>NC_017075.1:3782439-5043253 GCF_000284255.1 Rubrivivax gelatinosus IL144
AACGCGACATCCTCGCCTCGCTGGAGCACCGCCACATCGCCCGGCTCTACGACGCCGGCGTCGACGCGCTGGGCCGGCCCTGGCTGGCGCTGGAGATCGTGCAGGGCGAGCCGATCGACGCCTGGTGCGCGGCGCGCGGCAGCAGCCTGCACGAGCGCCTGGCGCTGCTGGCGCAGGCCTGCGACGCGGTGGCCTACGCCCATTCGCGCCTGGTGATCCACCGCGACCTCAAACCCGCCAACATCCTCGTCACCGCCGACGGCGAGGTGCGGCTGCTGGACTTCGGCATCGCCCGGCTGCTCGACCCCGGCGGCGACGGCGCCGACACCGAGGTCGGCCAGCGCGCGCTGACGCCCGACTACGCCAGCCCCGAGCAGGTGCTGGCGCGGCCGCTGGGCACGGCCAGCGACGTCTACGGCCTGGGCGTCGTCGGCTTCGAGCTGTGCACCGGCCAGCGCCCGCACCGGCGCCCCCGGAGCGCGGCCGAACTCGCGCGCGCCGTCGCCGACGAAGAGCTGCCGCTGGCCAGCCGCGTCGCGGCGGACCCGCAGCGTGCGAAGGCGCTGCGCGGCGATCTCGACGCGGTGCTGGCCACCGCGCTGGCCCGCGAGCCGGCGCGGCGCTACGCCAGCGCCGGCGCCCTGGCCGAGGACCTGCGCCGCTGGCAGGTCGGCGAAGCCGTGTCGGCGCGGGTGCCGCCACGCGCCGAGCGCCTGCGCCGCCTGCTGCGCCGGCACCGCACGCCGGTGGCGGCGGCGGCACTCGCCGCGACGGCGCTGCTCGCCGGCTCGGCCGTCGCGCTGGTGCAGGCGCGCCGGGCGCAGGAGCTGGCCCGTGCCGCGACCGCCGCCAGCGCCGAGGCCCGCCAGGCCGCCGAGCGCGCGACCGCGGTGCAGGACTTCCTGGTCGGCATCTTCAACGCCAGCTCGGCGCGCCAGGACGACCCGCAGAAGGCGCGCCAGGTCAGCGCGCGCGAGCTGCTCGACCTGGGCGCGCAGCGCCTGGACGAGGCCCTGGCCGACCAGCCCGCGGCGCGCCAGCAGCTGGCCGGCACGCTGAGCGCGCTGTACGCCGAGCTCGACCTCGACGAACGCAGCCTGCCGCTGGCCGAACGCGCCGAGCAGGAGGCGGCACGGCTGTACGGCAGCGGCTCCGAGCCGCATCTGCAGGCGCTGGCGCGGCTGCTGGGGCGCAGCCACGAGAGCGGCAAGGTGGCGCCGGCCGCCGCACGCGCGCTGTCCGAACGCGCGCTGGCGGTGGCCGAAGCGGCCAGCACGCCCTCGGCCGGGCGCAGCGCGCTGTGGCAGTCGCTGGCGATGGTGCGCGAGGCGAGCGACCTGCGGGACGCCGAGGCGCTCGCACGGCGCGCGCTGGCCGACGCCCAGGCCGCGCACGACGAGGACCAGATCGCCGCCGCGATGGGCGTGCTCGGCACCGTGCTGTACCGCCAGCAGCGCCCGGCCGAGGCCGAGCCGCTGCTGGCCGAGAGCATCCGCCGCGCGCGCCGCGAAGCCACCGCATGGGACCTGGGCGTGCGCCGCGCCTACCTGGCCGAGGTGCAGGCCCAGCGCCTGCGTTACGGCGCCGCCGTGCAGACGCTGCAGACGGCGCTGGACGAGGCCCGGCGCCGCTACGGCGAGGACCATCTCGACACCCAGCAGCTGCGCCTGCGGCTGGGCTCGCTGGCGGCGGCGACCGGCCGTTTCGATGCCGCGCTGCCCTTGCTGGAAGAAGCGCGGCGGCGCTGGGCGGCACAGGGCGAGGCGCGCCGGCTGCAGACGAGCCTGGTGCTCTTCGAGCTGGGCACCGTGCTGCGCGAGCAAGGCCGCCTCGCCGAGGCCGAACGGCGGCTGAACGAAGCGCTGACGCTGCGCCAGCTGCTGCGCCCGGACAGCGTGGCCGCCGAGAACGTGCGCCAGGACCTGGCGCTGACGCTGGCGATGCAGGGCCGCGGCGATGCGGCCAGGCGCCTGCTCGACGAGGTCGACTCGCGCCTGGGCGACGGTCGCGCCGCGCCGGCGCTGGCCGAACGCCAGCGCCTGATGCGTGCCCGCATCGAAGGCCTTCAAGGCCACGCCGCGGCCGCGCGCACGCTGCTGGCGCCCTTGCGCGACACCGGCCTGGAGCGCCCGCCGGCGCGCGGGCTGGAACTGCAGGCCGCGTTCCAGCTCACGGCGCTGGACCTCGCGCAAGACGACGGCGCGACCGCGGCGCGCCGCCTGGGCGGCCTGGCCGCGGCGCTCACCGGCGCCGGCCTGTGGGAGACGGCGCCCGGCCTCGCGGCGCGCTGGCATCTGCTGTGCGCGCGCCTGGCGCACGCCGGCGGGCCGGTGCTGGCCGCCGATGCGGCGGATCACGAGAACCAGGCGCAGCGCCTGCTGGCGGGGAACCAGTCGGCCGAGAGCACGCTGTCGCGCGAGTTGAAGGCGGTGCGCGCCCTGCCCGTCGGCCCGGCGGCCGGCCCGGCGCCGGCCTGCGCGCGGCGCTGAATCAGCCGCCCTGGTTGCGCATCCAGTCGGCGGTGCCGAACAGCGACTCGGCGAGCTTGTCGGCCAGCGCCGGCTCGATCTCGCGCTCGGCCAGCGCCTGGATCATGCAGGCCATCCACTGGTCGCGCTCGGCGATGCCGATCGCATACGGCAGGTGGCGGGCGCGCAGCCGCGGGTGGCCGAAACGCTGCACGTAGTGGTCGGGGCCGCCCAGCCAGCCGCAGAGGAACCAGAACAGCTTGTCGCGCGAGCCGTCCAGGCTCTGCGGATGCAGCGCGCGCAGGCCGGCGTAGGCCGGTTCGAGCTCCATCAGGTCGTAGAAGCGGTCGACCAGCGCACGCACGCCGGTCTCGCCGTCCAGGCGCTCGAACGGCGTCGGGGCCGTGGCCTCGCTCACCTGACGCCGTCGGTGGAAGCCAGCAGCCGCGTCGCGACGCCGACCATCGCGATGGCGGCCGGCGCACCGGGCAGGCTTTCGAGCAGCAGCTGGCGGCGCAGCACGGCTTCGCGCACCGAGGGATCGGCCGGCAGTTCGCCGAGCAGGTCCAGGCGCACCGGGCCGTCCAGCGAGGGCACGACGTAGCGGTCGACGACGGCCTGCAGCTGCTGGCGCACGGCACGGCCTTCGCCGGGGCGGCGGGCCTGGTTGACCAGCACGTGCATCTGGCGCCGGCCCTGGGTGGTCGCCAGGACCTTGATCGTCGCGTAGGCGTCGGTGAGCGAGGTCGGCTCGGGCGTCGCGACGACGAACACGTCGTCGGCCAGAGAGACGGCGTAGAGCACGACGTCGGAGATGCCGGCGCCGGTGTCCAGGATGACGTGGTCGAAACGCGGCGCGACCTCGGAGATCACGCGCTGCAGCTGGTCGCGCACTTCGGGCGTCATGCGCGAGTACTCGACCATGCCCGAGCCGGCGAGCAGCACCGTGAAGCCGCCCGGCGCCGGCAACAGCGCGTCCTCGAGCGAGCACTTGCCGGTGAAGACGTCGTGCAGCGTCAGCTTGGGATACAGGTTGAGCACGACGTCCAGGTTCGCCAGCCCCAGGTCGGCGTCGAGCACGAGCACGCGCCGGCCCTGGCGGGCGAGTGCGGCGGCCAGATTGGCGGCGACGAAGGTCTTGCCGACCCCGCCCTTGCCGCTGGTGATCGCGCTGATGCGCGCACGCGGCCGCGCGGCGCGCGGGGCGTCGTCTCGGGAGCTTGGCACGGCGGCCGGCGGGATACCGTCGGTCATATGAAGTCCTGGAAGCTCGTGGAGTCGAACAACAGTCGCTTTTCCTCGTGGCTGACGTGCGAGTCCGCCGTCGGCTCGAGAAGCACGCGGTTGCGGCCGGCGGCCTTGGCCGCGTAGAGCTGCAGGTCGGCACGTTCCAGCCACAGCGCCGGCGTGGAACGCACCCATTGCGGCGCGAACGCACCGCCGACACTGATGCTGACGGCCAGTTCGCGGCCGTTGGCACAGGGTACGCGCAGGCGCTCGACCTGCTGGCGGATCCTTTCGGCCACGGTCTGGCCGAAAGTGTGCGGACAGTTGGGCAGGATGATCGCGAACTCCTCGCCACCCACACGGGCGACCAGGTCCATCGGCCTCACGCTGTCGGCGAGCACGCCGGCGACGGCGCGGATGACCTCGTCTCCGGCGGCGTGGCCGAAGCGATCGTTGACGAGCTTGAAGTGGTCGATGTCGGCGACCAGCATCAACGCCGGCTCGCCGCTGCGTGCGACGCGATCGATCTCGCGTTCGAGCGCGAGCTGGAAGGCGCGGCGGTTGGACAGGCCGGTCAGCGCGTCACGGCTGGACAGTTCGACGAGCGCGTCGATCAGCTGCTGCATCCAGGCGGTGCTGCCGCGCTCGCCGTGCGGCTCCGGCACGCCGGAATGGGCGAGCAACTGCAGCGCCTGGTCCAGGCGCAGCGGCAGGGTCTCGTCGGCGGGAATCGGGTGACAGGGACGATCCACGGGATGCGGTCTTGGGGCGCCGATCGGTCCGACACCCCCGGGAAAGCACCAGTCTAGCCGGGGTTACGCCCCTCGCAAATGGGATCTGAGAGGAAAACGCCTCACAACTCCAGCCCACGGCAACGGCGCGTGACGCGACACTGGCGGCCGGAATCATCATCCTCGGCTTGGCGCTGCGTGCCCGGCCCCGTCCCGCCATGAACGCTGCCCTGCCCGTGCTGGCCAATGTTGCCGAACAGGAGTTCACGCTCTCGGCGGCCGACTTCGAACGCATCCGCCAGCTGATCTACCAGCGCGCCGGCATCAGCCTGCACGCGGGCAAGCAGGCGATGGTCTACAGCCGGCTGTCGCGCCGGCTGCGCGAGACCGGCTACCGCGACTTCTCGAGTTATCTGCAGGCGCTCGAACGCGGCGGCTCCGACCAGGAGTGGCAGGAGTTCATCAACTGCCTGACCACCAACCTGACGGCCTTCTTCCGCGAGGAGCACCACTTCCACGCACTGGTGGAGGACCTGCGTGCGCGCGCCTCCAAGCCGATCCGCATCTGGTGCAACGCCGCGTCGACCGGCGAGGAACCGTACTCGCTGGCGATGACCGTGGCCGAGACGCTGGGCGCCTCGGCGCAGGTGAAGATCCTGTGCAGCGACATCGACACCAAGGTGCTGGCCACCGCCAGCCGCGGCGTCTACGGCGCCGACGCGCGCGGCCTGTCGCCCGAGCGGCTCAAGCGCCACTTCATGCGCGGCACGGCCAAGAACGAAGGCTTCATCCGGGTCAAACCCGAGCTGTCGCGGCTGATCGAGTTCCGTACCTTCAACCTGATGAGCACGAGCTGGTCGGCGCTGGGCGACCCGTTCGACATCGTGTTCTGCCGCAACGTGATGATCTATTTCGACAACCCGACGCAGCGCAAGGTGCTCGAGCGCACGCACGCGGCGATGAAGCCCGGCGGCCTGCTCTACGTCGGCCACTCGGAGAACTTCACCGACTCGCGCGATCTGTTCAGATTGCGCGGAAAAACGATCTACGAGCGTGTCTGAGTCGACCTGCGAGATTGTCCTGACTCAAGAACGTATCCGAACCGGACGATAAGACGACCATGTCAATCGCCTCCCTGTCCGCGGCGCCTGCCGCGCGTGCGCCCTCCGGGCCCTCGCGCCTGGAGCGTCTGAAGAGCGCATCGCGTCGCCCGGGCGAGGCCTCGTTCTTCTTCTACGACTCGCACTTCCGCAACGAAGCGGTGAAGGTGCTGCCCGGCGAGTTCTTCGTGCACGACGAGGACATCCTCATCATGACGACGCTGGGCTCGTGCATCGCCGCCTGCCTGTGGGACCGCGAGAAGAAGATCGGTGGCATGAACCACTTCATGCTGCCCGACGCCGGCGGCTCGGCCGACTGCGGCCGCTACGGCTCGTTCGCGATGGAACTGCTGATCAACGAGATGATCAAGCGCGGCGCCACGCGTTCGACGATGGAAGCCAAGGTCTTCGGCGGCGGCGCGGTCATCAGCGGCATGAACAGCATCAACGTCGGCGAGCGCAACACGACCTTCGTGATGGACTATCTGCGCACCGAGCGCATCACGGTGGTCAGCAAGGACGTGCTGGACATCTATCCGCGCAAAGTGTGTTTCCTGCCGCACAGCGGCAAGGCGATGGTCAAGAAACTGGCTTCGGCCAACACCGAGGCCCTGGTGGCGCAGGAACGCGCCGCCGCGACCCAGCGCGTTCCCGCCGGCAGCAGCGGCGGCAGCGTCGACCTGTTCTGAACTCGGCGCCACGGACGCAGGAGAACAAGAGGATGAGCAAGACCCGCGTCGTCGTCGTCGACGATTCCGCTCTCGTACGCGGCCTGCTGGCCGAGATCATCAACCGCCAGCCGGACATGACCTGCATCGGCGCCGCCGCCGACCCGCTGGTGGCGCGCGAGATGATCCGCAACCTGAACCCCGACGTCATCACGCTGGACGTCGAGATGCCGCGCATGGACGGCATCGACTTCCTGTCGCGCCTGATGCGGCTGCGGCCGATGCCGGTGGTGATGGTCTCGACGCTGACCGAACGCGGCGCCGAGGTGACGATGAAGGCGCTGGAACTGGGCGCCGTCGACTTCGTCGCCAAGCCCAAGATCGGCGTCGCCGACGGCCTGCGCCAGCTGGGCGACGACATCACCGAGAAGATCCGCGCCGCGACCAAGGCCCGCGTGCACCGCCTGGCGCCGGCTCCGGCCGCCGCCGGCGGCGGCGCCGCCAAGCCGGTGTCGGTGAGCCCGCTGGGCCGGCTGTCGACCGAGAAGATCATCTTCATCGGCGCCTCCACCGGCGGCACCGAAGCGACGCGCGAAGGCATCACCCAGCTGCCGCCGGACTCGCCGGCGGTGATGATCACCCAGCACATGCCGCCGGGCTTCACGAAGAGCTACGCCGCGCGGCTGAACGGGCTGGCGCGCATCCGCGTCGCCGAGGCCGTGGACGGCGAGCGCGTGCTGCCGGGCCACGCCTACATCGCCCCGGGCGGCCTGCATTTGTCGGTGGAGCGTTCGGGCGCCAACTACATCGCCCGCGTGCGCGACGGCGACCCGGTGAACCGCCACAAGCCCTCGGTCGAGGTGCTGTTCCAGTCGGCGGCGCGGGTGGTCGGCCAGAACGCGCTGGGCGTGATGCTCACCGGCATGGGCGCCGACGGCGCGCGCGCGATGCGCGAGATGCGCGACGCCGGCAGCTGGAACGTGGCCCAGGACGAAGCGACCTGCGTCGTCTTCGGCATGCCGCGCGAAGCGATCGCCCACGGCGCGGCGCACGAGGTGCTGCCGCTGCAGCGCATCGCCCCGGCGCTGATCGAGCGCCTGCGCAGCACCGCCGGCCTGGCCACCACGCGGGTCTGACCCCGGGAATGCGGGCCGCACGCCGGCCCGGAGCTTGCTGACCCCGCAGCCACGGGCCTGCAGCGGCACGCCTTCATGCGTGCGACTAGCATCGGCGGCGGATCAGCAGCGAGGAACGAATTTGGACGCGTCGTGGGTGAATGCCGTGGCCGGCTTCGGAGTCGGCACTATCGTCGGCATCACCGGCGTCGGCGGCGGGGCGCTGATGACGCCGATCCTGGTGCTGCTGTTCGGCGTCGCGCCGGCTTCGGCGATCGGCACCGACCTCTGGTTCGCCGCGATCACCAAGTCGGTCGGCGGCTTCGTGCACCACTCCAAGGGCACCGTCGACCGCGAGGTGCTCAAGCTGCTGTGCCTGGGCAGCCTGCCGACCTCGATCGCGACGCTGGCCTGGCTGCACCTGACCAACGCCTCGCAGCTCAAGAGCGCTCTGCTGATGGACGCTCTGGGCGCAGTGCTGCTGCTGACCGCGGTGGCGATGCTGTTCAAGAAGCGCGTGCAGGCCGTGGGCCTGAAGCTGCGCACCGTGTCGCCGGTCGACTTCAAGCGCTGGCAGCCGGCGCTGACGGTGCTGGCCGGCGCCATCCTCGGCCTGCTGGTGACGCTGACCTCGATCGGCGCCGGCGCGCTCGGCGCGGTGATGCTGGTCTACCTGTACCCGTTCCGGATGACGCCGTCACGGCTGGTGGGCACCGACATCGTGCACGCGATCCCGCTGACCATCGTCGCCGGCACCGGCCACTTGATGCTGGGCAACGTCGACCTGCTGCTGCTGGGCACGCTGCTGATCGGTTCGATCCCCGGAATCATCCTCGGCTCGCATCTGGGCACCCGCCTGCCCGAAGGCGTGCTGCGGCCGGCGATCGCGACGCTGCTCGTCGTCGCCGGCGCCAAGCTCATCCACTGAGCGCCGGGCCGCTCAGGCGGCCAGGAACAGCTGCTGCAGGTCGGACAGGAAGTCGAAGCCGCGTGCGGTGGGCACCAGGCGCGCGCCCTGGCGTTCCAGCAGGCCACGCTCCAGCGCCTTCGTCAGCCCCGGCTCCAGCGTCGTCGGCGACAGGCCGGTGCGTTCGGCGAACAGGCCCAGCTCGAAGCCCTCGCGCAGGCGCAAGGCGTTGAGCATGAACTCGAACGGCAGCTCGGCCGCGCCGACCTCGTGCTCGTTGGACACCGCGTGGCCGGCCAGCGCCTGCTCGACGTAGGCTTGCGGCTCGCGCCAGCGCACCTGGCGCACGACTCGTTCGGCGAACGACAGCTTGCCGTGCGCGCCGGCGCCCAGGCCCAGGTAGTCGCCGAAGTGCCAGTAGTTCTGGTTGTGCACGCAGCGGTGCCCGGGCCGCGCGAAGGCCGAGACCTCGTAGCGCGCCAGCCCGCCGGCGGCGGTGCGTTCGGCGATCAGGTCCAGCATGTCGCTGGCCAGGTCGTCGTCGGGCAGGCCTTCGGGCGGACGCGAGGCGAAGCGTGTGTTCGGCTCCAGGCTCAGGTGGTAGATCGACAGATGCGGCGGCGAGAACGACAACGCCGTGGCCAGGTCGCGCGCCAGCGCCGCCAGGTCCTGGCCGGGCAGCGCGTACATCAGGTCGAGGTTGAAGGTGTCGAAGGCACGCGCCGCCTCCTCGAGCGCGGCCCGCGCCTGGGCGCCGTCGTGCACGCGGCCGATGGCGGCCAGCGCGGCGTCGTCGAAGCTCTGCACGCCGACCGACAGCCGCGTGACGCCGGCGGCGCGGAAGGCGGCGAAACGCTCGCGCTCGAAGGTGCCGGGGTTGGCTTCCAGCGTGATCTCGCAGCCGGGCTCCAGCGGCAGGCGCGCCCGCACGGCGGCCAGCAGCCGGTCGACCTGCCCGGGCTCCAGCAGGCTGGGCGTGCCGCCGCCGATGAAGACGCTGATCACCGGCCGGCCCCAGATGAGCGGCAGCGAGGCTTCGAGGTCGGCGACCAGTGCGTCGACATACCGCGCTTGCAGCGCCGCGTCGGGCCGGCCGCCGCCCAGTTCGTGCGAGTTGAAGTCGCAGTACGGGCACTTGCGCAGGCACCAGGGCACGTGCAGGTACAGCGACAGCGGCGGCAGCGCGTCCAGACGCACGGCGCCGGGTTTCAGCCAGCGCAGCGTCGCTTCGGCGCGGGGCTCAGCCAAGGTGCCAGGCGTTGCGCATCAACGCCGTCATCTGCGCCGCGGCACGGGCGCGGTGGCTGTGCGCGTTCTTCGTCGCGGCGTCGAGCTCGGCCGCCGTCGCGCCGAGTTCGGGCACGTAGACCAGCGGGTCGTAGCCGAAGCCGCCGCTGCCGCGGCGTTCGGCCAGCAGTTCGGCGTTCCAGCGTCCGGCGGCGACCAGCGGCTCGGGGTCGTCGGCGTGGCGCAGCGCGACGATGACGCTGACGAAAGCCACGCGGCGGTCGGCGACGCCGGCCATGCGCTCCAGCAGCAGCGCATTGTTGGCCGCGTCCTGCGCGGCGCGGCGCGCCTCGCGGTCGGCCAGAGCGGCGGCCTCGGCCGGCAGCGCTGCGTAGTGCGCCGAGATCACGCCCGGCGCGCCGCCGAGCGCGTCGACGCACAGCCCGGAGTCGTCGGCGATCGCCGCGCCGCCGACGGCGCGAGCGGCATGGCGCGCCTTGGCCAGCGCGTTCTCGACGAAGGTGTGGTGCGGCTCGTCGGCTTCCGAGACGCCGAGTTCGCCCTGCGGCACCAGCTCGATCGGCAGCGTGCCGAACAGCGCCCGCAGTTCCTTGAGCTTCTTCGCGTTGTTGGAGGCCAGCACGAGACGCATCGCCGCGCTCCCGTCAGGCGGCCAGCGCCGCGCGCTGGGCGGCCGCCAGCTCGGTGATGCCCTTGCCGGCCAGCGCCAGCAGCGCGTCCATCTCGGCGCGCGTGAACGGCACGCCTTCGGCCGTGCCCTGGATCTCGACGAAGCCGCCGGAGCCGGTCATCACGACGTTCATGTCGGTGTCGCAGGCCGAGTCCTCGATGTATTCGAGGTCCAGCAGCGGCGTGCCTTCGACGATGCCGACCGAGATCGCGGCGACCTGGTCGCGGATCGGCGTCGCGGCGATCTTGCCTTGGCCGAGCAGCCAGTTCACCGCGTCCTGCGCGGCGACGAAGGCGCCGGTGATCGCCGCGGTGCGCGTGCCGCCGTCGGCCTGCAGCACGTCGCAGTCGATCAGGATGCTGCGTTCGCCCAGGGCAGCGAGGTCGAAGACGCTGCGCAGCGAGCGCCCGATCAGGCGCTGGATCTCCTGCGTGCGACCGCTCTGCTTGCCGCGTGCGGCCTCGCGGTCGCCACGCGTGTGCGTGGCGCGCGGCAGCATGCCGTACTCGGCCGTCACCCAACCCTCGCCGCTGCCGCGCTTGTGCGGCGGCACCTTCTCCTCGACCGAGGCGGTGCACAACACCTGCGTGTCGCCGAAGCAGACCAGCACCGAGCCTTCGGCGTGCTTGGTGAAGTGGCGGGTGATCGTGACGGGCCGCAGCGCATCGTGCGCACGGCCGCTGGAGCGGACGAAGGTCATGGCGGGAGGATGGGAGACGAAGCCCTCATTGTCGCCGCCCCGCTCCATCCTCCACGTTCATCGAACTGGAACCCCTCCTGAGGGGGCTCGGGGAGCCAACGCCAAACTGGAGCCCCCTCGCGGAGGGGGCCGGGGGAGCCCAAGGGACAGCGTCAGCTATCCGGCGCTCATCGCTTCTGCGATGAGCGCCGGATAGCCTCGTTGATCTCGCGTATCGAGCGCTCGATCTCCGCTTCGTCCAGCTCGTCCGCCGGCTCGCCGGCCATGCTGGCCTGGATGGTGGACGCGAAGACCTCGTCGCCCAGCGACAGCGTCGAGACCCCGGTCGTCTCGCCGTCCTCGGCGCACTCCCACTCGACGGCGATCGCGGTGACGTTGTCGCTGCGCGCGCCGCCCAGGCGCAGCGCCTGCTCGACGAGTTCGGGCACGGCGTCGGAGATCGGCCGGTGCGCGAGCTGCTCGGTGATGACGGCGTCGCTGAGGTGGCCCCACAGGCCGTCGGAGCACAGCAGGATGCGGTCGCCGGTCTGCAGGAGCAGCGGCCCGGTGGTGTCGACCACCGGCTTGCCGGGGCTGCCCAGGCAGGTGAACAGCACGTTGCGGTTCATGCGCTCGCCCATCGGCACGACCTGGGCCAGCGTGTCCTGCAGTTCCGAATACGAGTGGTCGCGGGTGCGCGCGATCAGCTTGTCGCCGCGCACCAGGTACAGCCGCGAGTCGCCGCAGTGCGCCCAGTAGGCCGAGTTGCCCTGCAGCACGCAGGCGACGACCGTGGTGCGCGGCGTGTCGCCGAGCGAGCGTTCGCTGGCATAACGCAGCAACTGGTGGTGCGCGGCGAGGATCGCGTCGTGCAGCACGCGCATCGGCTCGCGCAGCGAGGGCCGCGCCTCGCGCTGGAAGATCGCCGCCAGCGTCTGCAGCGCCAGCTGCGCCGCGACCTCGCCTTCCGGGTGCCCGCCCATGCCGTCGGCCAGCGCGAAGAGCCCCGCGTCCCGCGTGTAGCAATAGCCCATGCGGTCTTCGTTCTTCTCGCGGCCGCCTTTGCGGCTGACCTGGTAGACGGCGAAGCGCATCGTGCGTCAGGCCTTCTGGCCGGTCTTGATGGTCTCGATCTGCAGCTTCAGGCGTTCGCTGAAGGAGAGCTTGGTGTAGCGGCGCTCGGTCTCGCGCGAGAGCTCCTTCTGCAGCGCGAACACGCTCTGCGGGCGCGACAGCGGGTCCAGCGACATGCACCACTCGGTGACCTCGATGAGGTTGTCCGAGTAGACGTTGCGCAGCCGCGAGAGCGACAGCGCCAGGCGGTCCTTCTCCAGGCGCTGCGGCGCGTCGTTGGGCGGGTAGCCCTGCATGCAGGCGTAGATGCAGGCGCCGATGGCGTAGATGTCGGTCCAGGGGCCCAGCGAGCCGTCACGGCGGTACATCTCCGGCGCGGCAAAACCGGGCGTGTACATCGGCCGGATGAAGTTGCCTTCCTTGGACAGCACCTCGCGCGCGGCGCCGAAGTCCAGCAGCACCGCCTTGTTGTCGTTGGTGATGAAGACGTTGGCCGGCTTGATGTCCAGGTGCAGCATCTTGTGCTGGTGCACGATGCGCAGGCCGCGCAGGATCTCGTCGAAGAGGCTGCGGATCGTGCTCTCGCGGAACACCTTGTCGCGCTTGAGGTCGCGCGCGGTGACGATGAAGTCCTGCAGCGTGTCGCCCTGCAGGTAGTTCATCACCATGTAGACGGTCTCGTTCTCGCGGAAGAAGTTCAGCACCGAGACGACGCTCGGGTGGCTGATCTGCGCGAGCGAACGGCCTTCTTCGAAGAAGCTCTTCAGACCGAGGCGATACAGCGGCTGCTTGTCGGGCTTGACGCGCGGCGTCAGCTCACCCGGCGAGCGCTCGGCCAGCGACGACGGCAGGTATTCCTTGATCGCGACGAGCTGCTTGTCCTGGCCCTCGGCGAGGTAGACGACGCCGAAGCCACCAGCCGCCAGCTTCTTGACGATCTGGTAGCCCCCCACCACGGTGCCCGAAGGCAGTGGAGCGGGTTTGGGCTTTGACATAATCGCCGGCTTTTCGAGGGGTGGAATCGATGGCGGTTTATAGCATGACGGGGTATGCCAACGCCGCTTCGGCCCCGGCTGCCGAGGGGGGCGCGAACTCCTCCGTGACCGTGGAGGCACGCTCGGTCAACGGGCGCTTCCTGGACCTCGCGTTCCGCATGCCCGACGACCTGCGCGGGCTGGAACCGGCGCTGCGCGACCTGCTCGGCGCGGCCTTCCGGCGCGGCAAGATCGAGGTGCGCATCTCGACCCAGCGCGACGCCGATTCGGCCTGGCCCAACCCCAACCCCGAACAGCTCAACCGCCTGCTGCGCCTGGAGAGCTCGGTGCAGGGCTGGCTGCCGCAGGCGCGAGGCCTGTCGGTCAACGAGGTGCTGCAGTGGTGCCGCAACGGCGCCGGCGGCGAACGCCTGGACGAAGCGGCGCTGGAAGCCGCGCGCCAGTGCGTCGAAGGCCTGAAGGACGCCCGCGCCCGCGAAGGCAAGCGCCTGGTGGCGATGCTGATGGACCGCCTGGGCAAGCTGCGCGAACTGGCCGACAAGGCCGAGCCGCTGGTGCCGCAGGTGGTGCAGCGCCAGCAGCAGCGTTTCCTGGAGCGCTGGAACGAGGCGCTGGCCGGCGCCAACGCGGGCAACAGCGTGCCGGCCGCGACGCTGCAGGAGCGCGCGCTGGCCGAAGCGGCGGCCTTCGCGATCCGCATCGACGTCGCCGAAGAGCTGACCCGGCTGCGCTCGCACCTCGACGAGATCGAGCGCCTGCTCAAGAAGGGCGGCGAACTCGGCAAGCGCCTGGACTTCCTGATCCAAGAACTGCAGCGCGAAGCGAACACGCTGGGCTCCAAGTCGCCGGCGATCGAGCTGACGGCCATCTCGGTGGAGATGAAGGTGCTCGTGGAGCAGATGCGCGAGCAGGTGCAAAACATCGAGTAAGCCGCAGCCGCAGCCGCAGCCGCGGCCGCCCGCTACACCCCCGCCTGCCGCCGCAATTCCTCGCGCCAGAGCCGGTAACCCTCGTCGCTCGGATGCAGCCCGTCCGCCGCGTTCAGCCGCTTCGGCTGCTGGGCGAACGGGTCGTCGCGGCGCTCCTTGAACAGGTCGACGTAGGTGGCGTCGTGCCGCGTGGCCGCGCTGCGCACGACGCGGTGCAGCTCGCGCGAGCGCTGGGTCATCCACCACGACCACGGCGGAAAGAAGAACGGCGCGTTGCCGACGTTGCCCGAGGGCATGACGATGACGCGCGGCGCCAGCACGCGGGCCCGGCCCAGCGCCTCGTCGACCGACGAGCGCAAGCTCTCGGCGCCGGTCAGCCGCACGACGTCGTTGCCGCCGGCCAGCAGCAGCACGGTGTCGAAGCGCTCGCTGCCGCCGAGCTGGCCGACGACGTCGCCGAACTTCGCGCCGTCCCGCGCCCGGTTGACGATCGCCCAGTCGGCATGCTCCGCGGCGATCAGCCCCGCCAGCGAGGCCCGCGGCGAACTCGCTCCGGTGCCCACCGCGGTGCTGTCGCCGACGATCAGCAGACGATGCGCAGGCGCCTCGGGCGAGGCCTGGAACGGCTCGCTCTCACGGGCCAGGTCGGCCGAGGCCTGGATGCGCGACGCGGCGCAGCCGGCTCCGAGCAGCAGGCCCAGCGCGGCCACGGCCAGCGCGACACGCAGCGGGCGTGGCGAGGTGTGAGGTGGGCGGGGGGATCGCATGCGCGCGCCACCCGGGCATTCGGCGTGCCCGGGGCGGAGCGCCCTACTCCACCGCCTCCGAATACGCCTTCGGCCACACCGGCGCCGGCCGGTCGCAGCACTCCTGCCAGCCGCGCCCGCGCGGCGTGTGGCCGATGCCGGGGTTGAAGGTGTTGGTCGGGTCCAGCCGGCGGTAGTGGTCCACCAGCGCCGGCTTGGCGACGTAGAGGTGGCCCACGTTGTGCTCGGCCGGGTACTCGGCGCGGCGCGCGTCCAGCAGTTCCCACATGCGGTGCTCCATCGCCACCGGGTCGACGCCCGGCTTGACGATGTAGTCCTGGTGGAAGACGTGGCAGAAGAAGTGGCCGTAGTAGAGCTTGTGCACGACGTCGCGCTCGATCTCGTCGGGCAGTTGCTCCACCCAGGCGCGGTCGTTGCGGCGCAGCGCGACGTCCAGCGCGACGATGTCGCCAACCTGGCCGCGGTGCGCCTCGCGGTAGCGGATCGCCGCGCCGGCGATCGCGAAGCGGTGCAGAAAGGCCTTGCGCCCTTCCTCGGCGTCGCATTCGAACCAGGCGCCGGTGGTGCTGGCCTCGAACTGGCGCTGCAGGTACTCGCGCGTCGCCTCGGCCTGGTCGTTGGAGACGCGGATCAGGAGGTGGTGCTCGTAGCGGTCGCGCCACGCGCGCATGCGTGCCGGCAGATGGCTGGGCAGCCGGTCGGTGATCGCCTGCACCACGCGGTCGGTCACGCCGCGGCAGCCGAAACGCTCGAAGAAGCCGTCGATGCGGCTCTTCAGCGCGAAGGCCTTGGGCACACGCGCGGTGCCGAAGCGGTCGATCAGCAGGAAGGTGTCCTTGCCGTAGCGCTCGCCGATGTCGAAGGCCGTGCGGTGGATGTACTCGCCGGCGATCGGCAGCCGCGGCAGCGCGGTCAGCAGGTGGCGGCGCACGGCGGTCAGCTCGTCGGGCTCGTTTGTGCCGAGGTAGAAGACGGTGCTGGCTTCTTTCGGGAAGGTGTCCAGCCGCACCGCGAACAGGCAGAGTTTGCCGGCCGAACCCGAGGCCTCGAACAGCCGCGACGGGTCGGCGTTGAAGCGTGCCGGCGTGTCGGCGTCGACGGCGCGCACGTGCTCGGCATAACGCGGATCCGACGCAGCGCGGCCGCTGTCGTGGACGATGTCGGCCTCGCCGTACTCGCCGCGCTCCAGCCGCGTCAGGATCTCTTCGGGCGTGTCGCCGAGCGCGATGCCCAGGTGGTTGACCAGCTCCACGCGGCCGTCGTCGGCCACGCGCGCGTACAGCGCCAGCTCGGTGTAGGCCGGCCCTCGGCGCACCAGCGCGCCACCCGAGTTGTTGCAGATGCCGCCCAGCACCGAGGCGCCGATGCACGACGAGCCGATCACCGAATGCGGCTCGCGGCCCAGCGGCGCCAGCTGGCGCTCCAGCTGGTCCAGCGTCGCGCCGGGCAGGCAGACGACCTGCTCGCCGCCGGCGATGACCTGCACGCCGGTGATGCGCAGCGTGTTGACGAGCACGATCTCGCGGTCGTAGCCGCTGCCGTCGGGCGTCGAGCCGCCGGTCAGCCCGGTGTTGGCGGCCTGCATGATGACGATGCGCCCGGCCGCCACCGTCGCCTGCAGCACGCGCCACAGCTCCAGCAGGCTGCCGGGCCGCACGACGGCCAGCACCGGGCCTTCGCCGGTGCGGTGGCCCTTGCGGAAGCGGCGTGTGGCCTGGTCGTCGGTGAGCACGTGAGCGCCACCGACGGCGGCGCGCAGCTGCTCCAGCAGAGCGTCGCGGGAGCTCATGCGTCGCGCACCAGCAGGTCGGGGCCGATGTCGGCGACGCGTGCGACGCTGGTCAGCGTCATCGCCACGCGCATCTCCTTTTCCATCAGCGCCAGCAGGTGGCGCACGCCGGCTTCGCCGGCGGCGGCCAGCGCGTAGATGTAGGCGCGGCCGATCATCGTCGCGTCGGCGCCCAGCGCCAGCATGCGCACCACGTCCAGGCCGTTGCGCACGCCCGAGTCGGCGACGATCTTGATCTGGCCCTTCACCGCGTCGGCGATCGCCGGCAGCGCCCGCGCCGAGGACAGCACGCCGTCGAGCTGCCGCCCGCCGTGGTTGGAGACGATGATGCCGTCGGCGCCGAAACGCACCGCGTCCTTGGCGTCCTCGGGGTCGAGGATGCCCTTGATCAGCATCGGCCCGCGCCAGAACTCGCGGATCCACTCCAGGTCCTTCCACGAGATCGACGGGTCGAAGTTGGCGCCCAGGTAGCCCATGTAGTCCTGCAGCCCGACCTGCTGGCCGCGGTAGGTGGAGATGTTGCCCAGGTCGTGCGGCTTGCCCATCAGGCCCACGTCCCAGGCCCAGCGCGGGTGCGTCAGGCCCTGCCAGTAGCGGCGCAGCGGCGCGTTCGGGCCGCTCATGCCCGAGTGCATGTCGCGGTAGCGTGCGCCGGGCACCGGCATGTCGACGGTGAACACCAGCGCCGAGCAGCCGGCGGCCTGGGCGCGTTCGAGCGCGTTGCGCATGAAGCCGCGGTCCTTCAGCACGTAGAGCTGGAACCACATCGGCCGCTTGATCTGGGGCGCCACCTCCTCGATCGCGCAGACCGAGACGCTGGACATCGTGAACGGGATGCCCTGGGCTTCGGCGGCGCGGGCCGCCTGCACCTCGCCGCGGCGCGCGTACATGCCGGTGAGGCCGACCGGGGCCAGCGTCACGGGGATGGAGAGCTTCTCGCCGAAGAGCTCGATGGACGTGTCGAGCTGACTCATGTCCTTGAGCACACGCTGGCGCAGCGCGACCTCGGCCAGGTCGTCGACGTTGCGGCGCAGCGTCTGCTCGGCGTAGGCGCCGCCGTCGATGTAATGGAACAGGAAGGGCGGCAGCCGCCGGCGGGCCGCCTCGCGGTAATCCGCGGTGGAGGAGATGATCATCGTCAGGGAATCGGAGAAGTCTGGGAAGGCGGCAGCAGCGGCGCGACGGCATCGGCCGGCAGGCGCAGCAGCCGCTCGCGGCGGGCGTGGTCCTCGGCTTCGCGCTGGATCGTCTGGCGCACGTGCTCGAGGTGCTCGACCATGCTGGTGCGCGCACGCGGCGCGTCGCCTTCGACGATGGCCAGCATCACCGCCTGGTGTTCGGCGCTCAGCCGACGCAGCGTCTCGGGCGCGCTGAAGCGGAACATGTCTTCGCGGTTGCGCGTCACCGTCGACAGCACGACGCTGAACAGGCCGTGCATCAGCTGCTTGAGCACGAGGTTGTGCGAAGCCTCGGCGATGGCGAGATGGAACTGGGCGTCCGAACGTGCCGCCAGCTCGGTGTGGCCGCTCTGCTGGTGCTCGATCATCACGTCGAAGGCGCGGCGGATGCGGTCCTTGTCCTCGGCGGTGGCGCGCTGCGCCGCCAGCTCGGCGGTGGCCGTCTCCAGCGCATGGCGCGTCTCGATGACGTCGAAGCGGTAGCCGGGGTCGGTGTCGAGCAGGTTCACCAGCGGCGCCACCGCCTCCTGCAGCCAGTCGGCGCGGGCCGTGGACTGCAGGTAGGTGCCGTCGCCCTGGCGCGCGCTGAGCACGCCCTGGCTGACGAGCTTCTGGATCGCCTCGCGCAGCGAGCTGCGCGAGACGCCCAGCTCGGCGGCCAGCGCACGCTCGGCCGGCAGGCGCTGGCCGGGTTGCAGGCTTCGCGCCTGCACCAGGGCCAGCAGTTTCTCGACGACGTGGTCGACCAGTCTCATCGCGGTGTCCGGGAGTTCAGTGACCCGGAATCATCCACGGCAGCAGGTAGGCCTGGATCGTCGTCATCGTGCCGATGATCGCGGCGAAGACCAGGCTGTGCTTGACGGTGAAGCGGAACAGGTCCGACTCGCGCCCGGCCAGGCCGACCGCGGCGCAGGCGATGGCGATCGACTGCGGCGAGATCATCTTGCCGGTGACGCCGCCGGTGGTGTTGGCGGCGACGGTCAGCACCTGCGGCAGGCCGAGCTGCTGCGCGGTGGTGGCCTGCAGCGCCGCGAACAAGGCGTTGGCCGAGGTGTCCGAGCCGGTCAGGAAGACGCCGATCCAGCCCAGGAAGGGCGAGAAGAAGGTGAAGGCGTGGCCGGTGTGCGCCAGCGCCAGCGCCAGCGTCGCCGACAGGCCCGAGTAGTTGGCGACGAAGGCGAAGGCCAGCACCATGCCGATCGAGTAGATCGGGATCATCAGCTCCTTCAGCGTCTCGCCCAGCGTCACCGCCGCCTTGGCCGGCGCCAGGCGCGAGAACAGGATCGTCAGCAGCGCGGCGAAGAGGATCGCGGTGCCGGTGGCCGACAGCCAGTTGAAGCTGTAGACCGCGGCATAGGGCGTGGCCGCGGTCACCACCGGCGGCATCTTCTCGACCAGCTTGTCCAGCAGCGGCACCGGGATGCTGACCACGGTGGAGGCCAGCGGGCCGCCGGCGGCGAACAGCGCCTTGAAGGGCTTGACGCTCCACACCGTCACCATCGCGGTGAGGATGATGAACGGCGACCAGGCCATGACGATCTTGCCCAGCGACAGCGTCGCCGCGGGCGGCGGCGGCGCCACCGGCTTGCCGGCGGCGTCGTCGTGCTCGAAGCGGAAGATGCGCTTGGGCTGCCAGACCTTCAGGAAGGCCGTCAGCGCGACCATCGAGACGATCGCCGAGGTGATGTCCGGCAGCTCGGGGCCGACGAAGTTGGCGGTCAGGAACTGCACGACAGCGAACGAGCCGCCGCCGACCAGCACCGCCGGCCAGGTCTCCTTGATGCCGCGCCAGCCGTCCATGATGGCCATCAGCCAGAACAGCACGATCATCGTCATGAACGGCAGCTGGCGGCCGGCCATCTGGCCGATCGCGAAGGCGTCGACACCCGACACCTGGCCGGCGACGATGACCGGGATGCCCATCGCGCCGAAGGCCACCGGCGCGGTGTTGGCGATCAGGCACAGGCCCGCGGCGTACAGCGGCTTGAAACCCAGGCCGACCAGCAGCGCCGCGGTGATCGCCACCGGCGCGCCGAAGCCGGCCGCGCCTTCGAGGAAGGCGCCGAAGCAGAAGCCGACCAGGATCAGCTGCAGCCGCTGATCAGGCGTCACCGACAGGATCGACGAGCGGATGACGTCGAAGTGCCCGGTCTTCACCGAGATCTTGTAGAGGAAGACCGCGGCCACGATGATCCAGGCGATCGGCCACAGGCCGTAGAAGAAGCCGTAGGCCCCCGAGGCCAGCGCCGCCGACAGCGGCATGCGATAGAACAGCAGCGCCACGCCCAGCGCCAGCAGCACGGTGATCGTGCCGGCCTGGTAGCCCTTGAGGCGCAGCTTCGTCAGCGCGATGAAGAAGAAGATGATCGGAATCAGCGCGATCAGCGCCGACAGCCAGACGTTGCCGGCGGGGTCGTAGTTCTGTTGCCAGATGGGTTGCATGGCCGTGTGACGAGCGGTCGGAAGGACCCAGGGGGACGACATGGGCCGCGAACGGCCCGGCTTGGTCTCAGTCGCCGCTGACGCCCCCGCTGCACGCGCGAGACGGGCTCCAGGAAGCACGCAGCACGGGTCTCGCGACCGTCACGCCGGCTGGCTCCGCAAGGCTGACTTCAACACTTCACGGGCGCCGATTTCGACCGGAGTCGAATCCGAATTGGTCCGACCAATTGACGAGAGGCGCCCGGAAGCGGAGCGGATTCTGCGGATTTTCCCGAGCAATTGACTCAGGGTATTCCTGTACCGACCCCGTAACCACCGGGTGACGCCGGGGAAACGCCAGCCGTGGCCCGCTCAAATTGGTCCGACCATTAACCTCAGCCCTGATCACCCCCGGAAGGCGCTGTGCGCAGCCCCTCGACCGGCACGTAGAACTCGCCGCCGGCGGCCTTGAACTCGGCGCTCTTGTCGGCCAGGCCACGCTTCAGCGCCTCGCTCTCGTCCAGCCCCTGGGCCTGGGCGTACTCGCGCAGCTCGCGCGTGATCTTCATGCTGCAGAAACGCGGCCCGCACATCGAGCAGAAGTGCGCTTCCTTCGACGAGTCCTTGGGCAGGGTCTCGTCGTGGAAGGCTTCGGCGGTCTGCGGGTCCAGGCCCAGCGCGAACTGGTCGCGCCAGCGGAACTCGAAACGCGCCTTGCTCATCGCGTCGTCGTGGGCGCGTGCGCCGGGGTGGCCCTTGGCGATGTCGGCGGCGTGCGCGGCGATGCGGTAGGCGACGATGCCCTGGCGCACGTCGTCGCGGTCGGGCAGGCCCAGGTGCTCCTTGGGCGTCACGTAGCAGAGCATCGCCGTGCCCATCCAGCCGATCATCGCCGCGCCGATCGCGCTGGCGATGTGGTCGTAGCCCGGGGCGATGTCCACCGTCAGCGGCCCCAGCGTGTAGAACGGCGCTTCGTGGCAGTGGCGCAGCTGCTCGTCCATGTTGGCCCGCACCAGGTGCATCGGCACGTGGCCGGGGCCTTCGATCATCGTCTGCACCTCGTGCCGCCACGTGACCTGGGTCAGCTCGCCCAGCGTGCGCAGCTCGGCGAACTGGGCCTCGTCGTTGGCGTCGGCGGCCGAGCCCGGGCGCAGGCCGTCGCCGAGCGAGAAGGCGACGTCGTAGGCCTTCATGATTTCGCAGATCTCCTCGAAGTGCGTGTAGAGGAAGTTCTCCTGGTGATGGGCGACGCACCACTTGGCGAGGATCGAGCCGCCGCGCGAGACGATGCCGGTGCGCCGCCCTGCGGTCAGCGGCACGAAGGGCAGGCGCAGCCCGGCGTGCAAGGTGAAGTAGTCGACGCCCTGCTCCGCCTGCTCGATCAGCGTGTCGCGCAGCAGCGGCCAGCTCAGGTCCTCGGCGACGCCGCCGACCTTCTCCAGCGCCTGGTAGATCGGCACCGTGCCCACCGGCACCGGCGAGTTGCGCACGATCCAGTCGCGCGTGGTGTGGATGTGGCGGCCGGTCGACAGGTCCATCACCGTGTCGGCGCCCCAGCGGATCGCCCAGACCAGCTTCTCGACCTCTTCCTCGATCGACGAGGTCACCGGCGAGTTGCCGATGTTGGCGTTGACCTTCACGCGGAAGTTGCGGCCGATGATCATCGGCTCGATCTCCGGGTGGTTGACGTTGGCCGGGATCACCGCGCGGCCGCGCGCCACCTCGTCGCGCACGAACTCGGGCGTGATCGTTTCCGGGATGCAGGCGCCCAGCGGGTTGCCGCGCAGCCGGGCCTCGCGCGCGGCGTCGCCGAGGTACTCGCGCATCCACTCGCGGCGGCCGTTCTCGCGCAGCGCGACGTACTCCATCTCCGGCGTGACGATGCCGCGGCGCGCGTAGTGCATCTGCGTCACGCTGGCGCCGGCCGCAGCGCGGCGCGGGCGGCGCTGCAGGGCGGCGGCCTGGCGGCGCAGTTCGTCCAGGCGGGCATCGGCGGCGTCGCCGTGGCGGCCGCCGTCGTCCTGCGCAGCGGGCGGGCGGCCGTCGTAGGCCACGGTGTCGGCGCGGGCGTCCAGCCAGGCGGCGCGCAGCGGCGGCAGGCCCTGACGAACGTCGAGCGCCACCGCCGGGTCGGTGTAGGGGCCGGAGGTGTCGTAGAGCGTGACGGTCTCGCCGTTGCTCAGCGCGATCTCGCGCATCGCCACCTGCACCGCGGGCGAAGCGCCGGGCACGTGGACCTTGCGGGACTGGGGAAAGGGTTCGCGGCTCAGGGACAGCCGCTGCTGCAGTTCGCCGGGAGCGTTCATCGGGCAATCTCCATCTCGGTTGGATGAATGCCCCGCCATCGGCGCCGGGGGACCAGCGCGTGCGCCCGCCCCAAAAGGACGGACCCACGCGCCTCGGCGCTGCAGCTCTTCTTACGCTGGGACTAACCAGATCAAGTTCGCGGTTCCGGCGGTCAGGTCCGCCATCTCAGCACGCCATACGTGCACCCCGGAGCAGGGCCGAGTGTAGCCCCGCGCCGCCGCGTCACTCGCGCGGCCCGATGCTGACCTCGGCGTTGATCAGCGCGCCCATCGCCAGCACCAGGTTGTCGCAGCGCACCTGGCCGTCGACCCGCGCGCTGGCGCCGACGTTCAGCTCGCGGCACTGCAGGCGGCCGTCGAAGTGGCCGTCCAGGGTGGCGCGATCGCAGGCCATCTGGCCGCGGATCGAGCCTTCGGCGCCCAGCGTCACCTGCGGCGCCTCGACGGTGCCTTCGATGTCGCCCTGGAAGTGCAGCGGCCCGGGCGAGCCGATGTAGCCGCGCACCAGCACCCCGGGGCCCAGCACCGACGGCCGCGCGTCCTCGGGGCGAGCGGACTTGCGGCGCACCGCGTCGTCGAGCACCGGCAGCACCGCACCGGGCGCCGGCGCGGCCGGCGGCGTCTCGGAATCCGCGGCGTCGCCGCGCTCGGACTTCGGCTTATTGAACAGCATGGCTCACCCGGAAGACTTTGAGGGGGTCGATCGGCCGCGAGCCGCGGCGGACCTCGAAGTGAACGTGCTCGCCGGTCGACGAGCCGGTACTGCCCATGACACCCAGGACCGCGCCGATCGGCACGCTGGCACCGGCCTCGACCTGGATCTGCGACAGGTGCGCGTACCAGCTCTCGAAACCCAGCGCGTGACCGACGATGACGAGGTTGCCGTAACCCGAGCGCCAGCCGGCGAACAGCACCTCGCCGGCGGCCGCGGCACGCACGCGCTTGTCGCCCGCGGTGACGAAGTCCACGCCCTGGTGCGTATCCAGCCGCCGCGAGATCGGGTGCAGGCGCAGGCCGAAGTCGGAGGTCATGCGCGGGTCGGCCAGCGGCGGCGCCGCCGGCAGGTCCGACAACAGCTTGCGCAGGCCGGCGTTGGCCAGCAGCACGTCCTGCTGCGGCGCCGAGATGAAACGCTCGAGCTCGGCCTGGACCTCGCTGTCCAGTGCCGCGCCGACGCCCGGCTCGGGCGCCGCGTCGGTCAGCCGGCGCAGCGCCGACGCCACCTCGGTGGGCCCGGCGCCCAGCGCACGCAGCGAGTCGCCGATGCGGCCGTTCTCGGCCGCCGCCAGCCGCGCGGTGACCGCGACGTAGGCGCGGAAGGCCTCGTCGCGGCGCTTGAGCCGCTGCACCATCTCGCGCATGCGCTCGGGCGTCATCGACTCGAGGTCGGCGACCTCGAAGGTCTCGGCACCCAGCTTCTGCAGCGTCGCGACGGTCTGCGACAGCGAGTCGCGCTCGCTCTCGCTGCTCTGCAGCCGCAGCACCAGCGCCGCGAAGCAGAGCACCGCGACGAGGGTGGCCAGCGCCAGCCACAGCGCCAGCGTCTTGAAGCGTGCGATGGTGCTTTCGATCGCGTCGCGGCGCAGCTCGATGTAGCGCACGCCGCGGTCGTCGGTGACGATGACGGAGGCGACGCCGGTGTCCGGCAGGCTGCGCCGGACGTCGTCCAGCCAGCGGATCGGCGTCTCAGACAGCGCCTTGATCCGCATCGCCGGGCTCGACTGCAGGGGCCGGGGCGGGCGGCGGCGCGGCGGTGTCGGAACGCCGCAGATGGCCGTCGATGCGGGCGCCGCCTTCGATCTGGATCGTCTGGTAGGTCACCGTGCCGGTGACGACCGCGGTCGAGCGGATGACGATCTGCTCGCGTGCGACGATGGTCTCGCCGACCTCGCCGCGGATGTCGACGTTGCGCGCGCTGAGGCTGCCCTCGACGCGCCCGGTCTTGCCGACGGCGATGTCGTCGGCTTCGATCTCCCCCTTCACGGTACCGAAGACCTGGACGCGGCCGGCCGCGTTGATCTTGCCGCTGATCGTGACGCCTTCGCCCAGCGTCAGGGTGCCGGCAGTGACTTGTTGTTCGCTCATGCTCGATTCAGGCTGAGGTCGCACCACGGACCGGGCCCGGCCGCCGGACGCCCGCTCGGGCGTTCGCGGGGCAGACCCCCACACCACACTGCATCAGCACGATCGTGGCGAATCGCGCTTCATGCCGCCAGACATGATCCTAACTGATAGAAATGCTTTTACTGCTTTTTGAAACAGCTTCGGCGGCGATTCGTGCACGCTGCGCGGGGACACCCAACTTCTGGACACACGCCCCACGCGGCAAGGACGAAACAATTCTGCATGACGCAAAGCACGCCACGCCATCCGTCGCGCGCCCGATGGCGCCCTGCCGCGACAGCGGTTCTCGCTTCGATCTTGGGGCTTGCGGGATGCCAGACAACGCCCCCTAACGCGCCGTCGCCGTCGTCGCGTGTCGCGCCGCCCAGCACGCCGGCGCTGGTCGTGGAGCGCCAATGGCTGCAGAGCTGGTTCGACGGCACCCCGGTCGTCATCGCCCAGCAAGGCAGCGGGCCGGTCGCGGTGAACGTGCCGCTGGAGTTCTCGTTCGACGCCGGCAAACGCGGCGTCAAGCCGCCGCTGGCGGCGGTGCTGGACAAGCTCGCCGAGGCGCTGCGGCGCCAGCCGCAGATGACGCTGGCGCTCGCCGCGCCGGGCGACGCCGGCGGCGACGAGACGCTGGCCGCCCAGCGAGCCGCCGCGCTGCGCAGCTATCTGCTGGGCCGCGGCGCGAGCTCGGCGCAACTCGGGGCGCCGCAGGCGGCGGCGGGGCGCGCCGTCCGGCTGCGGCTGGAGGCGCGCTGACGGCGCCTCCCGGGCTTCAGAAGAAGCCCAGCGCGTGCGGCGAGTAGCTCACCAGCAGGTTCTTGGTCTGCTGGTAGTGGTCGAGCATCATCTTGTGCGTCTCGCGCCCGATGCCCGATTCCTTGTAGCCGCCGAAGGTCGCGTGCGCCGGGTAGGCGTGGTAGCAGTTGGTCCAGACGCGGCCGGCCTTGATCGCGCGGCCGGCGCGGTAGGCGGCGGTGCCGTCGCGGCTCCAGACACCGGCGCCCAGGCCGTAAGGCGTGTCGTTGGCGATGTCCAGCGCCTCCTGCTCGGTCTTGAAGGTCGTCACCGCCAGCACCGGGCCGAAGATCTCCTCGCGGAACACGCGCATGCCGTTGTGGCCCTTGAACAGCGTCGGCTGGATGTAGTAGCCGCCCGACAGCTCGCCGCCGAGGTCGGCACGGCCGCCGCCGATCAGGCATTCGGCGCCTTCCTGGCGGCCGATCTCGAGATAGCCGAGGATCTTGTCCATCTGCATCGCCGAGGCCTGCGCGCCCATCATCGTCTCGGTGTCCAGCGGGCTGCCCTGCTTGATCTGCTTCACGCGTTCCAGCGCGCGCGCCATGAACTTGTCGTAGATCTTCTCGTGGATCAGCGCGCGCGACGGGCAGGTGCAGACCTCGCCCTGGTTGAAGGCGAACAGCACCAGGCCTTCGATCGCCTTGTTGAAGAACTCGTCGTCGGCGTCGGCGACGTCCTCGAAGAAGATGTTCGGGCTCTTGCCGCCGAGCTCCAGCGTCGCCGGGATCAGGTTGCCGGCCGCCGCCTGGGCGATGACGCGGCCGGTGGCGGTGCTGCCGGTGAAGGCGATCTTGGCGATGCGCTTGCTCGACGCCAGCGGCATGCCGGCTTCGCGGCCATAGCCGTTGACGATGTTCAGCACGCCCGGCGGCAGCAGATCGGCGATCAGCTCGGCGAAGACCATGATGCTGACCGGCGTCGATTCGGCGGGCTTCAGCACCACGCAGTTGCCCGCGCCCAGCGCCGGCGCCAGCTTCCAGGCGGCCATCAGCAGCGGGAAGTTCCACGGGATGATCTGGCCGACGACGCCCAGCGGCTCGTGGAAGTGGTAGGCGATGGTGTGCTCGTCGATCTCGCTGATCGAGCCTTCCTGCGAACGCAGGCAGCCGGCGAAGTAGCGGAAGTGGTCGACGGCCAGCGGCACGTCGGCGGCCAGCGTCTCGCGCATCGGCTTGCCGTTGTCCACCGTCTCGGCGTAGGCCAGCAGCTCGAGGTTCTGCTCGATGCGATCGGCGATCTTCAGCAGGATGTTCGAGCGATCGGCCGGCGGCGTGCGGCCCCAGGCATCGGCCGCGGCGTGCGCGGCGTCGAGCGCACGCTCGACGTCGGCGGCGCCGGAGCGCGCGGCACGCGTGTAGGGCTTGCCGGTGATCGGCGTGATGACGTCGAAGTACTGGCCGTCGGCCGGCGGCACGAACTTGCCGCCGATGAAGTTGTCGTACTGGGCCTTGAACTGGACCTTGGCGCCAGGCGTGTTGGGCAGTGCGTACAGCATCGTTGTCTCCTTGGGTTGTCGTGCTCGCGTCGTCCGGTGCGAAGCGGGGCGCCGGATCGCGCGTCGCCGGCCTTCGCACGGCGCGTGCCAGCCGGGTTTCGCGCCCGAAGGCCGCCGCTTCTGCCCGAACCGCCACCATTTCGTGCGAAAACCGCCCCAGGCTGCGCAAGGCCGCGGCACAGCTGTCCCGTTTCGTGACAGCCGGCGCCGCACCCCGGGTCGATCCGCTACGCGGCGCGGAAGGCATGCGCTAGGCTGATCCACGCACCGACACGAGCGCCCGTCAGAGGCCCCGCTGGAGACAAGACGATGCCCAGTTCCCTGCTCGCCGCGCGCACGCCGCCGGCCCGGCTGCGCGAAGCGCGCCGCCGCCTGCTCGACACCGGCGACCTCGCCGACGACGCGCTGGCGCCGGCGCTGACGCGCAGCTGGCGCCGCAGCCGCGACTTCGGCCTCGCGCCCACCGGGCGCTTCGCCGGCGCGCCGCACGCCTCGTCGGCGCAGCTCGCGCGTGCGCTGGACCATCAGCACGAGTTCGTCGCCCACGCGCGGCCGGTGATGGAGTTCCTGTTCGACCAGACGCGCGACACCGACAGCATGGTCATCCTCGCCGACGCCCAGGGCATGGTGCTGCACGCGCTGGGCGACGCCGGCTTCGTCGACCGCGCCCAGCGGGTCGCGCTGCGCCCCGGCGCGAGCTGGCACGAGCAGTGGCGCGGCACCAATGCCATCGGCACCGCGATCGCCGAAGCCGCGCCGGTCGTCGTGCACGGCAGCGAGCACTACCTGGAGCGCAACGCCTTCCTGACCTGCACCGCGGCGCCGATCGCCGACCCGGCCGGCCGGCTGCTGGGCGTGCTCGACATCTCGGGCGACCACCGCGGCTACCACCGCCACACGCTGGCGCTGGTGCGTTCGGCGGCGCGCATCATCGAGCACCGCCTGTTCGACACGCGCCACGCCGCCGGCCTGCGGCTGCGGCTGCACGCCCAGCCCGAGGGCCTGGGCACCGTCACCGAAGGGCTGCTGGCGCTGTCCGAGGACGGCTGGATCGTCGGTGCCAACGGCGTCGCGCTGGCGATGCTGGGGCTGCCGCCGGGTTCGATCGGCGCGCTGACGCTGGAACGCGTGCTGCCGCTGGACATCGCCACGCTGGCCGCCTGGAGCCGCGGCAGCGCCGCGCATGCGCTGAAGCGCGCCGACGGCAGCACGTTGTGGCTGCGTGTCGAAGGCGGCCGCAGTCTCGGCGTGCGCCCGGCCGCGCCGGCGGCGCCGGCCGTCGCCGACGCGCTGGCGCGGCTGGACACCGGCGACAGCGCGATGCAGGCCGCGATCGGCCGCGCCCGGCGCGTGCTCGACAAGCCGATCGCGCTGCTGCTGCAGGGCGAGTCGGGCGTCGGCAAGGAGCTGTTCGCGCGCGCGGTGCACCGCAGCAGCGCGCGCCGCGACGCGCCCTTCGTCGCCGTCAACTGCGCCGCGCTGCCCGAGACGCTGATCGAGGCCGAGCTCTTCGGCTACCGCCCCGGCGCCTTCACCGGCGCGGCGCGCGACGGCGCGCCGGGGCGCATCCGCGAGGCCCACGGCGGCACGCTGTTCCTCGACGAGATCGGCGACATGCCCTCGGCGCTGCAGACGCGGCTGCTGCGCGTGCTGCAGGAGCGCGAGGTCGTGCCGCTGGGCGGCGGCCGCGCCCAGGCGGTGGACTTCCGCCTGATCTGCGCCACCCACCGCAACCTGCGCGAGGCGATCGACGCCGGGCGCTTCCGCGAGGACCTGTACTACCGGCTCAACGGCCTGGCGCTGCAGCTGCCGCCGCTGCGCCAGCGCGGCGACCAGGCGGCGCTGGTCGCCGGCATGCTGCGCGAGCTGCTGCCCGGACGTGACGTTCGGCTGGCACCCGAGGTCGCGCACGCCTTCGCCCGCCACCGCTGGCCGGGCAACCTGCGCCAGCTGCACAACGCGCTGGCCACCGCCTGCGCGCTGCTCGACGAGCACGAAGACGAGATCGGCTGGGGCCACTTGAGCGACGACCTCGCCGAAGACCTGCGCGAACGCCCGGCGCCGGCGGCGCCGGTGGCCGACGCGGTCGACCTGCGTGCGCAGTCCGAACGCACGGTGCGCCAGGTGATCGAGGCCTGCGCCGGCAACCTGTCGGAGGCCGCGCGCCGGCTGGGCATCAGCCGCAACACGCTGTACCGCAAGCTGCGCGAGCTGCGGCTGCGCTGAAGGAGCCCGAAGCCACCGCCGGTAGAATCCGGCGATGGAAACGCCCGGCAACCTCTTCGTCGTCGCCGCGCCCAGCGGCGCCGGCAAATCCAGCCTCGTCAAGGCCCTGCTCGAGCTCGACTCGCACCTGTCGGTGTCGATCTCGCACACCACGCGCAAGCCGCGCGGCCAGGAGCAGAACGGGCGCGAGTACTGGTTCGTCCCCGAGCCCGAGTTCCGCTCGATGATCGAGCGCGGCGATTTCTTCGAGTGGGCGCAGGTGCACGGCAATCTCTACGGCACCTCGCGCAAGGCGATCGAGGAGCGGCTGATGCGCGGCGAGGACGTCGTGCTCGAGATCGACTACCAGGGCGCGCTGCAGATCAAGAAGCTCTTCGCCTACGCGGTGCTGATCTTCATCCTGCCGCCGAGCTGGGACGAACTGCGCCAGCGCCTGCTGCGCCGCGGCGAGGACGGCGCCGAGGTCATCGAGGTGCGCATGCAGAACGCACGCGACGAGGTGGCCCAGGCCCGCCACTTCGACTACGTTATAATCAACCAGTTGTTCGAGACGGCGCTCTTCGACCTCAAGACGGTCGTGCACTCGCAGCGCCTCAAGTACGTGACGCAGTGCCGCAACCGTTCCCAGGTCTTCGCCGCACTCGACCTGCTCTGACTCGACCCCTCTCTCTCCACGGAAAGCTCCGCACATGGCCCGCATCACCGTCGAAGACTGCCTGCACAAGATCCCGAACCGCTTCCAACTCGTGCTGGCGGCCACGTACCGCGCGCGGATGCTGAGCCAGGGCCACGCACCGAAGATCGAGACCAAGAACAAGCCCGGCGTGACCGCGCTGCGCGAGATCGCCGCCGGCGAAGTCGGCCTGGAGATGCTGCGCAAGGTTCCGGTCTGATCGCCGCGACCCACGGACAAAGGCACCTTCGGGTGCCTTTTTTCATGCCTGGACACGGCGCAGAGCTTCCGAGTGCCCGGGCAACACGCGCTTACCTCCGGGGGGGCGACGGCCACCGGAGCGAGGGATGACGCTGCGCCGGCCCCGGCGCACAGGATGCATCAACGCCGTCATCGGAGCCTACGATGCAAACCTCCCGCATGCTCGCCGCCGTGGCGCTGGGCGCCTGCTCGCTGCAGGCCCAGGCGCTGTCCTCGGTTTTCGAAGGCACGATCTCGACGACCGACGAGGTCGTGCTGCTGGATCTGACGCTGCCCGAGGCCACGACCGAGCTCTGGCTGTGGACCGACTCGTTCGACAACGGGGCGAACTTCGACCCGATGGTCGGCATCTGGCGCGCGTTCGGCAGCGACTGGCAACTGATCGATTTCAACGACGATCGGGCCAACCTGGCCCCCCGCAGACGTATTTCGACTCGGGGCTCGTGGTCGACCAACTGGCTGCCGGCACCTACAAGCTCAGCATCTCGCGCTTCTCGAACTTTCCGGTCGGATCGCTGCTGAGCCAGGGTTTCGAAGAGACGAGCGGGGTCCCGCTGCTCTCGGGCAACTTCTACTCGCTGCACGTCAGCGACGTCGCCGTCTCGCCGGTGCCGGAACCCGCGGTCTGGGCCTTGATGCTCGGCGGCCTGACGCTGATGTCCACGGGTGCACGCCGGCGCCGCAGGCCGGCCGGTTGACCCTCTTTCGAACGCCGCGCCGCCGACGATCAAACGGCGTGGCCTTCCTCGGGGATTGGGTGCCCCGATCGGGTAGATTACCCCGATGGGGATCCGATCTTTGGCTGCCGAATTGCTGCCTGCCGCGCTGCAGGGGCGTTCGCGCACGCCTGAACCCGAGCAGACGCCCGCCGAGGCGGCCTCGTTCGCCGGCCTGACCGACAAGCTCGCCTACCTGTCCAAGGGCGACCTGAAGCTCGTGCGCGAGGCCTACAAGTTCGCCGACGAGGCGCACCTGGGCCAGTTCCGTGCCAGCGGCCTGCCGTACATCACGCACCCGCTGGCCGTCGCCGGCCTGTGCGCCGACTGGCGGCTGGACGTGCAGGCCGTGATGGCCGCGCTGCTGCACGACACGATCGAGGACCAGGGCGTCACGAAGACCGAGCTGATCGAGCGTTTCGGCGCGCCGACCGCCGACTTGGTCGACGGCCTCACCAAGCTCGACAAGCTGCAGTTCAGCACGCGCGAGGAGAGCCAGGCCGAGTCCTTCCGCAAGATGCTGCTGGCGATGGCGCGCGACGTGCGCGTCATCCTCGTCAAGCTCGCCGACCGTCTGCACAACATGCGCATGATGGACGCGATGGCGGCGAACAAACGCTCGCGCATCGCCCGCGAGACGCTGGAGATCTACGCCCCGATCGCCCACCGCCTGGGCCTGAACCAGACCTACCGCGAGCTGCAGGAGCTGTCGTTCCAGTACCTGCATCCCTGGCGCCACGGCGCGCTGGCCAAGGCCATCAAACGCGCGCGCGGCTACCGCCGCGACATCGTCGAGCGCGTGCAGCGCGACGTCGAACGCGCCTTCGGCGCGCAGAAGATGAAGGTCGAGGTCACCGGCCGCGAGAAGACCGTCTACTCGATCTACCGCAAGATGCGCGAGAAGCACGCCGGCTTCGCGCAGGTCAACGACATCTTCGGCTTTCGCATCGTCGTCGCGACGCTGCCCGAGTGTTATCTGGCGATCGGCGTGCTGCACCAGCTCTACAAGCCGGTGCCCGGGCGCTTCAAGGACTACATCGCGATCCCCAAGGCCAACGGCTATCAGTCGCTGCACACGACGCTGGTCAGCCCGCTGGGCACCGCCGTCGAGTTCCAGGTCCGCACCGACGAGATGCACGCGGTGGCCGAACGCGGCATCGCCGCGCACTGGATCTACAAGACCAACGGCAAGAGCGATTCGCAGGAAGCGCAGCGCATGGGCGCGCTGTGGCTGCAGAGCCTGATCGACATCCAGGACGAGACGCGCGACTCGGCGGAGTTCCTCGAACACGTCAAGATCGACCTCTACCCCGACGCGGTCTACGTCTTCACGCCGCGCAGCAAGATCCTCGCGCTGCCGCGCGGCGCGACGCCGGTGGACTTCGCCTACGCGATCCACTCCGACGTCGGCGACCACGTCGTCGCCGCCAAGGTCAACGGCGAGCCGGTGGCGCTGCACACCGAGCTGCGCAGCGGCGACGTCGTCGAAGTCATCACCGCGCCGGGCGCGCGCCCCAGCCCGGGCTGGCTGCACATGGTGCGCACCGGGCGCGCACGCTCGAAGATCCGCCACTACCTGAAGAACCTCGAGGCCGAGGAATCGCAGTCGCTGGGCGAGAAGCTGCTCGGCCAGGCGCTGCGCGCCGAAGGCCTGCAGGCGCCGTCGTCCGACCCCGACGACGCCGACGCCGCGGCCGTGTGGCAGCAGCTCACGCGCTGGAGCGGCAACCGCAACCGCGGCGAACTGCTCACCGACATCGGCCTGGGCAAGAAGATCGCGACCATCGTCGCCAAGCGTCTGGCCGGCCTGCTGGCCGAACGCGGCATCCGCCCCGACGCGGTGATGCTGACGATGGGCCGCTACGCCAGCGACGACACCACGCCGACGCAGGGCGTGGTCTTCGTCGACGGCAGCGAAGGCGCGTCGGTGCAGATGGCGCACTGCTGCCGCCCGATCCCCGGCGACCAGATCGCCGGCTACCTGGGCCGCGGCGAAGGCCTGGTCGTGCACACCAGCGAATGCCAGGTCGGCCGCCGGCTGTTCGAGCGCGACAGCGAACGCTGGATGCGCGTCGAATGGGCCGAGGAGCTGACGCGCAGCTTCCCGACGACGGTCGTCGCGCTGGTCCACAACGGCAAGGGCGTGCTGGCACAGATCGCCTCGGCGGTGGCCGCGGCCGAAGCCGACATCACCCACCTCGACATGGACCAGGAGCCGGCCGCCGAAACGACCGAGCTGCGCCTGCTGGTCAGCGTGCGCGACCGCGTGCACCTGGCCGAGGTGCTGCGCACGCTGCGGCGCGCACCGGCGGTGCTGCGCGTCTGGCGCTACAAGCCCGGTCAGGCCTGAGGCGTCGCGCCCGGCGGCGCCGGGTAGCGCACTTCGATCACCTCGATCGTCTCCAGGCCGCCGGGCGTCATCAGCTGCACCTCGTCGCCTTCGCGCGCCTTCAGCAGCGCGCGCGCGATCGGCGCCACCCAGCTGACCTCGCCCTTCAGGTTGTCGGCCTCGTCGATGCCCTTGATCGTGATCGTGCGCTCCTCGCCCTTCGCGTTGGCGTAGGTGACGGTGGCGCCGAAGAAGACCTGGTCGCTGCCGTGGTGCGCCGACGGATCGGCGACCTCGGCGATGTCCAGGCGCTTGGTCAGGAAGCGGATGCGGCGGTCGATCTCGCGCAGCCGCTTCTTGCCGTAGAGGTAGTCGCCGTTCTCGCTGCGGTCGCCGTTCTTGGCCGCCCAGGAGACGGTCTCGACGATCTTCGGCCGCTCGACGTCGAGCAGCGACATCAGCTCCTCGCGCAACATGCGATAGCCCTGCGGCGTCATGTAGTTGCGCGTGCCGGCCGGCAGCGGCGGCAGGCCGGGCAGATCGTCGTCGCCGTCGTCGGCGGCGTCGTTTTCCTTGGTGAAGGCCTTGTTCATCGGCTCGTCGGCCGGCGCGGCGCCGGCAGCCTCAGCGCACCGGCACCCAGGCCTGCAGGCGCGGCAGCATCGCGCGGTACGGCGCCAGCAGCAGCGCGGCCATCAGCCACTTGATGCCCAGGTCGCCGGTGGCGAGCTGCAGCCAGGGCACGTCGGTGCCGGCGAAAGCGAGGAAGAAGAACACCGAGGTGTCGATGACCGAGGCGATGGCCGAGCCGATCAGCGGCGCCTTCCACCAGCTCTGCTGGCGCCAGCGGTTGAAGACCGCGATGTCCATCAGCTGCGAGAAGATGAAGGCGCAGCCCGAGGCCACCGCGATGCGCCACGGCGCCAGCACCGCCGACACCGCCACGGCGATCGCGAAGCCGATCCAGGCCACGCGCCGCGCCTCGGAGACGCCGACCGCGCGGTTGGTCAGGTCGCAGACCAGGAACACCAGCGGATAGCTGAACGCGCCCCAGGTCAGCCAGTCGCCGGCCGGGAACTGCACGAGCACGTTGGACAGGACGATGACGCAGGCCATGGCCGCGATCGGGCGCGACAGGCTGGCAAGCGGGAGACGGTTCATGGGCACGATCCTCGAGACAACCCCGTATTGTCGCCGCTAGGGATGGGCCGTGTGCGCGGCCGCTCGATAGCCTGCCCTTCTTTCGATGTGAACGATGGAGGGATCCATGGCCCAACGTGCACTGTGCGTCGGCATCAACCAGTTCCGGCGCTACCCGCAGTTCCAGCTCAACGGCTGCGTCCACGACGCCCAGGACATGGCGGCGCTGCTCACCGGCACGCTGGGCTGGCGCAAGAGCGAGATCACGCTGCTGCTGGACAAGAAGGCGACGAAGGCGGCGATCCTCGCCAGGCTGGCCAAGTTCGTCGACCAGGCCAAGGCCGGCAAGCTGCAGCGCATCGTCTTCAGCTGGTCCTCGCATGGCACCCAGGTCGCCGACACCAGCGGCGACGAGCCCGACGGCGTCGACGAGGCCTTCGTGCCCTACGACGTCGCCGAGAAGGACGGCGACTGGGACCCGGAGCACATCATCGTCGACGACGAGCTGCACGACCTGTTCGCCGCGCTGCCGCCGGCCGTCGAGCTGGAGGTCTTCCTCGACACCTGCCACAGCGGCACCGGGCTGCGCGGCGCCGAGTTCTCGCTGCACGCGCCGCGGCCGCGTTTCGTCGCCCCGCCCAGCCGCCAGGGCACGCTGCGCCAGCGCGAGGCCACCGGCTTCGTGCTCGGCCGCGACGCCGAGCAGCCCGGTGAGCACCACGTGCTGTGGACCGGCTGCAAGGCCAACCAGACCAGCGCCGACGCGTACTTCGACGGCCGCTACAACGGCGCCTTCACCTACTACCTCGTCAAGGCGACGAAAGACGGCGGCGGCCGGCGCACGCGCGACGAGGTGCTGCAGGCCATGCGTCAGGCGATGAAGGGCAAGTTCAGCCAGGTGCCGCAGCTGGAGACGCGCGCCACCAACCGCGCCGCCGCCGTCGCGCATTGAGGCCGGCGAGCCGCTAGAGTCGGCGGCGATGACCGACCGCCGCACCCCCGCCCTCGCCGTCGCCGCCCTCGTGCTGATCGCCCTGCTCGCCTGGTCGGGCTGGCAGCCCTACGAACGAGAGACCTGGGTGCTGGAGACCGTGCCGGTGATGGTCGTGCTGCCGCTGCTGGCCGCCACCCACCGCCGCTATCCGCTGACGACGCTGCTCTACGCGCTGGTCTTCGTGCACTGCACGGTGCTGATGCTGGGCGGCGCCTACACCTACGCGCGTGTGCCGCTGGGCTTCCAGATCCAGGAATGGTTGCAGCTGTCGCGCAACCCGTACGACAAGATCGGCCACTTCATGCAGGGCTTCGTGCCGGCGATCGCGGCACGCGAGATCCTGCTGCGCGGCGGCGTGGTGCGCGGCCGGCGCATGCTGGCCTTTCTCGTCGGCTGCGTGGTGCTGGCGATCAGCGCCAGCTACGAGCTGATCGAATGGGGCGTCGCGCTGGCCATCGGCCAGGACGCCGACGCCTTCCTCGGCACCCAGGGCGATCCCTGGGACACGCAGTCGGACATGTTCATGGCCCTGGTCGGCGCAGTCTGCGCGCTGACGCTGCTGTCGCGCCGGCACGACGCCGAAATCGCGCGCCTGCCCGCCGCCGGCTGAGCGCCGCCGGCCAGCGGCAACTCACTGGCCGGCAGCACTGGCGAAGCGGCAGCGCCGCTGCCAGCCCCAGCGTTCCAGCTTTAGGCAGCGCGCCAAAAGCGCTGAAAAACGCTGTTTCAAATCAATGACTTGGAACGGCCGATCGGGGGTTTCCCTAGATCAAGGAAAAGCGGGCACGCATCGTGGGTGTGAGCTAGGTCAAAGACCGAACCCACGCGAGGAGCCCGATCCGATGGAGACCTTCTACGAAGTCATGCGCCGCCAGGGCATCTCGCGGCGCAGCTTCCTCAAGTACTGCTCGCTGACGGCCACCTCGCTCGGGCTCGCGCCGTCCTTCGTGCCGCAGATCGCGCACGCGATGGAGACCAAGCCGCGCACCCCGGTGCTCTGGCTGCACGGCCTGGAATGCACCTGCTGCAGCGAGAGCTTCATCCGCAGCGCGCACCCGCTGGCCAAGGACGCCGTGCTGTCGATGATCTCGCTGGACTACGACGACACGCTGATGGCCGCCGCCGGCCACCAGGCCGAGGCCATCCTCGACGAGATCATGGCCAAGTACAAGGGCAACTACATCCTGGCCGTCGAGGGCAACCCGCCGCTCAACGAGGACGGGATGTTCTGCATCCAGTCGGGCAAGCCCTTCCTGGAGAAGCTCAAGCGTGTCGCCGCCGACTGCAAGGCCGTCATCGCCTGGGGCTCCTGCGCCTCCTGGGGCTGCGTGCAGGCCGCCAAGCCGAATCCGACGCAGGCCACGCCGATCCACAAGGTGATCACCGACAAGCCGATCATCAAGGTGCCCGGCTGCCCGCCGATCGCCGAGGTGATGACCGGCGTCATCACCTACATGCTGACCTTCGACCGCATCCCCGAGCTCGACCGCCAGGGCCGGCCGAAGATGTTCTACAGCCAGCGCATCCACGACAAGTGCTACCGCCGGCCGCACTTCGACGCCGGCCAGTTCGTCGAGAGCTTCGACGACGAGAACGCGCGCAAGGGCTTCTGCCTCTACAAGGTCGGCTGCAAGGGCCCGACGACCTACAACGCCTGCTCCACGGTGATGTGGAACGAAGGCACGAGCTTCCCGATCAAGGCCGGCCACGGCTGCATCGGCTGCTCCGAGGACGGCTTCTGGGACAAGGGCTCGTTCTACGACCGCCTGACCAACATCCACCAGTTCGGCATCGAGGCCAACGCCGACAAGGTCGGCGGCACCGCGGCCGGCGTCGTCGGTGCGGCCATCGCCGCGCACGCCGCCGCCTCGGTGATCAAGCGCCTGTCGCACGACCCGGACGCCGCCGCGCGTGCCGAGTCGCGCAGCTGACCCCACACCCGAACGAGAACACCGGAGCACCCATGGGCGCCATCGAAACCCAAGGCTTCAAGCTCGACGACAGCGGCCGCCGCATCGTCGTCGACCCCGTCACCCGCATCGAAGGGCACATGCGCTGCGAGGTGAACGTCGACTCGAACAACGTCATCCGCAACGCCGTTTCCACCGGCACGATGTGGCGCGGGCTGGAGGTCATCCTCAAGGGCCGCGACCCGCGCGACGCCTGGGCCTTCGTCGAGCGCATCTGCGGCGTCTGCACCGGCTGCCACGCGCTGACCAGCGTGCGTGCCGTCGAGGACGCGCTGGGCATCAAGATCCCGAAGAACGCGCACCTCATCCGCGAGATGATGGCCAAGACGCTGCAGGTGCACGACCACGCGGTGCACTTCTACCACCTGCACGCGCTGGACTGGGTGGACGTCGTCTCGGCGCTGAAGGCCGACCCGAAGAAGACCAGTGAGCTGCAGCACCTGGTGTCGCCCTCGCATCCGCTGTCCTCGCCGGGCTACTTCCGCGACGTGCAGAACCGGCTGAAGAAGTTCGTCGAGAGCGGCCAGCTCGGCCCCTTCATGAACGGCTACTGGGGCAGCAAGGCCTACGTGCTGCCGCCCGAGGCCAACCTGATGGCCGTCACCCACTACCTGGAGGCGCTGGACCTGCAGAAGGAATGGGTGAAGGTGCACGCCATCTTCGGCGGCAAGAACCCGCACCCGAACTACCTCGTCGGCGGCGTGCCCTGCGCGATCAACCTCGACGGCAACGGCGCCGCCGGGGCGCCGATCAACATGGAGCGGCTGAACTTCGTCAAGGCTCGCATCGACGAGATGATCGAGTTCAACAAGAACGTCTACCTGCCCGACGTGCTGGCCATCGGCACGATCTACAAGCAGGCGGGCTGGCTGCACGGCGGCGGCCTCTCGGCGCTGAACGTCGCCGACTACGGCACTTACGACAAGGTGGCCTACGACCACGCGACGCACCAGCTGCCCGGCGGCGTCATCCTCAACGGCAACTGGGACGAGATCCACGCCATCGACCCGCGCGACCCCGAGCAGGTGCAGGAGTTCGTCGCCCACAGCTGGTACCAGTACGCCGACGAGAGCAAGGGCCTGCACCCCTGGGACGGCGTCACCGAGCCGAAGTTCGAGCTCGGCGCCAAGACCAAGGGCACGCGCACCGCGATCGAGAACATCGACGAGAGCGCCAAGTACTCGTGGATCAAGTCGCCGCGCTGGCGCGGCCACGCCGTCGAGGTCGGCCCGCTGTCGCGCTACATCCTCGGCTACGCCCATGCGCTCAAGGGCAACAAGTACTGCCAGCGCGTCAAGGAGCAGGTGGACTTCGCCGCCGAGGCGATCAACCACGCCATCCCCAAGGCCCTGGGCCTGCCGGAAACGCAGTACACCCTGAAGCAGCTGCTGCCGACGACCATCGGCCGCACGCTGGCGCGCTGCCTCGAAGGCCAGTACTGCGGCGAGATGATGCTCGCCGACTACCACGAGCTGGTGGCCAACATCCGCGCCGGCGACACCGCCACCGCCAACGTCGAGAAGTGGGACCCGGCGACCTGGCCCAAGGAGGCCAAGGGCGTCGGCACCGTCGCCGCGCCGCGCGGCATGCTGGGCCACTGGATCCGCATCAAGGACGGCAAGATCGAGAACTACCAGTGCGTCGTGCCGACCACCTGGAACGGCAGCCCGCGCGACGCCAAGGGCCAGATCGGCGCCTTCGAGGCCAGCCTGCTGGGCACGCCGATGGTCAACCCGGAACAGCCGGTCGAGATCCTGCGCACGCTGCACTCCTTCGACCCCTGCCTGGCCTGCTCGACCCACGTGATGAGCGAAGACGGCCGCGAACTGACGACCGTGAAGGTGCGCTGAAAGCGCCGCGCCCGACCTGGAAGGACAACCCGATGAAGAAGCTCGTCCCCGCCGTCCTGCTCGCCGCCGCCGCGGCGCCCGCGTTCGCCCACCCGGGCCACGACACCACGACGCTGACCGCCGGCCTCGTGCACCCGCTGGGTCTGGACCACCTGCTGGCGATGGTCGCCGTCGGCCTCTGGTCGGCCGCGGCCTTCAGCGGCGTGCGCCGCCTCGCCGGCCCGGCGCTGTTCATGACCGCGCTGCTGGCCGGCGCCGTCGCCGGTGCCGCCGGCTGGGGCCATGCGCTCGTGGAACCGGCGATCGCCGCCAGCGTCGTCGTGCTCGGCGTGATGCTGGCCTTCGCGCGCCGCCTGCCGGCCGCCGCCGGCCTGGTGCTGGTCGCCGTCGCCGGCTCGCTGCACGGCCTGGCGCACGGCGCCGAGCTGCCGGCCGCCGGCGGCTTCGCCGCTTACGCCGCCGGTTTCCTGGCCGCCACCGCGCTGCTGCACGGCGCGGGCCTGGCCGCCGCGCCGCGCCTGCTGGCGCTGCCGGCCGTCGTCTGGCGGGCCCTGTCCGGCGGCGTCGCGCTGGCCGGGCTGATGCTGCTCGCCCGCGCCTGAACCGACAGCCAGAAGAACCGAGGAGACCGAGCATGGACATCGAATCCGGCGTCACCCGCCTGAGCCCCAGCGACGCGGAAGAAGTCGCGCAGCGCGCGGTCGTCCGGCGTGCGGTCTACGTCTACGAGGCGCCTATCCGCGCCTGGCACTGGATCAACGCGCTGGCGGTCTTCGTGCTGATGGCCACCGGCTACCTGATCGGCAAGCCGCTGCCCTCGGTCGGCGGCGAGGCCAGCGCAAGCTACGTGATGGGCTACATCCGCTTCGCGCACTTCGCCGCAGCCTACGTGTTCGCGGTCGGTTTCCTCGGCCGCCTGTACTGGGCCTTCGCCGGCAACCACCACTCGCACGAGCTGTTCACGCTGCCGCTGTTCAAGCGCGGCTACTGGCGCGGCGTGATGGGCATGGTGCGCTGGTACCTGTTCATCGACCCGCGCCCGGGCCAGTACGTCGGCCACAACCCGCTGGCGCGCCTGGGCATGGTCACCGGCTTCCTGGCGATCACGGTCTTCATGTTCGTCACCGGCTTCGCGCTCTACAGCGAAGGCCTGGGCCGCGGCTCCTGGGCCGACGTCATGTTCGGCTGGGTGATCCCGCTGTTCGGCCAGTCGCAGGACGTGCACACCTGGCACCGGCTGGGCATGTGGGGCATGGTGATCTTCGTGCTGATGCACGTCTACGCCGCGATCCGCGAAGACATCATGGGCCGCCAGAGCATGGTCAGCACGATGATCTCCGGCTTCCGCACCTTCAAAGACTGATGGCCCCCCCCCGAAGCGCCTTCGGCGCTCCCCCCCAGGGGGGCGACGCCAGCGGCCCGGCAGAGCCGGTTCCGCGGCGTCCGCTTGACGCATTAGCAGCCCGCTCGTTGTTGTCGCCCGCCGGCGTGCCGACGCGTGCGCCGGTGCATCCGGGGCGCTTCCTGCAGCGCCAGGTGCTGGGGCCGCTGGCGATGTCGCAGTCGCAGGCGGCACGGGTGCTCGGCGTCTCGCGCCGGCGCCTGCACGAGCTGGTGCAGGGCCAGCGTGCGATGTCTGCCGACACCGCGATCCGCTGCGCGCTCGCCTTCGGGCTGCCGGCCAGCCACTGGCTGGCGCTGCAGTCGCGCTACGACAGCTTCCACGCCTGGAAGCAGCTGCGCCGCGGCCAGGCCGCGCGCTGAACTCCCTTCGACGAGACGACGCCCCATGGATTCACTCATGCCTGAAAGCGCCTGCCACCCCTCGGGTGACAGCTCCGAGACCATCGTCGTGCTCGGCATCGGCAACGTGCTCTGGGCCGACGAAGGCTTCGGCGTGCGCTGCGTCGAGGCGCTGGACGCACGCTGGACCTTCGCCCCGCACGTCAGCCTGGTCGACGGCGGCACCCAGGGCCTGTACCTCGTGCACTACGTGCAGCAGGCGACACGGCTCCTGATCTTCGACGCCATCGACTACGGCCTCGAGCCCGGCACGCTGAAGCTGATCGAGAACGAGGACGTGCCGCGTTTCATGGGCGCCAAGAAGATGAGCCTGCACCAGACCGGCTTCCAGGAGGTGCTGTCGCTGGCGACGCTGACCGGCCGCTACCCGCAGTCGGTGCTGCTGATCGGCTGCCAGCCCGAGGAGCTGGAGGACTACGGCGGCAGCCTGCGCCCGCGCATCAAGCTGGCGCTCGAAGACGCGCTGGCGCTCGGCGTCGACACGCTGCGCCTGTGGGGCGCCGACCCGAAACCGCGGCTGGCGCCGCCCTCGGACGACGACGCCGTCAGCCAGGCGACGATCGCGCTGGCCGCCTACGAGGCCGGCCGCCCGTCCGAAGACGAGGCCTGCCGCGTCGGCGACGCGCGTTTCATGCCGGAGGCCGGCTGATGTGCCTCGGTGTGGCTATGCAGGTGCTGTCGGTGACGCCGGGCCGCGCGATCGTCGCCGGCCGCGGCCGCACGCAGCCGGTCGAGACCGCGCTGGTCGGCGAGGTCGCGCCCGGCGACTGGCTGCTCGTATTCCTGGACAGCGCGCGCGAGCGCATCGACGCCGCACGCGCCGCCGAGGTCGACGCGACGCTGGACCTGCTCGAACAGGCCCTGGGCGGCGGCCACGCCGACGCCGCCGCCGGCTTCGTGCTGCCGTCGGCGATGGACGCCGGCCAGCTCGCCGCCCTGACCGGCGGCGCTTCCCCCACCCCTCCCAGCGCCGACGGCGCCGACACCCGATGAGCCACTCCTCCCCTGCCGACGGCGCCGCGCCGCTCGTCGCCCGCCTCGTCGAGCGCCACGGCGCGACCTGGGTCGGTGCCGACTCGGTCGATGCCTTCCTCGCCGGCGACGGCGACCGCGTGCTGTTCTTCCACGGCGACCCGGTGCGTTTCCCCGAAGGCGTCGACGTCGCCGTCGTGCTGCCCGAGCTGCAAGCGGCCTTCCCCGGCCGCTTCACCGTCGGCGTCACGACGCGCGCCGACGAAGACCGCCTGGCGGCGCGTTTCGGCGCCCAGCGCTGGCCCTCGCTCGTCTTCCTGCGCGACGGCCGCTACGTGACGACGATCGCCGGCATGCTGGACTGGACCGACTTCGTCGCGCGCGTCGCCGCCGCGCTGGCGATGCCGACGAGCCGCGCGCCGATCGTGCTGGCCGCCGCCGACGCCGGCCCCGGTTGCCATTGAAAGCCGCTCGATGAACGCCCCGATCAGCCCCCGCCCCTTCCCGATCCCGCTCGTGGCCGCCGGCCCCGGCAGCCACGAGGACGACGGCCTGGACTACCTGGAGATGCCGCAGGGCATGGCCACCTACCAGGCGCCGCGCCTGCCCGAGCCCGAGCAGCTGGGCGGCCACGACGCCGCCGTCGCCGTGCTGCGCCAGGCGCTGGCCGCGGTGCAGGCCTGCACCCGCGGCGAGACGCCGGCGCCGGTGTCGCTGGCCGGCCTGTCGCCCGACGACCTGGCGCTGGTGCACCAGGTGCTCGGCGAAGGCGAGGTCAGCGCCCAGGTGCTGGGCGACGACGGCCGGCCGCAGGTGCAGGTGCAGGAATCGGTCTTCGCCGGCGTCTGGCGCGTCGTCGAGCTGCTGGCCGACGGCCAGGTCGCCGACACAATCGAATGCGGCCCGGTGCCCGCCGTGCTGCTGCGCGCGGCGCAGGAAGACGGCCACAGCCCGGCCGCCGAAGCGATGGCGCCGCCGCCGGGCGTGATGAACGCGCCGGCCATCCTCACCGAGCTCGCCGAACAGCGCCACCAGTGGCGCGCCGGGCAGCCGGCGCACGTCGTCAACCTGACGCTGCTGCCGCTGTCGCCCGAGGACATCGGCTTCATGGACCACCAGATCGGCACCGGCCGCGTCGTCGTGCTGTCGCGCGGCTACGGCAACTGTCGCATCACCGACACGCGGGTGCCCAACACCTGGCGCGTCGTCTACTACAACTCGCAGGACAAGGTGATCCTGAACTCGGTCGAGGTCTGTGCGATCCCCGAGGTCGTTTGCGCCGCGCCCGAAGACCTGGCCGACTCGGCCGAGCGCCTGGACGAGGTGCTGCAGTGGGTGGCGCAGGGATGAACACCGAGGCGCGTTTCGAGGGCAGCTACCTCGGCGACCGCAGCCGCCTGCCGGCCGGCGCGCGGCTGGAATGCAAGATCTGCTGGTGGGTCTACGACCCGGCCGAAGGCGACGCCACCTGGCAGATCCCGCCCGGCGTGCCCTTCGCCGAGCTGCCGGCGCACTGGCGCTGCCCGCAGTGCGACGGCGACGCCGAGCAGTTCATGGTGCTGGCCGACGACGGAGCGGCCGGGTGACACCGATGGCGCGTGTGCCCGCGCTCGAAGCCGCGTTCGGCGAGATCGCGGCGACACGCATGCGCGGCCTGCCCTTCCTGAACCCGCGGCTGGCGGTGCAGGCCGTCGGCTTCGCGCCGCACACGGGAGAGGACGGCGAAGCCGCCGTCGGCGTGCTGCTGACGCCCTGGTTCATGAACCTCGTGCGGCTGCCGGCCGGCGCGGCGCTGGCCGTCGGTGCCAAGGCCGATCGCGAGTTCGGCGGCCGGGTCTTCGAGTTCATCGGCGCGCATGAACCCCGCTGTGGCGGCTACGAAGCCTGCTCGCTGTTCTCGCCGGTCACGGAGTTCGCCGACCAGGCCGCGGCGGTGGCAACCGCACGCGAGCTGCTGACGCTGCTGCGGCCGGCCGCGGTGCCGCCCCCGCCGGCGCGCGAGCCGGTGCCGTCGCGGCGCGGTTTCCTCTTCGGGCGCGGCGCATGACGGTCGATCTCGCCGGCCACGTCGAGCTGCGCCCCGGGCGCCGGCCGGCGGTGGTCAGCACGCGCGCCGAACTCGCGCCGCGGCTCTTGAACGGCGTGGCGGTGCAGGAGGCGCCGCGCCGCGCCGCCGCGCTGTTCACGCTGTGCGCCCCGGCGCATGCGCTGGCCGCGCACGAGGCGATCGGCGCCGCCGGGGCTGGCGAGGCGCTGGCGCCGGCGACGGTCTCGCTGTTCGGCTCCACGGTACGCGAGCACCTGCTGCGCCTGTGCCACGACTGGCCGCGCCGCCACGCCCCCGCGGCCGCGCTGGACCTCGCCGCGCTGGCCGCCGCGGCGCCGCTGTGGGCGCCGGGCGACGACGCCGGCCGCGGCGCCTTGCTGGCCGGCTGGCTGCGGCGCTGGCTGGACCTGCCGGCCGGGTGGTTCACTCAGGGCGTCGACGCCGACGCGGTGGCCGACTGGTGCCGCAGCGCCGCTTCGCCGACGGCGCTGGCGCTGCGCACGATGCACGCGCGCGCCACCACGCTGGCGACGCCGGCCGTCGCGCCGCTGGCGCTGGCCGCGCTGCCCGAGATCGGCCGCCGCCTCGGCGACGAAGCCGGCTGGGCGCTGCGCCCGCGGCTGGACGCCGGCGTGCCCGACACGGGGCCCTGGTCGCGCGCCGCCGATGGCGCCGCGGCGCCGCGCCACGCCTGGGACCGCATCGCTTCGCGCCTGGTCGACCTCGTGCGCCTGGCCGCCGATCCCGCGCGCCTGGCGCACGGCGCCCTGTCGCCGGCGCCCGGCGTCGGCCTGGCCTGGGCCGAGACCGCACGCGGGCTGCTGGTGCACCGCGTGCGCGTCGAGCGCGACGCCGCCGGCTGGCGCGTCGCCGACTACCGCGTGCTTGCGCCGACCGAATGGAACTTCCACCCCGAGGGCGTGCTGGCGCGCACGCTGCAGGCACTGGCGCCCGATGACGCCGGTGGGGCCGAACTGCTGGCCGACGCCTTCGACCCCTGCGTGCCGGTACGCTGCCGGCCGATGAACGAGGAAACCGCCGATGCATGAGATGAGCCTGGCCGGCGGCATCGTGCGCATCGTCGAGGACTGCGCCGAACGCGAGGCTTTCGAACGTGTCACCGTGCTGCGCCTGTCGGCGCCGGCGCTGGCCGGAGTCGAGGTGCGTGCGCTGCGTTTCGCGCTCGAAGCGATGGCGCCGGGCACCAGGCTGGCCGGCGCACGCATCGAGATCGACGAGCCGCCCGGCCAGGCCTGGTGCCTGGACTGCGGCACCGGCGTCGAGATCGCCGCACGCGGCGACGCCTGCCCGCTGTGCGGCGGCTACAAGCTGCAAGTCACCGGAGGCACCGAGTTGAAGGTCGTGGACCTCATCGTGGCCTGAACCAACGAAGGAGAGACGGATGTGTGTCGTGTGTGGCTGCTCGGGCGAGCATCCTGAAGGCCGGACGGCCGCCGCCGCGCCGAACGGCGACCTGGACTTCGGCGCCAACGCCGCGCGTGTCTCGGTGCCGGGGCTGAGCGCCGAACGTGCGATCAAGCTGGAAGCCGACGTGCTCGGCGCCAACGACCGCGTCGCGGCGCAGAACCGCGCGCACTTCGTCGCCCACGGCGTCACGGCGCTGAACCTGGTGTCCAGCCCGGGCTCGGGCAAGACGACGCTGCTGTGCGCGACGATCGAGGCGCTGCGCCGCCGCGCGCCCGGCGTCGAGCTCGCGGTCATCGAAGGCGACCAGCAGACCTCGAACGACGCCGACCGCATCCGCGCCACCGGCGCGCCGGCGGTGCAGGTCAACACCGGCAAGGGCTGCCACCTCGACGCACCGATGGTCGCCGCGGCCTTCGAGCGACTGCCGCTGCACCACCATCACGACCATCACGAGCACGGTCACCACCATCACGACGACGATCACGGCCACGCCCACGCCGAGCGCCTGCTGTTCATCGAGAACGTCGGCAACCTCGTCTGCCCGGCGCTGTGGGACCTGGGCGAAGCGGCCAAGGTGGCGATCCTCTCGGTCACCGAAGGCGAGGACAAGCCGCTGAAGTACCCCGACATGTTCGCCGCCGCGCGGCTGATGGTGCTCAACAAGATCGACCTGCTGCCGCACCTTGACTTCGATGTGCAGCGCTGCATCGATTACGCGCGCCGCGTGAACCCGGCGATCGAGGTGCTGCAGGTCTCGGCGCGCAGCGGCGAAGGGCTGGACGCCTGGCTGTCCTGGCTGCTGCACCTGGCGCCGCAGCCGGCGCTGCCGGCCGCGGCCGACGGCGAGACGGCGCTGAAGGAACGCATCGCGGCGCTGGAAGCCCAGGTGCGCGCGCTGGGCGGGCAGCCGGGATGAGCTGCGTCCTGGCCACAGGGGCGTTCCTGAAGAACGTCGCCGGGCTCTCGGTCGACGGCCGCTTCACGGCCTCGGCGATGCACGGCGACCTGGGCACGCCCGAGGCCTGCGTGGCGCTCGAGAACTCGGTCAGTGCGCTGCTGGACGGCGTGCACGGCCGCATCGACGCCGTCGCGCACGACCTGCACCCCGACTTCCACAGCACGCGCCTCGCGCTGGCACTGGCCGCCGAACTGGGCGTGCCGGCGATCGGCGTGCAGCACCACGTCGCGCACGTCGCCGCGGTGATGGCCGAACACGGCCTGGACGCGCCGGTGATCGGTCTCGCGCTCGACGGTTTCGGCCTCGGCGACGACGGCGGCGCCTGGGGCGGCGAAGTGCTGTTGCTGGACGGCGCGCGCCACCGCCTCCTCGGCCGGCTGCTGCCGCTGGCCCTGCCCGGCGGCGACCGCGCGGCGCAGGAGCCCTGGCGCATGGCCGCCGCGGCGCTGCATGCGCTGGGCCGGGGCGCCGAGATCGAAGAGCGCCTGGGCCCGGTCGTCGGCGAGACCGCCGCACGCGCCGTTTTCGGCCTGCTCAAACGCGGCCTGAACTGCCCGCCGACGACGAGCGCCGGCCGCTGGTTCGACGCCGCCGCCGGGCTGCTGGGCGTGTCGGTGCGCCAGGCGCACGAAGCCGAGGCCGCGATCGCGCTCGAAGGCCTGGCCGCCGTCTACGGCGACGACGGCGAGACCGTCGCTGCCGTCGTCAAGGATGGCGTGGTCGACCTGCGCCCGGTCGCCGCGCGCCTGGTCGAGCTCGGCGCCGAAGGCCAGGCCGCACGCGGCGCGGCGCTGTTCCACCGCGCGCTGGCCGACGGCCTGGTCGAGGCCGCCGCCGCGGCCTGCGCCGCCCACGGCGTGCGCCGTGTCGCGCTGGCCGGCGGCTGCTTCTTCAACCGCGTGCTGTCGGCCCGGATCCACGCCGGGCTGGCCGCACGCGACCTCGAACCGCTGCGCCCCGCCGCGCTCGCCGACTGCGGCGACGCCGGCCTGGCGCGTGGCCAGTGCCGCATCGCCGAACACCGGCTGGCCGAACTCCCGGAGACCGCCTGATGTGCCTCGCCCTGCCCGCCCTCGTCGTCGAACGCCGTGACGGCGACGAGGCCCTCGTCGAGCTCGGCGGCGTGCGCAAGAGCGTCTCGCTGGCGCTGGTGCCCGCCGCCGCCGTCGGCGACTACGTCGTCGTGCACGTCGGTTTCGCGATCGGCCTGCTCGACCCCGAGGAAGCCGCACGCACACTGGCGCTGTTCGCCGAAGCCGCGGAGGCCGCCCGATGAAATACGTCGACGAGTTCCGCGACGGCGACACCGCGCGCCACCTGGCCGAACGCATCGCCGCCGAGGCCGACCCGGCGCGGCGCTACGCCTTCATGGAGTTCTGCGGCGGCCACACGCACGCCATCGCACGCTACGGCGTCGCGTCGCTGCTGCCGGCCAACGTGCGCATGATCCACGGCCCCGGCTGCCCGGTCTGCGTGCTGCCGATCGGCCGTGTCGACCAGGCGATCGCGCTGGCGCTGCAGCACGGCGCCATCGTCTGCACCTACGGCGACACGATGCGTGTGCCGGCCTCCGGCGGTCTGTCGCTGTTGAAGGCCAAGGCGCGCGGCGGCGACATCCGCATGGTCTATTCGGCCGCCGACGCGCTGAAAGTGGCGCGCCAGAACCCGGCGCGCGAGGTCGTGTTCTTCGCCATCGGCTTCGAGACGACGACGCCGCCGACGGCGCTGGTGCTGCGACAGGCCGCGGCCGAGGACCTGGCCAACTTCAGCGTGCTCTGCTGCCACGTGCTGACGCCGGCGGCGATCACCCACGTGCTGAACTCGCCCGAGGTCGCGCAATGGGGCACGGTGCCGCTGGACGGCTTCGTCGGCCCGGCGCACGTCAGCATCGTCATCGGCTCGGCGCCCTACGAGCCCTTCGCCGCGGCCTACCGCAAGCCGGTGGTCATCGCCGGCTTCGAGCCGCTGGACATGATGCAGGCCATCCTGATGCTGGTGCGCCAGGTCAACGACGGCCGAGCCGAGGTCGAGAACGAGTTCGTGCGCGCCGTCGGCCGCGAAGGCAACGCCGCGGCGATCGCGGCGATGGCCGAGGTCTTCGAGCATCGCGAGTCCTTCGAGTGGCGCGGCCTGGGCACGGTGCCCGACAGCGCGCTGCGACTGCGCCCGGCCTACGCACGTTTCGACGCCGAGCAGCGCTTCTCGTTGACCTACCAGCCGGTGCCCGACCACAAACGCTGCGAATGCGGCGCCATCCTGCGCGGCGTGAAGACGCCGTCGGACTGCTCGCTGTTCGGCACCGTCTGCACGCCCGACAACCCGATGGGCTCGTGCATGGTGTCCTCGGAAGGCGCATGCGCCGCGCACTACGCCTACGGCCGTTTCAAGGACATCCCCGTCGTCGCCGCATGAAGACCGACTACCAACGCCCGATCGACTGGCGCCAGGGCCGCGTCGACCTCAACCACGGCGCCGGCGGGCGTGCCGCCGCGCAACTCGTCGACGAACTTTTCGCACGCGCCTTCGACAACGAATGGCTGCGCCAGGGCGACGACGGCGCGGCGCTGCCGGCGCCGCCGCCCGGTCACCGCCTGGTGATGGCAACCGACGGCCACGTCATCTCGCCGCTGTTCTTCCCCGGTGGCGACATCGGCGGCCTGGCGGTGCACGGCACCGTCAACGACGTCGCGATGCTGGGCGCCACGCCGCTGTACCTGGCGGCCAGCTTCATCCTCGAAGAAGGTTTTGCGCTCGCCGAGCTGAAGACCATCGTCGAGTCGATGGCCGCCGCGGCGCGCGAAGCCGGCGTCGCCATCGTCACCGGCGACACCAAGGTCGTCGAACGCGGCAAGGGCGACGGCGTCTTCATCACGACGACCGGCGTCGGCGCCCTGCCGCCCGGGCGCGCGATCGGCGGCGCCAACGCGCGGCCGGGCGACGTGGTGCTGCTGTCGGGCACGATCGGCGAACACGGCGTCGCGGTGCTGTCGCAGCGCGAGTCGCTGGAGTTCGAGACGCGCATCGTCTCCGACACCGCGGCGCTGAACGGCCTGGTCGCGGCGATGCTGGCCGCGGTGCCCGAAGGCGCGGTGCGCACGCTGCGCGACCCGACACGCGGCGGCGTCGCGACGACGCTCAACGAGATCGCGCGCCAGTCGGGTGTCGGCCTGCACCTGGACGAAGCGGCGATCCCGATGCAGGCGCAGGTGGCCGCGGCCTGCGAGCTGCTGGGGCTGGACCCGCTGTACGTCGCCAACGAAGGCAAGCTGCTGGCCGTCGCCGCGTCCGAGCACGCCGAGGCGCTGCTGGCGGCGATGCGCGCCCACCCGCGCGGCCGCGACGCCGCGATCATCGGCCGCGTCGTCGCCGACGAACGCCGCTTCGTGCAGATGACGACGCGGCTGGGCGGGCGGCGCATCGTCGACTGGCTGTCGGGCGAACAGCTGCCGCGCATCTGCTGATCGGCATCGACGCCACGTTGGCCGGCCGCAGCTCCCGCGACCGCGGGGATGGCGGCCGTCTCATCGTTCCATGACGGTACGACACGGCATTTGACGGCGTGAGTGACCGCTAGCATCGGTTCGTCCCGCGTCCGACGGCGGACATCGCACCCCAGCCGGCCGGTGGCGGCTCGCCACCGAGCAGACCCACCGTCAGAAGGATGCCGATGTTCACCACTCCGTCGCGCGCATGGACGCGCCTGTTCTGCTGCGTGGCCGCCGCCGCGGCCCTGAGCGCCTGCGGTGGTGGCGGTGGTGGTGCCAGCGACGGCGATCTGGAGGTCACGTTCAGCTACCAGAACGCCGACCAGAGCTTCCCGGTGATGACCGCACCGAAGTTGACGCCGGTGCTGCAGGGTCTGAAAGGCAACACCCCGCACTGCAGCCTGAGGCCCGAGAGCACGCTGCCCGACGGCGTCACCCTCGGCGAAGACTGCCGGCTTCGGGGCATCGCGACGACGACCGGGGTCTACAACGGCTGGGTGGACCTGAGCGTCAGCGGCCACGCAGGCACGGCTTCCGCGCTCTACGTCTTCTCGATCACTGCACCATTTATCGCGCCGACAGGCGCGGGCCCGCAGCTCACGCTCGAAGTCGGCGTCCCGCTGGACGCGGCCTCGCCGACGGCGCGGGTCGCGCAGATCTTTGGCTACGCCGACGGGGTCCCCGGCGACCGCCATTCTCTGAACCTGACCCAAGGCAGCCTGCCGCCCGGCATGGCGCTGCGGCTCGACGAGCAGGGCAACGTGCTGCTGAGCGGAACCCCGACCCAGACCAGCCGCTACGACCTGGTGATGCGCTACACGCTGGAGCGCAGCGGGCGCTCGTTCCCGTCGACGCTGGAGTTCAGCGTCCAGGTCGACGCGAAGCCGCTGGCGCTGCACTACGACGGCTGCTGTCAGGCCTTCACCGGCGTGCCGATGAGCTTCACGCCGACGACCGACATCGTCGTCGGCGACGGCCAGACGCTGCGTTTCTCGCTCGGCGGCGCTGGCGCTCTGCCGGCAGGCCTTCAGCTCGACCCGGCGACTGGCACGATCTTCGGCACGCCGCAGACCGGCGGACGCGATAGCCTCGTCGGCTTCAGCGTCGTGGCGCAGGTGCTGCAGGACGGCGGCGTCGTCGCCCAGGTGGAGCGTTTCCTGGCGTTCTGGCCGGTCGGCGTCTTCGGCACCTACCCGGTGTCCTCGCAAGGCACGACGGCCTACTACGACGAAGTGCCGAACTCGCCGCCGTATCGGGTGACGTACCGGCTGAGCGCCGGCGTGCCGTTCACGATCGCGCCCGGGCCGATGTATGCCGCCCGCGACGGCGACGACTACCGCTTCCGCCTCATCGGCTCGAGCGCCCAGAGCTCCGTCCCGGCCTGGCTCACGATCGATCCCGTCACCGGCGTGATCTCCGGCACGCGGCCAGACGCCACGGGCTCGGCGCTCTTCATGGTCGAGCTGACGCTGACGCGTGGCGGCGCCAGCTATCGGGTGAACCAGTCCTGGGCCATCGACTGAGCCGGCGGCCACTCGCCCGAGCACGGCGCTCGGCTGCGGAAAACGCGTAAAGCGCCACGCCCGCATCGCGGCTAGCATGGCCCCTGGCCGCCGAACCGGGCGGATGACCGCCCGCCGATGAACGCCCCCGACTCCGATTTCGCCGCGGCCCGCGCCCTGGGTTCCGCCGGCCGTGAACTGCCCTGGGTGCTGGTCGTCGACGACGAGCAGCGCTCGCAGGAGGCGATGCGGCGCACGCTGGACGAGGAGTTCCGCGTGCTCACCGCGCCCGACGCCGAAGCCGCACGCGGCATGCTCGAGCGCCACGCGATCCAGGTCGTGCTCTGCGACCAGCGCATGCCGGGGCTGACCGGCGTCGAGTTCTTCAAGCAGATCCGCGAGACCTGGCCCGACGTCGTGCGCATCCTCGTGTCGGGCTACACCGACAGCCACGACATCATCGCCGGCGTCAACGAGGCGGGCATCTTCCAGTACGTGCTCAAGCCCTGGACGCCCGACCATCTGCTGGGCACCGTGCGCAGCGCCGTCGAGGCCAGCCGGCTGCAGCACGGCCTGCAGCGCCTGGAACTCGACCTGCGCGCCGGCCCGCGTGCGCTGCAGCAGCGCCGCGACGCCACGCTGCGCGAGGTGCGCCGCGCCTACGACTTCGACCGCATCGTGCGCGCCCCGGGCAGCCCGCTGGACGGCGTCTGCGCGATGGCCGAACGTGTCGCACGCTACGACCTGTCGGCGCTGATCCTCGGCGAGTCGGGCACCGGCAAGGAGCTGCTGGCGCGGGCGATCCACTGCGCCTCGCCGCGCATGGCCGGGCCTTTCGTCGTCGTCAACTGCGGCGCCGTGCCCGACACGCTGCTGGAGACCGAGCTCTTCGGCCACAAGCGCGGCTCGTTCACCGGCGCCGTCGAAGACCGCATCGGCCTGTTCCAGCAGGCCGACGGCGGCACGATCTTCCTCGACGAGGTCGGCGACACCTCGGCGGCGTTCCAGGTCAAGCTGCTGCGTGTGCTGCAGGAAGGCGAGGTGCGGCCGGTGGGCTCGTCGCGCACGCTGCCGGTGGACGTGCGCGTAATCGCCGCGACCCACCGCGACCTCGAAGCCGCGGTGCGCGCCGGCAGCTTCCGCGAGGACCTGTACTACCGCATCGCCGGCGTCTCGCTGGAAGTGCCGCCGCTGCGCGAGCGCCCGGGCGACGTCATCGCCATCGCCGAGCAGTTGCTGGCCGACGTCTCGGCCGAGCTCGGCCGCCCGGCCAGCGGCCTGGACGACGACTGCCGCGCCGTGCTGATGGGCTACCCCTGGCCGGGCAACGTGCGCGAGCTGCGCAACGAGCTGGCGCGCGCCTTGGCGCTCAGCGACGAGCTGCGCCTGCCGGCGCGGGCGCTGTCGCGCCGGCTGCTGCAGGGCCAGACCGGCGCCGCGGCGTCGACCACCGCCGCCGCGCTGCCGGCCGCCGGGCGGCTGCAGGACCGGCTCGACGCCGTCGAGGCGATGATCCTGCGCGAGACCATGCTGCGCCTGCAGTGGAACAAGACCCAGGCCGCCGCCGAGTTGGGCCTGTCGCGCATGGGCCTGCGCGCCAAGCTGCAGCGCTTCGGCCTGGAGTCGCCGCCGTGAACGCGCCGCTGGACGTGCTCTGGCTGCAGAGCGGCGGCTGCGGCGGCTGCAGCATGTCGCTGCTGTGCGCCGACACGCCCGACTTCCCGGCGCTGCTGGCCGACGCCGGCCTGCGCCTGCTGTGGCACCCCTCGCTGTCGCGCGCCAGCGGCGACGAGGTCACGGCGCTGCTCGACGAGATCGCCAACGGCCGCCGGCCGCTGGACGTGCTGGTCGTCGAAGGCGCGCTGCTGCGCGGCCCCAACGGCAGCGGGCGCTTCCACCTGCTGGCCGGCACCGGCGTGCCGATGATCTCCTGGGTGCGCCGGCTGGCCGCGCAGGCGCGCCACGTCGTCGCGGTCGGCAGCTGCGCCGCCTGGGGCGGCGTGACCGCCGGCGGCGCCAACCCCACCGAAGCCTGCGGCCTGCAGTACGAGGACGAACTGGCCGGCGGCCTGCTCGGCGCCGGGTTCCGCGCCGCCGGCGGGCTGCCGGTGGTCAACATCGCCGGCTGCCCGACACACCCGGGCTGGGTGCTGGAGACGCTGATGGCGCTGGCCGACGGCTCGCTGGCCGCCGCCGACCTCGACGCGCTGCAGCGCCCGCGTTTCTACGCCGACCAGCTGGTGCACCACGGCTGCACGCGCAACGAGTACTACGAGTTCAAGGCCAGCGCCGAACGGCCGTCCGACCTGGGCTGCATGATGGAACACCTGGGCTGCAAAGGCACTCAGGCGCACGCCGACTGCAACACCCGGCTGTGGAACGGCGAAGGTTCGTGCACACGCGGCGGCTACGCCTGCATCAGCTGCACCGAACCCGGTTTCCAGGAGCCGGGCCACGCCTTCGACAGCACGCCCAAGCTGGCCGGCATCCCGATCGGGCTGCCGACCGACATGCCCAAGGCCTGGTTCGTCGCGCTGTCCTCGCTGGCCAAGAGCGCGACGCCGCGGCGCGTGAAGCAGAACGCGGTGGCCGACCACGTCGTCGTGCCGCCGGCGATCCGGCGCACGCGCAAGTGAGGCCGCCGGCCAGAATCGCCGCATGAGTCGTTTGATCGTCGGCCCCTTCAACCGCGTGGAGGGCGACCTGGAAGTGCGGCTGGACGTCGCCGACGGCCGCGTCGCCTCGGCCGAGGTGGTGTCGCCGATGTACCGCGGTTTCGAACAGATGCTGGTCGGCCGCCCGGCGATGGACGCGCTGGTCGTCGTGCCGCGCATCTGCGGCATCTGCTCGGTGTCGCAGTCGGTCGCCGCGGCCCGGGCGCTGGCCGCGGCGGCCGGCGTGACGCCGCCGCCCAACGGCGTGCACACCACCAACCTGATGCTGGGCACCGAGAACGCGGCCGACCACCTGTCGCACTTCTATCTGTTCTTCATGCCCGACTTCACCCGGCCGGCCTACGCCGCTCGGCCGTGGTTCGCCGAAGCCGAACGGCGTTTCGCCGCGCTCGCCGGCGTGCAGGCACGCAAGGCGCTGGCCGCGCGCCAGCGCTGGTTCGAGCTGCTGGGCACGCTGGGCGGCAAGTGGCCGCACACGCAGAGCATCCAGCCGGGCGGCAGCTCGCGTGCGATCGAAGCCGCCGAACGCCTGCGGCTGCTGGCGCGCGTGCGCGAGTTCCGCGCCTTCCTGGAGCAGGAACTCGTCGGTGCGCCGCTGGAAGAGCTGCTGGCGCTGCACGACGAGGCGGCGCTGGAGCGCTGGCGTGCCGCGGCGCCGGGGCGTGGCGACTTGCGGCTCTGGCTGGACATCGCGGCTGACCTCGGCCTGGCGACGCTGGGCCCCGGCCCCGGCCGGCTGCTGGGCTACGGCGGCTTCGTGCAGCCCGACGGCGGCCACGCCTTCCCGCCCGGCGTCTGGGAGGACGGCCGCATCGTGCCGCTGGACCTGGCGACGATCACCGAGGACGCGACCCACGCCTGGCTGGCCGACGCGCCCGAAGGCGCGCTGCATCCCAGCGTCGGCCTGACGCGCCCCGACGCCGACAAACCCGGCGGCTACACCTGGAACAAGGCGCCGCGCCTGGCCGGCCGGGTCGTCGAGACCGGCGCGCTGGCGCGGCAGCTGCTGGCCGGCCAGCCGCTGGTGACGGACTTCGTCGCGCGCCACGGCTGCGGCGTCGCGGCGCGTGTGCTGGCGAGGCTGGTCGAGCTGGCGCGGCTGCCGGGGCTGATGGAGCAGGCGCTGGCGGCGATCGTGCCGCGCGAGCCGTTCCACGTCGCGACGCGGCTGCCCGACGAAGCCGAAGGCTGCGGTCTCACCGAAGCCGCACGCGGCGCGCTCGGCCACTGGCTGCGGCTGGAGCGCGGGCGCATCGCCAGCTGGCAGATCGTCGCGCCGACGAGCTGGAACTTCTCGCCGCGCGACGCGGCCGGCGTGCCCGGCGCGCTGGAAGCGGCGCTGGTCGGCGCGCCGGTCTCAGCCGGCGAGACGACGCCGGTCGCGGTTCAGCACGTCGTGCGTTCGTTCGATCCGTGCATGGTCTGCACGGTCCATTGAACAGGAAGGCTCAGGCCGCGGCCGCGCTGCCCTGCACCGCCTTCGCGTGCCAGTCGCGCAGCTGCTGCAGGCGCACGCCTTCGAGGCTGGGCAGGTCGCCGACGGTGCCGGGGATCGTCGCGGTGCCGGTGTAGCGGCTGCGCACCAGCAGCACCGGCACGCCGGCGGCCGCCGCGGCTTCGACGCCCATGCGCGAATCCTCGACCGCCAGGCATTCGTGCGGTTCCAGGCGCATGCGCTCCAGCACCCAGCGGTAGATGTCCGGTGCCGGTTTCTTGTTCGGCACCGCGTCGCCGGCGCCGACGATCTCGAACAGCCGGTGGCCGCGGCCGCCCAGCGTGACGTCGATCAGCTGGGTGACGTTGGCCGGCGTCGTCGTCGTCGCGATCGCCTGGCGCAAGCCGGCGGCCTGGGCGTCGTCGAGCAGGCGAGAGACGCCCGGGCGCAGCCCGACCGCGCGGCGCGCCAGCAGGTCGACGTAGATCGCGGTCTTGCGTTCGTGCAGCCGAGCCATGCGCGCGGCGGCTTCGGGCGCGGCGGCGGCCTGCGGGTCCACGCGTTCGAGCCAGGCCATCAGCCGCTCCTTGCCGCCGGTGACCTTGAGCAGGTCGCCGTAGAGCTCGCTGTCCCAGCGCCAGCGCAGGCCGGCTTCCTTGAACGCGAGGTTGAAGGCGACCCGGTGCCCATGGTCTTCGGTTTCGGCCAGAGTGCCGTCGACGTCCCAGAGCAGCGCCTTCAAGGTCATGGTGGTTTCCCCGTTCGCGTCAGCCGCGCCCACGACCCAACCGGGAGGCCTGCCCGGCGCAGCCGAAGGCCTCGAAGCGGTCCCGGCAGATGTCGCGCGCGGCCGCGGTTGCAGCCTTCAAAAACGCGCGAGGATCGAACTCTTCCGGTTTTTCCGCCATGACTTTTCTCATGGCACCGGTCATCGCGAGCCGGATGTCGGTGTCGATGTTGATCTTGCGCACACCATGGCGGATGCCGCGCACGATTTCTTCGACCGGCACGCCGTAGGTCTCGCGGATCGCGCCGCCGTGCTGGCGGATGATCGCCAGCCACTCCTGCGGCACGCTGGAGCTGCCGTGCATCACGAGGTGGGTGTTCGGGATCTTCGCGTGGATCGCGGCGATGCGGTCGATGGCCAGGATGTCGCCGGTGGGCTGGCGGGTGAACTTGTAGGCGCCGTGGCTGGTGCCGATGGCGATCGCCAGCGCGTCGACGCCGGTGCGCGCGACGAAGTCGGCGGCCTGCTCGGGGTCGGTCAGCAGCTGGGCGTGGTCGAGCGTGCCTTCGGCGCCGACACCGTCTTCCTCGCCGGCGGTGCCGGTCTCCAGCGAGCCCAGGCAGCCGAGTTCGCCTTCGACGCTGACGCCGACGGCACGCGCGATCTCGACGACGCGGCGCGTGACCTCGACGTTGTAGTCGTAGCTGGCCGGCGTCTTCTGGTCCTCGCGCAGCGAGCCGTCCATCATCACGCTGGTGAAGCCCGAGCGGATGGCCTGCACGCAGACCGCCGGCGAGGCGCCGTGGTCCTGGTGCAGGCAGATCGGCGTCGCCGGGTACTGCTCGACGGCGGCCTCGACCAGCTTGCGCAGGAAAGGCTCGCCGGCGTATTTGCGCGCCCCGGCACTGGCCTGCAGGATCACCGGCGCGTCGCAGGCCTGGGCGGCCTGCAGGATCGCCTGGATCTGCTCCATGTTGTTGACGTTGAAGGCCGGCACGCCGTAGTCGTGTTCGGCGGCGTGGTCGAGCAGCGGGCGCAGCGCGATGAGAGGCATGGCAACTCCTGCGTCACGGACGGACGTGACGTCTTCGTGTGGGAACGGGAACGGCGCCGCGGCCGGCGCCGGGCGGGATCAGTGGATCGGACGCCGGGCTTCGCCGCCGGCGAGCGAACGCGGGTCGAACTCGGCCAGCGAGCCGACGAAGGCATCGGGACGGTCGGCGCCGGCGAACTCGCCGGCCGGGTAGCCGTGGCCCACGATCCAGGCACGCAGGCCGGCGGCGCGCGCGGTGCGCACGTCGGTGACCGAGTCGCCGAGCAGCGCGGCCTCCTCGGCCGGCACGTCCAGCGCGGCCAGCGCGTGGCCGGCGACCGCCGGGTCGGGCTTGCGCACCGTCAGCGAGTCGCCGGCGACGAGCAGGTCGAACAGGTCGGCGATGTCGTGGCGCGCCAGCAGGCGGTGGGCGAAGGCGGCTTCCTTGTTGGTCAGCACCGCCAGGCGCACGCCGTCGCCGGCCAGGCGCTGCAGCAGCTCGCGCGCGCCGGGGAACAGCGTGCTGTGCAGCCCGCAGACCTCGCTGTAGACCAGCGAGAAGTGCTGCCACACGGCTTCGTCCACCGGCCCGCCGAAGGCCTTCTCCACGAGCGCGCGCGCGCCGTCGCCGATCCAGCCGCGCACCGTCTCCTCGTCCACCGTCTCGCGCTGCCAGGCGCGCAAGGTGGCGTTGAGCGCCAGCGCCAGCTCGGGCGCGGTGTCGACGAGGGTGCCGTCGAGGTCGATCAGCAGGGCGCGCAGCATCGTGGTCTCCTTCGGGAGGAAGGTCAGCCGAGGAGGCCGCGCACGGCCTCGGCGACACGTTCGGCGGTGATGCCGAAGTACTGGTAGAGCGTCGGCGCCGGCGCCGATTCGCCGAAGCTGGCGATGCCGACGACCGCACCGCGGCGGCCGACGTACTTGCGCCAGAAGTCCGGGTGCGCGGCCTCGACCGCCACCGCCGGCAGCTCCGGCGGCAGCACGGCGTCGACGTAGGCCGCGTCCTGGCGGTCGAAGACCGAGCTGCTGGGCATCGACACGACCCGCACCGGGATGCCCTCGGCGGCCAGCGCCGCCTGCGCCTGCAAGGCCAGGTGCAGCTCGGAGCCGGTGCCGATGATCACCGCGCGCGCGCCTTCGGCGTCGGCCAGCACGTAGCCGCCGCGCGCGATGTCGGCCGCACGTTCGGCGCCGGCCAGCGGCGGCAGGTTCTGGCGCGACAGCGCCAGCGCGCTGGGGCCGTCGTGGCGCGCGATCGCGCTGGCCCAGGCGACGGCGGTCTCGGCGGTGTCGGCCGGGCGCCAGACGTCCAGGTTCGGGATCAGGCGCAGCGAGGGCACGTGCTCGACGCTCTGGTGCGTCGGGCCGTCTTCGCCCAGGCCGATCGAGTCGTGGGTGAAGACGTGGATCACACGCTGCTTCATCAGCGCGGCCATGCGCACCGCGTTGCGGCTGTAGTCGCTGAAGGTCAGGAAGGTGCCGCCGTAGGGGATGAAGCCGCCGTGCAGCGCCATGCCGTTGAGCGCGGCGGCCATGCCGAACTCGCGCACGCCCCAGCTCAGGTGGTTGCCCGGCCGGTCACGGCCGGCGACGACGCAGCCCTTGAAGTTGGTCAGGTTGGAGCCGGTCAAGTCGGCCGAGCCGCCGAAAAGCTCGGGCAGGCCCGGGGCCAGCGCGTCCAGCGCGAGCTGGCTGGCCTTGCGCGTGGCGACGGTGCCGGCCGACGCGGCCAGCCTGGCGACGGCTTCGGCGGTGCGTTCGGCGTGGCCGGCCGGCAGGACGCCCGCCATGCGGCGCTCGAACTCGGCGGCGAGTTGCGGGTGCTCGGCGCGGTAGGCGGCGAAACGTGCCGTCCAGTCGGCGTGCGTCGCGGCGCCGCGTTCACGCTGGTCCCAGGCGGCGCGCAGCTCGTCGGGGATCTCGAACGGACCCCAGGGCCAGTCCAGCGCCTGGCGCATCGCCGCGACCTCGGCGGCGCCCAGCGGCGCGCCGTGCACGTCGTGGCCGCCGGCCTTGTTCGGCGCGCCCTTGCCGATCGTCGTCTTGCAGACGATCAGCGTCGGCTTACCGTCGGCGGCGTCGCCCTGGGCGCGCGCCGCGGTCATCGCGGCGTCGAGCGCGGCAGCGTCGTGGCCGTCTATCGGGCCGATGACGTTCCAGCCGTAGGCGCGGAAACGCGCCGGCGTGTCGTCGGTGAACCAGCCGTCGACGTGACCGTCGATCGAGATGCCGTTGTCGTCGTAGAGCGCGACCAGCTTGGACAGGCGCAGCGTGCCGGCCAGCGAGCAGGCCTCGTGGCTGATGCCTTCCATCAGGCAGCCGTCGCCGTGGAAGACCCAGGTGCGGTGGTCGACGACGGTGTGGCCCGGGCGGTTGAACTCGGCGGCCAGCAGCTTCTCGGCCAGCGCCATGCCGACGGCGTTGGCCAGGCCCTGGCCCAGCGGGCCGGTCGTCGTCTCGACGCCCGGCGTGATGCCGACCTCGGGGTGGCCGGCAGTCTTGCTGTGCAGCTGGCGGAAGCGCTTCAGCTCGTCGAGCGGGAGCTCGTAGCCGCTGAGGTGCAGCAGGCCGTAGATCAGCATCGAGGCGTGGCCGTTGCTGAGCACGAAACGGTCGCGGTCGGCCCAGGCGGGTGCGGCCGGGTCGTGGCGCAGGTGGCGCGTCCACAGCACGGTGGCCATCTCGGCCATGCCCATCGGCGCGCCGGGGTGGCCGCTCTTGGCGGCCTCGACGGCGTCGACGGCCAGCACGCGCAGCGCGTCGGCCAGGCGGGTGGTGGTGGGCGCGCTCATCACAGGGCCCCCAGCGCGCGCTTGCGCCGTTCCATCATGCGCCAGATGAAGGGCGTGAAGATCAGCTGCATCGCCAGTTCCATCTTGCCGCCGGGCACGACGATGGTGTTCGCACGCGACATCCACGAGTCGTTGATCATGTTCAGCAGGTAGGGGAAGTCGATGCCCTTCGGGTTGGCGAAGCGGATCACGCACAGGCTCTCGTCGGGCTGCGGGATGTCGCGCGCGATGAAGGGGTTGGAGGTGTCGACGACCGGCACACGCTGGAAGTTCACGTGGGTGTGCGTGAACTGCGGGACGATGTAGTGCACGTAGTCCGGCATGCGGCGCAGGATGGTGTCGGTCACCGCCTCGGTCGAATAGCCGCGCACGTTCTTGTCGCGGTAGAGCTTCTGGATCCACTCCAGGTTGATCACCGGGACGACGCCGATCAGCAGGTCGGGGTAGCGCGCGATGTCGACCTCGGGCGTCACGACGGCGCCGTGCAGGCCTTCGTAGAACATCAGGTCCGTGCCGGCCTCGATGTCTTCCCAGGGCGTGAAGGTGCCGGGCTCCTGGCCGTAGGGCGCGGCCTCGACCGGGTCGTGCAGGTACTTGCGGCTGCGGCCGATGCCGGTTTCGCCGTAGCTGCGGAACAGCTGTTCCAGCTCGGGGAAGAGGTTGTTCTCGGGGCCGAAGTGGCTGAAGTGCTTGTTGCCGACTTTCTCGGCTTCCAGCATCTTGAGCCGCATCTCGTTGCGGTCGTAGCGGTGGAAGCTGTCGCCTTCGACGATGGCGGCCTTGATGTTCTCGCGGCGGAAGATGTTGCTGAACGTGCGCGTCACCGACGTGGTGCCGGCACCCGACGATCCGGTGATCGCGATGATGGGGTGGCGTTCGGACATGCTTGTCTTTCTCTTCAGTCTCTGAACAGGCTGCGTTCGGCGAACAGCGGGTTGCACGGTTCGCGCTCGGCGGGTTCGTGGTGGTAGCGCTCGATGCGCTCCACTTCGTTCTTGGAGCCGAACACCAGGCCGATGCGCTGGTGCAGCGAGCTCGGCTTGACGCCCAGCACCGGCTGCCGGCCGGTGGAGGCGCGGCCGCCGGCCTGCTCCATCACGAAGCCGATCGGGTTGGCCTCGTAGAGCAGGCGCAGGCGGCCGCTCTTGCTCGGGTCCTTGGTGTCGCGCGGGTACATGAAGACGCCGCCGCGCATCAGGATGCGGTGCGCCTCGGCGACCATGCTGGCGATCCAGCGCATGTTGAAGTCGCGCCCGCGCGGGCCGGTCTTGCCGGCCAGGCATTCGTCGACGTAGCGCTTGACCGGCGGCTCCCAGAAGCGGCTGTTGGAGCTGTTGATCGCGAACTCGTGCGTGTCCGCCGGCACGCGCAGGTTCGGGTGCGTCAGCACGAACTCGCCGAGGTTGTGGTTCAGCGTGAAGCCGACGACGCCGTTGCCGACGGTCAGCACCAGCATCGTCACCGGGCCGTAGATCGCGTAGCCGGCGGCCACCTGCTCGGTGCCGGGCTGCAGGAAGTCGTCGACGGTGACCTCGCGGCCCGAGTCGAGCACCGCCTGCGGCGCACGCAGGATCGAGAAGATGCTGCCGACCGAGACGTTGACGTCGATGTTGCTGGAGCCGTCCAGCGGGTCGAAGGTCAGCAGGTACTTGCCGCGCGGGTAGTTGCCCGGAATCTGGTGCGGCGTCTCCATCTCCTCGGAGGCCATGCCGGCGAGATGACCGTTCCACTCGTTCATGCGCAGGAAGATCTCGTTGGACAGCACGTCCAGCGGCTTCTGCACCTCGCCCTGCACGTTGACGGCGCCACCCGCGGCCGTGACCTCCGGCGCCAGCGAATCGCCCAGCACGCCGAAGGAGACGATGCGGCCGATGGCCTTGCAGGCCAGCGAGATGTCGAGGATCAGCGCGTTGAGGTCGCCGCTGGCGTTCGGGAAGCGGCGACGCTCCTCGATCAGGTAGCGGGTCAGCGTCCAGCGTTGGGACAAGGGCATGGTGGGCTTTCTGACGGGAGAGTAGGAAAGCAGGTCTAGCGCTCGGCGGTCTGGAACAGACGGCTGGCGAGGATGTCCTCCGGGGCCAGCGTCGTCAGGTCGGCTTCGGTGAGCGCGCGGTCGCGCTCGGCGAACAGCCTCGAGGCCTGGCGCAGGCGCATGCGGTCGAGCGCGTTGCGCACGCTGCGCGCGTTGGCGAAGTTGGGCTGCGCCAGGCGCAGCTCCAGGTATTCGGCGAAGGCCTCGCGCGTGCCCGGGCCGAAGCGGTAGTTCATGCCGCTGGTCATGCGGTCGGCGATCTGCAGCAGTTCCTCGCCCGAATAGTCCGGGAAGTCGAGGTGGTGCGCGATGCGCGAGCTCATGCCGGGGTTGGACTTGAAGAAGGTGTCCATGCGGTCCTTGTAGCCTGCGAGGATCACGACGAGGTCGTCGCGCTGGTTCTCCATCACCTGCAGCAGGATCTCGATGGCTTCCTGGCCGTAGTCGCGTTCGTTCTCGGGGCGGTACAGGTAGTAGGCCTCGTCGATGAACAGCACGCCGCCCATCGCCTTCTTCAGCACTTCCTTGGTCTTGGGCGCGGTGTGGCCGATGTACTGGCCGACGAGGTCGTCGCGCGTCACGGCGACGAGGTGGCCCTTTCGCACGTAGCCCAGGCGGTGGAGGATCTCGGCCATGCGCAGCGCCACCGTCGTCTTGCCGGTGCCGGGGTTGCCGGTGAAGCACATGTGCAGGCTGGGCATTTGCGCCGCCAGGCCCAGGTTCAGCCGCAGCTTGTCGATGACCAGCAGTGCGGCGATGTCGCGGATGCGCTGCTTGACCGGCGCCAGGCCGACGAGGTCGTGCTCGAGCTCGTCCATCACCGCCTCGACCTGGCTTTGCGCCAGCACCTCGCCGACGGTGCGCGGCACCGGCTTGGCCTCGTCCTGCGCCGGCGCGGCCGGCGCGCTGATCGCGGCGCCGGGGATCGAATACAGCGGCGCGCCCATCAGACGAACTCCTTCTGGTCGCGGCGCGCCAGCTCGGCGCGCATCGCGGCGATGACCGCGGCGTAGTCCGGCTGGCTGAAGATCGCGCTGCCGGCGACGAAGGTGTCGGCCCCGGCATCGGCCACGCGCCGGATGTTGTCGACCTTGATGCCGCCGTCGACTTCCAGCCGGATGTCGCGGCCGCTGGCGTCGATGATCTGGCGCGCCTTCTCGATCTTGCGCAGCGCGCTGTCGATGAACGACTGCCCGCCGAAGCCCGGGTTGACGCTCATGATCAGCACCAGATCGACCTTGTCGATCACCCACTCCAGCACATCCAGCGGCTCGGCGGGGTTGAACACCAGGCCCGCCTGGCAGCCTTCGGCCTTGATCAGCTGCAGCGTGCGGTCGACGTGCGTGCTGGCGTCGGGATGGAAGCTCACGAGATCCGCGCCGGCCTTGGCGAAGGCCGTGGCCAGCGCGTCCACCGGCTGCACCATCAGGTGCACGTCGATCGGCGCCTCGGTGTGCCGGCGCAATGCCTGGCAGACCATCGGCCCGAAAGTCAGGTTTGGGACGTAATGGTTGTCCATCACGTCGAAGTGGATCCAGTCGGCGCCGGCGGCGACCACCGCTCGCACCTCCTCGCCCAAGCGGGCGAAGTCGGCCGACAGGATCGAGGGTGCGATGCGGTACACGGCGCCTCCGGGGTCAGTAGCGTTGCGCTTCCGGCTTGTCGGTCGCGTAGCTGTGGACCGTGTAGCGCATCGAGCGGCCGTTGACCTCCTGGCGCACGACGCCGAAGCCGGGCTCGGTCGGCGGCCGGTTGACGAGGAAGCTCATCGCGATCGACTCGATGCCCCGGGTCGAATCGAAGGCCATCAGGCGGATGTAGTGGTTGGGGAAGGTCTTGCGGCAGGCGTTCAGCTCCATCAGCACGCCGGCGGCGTCCTGCAGGTCGAACATCGGCATGCCGTACATCTCCCAGTACGTATTGCGCGGGTGCGGGTCATCGGTGTATTCGATGCTCCAGGCGTAGCCCTTCTTCAGGCCGTACTCGATCTGCAGCGTGATCTCCTCGTCGGTCAGGTCCGGGAGGAAGCTGAACTGGCCTTGCGTGAGCCGGCCGGTGGGGTTGGTCATCATGGTGCGGGTGCTCCTTCGGGCGGCGTCAGGCAGAGGTGGCCGGGGTGACGGCGTAGTCGGACTGGTCGGTGCTGGCGTAGTTGAACGACACGTCCTTCCAGGTGTCCAGCGCCTGCTTTAGCGGAGTGCAGAACTGAGCCGCCTTCTGCAGGATCTCGGGGCCTTCGTTCTTGATGTCGCGGCCTTCGTTGCGCGCCTTGACCATCGCTTCGAGCGCGACGCGGTTGGCGACCGCACCGGCCTGGATGCCCGCCGGGTGGCCGATGGTGCCGCCGCCGAACTGCAGGATCACGTCGTCGCCGAACAGGTCGATCAGCTGGTGCATCTGGCCGGCGTGGATGCCGCCCGAGGCCACCGGCATGACCTTGCGCAGGTCGGCCCAGTCCTGGTCGAAGAACAGGCCGCGCGGCAGGTCCTGCTTGGTGTAGGCGTCGCGGCAGACGTTGTAGTAGCCCTGCACGGTCAGCGGGTCGCCTTCGAGCTTGCCGACCGCGGTGCCGGTGTGCAGGTGGTCGACACCCGCCAGGCGCAGCCACTTGGCCATCACACGGAAGCTGACGCCGTGGTTCTTCTGGCGCGTGTAGGTGCCGTGGCCGGCGCGGTGCATGTGAACGATCATGTCGTTCTTGCGCGCCCAGTTGGCGATCGACTGGATGGCGCTCCAGCCGATGATCAGGTCGACCATGATCACGACGCTGCCCAGTTCCTTGGCGAACTCGGCACGCTCGTAGATGTCTTCCATCGTCGCGCCGGTGACGTTCAAGTACGAGCCCTTGACCTCGCCGGTCGCGGCGCTGGCCTTGTTGACGCCGTCCATCACGTAGAGGAAGCGGTCACGCCAGTGCATGAAGGGCTGCGAGTTGATGTTCTCGTCGTCCTTCATGAAGTCCAGGCCGCCCTTCAGGCCTTCGTAGATCACGCGGCCGTAGTTGCGGCCCGACAGGCCCAGCTTGGGCTTGGTCGTCGCACCCAGCAGCGGGCGGCCGAACTTGTCCAGGCGCTCGCGCTCGACGATCAGGCCGGTCGGCGGGCCCTTGAAGGTCTTGACGTAGGCCACCGGGATCTGGATGTCCTCCAGCCGCGCGGCCTTCAGCGGCTTGAAGCTGAAGACGTTGCCGATCAGGCTCGCGGTCATGTTCGCGATCGAGCCTTCTTCGAACAGGATCAGGTCGTAGGCCACCCAGGCGAAGTACTCGCCGGGCCGGCCCGGCACCGGCTCGACCTTGTAGGCCTTGGCGCGGTAGCTGTCGCAGGCGGTCAGGCGGTCGGTCCAGACCACGGTCCAGGTCGCGGTGCTGGACTCGCCGGCCACGGCGGCGGCGGCTTCGATCGGGTCCACGCCTTCCTGCGGCGTGATGCGGAACAGGCAGACCACGTCGGTGGCCTTGGGCACGTAGTCGCTGTCCCAGTAGCCCATCTGACGGTACTTCAGGACGCCGGCGCTGTAGCGCTGCTTCTTGTCCAGGATCTGGTCGCCGGTGGCGCCGGGTTCATGCGGCTTGTTCATGCGGGTGGTCTCCGAACGGGGTGTAGGCAGACTCTAAGAACCTGAACGAATAAAGAACAGTTAGACTTTCCAAACTGTTCCTTAAGTGAAACCTTAATTGAACGTCACCTTCCGCCAGCTGAGGGTCTTCGTCGAGGTCGCACGCCAGGGCAGCGTGCAAGGCGCGGCCGAGGTGCTGCACCTGACGCCGCCCGCGGTCTCGCTGCAGATCAAGGAAATCGAGTCGCAGGTCGGCCACAGGCTGTTCGAGCGAACGCACCGCCGCATGTCGCTGTCGACCGCCGGCGAGTACTTCCTGGTCTACGCGCGCCGCCTGCTGGGCACGCTGAAGGAAGCCGAGGACGCGATGGCGCGTTTCGCCCGGCTGGAGAGCGGCCGGCTGACGATCGGCATGGTCAGCAGCGCCAAGTACTTCCTGCCGCAGCTGCTGGCCAAGTTCCACACCGAGCACCCGGCGATCGACGTGCGCCTGCGCCTGGGCAACCGCGAGGCGCTGGTGGCGATGATGGCGGCCAACGAGGTCGACCTCTGCGTGATGGGCCGTCCGCCGGTGGACTTCGCCAGCCGCGCCGAGCCCTTCGCCAAACACCCGCACGTGCTGGTCACCGCGCCGGACCACCGCTTCGCGCACGCCGAGAGCGTGCCCGCCTCGGCGCTGGCCAACGAGCCCTTCATCGTGCGCGAGCCGGCTTCGGGCACGCGCACCGCACTGCAGGAGTACCTGGACCAGTTCCGCCTGAAGCCGACCTTCGTGATGGAGATGCCCAGCAACGAGGCCATCAAACAGGCGGTGATGGCCGGCATGGGCGTGAGCCTGCTGTCGCTGCACACGATCGGCCTGGAATGGTCGGCCGGGCTGATCGCCGCGCCGCACGTCGAAGGCCTGCCGCTGATGCGGCGCTGGAACATCGTCAACACCGCGGCCAAGCAGCTGTCGCCGGCCGCCGAGGCCTTCCGCTACTTCATACTCGACCGCGGCGAGGCCCATCTGGCGGCGATGTTCAGCCGCGCGGACCAGTAGCCCGCCGCCGCCATGTCGCCGACGCCCCGCCCCCGCCCCGACCTGCCCGCCGACAGCGCCGCCCGCCCCGAAGGGCTGGACGAGTCGGCCTGGGTCGACGTGATCCACAAGATGGACGAGGTGTACTCGCAGCTGATCGCCGACGAGGTGGCGCTGGAGGAGAAGAACGCCGCGCTGGAGCAGAGCCAGCAGTTCATCTTCGGCCTGCTGGCCTCGATGAGCGACGTGCTGGTGGCCTGCAACCGCGCCGGCGAGATCGAGGAGACCAACCCGGCGCTGTGCGCGCTGGTCGGCCGGAGCGACGACGCGCTGCGCGGCACGCCGGTGGCCACGCTGCTGGCCGACGACGGCGAGCGCCGGCGCATGGACGAGCTCGTCGCCCAGTCGCGCCGCGCGCCGGCCAGCGCCGAGCTGCAGCTGCTCGACGCCGCCGGCCAGCGCGTGCCGGTGGACTTCAACTGCTCGGAGCGCCTGGACGCCGCCGGCCGGCTGCTGGGCCACGTCTTCGTCGGCCGGCCGATGGGCGAGCTGAAACGCGCCTATCACGAGCTGCGCCAGACCCACGAGGCGCTGAAGCAGACGCAGCAGCAGCTGCTGCACTCCGAGAAGATGGCTTCGCTCGGGCGCCTGGTGGCCGGCGTCGCGCACGAGCTGAACAACCCGATCAGCTTCGTGCTCGGCAACATGGCCGCGCTGCGGCGTTATGCCGAACGCCTGCAGCAGTACCTGGACACGGTGCACGCCCAGCCGCAGCCGGCGGCGGTGCAGGCCGCGCGCGAGCGCCTGCGCATCGAGCCGCTGCTGGCCGACCTGCCCTCGCTGATCGACGGCATGGCCGAAGGCGCGCAGCGCACCGCCGACATCGTCGCCGGGCTGCGCCGCTTCTCGGTCGTCGACCGCGAGGAACGCACGCGTGTCGGCCTGGCCGGCGTCGTCGAACGGGCGATCCACTGGGTGCGCAAAGGCACGGCGCCCGACTTCGACGTTCGCTTCACGCCGCCGCCGGGCGACCCGGCGGTGCTGGGCAGCCCGGGCCAGCTGCTGCAGGTGGCGATGAACCTGATCCAGAACGCCGCCGACGCCTGCGCCGGGCTGCCGGGGCGGCATCTGCAGATCACGATCGCCCCGGCCCACGACGGCCGCGCCTGGGCCATCGCCTTCGCCGACGACGGCCCGGGCATCGCGCCCGAGCACCTGTCGCGCATCTTCGACCCCTTCTTCACCACCAAGGCCGTCGGCAAGGGCACCGGGCTGGGGCTGTCGATCAGCTACGGCATCGTCGAGCGCCATGGCGGCACGCTGAGCGCGACGAGCACGCCGGGCACCGGCGCGTGTTTCGTCGTGACGCTGCCGCAGCCGGTCTAGGGCGAATCGACGCGCGCAGCCCGCGGCTGCTCGAGCACCAGATCGGTCAGCGGCTCGGCGACGCAGGGCAGCACCCAGCCGTCGCGGCGCTCGTCGGCGTCCAGCCCCGGCCAGGCGATCGTGTGGCGCACCTCGCCTTCGAGCACCCGGCAGCGGCACTCGCGGCAGGTCCCGTTGCGGCACGAACTGGGGAGACGCACCCCGGCCGCCAGCGCTGCGGCCAGCAGCGTGAGGCCAGCTGGCACAACGATTGCCAGTCCGGCCGGCACGACGAGAACACGGCGGTGAAGCGTCATCGCCGGATGCTAACCACGCTCCGTCGCCCCTAGCCGAGCATCGAAATCCGCGCCATCCCCCCTAAGTTGGCCGGCGCCTACTTCGGAGAGAGGATGCAGGCATGCGGGATTTCGAGTCTTCGACCTTGTGGCGCATCAGCGCCTTCCAGCGCCAGCGCGACGCGCACGGGCCGCTGCCGTTCTCGCGCGGCGAAGGGCCCTCGCTGCTGTCGACGACGCTGCTGGCCGACCTGCGCCGGCTCGAGCTGGACCCGGCCGCCGGCGACGCGCTGGAGGTGGTCGCCGCCTGCGTGCGCCACCGCGAGGCGGCGCTGGTCTGCCTGGAGTGCCCGCCCTGGGTCTGGCCGCTGACGCTGTTCCCGCAGCAGCAGCTCTACCACGCGCCGCGCGACCTGCCCGAGATGCAGCCGCCGCCGCGGCTCGCGGTGCTGCGCGTGCTGGGCGTCGAACGCCCGGGCATTCGCACGCCCGGGCACTGGCTGCAGGAACGCGGCGCGCCGGGCGCCGGGCGCTACCGGCCGATCGAGCCGCTGCTGTGGCGGCTGGCGATGGAAGGCCCGCGGCGGCGGCCGCTGAGCGAGATCGGCGGCCGCGCCGCCTACCGGCTGGCCGCCGGGGCGCTGGAGACCCTGCCCGAGGCCGGCGGCGCGCTGCGCATGGTGATCTCGCGGCTGAAGCAGGAGACGGCGGCGCTGAAGTCGATCGCCGTCTGGCCCGGCATGAGCCTGGAACGCGCCAGCCGGCTGCTGAACGCGCTGTACCTCGTCGGCGCGCTGCGCGTCTCGCGCAGCCACCCGGCGGCGCGCGACGAACCGCTGCCGCGCTGGTGGCAGCCCTGAATCAGGCCGCGTCGCGGATCGCTTCGGGCTGGCCCAGCAGTTCGTCGATCAGGCGGTCCTTCTCGGCCCACTGCTGTTCGACCCAGGCCGTCAGGCGGCGGCGGTAGCTGCGGTCGAGCATGTGGTCGGCCTGCTCGACGAGTTCGGTCGGGATCTCGAGCTCGCGCACGCGCACGGCGATGTCGCCGACGCGGCCGCAGAGCAGGTCCCAGAAGGTCGGTGCGCCGCTGCGGTAGACGATGGTCACGTCCAGCAGCGCCTGGAACTGCTCGCCCATCGTCGCCAGCGCGACGCCCAGGCTGCCGATCTTGGGCTTGAGCAGGTGGCGGTAGGGGCTGCCCATCTCGTCGTGCTTGGCCTGCGTGTAGCGCGTGCCTTCGAAGAAGCTGATCACCGAGGTCGGGATGCGCTTGAACTTCTCGCAGGCTTCGCGCGCCGACTTCAGGTCGGACTCGCGCGAGTTGCGGCCCTTGCCGCGCTTCAAGAACGGGAAGTCCAGCGCCCACCAGGCCAGGCCGATGACCGGCACCCAGATCAGCTCGGCCTTCAGGAAGAACTTCAGGAACGGGATGCGGCCGTGGAACACACGCTGCAGCACCAGGATGTCGACCCAGCTCTGGTGGTTGCACGACACCAGGTACCAGCCGCGGCGGTCCAGGCCGTCGACGCCCTGCACGTCCCAGCGCGCCCGCGAGGACGCGGCGATCCAGGCGTTGTTGTTGCCGACCCAGCGGCCGGCCAGCGCATTGAGCAGGCGGTCGCAGGCCTGGCGGACCGGGCCGCCGCGGAAGACCAGCTTCAGCAGCGCCGGCGGCATCATCAGCGAGAAGACAGCGACGGTGTTCAGGCCGACGGCCAGGGCGTTGAAGACGCCACGCAGGGAAGACATCGCTGGGATTACCCCGGGGGGAGAGTGACGGGAACCCGCGATTGTCGGGGCAGACACCCGCCCGCGCATGACCGGTCGCAAGTCGCGGGGCGTGACGATCGGCTTCAGCCGGCGTCCACACGCTGCTTCAGCAGCGGCAGCACGCGCCGGAACGCCGGGTCGCGGCAGTCGTGCAGCCACTCGAAGGCGACCATTTCCACCGAGACGATCACCGCGCCGGCCTGGCGCAAGCGCGCCATCGCCAGCACCTTGTCCTCGGCCGCGCGCGAGCCGCAGGCCGGCTCGACGACGAAGACCTCGTAACCCGCACGGCACAGCCCGAGCGCGGTCTGCAGCAGGCAGACGTGGGCCTCGCAGCCGGCGACGACGATCTGCCGCGGCGCGCGCGGCAGCGCCCGCAGCGCCTCGACCAGGCCGTCGGCGCAGGCGTCGAAGTGCGTCTTGGCCAGCGTCGTGTCGCACAGCGCGCGCAGCGCCTCGTCGTTGGGGCCCAGCTTCGCCGGGTTCTGCTCGGTGCCCAGCACCGGCACGGCGAGTTCGCGCGCGATCTCGGCCAGACGCTGCGCCCAGGCCAGCACATGCGCGCCGTCGTCGATCGCTGGCATCAGCCGGCCCTGGTAGTCGACGAGCACCAGCGCCGAAGACGCGCGGTCCATCGCTTGCATCGGGGAACCTCCGGTCACGGGGGAATCGGTCGGCGGTGGCCGCCGCCGCGGCGATCATACGGAGTGCCCACCCGCCTCCGGAGCGCCCGCGATGCCCGATCCCGCCACGACCCCGGCCGAAACCGCCCTGATCACCGGCGCCTCCTCGGGCATCGGCGAAGCGCTGGCGCGCCGGCTGGCTTATGAAGGTTTCGCGCTGGTGCTGGTCGCGCGGCGCCAGGCCCGGCTGGACGAACTCGCCGCCGGCCTGCGCAGCGAGCATGGCGTGCGGGTCGATGCGATCGCCGCCGACCTGTCGGCGCCGGGTGCGGCCGAGGCGCTGGCGGCCACGCTGGCGCGCAAGCGTCGCCGCATCGACCTGCTGATCAACAACGCCGGCGTGCTGGAGCACGGCCAGTTCATCGACACGCCGACGGCACGCCATCGCGAACTGGTGGCGCTGAACATCGGCGCGCTGATGGAGATGCTGTCGGCCTTCGTGCCGGCGATGGTGTCGCGCGGCCGCGGGCGCGTGCTCAACGTCGCGTCGACCGCGGCTTTCCAGCCGGTGCCGGGCCTGGCGACCTACGCCGCGACCAAGGCTTTCGTGCTGTCGCTGACCGAGTCGCTGGCCGAAGAGCTGCGCGGCAGCGGCGTCACCGCCACGGCGCTGTGCCCCGGCATCACCGCGACCTCGATGCTGGAGACCGCCGCCGCGCGCAACCCGCGGCTGGCCCGGCTGCCGCAGGCCCTGGTCGGCGACGCCGACGCGGTGGCCGCCGAAGCGGTGCGCGCCTGCCTCGCGGGCGACGTCGTCTGCGTGCCGGGCTGGATCAACCGCGCGACGACGATGGCCGTTGGCGCGACCCCGCGCGCCTTGATGCGGCGCATCGCCGGCGTGCTCGGCCGGGCGACGCTGTGAGGCGAAAACGCGGCCCGCGAAAAAAGTGCTTGCAAGTTTTCGCAACCGCGCTATAGTAGCGGGCTCGGTCAGCAATCAAACGCAAGTCGATTGCAGACCACTGGAGTGGTAGTTCAGTTGGTTAGAATACCGGCCTGTCACGCCGGGGGTCGCGGGTTCGAGCCCCGTCCACTCCGCCAACGATTCGAGCCCCAGAGGGAAACCTCTGGGGCTTTTGTCGTTCTGGCGCGCGCATTTCGCCCGGCTCTTGGGCGCCCCTCCCAATCGCTGCCTTGGGATCACAAGTCGGCGAAGCGCGGCAGCAAGTCCTGGTCGACCAGCCGAATCTCGATGGCGTTGGCGATCCTGACGTGCTCGGGGTTCTCGTCCGAGAACGGCTCGTCAGTGACGCTGACGATGATCGTGCCGAGTTGCTTGTCTCTGCCCTTCCCGCAGTCGCCCAGGACGGGCACGAGAGCACGAGCCTCCGGCACCTGCCGAGGGTTCAGCACTCGGGGCAGGTAGAGCATCCAACTCGCTCCGAGCCTGTCTTCAAACACCTTGTGGTCGCTGTACCAGAAGGGCCCGAACGTCGCGGCGTTCGGATGCCAGATCGATACCGCCTTCTTCAGCCAGGAGACGGGTGTCTGCCAATCCGTCACCTCTGGCTCGAGCCTCAGCGAAAACTCGATGGCATCCGGCCGCCCCACGGCATTCGCCCGAGACGAGAGGGTGGCATTTTCGGATGCCGATTCGGCGCCGTTCCACAAGGAGATCGCGCGGAAATCGAGGACACCCTGGCTTCGCTGTTCCAGTACCGTCAACGCCGAAGCGGTCGGGCCATCGGCATTGAATGCCTCGTACAACAGCGCATCCGCCCTGTCCCTGTCCGAGGAAATCAGCCAACGCCGGAAGAGAGGAGAAAAGTCCTCGACGGCACGTGAGAACTCATACAACTCCTGCAGTTGAGTCGGCACGTCGATCAAGGCCGGCTGCGCTCGGCGGAGGAACAACTCCATTGCGGGGGTCGATTTCATGGCAGAAACACCACCTCAAGATCAGGGTACGCGGCCTTGATGACTCGCGAGAAGTAACGGTAGCTGATCGGCTCCATGAAATGCCATCGAAGCTGGACAGGAGGACGCGGACGAGCGGCCGTTGCCTGGCGGTAAGCCTCCGCGATGAGAGTTTCCGCCCCAGCGGCCCACCAGCCGCGAACCTGCCTGAACTCATCGAAAAACTGGTCATACCTCGCCTTGGCTTCCTTCAACAGACATCGAGCTGAATCGAAACCATCGAAGTTGACGCCGCCGAAAAGCCACTCGGTAATGAAACCGGGGCCTGCAGACATGCCCCCGATGCGCGCCTGGTAAGCAATCGAGATCTCCGACCAACCCACCGTCGAGCGGTTGAACGGCTCACCTCGGTCCGGCGCGCAGTCGGGACACTTCTCGCGGGACTGCGTGAGCGCATCGCCGCGTGCGACCGGCGTGGATGACACCCCGTCCGCTTGCTCCCGGCGCTTTCGCGCCTGCTCCTTCGCCATCTCGCCGGCCGCGTCACCAACGACCACCACACCGAGTGCCGCCAGCACCCGGACCCCACGGCTTCGATCAGCGGAATCGCCAAGGCCGCCATCACCCCCCTCCGTCGAGCTTGTGCTTCATGACGGCGTCGAGGTCGTCGAGCCGCTGTTCCGGCGTCGCGCCGGGCTTTCGCAGGTAGCGGTCGACCAGCGGATCGTCGTGGATGCGGGGCGCATCCGCCGCCAGGACCATCAGCCTCACGATGTGCGGCGTGCTGTTGAAGCCTGCCCGGGCGGCGTAGTCGTAGGCCTGCTGCATGCGCACCAGGATCGTCTGGCGGCCCGGGTGCTCCTGGGCGTCAGGCCGGTTGGCCAGGAACCCGTCGCACACGGCTGCGACGAAGCGCTTTGCTTCGTCCCTGTTCAAAGCCAGCCACTGCAGCTCAGTGAGCTTCAGCACGATGCCTCCCGATCACGACGCGCCGCCCTTCGTGCAGCAGGTGCCACTCATGGACGTGGCCGAAGAGCTCTCCGTGCTGTCGGGCGTCGAGCGTTTGCGCGAGGTCGACCAGCACCCGCGGGTCCCAGAAACGGAGCAGAGCTCGGCGTCCGTCCGGCAGACCCAGGTCGAGCCGCAGTTGCGGCAACTGCCCCAAACCTTCGAGGTCCTGCGCCGCGATCAGCCAGCTCAGCGCCGGCCCATCGTGCTCGAGCCTGAGGAGGTCACGGACCATGCCGTCAGCCACGAGGCCGGTATCACCAGCCAAGGGCCAGCGTGAGCCAGCGCGGCGTCCGGCGTGCCGTCGAACAGCGCGAACAGCCCCGGTCCGGGCCGCAGCCGCTTGCAGAAATGGCTCTGGTACTGCACGCCGTCGACGAGCGCATACAGCCGCAATGCCGGCCAGGTTTCGTGCAGCGACTGCCACCGGACTCGCACGTCGGACATCGTCAGTCCCGGATGACGATGGCACTGCCGAAGTGCGCTGCCTTGCGCAGGCAATCGAGGCAGATGCCCGAGTCGGTGGGCGCCGCCAGCTCGGATGCCACGGCCAAGGCCTCGGCATGGCCCGCAGCGTCGCCCCGCGAGGACTCGTCGGCCCAGGTGGTCGTCGCTTGGTTGGAGAGGAGGCGGGCGCCACAGTCCGTGGTGTCCAGATGGCGGGCGTAGCCGCGCCCTGCGGCGTCCAACACGTCCGGCGCTCCCGAGCGGATCGCGAACACGTCTTTGCACCGGGGGCAAACCACCCGATCGCCGACCCGCGCCATCGCCTTGCCGTGCACGACGCTGCCGAGGTCGGCGTTGATGACCGTGCCACCGTGGCTGGTCTTGTCGCCCAGGACGATGAAGGGCCTTGTCATGCGTGGCCCCGCCCGGGCCGGCTCGCACTGCGCCAGAAAACGGACTCGCCCATCGGTTGACCTCGTCGGATAAGGAGAGATGCGATTCGCAACGAGCTCCGCGCACTCGCAAGGCATCGGCAGGCTCGCGCCAGGACATTGCACGTTGGGTGCGGCGCGTCCCGCAATGCCCCAAGAGCGGCCTCCCTCCACGGGGCGAGGCGGGTGGCCGCGCGTCGTGTCATGACGTGGACGGGGAACGCCGCCCTGGGCACTTCCGACAGCCCCGCGCTTGACCTTGCCATCATGGCAAGGTCGACGATGGCTCCGGTCCACAATGCCGATCGGAGCCGACGATGAGCACCGCCACCCCCACCCGAGACGCCGAGCCGCTGACCCTGCAGGTTACCGGCATGAGCTGCGCGTCCTGCGTCGCGCGTGTCGAACGCACGCTGAAGAAGGTGCCCGGCGTGCACGAGGCCAGCGTCAACCTGGCGACCGAGCATGCCGCGGTGCGCGCCGAACGCGGCGTCGGCGCCCAGGTGCTGGCCGATGCGGTGCGGCGCGCGGGCTTCGGCGTCGCCACGGTCGAGACGCGGCTGAAGGTCGAGGGCATGACTTGCGCGTCGTGCAGCGGCCGGGTCGAACGTGCACTGTCGCGGCTGCCCGGCGTGATCTCGGCCAGCGTCAACCTGGCGACCGAGACCGCGACAGTGCAGGCGCTGTCGACGCTGCCGGTGCCGGCGCTGGTGGCGGCGGTCGAAAAAGCCGGCTACGGCGCCCGCCCCGCCGACGAAGGGCGGCCTGCCGCCGCGCCGCGCTGGCCCGAGTGGGCCCCGGCGGCCGCCAGCGCGGCGCTGACGCTGCCGCTGGTGGCGCCGATGGTCGCGGCGCTGGCCGGGCGCGACGCGATGCTGCCCGGGCTCTGGCAGCTGCTGCTGGCCAGCGTCGTGCAGTTCGTCTTCGGCGCGCGCTTCTACCGCGCCGGCTGGAAGGCGCTGCGTGCCGGCAGCGGCAACATGGATCTGCTGGTCGCGCTCGGCACCTCGGCCGCCTGGGGGCTGTCGACCTGGCTGCTGGCCACGCACGGCGGCGGGCACGCCATGCCGCACCTGTATTACGAAGCCTCGGCCGCGGTCATCACGCTGGTGCTGCTGGGCAAGTGGCTGGAGACACGCGCCAAGCGCCAGACCGGCGAGGCGATCCGCGCGCTGCAGGCGCTGCGCCCGGCGACGGCGCGCGTGCGCCGCGACGGTGTCGAGCAGGACGTCCCGGTCGAGGCGGTTCGTGTCGGCGAGCTCGTCGTCGTACGCCCGGGCGAACGCCTGCCGGTCGACGGCGAGATCGTCGAAGGCCGCAGCCATCTCGACGAATCGCTGATCACCGGCGAGAGCCTGCCGGTGGCGCGCGGCCCCGGCGAACGTGCGACCGGCGGCTCGGTCAATGCCGACGGCCTGCTGGTCCTGAAGACGCTGGCCGTCGGCACCGAGACGACGCTGGCGCGCATCATCCGCCTCGTCGAGTCGGCGCAGGCGGCCAAGGCGCCGATCCAGCGCCAGGTCGACCGCGTCAGCGCGGTCTTCGTACCGGTCGTGCTGGGCCTGGCGACGCTGACCTTCGCCGGCTGGTCGCTGGCCGGTGCCGGCGTGGAGACGGCGCTGATCAACGCCGTCGCGGTGCTGGTCATCGCCTGCCCGTGTGCACTGGGCCTGGCGACGCCGACCGCGATCATGGTCGGCACCGGCGTCGCCGCGCGCCACGGCATCCTGATCCGCGACGCCGAGGCGCTGGAGACCGCGCACGCCGTGCAGGTCGTCGCCTTCGACAAGACCGGCACGCTGACCGAAGGCCGGCCGGCGCTGGCGGCCATCGAACCGGCGCCCGGTGTCGACACGGCCGACGTGCTGCGTGCTGCCGCGGCCTTGCAGCAGGCCAGCGAACACCCGCTGGCGCGTGCCGTGATGGAACGCGCCGCGGCCGACGGCCTGCAGCCGCCGCCGGTGCAGGACGCGCGCGCCCAGCCCGGCCGCGGCGTCGAAGGCCGGGTCGACGGCGCCGAACTGCGGCTGGGCAGCACACGCTGGATGACCGAACTGGGCCTCGAGGCGGGAGCGCTGTCGCCCTCCGCCACGGCGCACGAGCAAGCCGGCCGCAGCGTCTCGTGGCTGGCACGCACGGCCGCCGACGGCCACCTCGAAGCGCTGGCGCTGCTGGCCTTCGGCGACATCGTGAAGCCCGCGGCGCACGACGCCGTCGCGCGGCTCAAGGCCGCCGGGCTGCGCACCGTGATGCTGACCGGCGACAACCGCGGCAGCGCCGAAGCCGTGGCCACCGCGCTCGGCATCGACGAGGTGCGCGCCGAGGTGCTGCCGGGTGACAAGGCCGCCGCCGTGCAGGCGCTGCGCGCTGGCGGCCTGCGCGTCGCGATGGTCGGCGACGGCCTCAACGACGCGCCGGCGCTGGCCGCCGCCGACGTCGGCATCGCGATGGCCACCGGCACCGACGTCGCGATGGAGACCGCGGCCGTGACGCTGATGCGTGGCGACCCGCGCCTGGTGGCCGACGCGATCGACATCTCGCGCCGCACGACGGCCAAGATCCGCCAGGGCCTGTTCTGGGCCTTCGCCTACAACGTGCTCGGCATCCCGCTGGCGGCCTTCGGCCTGCTGAGCCCGGTGGTCGCCGGTGCGGCGATGGCGGCGTCCAGCGTCAGCGTCGTCACCAACGCCTTGCTGCTGCGCCGCTGGCGGCCGGCCGGAGAGTCGCGATGAACATCGGCGAAGCGTCGGCAGCCTCGGGCGTCAGCGCCAAGATGATCCGCCACTACGAACGCATCGGCCTGCTGCCCGAGGCGGCGCGCAGCGCGGCCGGCTACCGGCGTTACGACGAACGCGACGTGCACACGCTGCGTTTCGTGCGCCACGCACGCGACCTCGGCTTCCCGCTGGAGCGCATTCGCGAACTGATCGGCCTGTGGCACGACCGCGAGCGCCCCAGCCGCCAGGTCAAGGCGCTGGCGCGCGAACACCTGGCGGCGATCGACGCCAAGCTCGCCGAGCTGCAGGCGGTGAAGGCGACACTCGAACGCCTGGTGCAGTGCTGCCACGGCGACGAGCGGCCGGATTGCCCGATCCTCGACAGCCTGGCCGGCGAGCGCCCGGCCGCCTGAGCCGGCACGGTGCTACGCTCGCCGCCATGAAGGCCTTGCGCGTCTGGATGTTCGTGCTGCTGGCCGCGCTGCTGCCGCTGCGCGGCTGGGCCGCGTCCGGGCTGCCGACGCCGGCATCGCCGTGCGCACCGGCTGCGATGTCGCACGACATGATGGCCATGGCCGATGAAGCGCCGGCCGATCCTTGCTGCAGCGATGCGCAAGGCGACGGCTGCGGCCACGACGCCGGCACGCTGTGCGCCGCGCACTGCGCCGCGGTGCCGCTGGCCGGCACCGCCGCGGCGCTCGTCGTCGCCACGCCCGGGCCGGCAGCCGCCGTCTTCCCGCCGGCGCCCGCACCGCGCGACGGCCACGTGCCCGACGGCCTGGAACGACCTCCAAGAGCGGCCTGAGGCCGCCACGGGCCCTGCCCGTCCCGCTCGTCCACGCCGCGCGTGGACCCCGCACGATCTCTTGGAGTCCCTCTTGAAGAACCGAATCCTCCAGCCGGCGCTGCTGTGCGCCGCCGCCCTTTTCGCCATGGCCGCCCAGGCCGACGCCGGCCACGAACACGGCGGCGCCCATGCCACCGCCCACGCCCACGACGCCGACACCCCGTACGGCCGCCCCGGCGACGCCGCCAGGGCCCAGCGCACGGTGCGCATCGTGATGAGCGACACGATGCGTTTCGACCCGGCGACGATCACCGTGCGCCGTGGCGAGACGGTGCGTTTCGTCGCCGCCAACGGCGGCCGCGTCGAGCACGAGTTCGTGCTCGGCAGCGCCGCCTCGCTGAAGGCCCATGCCGAAGAAATGCGCGCGATGCCCGACATGCAGCACGCCGACCCCGGCGCGGTGCGCGTCGCCGCCGGCGCCAGCGGCGAAATCGTCTGGCAGTTCACGAAGGCCGGCAGCTTCGAGTTCGCCTGCCTGATCCCCGGCCACTTCGAGGCCGGCATGGTCGGCAAGGTGGTGGTGCGATGAAGCGGCGCGAACTGTTCGTGGCGGCGCTGGCGGCCGCCGTGCCGGCGCTGGCCTCGGCCGCGGCGCCGGCGCTGCCGCCGGTGCAGGTCTGGAAGAGCCCGACCTGCGGCTGCTGCGGCGCCTGGGTGACGCACATGCGCCAGGCCGGCTTCGCCGTCGAGGTGCACGAGGTGCAGGACATCGACGCCTCGCGCCGCCAGCTCGGCATGCCCGCGGTCTACGGCAGCTGCCACACGGCGCGCGTCGGCGGCTACCTGCTCGAAGGCCACGTGCCGGCCGCCGAGGTCAAGCGCCTGCTGGCGATGAAGCCGCTGGCGGTCGGCCTGGCGGTGCCGGGCATGCCGGCCGGTTCGCCGGGCATGGAGATGGGCGCGCAGCGCGATGCCTACGAGGTGCTGCTGGTCGAAAAAGGCGGCGCAGCGCGCGTGTTCGCCCGCTACAACGGCGCCTGATCGGGTGGCGCGGCGGCGGCGAAGCCTTCGCGCCGCCGCCGCTTCGGTGGTGTAATCGCCAAAAGTCCAAGCGCCTCCGCGACCGACCGATGAACGATTCGCCGCTGCCTGTCCGCGAAACTGCCGGCCCCGACGCGCCGGCCGGAACGCCGCTGCGCGCCGTCCGTCGCCGGCCTGGCTGACGCCGATGGACAGGCCGGCCTCGTACGAACTGGCGCTGCTGGAGTTCCTCTATCGAGCGCCGGTCGCGATGCTGCAGACCGATGCAGACGGCCGCGTCCAGCTTCTGACACCGCGCGCCGCGCAGCTGCTGCTGCCGCTGGCCGGCGCAGACCGGCTGGACAACCTGTTCGACGTGCTGGAGCCGACGCTGCCGTCGCTGCGCGCCGAGGTCACCGCGTTCGACGCCCCGCACGGCACGGTCTTCGAAGGCCGCCGCGTGACGCTGCGCCTGCCCGGCACGCCGCCGCGCGACCAGGTGCTGGCTCTGGGCCTGCTGAAGATCGACGAAGACCGCCTGGCCGCCTGGCTGGTCGACGTGACCAGCGACGAGCACGAGCGGCTCGCGCTCGCCGAACACCTGGCCCTGGCCACCGAAGCCGCCGGCATCGGCACTTTCGAGCTGCGTTTCGACGGCGCGGCGCCGCTGCACTTCAACGCCCAGAGCTTCCGCCTGTTCGGCCATCCGGACCTTGGCGACGCACGCGCCGTGGTGCGCGAGACGATGTCGTCGGCGGAGATCCGCCGCCTGGCGGCCTGGCTGGAGCCCTTGCGCGACGGCCGGGAGTCGGAGACGGTCGAGTTCGGCATCCAGCTGCCCGATGGCCAGCCCCGGCGCCTGGCGGCCAAGGGGCGGCTGCGGCGCGGCTGTGCCGGTGGCGGCAAGGCCGTGGTCGGCGTCATCTGGGACGTCACCGGCCAACGCCAGGCCGAGGCCGCCGACGAAGCGCGACGTGTCGCCGAGCGCGCCAGCCGCGCCAAGAGCGAGTTCCTGTCGCGGCTGGGGCACGAGATCCGCACGCCGCTCAACGCCATCGTCGGCTTCGCGCAGATGCTGCAGCGCGGCGCGGTCGTGCCGCTGGCGCCCGAGCATCGCCAGGCCGTGGCTCACATCGCCGACGCCGGGCGCCACCTCGAACGCCTGATCGCCGACCTCACCGACCTGTCGCTGATCGAGGCAGGCACGGTGCGGCTGAACAGCACCGCGATCGACCTGCGCTCGGTCGTCGACGAGGTCCTGCACGAGGCCCAGAGCACGGCCTCGGCACGCCGCGTGCAACTGCGCTGCGAGCTGCCCGACGGCCGGCTGCAGGTGCTGGCCGACGGCACACGGCTGCGCCAGGTGCTCGCCAACCTGGTGTCCAACGCGATCAAGTACAACCGGCTCGACGGCGAGGTCGCCGTCGCCGTGCGGCTCGAAGCCGGCCACTGGCGCATCGCCGTCGCCGACACCGGGCTGGGCATGTCCGAGGCCCAGCGGGCGGCGCTGTTCGAACCGTTCAACCGGCTGGGGCGCGAAGCCAGCGGCATCCCCGGCACCGGGATCGGCCTGGTGCTGACGCGCGAACTGGTCGAGGCAATGGGCGGCACGCTGGAAGTCGACAGCGAACCGGGCCGCGGCAGCGAGTTCTGGTTCGCCCTGCCCGCCGCCGCCGGCGCCGTGGCGCCGCCTGCGCCGCCCCGGGCCCTGGTCTCGCGTCCCGACTTGCGCGGGCGCGTGCTGGCCGTCGAGGACAACCCGGTCAACGCGGTGCTGCTGCAGAGCTTCTTCGCCTGGCGGCCGGGAGTCGAGCTGGTGATCGCGGTGAGTGCCGCCGAGGCCTTGGCGCTGGCCCGCGAGACGCCGCCCGACCTGCTGCTGCTGGACCTGTTCCTGCCGGACCGGCCCGGGCTGGACCTGCTGCGCGAACTGCGCGACAGCGAAGGGCTGTCGACGCCGTGCATCGTCGTCTCCGCCAGCGCGATGCCGGCCGACGTCGAGGCCGCGCGCGACGCCGGCATCGACCTGTACCTCACCAAGCCGCTGGACGTCGACCGGCTGCTGCACGCGGTCGACACGCTGCTGGGCGCGATCGCCTGATTCAGCCGATCGTGTCGATGCGGCGATGCAGCGCCGCCAGCACCGCCGGCAGCGGTGCGCCGGCCGGCGGCTGCGGCAGCACCTCGCCGTCGAACTGCTGCTCGTAGGCGCCGCGCCAGACACGCGCGCGCCAGCGCATGACGCCGGCACCGGCCGGGGCGGCTTCGCCTTCGTAGCAGTACTCGTCGGTCGTCAGGGCATGTATATGGCGGCCCTGGAATCGGGTGAGATTGTCCACGCGGCCCCAGGGGCAAGCGTCATGCCGGGCACCCGGTTTGCCGCCCCGGCGCACACCCAATCCTCGGCCCCCGCGGCCGCACGCCGCGATGGCTTCCACGCCCCGTCCACCGGTCTTCACCGGCACCCTGGTCCTGCTGGTCGGCATCGTGCTGCTCGGCGGCGGCGGCTGGTTGCTGGTGCTGGGCGGCTCGCCTTATTACGCCGTCGTCGGCGCCGGGCTGCTGCTGACCGGCGTGCTGCTGATGCGCGGCCAGGCGGCGGCGCTGGGTGTCTACGCGCTCGTCGTCGCCGGCACGCTGGCCTGGTCGCTCTGGGAGGTCGGGCTGGACTGGTGGCCGCTGGCGGCGCGCGGCGACGTGCTCTTCGTGCTCGGGCTCTGGCTGCTGATGCCCTGGGTGCAGCGCGGCCTGTCGGGCGAGGACGACTGGCGACGGCGAGCACGCCCGCGTGTGCCGGCGGCGCTGCTCGGCCTGGCGCTCGTCGCCTTCGCGCTGGTGGCGCTGGCCTCGGCGGTGCACGACCCGCACACGCTGGCCGGCAACGCCCCGCCGGCGCTGTCGCGCAGCAGCGTCGAGCGCTCGGTGCCCGATGGCGAATGGCACGCCTGGGGACGCACCAACGCCGGCCGGCGCTACTCGCCGCTGACCCAGCTGACGCCCGAGAACGTCTCGCGCCTGAGCGTGGCCTGGCATTACCGCACCGGCGAACAGCGCGGCCGCCCGGGCGAACCGGTGGAGACGACCTACGAGGTGACGCCGCTGAAGATCGGCAACCGGCTGCTGCTGTGCACGCCGTTCCAGACCGTCATCGCCCTCGACGCCACCACCGGCAGCGCGCTGTGGCGGCGCCAGATGCCGATCGCCAACCCGGGCAAGCTGGCGCTTCAGCACCAGACCTGCCGCGGCCTGTCGTACCGTCCGCCGCCCGAGGGCCGCGCGGCCGGCGACTTCTGCGCCGCGCGACTGTTCATGCCGACGATCGACGGCCGCGTGCACGCGCTGGACCTGGCCAGCGGCCGGCCCTGCGAGAGCTTCGGCAGCGGTGGCTCGATCGACCTCTGGGACCGCATGCCCGAGCGCCGGCCGGGCGCGTACTACTCGACCTCGCCGGTGGCGGTGGCCGGCAACCGCCTGATCGTCGGCGGCACGGTGCTGGACAACGTCTCGGTGCACGAGACCTCGGGCGTGATCCGCGCCTTCGACGCCGAGACCGGCGCCTTGCTGTGGAACTGGGACCCGGGCCGGCCGGACGTCACCACGCCGCTGCCGCCCGGCGAGACCTACACGCCGAGTTCGCCGAACAGCTGGTCGGTGGCCGCGGTCGACGAGACCATGGGCCTGGTCTTCCTGCCGATGGGCAACCAGCCGCCCGACCAGTGGGGCGCCCAACGGGGCCCGGCCACCGAACGCTTCTCGTCGTCGGTGGTGGCGCTGGAACTGGCCACCGGCAAGCTCAGCTGGGTGTTCCAGACCGTGCACCACGACCTCTGGGACTACGACGTGCCGGCCCAGCCCAGCCTGCTGGAACTGCAGGTCGGCCGCGAGACGGTGCCGGCGCTGGTGCAGCCGACCAAACAAGGCGAGCTCTTCGTGCTCGACCGGCGCAGCGGCCGGCCCTTGCTGCCGGTGAGCGAGCAGCGTGCGCCGCAGGGCGCGGCGCCGGGCGACCGCACGGCCCCGACCCAGCCGGTGTCGGCGCTGTCGTTGGCGCCACCGCCGCTCGCCGAACACGACATGTGGGGCGCGACGATGTTCGACCAGCTCGCCTGCCGCATCGCCTTCAAGCGCCTGCGCTACGAAGGCCGCTTCACGCCGCCGTCGCTGCAGGGCACGCTGGTCTACCCCGGCAACTTCGGCGTCTTCAACTGGGGCGGCATCGCCGTCGACCCGGTGCGCCAGACCGCGTTCACGACGCCGACCTACCTGGCCTTCGTCTCGCGCCTGGTGCCGCGGCCCGACGACCATTCGCTCGTCGTTCAACAATCGGCCCGCCCGCAGGACAGCCTGCCCGCGCTGAACGAGAACTTCGGCGCCCCGTACGCGGTGCAGCTGTCGGCCTTCACCTCGCCGCTGGGCATCCCCTGCCAGGCACCGCCCTGGGGCTATGTCGCCGGCGTCGACCTGGTCAGCGGCCAGCGCATCTGGCAGCACCCCAACGGCACGGTGGAAGACCTCGCGCCGGTGCCGCTGCCGTTGCGCATGGGCGTGCCCAACCTCGGCGGGCCCATCCTCACCGCCGGCAGCCTGGCCTTTCTGTCGGGCACGCTGGACGACTACGTTCGCGCCTACGACGCCGCCACCGGCGAGGAGATCTGGCGCTCGCGCCTGCCGGCGGGCGGCCAGGCGACGCCGATGAGCTACCTCGGCGAGGACGGCCGGCAGTACCTCGTCGTCGTCGCCGGTGGCCACGGCTCCTTGGGCACACGCGCCGGCGACCACGTGATCGCCTACGCGCTGCCACGCTGAGTCAGCGCCGCGCAGGCACGCGGCGCGGCACCGGCTGGCTGCGGTCACCCGGCAGCAACTGCTGCGGCAACTGGGCGAAGGTCCAGCTCGGCCCGTCACGCGAGATCAGCCAGACCAGATCGAAACGTTCGTCCGGCCAGCGGCGCGGCACGTCCGGGCGTTGCAGCAGTTCGTCGGCCAGCACCGGCAAGGCCTCGTGGCGCCAGCAGACCAGCACCGGCCCTTCGAGCGCGCGCAGCGCGGCGGCCACCTGCGCCGGATCGTCCTCGGTCGACCAGCGTTCGTCCACCGTGACGCCGAGCGCCTGCGCCAGCGGCGTGACGGTGGCATAGGGGCGCACCGAAGCGCCGGGCGGCGTGCTCCGCGCCGCGATGACGTGCTGCGGGCGCCGGATCGCCGGCAGCCAGGGTGCGGCGAAGAAACGCACCAGCGCGCCGGCGCGCTGCCAGCCGACGACCGACAGCGAGGCCGGGTCGGCCGTACCGTCGGCGGCGACGCCGGTTTCGGCTTCACGCGGGTTCTCGGCGTGGCGGATCAGCATGATCAGGGGCGAATCGGTCATCGTCGGGCGGCAGCGGCAGAATGGTCCGGAACCGGGCAAGCGCGATGCCGCGACGACAGATGAACGAGATACGGGTCGGACTGATCGGCTGGGGCAGCGCCGCCGCCACCTTCCACGCGCCGCTGCTGCGCGCGACGCCGGGGCTGCGGCTGGCGGCCGTGGCGACACGCTCGCCGGACGCCGCGCGGGCATCGGTGCACGCGGCCTGCGGGGCGGACGTCGCCGTCGTCACGCCGCAGACGCTGATCGCCGATCCGTCGCTGGCGCTGGTCGTCGTCGCGACGCCGAACGACAGCCACCACGCGCTGGCCGATGCCGCGCTGGCGGCCGGGCATCACGTCGTCGTCGACAAGCCGTTCACGCTGGCGCTCGGCCAGGCGCAGGCGCTGGCCGAGCGTGCCGCGGCGCTGGGGCGGCAGCTCTGCGTCTTCCACAACCGACGCTGGGACGGCGACTTCATGACGCTGCGCGCCTTGCTCGCGGACGGCGTGATCGGCCGCCCGGTCGAGTTCGTCTCTCACTTCGACCGCTTCCGCCCGCAGGTGCGTGAGCGCTGGCGCGAGCGTGCCGGCCCGGGTGCGGGGCTGTGGTTCGACCTCGGGCCGCATCTGCTGGACCAGGCGCTGCAGCTCTTCGGCATGCCGGCGGCGATCGATCTGGATCAGGCTCGCCAGCGCGACGGCGCGCAGGTCGACGACTGGTTCTGCTGCCGCTTGCGCTGGGACCACGGCCCCTTCGGGGGACTGCGGGCGCGGCTCCAGGCCGGCATGCTGGCGGCGAAGCCGGGGCCGAGGTTCCTGGTGCACGGGACCGAGGGCAGCCTCGCGATCGAAGGCCTGGACCCGCAGGAGGCAGCGCTCAAGCAGGGAGACGATCCCGCTGCCGCCGGCTGGTGCCACGACGACACGCGCTGCGCCAGGCTGTGGCGCGGGGCCGACGATGTCCAGACGCTGCCGCTGCAGGCCGGTGCCTACCCGCTCTTCTACGCCGCCGTGCGCGACGCAGTACAGGGCGGCAGCGCGCTGCCGGTGGCGCTGGACGAAGCCTTGGCGGTACAGCGGCTGCTCGACGCCGGGCTGGAAAGCGCGGCCCGCGGCCAGCCGCAGCACCTGGCCTGAACGGGGATCGGCGTGGCGTAGCATCGCCCGCCACGAGGACCACGATGTCGACGAGCCCTGAGCACCTGCTGATCATCGACCCGCAGAACGACTTCTGCGACCTGCCGGCTGCGTGGTGCGGCCGCGATCCGGCGAGCGGCGCCACGTTGTCCCCCGCACTGCCGGTGGCCGGTGCGCACGAGGACATGCTCCGGCTGGCCGACTACATCGACCACCACGCCGAGCGCATCGACGCGATCACCGTGACGCTCGATTCACACCACCGCATCGACGTCGCGCATCCGCCGTTCTGGCGCCGTGCCGACGGTGGCGACGTCGCCGCATTCACCGCGATCAGCGCCCAGCAGCTGCGCGACGGCGTCTACCTGCCGCGCGACCCCGAAGCGCTGCCGCGTGTGCTGGCCTATCTGGAGGCGCTGGATGCCCGCGGGCGCTACGCGCTGATGGTCTGGCCCGAGCACTGCCGCATCGGCAGCTGGGGCCATCTGGTCCATCCTGCCGTGCAGGCGGCCTGCGAACGCTGGGAGGCCCGGCGTCTGCGCCCGGTGCACTACGTGTTCAAAGGCGACAACCCGTGGACCGAGCACTACAGCGCGTTCGAGGCCGAGGTGCCGGATCCGGACGACGCCGGCACGCGCCTGAACACCGCACTGCTCGACCGGCTCGACCGGGCCGCTGCGCTCGTCGTCGCCGGCGAGGCCGGCAGCCACTGCGTCCGCGCGAGCGTCGAGGACCTGGTCGAACACCTGCCCGGCGCGCGCCCCGAACGCATCGTGCTGCTCACCGACTGCATGAGCCCGGTGGCCGGGTTCGAAGCGCAGCAGGCCGATTTCTTACATCGCATGTCAGCACGCGGCGTGGCGCTGCAGACCAGCACCGACCGCCGAGGCCCGACGTGACCCCTGTTTTCACCAGCCTGCTCGAGACCGATCTCTACAAGTTCTCGATGTGGCAGGCGATGCTGCATCGCCATCCGGCCACCCAGACGCAGTACCGATTCCTCTGCCGCAACCAGACCGCTTTCCCGCTGGCCGAACTGGCCAGCGAGGTCGAGCGCGAGGTCGAGGCGCTCTGCACGCTGTCCTTCCGCCCCGACGAGCTGGCCTATCTGCGCACGCTGCGCTACCTCAGCTCGGACTTCATCGACTTCCTGCGCATCTTCCGCTTCCAGCGGGACTTCATCCGCATCGGCAGCGACGGCCCGAACCTGGCGATCAGCGTCGACGGTCCGCAGGTCCACGTGATGGCCTTCGAGATCTTCGTGCTGGCCATCGTCAACGAGCTGTACTTCCGCCGTGTCGCCGGGCCGGACGCGTTGGTGGAAGGGCGGCAACGGCTGGCCGCCAAGATCGAGCGCCTGCGTGAGTTCGCGGCAGAGCCGCCGCGGCGGCACCCGTTCCGTTTTTTCGATTTCGGCCTGCGCCGGCGTTTCTCCGGGGCCTGGCATCGCGAGGTGCTGGCGACGCTGAAACAGGAGTTGCCGGAGTTCTTCACCGGAACGTCCAACGTGCTGTTGGCGCGGGAACTCGATCTGGTGCCGATCGGCACGATGGCGCACGAGTATCTGCAGACCTTCCAGGGCCTGGGGGTGCGCCTGCGCGACCACCAGAAGGCGGCGCTCGAGTCCTGGGTCCAGGAGTACCGGGGCGACCTCGGCACGGCGCTCACCGACGTGGTCGGCATGGACGCCTTCCTGTCCGACTTCGACCTCTATTTCGCCAAGCTCTTCGATGGGCTGCGCCACGATTCGGGCGACCCGTACGTCTGGGGAGAAAAAGCGCTGGCGCACTACGCCAAGCTCCGCATCGACCCGGCGAGCAAACGCCTGGTGTTTTCCGACGCGCTGGACATTGACCGCTGCCTGAACCTGTACCGGCACTTCGCCGATCGCACCCAGTGCGGTTTCGGCATCGGCACGCACCTGACCAACGACACCGGGCTGCGCACGCTGAACATCGTGATGAAACTCGTCAGCGTCAACGGCCAGCCGGTGGCCAAGATCTCCGACGCACCGGGCAAGACGATGTGCGACGACCCGGGCTTCCTGGCCTATCTGCGCCAGGTGTTCGGGATGCACAGCCACTGAACTGCTGCAAGCGGCCGCGATAGGCGAGTCCTGAGGGGCGCGCCTTGCGCGCTGCTGGGTTTCCAGCTGCTTGCGGTTAGCCGCCCTTGGGAGCACGGCAGCCGTGCACGACTTGCCGTCCGGAGCGATAGTCCGAAATCGATCGCAAAATACAAAAAGGCCCGGTTCGTGAGAACCGGGCCTTCGAATAAATAGCCTGACGATGTCCTACTTTCACACGGGAACCCGCACTATCATCGGCGCAAAGGCGTTTCACTTTCCTGTTCGGGATGGGAAGGAGTGGGACCACCTCGCTATGGTCATCAGGCTTGACTTGTCGCCTCGCTGCTTCTTGCTGGGCAGCTAGGCCAATTCATAGAGCTTTGAAAATCAGCTTGTTCGATTGCGCTACTGGCATAACCCGTTTGACTCACCGTCAAAGTTATAGGGTCAAGCCGCACGAGCAATTAGTACCGGTTAGCTCAACGCATTACTGCGCTTCCACACCCGGCCTATCAACGTCCTGGTCTCGAACGACTCTTCAGGGGGCTCAAGGCCCCGGCAAGACTCATCTTGGAACGAGTTTCCCGCTTAGATGCTTTCAGCGGTTATCTCTTCCGCACTTAGCTACTCGGCAATGCCACTGGCGTGACAACCGATACACCAGAGGTGCGTCCACTCCGGTCCTCTCGTACTAGGAGCAGGCTTCCTCAATCTTGCAGCGCCCACGGAAGATAGGGACCAAACTGTCTCACGACGTTTTAAACCCAGCTCACGTACCTCTTTAAATGGCGAACAGCCATACCCTTGGGACCGGCTACAGCCCCAGGATGAGATGAGCCGACATCGAGGTGCCAAACACCGCCGTCGATATGAACTCTTGGGCGGTATCAGCCTGTTATCCCCAGAGTACCTTTTATCCGTTGAGCGATGGCCCTTCCATACAGAACCACCGGATCACTTAGTCCTACTTTCGTACCTGCTCGACTTGTCAGTCTCGCAGTCAAGCACGCTTATGCCTATGCACTATTAGCACGATTTCCGACCGTGCCTAGCGTACCTTCGAACTCCTCCGTTACGCTTTGGGAGGAGACCGCCCCAGTCAAACTGCCTACCATACACTGTCCCCAACCCGGATAACGGGCCAAGGTTAGAACCTCAAACACACCAGGGTGGTATTTCAACGTCGGCTCCACGATACCTAGCGGCACCGCTTCAAAGCCTCCCACCTATCCTACACAGATCTGTTCAAAGTCCAATGTAAAGCTACAGTAAAGGTTCATGGGGTCTTTCCGTCTTTCCGCGGGGAGATTGCATCATCACAAACATTTCAACTTCGCTGAGTCTCTGGAGGAGACAGTGTGGCCATCGTTACGCCATTCGTGCAGGTCGGAACTTACCCGACAAGGAATTTCGCTACCTTAGGACCGTTATAGTTACGGCCGCCGTTTACTGGGACTTCAATCAAGAGCTTGCACCCCATCATTTAATCTTCCAGCACCGGGCAGGCGTCACACCCTATACGTCGACTTTCGTCTTTGCAGAGTGCTGTGTTTTTAATAAACAGTCGCAGCCACCGATTCTCTGCGGCCTCATTGGGCTCCCCAAGTAAATGGTTCACCTACTAAAGGCACACCTTCTTCCGAAGTTACGGTGTCAATTTGCCGAGTTCCTTCTCCAGAGTTCTCTCAAGCGCCTTAGAATACTCATCTCGCGCACCAGTGTCGGTTTGCGGTACGGTCGTCTATAGCTGAAGCTTAGTGGCTTTTCCTGGAAGCAGGGTATCACTCGCTTCGGCGGCAAGCCGCCTCGTTATCACCCCTCATCTAAGACCCCCGGATTTGCCTAAGGGCCACGACTACAGGCTTGAACCGGGACATCCAACACCCGGCCGAGCTAACCTTCTCCGTCCCCACATCGCACTATAGATCGGTACAGGAATATTGACCTGTTTCCCATCAGCTACGCATCTCTGCCTCGCCTTAGGGGCCGACTCACCCTACGCCGATGAACGTTGCGTAGGAAACCTTGCGCTTTCGGCGAGGGGGCTTTTCACCCCCTTTAACGCTACTCATGTCAGCATTCGCACTTCCGATACCTCCAGCAGACCTCACGATCCACCTTCGCAGGCGTACGGAACGCTCTCCTACCACTTGCACTTGCGTGCAAATCCGCAGCTTCGGTAACTGGCTTAGCCCCGTTACATCTTCCGCGCAGGACGACTCGATCAGTGAGCTATTACGCTTTCTTTAAATGGTGGCTGCTTCTAAGCCAACATCCTGACTGTTTTAGCCTTCCCACTTCGTTTCCCACTTAGCCAATTTTGGGGACCTTAGCTGGCGGTCTGGGTTGTTTCCCTCTTGTGTCCGGACGTTAGCACCCGGTGCACTGTCTCCCAAGCTGTACTCATCGGTATTCGGAGTTTGCAATGGTTTGGTAAGTCGCCATGACCCCCTAGCCATAACAGTGCTCTACCCCCGACGGTAATACTTGAGGCACTACCTAAATAGTTTTCGGAGAGAACCAGCTATCTCCAAGTTTGTTTAGCCTTTCACCCCTATCCACAGCTCATCCGCTAGTTTTGCAACACTAGTCGGTTCGGACCTCCAGCAGGTGTTACCCTACCTTCATCCTGGCCATGGATAGATCACTTGGTTTCGGGTCTACACCCAGCGACTAGACGCCCTATTCGGACTCGGTTTCCCTTCGCCTTCCCTATTCGGTTAAGCTTGCCACTGAATGTAAGTCGCTGACCCATTATACAAAAGGTACGCCGTCACCCTTGCGGGCTCCGACTTTTTGTATGCATGCGGTTTCAGGATCTATTTCACTCCCCTCCCGGGGTTCTTTTCGCCTTTCCCTCACGGTACTAGTTCGCTATCGGTCGATTACGAGTATTTAGCCTTGGAGGATGGTCCCCCCATGTTCAGACAGGGTTTCACGTGCCCCGCCCTACTTGTCGTACGCTTAGTTCCACAGAAGACTTTTCTCATACAGGGCTATCACCTGCTATGGCCGGACTTTCCAGACCGTTCTGATAAATCGACTGCTAAAACGTACAGGCTCCTCCGATTTCGCTCGCCACTACTTTCGGAATCTCGGTTGATGTCTTTTCCTCGAGCTACTGAGATGTTTCAGTTCACCCGGTTCGCTTCGCCACCCTATGTATTCAGATGACGATACCCTTGCGGGTGGGTTTCCCCATTCGGAAATCCCCGGATCAAAGCTTGCTTGCCAGCTCCCCGAGGCTTATCGCAGACTGCCACGTCCTTCATCGCCTGTAATCGCCAAGGCATCCACCACATGCACTTAGTCACTTGACCCTATAACTTTGACGCCGAAGCTCTCGCTTCAGACATCCGGTCAATGACAGATTTGAGTATTCACGCGTTATGCCGAACTTCAATTCTCGCGAATCAAAGTTTGTATTGACGCAATCAAACTGTCGCTGATGGCACGGCGCATCCCGAAAGATGCTTTCCATCAGCAACGCTGATTTTCGACTCTATGAATTGTTAAAGAACGACAGCCGATCTAAACGATCGAACCGCAAAACACTCAGACAAGTGCTTTGCGCTTCAAACGCTACGTGGGATTCTTGGTGGAGGTGAACGGGATCGAACCGATGACCCCCTGCTTGCAAAGCAGGTGCTCTCCCAGCTGAGCTACACCCCCAAGATGATGGTGGGTCTGGTTGGATTCGAACCAACGACCCCCGCCTTATCAAGACGGTGCTCTAACCGACTGAGCTACAGACCCGCACGCTCGGGAAAGTCTGTCGTCAACAACAGCCGATAAGTGTGAGCGCTTGAACTTGAGTGCTTTTTTCCAGAAAGGAGGTGATCCAGCCGCACCTTCCGATACGGCTACCTTGTTACGACTTCACCCCAGTCACGAACCCTGCCGTGGTAATCGCCCTCCTTGCGGTTAGGCTAACTACTTCTGGCAGAACCCGCTCCCATGGTGTGACGGGCGGTGTGTACAAGACCCGGGAACGTATTCACCGCGGCAAGCTGATCCGCGATTACTAGCGATTCCGACTTCACGCAGTCGAGTTGCAGACTGCGATCCGGACTACGACCGGTTTTCTGGGATTGGCTCCCCCTCGCGGGTTGGCAGCCCTCTGTACCGGCCATTGTATGACGTGTGTAGCCCTACCCATAAGGGCCATGATGACCTGACGTCATCCCCACCTTCCTCCGGTTTGTCACCGGCAGTCTCATTAGAGTGCCCTTACGTAGCAACTAATGACAAGGGTTGCGCTCGTTGCGGGACTTAACCCAACATCTCACGACACGAGCTGACGACGGCCATGCAGCACCTGTGTCCAGGTTCTCTTTCGAGCACTCCCACATCTCTGCAGGATCCCTGGCATGTCAAGGGTAGGTAAGGTTTTTCGCGTTGCGTCGAATTAAACCACATCATCCACCGCTTGTGCGGGTCCCCGTCAATTCCTTTGAGTTTCAACCTTGCGGCCGTACTCCCCAGGCGGTCAACTTCACGCGTTAGCTACGTTACTGAGAAGAAACCCTCCCAACAACCAGTTGACATCGTTTAGGGCGTGGACTACCAGGGTATCTAATCCTGTTTGCTCCCCACGCTTTCGTGCATGAGCGTCAGTGCAGGCCCAGGGGATTGCCTTCGCCATCGGTGTTCCTCCGCATATCTACGCATTTCACTGCTACACGCGGAATTCCATCCCCCTCTGCCGCACTCAAGCTATGCAGTCACAAATGCAGTTCCCAGGTTAAGCCCGGGGATTTCACATCTGTCTTACATAACCGCCTGCGCACGCTTTACGCCCAGTAATTCCGATTAACGCTTGCACCCTACGTATTACCGCGGCTGCTGGCACGTAGTTAGCCGGTGCTTATTCTTCAGGTACCGTCATCCTCCCGAGGTATTAACCCAGAAGATTTCTTCCCTGACAAAAGCGGTTTACAACCCGAAGGCCTTCTTCCCGCACGCGGCATGGCTGGATCAGGCTTGCGCCCATTGTCCAAAATTCCCCACTGCTGCCTCCCGTAGGAGTCTGGGCCGTGTCTCAGTCCCAGTGTGGCTGGTCGTCCTCTCAGACCAGCTACAGATCGTAGGCTTGGTAGGCCTTTACCCCACCAACTACCTAATCTGACATCGGCCGCTCCAATAGCGCGAGGCCTTTCGGTCCCCCGCTTTCACCCATAGGTCGTATGCGGTATTAATCCGGCTTTCGCCGGGCTATCCCCCACTACTGGGCACGTTCCGATGCATTACTCACCCGTTCGCCACTCGTCAGCACCTTGCGGCCTGTTACCGTTCGACTTGCATGTGTAAGGCATGCCGCCAGCGTTCAATCTGAGCCAGGATCAAACTCTTCAGTTCGATCTTGAATTTGCTCAATAGGAATTGAAGTGAACTTCACTTCAGTTTCCATGAGCGTTTAAAGTCACTAGGACCTCGAAGTCTTGCGACTTCTTGGCACTCGCCTTCAAACGCCCACGCTTATCGGCTGTATGTTGTTAAAGAACTTCGCCGCTTTCGCGGCGTCGCTGATCGTTACCAGCGTATATCTACAGAGACGGAAAGACCCGGTTCGCAAGAACCGGGTCTTCGAATAAATAGCCTGACGATGTCCTACTTTCACACGGGAACCCGCACTATCATCGGCGCAAAGGCGTTTCACTTTCCTGTTCGGGATGGGAAGGAGTGGGACCACCTCGCTATGGTCATCAGGCTTGACTTGTCGCCTCGCTGCTTCTTGCTGGGCAGCTAGGCCAATTCATAGAGCTTTGAAAATCAGCTTGTTCGATTGCGCTACTGGCATAACCCGTTTGACTCACCGTCAAAGTTATAGGGTCAAGCCGCACGAGCAATTAGTACCGGTTAGCTCAACGCATTACTGCGCTTCCACACCCGGCCTATCAACGTCCTGGTCTCGAACGACTCTTCAGGGGGCTCAAGGCCCCGGCAAGACTCATCTTGGAACGAGTTTCCCGCTTAGATGCTTTCAGCGGTTATCTCTTCCGCACTTAGCTACTCGGCAATGCCACTGGCGTGACAACCGATACACCAGAGGTGCGTCCACTCCGGTCCTCTCGTACTAGGAGCAGGCTTCCTCAATCTTGCAGCGCCCACGGAAGATAGGGACCAAACTGTCTCACGACGTTTTAAACCCAGCTCACGTACCTCTTTAAATGGCGAACAGCCATACCCTTGGGACCGGCTACAGCCCCAGGATGAGATGAGCCGACATCGAGGTGCCAAACACCGCCGTCGATATGAACTCTTGGGCGGTATCAGCCTGTTATCCCCAGAGTACCTTTTATCCGTTGAGCGATGGCCCTTCCATACAGAACCACCGGATCACTTAGTCCTACTTTCGTACCTGCTCGACTTGTCAGTCTCGCAGTCAAGCACGCTTATGCCTATGCACTATTAGCACGATTTCCGACCGTGCCTAGCGTACCTTCGAACTCCTCCGTTACGCTTTGGGAGGAGACCGCCCCAGTCAAACTGCCTACCATACACTGTCCCCAACCCGGATAACGGGCCAAGGTTAGAACCTCAAACACACCAGGGTGGTATTTCAACGTCGGCTCCACGATACCTAGCGGCACCGCTTCAAAGCCTCCCACCTATCCTACACAGATCTGTTCAAAGTCCAATGTAAAGCTACAGTAAAGGTTCATGGGGTCTTTCCGTCTTTCCGCGGGGAGATTGCATCATCACAAACATTTCAACTTCGCTGAGTCTCTGGAGGAGACAGTGTGGCCATCGTTACGCCATTCGTGCAGGTCGGAACTTACCCGACAAGGAATTTCGCTACCTTAGGACCGTTATAGTTACGGCCGCCGTTTACTGGGACTTCAATCAAGAGCTTGCACCCCATCATTTAATCTTCCAGCACCGGGCAGGCGTCACACCCTATACGTCGACTTTCGTCTTTGCAGAGTGCTGTGTTTTTAATAAACAGTCGCAGCCACCGATTCTCTGCGGCCTCATTGGGCTCCCCAAGTAAATGGTTCACCTACTAAAGGCACACCTTCTTCCGAAGTTACGGTGTCAATTTGCCGAGTTCCTTCTCCAGAGTTCTCTCAAGCGCCTTAGAATACTCATCTCGCGCACCAGTGTCGGTTTGCGGTACGGTCGTCTATAGCTGAAGCTTAGTGGCTTTTCCTGGAAGCAGGGTATCACTCGCTTCGGCGGCAAGCCGCCTCGTTATCACCCCTCATCTAAGACCCCCGGATTTGCCTAAGGGCCACGACTACAGGCTTGAACCGGGACATCCAACACCCGGCCGAGCTAACCTTCTCCGTCCCCACATCGCACTATAGATCGGTACAGGAATATTGACCTGTTTCCCATCAGCTACGCATCTCTGCCTCGCCTTAGGGGCCGACTCACCCTACGCCGATGAACGTTGCGTAGGAAACCTTGCGCTTTCGGCGAGGGGGCTTTTCACCCCCTTTAACGCTACTCATGTCAGCATTCGCACTTCCGATACCTCCAGCAGACCTCACGATCCACCTTCGCAGGCGTACGGAACGCTCTCCTACCACTTGCACTTGCGTGCAAATCCGCAGCTTCGGTAACTGGCTTAGCCCCGTTACATCTTCCGCGCAGGACGACTCGATCAGTGAGCTATTACGCTTTCTTTAAATGGTGGCTGCTTCTAAGCCAACATCCTGACTGTTTTAGCCTTCCCACTTCGTTTCCCACTTAGCCAATTTTGGGGACCTTAGCTGGCGGTCTGGGTTGTTTCCCTCTTGTGTCCGGACGTTAGCACCCGGTGCACTGTCTCCCAAGCTGTACTCATCGGTATTCGGAGTTTGCAATGGTTTGGTAAGTCGCCATGACCCCCTAGCCATAACAGTGCTCTACCCCCGACGGTAATACTTGAGGCACTACCTAAATAGTTTTCGGAGAGAACCAGCTATCTCCAAGTTTGTTTAGCCTTTCACCCCTATCCACAGCTCATCCGCTAGTTTTGCAACACTAGTCGGTTCGGACCTCCAGCAGGTGTTACCCTACCTTCATCCTGGCCATGGATAGATCACTTGGTTTCGGGTCTACACCCAGCGACTAGACGCCCTATTCGGACTCGGTTTCCCTTCGCCTTCCCTATTCGGTTAAGCTTGCCACTGAATGTAAGTCGCTGACCCATTATACAAAAGGTACGCCGTCACCCTTGCGGGCTCCGACTTTTTGTATGCATGCGGTTTCAGGATCTATTTCACTCCCCTCCCGGGGTTCTTTTCGCCTTTCCCTCACGGTACTAGTTCGCTATCGGTCGATTACGAGTATTTAGCCTTGGAGGATGGTCCCCCCATGTTCAGACAGGGTTTCACGTGCCCCGCCCTACTTGTCGTACGCTTAGTTCCACAGAAGACTTTTCTCATACAGGGCTATCACCTGCTATGGCCGGACTTTCCAGACCGTTCTGATAAATCGACTGCTAAAACGTACAGGCTCCTCCGATTTCGCTCGCCACTACTTTCGGAATCTCGGTTGATGTCTTTTCCTCGAGCTACTGAGATGTTTCAGTTCACCCGGTTCGCTTCGCCACCCTATGTATTCAGATGACGATACCCTTGCGGGTGGGTTTCCCCATTCGGAAATCCCCGGATCAAAGCTTGCTTGCCAGCTCCCCGAGGCTTATCGCAGACTGCCACGTCCTTCATCGCCTGTAATCGCCAAGGCATCCACCACATGCACTTAGTCACTTGACCCTATAACTTTGACGCCGAAGCTCTCGCTTCAGACATCCGGTCAATGACAGATTTGAGTATTCACGCGTTATGCCGAACTTCAATTCTCGCGAATCAAAGTTTGTATTGACGCAATCAAACTGTCGCTGATGGCACGGCGCATCCCGAAAGATGCTTTCCATCAGCAACGCTGATTTTCGACTCTATGAATTGTTAAAGAACGACAGCCGATCTAAACGATCGAACCGCAAAACACTCAGACAAGTGCTTTGCGCTTCAAACGCTACGTGGGATTCTTGGTGGAGGTGAACGGGATCGAACCGATGACCCCCTGCTTGCAAAGCAGGTGCTCTCCCAGCTGAGCTACACCCCCAAGATGATGGTGGGTCTGGTTGGATTCGAACCAACGACCCCCGCCTTATCAAGACGGTGCTCTAACCGACTGAGCTACAGACCCGCACGCTCGGGAAAGTCTGTCGTCAACAACAGCCGATAAGTGTGAGCGCTTGAACTTGAGTGCTTTTTTCCAGAAAGGAGGTGATCCAGCCGCACCTTCCGATACGGCTACCTTGTTACGACTTCACCCCAGTCACGAACCCTGCCGTGGTAATCGCCCTCCTTGCGGTTAGGCTAACTACTTCTGGCAGAACCCGCTCCCATGGTGTGACGGGCGGTGTGTACAAGACCCGGGAACGTATTCACCGCGGCAAGCTGATCCGCGATTACTAGCGATTCCGACTTCACGCAGTCGAGTTGCAGACTGCGATCCGGACTACGACCGGTTTTCTGGGATTGGCTCCCCCTCGCGGGTTGGCAGCCCTCTGTACCGGCCATTGTATGACGTGTGTAGCCCTACCCATAAGGGCCATGATGACCTGACGTCATCCCCACCTTCCTCCGGTTTGTCACCGGCAGTCTCATTAGAGTGCCCTTACGTAGCAACTAATGACAAGGGTTGCGCTCGTTGCGGGACTTAACCCAACATCTCACGACACGAGCTGACGACGGCCATGCAGCACCTGTGTCCAGGTTCTCTTTCGAGCACTCCCACATCTCTGCAGGATCCCTGGCATGTCAAGGGTAGGTAAGGTTTTTCGCGTTGCGTCGAATTAAACCACATCATCCACCGCTTGTGCGGGTCCCCGTCAATTCCTTTGAGTTTCAACCTTGCGGCCGTACTCCCCAGGCGGTCAACTTCACGCGTTAGCTACGTTACTGAGAAGAAACCCTCCCAACAACCAGTTGACATCGTTTAGGGCGTGGACTACCAGGGTATCTAATCCTGTTTGCTCCCCACGCTTTCGTGCATGAGCGTCAGTGCAGGCCCAGGGGATTGCCTTCGCCATCGGTGTTCCTCCGCATATCTACGCATTTCACTGCTACACGCGGAATTCCATCCCCCTCTGCCGCACTCAAGCTATGCAGTCACAAATGCAGTTCCCAGGTTAAGCCCGGGGATTTCACATCTGTCTTACATAACCGCCTGCGCACGCTTTACGCCCAGTAATTCCGATTAACGCTTGCACCCTACGTATTACCGCGGCTGCTGGCACGTAGTTAGCCGGTGCTTATTCTTCAGGTACCGTCATCCTCCCGAGGTATTAACCCAGAAGATTTCTTCCCTGACAAAAGCGGTTTACAACCCGAAGGCCTTCTTCCCGCACGCGGCATGGCTGGATCAGGCTTGCGCCCATTGTCCAAAATTCCCCACTGCTGCCTCCCGTAGGAGTCTGGGCCGTGTCTCAGTCCCAGTGTGGCTGGTCGTCCTCTCAGACCAGCTACAGATCGTAGGCTTGGTAGGCCTTTACCCCACCAACTACCTAATCTGACATCGGCCGCTCCAATAGCGCGAGGCCTTTCGGTCCCCCGCTTTCACCCATAGGTCGTATGCGGTATTAATCCGGCTTTCGCCGGGCTATCCCCCACTACTGGGCACGTTCCGATGCATTACTCACCCGTTCGCCACTCGTCAGCACCTTGCGGCCTGTTACCGTTCGACTTGCATGTGTAAGGCATGCCGCCAGCGTTCAATCTGAGCCAGGATCAAACTCTTCAGTTCGATCTTGAATTTGCTCAATAGGAATTGAAGTGAACTTCACTTCAGTTTCCATGAGCGTTTAAAGTCACTAGGACCTCGAAGTCTTGCGACTTCTTGGCACTCGCCTTCAAACGCCCACGCTTATCGGCTGTATGTTGTTAAAGAACTTCGCCGCTTTCGCGGCGTCGCTGATTGGTTATCAGCGAAGACCGAGATTCTGACATTTTTTAAAAACTCTGTCAAGCACTCGGCTTTTCTGCTTTTCGCTGAAACCCTTTCGGGATTTCTCGGCAACCGCTTCTTTCGAAGCACCGCCGTCGATCAGCAGAGCCTGCGACTGTAGCACGGGTTCCAAACGGCTTGCAAGAGGGGTGATGGAAGAAGTTCGAAGAACGTGCTTCCAGAGACCCGCCATCTGGTGTGGGGCCTAGGTGGACCGCCGCTCACAGTGCCGTTCGGGAGGCTTGCGAGCCAAGGCGACAAACGCGTCCCCTCTCTGTCCGTGAAGACGTGCGCCTTGGGGACGCCCGTTGAACGTCCAGCCTCCGGGCGGCCCTAGATCAGCGCTGCGGCCATCAAGGGGTGCGCTCGGCCAGTCATCACCAAGCCAGCCTCAGCCTCAGCCTCAGCCGTAGTACGCGCGGGATCGAGCCGGCGGGCTTGCGGACGCTGTGCCGGGACTCCGCCGTTTACCGCTGCGCTTGTTCCGCTCGCTTCGATTCCAAGGTGAACGGAACGATTCTGCTTATGGAGCAGTGCCCATCGTCGATGACACGTCGCCAGCCCGAACGCCGGCCTGCCGAGCCATTAGCCGCTGATTAGGAAGACCGGCCTCGGCCCAGGGCCAGCCTTTCCAGAGGATCAGTCCAGGCGCGGCAAGGCCAGGAAGAACCGGGCCATCTCCGCAGACGCATCCGGACCGTTGGCCTCGGTGTACGAGCCCGACAGGTCGCCGCCCGACCAGGCGTGCCCCGCCCCATGGAGCGACCAGAACTCGATCCGGGGCGTGCCGGCAGGCTCCCGATAGGTGGTACGGGTGTAGCGGCGGCCACCGGCAGCGGTGCCCTCCTCGATCACGGTCTGGAGTTGCGGGCCGCCGGCCTGCGCCTGATGCGCTTCGACGGTCTGCCTGACGATCTCCTGAGCGTTGGTCTCGCGGACCGTGTGGTCGCGGTCGCCGTGGAAGACGATGGTGGGCACCGCTCTCTTCGCCGCCCCGGACACCGCCGCGGCACCGACGCGCGGGGACGCCGCGCGGGACAGCCCACCGCGGCCGCCCTTCATCGCGGCCATCGCGCTCGGGATGTCGTGGGCGCTGGCATACGGCAAACCGGAATGCACGCCGACACCCGCGAACAGCTCCGGGTAGCTCTCGCCCAGGACGACCGCCATCGCGCCGCCGGCGGACAGCCCGGCGACGTAGATGCGGCCCGGGTCGACGTCGTGGCGCTGCGCCACCTCGCGCACGATGCCTGCGATCAGCGAAGGCTCGCCGGCGTCGCGCCGCTGGTCCTGGGCCTGGAACCAGTTCCAGCAGCGCGACGGGTTCGCCTGCGCCGCCTGCTCGGGGTAGACGACGATGAAGCCGTGCTCGTCGGCCAGGCGGTTCATGCGTGTGCCGGCGGCGAAGTCCTCGGGCGTCTGCGTGCAGCCGTGCATCATCACGAGCATCGGCCGCGGAGCGGATGCGGCCGCGGCAGGCAGGTGAACGCGGTAGGCACGCACGCCGGCCGCGTTGCGGTATTCGTGCGACAGCCAGCCTCCGGCCGCTGGCGGCAGCGTGGCGGCGGCCGTCTCGCCGTCGACGACACGCGCCGGCACGTCGATCACCTCCCCGCCCGACGCCGGCGGCACCGCCAGGGCCCGACGGATGGTGTCGCTCACCTCGCGCATCGGGCCGCTCGTGGTGTCGAGGCGGGCGCCGGCGAGCGCGCGTTCGATCGTGTCGTGGATCGCCTGCGCGTCGTAGGGCGGGATGCGCGTGAACGGGTACTGCATGAGTTCTTTCGTGGGGTGGAAGAGCGGATCAGCGGGTGCGGTCCGCGAGAGCCTGGCGCACGGCCGGGCTGGCCTGGAAAGCGCCCAGCACCTGGATGGACTCGATCGCGGCACGCGCCAGTTCGGGCGTGACGTCCTTGGCGATGCGCACCAGGCCGACGACCTGGACCTGCAGCCGTTCGCCGCGCGCGACGGCTTGTTCAAGCTCGGTGCGGCCGAGCTGCTGCAGGCCCAGCGTCAGCGTGCGCCGGGCGACGGTCTGGCGCAGAACCTCGGCGTGCAGGGCCAACTGGTTGCGCACCGCGGTGCGCACCAGGTCCGAGCGGTTGGAATAGAAGCCTTCCTGGACCAGCAGGTCGACCTGGCCGAGATCGACGACACCGAGGTTGACGGTCATCTTCTCGGTCTCGCCGGCACGCTGGCGCGTGTCCCAGACACTGTTTCGGAGCTCCACGCCATCCTCCTGGATTCCAATTGGAATCTCAGTGGAACACGCTGCCGATGCCCCCGGGCGCGCAAGGCCGTCCGTCGGACGTGGTGCGGCGAGCAGCTCGCGGCCTGGAGACCCGGCGCCACGGCTCGGCGCCGCAGGCTTCAGCCAGGCGCGGCGTGAGGCAGCAGCCGGTCGTACTCCTTCTTGACGACGCCGTAGCACTCGCAGGTGCGGGCTTCGAGCCCGGGCCGGTCCAGCACCGTGATGCGGCCGCGCGCGTAGCGGATCAGGCCGGCGGCCTGGAGCCGGCCCGCGGCCTCGGTGACGCCTTCGCGGCGCACGCCGAGCATGTTGCCGATCAGCTCCTGCGTCATCACCAGTTCGTTGCCTGGCAGGCGGTCCAGGCTCAGCAGCAGCCAGCGGCACAGTTGCTGGTCCAACGAGTGGTGGCGGTTGCACACCGCCGTCTGCGCCATCTGGGTGATCAGCGCCTGGGTGTAGCGCAGCAGCAGGTGCATCGCCGGGCCGGCGCGCTGGAACTCCTCCTGCAGCGCCGGCGCCGGCAGCCGGAAGCCCTGCCCGGCGCTCTGCACCACGGCGCGGCTGGGCGTGCTGCCGCCGCCCATGAACAGCGTGACGCCGACCAGGCCCTCCAAGCCGACGACGGCGATCTCGGCGGTGCCGCCATCAGCCAGCACGTACAGCAGCGACACCAGGGCCGAGGTGGGGAAGTAGACGTGCTCCAGCGCTCCGCCGGACTCGTGCAGCACCTTGCCCAGCGGCAGGTCCACCGGCTCCAGCAGCGCTTGCCAGCGCCCCCATTCGGCATCGGGCAAGGCCGCCAGCAGGCGGTTGGTGCGGGGGTCGTTCGGGGATGGCATTCAGCCTTTCCTGTCACAGGGCCCGGCCGACGGTACCGCGAACACCCCGCGGCGTACAGCGCGGCGCCGCTGCGTGGGCCAGCGCACCGACAGCCTGGCGGCGTGCCGGCCATGCTCGGCATCCCCAACCCCACCGCGAGGCACACGATGACCAAGAGCCGGCACGGCAACAAGGAAACGAAGAAGCCCAAGCAGGTGCGGGCCGCGGCGCCACCGCCGGCCGCCACCACGCCACCGTCTGCACCCGCCGCACCGCCACCGCGCCAGCGCAAGTGAGCATGGGAATGGCGGCCGCCTGCGGGCCAGGCCGCGCACGAGGCGCCCGGCCGCGTCGCCCGACTCAGCGTGGCAGGCAGCGATGCGGCTGCGCCCCGGCGGCCGGGCCGCGGCCGTCGGCCGCACGCGCCGTGGGGCCCGAGGTGGACAAGGCCTCGCGGCAATGGTGTGGAGCGACCGCGCCGTCTCCGGTGCAGCAGCGATGCGGCTGCGCCCCGGCGGCCGGGCCGCGGCCGTCGGCCGCACGCGCCGTGGGGCCCGAGGTGGACAAGGCCTCGCGGCAATGGTGTGGAGCGACCGCGCCGTCTCCGGTGCAGGCGCGCGCGCTGATGCGCGGGGCTTCGGCCCGCACGCGGCCGAACAGCGTGGCGAACGCCACGTCGGCGGCGTCGCGCCCGGTGCCCAGGCGCACGAAGCCCATCGGGATGCCGGTGCCCGAAGGGTCGAACAGGTACCAGCGGTCGCCGAGATAGACCTCGGCATAGGCATGGAAGTCCGGCGGCCCGAGGGTCGCGGCGGCGCCGAAGTCGGTGCCCGAGACGATGCGCGCCGGCATGTTCAGCGCCCGGCACAGCGCGATCATCAGATGCGCGAAGTCGCGGCACACGCCGACGCGTTCGATCAAGGTGTCCACCGCCGAGGTCGTCGAGTCGCTCGAGTTGGACAGAAAGCGCACCTGGGCCTGCACCCAGTGCTGCACCGCCAGCACCCGGCTGTAGCCGGGCACCAGGCTGCCGAACTCGTGCGCCGCCAGCGCGAGCAGACGGTCGGACTGGCAATAGCGGCTGGGATACAGGTAGGGCATCACCTCCAGCGGCAACTCGCGCACCGGCACTTCCTCGAGGCTGTCGGGCTCGGCGAGGTGGTGGTGGATGTCGACCAGCGCTTCGTAGTTCACGCGCAACTCGCCCGGGCCGGCGTGCACGCGCACGAAGCGCGAGGCGGTCGCCGGGTCGGTGGCCTGCGCCGGCTCGACGGCCTGGCTGAGCTGCAGGCGCTCGCGCGCGACGCTCTGGCAGGCCGTCTGCGCCGCCTGGATGTTGAAGACGAAGTCGGCGCCGGCCGGGTCGTCGATCTCATAGCCGAGCTCGACCGCCAGTTCGAGGCGGATCACACCGGGGTCAGCGTCCAGCGGCCACGGCGGAAGCGGCGCAGCATCGCCACCGGCGCCTGCGGGCCCGGCGGCGCCGGGACGGCGGCCTCGGCGCGCTCGGGGGCCGCGGACGGACGGGCGACCGGGTCTTTCGGCGGACGCGGGTTGGGGCTGGGACGGTAAGGCATCAGATGGGTCTCCTGCGGCTCGCGGCACCGCGACCCACGCGGCCTGCCGGACCCGACCTCGCAGCCTGGGGCAGGCGGCGTGCCGGGTCTGTGCGCTGGCGCACGCTCAGGCCGGCCGCGGCGCTTCGTCGCGCTCGTCGGCCAGCACCAGCTGGAAGCCCGGCGACAGCGGATCGGGCGCCAGCTGCGCCGTCACCGGCCGCTGTGGTGCGTGGCGCGGCGCCAGCATCAGCGGGCAGGCGGTGCGCCGCGGGCCGACGCCCAGCCGCGCGATCGCCGCACGCAGACGCTGCAGCGAATCGCCGGCGACGAAGCCGCCCAGCGGCAGGCCGACGGCCTGCGTGCGATCCAGGCCGAGCATGCGCGCGGCGGTTTCGTTGAGTTCCAGCACGAGCAGCCGCTCGTCCAGCCGCAAGCAGCCCACCGGCAGGCGGTCGTAGCGCTCGCCCTGCCGGCGCAGCGTTTCCTCCAGCTCGTTGCGCGCCTCACGCAGCTCCTGGGCCTGCAGGTCCAGCTCGACCTGGTGCACCTGCAGCTCGTGCAGCAGCGCCAGCGCCTGCGCCGCGGTGGCCGGCGACGAGGCGAGGCCGTGCAGCACGGTGAGCGCCTGGGATGCGGCCACAGCTTCGTCATGCGAGGCGGCATCGGGCACGCGGTCGGCGGCGCGCCGGCGCAGTTCGCTCAGCCGTACGAGGTCGACCGCCGGGGGCGGCACAGGGATCGGCTGGGACATGGGGAACCTCCGGCGCCGGAGCGCTGATGCCCCACTCTACGCCTTGCGCAGCCGGGCCTCGAGTTCCTTGGCGACGGTGATGTCGACGAAGGTGATCACCACGCCCTGGATGACGTTGGCCAGGGTGCGGTACGGCATGATGCGCACGTTGTACCAATGGCCGTCGCGGGTGGCGATCTGCTTCTCGCTGAAGGCCAGCGTGCGCAGCGTCTCCTTCACGTCGGCGTGCAGCTCCGGATAGAGCAGCGTGCTGGCCAGCTCGCTCAAGGGCCGGCCGATGTCGCTCTCGCGCAGGTGGATGACCCGCGCGATCTGCTCGGTGTAGCGGCGCACGTTGCCGTCGTTGTCGAGGAACAGCGTCGCGATGTCGGTGCTGTTGAGCAGGTTCTGCATGTCGCTCTGCGCCAGCGCCAGGTCGTCGAGCTTGGATTGCAGCTCGCCGTTGATCGTCTGCAGCTCCTCGATCATCGACTGCGCCTCCTCCTTGGAGGTCATCAGCTCCTCGTTGGCGGCCTGCAGTTCCTCGTTCGTCGACTGCAGTTCCTCGTTGGCCGCCTGCAGTTCCTCCTGCGAGACGCGCATCGCGTGGCGCAGCGCCTGCATCTCCTGGCGCGAGCGCAGCAGTTCCTCGGCCACCGCCGGGTCCGGCGTTTCCGAGGGCCGGGCGCGGCGACGCCTGCGCGGCGTGGCCGACGGCACGTCGCGGAAGACGATCATCGCCAGGCCCTCGAGCGACTTGGGCCGCAGCACGGCCTGCACGGTGACGTCCACCAGCGCCACGCCTTCGTCGTCCAGCGGCAGGCCGCGCAGCTCCAGCGTGGTCTTGGCCTGCAGCGCCTGGCGCAGTGCCACGCCCAGCTCGGTGCGCAGCGAGGGCTGCGCCATCACGTGCACGTTCCAGTTGGCCTTGCCCGCGGCCGGCTCCAGGTAGCGCCCGGTGCGGCCGCTGATGTAGAGGATGTCGCCGGCTTCGTTGACCAGCACCGCCGGCGGCGCGAAGGTCTGCAGCAGCAGCTGGTCGGCGAGCGGCTGGAGGTTGGCCGGCGAGGCATCGAGTGGCGGCAGGGTGGTCTCCCAGGAGGTGGCACGGGCCGCCGGCCGCCGCGCGGTCGGGAAGACCACGGGGCCGGGGCTGCTGCCATTGTCGCCGCGGCGGTACAGCCGGGACTTGGGCTCCAGCGGCCGGAACAGCGCCGGCACGCGGCCCACGGTCTCCGAGCTGCCCAGCAGCAGCACGCCGCCAGGGCGCATCGCGAAATGCAGCAGCGGGATCAGCCGCTTCTGCAGCGCGGCGTCGAAGTAGATCAGCAGGTTGCGGCAGGACACGAGGTCCAGCCGCGTGAACGGCGGGTCCTGCGTCAGGTCGTGCTGGGCGAACAGCACGCGGTCGCGCAGGCGCTGGTCGACGCGGTAGCCGCCGCCGGGACGCTCGGCGAAGAAGCGCGCCAGCCGCTGCGGCCCGAGGTCGCGTGCGGCTGCCGCCGGGTAGCAGCCGGTGCGCGCCGCCGCGATGGCGTCGGCGTTGAGGTCGGTGGCGAAGACCTGCAGCTCGCAGCGCGCGTCCGCCGGCAGCGTCTCGACGACCTCGGTGAAGGCCATCGCCAGCGTGTAGGCCTCCTCGCCGGTCGAGCAGCCCGCCACCCAGGCGCGCAAGGGCCCGCCCTGCGCCGCCTGCCGGGCGATCAGCTCGGGCAGCACGCGCTGCTGCAGCACCTGCCAGACCTCCGGGTCGCGGAAGAAGGCGGTGACGCCGATCAGCAGTTCCTTGAACAGCAGGTCCAGTTCCTGGACGTTGGCGCGCAGGAACTCGGCATAGGCCGCCATCGAGGCCAGGCCGTGCACGGCGACGCGCCGCGCCACGCGCCGCGTCAGCGTGTTCGACTTGTACTGCGTCAGGTCGTGCCGGGTGTGCTCGCGCAGCAGCGCGAGGATGCGGCGCAGCGCCGCGTGGTCCGCGACCGGCTCGCCCCCCGGCGCCGGGCCGCCCGCGGCGGCGACGATGCGCGCCGGCATCTCGGCCGGCAGCGCGACGATGTCCACGCCGCCGGTGGCGATCGCGCTCTTGGGCATGGCGTCGAAGGACGCCGACTCGGGCGTTTGCGCCAGCGTCAGACCGCCTTGCGCCTGGATCGCCTGCAGGCCCTGCGCGCCGTCGGAGCCCATGCCCGAGAGCACGACGCCGACCGCACGCGCGCCGAAGGCCTGGGCCAGCGAGCGCAGCAGCGCGTCGATCGGCCAGCGGTGGCCACGCGGCTCGGCCGGCCGGGCGACGCGCAGCGCGCCGGCGTTCACGGTGAGTTCGGCATCGGGCGGGATGACGTAGACGGTGTCGGCCTCGATGCGCTGGCCGTCGACGGCCAGCAGCACCGGCATCGGGCAGGCCCGCGCCAGGAGCTCGTGCAGCAGCGTTTCGCGCGTCGGGTCCAGGTGCTGGACGACGAGATAGGCCAGGCCGCTGTCGGCGGGCACGGCCGCCAGGAACTGCTCCAGCGGCTCCAGGCCGCCGGCCGAAGCGCCCAGGCCGACGACGCCCAGGTCGCGCGGCTTGTGGGACGGGGAAAGAGACGGTGCGTCGGCCATGAGCCCAGTATGAGTGCTGTCACGACGGCGGCGCCGCGCAAGGTGCGCAGGCGCACAGACGCAGCGCGCTGACGCCGGCCACGATGGTCGTCTTAGCCCGAAAGCCTGCCGCCGCAGCGCGTCGAAAGCCCGCCATGTACAGCCGAACGACCACCGTGTGCCGCGCCCCGCAACCTGCCGCGACGCCCCGACGACGACCGTCGGGGCCCCCGCCCCCGAGCGCTGCGGACCCGCGGCAGGTCCGCCCGGACGGTTGCTGGCTCTACGACCCGCGGGCCGGGCGCTTCCTCTATCTGGACCCGGCGTTCCGCATGCGCTGGGTCTCGCGCGCGCCGTCCCCGCGCGCCCTGCCGCAACGCTGGCTGGGCAGGGCGCGTGCCAGCGACCGCGCCGCGCTGCGGACTGCCCTGCGCGGCCTGGCCCATGGCGCCCCCGGCACGATCGAGTACCGGGGTGTCGACGGCCACGGCAGCAGCCGCTGGATCGCCGAAGACACGCAGCTGGCAGGCCGGTCGATCAGTAGCCTGCACGGGCCGCACGGCGGTTCGGGCGACATCGCCGGATGCCGGCGCACGGTGCGTGAGCTGCAGGAGACGAACCGACGCAAGGACGAGTTCCTGGCCGTCCTGATGCACGAGTTGCGCACGCCGCTGCAGTCGCTGCGCGCGGCCAGCGATGCCCTCGCAGACAGCGGTTCGGCGCAGGCTGCGGTCATCGCGCGTCAGGTGCAGCATCTGAGTCGGCTCGTCGACGACCTCGGCGAGTCCACCCGCCTGACCCACCGCAAGGCGCATCTGCGGCTGCAGAACGTCGGTCTGTGCAGCCTGCTGCGGGACGCCATCGGCGATCTGGACGCCGAAGCCGAGGCCCGACGGCAGACGCTGGAGCTGATCGCGCCGCCGGCGGAATGCTGGGTGCTCGCCGATCCGGCACGGCTGACGCAGGTGTTCAACAACCTTCTGCACAACGCCGCCAAGTTCAGCGCCGCGGACGGCCGCGTGCGCGTGACGGTCGAGCCCGCCGAGGCGTCGCAGGAGGTCACGGTGTCGGTGTGCGACGAAGGCATCGGCATCGCCGCCGAGGCACTCGGCTCGGTGTTCGAGCTGTTTGCGCAGGACGGCGCGGCGACGGCACGCGTGCGCGAGGGCCTGGGCATCGGCCTGGCAGTGGTGCGCGGTCTCGTGGAACTGCACGGCGGCCGTGTCGTCGCGCACAGCGAGGGCCCGGGGACCGGCAGCCGCTTCGAGGTGACGCTCCCGCTCGTCGCGGCGCCGGCCGAGGCGGCGGCGGCACGGCGCATCCTCGTCGTCGAGGACAACGCCGACGTCGCCGCCGGCCTGCAGCAACTGCTGGAGCAGGAAGGCCACGCGGTGGCGGTGGCGCCCGACGGTCGCAGCGCGCTGCAGCAGTCGGCCCGCTGGCGGCCGGACACCGTGATCCTGGACCTCGAACTGCCCGACCTCGACGGACGCGAGGTGGCACGTGGCATTCGGCGGGGGGCGGCCAGACCGCGTCCGCGCCTCATCGCGCTGTCAGGCTCGGGCGAGTTGGACCCCAGGGCGATGCGGGCGGCCGGTTTCGATCACTGCCTGATCAAGCCGGCCGGCCTGGCCGAACTGACGGCGGCGATCTGTGCCTAGCCCCTGCGCCGGGACAAAGAAAAACGGGCTAGCTCTTTCGAGCTAACCCGTTTATCTAGAACTAAGTTCTGGTGCGGCTGGCAGGAATCGAACCCACGACCCCTTGGTTCGTAGCCAAGTACTCTATCCAGCTGAGCTACAGCCGCCAAGAAAGAAACTATAGCACGTTTTTTCGTTTAGTCCAGCCCCGCAGCGAAATTTTCGCAATCTCGTGCGCGATCCTCGTCGGACTCCTCGCGCGCCAGGCGTGCCAGCAGGCGCCAGCAGCGACGACGCACCAGGCTCGACAGCGCCGGAGCGGCGGCCGCCAGCTCCAGCAGACGGCGCGCCTTGCCCCAGAGCTGGCGCTCGGCGTAGGCCATGCCGACGGCCGCGACGACGGCCGGCTCGTGTGCATGGCTGGACGCGGTCTCTTCGAGGCGCGGCAGCCAGTCGCTGCCGATGCCGGCGACGCAGTCCATCAGCGCCAGTGCCAGCTCCTCGCGCTCTTCGCGAGACAGCTCGCCGGCGCGTTCCCAGAACGGGCGGAGCCAGTCGCGCCCCACCTCGCACGCCCCGAGCACCGCCGCACGCCGCGCTGCGCGCGCGACGACCATCGGATCGCGCCGGTCCGCCGGATCGAGCTCGTCCCACAACAGACGCAGCTGCTGCAGGTCGTGAACCGTCTCCAGCGCCTCGAAGGCCAGCGAGCGCAGCAGCCCCTGCGCGGCGACCGGGGAGAAGCCCTGGTGCTTGGCCAGCAGGCGGGCCGTGTGCAGCGCCTCGAGCGGGCGCCGTGCCTGGCGGCAGGCCTGCAGCTTCAGGCGCAGGGCCTGCGTGCGGCGGGCGACGCCCGGCGGCAGCTCGGCCAGCAGTTCCAGCGCCTTGGACGCGTCGCGATCGTCGAGCGCCCATTCGGCGGCCAGAAGACGCGCGCCGTCGTCGGCGCTGCGGCCGCTGCCGACGCCGCCCTTGCGGCCCGCGCTCGGCAGGCGCTTGAGCAGTTCGTCGCGCCGCGTGCGGTCCTGCAGGCGATGCAGGCTGCCGGCCGCCAGCAGATGCGCCAGCACCGAGAACTCGGCATCGGACGTGAGTCCGTTGGAGTCCTGCTGGATCGCGATGGCGCGCGTCGCCGCCTTGTGCGCGCGGCTGTAGCGGGCGCTGAAGTACTCGGACAGCGCCTCGCGCAGCGCCGCCTGGGCGGCGCGCTCGCGGCGCAGCGCACGCCACTCGCCGGCGCGCTTGGGCAGCGTGACCAGCGCGTTGATCGCCTGCACCGCCGAGGTGATCGCGAAGGCGCCGGCGACGACGATCAGCACGAACAGGTTCAGCGACAGGTCGGTGCGCCAGCCGCGCCAGTAGATCGTGACGATGCCGTCGTTGCTGCCCAGCGTGGTCGCGGCGACGACCGCCACCACGCACAGCAGGATCAACCAGATGACGATGCGCATCGCGGCCGCCCCGCCTCAGCGTCCGGCCGACACCGTGGCGATGGCCGCCAGGGTGGCGTCGGGACGCGGCACGGTGGCCACGCGCGCCTGCGACTGCACCTGGCGCACCAGCTCGATGGCCGTGGTCACGCGCCGCGACTGCGGGTCGAAGTAGCGGTCCAGCACCGACAGCGCGTCGCGCAGATCGGACTGCGCGGTGTCGAACTGGCGCGACATCAGCGCCAGCCGTGCGTTCAGCAGACGCAGCTTCAGGTTCTCGCGCAGGAACCAGGCCTGCTCGGGCGCCACCAGCATCGCCTCGGGCTGCTCGATGCGCGTCACGCGCACCAGCGAGCGCACTTCCTGCCAGACGGCGCCGGCGACGAGCTTCCAGCGTTCACTCCACGGCACCGAGGCGTCACCGACGTCGACCGACGAGGCCGAAGAAGCCGGAGCCGCCTGAGCCGCCGCAGCAGCGGCCGGCTTGGACGCCGCGCCGCGGCGGCGTTCGACCGACGCCAGCAGCGGCAGTTCGTCGACCGCACGCACCGCCTCGTCCAGGCGGATCGCCAGCAGCGCCAGGTCGGCGACGCCGGCGGCGCGCGTGCGGTCCAGATCCTGGGCCAGCGCACGGCGCACGCGCTCCAGGCGCGGCTCCTTGTAGCGCGCCAGGCGCTCGTCGGCCTGCTTCAGCGTGATGAGCAGCGGCTCGGCGCTGCCGGTGATCGCCGTCTGCTGCATCGCGACGCGCAGCGAGTTCTCGACGTCGGCGAGCACGTTCTCGTCGCGCGAACGCGCGATCGACTGGATGACTTCCTCGAACTGGCTGCGCTGGATCGTCGACTCGGCGACCCGCGCTTCGAGCACCGCGAGCTTGGCCGCCGCGTCGCGCGCGACGTCCTGCGCGGCCCGTGCGGCGACGCGCGCCTCGGCGGCTTCGGCACCGGCGTCCTGCTGGCGCTTGACGAGTTCGGTCTCCAGCGCCTTGACGCGCTGCTGGGTGTTCCAGGCCAGCACGCCGGCGGCGGTGGCGGCGGCCGCGAGCACGGCGGCGCCGGTCGCGATCCAGCGCGCCGGCAACAGCGGCGCGGCGGCGACAGCGGGGGGGGCCGCGGGCACCGGCGACGGGGCCGGGGGCGCGGGCTCTGGCAGCGGGGGCGAGACGGGCTCGGTCACAGAGACGCCGATTCTATCGGCGGGTCGCGACGGGCCCATTCGGCCACCACCTCGACCGAGGGCGGCAGCTCGGCGACCTCGGCAAAACCGAGCGCCCGTGCCGCAGCCGCGATGCGCGGATGCGAGGCCACGGCCCGCGAGCGCGACCAGTCGGCGCCGGGCGCGAGCGCCCGCAGATGGCCCACCGCTTCGCTGCTGCTGAAATGCCACAGGTGCTCGCCCGGGAAGGCGAGCGAGGCCTCGAGCAGCGCGCGGCCGGCTTCGTCGGGCTGCGGTGGCCGGCGGCGGTAGGCGGCGACGAACTCGACGAAGGCGCCGCGCCCGCGCAGCGTCTCGGCCAGCCATTCGCGGCCGTCCTCGCCACGCACGACGAGCACGCGGCGGCCGGCCCAGTCGCGGTCGCAGAGCTGCGCCCACAGCGCTTCGGAATCGAAGGCCCGGGCATCGGCTGCCGGCTCGACGACGCGCTCGCCGACGCCGGCCTCGCGCAGCGCCGCCGACGAGCCCGGGCCGACCGAGCCGGCCAGCGTCGTCGCCGGCCACTCGCAGCCGGCGGGCCGCAGCGCGAAGAAATGGGCCACGGCGTTGGGGCTGACGAACATCACCAGCGCGTAATCGGCCAGCGACTGCCAGGCCGCACGCAGCGGCGCCGGGTCCTCGGCGGGTTCGATGCCGATCAGCGGCAGGGCCGCGGCGTCGGCCCCGAGGGCTTGCAGGCGCGCCACCCAGGCGGCCGCCTGATCCGCCGGCCGGGTGACGATGATGCGCACCGTCAGCAGGCCGGCAGGTAGTCGCCGGCGCCGGCTTCGCGCAGCAGCGCGGCGGCGTGTTCGCCCAGCGCACGCGCGCTGGCCTCGTCGGTCGGCGTGCCGGTGACCCGCACCTTGATCAGCGGGCGCGTCAGCTCGGTGCTGTGGCCCAGCGCGGCGTCGATCGTCAGCACGCCGTCGTTCCAGTGACCGAACGCGGCCAGCGGCATCGAGCAGCTGCCGCCCAGCGAACGCGAGACGGCGCGCTCGGCGTGGCAGGCGAGGAAGGTCGGCTGGTGGATGGTCTGCGCCAGCAGTTCGCGCAGGCGGGCGTCGTCCTCGCGGATCTCGATGCCCAGCGCGCCCTGGCCGGCGGCCGGGATCATCAGCGCGGTGTCGAACAGCGAGCGGATGCGCGCGCCCAGGCCCAGGCGCTTCAGGCCCGCGGCGGCTAGCACGATGGCGTCGTAGCCGCCTTCGTCGAGCTTGCGCAAACGCGTGTCGAGGTTGCCGCGCAGCGGCTCGATCTTCAGGTCGGGGCGGTGCGCCAGCAGCTGCACGACGCGGCGCAGGCTGGAGGTGCCGACGCAGGCGCCCTGCGGCAGCGCGTCGAGGTTCTCGTACTTGTTGGACACCCAGGCGTCGCGCGGGTCCTCGCGCTCCCAGATCGCGGCCAGCGCGAAGCCGGACGGCAGGTCCATCGGCACGTCCTTCAGCGAGTGCACGGCGAGATGGGCGCGGCCTTCTTCGAGCGCGGTCTCGAGCTCCTTCACGAACAGGCCCTTGCCGCCGACCTTGGACAGCGCGCGGTCGAGGATCTGGTCGCCCTTGGTGGTCATGCCCAGCAGTTCGACGGCGAGGCCGAAGCGAGCGGTCAGCACGTCGCGGACGTGTTCGGCCTGCCAGAGGGCCAGGCGGCTTTCGCGGGTGGCGATGATGGTGTTGGAGCTCATACCTCAATTATCGACAACGCGCAGGACATGCCAGAATCGGTAATCCGGTTACGCCTTCTGGGAGCCCCGATGCCGCGACGCCCCTCGACCGCCGCCGCCCCGCGCAAGACCTCGCCGCACCAGAGTGCAGCCGATGCCGCGGAGAAGAACCGTCCTCTCGTCGAGGATATCCGGTTACTTGGCCGCATCCTCGGCGACGTCATCCGCGAGCAGGAAGGCACCGAAGCCTACGAGCTGATCGAGCGTGTGCGCCAGCTCTCGGTGGCCTACAGGCTCAAGGCCGACGCCTCGGCCGGTCGCGTGCTCGACCGGCTGCTGAAGAACCTGTCGGCCGACCAGACGGTCAGCGTCATCCGCGCCTTCAGCTACTTCTCGCACCTGGCCAACATCGCCGAGGACCGCCACCACGTGCGCCGCCGCCGCGTGCACGAGCGCGAGGGCCATTTGCAGGAAGGCTCGCTGGCGATGGCCATCGACCGGCTGCACGCCGCCGACCACCACAACGCCGACATCGCGCGCATGCTCGACGGCGCCTACCTCTCGCCGGTGCTGACCGCCCACCCGACCGAGGTGCAGCGAAAGAGCATCCTGGACGCCGAGCGCGCCGTCGCCGAGCTGATCGGCCAGCGCGACGAGCAGCTCACCGAGGACCAGCGGCGCGAGAACGAGGAGCTGCTGCGCGCCCGCGTCACCCAGCTCTGGCAGACGCGCATGCTGCGCACCGCCAAGCTGACCGTCGCCGACGAGATCGAGAACGCGCTCGGCTACTACCCCAGCACCTTTCTGCGCGAGATCCCGCGCCTGTACCGCGAGCTCGAACGCGCCCTGCCCGGCCATCCGGTGGCGCCCTTCCTGCGCATGGGCCACTGGATCGGCGGCGACCGCGACGGCAACCCCAACGTCGACGCCTCGACGATGCGCCGCGCGCTCGCCCGCCAGGGCGAGACCGCGCTGCGCTTCTATCTCGACGAGGTGCACGCGCTGGGCGTCGAGCTGTCCACGAGCGCGATGCTGGCGCCGGTGACGCCGGCGATGCAGGCCCTGGCCGAACGTTCGCCCGACCGCAGCGTGCACCGCGAGGACGAGCCCTACCGGCGCGCGCTGATCGGCCTGTACGCCCGCCTGGCGGCGACGCTGCAGGCGCTGACCGGCGCCGCCGCGCCGCGCACCGCGGTGGCGCCGCAGCCGCCGTATGCCGACGCCGCCGAGTTCCTCGCCGACCTGCGCATCATCGAAGCCTCGCTGCGCCACCACCACGCCCAGGCGCTGATCGCGCCGCGGCTGGCGCCGCTGATGCGCGCGGTGCAGGTCTTCGGCTTCCACCTCGCGACGCTGGACCTGCGCCAGAGCAGCGACAAGCACGAGGCCGTCGTTGCCGAGCTGCTGCGCGTCGCGCGGCTGGAGCCGGACTACGCGGCGCTGGACGAACCGGCGCGGCGCGCGCTGCTGCTGCGCCTGCTCGACGACGCGCGGCCGCTGCGCGTGCGCGGCGCCGAGTATTCGGCGCTGGCGACCAGCGAGCTGGAGGTCTTCGAGACCGCGCGCGAAGGCCGCGAGCGCTACGGCCGCGAGGCGCTGCGCCACTACATCATCTCGCACACCGAGGACGTCTCCGACCTGTTCGAGGTGCTGCTGCTGCAGAAGGAAGCCGGGCTGCTGCGCGGCACGCTGGACCGCGACGCGACGGCCGACCTGATCGTCGTGCCGCTGTTCGAGACCATCGGCGATCTGCGCCAGGCCGCGGCCATCATGCGCGCCTACTACGCGCTGCCGGGCATCACGGCGATGGTCGTGCGCAGCGGCGCCGAGCAGGACGTGATGCTGGGCTACAGCGACAGCAACAAGGACGGCGGCTTCTTCACCAGCAACTGGGAGCTCTACCGCACCGAGGTCGCGCTGGGCGAGTTCTTCGCCACGCTGCACCGCGAGCACGGCATCCGCATGCGCCTGTTCCACGGCCGCGGCGGCACCGTCGGCCGCGGCGGCGGCCCCAGCTACCAGGCCATCCTGGCGCAGCCGCCGGGCACGGTGAACGGCCAGATCCGCCTCACCGAGCAGGGCGAGGTCATCGGCTCCAAGTACGCCAACCCCGAGATCGGCCGGCGCAACCTGGAGACCCTGGTCGCGGCGACGCTGGAAGCGACGCTGCTGCACCCGACCAAGAGCGCGCCCAAGACCTTCCTCGACGCCGCGGCGCGGCTCAGCGACGCCAGCTTCGCCGCCTACCGGGCGTTGGTCTACGAGACCCCGGGTTTCGTCGACTGGTTCTTCGCCGCGACGCCGATCCGCGAGATCGCCGAGCTGAACATCGGCTCGCGCCCGGCCTCGCGCAAGGCGACGCGTGCGATCGAGGACCTGCGCGCCATCCCCTGGAGCTTCTCCTGGGGCCAGTGCCGGCTGGCGCTGCCGGGCTGGTACGGCTTCGGTTCGGCGGTCGAGGCCTTCCTCGGCGACGAGACGACGCAGCCGGCGCGGCTGGAGCTGCTGCAGCGCATGTACCGCCAGTGGCCGTTCTTCCGCACGCTGCTGTCCAACCTGGACATGGTGCTGGCCAAGACCGACCTGCGCATCGCCGCGCGTTACGTCGAGCTGGTCGAGGACAAGCGTGCCGCCAAGCGGGTCTTCACGACGATCCGCGCCGAGTGGGAGCGCGTCGGGCGCGCGCTCGAGCAGATCACCGGCGAAGCCTCGCGCCTGCAGTCCAACCCGACGCTGGCGCGTTCGATCGAGCACCGCTTCCCCTACCTGGACCCGCTGAACCACCTGCAGGTCGAGCTGATGCGGCGCTTCCGCCAGCGCAAGCCCGACGCCGCGGCCGACGATCCGGCGGTCGCCCGGCTGCAGCGCGGCATCCACATCTCGATCAACGGCGTCGCGGCCGGGCTGCGCAACACCGGCTGAGCCGGCTTCAGCTTTCGCCCAGCGCCTCGCGCACCGCGGCGAGCTGGCGGCGCGACACCGCCAGCCATTCGTCGCCGGGCGCGATGCGCACCGCCCAGCCTTCGTCGTCGTCGCGCGGCTCCAGCGCGCGTACGGCGGCGCGCGCGACGATGGCGTTGCGGTGGATGCGCAGGAAACCCGCGCCCAGGCGCTGCTCCAGCTCGGCAAGGGTCTCGTCCAGCGAGATCGTCTCGGCCAGCGTGCGCAGCAGCACCGCCTTGGCCTCGGCGCGCAGGTACAGCACCTCGGCCAGAGGCACGCGCCGCAGCCGGCCGCGTTCGCTGACGACGAGCAATGGCCCGCTGGCGGGCGGCGGCGCCCGGCGCGCGGCGACACGCGCCAGCGCCGCCTGCAGCCGCTCCAGCCGCACCGGCTTGGTCAGGTAGTCGACGGCCTCGACGTCGAAGGCTTCGAGCGCGTGCTCGCCGTGGGCGCTGACGAAGACCACCGCGGGCCGGCGCGGCAGCTCGTGCAGCGCGGCGGCCAGCGCCAGCCCGCCGCGGCCGGGCATGCGCACGTCCAGCAGCAGCAGGTCCGGCGGCTCGCGGAGCACCAGGGCCATCGCCTGCTCGGCACTGCCGGCCTCGCCGGCGATGACCAGCGCCGGCTGCGTCACCGCGCCCAGCAGCGTGCGCAGCCGCAGCCGGGCCAGCGGTTCGTCGTCGACGATCAGCACGGACAGCGGCGCGGCCATCGTCAGTCCTGCAGCGGCAGCACGAGCCGGGCGTGGAACTCGCGCCCCTCGCGCCAGACCTCGAAATCGGCGGCCACGTCGTGCAGCAGGCGCAGGCGCTCGCGCACGTTGTCCAGCGCCATGCCGTGGCCGGGCGCCGACGGCCGCTCGGGCACGGTGTTGCTGACCGTGACCACCGCCTGGCCGCGGCGCTGGCTGGTCACGATGCGGATGTGCCCGCCTTCGGCCGCCGGCTCGACGCCGTGGCGCACCGCGTTCTCGACCAGCGGCTGCAGCACCAGCGGCGGCACACGCGCCGCGCCGGCGCCGGCGTCGAGCTCCCAGTCGACGCTGATGCGCTCGCCGTAACGCGCCTGCTCGATGGCGAGATAGGCGCGCGCCAGCTCGATCTCCTCGGCCAGCGCCACCGACTCGCCGACCTCGGCCAGCGCGACGCGGAACAGTTCGGCCAGGTCTTCCAGCACCCGTTCGGCGCGCGCCGGGTCGACGCGCACCAGCGCCAGCGCGGTGTTCAGCGCGTTGAACAGGAAATGCGGGCGGATGCGCGACTGCAGCTCGACCAGGCGCGCGCTGGTGTCGGCCGGCACGGCGCTGCGCGCTCGCAGGTCCAGCCACAGCCACAGCAGCGCGGCGAAGCCGGCGCCGGCCAGCGCGATGCCGGCCAGCCGCAGGCCGCCGGCGGTGTCGGCCAGTCCGATGCCGACCAGCGGCGCCCAGGCGACGAGCGCGCAGAAGGCGCCGCCCAGCAGCACGGCGCCGGCGCGTGCGCCCGGCGACAGCCGCGCCAGCAGCCGGCGCGACGAACACAGCATCACCAGCCACAGCAGCGTGCCGGTGGCGCCGGCGAAGGCCGAGGCCGCGGCGCGCGCCAGCCAGTCGGCGGCGTCGCCGGCCTGGGCCAGCGCGGCGACGCTCAGCACCGCCAGCACCAGCAGCCCGGCACGCAGCGCCAGCGCCGGGTGGCAGACGTCGAAGGCAGCGGCGACGCGGGCCTCGTCGCGCGCACGCTCGTCGGCCAGGCGCTCGAAGCGGCTCGGCGCGAACGGCAGGCTGCGCCCGGCGGGCCAGGTGTCGTGCCAGACACCCTGGGCCGGCGCGCCGTCGCGGGAGGAGTCGGCGTCGTCCATCGGCGCCCGATAATACGGAGTCCCGCCGCGCTCGCGGCTGCCAGCCTCCCCCCGCATGTCAGCGAATCCTCTCGACAACAAGTCCCAGGCCTGGTCGGCACTCTTCAGCGAGCCGATGAGCGAGCTGGTCAAGCGCTACACCGCCAGCGTCGACTTCGACCAGCGCCTGTGGCGCGCCGACATCCAGGGCAGCCTGGCGCACGCCGAGATGCTGGCCGCGCAAGGCATCATCGCCGCCGCCGACCTGGACGCCATCCGCCGCGGCATGGCGCAGATCGTCGAGGAGATCGAGGGCGGCCGCTTCGAGTGGAAGCTGGAACTGGAAGACGTGCACCTGAACGTCGAGGCGCGGCTGACGCAACTCGTCGGCGACGCCGGCAAACGATTGCACACCGGCCGCAGCCGCAACGACCAGGTCGCGACCGACGTGCGCCTGTGGCTGCGCGACGAGATCGACGGCCTGGCCACGCTGTTCGTCGAGCTGCAGCGCGCGCTGGTCGAGCTGGCCGCGGGCCACACCGAGACCGTGATGCCGGGCTTCACCCACATGCAGGTGGCGCAGCCGGTCAGCTTCGCCCACCACCTGCTGGCCTACGTCGAGATGTTCGCGCGCGACGCCGAACGCCTGGCCGACGTGCGCAAACGCACCAACCGCCTGCCGCTGGGCGCCGCGGCGCTGGCCGGCACCAGCTACCCGCTGGATCGCGAGCGCGTCGCGCGCACGCTGGGCTTCGACGGCGTCTGCCAGAACAGCCTGGACGCGGTCAGCGACCGCGACTTCGCGCTCGAGTTCTGCGCCTTCGCCTCGATCGCGATGGTGCACGTCTCGCGCCTGTCCGAGGAACTGGTGCTATGGATGAGCCAGAACTTCGGCTTCATCGACCTGGCCGACCGCTATTGCACCGGCTCGTCGATCATGCCGCAGAAGCGCAACCCCGACGTCGCCGAGCTGGCGCGGGGAAAAAGCGGTCGCGTCGTCGGCCACCTGATGGGGCTGATCACGCTGATGAAGGGCCAGCCGCTCACCTACAACAAGGACAACCAGGAAGACAAGGAACCGCTGTTCGACACCGTCGACACGCTGCGCGACACCTTGCGCATCCTGGCCGAGATGGTCGGCGGCATCCGCGTCAAGCCCGAAGCGTTGGAACGCGCGGCGCGCCGCGGCTACGCCACCGCCACCGACCTCGCCGACTACCTCGTCAAGAAGGGCCTGCCGTTCCGCGACGCGCACGAGGTCGTCGCCCACGCGGTGAAGGTGGCGCTGGGGCGCGGCGTCGACCTGTCGGAGCTGACGCTGGCCGAGCTGCAGGGCTTCAACGCCGCCGTCGGCGAAGACGTCTTCGAGGTGCTGACGCTGGCCGGCTCGCTGAACGCGCGCAACGTCGTCGGCGGCACCGCCCCGGCCCAGGTGCGCGCGCAGATCGAACGCCACCGCGCCCGCCTGGGCGCCTGACCGGCGCGGCGCCGCAGCGCCGATGAGCCCGCGCACGCGCTGGATCGCGCATCTCGACATGGACGCGTTCTACGCGTCGGTCGAGATGCTGCGCTACCCCGAGCTGCGCGGCCAGCCGGTGGTCGTCGGCGGCGGCCGGCGCCACCAGCCCGAGACGCTGCCCGACGGCAGCCGCAAGTTCGCGACGCTGGCCGGCTACGCCGGACGCGGCGTCGTCACCACCGCCACCTACGCCGCACGCGACTACGGCGTGCACTCGGGCATGGGGCTGATGAAAGCCGCCCAGCGCTGCCCGCAGGCGGTGCTGCTGCCCACCGACTTCGACGAATACCGGCGCTACTCGCGGCTGTTCAAGGCTGCGGTCGCCGAGATCGCCCCGGTCATCGAGGACCGCGGCATCGACGAGATCTACATCGACCTCACCGAGGTGCCCGGGGCCCAGGACGCGGTCGGCCACGACCCGGCCGGCGGCGTGCGCGCGGTGGCCCAGGAGATCCGCAACAACGTGCGGCGCACGACCGGCCTCGTCTGCTCGATCGGCGTCACGCCGAACAAGCTGCTGGCCAAGATCGCCTCCGAGCTGGACAAGCCCGACGGCCTGAGCGTCGTCACCGCCGCCGAGCTGCCGACACGCATCTGGCCGCTGCCGGTGCGGCGCATCAACGGCATCGGCCCGAAAGCCGGCGCCAGGCTGGCGGCGCTGGGCGTGGCGACGATCGGCGACCTGGCGATGCGCGAACGCGCCTGGCTGCAGGAGCATTTCGGCCGCAGCTACGGCGCCTGGCTGCACGAGGCCGCGCACGGCCAGGACGACCGGCCGGTGGTGACGCACAGCGAGCCGGTATCGGTGAGCCGCGAGACCACCTTCGAGCGCGACCTGCACGCGGTGCAGGACCGGGCGCAGCTCACCGCGGTCTTCACCCACCTAGCCGAACGGGTCGCCGCCGACCTGCAGCGCAAGGGCTACGCCGCGCGCACCATCGGCATCAAGCTGCGCTACGACGATTTCCGCACCGTGACGCGCGACCTGACGCTGCCCGGGCCGGTGGTCGACGCCGCCGCCATCCGCCGCGCCGCCGGTCAATGCCTCAAGCGCGTGGACCTGTCGCGCCGGCTGCGGCTGCTGGGCGTGCGCGCCGGCACGTTGGTGCGCGCCGAAAGCGCCGCCGCGACGGCCCCCGGCCGTCGCGCGAGAGCCACGGATCGGCGCGCCGCCGCCGAGGCCGAACCGGAGCTGCCGTTCCTCGTCGCCGCCCCTGGACCGGAGGGCCCGGAACGTGGTGAAGATCCCGATCGACACCCCCCGGAAAAGTCGGATTAGCCGCACGGACGCTTGAGGCAACGCAAAAATTCGATACAAACGCGCCCCTAGTCTGGGTCCGTCATCAAGAGAAAGCGTCGCTGCCATGTCCACCCTCGCCTGGTCCGAATCGCTGGCGCTGCACCAGCCCCAGATGGACGCGACGCATCACGAGTTCGTCGACCTGCTGCTCGGCCTGGAAGCGGCGCTGGATGCCGACGACGGCTCGCTCGACCCGGCGCTCGACGCGGTGATCGAACACACCGAGGCCCACTTCGCCCAGGAAGAGCACTGGATGCTGGGCATGGGCTTCGCGCCGCAGAACTGCCACTCCTACCAGCACGCCCAGGTGCTGAAGGCGATGCACGAGGTGCAGGACCGGCTGCGCCACGACGCCGACGTCGCGATCGTTCGCCAGCTCGCCGAGGAACTGGTCGAGTGGTTCCCGGCGCACTCGCGCTCGATGGACGCCAGCCTCGCGCAGTGCATGGCCTCGATGGGCTACGTGCCGGCCGACCCGGCGCTGGCCCCGCCGCCGCAGCGCCTGCAGCAAGCCGCCGTCTACGCCTCCTGAGCCGGCGCCCGGCACGCCGGGCAGCGCGGCGTCGCCGCGTCCCTCGTTAGCATAGTCTGCGAGGAGAGCGCCGATGCCCGTCATCACCCACATCGAAGACCTGCGCGTGCTCGCGAAGAAGCGCGTGCCGCGCATGTTCTACGACTACGCCGACTCCGGTTCCTGGACCGAGAGCACCTACCGCGCCAACGAACAGGACTTCCAGGCGATCAAGCTGCGCCAGCGCGTGGCCGTCGACATGGACGGCCGCAGCACCGCGACGACGATGGTCGGCGTGCCGGTGGCGATGCCGGTGGCGATCGCGCCGACCGGCCTGACCGGCATGCAGCACGCCGACGGCGAGATCCTGGCCGCGCGCGCCGCCGAACGTTTCGGCATCCCGTTCACGCTGTCGACGATGAGCATCTGCTCGATCGAGGACGTCGCCGCGCACACGAAGGCGCCGTTCTGGTTCCAGCTCTACGTGATGCGCGACCGCGACTTCATCGAGCGGCTCATCGACCGCGCCAAGGCCGCCGGCTGCGGCGCGCTGGTGCTGACGCTGGACCTGCAGATCCTCGGCCAGCGCCACAAGGACCTGAAGAACGGCCTGTCGGCACCGCCCAAGCTGACGCTGCCCAACCTGCTGAACCTGGCGACCAAGCCGCGCTGGTGCCTGGGCATGCTGGGCACGCAGCGACGCGGCTTCGGCAACATCGTCGGCCACGTGCGCGGCGTCGCCGACATGAGCAGCCTGGGCGCCTGGACGGCGCAGCAGTTCGACCCGCGGCTGAACTGGAACGACGTCGAGTGGATCAAGAAACGCTGGGGCGGCAAGCTGATCCTCAAAGGCATCCAGGACGTCGAGGACGCGCGCCTGGCCGTCGAGACCGGCGCCGACGCGCTGATCGTCAGCAACCACGGCGGCCGCCAGCTCGACGGCGCCGAGTCCAGCATCCGCGCGCTGCCGGCGATCGCCGCCGAGGTCGGCTCGCGCATCGAGGTCCACATGGATGGCGGCATCCGCTCGGGCCAGGACGTGCTGAAGGCGGTGGCGCTGGGCGCACGCGGCACCTACATCGGCCGCGCCTTCCTCTACGGCCTCGGCGCGATGGGCGAAGCCGGCGTCAGCAAGGCGCTGGAGATCATCCACAAGGAACTCGACCTGACGATGGCCTTCTGCGGCCGCAAGCGCATCGCCGACGTCGGCCCGGACATCCTGCTGCCGGGCACCGCGCCGTCCTGCTGAGACCGCACGGTCGTTGCATTTGCAACGCCGTTCGACGCTTTCCAGACTGATCCGGCTCAGGTCGATCGGATAGACTGGGGTTTACCCTGAGTCAAGATCAAGATCGCCCGGAGTCCCGCATGAACGTGAGCCAGATGTCCCGCATCAAGCGCTGGCAGCTCGAGCACCGCCGCGAAGCGCCGCTCGAGTACCACGCCTGGGACATGATGCTGACGCTGTGGGTGCTGGGCTGGATGGGCGTCGCGCCGGCGCTGCTGCTGCACTGGACCTGGATGGTCGCGCTGTGCGTGCCGGCGTTCTTCGCGCCCTCGATGTACGTGCGGCTGCGCGAGCGCCTGCACGACAGCGGCCGGCTGCGCTGCGACTGGCTGCCGGCGCTGGCCTGAATCAGGTCTTGGGCAGCGTGACGCCGACCTGCCCCTGGTACTTGCCGCCGCGGTCGCGGTAGCTGGTCTCGCAGACCTCGTCGCTCTCGAAGAACAGCACCTGGGCGCAGCCCTCGCCGGCGTAGATCTTGGCCGGCAGCGGCGTCGTGTTGCTGAACTCCAGCGTCACGTAGCCTTCCCACTCGGGCTCGAACGGCGTCACGTTGACGATGATGCCGCAGCGCGCGTAGGTGCTCTTGCCCAGGCAGATCGTCAGCACGTTGCGCGGGATGCGGAAGTACTCGACGGTGCGCGCCAGCGCGAAGCTGTTGGGCGGGATGATGCAGACGTCGGCCTCGATGTCGACGAAGCTCTTCTCGTCGAAGTTCTTCGGGTCGACGACCGTGCTGTGCACGTTGGTGAAGACCTTGAACTCGGGCGCGCAGCGGATGTCGTAGCCGTAGCTGCTGGTGCCGTAGCTGACGATGCGCTGGCCGTCCGCCGACTGCCGCACCTGGCCCGGCTCGAACGGCTCGATCATGCCGTGCTGCTCGGCCATGCGGCGGATCCACTTGTCGCTCTTGATGCTCACTTCAAACCTCGGGACGGCCCGGCCGCGTCGAAAAGGCGCGATTGTGCGTGAAATGCCGCCACCGGCACGTGGGTCAACTCAAGCCGCGTGGCAGCTTTGCCGATCTGCGGGCTAACATGGCTCGCGTAGGAGACGCTGTCCGATGTCAAGCCCGTTTCGCCCCGCGATCGATCTGCTGGCCCAGTACGCCCGCTACCACCGGGACGAACGCAACATCGCGACGCACGTCGTCGGGGTGCCGCTGATCGTCTTCTCCATCGGCGTGCTGCTCGGCCGGCACGGCGTGCGCCTGGGCGGCCACGAACTCGCGGCGTCCTGGCTGCTGTTCGCCCCGGCGGCGCTCTGGTACCTGACCCGCGGCGAGTTCGCGCTCGGGCTCGCCGTCTCGGCGGCGATCGCCGCGCTGCTGGCGCTGGCCCAGCCGCTGGCCGACGCCGGCACGCTGACCTGGCTGGTGCTGGGCGCCGGCGGCTTCTTCGTCGGCTGGACGATCCAGTTCCTCGGCCACTACTACGAAGGCCGCAAGCCGGCCTTCGGCGACGACCTCGTCGGCCTGCTCGTCGGGCCGATGTTCGTGGCGATGGAAGTGCTGGCGATGGCCGGCTGGTTCAAGCCGCTGGTCGCACGCGTCGAGAGCCGCGTCGGCCCGACCTTCGTGCGCGACCTGGCGCATCCGGCCACCTGAGCTGCCGCGCTCAGGCGCCCAGCAGCTCGCGCAGCACCACCGCCGCCTGTTCGGCCTGCGCGGCGCTGACGTCCAGGTGCGTCACCGCCCGCACGGTGCGCGGGCCGAAGGCGACGATCAGCACGCCGCGTTCACGCGCCCGGGCGACCAGCGTCGCGGCATCCGGCGCGCCGGGCGCGAGTCGGAAGACGACGATGTTCGTCTGCACCGTCGCCAGGTCGAGCTCGACACCGGGACAGCCGGCCAGCGCCTCGCCGAGGCGGCGGGCGTGGTGGTGGTCCTCGGCCAGGCGCTCGCGGTGGCGGTCCAGCGCGTGCAGCGCGGCGGCGGCGAAGATGCCGTTCTGGCGCATCGCGCCACCCAGCATGCGGCGGTGGCGGTCGGCGGCGGCGATCAGCGCGCGCGGCCCGGCCAGCAGCGAGCCGCCCGGTGCGCCCAGGCCCTTGGAGAACGCGACGCCGACCAGGTCGAACGGCGCCGCCAGTTCGGCCTCGGGCCGGCCGCTGGCGACCGCGGCGTTCCACAGCCGCGCGCCGTCGAGATAGGTCTTCAGGCCGCGCTCGCGGGCGCGCGCGCAGACGCGTTCGACGACGGCCTGCGGCACGACGACGCCGCCGGCGCGGTTGTGCGTGTTCTCGATCTGCAGCAGCGTGGTCGGCGGAAACACCGGCAAGCCGCTGGGCTTGATCGCCGCGTCCAGCTCGTCGACGTCGAAGACGCCGCCCGAGCCGACCTCGACGATCTGCACGCCGGCGTTGGCCGCCGAGCCGCCGGCCTCGTGCCAGGCGGCATGGCATTCGCGCGCCGCGACGACCTCGTCGCCCGGGCGCGTCAGCACACGCAGCGCGACCTGGTTGGCCATCGTGCCCGAGGGCAGCCAGATCGCCGCTTCCTTGCCCAGCAGCTCGGCGCAGCGGCGCTGCAGCGCGTTCGTCGTCGGGTCCTCGCCGTACTGGTCGTCGCCGACCTCGGCGGCGGCCATCGCGGCGCGCATCGCCGCGGTCGGGCGGGTGACGGTGTCGGAACGCAGGTCGATGAGGCTCATTCGGTCCAGTCCTTCCAGATGTCGCGGGCGGCGGCCTTGGCCGCGCGCGTGGACGGCGCGCGCGCCGGCGTGCCCAGCGCGATCCAGCCGACCAGCGTCTCGCCCGGGCCGCAGAACGCGGCCTGCAGGCCGGCGTCGCGTACCTTGGCGCCCGACAGCATCTTGCCGCCGAAACCCAGCGCATGCGCCGCGTTGAGGTAGTTGGCCAGCGCGCCGCCGACCGCGACCCACTGCTCGTGCGCCGGCACCTGCGGGTGGCCCAGGTCCAGCCGCGCCAGCACGACCACCGTCACCGGCGGGCGTACGGCGCGCTCGGCGTCCATCGCGACGCCGGCCTCGTCCTTGCCGGCGCGGCGCGCCGCGTCGGCGAAGGCGGCGCCCAGGCGCTCGCGCGCGGCGCCGCGCACGACGACGAAGCGGTAGGGCACGAGTTCGCCGTGATCCGGCGCATGCAGCGCGGCTTCGGCCATCAGATCGAGCGCGGCATCGTCCGGGCCGGGCTCCACGAGGTGCTTGGCGCCGAGCGAATGGCGGCTCAGCAGCAGGTGCAACGAGGTGTTCATCGGCGCGAGCGTACGCGATGCGTGAATTCCGACCGGCGGCACCGCTGGCCCGAAATCTCTTTGATCTCGGATAAGTTTAGGAACATTGTTTTTATCAATTTCAGCATCGCGCTCCCGATACCCGGCCTGAGGCCGCATGGCGCGGCCGGCAGAGGTTGAGATGTCCCTGTTCCGCAGACTGTCCATCGGCGCCCGCATGGCCGCCGGTTTTGCCGCCGTCGTCGCGCTCGCCGTCGGCATGGCGCTGTTCGCCCGTGCCGAGCTCGGCCACGCCAGCGACGAGCTGACGCTGGTCGTCAGCGACCGGATGGTCAAGGTCCAGCAGCTGCTGAAGCTGAAGGACAACGCCCAGCTCGGCGCGCAGGCGGTGCGCAACGCGGTGCTGCTGGACGAGCGCCAAGCCTCGGCCGCCGAGAAGGCGCGCATCGAATCGATGTCGGTGAGCAACGTCGAGACGCTGCAGGCACTGGACCGCTCGATCCAGATCGGCCGCGCACGCGAGATGCTGGCGGAACTGAACGCCGCCCGCGCGCCGTATCTCGACACGATGAAGCGCGTGCTCGCGCTGGCGCTGGAGAACCACGACGACGAGGCGCGCGACCTGCTGATGGGCACGCTGACGCCGCAGCAGCAGCGCTACTTCGACGCCATCGACGCGCTCGTCGCCTTCCAGCGCACGCTGATGGTCGACGGCGCCGAGGCGGTGCGCGAGGAGGCGGCCAGGACCGGCTTGCTGATGTTCGCGCTGGCCGGCCTGGCCGCGCTGCTCGGCGGGCTGATCGCCTGGGGCGTCGGGCGCTCGGTCGTGCGGCCGCTGAAGGCGGCGGTGGCGGTGGCCGAGACCGTCGCCGAGGGCGACCTGCGCTCGCACATCGACACCCAAGGAAGCGACGAGACGGCGCAGCTGCTGAAGGCGCTGCAGCGCATGAACGACAACCTCGCCGACCTCATCGGCAACGTGCGCAGCGGCTGCGAGAGCATCGCCGCCGGTTCCAGCCAGATCGCCGGCGGCACCGCCGACCTGAGCCGGCGCACCGAGTCGCAGGCCAGCAGCCTGCAGCAGACCGCGGCGTCGATGGAGGAACTGGCCAGCACCGTGGCCCAGAACGCCGCGACGGCGCAGCAGGCCAGCCAGGCGGCGGCGACCGCCGGCAGCACCGCCAGCCGCGGCGGCGAGGCCGTGGCGCGGGCGGTCAGCACGATGGAAGAGGTGGCGGCCAGCTCGCGCCGCATCGCCGACATCATCGGCACCATCGACGGCATCGCCTTCCAGACCAACATCCTGGCGCTCAACGCCGCGGTCGAGGCCGCGCGCGCCGGCGAGCAGGGCCGCGGTTTCGCGGTCGTGGCCGGCGAGGTACGCAGCCTGGCCCAGCGCTGCGCCCAGGCCGCACGCGAGATCAAGAGCCTGATCGGCGCCAGCGTCGAGACCGTCGACTCAGGCGTGCGCCTGGTCGGCGAGGCCGGCGGCACGATGCAGGAAGTCGTCGCCGAGGTGCAGAACGTCGCCCGGCTGATGAGCCAGATCAGCGCCGCCAGCGCCGAACAGAACCAGGGCATCGACCAGGTCAACGACGCCGTCACCGACCTGGACCGCACGACGCAGGAGAACTCGGCGCTGGTCGAGGAGAGCGCCGCGGCCACCGACAGCCTGCGCCAGCAGGCCAGCCGGCTGGTCGAGGTGGCGGGACGGTTCAGGCTGGCCACCCATTGAGCGCTCGAGCTGTGACATATGACCGCAGGCACGGGTTTACCCTCGATGCTTTGATCGACCTCAGTTACGTTTTCATTGTTTCGCTCACTTTCTTCGACCCCAGGCCGTTAGTTCGGGCGTTCGCCGTCGTCGCGGCAAGTGGGAGAACAAGAAATGAAGGGGTTCAAGGACTGGTCGATCGGCAGCCGTCTGGCGCTGGGCTTCGCGCTGGTGGGCGTGCTGGCGGTCGGGATGGCGCTGTTCGCGCGCCATGAGCTGAGCGTCGCCAACCAGGCGCTGACCAGCGTCGTCGACGAGCGCATGCTCAACATCAAGAAGCTGAACCTGCTGAAGCACAACGCCATGGCCGGCGCTCAGGCGCTGCGTGATGCACTGCTCCAGCACGAAGACCTCGCCGCGGCGATCGCCGATCTCGAGCGCCTGTCCGGCATGGCCAAGCAGAACGCCGAGACGCTGAGCTCGCTGGACGCGAAGATCGTCGGCCATGACCGCGCGCTCTTCGACGCGCTGACCGCGGCACGCAACCCTTACATGGAGACGCTGAACAAGGTCGCCGAGCTGACCCGCGCGGGACAGCCCGAGCCGGCGCGGGCGCTGCTTCGCGGCGAGCTCGCGGCACGCCAGAAGAGCTACTTCGCGGCACTCGACGCCCTCGTCGACTACCAGCGCCAGCAGATGACCGACGGCGCCCAGGCGGTGCGCGAGCAGACCGCCCGTGACGGCTGGGTGATGCTGGGTCTGGCCGGGCTGGGCGCACTGCTCGGCGGTGCCGTGGCCGTGGTCGTCGGCCGCTCGGTCGTCATGCCGCTGCGCGAGGCGGTGGCCTTTGCCGAGACGGTCGCCTCGGGCGACCTCAGCAGCCGCATTGCCGCCCGCCGCGGCGACGAGACCGGCCAGCTGCTGGCCGCGCTGCAGCGCATGAACGACAACCTCGCCGGCCTGGTGGGCCACGTGCGCGAGGGCTGCGAGAGCATCGCTTCCGGCTCCACGCAGATCGCCGGCGGCACCGCCGACCTGAGCCGGCGCACCGAGTCGCAGGCCAGCAGCCTGCAGCAGACCGCCGCGTCGATGGAGCAGCTCGCCGGCACCGTGGCGCAGAACGCCGCCACGGCGCGCCAGGCCAGCGAAGCCGCGGCCACCGCCGGCAGCACCGCCGGGCGCGGCGGCGAAGCCATCGAACGCGCGGTGCGCACGATGGAAGACGTGAGCACCAGCTCGCGCCGCATCGCCGAGATCATCAGCGTCATCGACGGCATCGCCTTCCAGACCAACATCCTGGCGCTCAACGCCGCGGTCGAAGCCGCGCGCGCCGGCGAGCAAGGCCGCGGCTTCGCCGTCGTGGCCGGCGAGGTGCGCAGCCTGGCCCAGCGCTGCGCCCAGGCCGCACGCGAGATCAAGAGCCTGATCGGCGCCAGCGTCGAGACCGTCGACGCCGGCGTGCGCCTGGTCGGCGAGGCCGGCGACGCGATGCACGAGGTCGTCGCCGAGGTCCAGAACGTTGCCCGGCTGATGGCCCAGATCAGCGCCGCCAGCGCCGAGCAGACGCAGGGCATCGGCCAAGTCAACGACGCCGTCTCCGACCTCGACCGCTCGACGCAGGAGAACTCCGCGCTGGTCGAGGAGAACGCCGCCGCCACCGACAGCCTGCGCCAGCAGGCCGGCCGGCTGGTGGAAGTCGCCGGCCGATTCAAGCTCGCCGTCGGCTGAGTGCGCCGGTGCCTGACGGCGACTCCCTAGAATTAGGGAGTTTCACCGTCAGGTCACAAAATCATGTTCGAGGCATCGCCCCGCGGCGGCCGCTGGCTCGCCGTCTGGTGGCCGCTTGCCGCCACCGTCGCAGCCATCCTGTTCTGGCTGCTGCTCAGTCCCGAGAACCTGCGCTGGCTGAAGGCCGAGAACGGCCCGATCGAGGGCACGAACGCGGCGCTCTACTTCGTCTGCGCGCTCGTGTTCCTGCTCTCGCGCCGCATCGAGCCGCTCACCCGGCTGGCGCTGGCGGTGCTCTTCTGCGGCTTCGGCGCGCGCGAGATGGACTGGCACAAGGCCTTCACCGGCAAGAGCGTGCTGAAGGTCAGCTACTACCTCGGCGACGCGCCGTGGCAGCAGCGGCTGGTGGCGCTGGCGGCCGTGGCCGCGGTGGCGCTGGCGCTGCTGACGCTGCTGCTGCGCCAGGCCGGGCCGCTGCTGCACTACTGGCAGCGGCGTGACCCGGTGGCCACCAGCGTCGTCGTCTTCGCCGTGACGATGGCCGTCAGCAAGGTCATCGACCGCATCGAGAACCTGCTCGCCGAGTCCTGGGGCATCGTGTTCTCGCCCGAGACCGGGCTGCTGATCGGCTCGCTGGAGGAGACGATCGAGCTGTCGCTGCCGCTGATCGCGCTGGTCGCCTGGCTGCAGTACCGCGCGATGCGGCGCTGACGCGCGCTCAGGCGCGCACGGCGACCTGCTCCCAGGCCTCCAGCACCAGCGGGTGCAGCGCCGCCGTGTCGCCGCTGCCGATCAGCGCCCCGAGCTGCTCGCGCATGCGCGGCTCCCAGAACTTGCGGATGTGGCCGGCGACGCCGTCCACCGCCTCGGCGTGCTCGGGCATCGCCGCGAAGAACGCGGCGATGCGGTTGGCCATCTGGACGAGCTGTTCGCTGTTCATCGTCGTCTCCCCTGCCCTCACTTGGCCGCCGCGGCGGCGGTCTCGCGCTCGGCGTGGGCGCGCAGCTGCGCTTCGTTGAAGCTGCGGTAACGGCGCTGCCACTCGCTGGGCTGCGTCACCTTGGTCACCTCGACCGCCGTCACCTTGTACTCGGGGCAGTTGGTCGCCCAGTCGGAGCTGTCGGTGGTGATGACGTTGGCGCCCGACTCGGGGAAGTGGAAGGTGGTGTAGACCACGCCCGGCGCCACGCGCTCGGTGACCCGCGCGCGCAGCACGGTCTCGCCGGCGCGGCTGGTGATGCCGACCCAGTCGCCGTCGACGACGCCGCGAAGCTCGGCATCGCTGGGGTGCAGTTCCAGCCGGTCCTCGTCGTGCCAGGCGGTGTTGGCCGTGCGCCGCGTCTGCGCGCCGACGTTGTACTGGCTGAGCACGCGCCCGGTGGTCAGCAGCAGCGGGAAGCGCCGGTTGGCGCGTTCGTCGCTCGGCTGGTAGGCGGTGATGACGAAACGCCCCTTGCCGCGCACGAAGCCGCCGACGTGCATCACCGAGGTGCCGGCTTCGTCGGTGCCGGCGTGGCAAGGCCACTGCACGCTGCCCAGGCGCTCGATCTTCTCGTAGCTGACGCCGGCAAAACTCGGCGTCAGCGCCGCGATCTCCTGCATCACCGCCTCGGGGTGGGCGTAGTCCATCGGGTAGCCCAGCGCCTGGGCCAGCCGCACCGTCACCTCCCAGTCGGCCAGGCCGGCCAACGGCGGCATCACGCGGCGCACGCGGCTGACGCGCCGTTCGGCGTTGGTGAAGGTGCCGTCCTTCTCGAGGAAGCTCGAGCCGGGCAGGAAGACGTGGGCGTACTTGGCCGTCTCGTTGAGGAAGATGTCCTGCACGACCAGGCACTCCAGCGCCTCGAGCGCAGCGCCGACGTGCTGGGTGTTGGGGTCGGACTGCACGATGTCCTCGCCCTGCACGTACAGGCCCTTGAAGCTGCCGCCGAGCGCGGCGTCGAACATGTTCGGGATGCGCAGCCCCGGCTCCGGGTCCAGCGTCACGCCCCAGGCGGCGTCGAACTCGGCGCGCACCGTGCTGTCGCTGATGTGGCGGTAGCCCGGCAGCTCGTGCGGGAAGCTGCCCATGTCGCAGGAGCCCTGCACGTTGTTCTGGCCACGCAGCGGGTTGACGCCGACCCCTTCGCGGCCGACGTTGCCGGTGGCCATCGCCAGGTTGGCGATCGCCATCACCGCGGTCGAGCCTTGCGCGTGTTCGGTGACGCCGAGGCCGTAATAGATCGCGGCGTTGAGCCCGCGTGTCGCGTACAGCCGCGCGGCGCCACGCACCGCGGCCGCCGGCACGCCGCTGACGGCTTCCAGCGCCTCGGGCGAGTTCTCCGGCCGGGCGACGAAGTCGCGCCACTGGCCGAAGCTGCGCGCATCGCAGCGCTCGGCGACGAAGGCCTCGTCGACCAGGCCTTCGGTGACGATGACGTGGGCCAGCGCGTCGAGCACGGCGACGTTGGTGCCGGGTTTGAGCTGCAGATGGTGTTCGGCCTTGACGTGCGGCGAGGCGACGAGGTCGATGCGCCGCGGGTCGACGACGATCAGCTTGGCGCCCTGGCGCAGCCGGCGCTTCAGCCGCGAGGCGAAGACCGGGTGCGCGTCGCTGGGGTTGGCGCCGATGACGAGCACGACGTCCGAATGCGCGACCGACTTGAAGGTCTGGGTGCCGGCCGAGGTGCCGAAGGTCTGGCCCAGACCGTAGCCGGTGGGCGAATGGCAAACGCGCGCGCAGGTGTCGACGTTGTTGTTGCCGAAGGCCGCGCGCACCAGCTTCTGCACGAGGTAGGCCTCCTCGTTGGTGCAGCGCGAGGAGGTGATGCCGCCGACCGCGCCGCGGCCGTGTTCGGTCTGCAGGCGGCGGAACTCGCCGGCGGCGTAGGCGATGGCCTCGTCCCAGCTGACCTCGCGCCAGGGGTCGGTGATCTTCGCGCGGATCATCGGCTTGGTGACGCGGTCCTTGTGCGTCGCGTAGCCCCAGGCGAAGCGGCCCTTGACGCAGGCGTGGCCCTCGTTGGCGCGGCCGTCCTTCCACGGCGTCATGCGCACGACGCGGTTGCCCTGCATCTCGGCCTTGAAGCCGCAGCCGACGCCGCAGTAGGCGCAGGTCGTCACCACCGCGTGCTCGGGCAGGCCCATCTCGATGACGCTCTTTTCCTGCAGCGTCGCGGTCGGGCAGGCCTGCACGCAGGCGCCGCAGCTGACGCATTCGCTTTCGAGGAAAGGCTCGTCCATGCCGGCGGCCACGCGCGAGGCGAACCCGCGGCCGGAGATCGTCAGCGCGAAGGTGCCCTGCACTTCCTCGCAGGCGCGCACGCAGCGGTTGCAGACGATGCACTTGCTCGGGTCGTAGGCGAAGTACGGGTTGGACTCGTCCTTGGCCGCCTTCAGGTGGTTGGCACCGTCCCAGCCGTAGCGCACCTGGCGCAGGCCGACGACACCGGCCTGGGTCTGCAGCTCGCAGTCGCCGTTGGCGGCGCAGGTCAGGCAGTCCAGCGGGTGGTCGCTGATGTAGAGCTCCATGACGCCGCGGCGCAGCTCGGCGAGCTTCGGCGTCTGGGTGCGCACGTTCATGCCGGCCTCGGCCGGCGTCGTGCACGAGGACGGGTAGCCGCGGCGGCCGTCGATCTCGCAGATGCACAGCCGGCACGAGCCGAAGGCTTCCAGGCCTTCGGTCGCGCACAGGCGCGGGATCTCGATGCCGGCTTCGGAGGCGGCGCGCATCACCGAGGTGCCCGCGGGCACGCTGACGGCGCGGCCGTCGATGGTCAGCGTGACGGTGGTGGCGCTGTCGCGCGCCGGGGTGCCGCGGTCGGGTGTCTCGATCGTGTTCATCGCCGGAAATCCTCCGGGTAGTGGTTCAGGGCCGACAGCACGGGCAGCGGCGTCATGCTGCCCATCGCGCACAGGCTGGCGTGTTTCATCGTGTCGCACAGGTCGCGCAGCAGCGATTCCTGGCGCTCGTCGCCGGCGAGCAGCTTGTCGATGACCTCGACGCCGCGCGTCGAGCCGATGCGGCAGGGCGTGCACTTGCCGCAGCTCTCCTGGGCGCAGAAGGCCATCGCGTAGCGCGCCAGGCGCGCCATGTCGGCCGTGTCGTCGTGCACGACCAGGCCGCCGTGGCCCAGCACCGCGCCGACGACGGCATAAGCCTCGTAGTCCAGCGGCACGTCCCAGTGTTCCTCGGGCACGTAGCTGCCCAGCGGGCCACCGACCTGCACCGCCTTGACCGGCCGGCCGCTGGCGGTGCCGCCGCCGAAGTCGAACAGCAGCTCGCGCAGCGTGACGCCGAAGGCGCGTTCGACGAGGCCGGGGAAACGCAGGTTGCCGGCGAGCTGGAACGGCATCGTGCCGGTCGAGCGGCCGACGCCGAAGTCGCGGTAGTAGGCCGGGCCTTCGGCGAGGATCGTCGGCACCGCGGCCAGCGTCAGCAGGTTGTTGATGACCGTCGGCCGGCCGAACAGCCCGGCAATCGCCGGCAGCGGCGGCTTGGCGCGCACGACGCCGCGCCGGCCTTCCAGGCTCTCCAGCATCGCCGTCTCTTCGCCGCAGACGTAGCTGCCGGCGCCCATGCGCACTTCCATGTCGAAGCCGTCGAGCCAGCCGGCGGCGCGTGCGACCTCGATCGCGCGGCCGAAGATCTCGACCGAACGCGGGTACTCCGAACGCACGTAGACGTAGCCGCGCGAGGCGCCGACGGCGCGCGCGGCGATGGCCATGCCTTCGATCAGCAGGAAGGGGTCGCCTTCGAGCAGCATGCGGTCGGCGTAGGTGCCCGAGTCGCCTTCGTCGCCGTTGCAGACCACGTACTTCAGCTCGCCCGCCGCCTGGGCCACGGTGCGCCACTTGATGCCGGCCGGGAAGGCGGCGCCGCCGCGGCCGCGCAGGCCGCTGTCGACGATGGCCTGGATGATGGCCTCGGGCGCCATCGCACGCGCGGCGCGCAGCCCGGCGCCGCCGCCGTGGGCCTCGTAGTCGGCGATCGACAGCGGCCGCGTCAGCCCGGCGCGTGCGAAGGTCAGGCGCTGCTGGCGCTGCAGATAGGGCAGCGTGTCCATCGGCCCCAGCGCTTTCGGATGGTCGGGCGTGCCGGCGACGATGGCCGCGACGTCGGCCGGCGTGCAGGGGCCGTAGCCGACGCGGCCTTCGGCGCTGTCGACCTCGACCAGCGGCTCCAGCCAGAACAGCCCGCGCGAGCTGGTGCGCCAGACCTCGGCACCGGCGGCTTCGGCCGCACGCGCGACGGCGTCGGCGCCGACGGCCAGCGCGCCGCTGTCTTCGGGGACGTAGAGGCGGCGGTTCAACCCAGCACCTCGTCGAGCTTCTCGGGCGTCAGCCGGCCCAGCGGCTCCTCGCCCAGCATCGCCGCCGGCGACGAGGCGCACAGCCCCAGGCAGTAGACCGCCTCGACCTGGCAGCCGCCGTGCGCCTGGGCGTGGTCCCAGAGCCGGTCGGCGCCCATCGCCTGGCAGGACTCGGCGCGGCAGACCTGCAGCACCGGCGCCGTCGGCTTCTCGGTGCGGAAGTGGTGGTAGTAGCTGACGACGCCGTGGACCTCGGCGCGCGACAGGTTCAGCGCCTGCGCGATCTGCGGCAGCGCCTCGCGCGGGATGTAGCCCAGCGTGTGCTGGAGTTCGTGCAGGATCGGCAGCAGCGGGCCTTCCTGACCCTGGTGGCGCGCGATCGTGGAGGAAACAATGTCCTGGGTCATGCGCCATGATCTGGCGCAAATTCAGGCCGCGTCCAATCGAAAACACGAACCGCGCGATTCGCCCGCCGAATCGATGGCCGAGGCGATCGCCGCTTCACGAGGGAGAACGGCGAAACGCGCCGATCGCGGCCCGTGCACGACCTAGGGAAAGTCCCGAGTCCGGCGATGCCCGCCGGCGGGGCTCAGGCCGAGGCCCGGCGCAGCCGCGCGGCGGCTTCGAGCGTGCCGCTGTGGCCGCGCACGTGCTCCAGCCAGACGAGGTCGCGCGCCAGCTCCAGCGCCGCCTCCAGCGCGCGCGAGCGCCGCACGCCGCCGGCGACCATCAGGCCGATCGGCGTCAGCACCTCGGGCGCGACCAGCGGCCGCGCCTCCAGTTCGCCGTGTGCGGTCAGCGTGCTGACCAGCGCGCCGGGCAGCACCGCGGCGACGCCGCCGGCCTGCACCGCGACCAGGAGCGCGAGCACCGAGTTGGTCTCGATCGCCGGCTTCGGCATGCGGCCGAGTTCGCGGAACACGCCGTCGAGGATGGCGCGGTTGTGCATCTCCGGCGACAGCAGCGCCAGCGGCTGCGTCGCCGCCTCGGCCCAGGGCATCGGCGAGCCGAAGCCCATCACCATGCCGGTGCGCGGCGCTCGCTGCAGCAGGTAGTAGCGCTCGACGTACTGCGGCACCGTCTCCAGCCGCGCCGGGGCGCGTTCGACATAGCCCAGGCCGAGGTCGATGGCCAGCGTCTCCAGGCCGAGCTCGATCTCCTGCGAGGCCAGCGAGCGGATCTGCGTCTGCACGCCCGGGTGGCGCTCGAACAGCTTGACCGCCAGGCGCGAGGCCACCGGCAGCGCGGTGGGCACGGCGCCGATCACCAGCCGTCCCTGCGCCCCGCCGGCGCCGGCACGCAGATCCTGCTGCAGCAGCTCCTGCTCGTGCAGCAGCCGGTGCGCGGTGGCCAGCACACGTTCGCCTTCGGGCGTCAGGCCTTCGTACTGGCGGCCGCGGCGCACGATCGCGACCTCGAAATGCTGCTCCAGCGCGCGCAGCGCGTTCGACAGCGCCGGCTGCGTGATGTGGCAGGCCGCGGCGGCACGGCCGAAGTGGCGGTGCTGCTCCAGCGAAACGAGGTAGCGATAGGCGTCCAGCAGGTTCATCGGCGGGCGGGCGCGCTCAGTGGAAGAAACGCGCGACGCTGAGGCCCGTACGGTACACGCCCCAGGCCAGCGGCAGGCCCACGGCCGCCCAGGCCAGCAGCACCCACACGACCGGGCTGCGGTGAAAGCTCATCGTGCCCGGGCCGCTCTCGGCGGCCTGGGCGCGGTCCTGCGCCAGCCGGCGTTCGGCGGCGAGTTCGGCCTCGCCCATGAAGTGCTTGGGGTTCACCGGCCGCACCAGCAGGTTGCAGACCAGGCCGACGAGCAGCATGCCGGCGAGGATGACCATGGTCTGGTTGTAGACCTGCTCGCGCGGCAGGCCCTGCGCCAGCTGCCAGTCGCGCATGTAGTTGACGACCACCGGCCCGAGGATGCCGGCGGTGGCCCAGGCGGTCAGCAGCCGGCCGTGGATGGCGCCGACCATCTGCGTGCCGAACAGGTCGGCCAGATAGGCCGGCACGGTGGCGAAGCCGCCGCCGTACATGCTGAGGATGACGCAGAAAGCGGCGACGAAGAGCAGCAGGCTGCCGGCGCCGGCGCTGTAGGGCACGCTGAGGTAGAGCGCCGCGCCGAGCACGAAGAACACGACGTAGGTCGCCTTGCGGCCGATGCGGTCCGAGAGGCTCGCCCAGAAGAAGCGCCCGCCGATGTTGAACAGCGACAAGAGCGCGGTGAAGCCGGCGGCGACGCCGGCGATCGCCGCCAGCTGCGCCGTGTCCAGCTCGCCGAAGCGTGCCTCGACGCCGACCAGACGGCCGCCGAACACCTCCTGCAGCATCGGGCTGGCCATGCCGATGACGCCGATGCCGGCCGAGACGTTCATGCACAGCACCATCCACACCAGCCAGAACTGCGGGATGCGCCAGACGCGGCGCGCGTGCACATGGCCGTGGGTGACCATCGCCGCCGTGCCCGGCTGGGCCTTGGGCGGCGGCTGCCAGCCGGCCGGAGCCCAGTCGGACGCCGGGATGCGGTAGGCCAGCGCACCGCCCATCATGAAGACGAAATAGATCGCGGCCATGACGACGAAGGTCGCGGCGACGCCGACGTCGGTGGGCGTGGCGAAGGCCTTCATCAGCTCGGCGGCCAGCGGCGAGCCGATCATCGCGCCGCCGCCGAAGCCCATGATCGCCATGCCGGTGGCCATGCCGCGGCGGTCGGGGAACCACTTGATCAGCGTGCTGACCGGCGAGATGTAGCCCAGCCCCAGGCCGATGCCGCCGATGACGCCCGAGCCGAGCAGCATCAGCCAGAACTGGTGCCAGTGCACGCCGGCCGCCGACAGCAGCATGCCGCCGCACCAGCACAGCGCGCTGACGACGCCCGCCTTGCGCGGGCCGACACGTTCCAGCCAGCCGCCCCACAGCGCCGCCGAGCTGCCCAGCAGCACGAAGAACAGCGTGTACATCCAGCCCAGCGTGCTGATCTTCCAGTCGCAGTGGCTGACGAACAGCTCCTGCCAGAAGCCGACCTCGGGCCCGCAGACCAGCGGCTGGGTGACGCCGATCGCCTTGGACAGCGGCAGCCAGAAGACCGAGAAGCCGTAGGCCATGCCGATGCACAGATGGATGGCCAGCGCCGCCGGCGGCACCAGCCAGCGGTTGAAGCCCGGGGGCGCGACGGTGCGCTGCTTGTCCAGCCAGCCGCGGCCGGCGTTCAGGGAGTCGGTCGACATCGGGGAACGGGGAAAGCAAGGCGCGCGCCTCGGCACGCGGGACGGCCCGGCCGGCGGCCGGGCGGCGGACGACGCGCCCCTGGGGAACCGGCCGGGGCGGACCGGGACGGATCAGGTGTTCTTGGACACCGTGATCGTCGGGAACTTGGCCGAGAAGTCCTTGGCCTTCTGCGCGACACGCACCGCGACGTGGCGGGCCATCTGCTTGTACAGGCCGGCGAGTTCGCCGTCGGGCTCGGCGACGACCGTCGGGCGGCCGCCGTCGGCCTGCTCGCGGATCGACATCGCCAGCGGCAGCGCGCCGAGGTAGTCGACGCCGTACTGCGCCGCCATGCGCTTGCCGCCTTCGGCGCCGAAGATGTGTTCGGTGTGGCCGCAGTTCGGGCAGCAGTAGACGGCCATGTTCTCGACGATGCCCAGGATCGGCACGCCGACCTTCTCGAACATCGTCAGGCCCTTCTTGGCGTCGAGCAGCGCGATGTCCTGCGGCGTCGTGACGATCACCGCGCCGGTGACCGGCACACGCTGCGCCAGCGTCAGCGCGATGTCGCCGGTGCCCGGGGGCATGTCGACGACGAGGTAGTCCAGGTCCTTCCAGTTGGTCTGGCGCAGCAGCTGCTCCAGTGCCTGGGTGGCCATCGGGCCGCGCCAGATCATCGCCTGGTCGGGGTCGACGAGAAAGCCGATCGACATCACCTGGATGCCGTGGCCGATCAGCGGGTCCATGGTCTTGCCGTCGACGCTGGCCGGCTGGCCGTCGGCCACGCCCAGCATCGTCGGCTGGCTGGGGCCGTAGATGTCGGCGTCGAGGATGCCGACCGAAGCGCCTTCGGCGGCCAGCGCCAGCGCCAGGTTGACGCTGGTGGTGCTCTTGCCGACGCCGCCCTTGCCCGAGGCCACCGCGATGACGTTCTTCACGCCCGGCAGCAGCTGCACGCCGCGCTGCACGGCGTGGGCGACGATCTTCGTCGACACCGCGGCCTGGGCGCGTTCGACGCCCGGCACGCTGCGCGCCGCCGCCTCCAGCGCCGCCGTCAGCCCTGCGACCTGGCTCTTCGCCGGGTAGCCGAGCTCGGCGTCGAAGGCGACCTCGCCACCGGCGATGCGCAGGTTGCGGATCTGTTTCGTCGAGACCAGGTCGCGGCCGGTGTTCGGGTCGACGACGGTCTTCAGCGCTTCGAGCAGCGCGGCTTCGGTGACGGTGGCCATGGCGGGGGGCAGGCGGGAGGGCTGGGAGGACAAAGGCGCGGCAGTCTAGCGCCCGCGGCGCATCCGCGCGGCCGGCGCGGGCAAGCGGCGGGCCGGCGGCCGGGCCGGTCCTTAGAATTCCCGTTTTGCCTGCCCCCAGCGCGCGCCCACCGGCACGCCCGCTCCCGATGACCCGCAAGCTCTTCGTCACCACCGCGCTGCCCTACGCCAACGGCCCGTTCCACATCGGCCACGTGATGGAGTACATCCAGGCCGACATCTGGGTGCGCCTGCAGCGCATGCGCGGCGCCGAGGTGCGCTTCGTCTGCGCCGACGACGCCCACGGCGCGCCGATCATGATCGCCGCCGAGAAGGCCGGGAAGACGCCGCAGCAGTTCGTCGCCGACATCGCCGCCGGCCGCAAGCAGTACCTCGACGGTTTCCACATCCAGTTCGACAACTGGCACTCGACCGACGGCCCGGAGAACCACGAGCTCGCGCAATCGATCTACCTCGCGCTGAAGGCCAACGACCTGATCGAGGTGCGCACGATCGAGCAGTTCTTCGACCCGGACAAGGGCATGTTCCTGCCCGACCGCTTCATCAAGGGCGAGTGCCCGAAGTGCGGCGCCAAGGACCAGTACGGCGACAACTGCGAGGTCTGCGGCGCCGTCTACGCGCCGACCGACCTGAAGAACCCGTATTCGGCGCTGTCCGGCGCGACGCCGGTGCTCAGGACCAGCGAGCACTTCTTCTTCAAGCTGTCGGACCCGCGCTGCGTCGAGTACCTGGAGAGCTGGACCCAGGACGGCCGCCTGCAACCCGAGGTCGCGAACAAGGTGCGCGAGTGGTTCGGCCGCGACGAGGCCGGCCAGGTCAGCCTGGGCGACTGGGACATCAGCCGCGACGCGCCCTACTTCGGCATCGAGATCCCCGGCGCGCCGGGCAAGTACTTCTACGTCTGGCTGGACGCCCCGGTGGGCTACCTGGCCTCGCTGAAGAACTGGTTCGTGAAGAACGTGCCGGGCGATGCCGGCGCCGCCTTCGACGCCTACCTCGCCCAGCCCGAGCTGGAGCAGGTGCACTTCATCGGCAAGGACATCGTCACCTTCCACACGCTGTTCTGGCCGGCGATGCTGAAGTTCAGCGGCCGCAAGACGCCCGACCGCGTCTACGTGCACGGCCACCTGACGGTCAGCGGCGAGAAGATGAGCAAGAGCCGCGGCACCGGCATCAGCCCGCTGCGCTACCTGGAGCTCGGCATGGACGCCGAGTGGCTGCGCTACTACATCGCCGCCAAGCTCAACGCCCGTGTCGAGGACCTGGACTTCAACCCCGAGGACTTCGTCGCCCGCGTCAACAGCGATCTGGTCGGCAAGTACGTCAACATCGCCAGCCGCGCCGCCGGTTTCCTGGCCAAGCGCTTCGGCGGCCGCCTGTCGGCCGACGTCGGCGTCGAGGGCCGCGCGCTGCTCGACGGCCTGCGCGCCCACGCCGGCGTCGTGCTCGAGCACTACGAGACGCGCGAGTACGGCAAGGCGCTGCGCGAGGTGATGCTGCTGGCCGACCGCGTCAACGAGTACGTCGACCAGAACAAGCCCTGGGAGCTGGCCAAGCAGGATGGCGCCGAGGCGAGGCTGCACGACGTCTGCACGGTCTGCATCGAGGCCTTCCGCCTGCTGACGCTGTACCTGAAGCCGGTGCTGCCGGCGACCGCCGCACGTGTCGAGGCCTTCCTCGGCATCGCGCCGCTGGCCTGGGACGACGCCGGCCGCGCGCTGGGCGGCCACACGATCGGCGCCTTCAGCCATCTGCTGCAGCGGGTCGACCCGAAGAAGCTCGACGCGCTGTTCGAGCCGCCGCCGGCCCCGGCCGCGCCGGTGCCCGGCGGCGAGCCGCTGGCCGCCGAGATCGCCATCGACGACTTCGTCAAGGTCGACCTGCGCATCGCGCGCATCGTCGCCGCCGAGGCGGTGGAAGGCAGCACCAAGCTGCTGCGCCTGACGCTGGACGTCGGCGAGGGCCGCATGCGCAACGTCTTCAGCGGCATCGCCGCGGCCTACAAGCCCGAGCAGCTGGCCGGCAAGCTGACGGTGGTCGTCGCCAACCTGGCGCCGCGCAAGATGAAGTTCGGCGTCAGCGAAGGCATGGTGCTGGCCGCCAGCCACGCCGACGAGAAGGCCCAGCCGGGCGTCTTCGTGCTCGAACCCTGGCCCGGCGCGCAGCCGGGCATGCGCATCCGCTGATCAGGCCAGCGGCAGGCGCACGCTGAAGCAGGAGCCGCGGTCGGGCTCGGATTCGAGCTCGATCGCGCCACCGTGCGCCTCGACGATCTGGCGCGCCAGCGCCAGGCCCAGGCCGGTGCCGTCGTAGCGCCGGCGCAGGTTCAGGCGGCGGAAGGGCTGGAACAGCTTGTCCTGGTCGGCCGGCGCAATGCCGATGCCGTTGTCGACGATGCTGATCCAGGCGACGCCGGCGTCGACGTCGGCGCTGACGCGCACCCGCGGCGTGCGCTCCGGCGGCACGAACTTCAGCGCGTTGGACAGCAGGTTCTGGAACAGCAGCGACAGCAGCGCCCGGTTGCCGTGCACCGTCGGCAAGTCGGCGACGTGCACGTCGGCACCGCGCTCGCGGATGCTCGCGGCCAGCGCCAGCAGCACCTCGTCGAGCAGCGGCCCCAGCGCCACCGGCTGCGTCGCCGGCGGTTCGCCGCGCTGCATGCGCACGTACTGCAGCACGTCGTCGAGCAGCGTGCGCATGCGCCGCGTCGCCTGCAGCATCAGGCCGAGGTAGCGCCGGCCGGGCTCGCTCAGGTGCTCGGCCTCGTCGTGTTCGAGCAGGCTGCCGAACTGCACGACGGTGTTCAGCGGCTCGCGCAGGTCGTGCGAGGCGATGCGCACGAACTGCTCCAGCCCGTCGTTGGCGCGGCGCAGCTCCTGCGAACGGGCCTCCAGGCGCTCGCGGGCGTCGTGCAGGTCGGCCTGGGCCGCCGCCAGCAACTGCGGCGGCACCAGCGCCGCGGCATACGCCAGGTAGACGTAGACCGTCTGCCAGGCCGCCAGCCGCGGCGGCGGCACGAAGACCCCGGTGCCCAAGGCCAGCGCGACCGTCAGCGACACCACCAGCGTCAGCGCCAGCAGCGCGGTGAACGACAGCACGAAGGCGCCCAGCAGCAGCGGCAGCGTCAGGTAGATGAACGGGAACGGCACCTGCGCCAGCGCCAGCAGCGTCAGGCCCACCGACAGCGGCAGCAGCACGACGAGCCGCGTGTCGTCCCAGCCGGCGGTCAGCGTCGCCGGGCCGTCGCGGCAGACGATGAACGCCAGCGGCAGCACCGACATCGCGCCGATCACGCTGCCTTCGTACCAGGGCAGCCAGACGCCTTCGACTGCGTCCAGCCCCTGCGGCGCCAGCATCGCCGTGCCGAGCGTCGCGCCGGCGAGCTGCGGCAGCAGCCCGCCGACGACCAGCAGCGTCGCCAGCGCCGGGGCCGAGCGCAGGCCGCGCTCGGGCAGGCGGGCACGCTGCACGCCCCAGGCACCCAGCGCCATCTCCAGCAGGTTGGGAGGCACGAAGCTCAGCGCCATCAGCGGCGCGTCGCCCTGCAGCAGGTTGGCCACGGCGTTGGCCGCGCCGGCCGCGGCCAGCAGCAGCGGCCAGCGCCGCCGCGGCTGGTGGGCCAGCGCCGCGACGCCGATCGCGTTGGCGAACCAGATGGTCGCGATGCTGCCGGGCTGGCGCGCGATGACCATCGACACCGTCGCCGAGACCAGCACCGCCAGCGCCAGCCAGGCGGCCAGACCCCAGGGCGAATCGCCTTCGCTCGCCGCCGATGACGGCTCGCGGCCGTTCACGGCTGGGGCGGGCGGCCGCGGGGCCGCGGCCGTGCCGGCTTGACACGCACGCGCCGCGCGTAGAGCACGATGCCGACCAGCGCCGCGAAGAAGACCAGCAGCACGCCCAGGCGCGTGGCCAGCGGCGCGCGGGCCGCCATCTCGTCGGACTGCAGCGGCTCCAGCCAGCGCCGCAGGACCGCCGCACGCTCGGGTTCGGGCACGGCGACGATGCCGGCGTCGAGGATGGCGCGCAGCTCGGGCCAGTCCGAGCGCACCGCGAAGCTGAGTTCGTAGTCGAAGCCGACCTCGCCGGCACTGGCCAGCCCGGCGAGCGAGTGCCGGCGGGCGACGAAGGCCGCGCTGGCGGCATCGACGACCGCGGCGTCGGCGCGGCCGTCGAGGACCGAACGCAGCGCCTGCAGGTCGTCGCTGACCGCCAGCCAGGCGACGCCGGGATACGAGCTGCGCACGAAGGGCTCGACGGCGTAGCCGGCGCCGACGGCGACCGGACGCCCCCGCATCGACGCCAGCGTCTTGCCCGCCTGGCCCTCGCGCACGACGAGCAGCGCCGGCACCTTGACGTAAGGCCGGGTGAACAGCAGGAAGGCCGAACGTTCGGGATTGGGCCGCAGCGAGGTCAGCAGGTCGGCCTCGCGCCGGCGCGCGCGCTCGAGCTGCTGCGACAGCGGCTGCGGAGGCAGCCAGCGCAGCTCGACGCCGGTGCGCTTTTGCACCAGCTGCAGCATTTCCACCGACAGGCCGGCGACGCGGCCGTCGTCCTCCACGTAGACGAAGGGGCCGTAGTCGCGTTCGGGCGCGGCGCGCAGCGTGCCGTGTTCGTTGAGCCAGGCCTGCTGCGCCGCGGTGATGACCGGCTGGGCCGCCGCCGCCAGCGGCAGCAGCAGCGCGGCCACCCAGGCCCGGAGCGCCGCGGCGCTCAAGCCGGCACCTGCCGGCGCAGCTGCACCGCCGCCGCGATGTCCAGCGGCTTGGTGACGTAGCCGGCGACGCAGCCGTAGCCCAGCGCACGTTCGCGGTCGGCCGGGTCGGCCGAAGAGCTGAGCATGACGATCGCCGAGCCGTTGCGCTGGGCGCGCGACAGCGCCTGGTAGGCGTCGAGGAACTCGAAGCCGTTCATGCCGGGCATGTTGATGTCCAGCAGGATCAGCTCGACGTGCGTGCCGCCGCCGCGAAGATGGTCCAGCGCGGCGCTGGCTTCCTCGAAGGCGATGACCTCGAAGTCCTCGCCGGCACGCTCCAGCACGATCCGCGTAAACAGCAGATCGGCTTCGCTGTCGTCGACGAGCATCACTCGACACACCACGGTCACCTCCCCTTCGCGGCGCCGGGTCGAGGTGCCCGGCGTCCTATCGTCGGCGCGAAGTGCGGAAATTGCACCTCAACCCGGACAAACCGGCAAGCCTGATGCCCGGGTGAATCAGGGCTGGTGGCATGATGTGCGTCATGCACCCAGCCGACGCCACGCCCGCCGACTCCCCGGTCGCGCTGCCGTCGCGCCGTCGGCGCTTCATCGCGCGCATGCATCACAGCGGCCCTCCGGGACCGGGATCCGTCCCCGTTCCTCGTTTCCCGGAGTCCGCATGTCCCCTTCCCGACTACACCGCTTCCGTCCGCGCCTGCTCGACGCGCTGACGACTTACGACCGACGCCGCTTCGCGGCCGACCTCGGCGCCGGCATCACCGTCGGCATCGTTGCCCTGCCGCTGGCGATGGCCTTCGCGATCGCCTCCGGCGTCAAGCCCGAGCAGGGCCTGTTCACGGCGATCATCGCCGGTTTCCTGATCGCCGCGCTCGGCGGCTCGCAGGTCCAGATCGGCGGCCCGGCCGGGGCCTTCATCGTCATCGTCTACGGCATCGTCGAGCGCTACGGCCTGGCGAACCTGCTGATCGCGACCTCGCTGGCCGGGGTGCTGATGTTCGTGATGGGGCTGTTCAAGCTCGGCGCGCTGGTGCGCTACGTGCCGGTGCCCATCGTCATCGGCTTCACCAACGGCATCGCGGTGCTGATCGGGCTGTCGCAGGTGAAGGACTTCCTCGGCCTGGAGACGCCCAAGCTGCCGGCCGACTTCTTCTCGCAGATCGCGGTGCTGGCGCGGCACGCGCACACGCTGAACCCGGCTGCGCTGGCGCTGGCCGCGGCGAGCCTGGCGATCGTCGTGCTCTGGCCCAAGTCCTACAAGATGCCGACGGCGCCCAGTGGCCTGCTGGCGCGGCTGCGGCGGCTGTCGGCGCACCTGCCGGGCACGATCGTCGCGCTGGTCGTGGCCACCGTCGCCACGGTGCTGCTGGACCTGCCGGTCGAGACCATCGGCAGCCGCTTCGGCGGCATCCCGCAGGCGCTGCCGGCCTTCGACCTGCCCGAGTTCAGCTGGACCACCGTCAAGCAGCTGCTGATCCCGACGGTGACGATCGCGCTGCTCGGCGCGATCGAGTCGCTGCTCTGCGCCCGCGTGGCCGACAACATGGCGCCGATCGCGCGCCACGACCCGAACCAGGAGCTGATGGCCCAGGGCGTGGCGAACTTCGTCACGCCGCTGTTCGGCGGCATCCCGGCCACCGGCACGATCGCGCGCACCGTGACCAACGTGCGTGCCGGCGCGCAGACGCCGGTGGCCGGCATCGTGCACGCCGCCACCGTGCTCGCCGTCGTGCTGCTGGCCGCGCCGCTGGCGCTGCACGTGCCGCTGGCGGCACTCGCCGGCATCCTGGCCTTCGTCGCCTGGAACATGGGCGAGTGGCGCGAGTTCGTTCGCCTGCGCCACTTCAGCGTCCAGTACCGCACGATCCTCGTCGGCACCTTCGCGCTGACGGTGATCTTCGACCTCACGGTCGCCGTCGAGGTCGGGCTGATCCTGGCCTGCGTGTTCTTCATCTACCGCATGAGCACGCTGTTCCGCGCCGAGCCGGTGGCCGACACGAGCGCGCCCGACGGCGTGAAGGTCGTCGAGGTCTTCGGCGCGCTGTTCTTCGGCGCCGTCGGCAAGATCGAGGCGCTGACGGCGCAGCCGCCGGGCACGCGCGCGCTGGTGCTGGACATGCACCGGCTGATCTCGATGGACACCTCGGGCCTGGAGGCGCTGGCGCAGCTGCACCGCGAACTGGAGCGCCGCGGCGTGCGCCTGGTGCTGGCCGCCGTCAACGAGCAGCCGCGTTCGCTGATCCGGCGCGCCGGCTTCGAAGACGAGATCGGCGCCGCCAACGTCACGGCGACGCTGGCCGAGGCCTACGCGGCGGCGCTGGCACCGGCGCCGACGGTGTCCGAGGCCGGCTGATCAGTCGTCGCCGGGATCGCCGTGCTCGTCGTCGCGGCGGTCCATGACGAGGGCGTAGATCCAGACGATGGCCAGGTAGACGATCGGCGCGCCCTGGGCCGCGACCCAGAAGCCGAACGGCGAGCCGAAGACGCTGAAGTCGAGTTCGCGCGCAAAGAACGCGACGACGAAGGTGACGACGAACCAGGCCGCCAGCAGCGCGCCGGTCAGGCGCCGGTTGCGCCGCCAGTCGCGGCGCCGGCGCTCGGCGCGGCGGCGCTGCGGGCTGTGGTTCATCGCCAGAAGCGCCGGACCTCGTCCAGCGGCGCCAGCGCGGCGGCGGCTTCGGCGCGCACGGCGTCCTCGCGCCCGGTGAGCCAGCCCAGCGCGAACGCCAGCCCGGGGTCCGACGGATCGGCGGCGGCCCGCGCGGCCAGCGTGGCGCGGGCGACGGCGTGGTCGTTGGCCTGGCCGAGGCCGTCGAGCGCCACGCGCAGCGCCTTCAGCGCTTGGCGGGCACGCCGCGGGCGCAGCGCCGGTTGCAGGAACTCGATCGCGTAGCGCAGGCGCTTGAGCCGCTTGCGCAGCCGGTGGCGCTGCTCGGTGTCCAGCCGGGCGAAGCGGCGGGCGTCGCGGCGCGCCTCGCGCCAGTCGGCCGCCAGGCGCGCCGCGGCGGCACGCTCCAGATGGCCGCCCGGCGTCTGCAGCGCCACCAGCGCCAGCGCCATCGTGCGCAGCATCAGCCGGGTGTAGCCCGGGGCAGCGACGACGGCGGCCGGCAGCGGGGCGTCGTCGGCGCCGGGCAAGGCCAGCGGCGGCGCGCCGGCCTCGGCCAGCGGCGCCAGCAGCGCGGCGGCGACCTCGGCGTCGCGGCTGGCGCCCAGCGCGGCGAAGGGCGCGGCCAGCGCCTCGTCGAGCGCCAGCGCGGCGGCCTCGTCGGGCGACCAGGCGGCGAAGACCTTCAGCGCGCTGCGCAGCCGGCGCAGGCCGACGCGCAGCTGGTGCAGCGTCTCGGCCTCGCCGGTGGCCGAGGCGATCTCGGCGCCGTTGGGCAGCACCTGGCGCAGCGCCGAATGCAGCATCGCGCCGAACGCCTGCGCCGTGCCGGCCGCGCTTGGCAGCTCGGGCGCCGTGGCGCGCACCGCCGGCACACGCTCCAGGCCGCGCGCCAGGCGCGTGCCGCGTTCGGCCTTGGTGCGAACGTCCAGCCACAGGCCGTGGCGCGCCACCCACTGCTCGGCCAGCGCCAGCAGCGCCGCCGGCGGGCCGGACAGCAGCTCGAACTCGATCTCGCAGACCGCGGCGCTGCGTTCGCCGGCGACGATGCGACCTTCGTCGAGCGCGATCTCGATCACCGCGCCGCCGGAACGCACGCGGCGCAGCTGGCGCACGATCTCGGTGCGGTAACGCTCGATCAGCGGCGCGCCGTCGGCCAGCAGCCGGGCCAGCGCGTCGCCGGCCGGGGTGCCGGCGTGGCGCGCCGGGTCCAGCACCGGGGCGGCAGCGGTGTCGGGCAGCTCGACCTCGTGCTCCAGGCGGTCCATCAGGCCGTCGCCGCGGCCCTTGAGCGTCTGCACCCAGCGCGTGCCCTCGCGCCGCAGACGCAGCGCGAAGCCGGCGCGCGCCAGGCGCTCGTCGGCGGTGTCGGCGTAGGCGGCGGCCAGCGGCAGCACACGCGCGGTCTTCGTCGCGACGGCGCGCTGCACCCGGTCGCGCGCAGCGGCCGGAATCTGGAACTTCAGCTCGATTTCCCTCATGCCTGTCCTTGGGGCGAAGCGGGCGCGCGGGCGGCCCGGCCGGTAAACTCGTGAGTCGCCCGAATTGTCGCTTCCGCGCCGCTTATGCCCCCGTTCTTCCGCAAGCCCTACACCTCCGACGTCACCGACTTCATCGCCAAGCTGAAGGAACAGCGTCCGTCGCTCGAAGACGAACAGCGCGCCGGCCGCGCGCTGCTGTGGGACAAGGCGGTCGACCGCGAGGCGCTGCAGGCCTGGCGCCAGGCGCGCGTGCCGCAGCAGCCCTACGTCTACCAGCCCAAGGGCCGCTGAAGCGCCCTTGGACTCGCCCGCCCTGCCCGAGGCGCTGCCGACCGCGGAAGCGGCAGCCGAACCGGCCGCACAGGACGTCGTGGACCAGGTCGCCGTCGCCCGCCTGTACGGCGAGCCGCTGTTCAGGCTGCCGCAGGACCTCTACATCCCGCCGGATGCGCTGGAGGTCTTCCTCGAGGCCTTCGAAGGCCCGCTGGACCTGCTGCTCTACCTGATCCGCAAGCAGAACTTCAACATCCTCGACATCCCGCTGGCTGACGTCACGCGCCAGTACCTGGACTACGTCGAGCAGCTGCGGCGGCGCAATCTCGAGCTCGCCAGCGAGTACCTGCTGATGGCGGCGATGCTCATCGAGATCAAGTCGCGCATGCTGCTGCCGCCCAAGAAGAACCCGGACGGCAGCGAACCCGAGGACCCGCGCGCCGAGCTCGTGCGCCGGCTCATCGAGTACGAGCAGATCAAGCTCGCCGCCGCGCGCCTGGACGCGCTGCCGGTGATGGGCCGCGACTTCCTGCGCGCCCAGGTCTACGTCGAACAGTCGCTGGCGCCGCGTTTCCCCGACGTCGACCCCGACGACCTGCGCGCCGCCTGGGCCGACATCCTCAAGCGCGCCCGGCTCAACCAGCACCACACGATCTCGCGCGAGCAGCTCTCGGTGCGCGAGTTCATGACCGTCGTGCTGCGCCGGCTGCAGGGGCGGCGCTTCGTCGAGTTCCAGGAGCTGTTCGACGTGGCACGCGGCGCGCCGGTGCTGGTCGTCACCTTCATCGCGATGCTGGAGCTGGCGCGCGAGCACCTCGTCGAGGTGACCCAGGCCGAGGCCTTCGCGCCGATCTACGTGCGCCTGGCCTACCAGCCGGCCTGATCAGACCTTCTCGGTCTGCTCGGGCAGGGCCGCGCCCTGGCGCAGCGGCAGCGACAGCGAGAACACCGAGCCGCGGCCGGGCCGCGAGCAGACGCGCACCTCGCTGCCGATCAGCACGCCCAGCCGGCGCACGATGGCCAGCCCCAGGCCGAGGCCGCGCCGCTGAAGCGCCGGGACCATGCCGCGCACCTGGAAGAACTCGTCGAACACGCGCGGCAGGTGCTGCGCGTCGATGCCGACGCCGGTGTCCCAGACCTGCAGCAGCAGCCGCCCGCCGCGGCGGCGGCAGGCGACCAGCACGCCGCCGTGCTCGGTGTAGCGGATCGCGTTGCCGAGCAGGTTGTGCAGCACGCGCTCGACCAGCACCGGGTCGGCGAAGGCCGCGTGCTGCGCGCCGTGGAAACGCAGCACCAGGCGCTTGTGTTCGGCCAGCGGCTCGAAGTGCAGGCGCAGCCGGGCGAACAGGGGCTGCATCGCCAGCGGCCGCGGGCGCGGCTCGATGCCGCCGGAGTCCAGCCGCGTCAGGTCCAGCAGCTCGCCGAACAGCTCGTCGAGCGCACGCACCGAGGCGTCGACGCCCTGCACCAGCGCCGCGACCTCGGGCTCGTGCGGGCGCTGCTGCAAGGCCTCGACGTACAGCGACATCGCGTGCAGCGGCTGGCGCAGGTCGTGACTGGCAGCGGCGAAGAACTGGGTCTTGGCGCGCGACGCCGCCTCGGCCGCGCGCCGCGCCGCCTCGGCTTCGGCCTTCTCGACCCGCAGCTGGCCGGCCAGCTCGTCGGTGCGGGCCTTGAGCCGGATCGCCTCGTGCAGCGCGCTGCCGTGGGCGCGCGCCATCACCCAGGTGACGACGAACAGGCTGGCGACGACGGCCGCCAGTTCCAGATGGCCGTCGAGCGAGTCGTCGCTGGCCACACGCAGCACGGTGGCACCGAGCACCAGCCCGTTGTAGGCCAGGAACAGGCCGCGCTGCGAGGCCAGGAGCTGCACCGACGCCAGGCAGAAGCTGTAGAGCACGAGCAGCAGCACCGTCGTGTGCGCCAAGGGCCCGCGGCCCCAGAACAGCCAGACCGCGGCGGCCCAGAGCGCGCCGTGCACCAGCACCAGCAGGCCCCAGCTGCGGCGCCAGGCGTGCAGGCGCTGCTCGTCGGCCGGGCCGCGCCGTGTCCAGCGCAGGTAGTGCAGCAGGCGCAGCGCCCAGACGATGGAGAAGGCGCCGACCCAGGCGAGCAGCACGCGGCGGGAGGAGTACCCGCCGAAGGCCATCAGCACCAGGCCCAGGCCGAAGGCGTCGCCGACCAGCATCGCCGGCGCCTGGCGGTACAGCGCCCGCAAGGCGTCGGCCGGCGATCCGGCGGGCAGAGACTGCGGCGCCCCGGACCGGGGACAGGCCGCGGGAGCGAGCGTCACGGCCGCGGCGGCGTCCAGCCGTTCTGACGCTGCATCATCTGGCTGACCGCCAGCACGGCCTGCGTGCGCGTGCTGACGCCCAGCGCGCGCAGCACCGCGGCGACGTGGTCCTTGACGGTTTCCACCGACAGGTCGAGTTCGCGCGCGATCAGCTTGTTCGGCAGGCCCTTGAGCAGCAGGCCCAGCACCTCGCCCTGGCGCGGCGTCAGGCCGATGCGCGCCAGCGACGGCGCCTCCTGGTGCGGCTCGGGCTGGGCGCGTTCGCCCAGCGGTGCGTCGGGCACCATGTACAGCGCGCTGGGCACGGTCTCGGCGGGGTCGGCCGGCGGCCGCGCGTCCAGGCCGAGCATGTTGGGCGGCACGTACAGGCCGCCGGACATCACCATGCGCAGCGCCTCGCACAGCGCCTTGTTCGAGGTGCGCTTGGGCACGAAGCCCATCGCGCCGAGATCGATCGCGCGGATGACGTCGCTGGCGCGGTCGGACGCCGAGACGACGACCACCGGCAGCTCGGGGTAGGCGGCGCGGAACTCGGCCAGCACCTGGAAGCCGTCGGCGTCGCCCAGCGCCAGGTCGAGCAGCACGAGGTCGTGGGCGGCGTCGAGCTTCAGGGCCTCGCGGGCGGCTTCGGCGCTGGCCACACCGAGCACGGCGACGTCGTCGCCCATGCCGCGGATGACCGCCTGAAGGGCCGAGAGGATCAGCGGATGGTCGTCGACCAGCAGGACTTTCATGGTCCCTCCCCACGCCGTCGCGGATGCGTTCGGGGGATTCTGGGCTCGACCTCCTCGCGCCGGTTCACCCCCCGTTTGGGGAACGTCGTCCGGGAGAACGACGCGGCCTCAGCGCGTGATCCACTCCAGCAGCGGCGCCCATTGCGCGAGGTCGCGCTCGACACGGCCGGGCGCGACGTCCCACAGCGTCAGCCCGCGCGCGGCCAGCTGCACGTAGTTCTGCGTGTCGCGCAGCGAGGCGAGCACCGGCACCGGCAGCGTGCGCAGGTACTGCTGCAGCTGCTCGTGGGCCAGCGTGTGCTCGCGCACGCGCATCGCCACCAGGCCGATCGCCAGATCGGCGCCGCGCTTGTGCTCGCGCAGCGCCTGCACGAAGGCGTGCGTGGCCTGGATGTCGAACAGGCTCGCCTGCAGCGGGATCAGCATGCGGTCGGCAATCTTCAGCACCGCGTCCAGGCGCTTGCCGTGCAGGCCGGCCGGCGTGTCCAGCACGACGTGCGTCGTGCCCTTGGGCGGGCGCACGATCTCGCCCGGCTCGACGTCCCAGCCGCGGATCGGCGGCAGCGCCGCCGGGCGCTGCGCCAGCCACTGGCGCGCGGACTGCTGCCGGTCGACGTCGCCCAGCATCACGGCGCAACCGTGCGCGGCCAGGCAGCCGGCGACGTTGGTCGCCAGCGTGCTCTTGCCGACGCCGCCCTTGGGGTTGGCGATGACGATGACCGGCATCCGGAGGTCTCCTGCTCGCTTCAGACGCGGGCGATGGTAGCGGCCCCGGCGCCGGGGCCGCCATTCAGTGCAGCCCGTCCCAGAGCAGCTTGATGCCGGTGAGCAGCATGCCCAGCTCGAACAGCCGGTAGAAGGCCGCCGGCGACACGCGCTGGGCCAGCTTCAGCCCCAGCCAGACGCCCAGCGGCGCGAACGGCACCAGCACCGCCGAGGTGACGAGGTTGCGCACGTCGATCAGCCCGAGCCAGGCGTACGGGATCCACTTCGCCATGTTGACGACCGCGAACACCACCGCCAGCGTCGCCGTGAAGACGATGGGCTTCAACTTCAGCGGCAGCACGTAGAAGCCCATCGGCGGCCCGCCGGCGTGGGCGACGAAGCTGGTGAAGCCCGAGACCACGCCGTAGACGAAGCCCAGCCAGCGCGGCGGCGGCGGCGCGTCGGCCTTGGCCGGGAAGAACTTGCGCATCGCCAGGAACACCAGCGTCAGCGCGCCGACGACGCCGGACACCGCCGCCGCCGACAGCCAGCCGAAGAGCAGCGTGCCGATGACGATGCCGACCAGGCTGGCCGGCACCAGCAGCCGCACCAGCGTGCGGTCGCACTGGCGCACCAGCGCGGCCAGGCCGAGCACGTCCATCACGACGAGCAGCGGCAGCATGATCGCCGCGGCCTGCGGCACCGGCACCGCCAGCGCCATCAGCGGCACGCCCAGGGCGCCGAAGCCGGCGCCGAAACCGCTCTTGGAGATGCCGACGAGCAGCACCGCCGGGATCGCCACGGCGTAGAACCAGGGGTCGGTGATCACCGAGCCCCCGGCCAGCGACGCGAACATCAGACCAGGCGGCAGGCCTCGGCGAAGGAGAGCCGCGGCAGGCGCGGGTGGACCTTCGTCGGGTCACCGTGGCCCAGCGTGCAGATGAAGTTGGTGCGTACCGCGGTGCCGGCCCAGTACTCGGCGTCGGCCTTGGCGGTGTCGAAGCCGCTCATCGGGCCGCAGTCCAGGCCGAGCGCGCGCGCCGCGAGGATCAGGTAGGCGCCCTGCAGCGAGGAGTTGCGCAGCGCGGTCTCGGCGATCAGCGTCTCGTTGCCGGCGAACCAGGCGCGTGCGTCGGCGTGCGGGAAGAGCTGCGGCAGCTTGTCGTGGAACGCCAGGTCCATGCCGATGATCGCCGTCACCGGCGCTTCCAGCACCTTCTGGCGGTTGCCGGGGCTGACGATCTCGGCCAGGCGTGCACGCGCCTCGGGCGTGCGCACGAAGACGAAACGCGCGGGGCCGCCGTTGACGGCGGTCGGGCCCCACTTCAGCAGTTCGTAGAGCTGTTCGAGCGTGGCGTCGGCCACGGGCTCCGGGCGGTAGCCGTTCTGGGTACGCGCCGCGGTGAAGAGTTGTTCGGTGGTGATGTTCATCGACGTATCGGAAACCGGGTCAAGGGCGCCCGGCGACAATGCGACGATGTTCCAACCGAATCAGGCCGACGTCAGGCGCTTCTTCTGCGGTGCTTATGCGAAATTCCGCGAAGGCGCTCCGGTCGATGCGATGGAGGCGATCGCGACACGCTGGATCGCCGAGCACCCCGAGTATCACGCCGAACTCGCCGACGTGACGGCTGCCCTGGCGGCCGACTACGCCATAGACGCCGGGCGCACCAACCCGTTCCTGCATCTGTCAATGCACCTTTCGATCGAGGAGCAGTGCAGCATCGACCAGCCGACCGGCATCCGCCAGGCCGTCGCGCTGCTGGCGGCACGGCGCAACTCGCTGCACGCCGCGCACCACGAGGTCATGGACTGCCTGGGCGAGATGCTCTGGACCTCGCAGAGGAGCGGCCTGCCGCCCGACGGCCAGGCCTATCTCGAAGCCGTTCGCCGCCGCGCGACCACCTGAGGCGGCCGCGCGGGCCGGGTCACTTCACCGTGACCCAGGAGTACTCGAACCAGTTGTCGGCGCGGTGCACGACCTCGACGTTCGTGCGCTCGGCCCAGGGGATCACCTGGCGGTGCAGCGGGATCAGGTGCACCTGCTGCGTGTACTCGCGCAAGGCGGCCTTGACCAGGTCCTCGCGCTTCTTCGGGTCGGCTTCCGCACTGGAGGCCTTGGCGAGTTCCTCGAACTTGTCGTTCTTCACGCGGCCGTAGTTGAAGGCGCCGACGCCCTTCTCGCCAGGCGCACGCATCACCGGCGTGATCGCGACCTCGGCGTCGGTGATCGCGCCGCCCCAGCCGAGCATGTACAGGCTGGTGTCGTACTTCTCCAGCTTGGGGAAGTAGACCGCACGCGGCATCGCGTTGACGCGCAGCTTGACGCCGATCTTGGCCCACATCTGCGCCAGCGCGAGGCAGATCTCCTCGTCGTTGACGTAGCGGTTGTTCGGGCAGTCCAGCGTCACCTCGAAGCCGTTGGCGTAGCCGGCCTCGGCCAGCAGCGCACGCGCACGGGCCAGGTCGAAGGGCAGCCGGGCCTCGAGCGCCGGGTCGTTGTAGGCGCCCAGCGGCGACGGCGTGATGCCGCCGGTGGGCAGGCTCTGGCCGTTCATCAGCTTGGTCTTCAGCGTCTCGATGTCGATCGCCTGGTACAGCGCGCGGCGCACGCGAACGTCCTTGAACGGGTTCTTGCCCTTGACGCTGGAGTACAGCAGCTCGTCGCGCGACTGGTCCATGCCGATGAACAGCACGCGGTTCTCCGGGCCGTCGACGATCTTCACGCCCGCGGTCGAGCGCAGCCGCGGCACGTCGCGCGGCGCCGGGTCGAGCACGAAGTCGATCTCGCCGGAGACCAGCGCCGCCAGCCGCGTCGCGTCGTTGGCGACCGGCGTATAGACGACCTGCTGCACGTTGCCTTCGAAGCGCCCCCACCAGTTCGGGTTGCGCTTGTAGACCGTCTTGATGCCCGGCGCGCGGCTCACGACCATGTACGGGCCGGTGCCGTTGGCGTTGAAGGAGGCGTAGCTCTCCTCCTTGTTCTTGAAGTCCAGCGGCTTGGCGACCTTGTTTTTCTCGGACCACGACTTGCTCATGATCCACAGCGGCGCCGCGATGTGCTGCAGGAAGATCGGGTTGACCTGCTGCAGCCGGAACTCCACCGTCAGCGGGTCGATCGCCACCGGCGTGCCGACCGCGTTGGCGTAGACGCTGATCTGCGAGGTCGGCTCCTTGGCGCGGTTCATCGAGAACACGACGTCGTCGGCGGTGAACGGCGAGCCGTCGTGGAACCTGACGTTGGGCCGCAGCTTGAAGCGCCAGGTCAGCGGCCCGGTCTGCTTCCACTCGGTGGCCAGCGCCGGCACCAGGCCGAGCTGGCGGTCGCGCCCGACCAGGCCTTCGTAGACCTGGCCGTTCATCGAGTTGGTCAGCATCTCGTTCTGCGAGTGCGGGTCCAGGGTCTGCAGGTCGCCCTGGCTGGCCCAGCGCAGCGTCTGGGCGCCGGCACTGCCGGCGGCCAGGCCGGCGGCGAGCACGGCGCACGTGATCCACGATCTCATCGTCTCTCCCGGTGAGTGGCAAAGCGGTCGCAGGGGGGCGCGCCGTGCGCGCCCGGGGAGGCTCAGGCGGCATCGAAGCCTTCTTCGGCCAGCGCGGCGGCGAAGGTCTCGGCCGGCTGCGAGGACTCGATGCGCACGAGGTGCGTCGGCAGGTCGATGGCCACGCGCGCGGCGGCGTCGATGCGCTGCACCGTCTCGGTGACGGTCTTCACGCAATGGCCGCAGGTCATCGTCGGCAGGGTGAGTTCGATCATGGGGGCGAGCCTCCTGGAGCTGTTGTCGCCCCGAAGGGTAACGCGAGCGGCAGGCCGCCGGCGCGCGGGGTCAACGCCGGGCGCGGGCGAGCTCGGGCGGCAGCCAGAGCTCGTCGAGCGAGCGGCCGGCCCAGTTCTGCGCCGGCTCGCGGCCGACGATGCGGTCGTTGGCGGACTGCGCCAGATCCAGCCGCTGCGGCGGGATCGGCATCGACGACTTGGTCGAGTAGAAGAGGTTGATCACCGGCGCCGCCGGCTTTCCGGCGTTCTGCTCGACGACGATGCCGATGCGGCCGGACTCCATGCGCACCAGCGAGCCGGTCGGGTAGATGCCGACGCTGCGCACGAAGGCGGCGAGGATGGTCTCGTCGAAGTGGCCCTTCCACGAGACCATGCGGGCGATCGACTCGGCCGGGTCCCAGCCCGACTTGTACGGACGGTTGGAGGTGACGGCGTCGTAGACGTCGCAGACCGCGCCCATGCGCGCCAGCCGGGTCAGCGACTCGCCGGAGCGCTTGTGCGGGTAACCGGTGCCGTCGACGCGCTCGTGGTGGTGCAGGCAGACCTCGAGCGCATCCTCGCTGGCGCCGCGCGCCTCCTGCAGCAGGTCGTGGCCGCGCTCGGGGTGCGAGCGCATGACGTCGAACTCCTGGTCGGTCAGCTTGCCGGGCTTGTTCAGCACGTCCGACGGCATCAGCGCCTTGCCGATGTCGTGCAGCAGCCCGGCCAGGCCCAGGCGGCGGCATTCGGCGTCGGTGGCGCCGAGCTGGCGGCCGAGCGCGACCATCAGCGCGCAGACCGCCACCGAATGCATGTAGGTGTAGTCGTCGTGGGTCTTCAGCCGCGCCAGGCTGACCAGCGCGCCGGGGTTGCGGAACACCGACTCGGTGACCTCCTCGACCAGCGGCATGCAGGCCTCGCCGTCGATCGCGCGGCCAAGCCGGGCGTCGCTGAACATCGAGACGACGGCCTCGCGGCCTCGTTTGCAGACCGAGGCCGCGGCCTGCAGCTCCTCGGCCATCGAGGTGGAGGCCGGGCGCGGCGCCGGGGCGGGCGTGGGCGCCGTCGTTACCGGCGGCGCGGGTGCACGCGGGCGCACGTCGAGCGCCGGTGCCGGCACGTCGAGGCCGAGTTCGGTGTCGATCCAGCACTCGCGCACGCCGCTGTCTTGCACCTGGGCCAGCGTCTTCGCATCCTCGATGACGAATCGGGTGCGCCAGAACGGATGGTCCATCCACGAACCTTCGAAGGCGTGGAGGTGCATTCCCAGACGGAGTTCGGTGACCGGAATCTTCTTCAGCATGGACGCAGGCAGAACGCTCTCCGCGCCGAATCGATGACGGCCGGCGTCGGACGTTTGCATGATGCGTCAGAACACATCGCGCTCCGGCGAAATCAAGGCCGGGAGCGCCGCGCAAATCAGCGGAAACGGGATTCGGGCACGGTGCGCACGTCGCCCGGCAGCGACGCGACGTAGTCGGCGATCGTCTGCAGCTCGGCCACCGTGAACGGCTTGACCTGGGCGCTCATGATCGGGTTGGCGCGGCCGATCTGCGGATGGCGCTCGGTGCCGTAGGCACGCAGCGCGGCCAGCAGGTAGTCGCGGTGCTGGCCGGCGAGCTTGGGATAGGCCGGCGCGATCGGGCGGTTGAAGTCGGCGCCGTGGCAGGAACTGCAGGCACCGCGCTCGAGCAGCGGCGCCACCGCGGCCGGTGCCGCAGCGGCCGTGGCCGCCGCAGCCGCCGGAGCCAGACCGGCGTAGAACGCCGCGAGGTCGGCGATGTCGCGGTCGTTCAGCGAAGCGGCCACGGCGCGCATCGTCGGATGCTTGCGCTCGCCCTTGCGGTAGGCCGTCAGCGCGGCGACGAGGTAGTCGGGGTTCTGGCCGGCGATCTTCGGCACCTTGTGCACCAGCGGAAAGCTGGCCTGGTAGCCGGGGATGTTGTGGCAGCCCATGCACATCGCGGCCTTGGCCCGGCCGGCCGACGCGTCCTGCGCCTGCACCGCAGACGCCATGCCGGCGAGCGCCAGCAGCACGGTCGCAGCCTTGATCATGATCAAGCCTCGTGGTGTGATGGCGCAGTATAGGCGCCGCGTATACTGGCCCGTTCCCCCCTCCAATTCCCTCGCGGACACGATGAAATTCCAGGGTTCGGACCAGTACGTCGCGACGCAGGACCTGATGCTCGCCGTCAACGCCGCCGTGACGCTGCAGCGGCCGCTGCTGGTCAAGGGCGAGCCCGGCACCGGCAAGACGATGCTCGCCGAGGAGGTGGCCCGCGCGCTGGGCCTGCCGCTGCTGCAGTGGCACGTGAAGAGCACGACCAAGGCGCAGCAGGGCCTGTACGAGTACGACGCCGTCAGCCGGCTGCGCGACAGCCAGCTCGCCGGCGAGGAAGAGTCGGCGCGCGTGCGCGACATCCGCAACTACATCGTCAAGGGCGTGCTCTGGCAGGCCTTCACCTCGGAGACGCCGGTGGCGCTGTTGATCGACGAGATCGACAAGGCCGACATCGAGTTCCCGAACGACCTGCTGCGCGAACTCGACCGCATGGAGTTCCACGTCTACGAGACGCGCGAGCTGGTGCGCGCGAAGCACCGGCCGCTGGTCTTCATCACCTCGAACAACGAGAAGGAGCTGCCCGACGCCTTCCTGCGCCGCTGCTTCTTCCACTACATCAAGTTCCCGGACGCCGAGACGATGAAGCGCATCGTCGAGGTGCACTTCCCCGACCTCAAGCGCGAGCTGCTGGCCGCGGCGCTGAAGACCTTCTACGACGTGCGCAACCTGCCCGGCCTGAAGAAGAAGCCGTCGACCAGCGAGCTGCTGGACTGGCTGAAGCTGCTCGTCGCCGAGGACATCCCGCCCGAGGCGCTGCACAGCCGCGACGAACAGGTGGCCGTGCCGCCGCTCGTCGGCGCGCTGCTGAAGAACGAGCAGGACGTCTCGCTGTTCGAGAAGCTGGTCTTCATGCAGCGCCACAACCGCTGAGCCCGACGCCCCCGATGAGCTGGCCCGATCCCGTCACGCTGCGCGGCCGGCTCGCCGCGCTCGTCCCGCTGCAGCCCGAACACGCCCCGGCCCTGGCCGACGCCGCCCGCGACGGCGAACTCTGGAAGCTCTGGTACACCGCGGTGCCCGCGCCCGAGCGCATGGCCGCCGAGATCGAGCGCCGCCTGGGCCTGCAGGCCTCCGGCAGCATGCTGCCCTTCGCCGTCTTCGACGCCGCCGGCCGCGCCGTCGGCATGACGAGCTACATGCACGTCGACGCCGTGAACCGCCGTGTCGAGATCGGCAGCACCTGGACCGCGCGCTCGGCGCAGCGCACCGGGCTCAACACCGAGTGCAAGAAGATGCTGCTCACGCACGCGTTCGAGCGCCTGGACTGCATCGCCGTCGAGTTCCGCACCCACCGCCTGAACACGCAGAGCCGGCGCGCCATCGAACGCCTGGGCGCCCAGCTCGACGGCATCCTGCGTGCGCACCAGCGCAGCGCCGACGGTTCGCTGCGCGACACCGCGGTCTACAGCATCACGGCGGCCGAATGGCCGACGATCCGCACCCACCTCGAATGGCTGCTCGCCAAACCCCGATGAAGACCAAGCCGATCACCGTCGACGATCTCTGGAAGCTCGAGCGCATCGGCGCGCCCAGCCTCTCGCCCGACGGCGCGCAGGCCGTCGCCACGGTCACGCGCTACTCGATGGAGGACAACAAGTCCGCCAGCTCGCTGTGGCTGTTCTCGACGCTGGGCGGCGCCGCGCGGGCGCTCACCGCCTGCGGCGAGAAGGACGGCCAGCCGCAGTGGAGCCCCAAGGGCGAGCTGGTCGCCTTCGTCGCCAAGCGCGAGCAGCAGGGCCAGAAGGACGAGACGGCGCAGCTCTACGTCATCGCGCCCGACGGAGGCGAAGCGCGCCGCGCGGCGACGGTGACCACCGGCGTCGAGGCCTTCCGCTGGTGCCCCGACGGCCGCCGGCTGCTGTTCGTCTCCTGGGTCTGGCCGGATGCCAAGGGCACCAAGGAGCAGGCCAAGCGCGCCAAGGCCTTCAAGGAACGCAAGGAGACCGGCTACGCCACCGGCGAAGCCCAGTACCGCTTCTGGGACCACCATCTGCCGCAGGACCGCGTGCCGCACCTGCACCTGCTGGAGCTGGGCCGTGACGCTGGCGACGCCAAGCTGCGCGACCTGTTCGAAGGCACGCCTTACGAACTGCGCCGCCACGACCCGGACGCCGACTGCTTCGACGTCTCGCCGGACGGCAAGCGCGTGGTCTTCGCCTTCGACCCGGCGCCCGAGAAGCGCATCGACAACCGCTTCGCGCTGGCCGAGATCGAGCTGAAGACCGGCCGCGTCAGCGTCATCGTGCAGGACGCCGACTGGGACTGCTCGGCGCCGCGCTACAGCCCCGAGGGCGACCGCGTCGCCTTCATCGCCAGCCACCAGGGCCGCAAGCACACGATGCCCGGCCAGGTCGCCGTCTGGTACCGCGACGAAGCGCGCTGGGAGGTGCTGTCCGAGGCCTGGGACCACGACGTGCAGGCGCCGCTGGCCTGGGAGGAAGACGGCCAGGCGCTCTTGCTGCGCGCCGAGCAGCGCGGCCGCCAGCACCTGTGGCGCTTCGACCTGCCCGACCGCCGCGCCGAGGTCGTCGTCGAAGGCGGCACGGTGCAGGCCTTCGACAAGGCCGCCGGCACGCTGGTGACGCTGGCCGACAGCGCCACCCACCCGGCGCGGCTGCAGGCCTGCCTGCCGGGCGAGGCGCCGCGGCGCATCGAGACGATCAACGACGCGCTGCTGGCACGCCTGCAGAGCGGCCGCGTCGAGGAGGTCTGGATCAAGGGCGCCGCCAGCGTCGAGGGCGGCGAGCCCGACGACGTGCAGATGTGGCTGGTCTACCCGCCGGGCTTCGACCCGAAGAAGAAGACGCCGATCCTGCACCTGATCCACGGCGGCCCGCACACCGCCTTCGGCGACGCCTGGCACTACCGCTGGAACACCCAGGTCTTCGCCGCCCAGGGCTATGTCGTCGCCTGCGTCAACTACCACGGCTCGTCGAGCTTCGGCACCGCCTTCCTCGACAGCATCACCCACCGCTGGGGCCAGCTCGAGACGATCGACGTCGAGGCCGCCACCGACTGGCTGCTGAAGAAGCCCTGGGCCGACAAGCGCCGCGTCTTCGCCTCGGGCGGCAGCTACGGCGGCTTCATGGTCGCCTGGATGAACGGCCACGTGCCGGCCGGGCGTTACGCCGCCTACGTCTGCCACGCCGGCTGCTTCGACTGGACGGCGATGTTCGCCGACGATGCCTACAGCTGGCACGCCAAGGAGCTGGGCGCCTGGTACTGGGACGACATGGCGCGCGTGCACGCGCAGAGCCCGCACGCCGCCGCCGGCGCGATGACGACGCCGACGCTGGTGATCCACGGCGCACTCGACTACCGCGTGCCCGACGCCCAGGGCCTGGCCTACTACAACACGCTGAAGGCCCGCGGCGTCGACGCCCGGCTGCTCTGGTACCCCGACGAGAACCACTGGGTGCTCAAGCCGCGCAACTCGAAGCAGTGGTACGGCGAGTTCTTCGGCTGGCTGGCTCGCCACGATCCGGGCCCGGCCAAGACGCGCAAGCGCTGAGCGTTTCGTCACGCCGGCCGCGCGCGCCGGCGCGACAATCCGGGCACTGGCCGCCTCCCGCCGATGCTGATCGACTTCTTCTACACGCTGCGCGCCGCCAAGCTGCCGGTCTCGGTAAAGGAGTTCCTCACCCTGCTGGAGGCGCTCCAGGCCGGCGTCGTCGACGGCTCGGTCGACGACTTCTATTACCTCGCCCGCGCGACGCTGGTGAAGGACGAGGCGCACTACGACAAGTTCGACCGCGCTTTCGGCGCCTACTTCAAGGGCGTCGAGCTGCTGACCGACTTCACGCGCGAGGTGCCGCTGGACTGGCTGCGCAAGACGCTGGAGCTGGAGCTGACACCCGAGCAGAAGGCGGCCATCGAGAAGCTGGGCTGGGACGAGCTGATGGAGACGCTGAAGAAGCGTTTCGAGGAGCAGAACGAGCGCCACGAAGGCGGCAGCAGGTGGATCGGCACCGGCGGCACCAGCCCGTTCGGCGCCTGGGGCCACAACCCGCAGGGCGTGCGCATCGGCCAGGACAAGGGGCGCAACCGCAACGCGGTCAAGGTCTGGGACCAGCGCGCCTACCAGGACTACGACGACGCCCGCGAGCTCGGCACGCGCACGATCAAGGTCGCGCTGCGCCGGCTGCGGCGCTTCGCGCGCGAAGGCGCGGCCGAGGAGCTGGACCTGGACGCGACGATCCACGGCACCGCCGCCAACGCCGGGCTGCTGGACATCCGCATGGTCCCCGAGCGCCACAACCGCGTGAAGGTGCTGCTGCTGATGGATGTCGGCGGCACGATGGACGAACACGTTCATCGCGTGGAGGAGCTGTTCAGCGCCGCCAAGAGCGAGTTCAAGCACCTCGAGTTCTATTACTTCCACAACTGCGTCTACGACTTCGTCTGGAAGAACAACCGGCGCCGCTATTCAGAAAAGACGCCCACTTGGGACCTGATCCGCACCTACAACAAGGACTACAAGCTGGTCTTCGTCGGCGACGCGACGATGAGCCCGTACGAGATCCTGCAGCCCGGCGGCAGCGTCGAATACAACAACGAGGAACCCGGCGCCGAATGGCTGCGCCGGCTGACCGAAGCCTTCCCCCGGTTCGCGTGGATCAACCCCGAGCCGCAGGGCGTCTGGGCCTATCGTCAGAGCATCTCGATCGTGCAGCAGCTGATGAACCAGCGCATGTTCCCGCTGACCCTCTCCGGACTCGAAGGCGCGATGCGGCTGCTGAGCAAATGAAGCGTGTGCTGACGGGCCTCGTCGCGGCACTGGCCGCGGGGGCCGCCCTGGCGGCTGGCGAACCCGAAGCGGCGCCGCCCCCCGACGCTGCGGCATCGGCCGCCGAAGCGCCGGCCGCGCCGCCGGCCAGCGTCGAGGTCGACGCGCCTGCAGCGCTGAAGGCGCTGCTCGAGCAGCACCTGGACATCGCGCGCGTGGCGACGCTGGCGCCGGGCAGCACGCTGGACGACAGCGAATGGGCGCGCCTGATCGACGGCGCGCCGGCACAGGTGCGCGAGCTGCTGCAGACCGAGGGCTATTTCGACCCGACGGTGATCATGGTGCGCTCGGTCGGCAACGTCGGCGAACGCCACGTGCGGCTGGAGCTGCAACCCGGCCCGCGCACCCGCGTCGAGCGCGTGACGATCGAGGTCGAAGGGGCGCTGGGCAGCGCCGCCGAGGCCGGCGACAAACAGGCCCGCGACACGGTGGCCGACCTGCGCCGCGCCTGGGCGCTGCCGGCCGGCGAGGCCTTCCGCAACCCCGACTGGACGGCCGCCAAGGCCGCGGCGCTGGCGCGGCTGCGTGCCGCCGGTTATGCCGGCGCCAGCTGGAAAGCCACCGCCGCCGAAGTCGAGACCGCCGACCACGCCGCACGCCTGTTCCTGGTGGCCGACAGCGGGCCGCTGTTCCGCTTCGGCGAGCTGGTCGTCGACGGCCTCGTCGTGCACGAGCGCGAGACCGTCGAGCATCTGGCGGCCTTGCAGCCCGGCGCGCCGCTGACCGAGGCCGTGCTGCTGGACTACCAGGAACGGCTGCAGAAGGCCGGGCTCTTCGACAGCGCCGCCGTCACGCTGGACCCGGACGTCGCGCAGGCCGACCACGCCCGCGTGCTGGTGCACGTGAAGGAGGCGCCGCTGCAGGTCTACACCTTCGGCATCGGCGTCAGCGCCAACACCGGGCCGCGGGCCTCGCTGGAGCACGCCTACCGGCGCGTCTTCGGCTACCCGCTGACGGCCAGCAACACCTTCTCGCTGGCGCAGAAGAAGCAGACCTGGACCGGCGAAGTCAGCACCCACCCGGGCGAGAACCTGTATCGCGAGCTGGTCGGCGGCGCCGTCGACCGCGAGGAAGGCAAAGAGGACGTCGTGCTGTCGCAGCGGCTGCGCCTGGGCCGCACCAAGGACACGCAGCGCCTGGAGCGGCTTTACTTCGTCGAGGCCGAGCGTTCGGCGCGCTGGACGAACACCGGCGAGCACATCCACACCAACACGATCGCCTACTCGATCAACCACCACGGCGTCTGGCGCGAGCTCGACAGCGTCGTGCTGCCGACCGAAGGCTTCTCGGTGTCGCTGCAGACCGGCCTGGGCCATGCCCACGGCAGTGCCGGCGAGACCGGCCCGTTCTCGCGCCTGTACGGCCGCTTCACCGGCTATCTGCCGATCGGCAAGACCTGGTACGGCAGCGCGCGGGTGGAACTGGGCCAGGTCGTCAAACGCGACGCCGTCGCGGTGCCGGATTCGCAGCTCTTCCGTGCCGGCGGCGACGACTCGGTGCGCGGTTACGCCTATCGCAGCCTGACGCCGACGGTCAACGGCGCCGAGTCGGGCGGCACCTCGCTGTTCACCACCAGCCTGGAGCTGGCCCGGCCGCTCTCGGCGTCCATGCCCTCGGTCTGGGGCGCGGTCTTCGTCGACGCCGGGCGCGCGGCCAACGGCTTCACGAGCCTGAACCCGGCGATCGGCACCGGCATCGGCGTGCGCTGGCGCAGCCCGGTGGGGCCGCTGAAGGTGGACCTGGCGTGGGGCGAGGAGACGCGGTCCGTTCGTTTGCACTTCAGTGTCGGGATCGCGTATTGATGCCCCCAAGCTCGCTATCGCTCGCTACCCCCCGAGGGGGCCGTCCGCCAGCGGACCGGCAAAGCCGGTCCGCGGCGGGAAGCTTGATCGCGTGGTGCTTGCTCGTTTGCACGGGCTCGCTGACCGCCACCTTTGCGCCGGGTTCACGGGATGACTGAGCAGGGTCGGGAGACGCCGCAGGAAGCGCCGGTGCCCGTGCGGCGGCGGCGCTGGTGGCCTTGGCTGATCGCGGTGCCGGTGGTGCTGGCGGCCGGGGCGGTGGGCGGTGTCTGGGGGCTGCTGCACAGCGACGCGGGCACGCGCTGGCTGGGCACGCGGCTGCCGTTCGTCACGGCGGAGGGCACGCGCGGGGCGCTGTTCGACGAGGTGTTCGAGGCCGACAAGGTCGTCGTGCGCTGGGACCAGGGGCGGCAGTCGGTGACGGTGACCGGGTTCCGCGGCGAAGGGCTGCGCTGGTCGTGGCGGCCGCATGCACGCGCCTGGTTCGGCATCGACGCGACCAAGGCCGTGGCGCGCGAGGTCATCGTCGACACCGGGCCGCCCAGCGGCCACGGCGCGCACCTGCCCTCGGGCATCGGCATCCCGCTGCAGATCCGCGCCGAGCGCGCCGAACTCGAGACGCTGGACGTCGACGGCTTCCAGCTGCACCGGCTGCGCGCCCGGGCCTGGGTCGGCGAGCCCAACCTGCTGTACCGCGTCGAAGACGCCGAACTCGACTGGGGCAAAGCCCGCCTGGCCGGCCACGCGCAGCTCGGCTTCGACGTCCCGTTCGCGCTCGGCGGCCAAGCCGAGGCGCGGCCGATCGACGCCGACACGCCGCTGGACGCGACGATCCGCGCCAGCGGCACGCTGGATCGCATCGTGCTGGCCGGCACGCTGCGTGGCACGCCGCAGCCGGGCAAGGCGACGCCGTCGGCCGAGGTGTCGACGACGCTGCTGCCCTTCGCGCCCTGGGTGCTGGCGCAGCTGGACGCGAAGACCACGGCGCTGGACCTCGGCGCCTTCGTTGCCGGCGCGCCCGAAACGCGGCTCAGCGGCCACGCCAAGCTGGACGCGCCGCCGGCCGGCGAGCGCCCGATGCTGGCCGACGTCGCGCTGGACAACGCCCTGCCCGGCCGCTGGGATGCCGGTCGGCTGCCGCTGTCGCGCATCGAAGCCGACCTGCAGGGGTCGAGCAAGAGCCGGCGCCAGGTCGACATCCGCCGCCTGGCGCTGCAGTTCGCCGGCGACGGCCGCCCGGCCGGACGCTGGAGCGCCCACGGCCGCTGGGACGGCCCGGCGCTGACGCTGGAGTCGGCGCTGGACGCCGTGACGCCGCAGCGCCTGGACCGCCGCGCGCCGGCGATGACGCTGTCCGGCCCGGTGACGCTGGAGCTCGGCGGCCTGCCGTCGCCGGACGACTGGACCGGCCCGCGCCCGGCGTCTTCCGCTGCGCTGCGCGCGACGCTGGACGGACGTGTCGAGGGCGCCGCCCAGGCGGTGCACCTGCGCCTGGACGGCCGCGCCGCGCCCGACCAAGTCGAGCTGAAGGAGTTCGACGCCAGCGCCGGCGCCGCCGTCGCCCGGCTGACGCTGGACGCGCGACGCGGCGACGCCGGCTGGCAGCTCGCCACGCGCGGCACCCTGGCCGGGTTCGACCCGCTGCCCTGGTGGCCGGGTGAACCCGGTTCGGCCTGGCGCCAGGGCCCGCACCGCGTCAGCGGCGGCTGGGAGCTCGACCTGGCGCTGCCGCCCGAACCGCGCAGCCTGCCGCTGCCGGCGCTGCTGCAGCGCACCGCCGGCCACGGCACGCTGAAAGTCGACGACTCGATGCTGGCCGGCGTGCCGCTGACGCTGGACCTGGCGCTCGAACAATCGGGCGGCCGTGGCGGCAGCAGCCGCGTGCGCCTGGAAGCCGCCGCCGCCGGCAACAAGCTCGTCGCCAGCGGCCAGGGCCGGCCGTCGGCCAACGGCGCCGACGACCGCTGGACGCTGAACCTGGACGCCGGCACGCTGGCCGCGCTGGCGCCGCTGGTGCGCCTGCTGCCCGACGGCGCCGGCTGGGCGCCGCAAGGCGGCAGCGCGCGGGGCGAGCTGAGCGCCAGCGGGCGCTGGCCCGACCTGCAGACCCAGGGCCATCTGGAGCTGCGCCAGTTCGGCTCGCGTGAACTCGAGGTCGCCGCCGCCAGCGCCGACTGGCGGCTGTCCACCGGCGGGCTGGCGCAGCAGCCGCTGGAGCTGCAGGCCGACGTCTCCGGGCTGCGCTGGGGACGCCAGAGCGCGCGCCAGCTGCGCGCCGAGCTGCACGGCACCTGGCAGGAACACCATCTGCTGGTCGCCGGCGCCTTGCCGCTGGCGCCGCCACCGCTGCTGGAGCGCTGGTTCGGCCTGCGCTCGATGTCCGGCACGCGTGCCCAGTTGCAGGCCACCGGCGCCTGGACCGCCGCCCCTGGCGGCGGCGGGCGCTGGGCCGGGCGCATCGAACGCCTGGGCATCGGCGCCTGGGACGGCGGCGCCATCGCGCCGCCGGGCAGCGACTGGCGCACAGACTGGGTCGACGCCCGCGATCTCGGCGCCGAGTTGCAGTTCGGCCGCGGCGGCACGCTCGAACGCCTGCAGGCCGCACCCGGGCGCATCCGCTTCGCCCGCGCCGTCGACCTGCGCTGGGACGCCGTGCAGGCCGACTGGGCCGGCAGCGCCGCGCCGCGTTTCGCGCTGCGCATGGACGTCGACCCGGTGGCCGTGGCACCGCTGCTCGAACGCGTGCAGCCGACGATGGGCTGGGGCGGCGACCTGCGCGCCGGCGCGCACGTCGACATCCGCGCCGGCGACCGCTTCGACGCCGAGGTCGTCGTCGAGCGCCACGACGGCGACCTCGACATCACCGACGAGAACACGACCCAGTCGCTGGGGCTGAGCGCGGCGCGCCTGGCGCTGTCGGCGCACGACGGCCAGTGGCGCTTCAGCCAGGCGCTGGCCGGCAGCAACATCGGCCGCATGGCGGCCTCGCTGGGCGTGCGCACCAGCAGCGCCAGCCGCTGGCCCGAGCCCGAGGCGCCGCTGGACGGCACGCTGGAGCTGGAAGTCGCCAACCTCGGCGTCTGGGCGGCCTGGGTGCCGCCGGGCTGGAGGCTGTCGGGGCGGCTGCACACCAACGCCGCGATCGGCGGCAAGTTCGGCGCGCCCGAGTACACCGGCATGATCGAAGGCCGCGACCTCGGCGTGCGCAACCTGCTGCAGGGCGTCAACGTCGGCCCGGGCACGGTGGCGATCCGCCTCGAAGGCACCGACGCACGCATCGAGACCTTGCGCTTCAAGGGCGGCGACGGCCAGCTCGAACTGAGCGGCGGCGCGACCTTCGGCGCCACGCCCAACGCCCAGCTCAAGGCCGTCGCCGAACGCTTCCGCGTGCTCGGCCGCATCGACCGCCAGCTCGTCGCCAGCGGCAACGCCACGCTGGCGCTGGACGCGCAGAAGTTCGCGCTGAACGGCCGCGTCGTGGTCGACGAAGGCCTGTTCGACGCGACCCGCGCCGACGCGCCCTCGCTGGACGCCGACGTCACGGTGCGCCGCCCCGGCGAGGCGCCGCCGCCCGAGGACGACGCCGCCGTGCCGCACGCCCGGCGCGACGTCGACATCGCGCTGGACGTCGACCTCGGCCACAAGCTGCGCGTGCGCGGGCGCGGCCTGGACACCGAGCTGCGCGGCCAGCTGCGGCTGACGACGCCGGGCGGCAAACCCGCCGTCAACGGCAGCGTCAGCACCGAGAACGGCACCTACGCCGCCTACGCCCAGAAGCTGGAGATCGACCGCGGCATCCTGGCCTTCACCGGTGCGATGGACAACCCGCGGCTGGACATCCTGGCGCTGCGGCCGAACATCGACGTGCAGGTCGGCGTGCTGATCAGCGGCACGGCGCAGAGCCCGCGTGCGCGGCTGTATTCCGAGACCGAGATGACCGACACCGACCGGCTGTCCTGGCTGGTGCTGGGCCGCGCCTCCGACGGCCTGGGCCGCGCCGACGCCGCGCTGCTGCAGCGTGCCGCCGTCGCGCTGATGGCCGGCGAAGGCGAGGCGCCGACCGACACGCTGATGCGCAACCTCGGCATCGACGAACTGAGCGTGCACCAGAGCGAAACGACCAGCGCCACCACCGGCGCCGAAGTGCGCGACACCGTCATCTCGCTGGGCAAGCAGCTCTCGCGGCGCTGGTACGTCGGCTACGAACGCGGCGTCAACGCCACCACCGGCACCTGGCAGCTCGTCTACCGCATCGCCCAGCGCTTCACGCTGCGGGCGCAGAGCGGCGCCGACAACGCGCTCGACCTGATCTGGGTCTGGCGTCTGGACGACGAACAGCTGCCCGGCACCCGGCCGCTGATCGGCGCCGGCCGCCGCCTCGGCCAGGCCACCGGGCTGGTGCCGTCGGCCGCCTCCGCACCGTCGTCGCCCGCGGCCTCCGCGCCGCGCTGAACCCGGCGGCCGGCGATGGCAGAATCGCCCCCGCCGCGCCGCCGTAGTTCAATGGATAGAACGGGGACCTCCTAAGTCTCAGATGCAGGTTCGATTCCTGCCGGGGGCGCCAGCCGATGGCGGTGCACGCCGTCGAACAGCTCGGCCCGCCAGCTGGCATCGATCCACGACAGCTCGATGCGCGCCTTGTCCGGCAGCCGCCACCAGTAGATCCACTGGCCACGATCGCAGTCGATGCTGTCGGTGGGCCGGCCGATCGCGTGCTCGATGCGCTCCAGCGTCCAGCCGTCCAGCGGCTGGGTCTCGAAGAAGTGGCGCAGCAGGTCAGGCGGCGCACGCGGCGGCATGTGGTCGACGATGACGCCCTGGGCGTCGCACTCCAGGTACATCGGGTCTTCGGGCGCGTCCCAGGTGTAGCGTGTTCGGCCCGACGACCCGCCCGATATCGATGCCGCGCGCCGCAGCGGCTCCGGCAGGTCGACGTAGCGCAGCCCGCGGTAGTAGCCGTTGGCTTCCATCAGCTGGCGGCGCGTGCGCCGCGCCGGCCGCTCGATCCGGTCGGAGATCCCGACGACACACGCACCGATGGCCAGGACGCCGAGGGCCAGTCCGGCCAACATCATTACCGCGGCCAGGATGTAGGCGATCAGCGTCGCCAGGGAGATCAGGCAGCTCATCGCCTCGATTGGCGCGCGGCGACGCGGGCGCCGCCATCGCTCCGGCGGCCGCCCCCGCTTTCAGGGGACGACATCCCCCGGCGGGCCGGGACAGCGCGGCTCGGCCAGTGGAGCCGCCCGGCACCCGCCCCACAATCCGGCCCCGGGGAGGAAGACGACGATGCGATACGGGATCACGGCCTTCGTGGCGTTGCTGGCCGGCGCCGCATCGGCCCAGACCGTCTACCGCTGCGAAGGCCCGGGCGGCCAGGCGGTGTTCCAGCAGCAGCCCTGCGCCAACGGCGGCCGCGCCGTCGACGCCAGGCCGGCGAACTCGCCGATGTCGAGCGACCCCGACGTCGCGCGCCGCCTGGCGCGCGAGCGCGAGGGCACGATGACCGAGGACGAGATGTTCCAGCGCTACGGCCAGCCGGCGCTGACCAACACCGACCGCTTCGGCAACAGCGTCTCGCGCCAGCACATTTACCGTTATGCCGACGGCAGCTCGCGCTACATCTACACGCGCGACGGCATCGTCGTCGGCATGCAGGAGCGCCCGGCCGAAGCGCCGGGCCCCGGCAGGGCAGTCGGCCCCGGCTCCGGCTCCGAGCCCTGCTACAGCGAGCAGCAGATCCGCGCCGAACGGGTGTCGGCGAGCTCGATCACCTTGAGCGAGCGCCAGCGCCAGGAGCGCGAACGCCGCATCAGCGAGATGGAACGCTGCCGGCGCTGAGACGCGCCGTCGGCCCCGTGAGACCACGATCCGGCGAGCGGCCTACGGCCCCGAAATGCCGCACGAAGCGCCGCCCGCCGGCGTCTTCGAAGACCAGCGAGACCGGGATGACGTCGCCGTCGCGCACCTGCCAGCGCAGGCCGACGAGGCGCAGCGCGGCGCCACCGGGTTGCAGCCGCGTCGTGCGCCCGGCGGCCAGCCTCAGCACGCCGCCCGGGGCGGCGACCTGCACCTCGGCAGCCCAGGGCGAGCGCGCGCCGACCAGGCGCAGCGGCTCGTCGGCGGTGATCGCCACGTAAGCCTCGGTCGCCGTTTCCGCCGGGCCGCTGCTGCGCGCCCAGCCGTCAACGAGCCGCACGACGGGCGGCTCGGCGGCGGACGCGGCCGTGACCATCACCAGGGCGGCCGTCGCGGCCAGGGTCTTCAGGGTCGTCATCGTCGGCCCGATGCTGCGCAGGCGCCGGCGGGCGCGCTTGATGCGCCGCAGCCGGGGCCGGGCGCTTCAGCCGGCCTTAAGCCGAGACCGGGAAAGCCCTGCCCGCCTCGCCGCCGCCGTGTCGTCCTTTGGACAGACGCCGCCGCCCGCGCGCCGCAGACTGCGGCCCGATGTCCTCCTCCCGCTGCCTCGTCGTCGGCGCCGGCCCCGCCGGGCTGGCCACCACGCTCGGCCTGCTCGACGCCGGCCATGCCGTCACGCTGCTCGAACGCGCCGCCGCGCCCGGCGGCCTGGGGCTGCACGCCTTCGGCGGCATGGCGCTCTGCGGCACGCCGCTGCAGCGCCGCGCCGGCATCCCCGACAGCCCGGCGGTGGCGCTGGCCGACTGGCTGTCCTTCGCCGGTTTCGGGCCCGAGGACGAATGGCCGCGGCGCTGGGCCGAGCACTATGTCGAACGCTGCGTGCCCGAGGTCTACGAGGCGCTGCGCGCACGCCGCCTGCGTTTCATCCCGGCGGTGCAGTGGGTCGAACGCGGCTGGACGACGCCCGGCAACAGCCTGCCGCGTTACCACGTGCTCTGGGGCACCGCGCGCCACCTCGTGAACAGCCAGCTCGTGGCACTGCGCGCACACCGCCACGCGGCGCGGCTGGACTGGCGGCTGCAGCACCGCGTCGACGACTTCGAACACGCCGACGGCCGCATCAGCGGCGTGCGCGGCGTCGACGAGACCAACGGCCGCGAGTTCAGCCTGGCCGCCGACGCGGTCATCGTCGCCGCCGGCGGCCTGACCGGCGACCTGGCGCGCGTGCGTTCGTTGTGGTCGGCGGGCCCGGCGCCGGCCGAGCTGCTGAACGGCTCGCACCCGCACGCCGACGGCCGGCTGCACGACGCCGCCGCGCGCCACGGCGCGCGCCTCACGCACCTGGACCGCATGTGGCACTACGCCGCCGGCGTCGCCCACCCGAACCCGCAGTTCGACGGCCACGGGCTGAGCCTGATCCCGACCCGCTCGGCGCTGTGGCTGGGCCCGGACGGCCGGCGCATCGGCCCCGAGCCTTTCGTCACCGGCTACGACACCGCGGCGATGGTCGAACGCGTCGCGCGCGAAGCCTGGCCCTGGACCTGGCAGCTGCTGAACCGCCGCATCGCCGACAAGGAGCTCGCTGCCTCGGGCGCCGAGCACAACCCGCAGATCCGCGAGCGCCGCGTGCTCGGCTTCGCGCGCCAGCTGCTGCGTGGCCAGCCCGAGCTGGTCGACGAGCTGCTCGCCCGCTGCCCCGACGTCGTGCAAGGCGCGACGCTGGGCGAACTGGCGCAGCGCATGAATGCGCTGACCGGCGACGAGCGCATCGACGCCGCGACGCTGCAGGCCCAGATCGCGCCTTACGACGCCCAGATCGCACGCGGCCCGGCACTGCACGACGACGACCAGCTGCGCCGCATCGAACACCTGCGGCGCTGGCGCGGCGACCGCGTGCGCACCTGCCGCTACCAGCGCATCCTCGACCCCGCCGCCGGGCCGCTGATCGCCATCCGCTGCCGGCTGCTGACACGCAAGTCGATGGGCGGGCTGCAGACCGATCTGGCCAGCCGGGTGCTGGACACCAGAGGCACGCCGATCGCCGGGCTGTACGCGGTCGGCGAGGCCGCGGGTTTCGGCGGCGGCAACGCCAGCGGGCGCAAGTCGCTCGAAGGCACCTTCCTGCCCGGCTGCCTGCTGACCGCCAACGCCGCCGTGCGCCACCTCGGCGCCTGACCCCAGGAGAGCACGATGAAAAAGACCGCCGCCGAACTGGTGCGCCACGCGCTGGAGCAGCTGGGCGTGCGCCACACCTTCGGCATCCCCGGCGTGCACAACACCGAGACCTACGACGCGCTCGCGGGCTCGGCCATCGTCACGCCGATCCGCGTCACGCACGAAGGCAACGCCGCCTTCATGGCCGACGCGGTGAGCCGCACCAACGACCACGTCGGCGCGCTGCTGATCGTGCCGGCCGCCGGCACCGCGCTGGCGATGGCCGGCATCGGCGAGGCGTATCTGGACGGCATTCCGATGCTGGTGATCTCCGGCGGCACGCACGGCGGCCACGGTTTCCGCTACCAGCTGCACGAGCTGGACCAACTCGCCTGGGTGAAGCCGGTGACCAAGGGCGCCTGGCGCATCACGCGCCACCGCGACGTCGTGCCGACGCTGTACGAAGCCTGGCGCACCGCGACCCGTGGCGAGCCCGGCCCGGTCTTCGTCGAGATCCCGGTCGACCTGCAGATGCTGCCCGGCGAGGTCGACGAACTGCCGGCCTTCGTGCCCGACGCACCGCCGGCCGCACCCGACGACGCGCTGATCGAACGCGCCGCGCGCGCGCTGCTGGCCGCCGAACGCCCCGGGCTCTTCGTCGGCTGGGGCGCGGTCGATGCGGGTGACGCGGTGGCGCGCATAGCCGAGGCGCTGGGCGCGCCGGTGGCGACGACGCTGCAAGGGCTGAGCGCCTTCCCCGGCACGCACCGGCTGCACGCCGGCATGGGCATCGGCCCGGCGGCGGTGCCGGCGGCCGAGCAGGCGTTTGCCGACTGCGACGTGCTGCTGGCCGTCGGCACCCGTTTCGGCGAGATCGCCACCGGCAGCTACGGCCTGCGCGCGACCTGGAAGCTCGTGCACGTCGACATCAACCCGGAAGTCTTCGGCGCCAACTACCCGGCCGAGATCACGATCGAAGGCGACGCGCGCCAGGTGCTGCCGGCGCTGGCGGCGAAGATCGCCGCGCTGGGCGCCGAGGGTGCGGCCACGCGTGCGGCACGCGCCGAGGCCATGGCCAGCCGCATCGCCGCCGCCAAGCAGGCCTACCGCGCCGAATGGCTGGCGCACGACGGCGGCGGGCGCGTCAACCCGCAGCGCTTCTTCGACGCCTTGCGCGCCACGCTGCCCGACGACGGCTTCGTCGTCACCGACGACGGCAACCACACCTTCCTGACCGCCGAACTCTTCCAGAGCCGGCGCGCGCGCCACCTCGTCACGCCGACCGACTTCAACTGCATGGGCTACGGCGTGCCGGCGGCGGTGGCGATCCAGCTGACGCACCCGCGCCAGCCGGTGGTCGCCGTCGTCGGCGACGGCGCCTTGCTGATGACCGGCATCGAGCTCAGCACCGCCGCCGAACACGGCCTGGGCGTCGTCGTCTGCGTCTTCAACGACGGCGAGCTGTCGCAGATCTCGCAGGCCCAGCAACTGCCCTACAACCGCAAGGCCTGCACCGTGCTGCCCGAGATCCGCATCGAAGGCATCGCGATGGCCGCGGGCGCCGCCTACCTGCGCATGGACTCCGACGCCGACATCGAGCGTGTGCTGCAGGCCGCGCGCGAGCAGGCTGCCGCCGGCCGGCCGGTGGTCGTCGACGTGCACGTCGACTACTCGAAGCAGACCCGATTCACGCGCGGCATCGTCAAGACCAACCTAGCGCGCATGAGTGTCGGCAACAAGCTGCGCCTGGTGGCGCGTGCCGCCTGGCGGCGCGTCGTCGCGCCGGCCTGATCAGCGCACCGCGAGCATACGCCCGGGGTCGACGATCTCGATCGTCGCGCGGCCGCGGCGGATGGCGCCGGCCGCTTCCAGCTCCTTCAGCGCCTGGTTCACCGTCTGACGCGACAGCGCCAGCATCTGGCCCAGCTGCTCCTGCGAGACCTCGAGCACACGCTTGCTGCGTCCTTCCCAGGCACCGTAGCCGCCGGCCATCGCCGCCAGCCGGCGCGCCAGCCGCGGCGTCGGCGGCAACAGCGCCAGTTCCTCGACGGCGGCGAAGGTCAGCCGCAGCTTGTTCGTCAGCAGCCGGCCGAAGCTCTGCCAGTGCTGCGGGCGCGCGGCCAGCAGCCGCGCGAGATCGGCCTGGGCGACGCGCAGCAGCAGGCAGTCGCTCTCGGCCCAGGCGTCGTGGGTGCGCGGCGCGCCGTCGAACAGTGCGATCTCGCCGAACCACTGCGGCGGCTCCAGCATCGCCAGCAGCGACTCGCGTGCGCCCTCGCCCACCGCGCCGATGCGCACGACGCCGCGCACCACCGCGTACAGCCCGTCGGGCGCGTCGCCGCGTGCGAACAGCCGCGTGCCGGCGTCCAGCACCAGCACCCGGGCGTGCGCCAAAAGGTGGTCGGCCAGGTCGTCGGGCAGCGCGGCGAACCAGGCCCCGGCGCGCAGCGTCGGCGCCCAGTCGGCGGCGGTGGTGGGCTCGGACATGGTCGGCGCACGGTACACGAGGCGGCACGCGGCACCGGGCGCGTGGGCGACATCCGGGACAATCGCCGCACCGCCTCCGCCCCGAGCCCGATGTCCGACACCGCTGCCCCGCTGGGACTCGTCGCCGCCCTGAAACGCGAGCTGCGCGACCTGCTGGCCGCGATGCCCGACGCACGGCTGCGCACGATCGGCGGCCGCGAGTTCTGGCACGGCACGCTCGAAGGCCACGAGGTCGTCGCGGTGCAGTCGCGTGTCGGCAAGGTGGCCGCGGCGGCGACGACCGCGGCGCTGATCTCGCACTACCGCGTCGGCGCCGTCGTGCTGACCGGCATCGCCGGCGGGCTGGCGCCCGGTGTCGCGGTCGGCGACGTCGTCGTCTCGGCCGAGCTGCTGCAGCACGACCTGGACGGCTCGCCCTTCTTCCCGCGCTGGGAGGTGCCGCTGACCGGCGTCTCGCGTTTCCCGGCCGACGCGGTGCTCGCCGAACGCGCCGCCGCCGCCGCACGCGCCGCGCTGGCCGACCCGCTGGCGCTGTTCGGCGAGGCGCTGGTGCAGGAGTTCTCGCTGCACGCGCCGACGGTGCACACCGGGCTCATCGTCAGCGGCGACCGTTTCGTGCGCACCCGCGAAGACCGCGACACGCTCTGCGCCGCCTTGCCCGACGCGCTGGCCGTCGAGATGGAAGGCGCGGCCGTCGCCCAGGTCTGCCACGAATGGGGCCTGCCCTTCGTCGCGATCCGCGCGATCTCCGACCGCGCCGACGAGGCCGCGCACGGCGACTTCTCGCGCTTTCTGTCCGCCGTCTGCGCGCACTACGGCGCGGCGGTGGTGAGGCGGCTGCTGGCCGAGATGCCCCGGACGCTCAGGGCGCCAGCCTAGACGGCGAGACCCGCCCGAACAGCAGCACGTCTTCGTAGACGCCGCCGATCTCGAGGTGGCGCACCATGCAGCCTTCGGGCCGCAGGCCGGCTTTCTGCATCACGCGCGCCGAAGCCGGGTTGCGCGCCAGGCAGCGGCCGGCGATACGCGTCAGCCCCAGTTCGTTCTCGGCGAAATCGAGCAGCGCACGCGTCGCTTCGGTGGCGAGGCCCTGGCCCCAGTAATCGTGGCCGATCCAGTAGCCGACCTCGGCGTGCGCATGCGCGGCGCTGACGTTGAGCAGCGCGATCGCGCCGACCAGCGCGGCGTCGCGCCGGCGTTCGATCGCGTAGGTGATCTCGCGGCCGGCCAGCCAGCCGACCGGATGCGTCGCGATCCAGGCCTCGGCGGCGCCGTCGGGATAGGGGTGCGGGATCGCCAGCGTCGTCTCGGCGACGCGGCGGTCGCCGGCCAGGCGCTGCACCTCGGGCGCGTCGGCGGCGACGAAAGGCCGCAGCCGCAGCTGGCGGGCCTCGATGACGGGCTGGGGCGGCATCGGCAGGTTCATCGCGGGGCTCCCGGTTCGGCGTCGAGCGCATGGCCGATCTCGCGCACCAGCGTGTCGACCATCGCCTTCGTGACGGTCAGCGGCGGCATGAAACGCAGGCTGGCGCCGCGCTGGCCGACGACCTGGCCGCGCTCGAACAGCCGGCGCGCGACGCGCTGCGCCAGCGCCTCGTCGGCCAGTTGCAGCGCCAGCATCAGGCCGCGGCCGCGCACCTCCAGCACCTGCTGCGGCCGGTGCTGCCGCAGCGCGGCCAGCCGGGCGGCAAAGTGTTCGCCGACGGCCGCTCCACGCGCCACCCAGTCGCCGGCTTCCAGCGCCTCGATCACCGCATTGGCCGCGGCGCAGCCGCCGGGGTCGTTCTGGTGCGACTGGGCATAACGCAGCGGTTGCGCGTCGAGCGCCGCCGCCACCTCGGCGTCGACCGTCAGCGCGCTGACCGGGTAGCCGTTGCCCAGCGCCTTGCCGCAGGCCACGAGCTGCGGCAGCAGGCCGTAGTGCTGGTAGCCGAACCAGCGCCCGGTGCGGCCGAAACCGGTCGTCACCTCGTTGCAGACGAGCCGGGCGCCGGCGCGGCGTGCGGCCTCGACGGCGCGCGCGACGAAGTCCTCGTGCGGGAAACGCACCACCTCCAGCGACGCGCCGCCGACCTCCAGCACCAGTGCCGCCGCCTCGTGCCAGGGCACGGCGTCGACGGCGGCGAGGTCGTCGCAGCGCAGGTCGATGCGCTGGTCGTTGTCGGCCGCCAGGCGGCCGTAGCCGAAGGCCGACAGATAGCTGCTGTCCAGGCGCACGAAGCGCCGCCGGCCCGACAGCTGCATCGCGATCTGCAGCCCCAGGTTGACGGCCTCCGAGCCCGAAGACAGGAAGACGCTGCGCGCTCCCGGCAGGCCGTGCAGCCGCGCCAGCTGCGCGGCCAGCGTCTCGGCCTCGGCGCTGCGGAAGGCGTAGCCCTGGTGCATCACCGTCGTCAGCGAACGCCGGATCGCCCGGTTCACCGCCGGATGCGCATGGCCCAGGTTGGCGGCCCAGACGCCGGACTCGAAATCGACGTAACGCCGCCCCTGCGCATCGACGAGGCGGCAGCCGCGGGCGCGCGCCAGCACCCGCTCGGGCTGGCCGTACAGCGGCAGGATGCCGTGGGCGTGGTCGGCGGGCTCGGAGATCATCGGGCTATTCTCCCGCCCGCACGAATGCCGAACTTGATGGATCCCAGCGCTCTCGCCCACGCCGCCGACCTGATCGACCAGGCCGACGCGGTGATCGTCGCCGCCGGCGCCGGCATCGGCGTCGATTCGGGCCTGCCCGACTTCCGCGGCGACGCCGGCTTCTGGACCGCCTACCCGGCGCTGGGCGCCGCCGGGCTGCACTTCACCGAGATCGCCTGCCCCGACAGCTTCGAGCGCGACCCGGCGCTGGCCTGGGGCTTCTACGGCCACCGGCTGGATCTGTACCGGCGCACCGTGCCGCACGCCGGCTTCGCGATCCTGGAACGCTGGATGGCGCGTGCCCCGGCCGGCGGCTTCGTCTTCACGAGCAACGTCGACGGCCAGTTCCAGCGCGCCGGCATCGCTGGCGAACGTGTCGCCGAATGCCACGGCTCGATCCACTGGCTGCAGTGCACGCGCCCTTGCAGCGACACGTTGTGGCCGGCCGACGATCTGGCCGTCGACGTCGACACCGCCGCCTGCCGCTGGCGCGGCGAGCTGCCGCGCTGCCCGCGCTGCGGCGCACTGGCGCGGCCCAACATCCTGATGTTCGGCGACGCGCAGTGGCTGGCGGCGCGCACCGAGGCCCATATCGGCACGCTGATGCAGTGGCTGAATAGCGTGCGCCGCCCGGTCGTCGTCGAGATCGGCGCCGGCACCGCGGTGCCCTCGGTGCGGCGCTTCGGCCAGCATCTGCTGCACGCCCACGACGCCCGGCTGCTGCGGCTGAACCCGCGAGAGCCCGCGGTGCCCAGCCCGCTGCACGTCGGCCTGGCCTGCGGCGCGCTCGAAGGGCTGGCGGCGATCCACGCCACGCTGGCCGCCGGCTGAGCATGGACTGGTTCAGCCGCCTGACCGGCTTCGCCGAGCCCGCCGCCGACGAGCTGCGACAGCGCCTGCACTGGCGCGACGGCCGGCTGCACGCGCCCGAAGCCGGCCGCAGCTGGGCCGTCGGCGAGCTGGAACTCGTCACGCTTGGCACGCTGCGTGAACGCGCCGAGGCCTTGCCGCCGGCGCCGCCACCCCGCTGCCGCGTCGTGCAGGGCGACGTGCGTGCACTGCACCGCGACCCGGCGCTGGCCGGCGCGCTGTTCCAGGTGGCGTCGCAGTTCAACCTGCTGGAGATGATCGGCCCGGACGTCACGCCCGACGAAGGCGTCACGCGCTACGAACACGACCGCACGCAAGGCCCGGCCTGCGCGATGGCCTGTGGCGCGGCGACCATCGTGCGCCACTACTTCGTGCCGGTCGACGGCCGCCCCGGCCAGACCGCCACGCGCCAGCTCGACACGCTGGCCGGCCTGGGCGAGGCGCTGGCGGCGGCCACCGGCCGGCCGCGCGAGTCGCTCTGGGCGATGCGCAACGGCTACGCGCTGCCCAGCGCCGACGGCCTGGCCGCGATCGACGCCCATCTGGCCGAACTGGACGAGCCCGGGCTCGACGCGCTGCGCACGCGGCTGGCGATCGGCGTGCACCGCGAGGTCGAGGTGACCGACGTCGCCGCGCCGCCGGGGCCGGTGGTGTCGCAGGCTTTCTGCTCGGCGCTGCCGGTCGCCTACTCGCGCCACCGCGGCGCGCGCTGGGCACGTTTCGCGACGCTGGTGCTCGAAGCGGCCTACGAGGCGACGCTCTGGGAGGCGCGCCTGGCCGCCGCCGCCGGCAAACCGCCGCTGGTGCTGCTGACGCAGCTGGGCGGCGGCGCCTTCGGCAACGACGAGGCCTGGATCACTGCGGCGATGCGCCGCGCCTTCGCCTCGCCCGCCGCAGCCGGGCTGGAGCTGCGCCTGGTCAGCTACGGACCGCCGTCGAAGGCGCTGCTGGATCTGGCGGACGAGGTCGGCTGAAGCTCAGCTGACGACCAGATCGAGTTCCTTGCCGATCGCCGAGAAGGCGCGCCCGATCGTGTCGATCTTGGTCGCGTGCGACAGGTCCAGCAGGCGCGTCACCTCCTGTGGGCGCACACCCATCGCACGCGCCAGCTCGGCGGGGCGCAGCTGCTGCCGGCACAGTTCGTTGAGCAGCGCCACCTTGGCCACCACCGACAAAGGCAGCGTGACCCCGTCTTCGCCCTCCTGCAGCGCGCTGGGCGGCGGCACCGGGCGCTGGTCCTCGAAGTAGAAGTCCATCGCGGTCAGCAAGGCATCGGCGGCCGCCTGCTGCGCTTCGGCCAGCGTGTCGCCTTGGGTGATCGCCTCCGGGATATCGCGAAAGGTGACGACGTAACCGCCGTCGGCGTCAGGGCTGAAGAGTGCGGGGTACTTCGACATGGGGGCCCCCAATGTAAACAATATTGTTTACATCAACAAGCTCCGCCGGAGCTAACCCACGGCTGAAGCTTCAGGCCGAGGCCATCGCCGAACACGCCTCGGCGCAGCGCCGGCAGGCGTCGGCGCAGCGGCGGCAGTGGTCGTGGTCGTGGCGCTCGCATTCGGCAGCGCAGCGGCGGCAGACGTCGGCACACAGCGCGGCGGCCGGGGCCAGGTAGTCGCTGCCGCGCATCAGGTAGGCCGCCACCAGGCGGCAGGCGGCGGCGCAGTCGAGGTCCAGCGCGATGCAGCGCGCCATCAGCGCGACGTCGCGCTCCTTCAGGCAGGCGGCGGTGCAACGTTCGCAGGCCTCGATGCAGGCGAGGCAGACGTCGAGGCCATAACGGCCGGAGTCGGGGGACATGGGCGGCTTTCGGCCCGCGGCGGCGGGCTGGGGTGGAGGGCAGGCGCCAGGCGCGCAGGGCCGTCCCCGGGCAAACGCCGCGCCCCGCCGGTGGCGGGCACGCCGGCCGCGATCAGGCTGGCGGCCGCAGGCGGTCGAAGACCTGTTCCTGCTCGCCCGGCGGCAGCTCGTCGCAGCGTGCGCCGGCCAGCGGGTCTTCGCCCGCCCACCAGGCGGCGGCCGGGCCGGGGTGGTCCAGCGCCGTGACCAGCGCCTCGTTGAACTCGTAGACGCCCCAGGCCAGCCCGGCGTCGCGCAGCGAGGACTGCAGCGCACCTTGCACCAGCGCCCGCACCTGGCGGTGGCCGGCGCTGGCCGGCACCTCGCTGCGGCGGCCGGCGGCGGCTTCGGCGCAAGCGCGCGCGTCGGTCGACGCGTGGCCGCGGCAGGCCAGCGGGCGCACCGGGTAGATGACGCAGACGCCTTGCGCCAGGAAGGGGCAGCGCACCGGCTCGGCGACACGTTCGGCTTCGCTGCGGCGGTGCGTCCTGGCTTCGGCGGCACGCAAGGCGCCGACGAGGTCGATGCCGCGGTCGGCCAGCGGCGGCGCCACGCGGGCGAGGAAGTGCGCGGCCAGCAGCACCTCGGGCATGGTCGCGACGACGCGCAGATGGCAGCAGGTCGCACAGGCCTTGCGGCAGGCGACCGGCGGCTCGTCGGCGCAGCGCAGACGCACGTTGCCGTCGAAGGTGTCGAGCGCCTGCGCCATCAGGCGCTCGACGCCGGCGGTGCTGCCGCGGCCCGCGGCCAGCGTGGCGGCCAGGGCACGGTGCAGCGCGCGGTAGAAGTCCAGGTCGTCGCCGGCGGGCAGATCGGCGTGGGCGGCGGAGGCGGTGTCGACGGTCATCGGCAGGTCTCGGCGCCGGCGGCGCGGCGGAGTCGGCACCTTAACCATGGCGCACGACGCCGGCTTTGCATCGGCGCAAGATCGCCGTGCCACTGGACGAAAATACAGCCGTGACCGACACGCCCGACGCCACCCCCGCCTACACCGTGCCGGTGCGCGCGCTGTGTGCGTTCGCGGCCAAGACCGGCGACCTGGACCTGCGCTTCACGCCAGCGCCCAGCGCCGCCGAAGGCGTGGCCGGCCACCGCCGCGTCGCCGCGCGCCGCGGCCCCGGGCACGAGAGCGAGGTCGCGCTGGAAGGCCGCTGGCAGCAGCTGCGCGTGCGCGGCCGCGCCGACGGCGTCGACCTGGGCCGGGCGCTGGTCGAGGAGGTCAAGACGCACCGCGGCCCGGTCGATCGCATCCCCGAGCACCACCGCGCGCTGCACCGCGCCCAGGCGCGGGTCTACGCCGCGCTGCTGGCCGCCGCGCACGCGCTGCCGCGTGTGACGGTGCGCGTGCTCTACTGGGACGTCGACCGCGAGAGCGAGACCACCTTCGACGAGACGCTGACCGCGGCCGAGCTGCAGGCCCACTTCGAGGCGCTGTGCAGCCGCTTCGCCGCCTGGGCCGACGCCGAGATCGCGCACCGCGCCGCACGCGACGCCGCGCTCGCGGCGCTGGCCTGGCCGCACGACGCTTTCCGCGCCGGCCAGCGTGAACTGGCGACCGCGGTCTACAACGCCGCGCGCGCCGGCCGGCCGCTGCTGGCCCAGGCGCCCACCGGCATCGGCAAGACGATGGCGACGTTGTTCCCGACGCTGAAGGCCCTGCCCGGCCAGCGCCTGGACCGCGTCTTCTTCCTCGCCGCCAAGACGCCCGGCCGGCGCCTGGCGCTGGACGCGCTGGCCGCGCTGCGCGCCGGCGGCGCACGCCCGCTGCGTGTGCTGCAGCTCGTCGCGCGCGACAAGGCCTGCGCCGAACCCGGCCGCGCCTGCCACGGCGACGACTGCCGGCTGGCGCGCGGCTTCTACGACCGCCTGCCGGCGGCGCGCCAGGCGGCGCTGGGCGCGCTGGAGCACGACCCCGAGGCGCTGCCCGCCGTCGCCGCCGACCACGCCGTCTGCCCCTACTACCTGGCGCAGGAGATGGCGCGCTGGGCCGACGTCGTCGTCGGCGACTTCAACTACGTCTTCGACTCCGGCGCGCTGCTGCACGCCTTGCTGCAGGAGAACGGCTGGCGCGCGGTGGCGCTGGTCGACGAGGCGCACAACCTCGTCTCGCGGGCACGCGAGATGTACAGCGCGACGCTGGACGCCGCCGCCGTGCGCGCCGCCAAACGCAACGCGCCGGCCGCGCTGAAGCGCCCCGTCGAACGCGTGGCGCGTGCGCTGGGCGCGCTGGCGAAAGCCGGCGACGCGCCGTTCGAGGTCGCCGACGCCGCGCCCGACAAGCTGCTCGACGCGCTGCGCAACTACATCTCGGCGGCCAGCGAGCTGGCGGTGCAGCAGCCCACCGCGCTGGCCGGCGACGCGCTGCAGCTGCACTTCGACGCGCTGCGTTTCGCCGAACTGGCCGAGCTGCTGGACCCGGCGACCAGCCAGTTCGACCTGACGCGCCGCCCCAGCGCGCGCGGCCATCCCGAGGCCGTGGCCTGCGTGCGCTGCGTCGTGCCGGCGCCGTTCATCAAGCCGCGTTTCGAGGCCCTGCACACCGCGGTGCTGTTCTCGGCGACGCTGGCGCCGGCGCCCTACCAGCGCGACCTGCTCGGCCTGGGCGAAGGCGCGGCCTGGCTGGACTGCGAGTCGCCGTTCGACGCCGCGCAGCTGGCGGTGCGCATCGCGCCGCTGTCCACGCGTTATGCCGACCGCGAGGCTTCGCTGGCGCCGCTGGCGGCGCTAATCGCGCGCCAGTACGCCGAGATGCCGGGCAACTACCTCGCCTTCTTCAGCAGCTTCGACTACCTGGAACGCACCGCCACCGCGCTGCAGGCCGCCGCGCCCGAGCTGCCGCTGCGCTGCCAGCAGCGTCGCATGGACGAAGCCGAACGCCGCGCCTTCATCGATTCCTTCGCCGAAGGCGGGCGCCAGGTCGGCCTGGCGGTGCTGGGCGGCGCCTTCGGCGAAGGCATCGACCTGCCGGGCTCGCGCCTCGTGGGCGCCTTCGTCGCGACGCTGGGCCTGCCGCCGGTGGACGCCGTGCAGGAGGCGATGAAAGCGCGGCTGGAAGCGCGCTTCGGCGCCGGCTGGGCCTACACCTACCTCGTGCCCGGGCTGCAGAAGGTGGTGCAGGCCGCCGGGCGCGTGATCCGCACACCGGAGGACCGCGGCGTGCTGCACCTCGTCGACGACCGTTTCGGCCGCGCCGAGGTCCGGGCGCTGCTGCCCGGGTGGTGGCGGGTGCGGCGGGGCGGCTGAGACAACAGGACGTCGTGCAGGCGCGAACGCCGGGCCGGCCGTTGCTGGTGATCCCGGCGTCGGGCACCTGAGCCAACCACGGCGATGCGCCTATCGCCCAAAACCGATATTGTCACGATATCTGCACGTCGCCGTCTGGCAACGCCCGCGCAACGGCGGCCACCGCCTGAGCTAGGAAAGCGCGTAGCTTGCTTCGCCGAGAGCGCGGCCGCTGTCGCTGTCGCTGCCGATCACGCCCGATCGGGTCGTCGCCGGGCCTGTCGTCGGCCACTTCTTCGACAACCTGCTGCCCGACGACGAGCGCATCCGGCGGCGCATCGGGGCCCGTTTTCGTGTCGGCTCGACCGAAGCGTTCGAGCTGCTCCAGGCGATCGGGCGCGACTGCGTCGGCGCCGGTCGCTCAGGTCGAGCCGGCGATCGCGGCCGTCGAGGCGGAGTTGCAGGCAGGCTTCCCGCCACGCACCGCCGACTCCATCTTCGCCGGCCTGCGGCAGCAGGTCGTGGCCTGGGAACGAGGGCTGGCCGAGGTCGGCTGAACCTCGGGCGCCGGCCGCCGATGCTCAGCGGATGAACGCGTCGTACCCGGTCTTCAGGATCAGCGCCGCGACGACGACGATGAACACGTGGCGCACGAAGCCGGCGCCGTGTTTGAGCGCAAGCCGCGAGCCGATCAGGCTGCCGGCGACGTTGGCCACCGCCATCGTCAGGCCGATGTGCCACCAGACGTGGCCCTTGGCGGCGAAGAGGCCGATCGCGGCCAGGTTCGTCGCCACGTTCAGCAGCTTGGCCGAGGCCGAGGCGTTGAGGAAGTCGTAGCCCAGGAGGCGCACGAACAGGAAGATGAAGAAGCTGCCGGTGCCCGGGCCGAAGAAGCCGTCGTAGAAGCCGATGACCAGGCCGATGGCCGAGGCGCCGGCGATCTCGGCGCTGCGCGAGGCGATCGGCGCGTGGTGCTGGCCCAGGTCCTTGCGCGCCACGGTGTAGAGCAGCACGGCCAGCAGGATCAGCGGCAGCGCCTTGCGCAGGAAAGCCGGGTCGACCAGCGTCACCGCCCAGGCGCCGAGCAGCCCGCCGACGAGCGCCGCGCCCGCCGCCGGCCCGAGTACCGCCCAGCGCAGGTCCACACGCCGCGCGTACTGCCAGCAGGCGAACGAGGTGCCCCAGACCGACGCACTCTTGTTGGTGCCGAACAGCGTGGCCGCCGGCGCCTGCGGGTAGGCGGCGAACAGCGCCGGCACGAGGATCAGCCCGCCGCCGCCGACGATGGAGTCGACGAGGCCGGCGAAGAACGAAGCGAAGGTGACGAGAGCGAGGTCCATCGGGAAGCGGCGGCCCCGCAGGCGGGGCGAACAGTCGGATCGAAGAGGCGCGGCCGCGCGCGCCGGCCGTCGGGCGACGGCGGGCGCGCATTGTCTCAGGGCGCCACAGGGGACAATCGGCACGATGGACACGACCGACTTCGCCCTGCGCGGCGACTACATCACGCTGGACGCGCTGCTCAAGGCCACCGGCTGGGCTTCCAGCGGCGGCGACGCCAAGGCCGCCATCGCCGACGGCCGCGCCGTGGTCAACGGCGAAGCCGAAACGCGCCGCGGGCGCAAGCTGCGCGCCGGCGACGTCGTCGAGTTCGACGGCCACCGCGCGGCGATCCAGGCCGCCGCCTGAAGGAGCCGCCGATGGCGCTGGACCTCACCGCCCTGCTGGCCGAGCCGCTGCCCGCCACGACCAAAGGCCTGGCCGCCCGCGCGGTGGGCCGGCCGCTGGCCGATCTCGGCTCGCTGCGCCTGACGCTGACGGGCGGCGAGCTGCCGTGGCCGGTGGCCGTGCTGAAAGACTCGGCACTGGCGCACAACAGCGCCTGGATGCGCGACTTCTGCGCCCGCGCCGGCGTCAGCCTCTGCCCGCACGGCAAGACGACGATGGCGCCGCAGCTCTTCGAGCGCCAGCTCGCCGACGGCGCCTGGGGCCTGACCGCCGCCACCGCGGCCCACGTGCGCAGCTACCGCCGCTTCGGCGTGCCGCGCGTGCTGCTGGCCAACCAGCTGGTCGGCGCGGCCAACGTCGACCTCGTGCTGGCCGAACTGGCCGCCGACCCGGGTTTCGACTGCTACACGCTGGTCGACTCCGAAGCCGCGCTGGCCGAGCTGCTGGCCGGGCTGGCGCGCCGGCCGATCGGCCGGCCGCTGCAGGTGCTGCTGGAACTGGGCGCGCCGGGCGCACGCACCGGCGTGCGCGGGCGCGACGCCGCGCTGGCGCTGGGCCGTGCGATCCGCGCCGCCGCGCCGGCCGTCGTGCTGCGCGGCATCGAAGCCTACGAAGGCGTCGTGCCGGGCGACGGCGAAGCCGCAGTCGAACTGGCGGCGCTGATGCTGATCGAGCGGATCGGCGACACCGCCGCGGCCGGCGTCGCCGAGGGCTGGTTCGCGCCCGGCGAGCTGATCGTCTCGGCCGGCGGCTCGCAGTTCTTCGACCTGGCGGCCCAGGTGCTGGCGGCGGTGGCCGCGCGCCCCGGCGGCCCGGCGGTGCGCCCGGTGCTGCGCAGCGGCTGCTACCTGTCGCACGATGCGCTGCACTACGAACGTATGCAGGCCCGGCTGCGCCAGCGCGCCGGCGCGGCCTGGGGCCGCGGCCCGGGGCTGCGCAACGCGCTGGAGGTCTGGACCGTCGTGCAGTCGGTGCCCGAACCCGGCCGCGCGATCTGCGCCGCCGGCAAACGCGACCTGTCGCACGACCTGATGCTGCCGCAGCCGGTGGGATGGTGGCCGGCCGGCGAAGCGGCGCCGCGGTCGGTTCCCTCGGGGATCAAGACCGTGGCGCTGTCGGATCAGCACGCCTGGGTGGACGCGGCCGACGGCGCGATGCCCTGGCGCGTCGGCGACCTGGTCGGTTTCGGCGTCGGCCATCCGTGCACGACCTTCGACCGCTGGGGGCTGCTCTACACGGTCGACGACGGGTATCGGGTGACGGGCGGGGTGAGGACGTTCTTCTGAACTTCCTCGGCACCGAGGCGGATCCACGGCGACACCGATGCCTCGGTTGAGAGATTCGTTGGAGTGAGCCGATGCCGATCGAAACCGCACGCTTGAATCTGCTGACGCCGGAGAAAGTGTCCGCCGAGGCGGTGCAGCGCTACTTCGTCGCCAACCGGGCGTTCCTGGCTCACTGGGAGCCGAGACGGCCGGACGATTACTACGATCTGCCGACGATTTCGAAGATGGTCGAGACGCAGCAGGAACAGTTCCGCGCGCGCACCGGCGTCAACTTCTACCTCACGCGGCAGGGGAGCGCGGAGGTCATCGGCACCATCGGGTTCTCGAACATCGTCTACGGCTGCTTCCTGTCGTGCTTCCTGGGTTATCGCTCGAGCCAGGGCAACGAGGGCCAGGGACTGATGCAGGAAGCGCTGAGGGCGGCGATCCAGTGGGTATTCGACTCAATCGCGCTGCATCGCATCGAAGCGAACGTGATGCCGCGAAATCTGGCGTCGAAGCGGGTGCTGGAACGGCTCGGTTTCGAGCTGGAAGGCAGTAGCCGGAGATATCTGAAGATCAACGACGTCTGGGAAGATCATCAGCATTACGTGCTGTTGAACGAGGGCGTCGAGTAGCGGGGTTCCCAGGGCAGAATCAAACAGGCGCCTGCGCGGCACCGTCGACAAGGTCCAGGCGCAAAGTACGGAGGATCCGTGAGCGATTTCGAAGCCAAGCGTGAGACAGCACTTCGCCTTCTCAAGGCGACAGGAATCACCGAATCCAACTACCGCCCGCCGCTTCTGCGCCTCTTGTGGCGCCTGGGGTTTCAGGTTCGTCCACCGCACTTCGCCAGTTTCGGCGCCACGGCCGTATTCGCCGGTTCGTTTTTCGCCATCGGCTGGGGAGCCCTGATGTGGCTGCTGGTGTGGCACAGCGCAGGCATGCCCCCGATGGCCGCCTTGGGTTCGAGCGCCATCGCGGGTGTCGTCTTCGGTCTGGTGATGAGCGCGTACTACGCCTACGGTCGCAAGAAGCACCGCTTGCCGGACTGGGACAGCCTTGGCATCACCAGACTCCGGCAGACAGCCAATACCCACAGCGGCTGAAGCCGCCGGAGCCGCCCTTAGCCCTTCTGGACTTCGTTGACGGCTGTACCGCCGCGCGTGCCACCGCAGTAGCGTGCCGCGGTCACCGGGTGGCCGCGGCAGGAGGCAGGGGCGGCTCGCTCGGCATGGCTGCCCTCCCCTCGAAGGCGGGTTACGGGCTTGGCGGGGGCAGTCGGGCGGCTCAGAATCATCTGTAACGGACGCCGCTTTGGGCCTCATTTTTACGCCTGCGGAACAGCCGGCTCGACGACGGAAACTCAAATACAGCAAAGACTTGAGTCGCTAGTCGAGCGCCTGTTACGCGAGCGTTGGGCGTGATAAACAGCATCGCACGCCGCATACAACACGTTAGGTTCCACAGTCATCGCGAGGAGACACGTGAGCACGCAGAAGACAGTTTGGGCGGACTGCAGAGAGTGCTGCAGAAGTACTCGCCATGAGATCCTGTGCAGCCACACCGAGGAGAGTGATCCAGAGGGGTATCACGAATCACACTCTTGGCAAGTGATCCGATGCCTTGGGTGCCACACCTGCGGCTTCAGGCTTCGACACGATGACTATGAGATGGTGATGGAAGAGGAGGATGGCAAACTAATCCACGACATCACGATCACGCAGCATCCTAGCGTATTGTCCGACCACAAGGCGTTGCGTGAGACATACCTCCTTCCGCCGCTTATCCAGAAGGTATACAAGCAGACGCTCAAGGCCCTGAGCGATAGCTCCTTCGTTCTTGCAGGCATTGGTCTCCGCGCCTGCATCGAGGCAGTGTGCAATGAACTGAAGGTGTCAGGCACCAACCTTGAACGCAGAATCGATCAGTTGTTCAAGGCGGGGCATGTCTCGAACGGAGACAAGCGTCGCCTGCACGCGATCCGATTCCTTGGCAACGACGCAGCACATGAAATCAAGGAACCCAAAGACTCAGACATTCGGGTGGCACTGGACATTGTTGAGCACCTACTGAATTCCGTCTTTCTTCTCGAGAATAAGGCCAAGGTACTAGACACCGTAGCCGAGAACTACGACGACTTCCTAAAGCTTCTGAACAACTGCGCATTGCACTTCAATCAGGCTGCAGCGGTCAGCCTCGCAAGCCTACTTGGCCGAAAGCGTCGGTTGGTAAGCCAAGGCTTTGATGACTTCGAACAGAAGGCCAAGCAAGACGTGGCTGACGGAAAGATCCCTTACCTGAAGCTCGGCCAGGTCTCGAACGCCGGGGGCAAGGATGTCCAATTGTACGAATTTGACCCCGCAAAGGCGAAGCCGGATGATGATGACATTCCGTTCTAACGCTGCGGTGGAACCTAACCCCTCATTCGAGCCGACGCGCTACGGCAGCCAATGCCTGGCCGCTCCAGGCCAAGGTGTTCATCGCCCTTGCGCGGCCAGTCATCGTCTGCCTCCGCGCGCGCCTCAACTCGATTGGACCTTGCACCCCGCCCCAATCGGCTATGGCATCAGTTGCTCGCTCTCGTCTATCAATTCGCTTCTTCGGCGAGGAACTTGTTCCCGCCGAACTGACAGCCATGCTCGGCGCGACGCCCACGACCCAGTACCGCAAAGGTGACGAGCGAACTTCAGCGTCGGGCAAGGTCTACGCGCGCAAGTACGGCGCGTGGATCATTGCGACTGGAAATATGACGCCGGAGGCGATCGACGACCAGCTTGCGGAACTCTTCTGTCAGTTGACTCAGGATCTTTCGGTCTGGTCATTGCTTACCACTCGGTACGACGCCGACGTCTTCTGCGGCCTTTTCATGGAAGAGAGCAACGAGGGCTTCTCCTTGAAACTTTCGACGCTTCTGGCGCTCGCGAGCCGAGGCCTTGAGATCGGCTTCGACATCTACGATCCATGCGACGAAGAAGATGGCCATTCGCCCACCCCGCAAGGCGAGATCTAACCCCTCGGTCGAGGCGAGGCCCAACGGCAAGCCCCCGCCCGCATCCAACTTGTGCGTATCATCCTTCCTGCGGACGGCTCGCCTTGCCATCTCGCCCGCCTCCGCTTGAAGGTTGAGGCTGTAGCAAAACCCTGTTTTGCAGCCCCAAACACAAAACGGCGCCTCTTCAGGCGCCGTTTCTGTTGGCGAAGCCGTTCCCTCCGATCGAGCTGCCGAAATCGACTCCGAGCCCCGTTATCGCGGCGGTCGCCGCCCGTGAGCCCGGAGAAGGGCCTCGCTTCGGGCCTTCACCCCGTCCCGTACCCCGCCTTGGCCAGCTTCTCGATGTTGTGCACCAGGCAGAAGAGCTTGAACTGGGCGTCGACCTTGGTCTGCCCGCGCAGCGTGAAGCGCCGCAGCCCCTTGTTGTGGCGCAGGTTGGCGAAGACCGGCTCCACCGTGCCCATGCGCCGGTCGTACAGCTCGCGCCCGGCCTCGCTGTCGATGAGCGCGCGCATGCGCTGGGTGTACGGGTGCGCGCTGCCGGTATTGGCCTGGAAGAACGCCACCTGCCGCGCTGCGGTCGTCTCGGGTTTCCTCAGACACTGGCCGCGCAGCGCACACGGCCCGCACTGCGCGGCCTGGAAGCGGTAGCGCAGCGAGACATAGCCCCGCTGCATCGCCTCGTGGCCGCCTTGCACCGTGTGGCCGACCGGGCAGGTACAGCAGCGCCGCAGCGCATCGTGCCGGAAGTCCTCGGGCCCGAAGAGTACGGTCTTGCCCGGCTTGCGCGTCTTGTCGTGCAGCGGGTCGGGCCCCGCGCGGTGCTTGGCCTGGTCGGCCAGCCGCGGGTCGCGCTGGCGGCGCTGGTTGTCGGCGATGACGGCGTCGACGCCCATCTCGGCCAGCGCCTTCAGGTTGCTCTCCGAGTGGTAGCCCGCGTCGGCGGTGACGACGGTGTCCTCGCTCATGTGCGCCTGCACCGCGCGCACCGCCGGCAGCAGCAGCGCCTGCTCCGAGCCCGTGCCGTGGGCCTGCGCGTCGACGATGACCTGGTGCTCGGCGTCCACCGTCGCCACGCCGCAGTAGCCCTGGATGACGCCCTTGTCGGTGGCCATCTTGGCCGAGTCGTTGTCGGTGACGTTGCTCTTGCGCACGGCGCCTCGGGCGCCGGTCTTGTCGTGGCGGTGCTCGGCCAGGAAGCGCGTGATGCGCTGGGCCTCGTGCGCCAGCGTCTCGATGTGGCGTTGCTCGCGCACCGGCAGCGTCGGCTCCGGGGCGCCGTCCGCGGCCTGATGGCGGCGCAGCATCGCCTGCGCTGCGTCCAGCATCTTGGCCGCGCGCTGGGCCAGTTCCGAGCGCGTGCCGCTGTGGCGCTTGCTGGCGTTGCCGGGCAGCTTGACGCCGTCGATGGCAAACATCTGCCGGCCGATGAGCCCTTGCGCGTCGCAGACCAGCAGCACGCGCTGAAAGACCTCGGCAATGGGCTCGGCCAGGCGCGAGACGAAACGCGCGATGGTCGTGAAGTGCGGCGCATCGGTGCCGCACAGCGCGATGAAGGTGACGTGGCGCTCGCAGGCCGAGGCGATGGCGCGGCTGGAGACCAGGCCGCGGGAATAACCCAGCAATACGACCTTGAGCAGCACGGCCGGCGAAACCGCAGGCGCTCCGGTCTCGTCGTTGCGATAGAAGGCGTCGAACGCGTCCAGCGGCACCGCGCCGGAGTCGACCAGATGATTGAGCGCGAACTCGAAGGAGCCGGGCAGCAACTGCTCGGCCAGCACCACCGGCAGGAAACACGGCTGGTTGTCGACGGGGCGGTAACGGGCCATCGCGGTGACGGTCGGGAGGATGACGGCAGAGCTTGCAAGCCTCATGCCCCGTCGATAGGCTGCGGCGAACACAGGACGCCGAGGGGGCGCATGAAGGAACGGATCAACAGCGCTGGTGCGGCATGCCGTGCCGGTCGGACCGGCAGCCGCCGCGGTCGAGTTTTTCTACAGCTTCGTTAGCCGCAATATCGTAACGCTCGTTCGCATCGCAATCCTGATTGCCGTCTCCGCAACTGGATTCTCCGCCATTGGCGCAGAGTGCACACCGCAGCAAGAAATTGCCGCCGAAAGGACTGTTTCGACGTTACGCAACTGGAAAGACGTGCATTCAGCCTTTGTCCGTTTTCGTCGCTGCGACGATGGCGCTATTGGGGAAGGCTTTTCCGATTCCGTCTCCATTCTATTTGCCGAGCACTGGGACCAACTCGGCGCACTTCTGAGACTCGCTGCACGGGACCGCTCTTTCCGGCAGTTCGTTCTTCGCCATCTAGACGAAACAGTCCCCGCCGATCGCTGGTCCGCAATTGAGGAAAACGCAAAGAGTCGATGCCCATCGAACGCACGCTTTCTTTGCAGGAGCATTCTGTCCCGTGGCCGAGAAATCGCGACCAACCCCGCGGTCAACATGGACCTGGCGCCTAAGGCCTCGCAAGGACGGCTACCTTCACGTTAGCCCCCTCAGGAACAACAGCGTGCCGAGGCGTGACCCGGCGACAGCCCCCCGCCGGTCCTGCAGCCAATGCCGTCGTTCATCCAAGCGGTCCCCAACGGCGACATCGAGCCCGACTCTCTCATCAGTCCCGCCCCGTCATGGACTGGAAGCTGATCCACCACGGCCCCCCGAACGCAATCCTTGCTGATCGCCGACACGGATCTGTGGTCCCGGCCGTGGAAGACACGAGGCGAAGAGGCTCTGGTGGTCGATGATCCGGTGACAGGCCGCCAGCGCCTGACGCCGTACTTCGTCGAGCCCCACGGCAAGGCCCACGAGTTCGCGGCGACCGAAACTGCGCCGGGCATCTGGTTGATCTATCGGCCGACCGGCCACCGCCACCGATGGCTCGCCCTGCGGCTGGCCGGGTACGTCTTCGGCTTCGCCGGGACGTTCATCTTCGTGCACGGGTTCGAGACGTCGCCGAAAGCGGCGCTGATCGGCGGTGTTCTGCTCGGCCTGGCAGTGGCTGCCGATCGGTATGCGGCGGCCCGCCTGAACGGCGCCAACGCATCAAATCGTTGATCGACAGGCCGTAAGTCCCCGAGCCAGCCGGTTCAGGCCTTCAACCCCCGCAATTCCGCACTCTTCGCCCCCAGCGCCCCCCGATCCGGCTTGCCCGCCGCCGTGACCGGCAGCGCATCGACCCAGACCACCGCCCGCGGCCGCTTGTGGCGTGCCAGGTGCGCGGCCAGGTGGGCGACGATCGTCGCGTCGGGCGGCGGCGTGCCGTCGGCCACCAGCGCCGCGGCGACGGTCTGGCCCCAGGTTTCGTCGGGCACGCCGAAGACCGCCGCGGCGGCGATGCCGGGCAGCGCTTCCAGCACGCGCTCCACCTCGGCCGGGTAGACGTTCTCGCCGCCGGTGACGATCAGGTCGTGGCGGCGGCCGAAGAGTTCGACATGGCCGTCGGCGTGGATGCGGCCGTGGTCGCCGGTGTCGAACCAGGCCTCGGGGTCCAGCGCCGGCTCGCCCAGGTAGCCGTGCATGCGCATCGCGCCACGCACCTGCAGGTGCTCGCCGTCGGCACGCAGTTCGGCGCCGGGCAGCACGGTGCCGCAGCCCCAGGGTTCGGCGTCGAAACGCGCCTCGTACGGCGTGGCGACGATCTGCGAGCAGGTCTCGGTGCAGCCGTAGGTCACGACGACCGGCAGCCGCGCCGCACGCGAGCGGGCAAAGAGCCGCGGCGACGCCGCCGAGCCGCCCAGCAGCAGCGTGCGGAAATACGGCGGCGCCACCCAGCCCGGGTGCGCGTCCAGCGTCAGCGCCAGCATCGTCGGCACCAGCGAGGCCAGCGTGATGCGTTCGTGTTCGATCAAGCCCGGCAGCCGCGCGGCGTCGAAACGCGGCGCCAGCACCAGCGTCGCGCGGGCCGCCAGGCAGCGCGTCAGGATCGACAGCCCGCCGACCCGCGCCAGCGGCATCGCCAGCAGCCAGCGGTCGCCGGCCTGCCAGCCGACGTTGGCCGCGTGCGCAGCGGCCGACGCGCGGAAGGCGGCGCGTGTCAGCACCGCGCCGCGCGAGCGGCCGGTGGTGCCCGAGGTGAAGATCACCGCCGCGGCGTCGGCCGGCAAGGCGCCGGCGGCTTCGCAGGCGGCGATCTCGGCCGCGTGTTCGGCGGCCGTGGCACGCGGGTGCAGCAGCAGCGCCGGCACGCCGGCTTCCAGCAAGGCCAGCAGTTCGACGACGGTGGCCAGCGCGTTGTGGCCGACCACCGGCACGGCCTCGTGCCGGCCGCTCAGCGCGGCGAAACGCGGCTCGGCGGCGGCGGCCAGTTCGGCCCAGGTCCAGGTGCGGCCGTCCTCGGCGACGACGGCCGGCGCGGCGCCGGCCTCGTGTGCCGCGGCGCGGACGGACAGCGCGCCGTCGTCGCCGCCGCTCACGGCAGGCGCGGGAACTTGCGGAAGTCCGGCTTGCGCTTTTCCAGGAAGGCGTTCTTGCCTTCCTTGCCTTCTTCGGAGAGGTAGTACAGCAGCGTGGCGTTGCCAGCCAGCTCCTGCAGCCCGGCCTGGCCGTCGCAGTCGGCGTTCAGCGCCGCCTTCAGGCAGCGCAGCGCGATCGGGCTGTTGGCCAGCATCTCGCGGCACCACTGCACGGTCTCTGCTTCCAGCCGCTCGTAAGGCACGACGCAGTTGACGAGGCCCATGTCCAGCGCCTCCTGCGCGCCGTACTGGCGGCACAGGAACCAGATCTCGCGCGCCTTCTTCTGGCCGACGATGCGCGCCATGTAGCTGGCGCCGTAGCCGCCGTCGAAGCTGCCGACACGCGGGCCGGTCTGGCCGAAACGTGCGTTGTCGGCGGCGATCGTCAGGTCGCAGATCATGTGCAGCACGTGGCCGCCGCCGATCGCGTAACCGGCGACCATCGCCACGACGGGCTTGGGCAGCGTGCGGATCTGGCGCTGCAGGTCCAGCACGTTCAGGCGCGGCACGCCGTCGCCGCCGACATATCCGCCGTGGCCGCGCACACGCTGGTCGCCGCCCGAGCAGAAGGCGTCCTTGCCGGCGCCGGTGAGGATGATGACGCCGACGTTCTCGTCGTCGCGCGCATCGGCGAAAGCGCGTTCCATCTCCTGCACCGTCTCCGGGCGGAAGGCGTTGCGCACCTCGGGGCGGTTGATCGTGATCTTGGCGATGCCCTCTTCGCTCTTTTCGTAGACGATGTCGCCATAGCCGGCGACGGCGGTCCAGGCGGGGACGGGCGGCAGTTCGGTCGTGCTCATGCGCTCTCGGAGTCGGACGAAAGCGCCGACTCTAGCTTGAGCAAGGTCATGCGCGCCCCGGGTTGGCGCAAACCGGAGGCAGGACGCTCAGACCTCTGTGTCGGCTTCCCGTCGGAGCGCAGCCTCGATCTCCGACCGACGGGCGTGCTCGCCTTCGATGCGGTGCCGCAGCATCAGCGGCTCGAAGTGCTGCGGCGCCTCGTCGCAGGCGAGGTTCTGCGACTTCATCTGCGAGATTCCAGGTGAACGGGTTCACCTATGAGTTTCGGCACTCCTTTGCGACTCCCTTTGCGAGATTTGAAGCTGGATCCTGGAGGACCGAGGGGGCCTCAGCCAGCAGCTTCAGTCCCGCGCCGTCGACACCAGCACGTCGCTGCTGCCTTCGGCCAGCACGTGGCGCGTCGTGCTGCCCAGCAGCAGGTCGACGCCGGCGGCGCGGCCGTGTTTGCCGAGCACGACGAGGTCGCAGCCGAGTTCGGCTTCCTGCTCGACGATGCGCAGCGAGGCGTCGCCTTCGACGACTCGTGCCGTCCACTGCGCGGCGCGCAGCCCGCAGGCTTCGGCCAGGGCGTGCACGCGGCGCGTGGCCTCCAGCCGGGCGGCTTCGCGGTAACGCTCGACGGTGGCTTCGTCGACGTCGGCGTAGCGCAGCTTCTCGCCAAAGGGCACCTCGTAGGCGGCCAGCAGCACCAGCTGCGCATGCGGCGCGACGCGGTGCGCCAGCGCCAGCGCCGGTGCCGACCAGGGCGAGAAGTCGACCGCGACCAGCGCCCGCCGGTAAGCCTCGTGCGGCGCCTGGCGCACGACGAGCAGCGGGCGGGCGCTGCGCCGCATCAGCCGCTCGGCGGTGCTGCCCAGCACCAGCCGGCGCAGAAAGCCGTTGCCGCGGGCGCCCAGCACCAGCAGGCCGGCGTCGCGTGCTTCGGCTTCGCGCAGGATCTCGTCGAGCACCGGGCCGGTGGCACAGACGGCGGCCGGCTCGACGCGGCGCCTCGCCTTCAGCTCGGCCACCTGGGCAGCCAGCGCGGCGTCGGCTTCGTCGCGCATCGCCTGCACCGGCGCGGTGTCGCTGCCCAGCCAGGCACGCAGCGCCTCCAGCGCGTCGCCGGGCAGCACGTGCACCAGCGCCAGCGGCGCGCCGGTCTCGTGCGCCAGGCGGGCGGCACGTTCGGCGGCCTGGCGGGCCTGCGGCGAGAAGTCGGTGGCGGCGATCACGGGGGCGGTCGGGTGCATGCGCGCGTCCTCGGCAACGTCCCGCTCAAGGCGGCGGGGCCGGGTCCATTCTGGGAAGACAGGCCGCGATTCCGCCGCCGGTGGGGGCTTGGCCCTGCGTCGCATCAACGCCGCGCGGGTTTCACGCAAAATCACGGAACTTCTCGCAAGTCCTTGAATCACCGGCGTTTTTCGGCGTCGACCGCGGGCTGCGGGCGTTTCGCCCCTAGACTCGGGCTCCGATGTCCCTCCTGATCCTGCTCGTATTGCCGCTCGTCGGCAGCGCGGTGGCCGCGCTGTTGCCGACGAACGCGCGCAACCTCGATTCGGTCTGGGCCGCGCTGGTCGCTCTGGCCGTCGCGCTGCCGCTGGCGCTGCTGTATCCCGAAGTCGCCGCCGGCGGCGTGGTCGTCGAACGCCTCGCCTGGCTGCCCAGCCTGGGGCTGGACCTCGTCGTGCGCCTGGACGGCTTCGCCTGGATGTTCGCGATGCTGGTCGCGGGCATGGGACTGCTGGTCATCCTCTACGCGCGCTACTACCTCTCGGCCGAGGACCCGGCGGCACGTTTCTATTCGCTGCTGCTGGGCTTCATGGGCGCGATGCTGGGTGTCGTCGTCTCGGGCAACCTGCTGCAGATGGTGGTGTTCTGGGAGCTGACCAGCGTCTTCTCCTTCCTGCTGATCGGCTACTGGACGCACCGCCGCGACGCCCGCCGCGGCGCGCGCATGGCCTTCACCGTCACCGCCACCGGCGGGCTTGCGCTGCTGGCCGGCGTGCTGCTGCTGGGCCACGTGGTCGGCAGCTACGAGCTCGACGAGGTGCTGGCCGCCGGCGACGTCGTGCGCCAGCACGCGCTGTACCCCTGGATCCTGGTGCTGGTGCTGGCCGGGGCGCTGACCAAGAGCGCGCAGTTCCCGTTCCACTTCTGGCTGCCGCACGCGATGGCGGCGCCGACGCCGGTGTCGGCCTATCTGCACTCGGCGACGATGGTCAAGGCCGGCGTCTTCCTGCTGGCGCGGATGTGGCCGGTGCTGTCGGGCACCGAACCCTGGTTCTGGATCGTCGGCGGCGCCGGGCTGGCGACGCTGCTGCTGGGCGCCTGGGCGGCAATGTTCCAGAACGACCTGAAGGCGCTGCTGGCCTATTCGACGATCAGCCACCTGGGGCTGATCACGCTGCTGCTCGGGCTGGACAGCCCGGTGGCGGCGGTCGCGGCGGTGTTCCACATGATGAACCACGCGACCTTCAAGGCCTCGCTGTTCATGTCGGTGGGCATCATCGACCACGAGACCGGCACACGCGACATGCGCCGCCTGGACGGCCTGTACCGCTGCATGCCGGTGACCGGCACGCTGGCCATCGTGGCCTGCGCGGCGATGGCCGGGGTGCCGCTGCTCAACGGCTTCCTGTCCAAGGAGATGTTCTTCGCCGAGACGGTGTTCGTCGGCGCCAACCCGGCGGTGCGCATCGGCCTGCCGGTGGCGGCGACGCTGGCCGGCATCTTCGCCGTCGTCTATTCGCTGCGTTTCGGCCACGACGTGTTCTTCGGCCCCGAGCCGCGCGACCTGCCGCGCGAGCCGCACGAGCCGGTGCGCTGGATGCGCGTGCCGGTGGAGCTGCTGGTCGCCGCCTGCATCGCGGTCGGCACGCTGCCGGCGCTGGTCATCGGCCCGCTGCTGGAAACGGCCGCACGCCCGGTCGTCGGCGGCACGCTGCCCCCATACAGCCTGGCGATCTGGCACGGCCTGAACACGCCGCTGGTCATGAGCGCGGTGGCGCTGGCCGGCGGGCTGATCATTTATCTGTCCTATGCCGAGGCCTTCAAACGCCGGCCGCGGCGCGGCGCGCCGCTGGTCGGGCGCTACGACGGCCGCGTGGTCTTCGAACGCACGCTGGCCTGGACGACGGGGCTGGCGCGCAATGCGCTGCGCGTGGCCGGCACGCGCCGGATGCAGCCGCAGTTGCTGGCGATGGTCGGCGCCGCCGGGCTTACCGGGCTGGCGTCGGCGCTGGTCGTGCCGCTGGAATGGGGCGACCGCGCGCGCATCCCGGCAGCGCCGGGCTTCGTGCTGTTGTGGGCGGTGGGCTGCGCCTGCGCCGTCGGCGCAGCTTTCCAGGCCAAGTACCACCGGCTGGCGGCGCTGACGATGCTGGGCGTCGTCGGCCTGGCGCTGTGCATCACCTTCGCCTGGTTCTCGGCGCCCGACCTGGCGCTGACGCAGCTGGCGGTGGAGGTCGTCACCGTCGTGCTCTTCCTGCTCGGCCTGCGCTGGCTGCCCAAGCGCCTGCAGGACGAGGCCCCGGGCACCGGCGCCCGCGCGCGCTGGCGCCGGCGGCGCGACTTCGTCATCGCGCTGGCCATCGGCACCGGGCTGGCGGCGCTGTCCTTCGCGCTGCTGACGCGCCACGCCCCGCTCAGCATCTCGCCGTACTACCTGGAGAACGCCAAGCCGCTGGGCGGCGGCACCAACGTCGTCAACGTGATGCTGGTCGACTTCCGCGCCTTCGACACGCTGGGCGAGATCACGGTGCTGGGCATCGTCGGCATCACGGTCTACGCGCTGCTCAGGCGCTTCCGCCCGCCGCGCGAGGTGATCCACCGGCCGACGCAGCAGCAGCTCGTCGCGCCCGACGGCCCCAGCGACCTGGCCGAAGACAGCGACGGCGGCGTCGCCGCGCAGCGCTACCTGGAAGTGCCGGCGGTGCTGGTGCGGCTGCTGCTGCCGGTGGCCGGGGTCTTCGCCGTGCACCTGTTCCTGCGCGGCCACGACGAACCCGGCGGCGGTTTCGTCGCCGGGCTGGTGGTGTCGATCGCCTTCATCGCCCAGTACATGGTCTCGGGCACGCGCTGGGTGGAAGAGCGCATGGCGCTGCAGCCCCCGCGATGGATCGCCGTCGGCCTGCTCGTGGCGCTGGCCACCGGGCTGGGCTCGCTGTGGTTCGGCTACCCCTTCCTGACGACGCACACCGCGCATCTGGCGCTGCCCGGGCTGGGCACGCTGCACCTGCCCAGCGCGACGCTGTTCGACCTCGGCGTCTTCGCCGTCGTCGTCGGCTCGACGCTGCTGCTGCTGACGGCGCTGGCCCACCAGTCGCTGCGCGCGCAGCGCCGCCCCGGTGCGGCGCGGGAGGAGGCCTGATGGAAGTCGTCGTCTCGATCGCCATCGGCGTGCTCGGCGGCGCCGGCGTCTGGCTGCTGCTCAGGCCGCGGACCTTCCAGGTGCTGATCGGCCTGTCGCTGCTGTCCTACGCGGTGAACCTGTTCATCTTCAGCGTCGGCAGCCTGGCCGTGAACCGCGAGCCCATCGTCGTGCCCGGCGTCGTGCCCGACCTGCTGAACTACACCGACCCGTTGCCGCAGTCGCTGGTGCTCACCGCCATCGTCATCGGCTTCGCGACGACGGCGCTGTTCCTCGTCGTGCTGCTGGCGCTGCGCGGCCTGTCGGGCGGCGACCACGTCGACGGCCAGGAGGAAGGCTGATGACGGCCGCCGACCTGATCGTCGCCCCGGTGCTGCTGCCGCTGGCCACCGCCGCCGGCATGCTGCTGCTGGGCGAGCAGCGCCGCGGCATCAAGTCCGTGGTCAACACGCTGTCCACCGCCGCCGGCCTGGCCATCGCGATCTTCCTGCTGCTGCAGGTGCACGGCCAGGACGCGCCTTCGGCCTACGCCGTCTACCTGCCGGGCAACTGGCCGGTGCCCTACGGCATCGTGCTCGTCGTCGACCGGCTCTCGGCGCTGATGATGGTGCTGGCCGGCAGCGTGGCCCTGGCCTCGCTGCTGTTCGCGCTGGCGCGCTGGCACCGCGCGGGGGTGTATTTCCACGTGCTCTTCCAGCTGCAGCTGATGGGGCTGTACGGCGCCTTCCTGACGGCCGACCTGTTCAACCTCTTCGTCTTCTTCGAGGTGCTGCTGGCCGCCAGCTACGCGCTGCTGCTGCACGGCGGCGGCCCCGAGCGCGTGCGTGCCGGGCTGCACTACATCGCGATCAACCTGTTCGCCTCACTGCTGTTCCTGATCGGCGTGGCCGTGCTCTACGGCGTCACCGGCACGCTGAACATGGCCGACATCGCGCGCAAGCTGCCGCTGGTGGCCGAGTCCGACCGCGGCCTGCTGCTGGCCGGCGCCTCGCTGCTGGGCGTGGCCTTCCTCGCCAAGGCGGCGCTGTGGCCGCTGAACTTCTGGCTGCCCCCGGCCTACGCCGCGGCCGGCGCGCCGTCGGCGGCGGTGTTCGCGATCCTCACCAAGGTCGGCGTCTACGCCGTGCTGCGGCTGTGGACGCTGTGTTTCCCCGAGAGCGCCGGCCCCTCGGCCTTCTACGGCGCCGAGCTGCTGGCCTGGGGCGGCATCGCGACGCTGGCCTACGGCTCGGTGGGCATGCTGGCCTCGCAGCAGCCGGCGCGGCTGGCCGGCTACAGCGTCATCGCCTCGTCGGGCACGCTGATCGCGGCCATCGGCCTGCACGAGCCGACGCTGGCCGCCGGCGCGCTGTACTACCTGGCGAGCTCGACGCTGGCCGGCGCGGCGATGTTCCTGCTCGTCGAGCTGCTCGAACGTGCACGCGAGGTCGAGACCGCGCCACCGCAGGCCGACTCCGGCGACGAGGAACTGCCCGACTTCATCGACACCGCGCCGCCGGCCATCGTCAACCTCGACGACGACGAGGAGGCGCTGATCGGCCGCGCGATCCCGGCCGCGCTGGCCTTCATCGGCGTGGCCTTCGGCATCTGCGGCCTGGCGCTGTCGGGGCTGCCGCCGCTGTCGGGCTTCGTCGGCAAGCTGGCGATGCTGTCGGCGCTGCTGCCGCGCCGCGACCTCGCGGCCTGGGTGTTCTTCGCCATGCTGATCCTCTCCGGGCTGATGGCCGCCACGGCGCTGGTGCGCATCGGCATCCGCCACTTCTGGACCTCGGGCGACCGGCCGGCGCCGACGCTGCGCATCGTCGAAGGCCTGCCGGTGGCCGGGCTGCTGGCGGCGCTGGTGACGCTGGTCGTGCTCGGCGAGCCGATGCTCGAGTACACCCGCGCGACGACCGAGGCGCTGCAGTCGCCCACGCTCTACATCGACGCCGTGCTGCGCGCCGAGCCGCTGCCGGCCCCGACGCTGGAGGCCGCACGATGAAGCGCCTGCTGCCCGCGCCGCTGCTGTCGGCCGGCCTGTTCGTCATGTGGCTGATGCTGCGGCCCACGTTCACGCCCGGCTCGCTGCTGCTGGGCGCGCTGCTGGCGCTGGTGATGCCGCCGCTGATGTCGCCGCTGCGCCCGGCCGCCGGCCCGGTGCGCCGGCCGCTGGCGGTGGCGCGCCTGGTGGCCAACGTCGGCGTCGACGTCGTGCTGTCGGCGCTGGACGTCGCGCGCGGCGTGCTGTCGGCGCGCCGCCGGCCGCCGCACGGGAGCTTCGTCGTCGTGCCGCTGGAACTGCGCGACGTGCACGCGCTGGCGGCGCTGGCGATGATCACCACCGTCGTGCCGGGCACGATCTGGTGCGAACTCGCGCCCGACCGCAGCGCGCTGCGCCTGCACGTGTTCGACCTCGTCGGCGAAGCCGAGTTCGTGGCGCACTTCAAGCAGCGTTACGAACGCCCGCTCAAGGAGATCTTCGAATGACGCCGCTGCTCGCCTGGTCCATCGCCGGGACGCTGGCGCTGTACGCGCTGGCGATGGCCATCGGCCTGGCGCGCCTGATGCGCGGGCCGAGCGCGCAGGACCGCGTGCTCGCGCTGGACTTCATCTACGTCGTCGGCATGCTGATGATGCTGGCGCTGGCCGTGCTCTACGACAGCCGCATGTACTTCGAAGGCGCGCTGCTGATGGTGCTGTTCGGCTTCGTCGGCTCGGTGGCGATGGCCAAGTTCCTGCTGCGCGGGGAGGCCATCGAATGAACATCGTCTGGACCGAAGTCGTCGTCGCGGCGCTGCTGCTGGCCTCCGGCGGCATCGTGCTGACCGCGGCGCTGGGGCTGTGGCGGCTGCCGGACTTCTTCGCCCGCATGCACGCGCCGGCGCTGGCCTCGACGCTGGCCACCTGGCTGGTCGGCGCGGCGACCATCGTGCACTTCAGCATCCGCGAGGGGCAGCTGTCGCTGCACGTCTGGCTGGCGGTGGTGCTGCTGTCGATCACCGCGCCGGTGACGACGATGGTGCTGGCGCGCGCGGCGCTGTTCCGCCGCCGCCATGCCGGCGACGACCTGCCGCCGCCGCTGGCCGGCGAGCGGCCGCGCCAGCCCCGCGACCTTGATGCAGCCGACGACTAGGAGTCTGCGCGGCAGAAGCCGAGCAGACTCCTAGCCTTCGGCTTTACGTACGGCTCCCCCGAGCCCCCTCCGCGAGGGTGCTCCCGCTCGTTCGACGGCTCCCTCCAGCCTCCCTCCACGAGGGAGGCTCCGGTCAGTCCGACGAGCGGTTCTGCGCCGTGGAGCCGCACAGACTCCTAGCGAATGTCGTCGGGCAGCTCGATCTTCACTTCCAGGATCTCGAAGTTGTCCTGGCGCTCGACGCTGACCTTCACGTCCTCGGGCGAGATCTTCACGTACTTGGCGATCACCGCCATCAGCTCCTGCTGCATCTGCGGCAGGTAGTCGGCGCGCGTGCCGCGGCCCGAGCGCTCGTGGGCAAGGATGATCTGCAGCCGCTCCTTGGCGACGGTCGCCGTCTGCTTCTTCTCTCCGAGGAAAAACGAGAGGAAGGACATCGCGGTTACCTCCCGCCGAACAGGCGCTTGAAGAAGCCGGGCTTCTGGAAGTCGGTGAAACGCATCGGGCGCTCCTCGCCGAGGAAACGCGCGACCACGTCCTTGTAGGCCTCGGCGACGTCGGTGTCCTTCAGGTGGATCGCCGGCAGGCCCTGGTTGCTGGCGTCGAGCACGGCCTGGCTCTCGGGCACCACGCCGATCAGCGGAATGCGCAGGATCTCCTGCACGTCCTTGAGCGACAGCATCTGGCCGCCTTCGACACGCTCGGGGTCGTAGCGCGTGATCAGCAGGTGCTCCTTGACCGGCTCCTTGCCTTCGACCGCGCGCCGGGTCTTGGACGACAGCATGCCCAGGATGCGGTCGCTGTCGCGCACCGACGAGACCTCGGGGTTGGTGACGACCAGCGCCTCGTCGGCGAAGTGCATCGCCATCAGCGCGCCGGTCTCGATGCCGGCCGGGGAGTCGCAGACGACGTAGTCGAAGCCCATCTCGGCGAGCTCGGCGAGCACGCGCTCGACGCCGTCCTGCACCAGCGCGTCCTTGTCGCGCGTCTGGCTGGCGGCGAGCACGAACAGGTTCTCGCAGTTCTTGTCCTTGATGAGCGCCTGCTGCAGCTTGGCCTCGCCATGGATCACGTTGATCAGGTCGTAGACCACGCGGCGTTCGCAGCCCATGATCAGGTCGAGGTTGCGCAGGCCGACGTCGAAGTCGATCACCGCGGTCTTGTGGCCGCGCAGCGCGAGGCCCGAGGCGAAGCTGGCGCTGGTCGTGGTCTTGCCCACGCCGCCCTTGCCGGACGTGACGACAATGATTTTGGTCATCGCTGGGGGGTTCCTCTGGGGTGGCAGGCGCTCGCGCGCCCTCTCAATTCACGGCCAGCGGCTCGACGACGAGCCGCTCGCCTTCCAATCGGACCTGCGCCGGCTTGCCGACGATGTCGTCGGCCAGCGGCGTCTCGGTCGTGCGGTACATGCCGGCCACCGAGACGAGCTGCGGCTCCATGCAGGTACTGAAGATGCGGGCGTTGACGTCGCCGCGCGCGCCGGCGATGGCGCGGCCGCGCAGCGGCGCGTAGACGTGGATGCTGCCGTCGGCGATGACCTCGGCGCCGAAGCTGACGACCGACAGCACGACCAGGTCGCCGCCGCGCGCGTAGACGCGCTGGCCCGAACGCAGCGGCTTGTCGACGATCAGCGTCGTCGCGGCCGCGGCCGCAGCCGGGACTTCGACCTCGCGGATCACCTCGACCTCGCGCACGACTTCCCGCACGACCTCGCGCACCTCGGGCTCCGGGCGCGGCTCGTGGCGCTCGGGCTCGGTCGCCGGCGGCAGGCCGGCTTCGCGCGCCGCGGCCATCTGCGCCTCGCTGCCGCCCTGCGCCGCGACCGCGTGCATGCGGTGGCGCGCCAGGTGCGCCAGCAGCGCGGCGAAGTCGGGCACCGCCTCGCCGTCGCGCAGCGGGCTCAGGTCCAGCACCAGCGGCTCGTCGTCGAACAGCCCGGGGCTGTCGGCGAAACGCTCGTCCAGCGCGGCGCCCAGCGCAGCGGCGTCGGCGACGTGCAGGCGCAGTGCGGTGAGCCACCAGGCGGTGCTCTTGAGGTCGAACAGGGGGGAAGCCGGCGAAACGGACATGGACACGGGAACGGACGACGACGCGGCGGGCGCGCTGCCGGACGACGCGCAAGGTGGAAACCGCGCCAAAGTCTACTATGGGGCCCGCCTTCGGCCCGGTGCGGGCACGCAAGCGTTACACCGCCCCCCCGAAAACGCCGACGCCCCGGCACCCTCGCGGGCCCGGGGCGTCGGGAAGCCGGCTTCAGCCGCCGGCGCGGGCCGTGCCGCCGAGCTGGAACACCGCCACGGCCTGGGTCAGCGCCGCGGCCTGCTGGCGCATGCTGGCCGCCGCGGCAGCGCTCTGCTCGACGAGCGCGGCGTTCTGCTGCGTCATCTTGTCGAGCTCGGCGACGGCCTGGTTGACCTGGCCGATGCCGCCGGACTGCTCGCTGCTGGCGGCGCTGATCTCGCCGATGATCGCGCTGACCCGCTGCACGCCGTCGACGATCTGCTGCATCGCCGCGCCGGCCTCCTGCACGAGGCGGGTGCCGCCGTCGAGCTTCTCGCTGGAGGCGGTGATCAGCGACTTGATCTCGCGCGCGGCCTGGGCCGAACGCTGCGCCAGGCTGCGCACCTCGCCGGCGACGACGGCGAAGCCGCGGCCCTGCTCACCGGCGCGCGCCGCCTCGACCGCGGCGTTGAGCGCCAGGATGTTGGTCTGGAAGGCGATGCCGTCGATGACGCCGATGATGTCGCTCATGCGCCGCGACGCGGCGTTGATCTCGTCCATGCTGGCGACGACCTGCGAGACGACGCCGCCGCCCGAGCGTGCGGCCTCGGCCGCCTCGTGGGCCAGGCGGTCGGCCTGCTGCGCCGCGGTCGCGCTCTGGTGCACGCTGCCGGTCAGCTGCTCGACCGACGAGGCCGTGGCCTGCAGGTTCGAGGCCGTCGTCTCGGTGCGATGGCTCAGGTCCTGGTTGCCGGTGGCGATCTCGTCGGACGCGGTGGCGATCGAGTCGGTGGCCACGCGGATCGTGCCCACCGTGTCGCGCAGCCGCACGGCCATCGCCGCCAGGTCGGCGTTCAGCGAGCTGGTGTCGCCCGGGGCGACGACCGGCTGCACGCGCAGGTCGCCGTCGGCGATGTGGCGCGCCAGGCGCTTCAGCTCGGTGGGCTCCTCGCCGAGGTCGCGCCACACAGAGCGCACGACCACCGCCGAGACGCCGCCGAGCACGCCCAGCACGACGAGCCCGGTGACGAGGTTGAGCCACACCGCGTTCTGCGTGCCCCGCGCGGCCTCGTCCTGGCGCGCCGTCGTCGCCGCACGGGCGGCGTCGGTGCGCGCCTTCAGCGCCTTGTCGAGCGCGGCCTGGGCGGTCTGCATGCGCGAGACCTGGTCGCCCATCTGGCCCTGGCCGAGCATCGCCCGCGTCGCGCCCAGCGCCGCCGCCTGGTAGGCGTCGAACGAGCCCTTCAGCTCGCCGGCGACGGCCGACTGGCCGGCCAGCGCGCCGAGCTGGCCGAGCTCGGCCTGCACCTTGGCGACGATCGCCTCGACGTCCTTCAACTTGTCGGCGTCGCCTTCGGCGGCCGCCGACTGCAGCGTCATGCGGAACTGCTCGACGCCACGGTCGACGGCGAGCACGTGCTCCAGCGCCGGGCCGTCGACGTCGCGCAGCTGCATCAGCGAGCCCGAGGTCGTGGTGCCGACCCACCAGCTCAGCAGCAGCCCGACGGCGAACACCGCGGCGGCGCTCATCGGCAGCGCCCAGATCTTGGTCCTGAACTTCATCGCAGCCCTCCGGCGATGGGTCAGTCGAGCGTCAGCACGGCCTTGACGCTGCCGTCGACGGCCGATTTCTCGACGTAGCCGACACCCTTGGGATCGGCGGCGACGGCCTTGCGCACCGCCACCGAGTCGGGCAGCTGCCTGGGCGCCTGGCCCTTGCCGGAGAAGACGATGCGCGACCAGGTCGACTTCACCTGGGCGACGTCGCGGCCGGTGGCCTTCTTGTAGAACTCGGCGTACTGCGGCGACGCGTCGGGCAGGTCCACCGGGTTGTGCGCGCTGCTCTTGCCGAGGAACAGGTCGGCGACCTGCTCCTTGCTCAGCGGCCCGACGGCCGGGTTGGCGATGACGACGAGTTCGGCGCGAGCGGCGAAGGCCGCGAACAGCAGGCCGGCGACGAGCGGAAGATGACGGTTCTTCATCGTGGGCTCCTGCTCAGAACACGAAGTCCACGGCGACCGAGAACAGGTCGACCTTGGCGCCGGGTTCGAAGCCGGGCTGGTAGTTGGTGAAACGGCCGTAGGAGCCCTTGTCGACGTTCGTGCGGTCCCACTGGAGCTTGAGCGCCGTGTTGCGCATGAAGTCCCAGCGCAGGCCGACGGTGGCCGTCTTCTGCGAGCCGTTGAGCACCTGCAGCGTGCGGTTGATGCCGCCGACGACGGCCGCCGCCGCGCCATCCAGCGGCGCCGAGCCGGTGGCCGCGAACGCCGCTTCCTCGTTAACGTCGGCCTTGATGCGGGCGTAGCCGAGGTAAGGCGTCAGCGTGCCGAAGCGCCAGCCGCCGACGAGCTGCCAGCCGGTGGTGTCGGCGAGCACGCTCTCGGTGTCGAAGCGCATCGCCTCGCCGCTGACGAACCACTGGCCCGGGTCGTAGCTGAAGCCCAGCGCCAGCACGCGCGTGGCCATGTCCTCGGTGCGGTAGCGGTCGGCGAGCACCGTGGCCCGCGCGGCGACGCTGGGGATCGGCGCCGCCGCGCTGCCGAAGGCGGCGATGCCGGCGTTCAGCGTGTTGACGCCGTCGGCGTCGATCTTGACGTTGAACGAGCTGTAGCCCAGGCGCAGCGACAGGTCGCCGATCTCGACGGTGTCGGCCAGGCCCCAGCTGCGGTCGCTCTCGATCGTGCCGGTCGGCAGGTCGGCCTTGGTGCGGCCGGCGAAGGCCTGCACGGTGTTCCTGAAGCTGCCGAAGTCACGGCGCCAGGCGAGGTCGGCACCGTCGTTGCTCGTCACCGGCAGGATGCGGTAGATCTCGGGCGCCGGGCGCACCATCGTGTTGGCGTAGCCGACGAGGCGGGTCTCACTGAGCTGGAACACCGGCAGCGCGGTGCGGCCGACACGCAGCGCCAGTTCGGGCGTGGCCTGCCACTTCAGGTTGGCCCACTCGACGTGCGGGCGCCAGCTGTTGTCGTGGTTCTGTTGCGAGACCAGCTGCACCACCGCCGACCAGCTCGGGCTGAACACCGCCGAGAGCTGGCCGCCCAGCTTGGTGTCGGGCGCGAAGGACCAGTCGTCGCTGACGCCGGCGCCCTTGGGCTGGAAGGCCGAGCCGACGAAGTCGGCCTGGTCCTCGCTGGAATGCACGGCGGCAACGGTGCCGAAGCCGCTGAACTTGAATTCCGGCGCGCTCTGCGCCTGAGCGACGGACAGCAGGCCGCAGGCGGACAAGGCGACGGCGAGTCGGGTGATCGTGGGTTGCATGGTCTCGTTGTCGTGGACGCGCCACCATGCCCACCCCTCGTGGGCGGGCCGCCGGACCGGGCTCGGCGCGCCAGGGTCCCTGCGCTGGATGTCGGCATACCGGGCGGGGTCTTGTGTCCCCGTCATGCATGACGCGCCACGCGAACAAGAAAAACGTGCAATACCGCACTCACGCCACCGCGAGCTGGCAGGAATCCTGCGGTCAGAGAACGCGTTTTCAGCGTTTTTGGCGTTTTCTGGTGGCCGGAGCCGGATCAGCCGGCGCTCGCCCATGCCGGGCGACGCCTTCGACGATGTCCTCGATGACCCATTCGCGCAGGCGCACCGGGTCGGCGATCGGGTAGCGGCGAAGCACCAGCACGGTGTGCAGATAACCGACGCCCTTGGTGAAGATCTGCTCGCCCAGCGTCAGCACGGCGGCGTCGTTCGCGTTCGCGCCGATCACCGCGGCGACCCGCTGGCGTCCCAGCTCCAGCATCTCGGCATACACGGGCTCGGCGCGCGCCATCTCCGGCGTCGTCTGGAAGCTCAGCGCCGGGTTGTAGACGATGCGGTAGAGGTCGGGCTGCTGCTCCCAGTAGCGCAGAAAGGTCTCCACGTGGGCACGCAGCACCTCGCGCGGCGAGGCATCCGGCGCCGGGGCCGTCAGCAAAGCATCCTGGAGTTCGCCGATGCACTCGGTCCAGACGGCGCGCAGCAGCTCGGTGCGGCTCTCGAAGTAGGTATAGAACGCCATCTGCGAGACGCCCAGCGGCTCGGTGACGGCGCGGATCGTCACCGCCTCGGAGCCCGCGCTGCGCATCAGCGCCTGGGCCTGCGCGATGAGCGCCTGGCGGAAAGAAGCGCGTGCGGCCGCGCTGCGGCGACGCTTGGGAGCCGGGGACTTTCTGGGGGCCATGCTGCGCTCCGGGGTTGGACAGACCGGCAGCCTGAAGGAGCACCGGTCGCGGCACAAAACCGTCACGCTCCGTCATCAAGGCGCACATGGGCTTACGTCGAATCAAGCCGCGGCGACGATTTCGCGCGCGACTTGATCCAGTCCAACAGAACGTTCGACGGCCCCGCGTCGAACCGCCTCCTTGGGCATTCCATAGACAACACAGCTCGCTTCGTCCTGCGCAAGCGTGTGCGCGCCGGCCTGGCGCATCTCCAGCAGCCCCGCGGCGCCGTCGTCGCCCATGCCGGTCATGATGATCCCGGTGGCGTTGGCGCCGGCCGCGCGGGCCACCGATCGGAACAGCACGTCCACCGACGGCCGGTGGCGGTTGACCGGCGGGCCGTCGACGACGTCGACGTGGTAGTAGGCGCCGCTGCGGCGCAGCACGAGGTGGCGGCCGCCCGGGGCGATCAGCACCCGGCCCGGGATCACGCGGTCCTGGTGGCGCGCCTCGCGCACCTCGACCTGGCAGATCCTGTCCAGCCGCTCGGCGAAAGCGGCGGTGAAACGCTCGGGCATGTGCTGCACGAGCACGATGCCCGGGCACACCCGCGGCAGCGCCGTCAGCACCTGCTCCAGCGCCTGCGTGCCGCCGGTGGAGGTGCCCAGCGCGACGATGCGTTCGGTGGTCTGCGACATCGCCCGCGTGGTGCCGGGCGGCAACACGGCGTCGGCGCTGAGCTTGGCGACCACCGCCGGCGGCTCCGCTGCCGCACGGCGCGGCAGCACGCGCGCCTGGGCGGCGCCGCGCACCGTGGCGGCCAGTTCGGCCGCCGCCTCGCCGAGGAACTGCTTGAGGCCGAGCTTGGGCTTGGTGACGATGGCCACGGCGCCGGCGGCCATCGCCTCCATCGTCGTGCGCGCGCCCTTCTCGGTCAGCGTCGAGCAGATGACGACCGGCGTCGGCCGCTCGTGCATCAGCTTGCGCAGAAAGGTCAGCCCGTCCATGCGCGGCATCTCGACGTCGAGCACGATGACGTCGGGCCAGGCGCGCTGCATGCGCTCCATCGCGATCAGCGGGTCGGAGGCCGTCGTGACCTCGAAGTCGGGCACTTCGCCGAGCAGGGCGCCCAGCACCTGGCGCACGACCGCGGAATCGTCGACGACGAGCACACTGAGCTTCTTCATCGGCAACGGCGCTTCAGCGCTTGACGTAGGTGGACGGTGCGATCTGGCGCACCGCGTCGCTGACGCCGTGCAGCGTCTCGGAGTGGCCGATCATCAGGTGGCCGCCCGGCTCCAGCTGGCCGAGCACGCGCGCGACGATCTGGCTCTTGGTGCCGGCGTCGAAGTAGATCATCACGTTGCGCAGGAAGACGACGTCGAAGCGCCCGATCGCCGGCAGCGGCCGGTTGAGGTTGACCTGGGCGAAACGCACGCGCTCGCGCAGCGCGCGGCTGACCAGCAGCGTGCCCTCGGCCTTGCCGGTGCCGCGCAGGCAGTGGCGCTTGAGCAGCGCCGGCGGGATGCCCTCGGTGCGCTCCAGCGGATACAGGCCGCGGCGGGCGCGTTCCAGCACCCGGGTGCTGATGTCGGTGCCCAGCACCTCCCAGGGCGTCGAGCCCATCGCCTCGGCGAGCACCATCGCGATCGTGTAGCACTCCTCGCCGCTGGAGCAGGCAGCGCTCCAGACGCGCAGCGGCCGCGCCGCGGCGGCGGCCTCGCGCGCCAGGCGCTCGAGCAGCTCGAAGTGGCGCGGCTCGCGGAAGAAGTAGGTCTCGTTGGTCGTCAGCAGGTCGATCGCGGTCTGCACCTCGCCCGGCTGCTCGCCGCTGGTGAGCAGCCGGTAGTACTCGTCGTAGCTGCCGAGCGCGTGCTCGCGCAGCCGGCGCGAGAGCCGGCCGCTGACCAGCGCCTTCTTCGCCGGCGACAGGCGGATGCCCGCGGCTTCGTGGATGAAGCGCTGGAAACGTTCGAACTCGCGTTCGCTGATCACGGGATCGTGCATCGGGTTCAGGCCGCGTCGGGCCGCGTCGGGGCGCGCAAGCGCGCCAATTGGGTCTGATGGGTCTTGAGCCACGGAAGCAAGGCCTCGGCGGCCATCGGCCGCGCGACCAGGTAGCCCTGGGCGACGTCGCAGCCCAGCGTCTGCAGCAGCCGCCAGTCGGCGATGCCCTCCACGCCTTCGGCCACGCAGACCAGGCCGAAACGGCGCGCCGTCTCCAGCGCCGACTCCAGCAGCATGCGCTGGGCGTGGCGCACCGACGAGCCGTGCACGAACTGGCGGTCGATCTTCAGCTCGCTGAACGGGATGCGCGCCAGCTGGCTCATCGACGCGTAGCCGGTGCCGTAGTCGTCGATCGACAGCCCGAAGCCCTTGAGCCGCAGCCGCGTCAGCACGCCGATGCCGCCGTCGTAGGCGGCGACGACCGAGCTCTCGGTCAGCTCGAGCACCACCTGCGAGGGCTCGAGCGCGTGATCGCGCACGCGCGCGAGCAGTTCGCCGACGAGGTCGGGAACGGTCAGCAGCCGCGGCGACAGGTTCAGCGCCAGCGACAGGCGCAGCCCGCGCGAGCACCAGTGCGCCAGCGTGGCCAGGGCGGTCTCGGTGACCGAGAAGCTGAGGTCGCGGATCAGCCCGCTGGCTTCGGCCAGTTCGACGAAGCCTCCCGCCGGCACGTCGCCCGCGCGCGGGTGGTGCCAGCGCGCGAGCGCCTCGACGCCGCGCAGCAGCCCGGTGCGCAGACAGATCTTGGGCTGGTAATGCACCGCGATCTGCCCGTGCACGATCGCACGCGCGAGGTCCTCGGCCGGTGGCAGCGCGATCGGCGCCCTGCGGGCCGGCGGTGGCCGCGAACTGCGGCGCAGCACCTCCGCCAGCACCTCGGCCGACAGCGGTTTCTGCAGGGCGGCGAGCACCGGCATGCCCATCTCGCGCGCCAGCGCCTCGACGGTGTGCACCAGCGCGCCTTCGTGCGCCGAGACGACGACCAGCGGCAGCATCAGGCCGCGCCGGTGCATCGCCTCGATCAGTTCGACGCCGTCCATGCCCGGCATCTCGAGGTCGACGATGACGGCCTGCGGCAGCGTGCTCTGCGCAAGGATCTCCAGCGCCTGCTCGCCGCTGGCGGCTTCGTCGACCGCCGCGACGCCGAGCTCGCGGCACATCGCCGCCATGTGCTGGCGCTGAACCTCGCTGTCGTCGACAACGAGGATCGAGGCGACAAGGTCGCGCAGCGTCGGCATCGGCTCTGCCCTCGGGCGTATCAGGACACGGCGGCCAGCGCCTCGGCGGACACGCCGATCGCGAGCACGCGCGCGACGTCCAGCAGGATGACGAAACGCCCGCGGACCTTGCCCATGCCGGCGATGAACTCGGCGGCCACGCGCGCGCCGAAGCTCGGCGGCGGCTCGACGTCCTCGGACGGGATCTCCAGCACCTCGCTGACCGCGTCGACGACGATGCCGACAGTCAGCGACTCATCGCCGTCACCGATCTCGACGATGACGATGCAGGTGCGCCGGCCGATCACCGCCGCAGGACGCCCCAGGCGGGCCTGGAGATCCATCACCGGCACGACGGCGCCGCGCAGGTTGATGACCCCCAGCACCGCGGCCGGCATCGCCGGCACTTCGGTCGGCTGGCGGTACTCGATGATCTCCTTGATCGTGCGGATCGTGATGCCGAAGAGCTCGCCGCCGAGCAGGAAGGTGAGCACCAGGCTGGGCTCGGTCTTCGCCTCGACCGGCGGGGCGCGGCGCACGGCCGCGCTGCCCGGGTTTGCCAGAGCAGTCATGGCCTGCACCTCAGAACTGCACGAACTGCGACTCGTCGACCGACTCGGCCGTCGCGCGCGCCACCGGGCCGCCGGTGGCGGCACGGCGGATCGCCGCCGCCGCCTTGCGCTTGTGGCCGTCGCCGGCGGCGGGACGCGCACGCGAGGCGGGGGCCGCGCCGCCGGGCAGCTTGAAGAAGGCCATCGCCTGCTGCAGCTGCTCGGCCTGGCTGCTCATCTCCTCGGCCGTGGCGGCCAGTTCCTCGGAGCTGGAGGCGTTCTGCTGCGTCGTCTGGCTGAGCTGCGTCACCGCGGCGTTGATCTGGCCGACGCCGGTGGACTGCTCCTGCGACGCGGCGGCGATCTCCTGCACCAGGTCGGAGGTCTTCTGGATGTTCGGCACGATCTGGTCGAGCAGATGGCCGGCACGTTCGGCCAGCTCGACGCTGGAGCCGGCGACGTCGCCGATCTCCTGCGCCGCGACCTGGCTGCGTTCGGCCAGCTTGCGCACCTCGGCGGCGACGACCGCGAAACCCTTGCCGTGTTCGCCGGCACGCGCGGCCTCGATCGCGGCGTTGAGCGCCAGCAGGTTGGTCTGGTAGGCGATGTCGTCGATGATCGAGATCTTCTGCGCGATCTGCTTCATCGCCGAGACGGTGGACTTGACCGCATCGCCGCCTTCCTGGGCCTCGGTGGCGGCCTTGGTCGCCATGCCGTCGGTGACCTTGGCGTTCTCGGTGTTCTGCGAGATCGACGCCGTCATCTGCTCCATCGACGCGCTGGTTTCCTCGACACCGGCGGCCTGCTCGCTGGCGGCCTGCGACAGCGATTGCGCGGTGGCGCTCACTTCCTCGGACGCCCCGGCCAGCGCCTCGGCGCTCTGGTTCACCTCGGTCACCACCTGCGACAGGCGGCCGACCATGGTCTTCACCGCGGCCAGGATGCTCGTCGTGTCGCCTTGGCGGACACGGATGTCCGGCGTCAGGTCGCCCTGGGCGACGCTGTTGGCGATGTCGACCACGTAAGCCGGCTCGCCGCCGACCTGACGCGTGATCGAACGCGTGATGATCAGCGCCATGCCCAGCGCCAGCAGCGAGCAGCCGGCGATGATGCCGATGGTCCACAGGCGCGCGTTCTCGTAGGTCGTGGTGGCGAGCGCGGAGGCCTCGGCTGCGCCGGCGACGTTGATCTCGGCGAGCTTGTCGGCGGTGGCGCGCATCGTGTTGTAGTGCGTGCGGCTCTCGGCGTTGAGCACCGCCCGGGCCTCGTTCTGTGCGTTCTTCAGTGCCAGCTCGGCGATGCGGCCGTGCTGCATGACGTAGCCGTCGAACGCGGTCGTGAACACCTCGTAGGCTTTTTTCTCCTCCGGGTTGGACACCAGCTTGCCGTAATGGGTCAGCGTCTTCTTCAGCAGTTCGAGGTTGTCGGCGTACTCCTTCTCCGTCTGTTCGACCTCCTGCCGTTCCTCGGCGAGGATGGCGCGGTACTCGAGCACGCGGGCGCGGTTGACCTGCGCCTTGGCGGTCATCGCCAGCTGCACGCTGGGCAACCAGTTGTCGGCCAGATCGTCCGTCGAGCCGTTGACCACGGCCAGACGGGAGATCGAGAAGACTCCGAGCGCTGCCATCAGCAGCAGCACGACGACGAACGAGCCGAAGAGCTTCGTCGCCAGCTTCATGTTCTTGAACACGTTCATTCCCTTCGAACAGGTGGTAATGGCCGTAAACGGTCAGACAGTTGCGACGAGCCGTTGGCGGTCGTAATCGTTGGACGGGGCACGGGAGGCGTGCCGCGCCAGCGCGAGCTTCGCGATGGCGGGCACATCGAGGATCAGGGCGACGTCGCCGGAGCCCAGCAGCGCCGAGCCGCTGATGCCGCGCACGTCCTGGAACATGCGCGACAGCGGCTTGATGACGGTCTGGCTCTCGCCGAGCAGCGCGTCGACGACCAGGCCGCAGCGTGCGCCGCCGCACTGCACGACGACGATGTTCTGGCGCGCCGGCGCCACGCCGCCGAGACCGAACAGATCGCGCAGCCGCACCAGCGGCAGCACGCCGCCGCGCAGGTCGGTGTAGTCGTGGCCGTCGGCGCAGCTGTAGGCCACGCATTCGTCGACCATCTCCATCGGCACGACGAACATCGAGCGGCCGACGGCGACCTGGAAGCCGTTGATGATCGCCAGCGTCAGCGGCAGCCTGACGGTGACCGTCGTGCCTTCGCCGGGCCGGCTGGCGAGCGCGACGCTGCCGCGCAGCGCGGTGATGTTCTGCTTGACGACGTCCATGCCGACGCCGCGGCCGGACAGGTTGGTCACCTTCTCCGCCGTCGAGAAGCCGGCCTCGAAGATGAGCTGGTCGATCTCGTGGTCGGCCGGCACCTGGTCGGGCGCGACCAGGCCGCGCTCGCGCGCCTTGGCCAGGATGCGCTCTCGGTTCAGGCCGCCGCCGTCGTCGCTGACCTCGATGACGATGGCGCCCGAGTCGTGGAAGGCGTTGAGGCCGACGACACCGCGCGCGGGCTTGCCGCGTGCGGCGCGCTGCTCGGGCGAGTCGATGCCGTGGTCGATGGCGTTGCGCACCAGGTGCATCAGCGGGTCGCCGAGCTTCTCGACGACGGTCTTGTCGAGTTCGGTGTCCTCGCCGCTGACGACGAGCTCGATGTCCTTGCCGAGCTCGTGCGCGACGTCGTGCACGACACGCTTGAAGCGCGAGAAGGTGGCGCCGATGCGCACCATGCGCAGGTTCAGCGCGCTGTCGCGCACGTCCTGCACGAGGGCGTCCAGCGTCGCGTGCGCCTCCTGCAGTTCCAGGTCGCGCACGCGGCGCCCGGCCTGGCGCGCGCCGGCGGCGGCGATGACGAGTTCGCCGACCAGCGTGATCAGCCGGTCGAGCTTGGCGGCGTCGACGCGGATCGTCGAGGCTTCGCTCGAACGCGTCTCGCGCACCTGGCGCTGGCGGTCCAGCGCCGCTTCGACGACCTCGGGCGCGACCCGGCCCTGCTCGGCCAGCAGCGCGCCCAGGCGCGGCGCCGGGTCGGCCTCGCGCTGCACGCCCAGGGCCTCGACCAGTTCGCGCTCGGTGATGCTGCCGCAGCGCACGAGGATCTCGCCGATGCGCTCGGGCTGCTCGGGCAGCGCGCGGATCAGATCGATGTACTCGGCGACACGGCTGCGCGGCGGCACCAGGCGCAGCTCGCAGTCGTCGATGACGAACTCGAAGACGCTCTCGATCGTCGCCCGGTCGGCGGCGGTGACGAGCGCGATCTCGAAGCCCAGGCAGCAGCCTTCGGGGTCCAGGTCCTCCAGCGTCGGCACCGCGTCGGGCAGCGTGACGATGCGCTCGACGCGGCCGATCGAAGACAGGTAGCGCACGAAGGCCAGCGGGTCCATGCCGTTGCGCAGCACGTCGGCGCCGAAGCGGATCGACAGATGCCACTGGCCTTCGGCGGCCGGCGCAGGCTCGGCGGCGGCCGCTTCGGGCGCCGCGGCCGGGGCGTCGAGGAAGGCGCGCAGCTGCACCAGCAGCGTGTCTTCGACGGCACGGTGCGCGGGCCCGGGCTCGGCGCCCGACTCCAGCGCGTCGACCCAGGCGCCGACGTGGTCGCAGCAGCGCAGCAGCAGCGGCAGCAGCGGCCCGCGGATCGCCACGCTGCCGGCGCGCACCTCGTCGAGCACGCTTTCCAGCACGTGCGTGAAGCGCACGACACCGTCCAGACCGAACAGGCCGGCCGAGCCCTTGATCGTGTGCGCGGCACGGAAGATCGCGTTGACGTCGAGCTCGGCCGTCGGGCTCTCGTCGGCGCCGAGCAGCGCGGTCTCCATGTCGGCGAGCAGTTCGCGCGCCTCGCTGAAGAAGGTCTTCAGCGCGTCGTCCATGTCCACGTTCTGTTCTCCCTGCAAGCCGGCGTCAGTGCGATGCCGGCGGGGTCAGCGGGTCGCCGAAGTGGCCGGCGAGGTCCAGCACCGCGAAGGCGTCGCGCACCGACGGGGCATGCCCGACGAGGCGCAGCGCGCGGCCGCGCGCGGCGGCACTCTTCTTCGCGGCGATCAGCAGTTGCACGCCGGCGCTGTCGAACTCGGTGACGGCGGCCAGGTCGATCTCGAAGTCGCCGTCGGCGCCGTCGCCCAGCGCTGCGAGCAGCGCCTGGCGCAGCTCGGCCGCGCGGTAGATCGTGAGTTCGCCTTCGATGGCGAAAGAGGTGGTGCTCATCGTCGGTCCCTGCGCTCTAGGGCAGCACGAGCTTCTGCACCACCGCCAGCAGCTGCGGCGGGCTGAAGGGCTTGACCACCCAGGCCTTGGCGCCGGCGGCCTGGCCTTCGGCCTTCTTGTTCGCCGCCGACTCGGTGGTCAGCATCACGATCGGCGTGAAGCGGTAGGCCGCGAGCTGCTTGACCGCCTTGACGAAACCGATGCCGTCGAGGTTGGGCATGTTCACGTCGCTGACGATCAGGTGGATCTTGGCGCCGGTGAGCTTGCGCAGCGCGTCGGCGCCGTCGCAGGCTTCGAGCACGTCGTAGCCGGCGCCCCTGAGGGCGATGGCGACGACCTGGCGCAGCGAAGCCGAGTCGTCGACGATCATGATGGTCTTGGCCATGTCGGCGGTCCTGTGATGCCGGGTGATCAGAAGAAGGTGACGGCCTCTTCGGCCGGCGCCGGTGCGGCGGGCGCCGCGGCTGCCGAGCGTCCCGTCTCGGCAGCGTGTTCGTCGGCCATCGCGTAGCTGCGGCGCAGCTCGTCGAGCAGCACGGCGGTGTCCAGCGGCCTGGCGTCGCCTTCGCGCGCCAGATGGTCCAGGTGCTGCAGGCTGTCGCGCACGTGGCTCAGGCGCTGGCTGACGCGGTCCTGGAACTGCAGCTGCACCAGCGACTCGACGACCTCGGTCTGGATGCCCTGGCTGTCGGCCTGCAGCCGCGCGGCGGCGTCCTCCAGCGAACGCGTCACGCCCTCGAAGTCGGCGAGCACGCGCTGGATCGCCTGGCCCGAGGCGGCGAGCATCTCGGCCTCGGTGGCTTCGGAGTCGCGGGCGTCGCCGCAGGCTTTCAGGATGGCGCCGGAGATCGAGTCGACGTCGCGCGCCATGCGCTCGCCGGTCGAGGCCGACTGCGCCGAAAGCTTGCGCACCTCCTGCGCCAGCACGCCGAAGCCGCGGCCTTCGGGGCCGGCATGCGCGGCCTCGATGGCGGCGTTGATCGCCAGCAGATTCGTCTTGGACGCGATCGCCGAGACCTCGTTGGCCATCTCGCGCAGTTCGGCGACGAAAGGCACGAGTTCCTGCACCGCCTGGCGCAGCTCGCTGTTGCCGCCGGTGGCGCGACGCAGCGAGTCGAGAATGCCTTCGAGGTCGTGGCGGCTGCGCACCTGCACCTCGCCGGCGCCGTGGTCGCCACCGCTGCCGGCCGCGGCCAGCGCCGTGTCCAGGCGCGAGACGATGCCGCCGAAACGTTCGGTCAGCGCACAGACGGCGGCCTCGGTCTGCGAACGCGCGCCTTCGACGTGGGTGGCCCACAGCGGCGCGAGTTCGGTGCCGAGAGCACGCTGCGCGGCAGCCCACTCGGCGACCAGGCGATCACGCTCGCGGCGAGCCCGCTGCACGCGGCGGTCGCCGATGCCGGCCACCAGCACCAGCGCGGCGGCGCCGACGCAGGCCCAGGCCTCGCCGCCCGAGGCCCAGGCGAGCAGCGCCGCGGCCGGCAGGGCGATCGCCGTCGCCGGCCAGCGCGAGCTCGCCAGCGGGAACCGCGGCTTGGATTCGGCCGGCAAGGTCGGCAAGGAGAGTTCGGTCATGGACGTGGTGTTCGGTGCGGCAGATGTCGGCGGCGGACCGTGTCGGTACGTTTGCCGTATGCATACGCCTATCGTCCCTGGGCGACCGGAATGAAGCGCGACTCAAACAGGTATGAACACGCCCACGACATCCTTCACGAACGCGAGTGGTAACTAGCAAAATCGATATCGGCACAGTGATTCAAGGCGCAAAACTGCGTCGATCGAGCCCCTCCTGCGCATGTCCTGCGCCTGCAGGGACTCCCCCCATGCCCAGCCCCTGCGCCCGCCCCTAGACTGCCGGCAACCCTTGGGAGAGAGCCAACGATGAGATCGACCGTGCGCCTCGTGTTCGGCCCCGACGAACTGACGGTGAACCTGCCGGACCACGACAAACCCTGGGCCGCCGACGAAGCCCGACGCTGGCTGGACGACCAGTTCGTCGCCAACGACTGCGAGCCGCTGCGCGCGCTGGGCAAGGTGCTGGTGGCCGACAAGCTGGCGGCGATCGCGCGCGCGGTCGGCCTGCAGGGCTTCCACGACGACGAGGCCTTCCGCACGGACTTCGCACGCGCCGCCTCGGCCGCGCTGGCGCGCGACCTGATCAAGGTCGACGCCGAGACCGGCAAGGTCACGTTCTGATACGCCGCGGCCGCCGGCGGCAGGGTCTTGGGCTTGCCGCCTATGGACGGCGGCGCGAGCATGCAGGCGCCGCGGGCGCCGCCTGCGATGCGGAGATCCCGATGAGATTCGCCCCCCGCGCCGGCGTCGCAGCGCTGGCCGTGCTGCTGCTCAGCCCGCCGGCATTCGCACGCGACACCTCCCAACCGGCCCCGCGCCTGGCCGCCGTCGCCGAGGCGGCCAAGGTCCAGGGGCTCAAACGCGGCGTCGTCTCCACCGCCAACCCCTACGCCGCCGAAGCCGGCGCGCGTGTGCTGGGCTGGGGCGGCAACGCGGTCGACGCCGCGGTCGCGATCGCCTACGCGCTCAACGTCGTCGAACCGCAGTCGGCGGGCATCGGCGGCGGCGGCTTCATGATGGTCCACCTCGTCGAGACCGGCGAGACCTTCGTGCTCGACAGCCGCGAGACGGCACCGGCCGGCGCGACGCCGGACATGTTCGTCGGCGTGCCCAACCCGTCGCTGCAAGGCGTGGCCGTCGGCGTGCCGGGCATGGTGCGCGGCACCGCCTGGGCACTCGAACACTGGGGCCGGCTCAAGCTCGGCCAGGTGATGCTGCCGGCGATCCGGCTCGCCTCACAGGGCTTCGAGGCGACGCCGCGCTACGTCAGCGCCAGCTGCAACAGCCGCGCCCGCAACTCGCCCGAGGCCGAGGCCTTCTTCTGCCCCGGCGGCGTGCCGCCGGCGGTGGGCCAGCTGATCCGCAACGAGCCGCTGGCCGAGACGCTGCGCCTGATCGCCACGCGCGGCCCCGACTGCTTCTACGTCCTGAAGCCCGAACTCGGCTGCGACATCGCCAAGGGCATCGTCGAAGGCCAGAAGTTCACGCGCAGCGAAGCCGGCAGCAAGGGCGGCAGCATGTCCTACGCCGACCTGCAGGGCTACCAGCCGGCGCTGCGTGTGCCGGTCGAAGGCCGCTACCGCGGCTGGAAGCTGAAGTCGATGCCGCCGCCGTCCTCCGGCGGGCTGACCATCCTGCAGATGCTGGCGATGATCGAGCGTTTCCCGATCGGCGACGCCAGCCAGGGCTGGGGCTTCGGCGAGCCGAAGACTGTGCAGACCATGGTCGAGACGATGCGTGTCGCTTTCGCCGACCGCGCCGTCTGGGCCGGCGACGAGGACTTCGTGCACGTGCCGGCGGCCGGGCTGCTGGACCCGGAGTACGTCGCCCAGCGCAGCGCGCTGATCGTGCCCGGCGTGCGCGCCCAGCCCGACCCGACGGCCGGCGATCCGCGCCCCTACGACACCAAGCCGCTGCGCCGCAGCCGGCCGCTGGCGGTGGCCGCGCCGATCGACGGCCCGGGCGAGACGACGACGCATTTCTCGGTCGTCGACCGCTGGGGCAACATGGTGTCCTATACCAACACCATCGAGTCTTCGCACGGCATCGGCGTCTTCGCCGGCTACACGCGCGAAGACGGCAGCTTCCGCAACTTCGGCTTCCTGCTGAACAACGAGCTGACCGACTTCAACCTGGCGCCGACCGTCAACCCGTACACCGGCGCCGCCGGCAGCAACGACGTGCAGCCGGGCAAGCGCCCGCGCAGCAGCATGGCGCCGACGATGATCTTCACGCCCGAAGGCCAGCCGGTCGTCGCCTACGGCTCGCCGGGCGGGGCGACGATCATCAACTCGGTGTTCAACGTGACGCTGAACCTCGTCGACCACGGCATGGGGCTGCAGCAGGCGATCGACGCACCGCGGGTCTCGGTCGCCAGCGCCGGCAGCAACGTCGCCACCGAGACGACGATGCCGCAGGCCACCGTCGACGCACTGAAGGCGCTGGGCTACGCGGTGTCGATCACCGACATCGGCTCGGTGCAGGCGGTGCTCGTCGACCCGGCGACCGGGCGCCAGTACGGCGCCGCCGACTCGCGCCGCGAAGGCACCGTCATCGCCTTGCCGCGGCGCCAGCCCTGATCAGGCGCTGACGCGGAAGATCTGCACCGCGCGCACCAGCGTCGCGGCGCGGGCTTCCAGGGACACGCAGGCCGCGGCGGCCTGCTCGGCCAGCGCCGCGTTCTGCTGCGTCGACTGGTCGATCGTCGAGATCGCGCCGTTGACCTCGGCGATGCCTTGCGACTGCTCGCCGGTCGCGTGGGTGATCTCGGCGACCAGCGTGCCGACGCGGTGCACCGACTCGACGACCTCGGCGATCACGCCTTCGGCGGTCTGCACGCGGCGGGCGCCGTCGGTCACCTGCTGGACCGAACTGCCGATCAGCTCGCGGATCTCCTTGGCCGCCTGGCTGCTGCGCTGGGCCAGCGCGCGCACCTCGCTGGCGACGACGGCGAAGCCGCGGCCCTGTTCGCCGGCACGTGCGGCTTCGACCGCGGCGTTCAGCGACAGGATGTTGGTCTGGAAGGCGATGCCTTCGATGACCTGGATGACCTCGGCGACACGCTTGGACGAAGACTCGATCGCGTCCATCGTCTTCACCAGCTCGACGACGGCGTCGCCGCCGCGGCTGGCGACGCCGCGTGCGTCCTCGCTGACGCGAGCGACCTGCTGCGCGGTGTCGGCCGTGGCCTTGACGGTGCCGGTGATCTCTTCCATCACCGACGCCGTGCGCTGGACTTCGGAGGACTGCGTCTCGGTGCGCTGCGACAAGTCGTTGCTGCCCTGCGCGATCTCCTTGGACGCCGAGGTCATGCCCGAGACCTCGGCGCGCACGTCGGCGACGATGGCCTGCATGTTCAGGTTGGCCAGCCAGATGTTGCGCGTCAGCTTGCCCAGCGGGTGGCGCGGGTCGTAGTCGATGTGGCCGGTGAGGTTGCAGCCGGCGATCTGGGCGGCCGTCGCCGTGCATTCGTCCAGGCGCTTGCCGACCGAGAGGTGGAACCAGCTGCCGATGACGGCGCAACCGACCGCGCTGGCCAGCATGTAGGCCCACAAGGCCTGGAAGTACCAGCCGGCCAGCGACGCGCCGAAGAACAGCGCGAACAAGGCGCCGACCACGCGCACCGTCAGCGACATCCGGAAGACGCGGTACGGCAGGTCGCGCAGCCCGTGGTAGCGCACGCCGCCGGCGTGCAGCCGGATCGTGTGGCGGCCCGACTCGCGTTCGGCCTTGAGCTGGGCGTACAGCGCCTCGGCGCCGCGGATCTGCTCGCGCGTGGGCTTCTGCCGCACCGACATGTAGCCGATCGGCTTGCCGTTCTCCAGCACCGGGGTGACGTTGGCGACGACCCAGTAGTGGTCGCCGTTCTTGCAGCGGTTCTTGACCACCGCCGACCACGGCCGGCCGTGGCCGATGGTCTGCCACATGTCCTTGAACGCTTCCGGCGGCATGTCCGGGTGGCGCACGAGGTTGTGCGGCTGGCCGATCAGTTCGTCGTAGTCGAAGCCGCTGATGCGAACGAACGCGTTGTTGCAGTGGGTGATGCGGCCTTGCGCGTCGGTGGTCGAGACCAGCACGCTGCCATCGTCCATCTCAACCTCGCGCTGGGTCACGGGTTCGTTCACTCGCATGCCGGGAGCCTTTCCATTCAACGGCCTCTGCGGGCCGCATCGACGGAATTTCGGCTGGACCGTGTCTGAACTTGAATCAATCCGGCGCCGACGACGAACAATAGTTCTCATCCTGGGCGACGGCACAAGCTCAAGCCATGAGCCTGACGCGGCTCAGACTGGCGGCGGATGCCCCCGGTGGCGCCCCCGCCACGCTCTAGACTCCCCGCGCCGATGCTGTCGCTGCACTTCTCCAACCGTTTCGAAGCCCTGGCCGCGCTGCTGGGCGCGCGCCTGGCCGTGCCACGCGAGGACCTGTTCGTCGCCGACGAGATCGTCGTGCCCAGTGCCGCGCTGCGCCGCCGGCTGACGCTGGAGTTCGCCCAGGTCGAAGGCGTCTGCGCGCACCTGCGTTTCGACTACCTGGCGCAATGGCTGTGGCGGCAGATCGCCGCCGTCGTGCCCGGCATCGACGCCGAACGTTCGCCATTCGCGCCCGAGGTGCTGGCCTGGCGCGTCTGGCGCGCCTTGGGCGACCGCGACTGGGTCGGCGCCCACCCGCGCCTGGCCGGTTACCTGGCGCAGGCCGACGAGGTGATGCGCTGGGAGCTGGCCGAACGCATCGCCGCCACCGTCGAGCAGTACGTCACCTACCGCCCCGAATGGCTGGCCGAGTGGCTGGCCGGGCGGCCGGTGGCCTTCCCCGGCGGCGCGGCGCCGGCCGACGCCGCCTGGCAGGCCGATCTGTGGCGGCGCGTCGTCGCCGAGACCGGGGTCTCCGGCCGCCACCCGATCGAAGGTTTCATCGACACGCTGTCCGGCCCTGGCGGCGCGGCGCGGGCGCGCGAAGCCGGGCTGCCCGAGCGTGTGCACGTCGTCGCGCTGCCGACCATGCCCCCGCTGCACGCGCGCCTGCTGGCGGCGCTGGGGCGGGCGATCGAGGTCGAGGTCTATCTGCTCAACCCCTGCCGCGAGTACTGGTTCGAGCTCGTCGACCCGCGCCGCCTGGCCTGGCTGCAGGCCGCCGGACGCGACGCCGGCCACGAGGTCGGCAACCGGCTGCTCGCCGGCTGGGGCAAGCAGACCCAGGCCCAGATCGACGGACTGCTCGACGCCGCCGGCGACGCCGTCGTCGACGAGCACCTGTTCGTCCGGCCGCCCGAGCACACGCTGCTCGGCCGGCTGCAAGGCGCGATCCTCGATTCGGTCGAACTCGAGCCGGGCTCGGCCGCCGACCTGGCCGGCGAACGCAGCGTCGAGTTCCACGTCGCGCACTCGCGCACCCGCGAGCTGGAAGCGCTGCACGACCGGCTGCTGGCCTTGTTCGCCGCCGACCCCACGCTGACGCCCGGCGACGTGCTCGTCGTCACGCCCGACCTGGAAGCCACCGCGCCGCTGGTCGACGCCGTCTTCGGCACCGTGCCGGCCGAGCGCCGCATCCCCTACGCCGTCACCGGCCGCGCGCGCAGCGGCCAGGACCCGGCGGCGCGCGCGCTGCTCGCGCTGCTGTCGCTGGCCGCCTCGCGGGTCGCGGCCAGCGAGCTGTTCGCGCTGCTGCAGCAGCCGGCGGTCGCGCGGCGTTTCGGCCTCGACGAAGCGGCACTGGAGCGGCTGCACGGCTGGCTGCTCGCCAGCGGCCTGCACTGGGGCCTGGACGCCACGCACCGCGCCGGTTTCGACCTGCCGGCCGAAGCCCGCCACACGCTGGCCGATGCGCTGGACCGACTGTTCCTCGGCCACGCCTTGCCGGCCGGCGCCGAGTCGCCGTTGCCCGGGCTGCTGCCGGCCGGCGACGCCGAAGGTTCGGCCGCGGCGACGCTGGGCGCCTTCTGGCGTTATGCCGAGGCGCTGCGCTGGCTGCAGGCCGAGAGCGCCCGCCCGCGCCCGGCCGCCGCCTGGGCGCGGCTGCTGCACGCCGCGCTGGACCGTTTCGTCGCCCCGGCCGGCGACGAGCTGCCGGCGCTGCGTGAACTGCGCGGGACGATCGCACGCCTGGCCGACGACGTCGCATCCGGCGCCGGCGCCACGACGGCGCTGCCGCTGGCCGTGCTGCGCCGAGCGCTCGAAGCCCGGCTGGACGACCCGGCGCGCGGCGGCGTGCCGTCGGGCACGGTCAGCTTCTCGGCGATGAGCAGCCTGCGCGGCCTGCCCTACCGCGTCGTCTGCGCCGTCGGCCTGGACGACGGCGCCTTCCCGACGACCGCCCGCCCGCCCGAGTTCGACCTGATCGCGCTGGCGCCGCGGCGCGGCGACCGCCAGCGCCGCCACGACGAGCGCAACGTCTTCCTCGACCTGCTGCTGGCCGCGCGCGAACACCTGCACCTGAGCTGGCGCGGCCGCAGCGTGCGCGACAACGCGCCGCTGCCGCCGTCGGTGCTGGTCGCCGAACTGCTGGAGCTGCTGGCCGCGGCCACGGCCGAGGATCCGGAGGACCCGGGCTCGGTGGCGGCGGCGCGCCAGCGCCTGGTCGTCGAACACCCGCTGCAGTCCTTCGCGCCCGAACTCTTCGACGCCGAAGCCGACACCCGCCGGCGCAGCCACGACGCCGAACTCGCCGCCGCGCTGCGCGCCGGCGCGACGGCCGCGGCGCTGCCGCCGGTCGCCGAGGCCGAGGTCGGCGACGACGAAAACGAGGAAGCCGACGCCACGCCCGACCCGGCCCTGCCCTTCTTCACCACGCCGCTGCCACCGCCCGGCCCCGAGTGGCGCACGCCGACGCTGGCGCAGCTGGTCGAGTTCTTCCGCCAGCCGGTGCGCCACCTGCTGCGCCGGCGGCTGCAGATCGCGCTGCAGTTCGACGAGGCCGCGCTGGAGGACGACGAGCCGCTGGTCGCCGATGCGCTGGCGCGCCGCGCCTTCGCCGAACGCCTGCTGCCGCCGCTGCTGGCGGGTCTCGACACCGAGGCCGCGCTGCGCCGCGCCGAAGCCGGCATCGAGCTGCCGTCGGGCACGCTGGGCCGCTGCCAGCGCGACGCCGAGTTCGCGCGTGTCGCCGGCTTCGCCGAACGCGTGCGCGCGGCGCTGGCCGAGCCGGTGCTCGACGCCCAGGGCGCCGAGCTGGACTTCGATCTCGACGGCGAACGCTGGACCGTCGCCGCCGGCTTCGCCGACTTGCGCGCCAGCGGCCTGGTGCGCTGGCGCTGGGGCGTGCTGCGGGGCGCCGACCTGCTCGAAGCCTGGCTGCACCACCTGGTGCTGGCCGCCGCCACGCCGCCCGGCGTCGCGCCGCGCACGCGCTGGCTGCTGACGAATGGCGAGCTGCTGCTGCGTGCGCCCGAGGCGCCACGCGAGCAGCTGGCGACGCTGCTGCGCCTGTACCGGCGCGGCCTGGCCGAGCCGCTGCGGCTGTATCCCAAGACCTCGCTGGCGCTGGTGCGCGACGGCGCCGCCGCGGCGCTGAAGTGCTGGACGCCGGGTGAACGCACGCCGTATGCCGAAGGCGGCGAAGAAGCGATGCGCCTGGCCTGGCGCGGCCGCGAGGCCGAGGCGCTGGCCGGCGACTTCGAGCAGCTCGCGCACACGGTCTTCGGCCCGCTGCTGGCGCATGCCGAGGGGAGCGCGCTCGAATGACCGCCGTCACCGCGCGTCCGCTGGACGTCTTCGCCTGCCCGCTGGACGGCATCGCGCTGGTCGAGGCTTCGGCCGGCACCGGCAAGACCTGGAACCTCTGCGGCCTGTTCCTGCGCCTGCTGCTCGAACGCCGGCTCGAGGTACAGCAGGTGCTGGTCGTCACCTTCACCAACGCCGCCACCGCCGAGCTGCGCGAGCGCATCCGCGCCCGTCTGGTCGACGTGCTGGCCGCGCTCGACGGCCGCCCGGCGGCGCTGGCCGACCCCTTCGTCGCCGGGCTGCTGGACGCGCTGCGCCGGCCCGAGCTCGGGCTGGACGACGCCGAGATGCGCGCCCGCGTAGCCCGCGCGCTGCAGACCTTCGACGAAGCGGCGATCTTCACGATCCACGGCTTCTGCCAGCGTGCGCTGGCCGACGCGCCCTTCGCCTCGGCGATGCCGCTGCGCCAGGAACTGGCCGACGACGGCGCGCTGGTGCGCGAGATCGTCTTCGACTTCTGGCGCCGCCACGTCGCCGCCGACACGCTGCCGGCGGGTGTCGCCGAGCTGCTGCTCTCGCGCGGCGACACGCCCGAAGCCTGGGTCGAACTGGTGCGCCGGCGCATCGCCAAACCGCTGGCGCGCCTGGTGTGGCCGGCGGTGCTGGACGAACCGGTGGCCGCCGACACGACGGCGCTGGAACGCGCCTTCGACGAGGCCCGCCGGCTCTGGCGCACCGAGCGCGAGACCGTGCTCGCCGCCGTGCACGAGGCGCTGCCGCGGCTGCCCGCCAACCGCTACAAGCCCGACAGCGTCGCCACCGCGGCGCGCTGCTGGGACGAGATCGCCGCCGCGCCGTCGGCGCTGCTGGCGCCGTCCGACAAGCTGCTGGACAAAGGCAAGGCCGCGCTGCTGGGCGCCGCGAAGCTGCAACCGAAAAAAGGCCTGGCGCCGCCGGCGCCGCACGCCTTCTTCGAAGCCGCCGACGCGCTGCTCGAAGCGCTGGCCGCGGCGCGCGCCGCGCTGGAAGTCGAACGCCTGCGCCTGGTGCGCCGGCTGCTCGAAGACGCGCCCGAACGGCTGCGCGCGCTGAAGCGTGAACGCCGCGTGCTGGCCTTCGACGACATGCTGCAGAACCTGCACGAGCGCCTGACCGGCGGCGCCTGCCCGCAGCTGGCCGCGGCGCTGAAGGCGCGTTTCCCGGCGGCGCTGATCGACGAGTTCCAGGACACCGACCCGCTGCAGTGGGCGATCTTCGAAGCCGTCTACGGCGCCGGCGACGCGCCACTGTTCCTGATCGGCGACCCCAAGCAGGCGATCTACAGCTTCCGCAACGCCGACCTGAACACCTATCTCGCGGCGCGGCGCAGCGCCACCGCGAGCTGGACGCTGGCGCAGAACCAGCGTTCGTCCGAGCCGCTGCTGGCGGCGCTGAACGGCCTCTTCGGCCACCAGCCGCGCGCCTTCATGCTCGACGGGCTGGACTACCAGCCGGTCGGCTACGGCGCCAAGCCGCGCGCGGCCTTCGCCGACCGCGGCGCCGAGCGCGCCGCGCTCGAACTCTGGTCGCTGCCGCGCGACGACGAAGGCCAGCCGCTGGCCAAGAGCGTGGCGATGGCGCGTGCCGCCGAGGCCTGCGCCGCCGAGATCGCGCGCCTGGTCGACGCCGGCCGGCGCGGCGAAGCGACGCTGGCCGGCCGTGGCCTGGCCGCCGGCGACATCGCCGTGCTGGTGCGCAGCCACCGCCAGGGCGCGCGCATGCGCCAGGCACTGGCGGCGCTGGGCGTGGCCAGCGTCGAGCTGTCGCAGGCCAGCGTCTTCGCCAGCCGCGACGCCGAAGACCTGGAACGCCTGCTCGGTGCGGTGCTGGAGCCGGCCAACGCCGCGCGCCTGCGCGCCGCGCTGGCCACCGAGGCGATGGGCTTCGACGCCGCACGCATCGCCGCGCTGGCCGACGACGAGGCGGCGCTGGCCGAGCTCGTGCAGCGTTTCGCCGCCTACCGCGAGACCTGGTTCACGCGCGGCGTCGCGGTGATGCTGCGGCGCTGGACGCAGGACGAAGGCGTCGCCGCGCGGCTGCTGTCGCGCGCCGACGGCGAACGCCGCATGACCAACTGGCTGCACCTCGCCGAATGCCTGCAGCGCGCCGCCGAGACCACCACCTCGCCCGAGGCCTTGCAACGCTGGCTGCACGACGAGCGCCGCGCGCCCGGCGGCGACGAAGAGGCGCAGCTGCGCCTGGAGTCCGACCGCAACCTGGTGCAGATCGTCACCATCCACAAGAGCAAGGGCCTGGAGTACCCGGTCGTCTTCTGCCCCTTCGTCTTCGACGGCCACGCCGGGCCGACCGGCGGCGGCGAGAGCCGCGAGCTGCACGACGCCGCCGGCCGGCAGCTCTGGGTCTTCGGCGACGCCGAGGTCGAGCCCGGCAGCGACGAACGCGCCAAGGTCGAGCAGGCCGCCGAGACGCTGCGCCTGCTCTACGTCGCGCTGACGCGTGCGGTGCACCGTTTGGTGCTGGTGGTCGGGCCTTACGCGGTGCGCCAGTCGGCCGCAGAGAGCACGAAGGCGTTGCTGAACTGGTTCGTCGCCGACGGCCAGGAAGAGCCCGCCGACTGGCTGAAAGGCAAGCGCACGCCCGAGGGGCTGGACGCCGCCTGGTCGGCCTTTGCCGCCACGCACGCGCAGACCGTCGCGCTGCGTGAACTGCCCGCCGCGCCGGGCACGCCGCTGACGGCCGAGGCCGCCGACCCCGAGGCCATCGTCGCGCTGCCGGCGCCGGCCGTGCCGCCGGCCTGGTGGATCGGCAGCTACAGCAGCCTGACCCAGGGCCTGCGCCACGAAGGCGCCGCCCAGGACCGCGACGAGGCCCAGCGCCCGGCGCGCCGTGCCGCGCCGGCGGCGCTGGCGGCCGACGACGTGCTGCGTTTCCCGCGGGGCGCGGTGGCCGGCGAATGCCTGCACGCGCTGTTCGAGCACGCCGACTTCGCCGACGCCGCACGCTGGCCCGAGGCCGCGGCGCGTGCGCTGGCCGCGCACCCGCCCGAAGCCGAGGCCGACGCCGGCCGGCTGGCGCCGATGCTGGAGACGCTGCTCGCCGACGTGCTGGCGACGCGGCTGCCGGGCGGCGTCGTGCTCGGCGACGTGCCGCCGGGCAGACGCCTGGCCGAGCTGGAGTTCACGCTGCCGGCGCCCGCGCTGGCCGCCGACGCGCTGGCGGCCGTGCTGCGCGAAGCCGGCCTGCCGGTGCCGCCGTTGGCTTTCGGCACGCTGCGCGGTTATCTGCGCGGCTTCATCGACCTGGTCTTCGAGCACCGCGGCCGCTGCCACGTGCTCGACTGGAAGTCCAACCACCTGGGCTGGACCGCCGCCGACTACGGCCCCGAGCCGGTGGCACGCGAGGTCGCCGCGCACGGCTACCAGCTGCAGGCGCTGCTCTACCTGGTCGCGCTGCACCGCTGGCAGCGTGCGCGCCGCGCCGGCTACGACCCCGAGCGCCACCTCGGCGGCGCGATGGTGCTGTTCGTGCGCGGCCTGCGCCCGGGCTGGCGCAACGCCGACGGCAGCCCTGCCGGCGTCTGGGCCTACAAACCCAGCGTCGCGCTGATCGAGCGCCTGTCGGCGCTGTTCGACGCCGTGGAGAACGCCTGATGAGCCGCCGCCGCCCCCGCGACGAGAGCACGCTGCCGCTGTTCGCCGACGAACCGGCGCCGCCGCCGGTCGTGGCCCCGCCGCCCGAACCGGCGCCCGACGCCGGCTGGGTCGAAGACCTGCCCGCCGACGCCCTGCCCGACCTCGACGTCTTCTTCGACGAAGACGGCGGCGTGATCGACGTCGTGCCGGAGCCCGAGACGCCCGAAACGGCGGACGAGACGCCGGCCCGCCCCGAAACACCGGCCGAAGCGCTGGCCGCCGGGTTGGCAGCACACGTCGAGGCCTGGTCGCGCCGCCTCGGCGCCGAGGCCGACGATGCCCACGCCGCCGGCCGCGCCGCCGAAGCGCTGTCGCGTGCCACCGCGGCCGGCCACGTCTGCCTGATGCTGGACGAACTCGACGGCGAGCCCGGCGACTGGCGCGCCCGGCTCGAAGCTTCGTGTGTCGTCGGCCCGGCGCACGCGCCCGGCGCCGCGCCGCTGGTGCTCGACGCCGACGGCCGGCTCTACCTGCAGCGCGACTTCGACCACGAGCGCCGCCTCGCCGCACGGCTGAAGGCCGCGGCGCGGCCGGTGCCCGGCGCGCTGGACGCCGGCGCGCGTGCGCGGCTGGCCGAACTCTTCGCCGCCAACACCAGCACGGAGGAGGCGCCCGACTGGCAGCGGGCCGCCGCCGCGCTGGCGCTGCGCCAGCGTCTGGCGGTCATCAGCGGCGGCCCGGGCACCGGCAAGACGACGACCGTCGTCGCGCTGCTGGCCTGCCTGCTGGCCGACGACCCCGAGGCACGCATCGCGCTGGCCGCGCCCACCGGCAAGGCCGCGGCGCGCATGACCGAGGCGATCCGAGGGCGCGCCGCGCAGCTCCCCGAGGCGATCCGCGCGCGGCTGCCGCAGGAAGCGAGCACCGTGCACCGGCTGCTGCGCGCCGGCCCCGACGGCTTCTTCCACGGCGCCGAGCGTCCGCTGGCGATCGACGCGCTGGTCGTCGACGAAGCCTCGATGCTGGACCTGGCGCTGGCGCGCCGGCTGCTCGACGCGGTGCCGGCGCACGCGCGCATCGTGCTGCTCGGCGACAAGGACCAGCTCGCCGCGGTCGAGAGCGGCGCGGTCTTCGCCGAACTGAGCGCCGACACGACGCTGACGCCCGGCTGCCGGGCCGAGCTCGCCGCGGCTTGCGGCGTCAGCCCCCAGGCGCTGCGGCCGCCGCCGGCCGCCGCGCCGGCGCTCGCCGACAGCGTGGTCTGGTTCCGCCGCACCTTCCGTTTCGCCGCCGACTCGGGCATCGGCCGGCTGGCCACGCTGGTCAACGGCGGCCGCGCCGACGAGGCGCTGGCCTGGCTGGGCGCCGGCGGCGACGCTTCGGTGCAGTGGCTGGACGACCGCGGCGCCGAACCCGGCGCGGCGGTGCGCAACGCAATCGCCGCCGGCTTCGCGCCCTACGTCGACGCGCTGCGCCGCGACCCGCAGGACGCCGCCGCGGCGATGCGCGCCTTCGATGGCTTTCGTGTGCTCTGCGCGACACGCGACGGCGCACGCGGTGTCGCCGGCGTCAACGCGCTGGCCGCGGCCCAGCTGCGCCGCGCGCTCGGCGCCGCACCCGGCGCCTGGTACCCGGGCCGGCCGGTGATGGTGCGCCGCAACGACTACGTGCTGCGGCTGTTCAACGGCGACATCGGCCTGGCGCTGCCCGACGCCCAGGGCCGGCTGGAAGTCGTGTTCCCGGCGCCCGGCGGCGGCTGGCGCCGCGTCGCGCCGGCGCGGCTGCCGCCGCACGACACGGCGTTCGGCATGACGGTGCACCAGTCGCAAGGCTCGGAGTTCACCGACCTGCTGCTGCTGATGCCCGATCGCCCGCTGCGCGCGCTGACGCGCGAACTGCTCTACACCGGCATCACACGCGCCCGCCAGCGTGTCACGCTGGCCGGCCCGGCCGCGGCGCTGTCGGCCGCGGTGCGTTCGCCGACGCGGCGCCGCTCGGGCCTGGCCGCCCGCCTGCACGAACTCGACATCCCATGACCACGCTGATCCACACCGCCGACTGGCAGATCGGCCGCCAGTACGGCGGCTTCGAACCCGAGGACGCCGCGGCGCTGGCCGACGCACGTTTCGCCGCCGTCGAGCGCATCGCGCGCCTGGCCGCCGACGAGCAGGCCGACGCGGTGCTCGTCGCCGGCGACGTCTTCGACGCGCAAGGCGTCTCGGCACGCACGATCCGCCGCCTGTTCAACGCGATGGAGCCCTTCGCCGGCCGCTGGGTGCTGATCCCCGGCAACCACGACGCCGCGCTGGCCGAAGGCGTGTGGCGCCACGCACTGCGCCTGGGTGTCGTGCCGGCGAACGTGAAGCTGGCGCTGGAGCCCGGCGTCGTCGAACTGCCCGAGCAGCGCGCCGCGGTGCTGTGCGCGCCGCTGACCCAGCGCCACACCTACACCGACCTCACCGAGCCCTTCGACGGCTGGACCACGCCCGAAGGCTGGCTGCGCCTGGGGCTGGCGCACGGCGCGGTGCAAGGCCTGCTGGCCGAGGACATCGACTCGGCCAACCCGATCGCGCCGGATCGCGCCGAACGTGCGCGCCTGGACTACCTGGCGCTGGGCGACTGGCACGGCGCCAAACGCATCGGCGAACGCTGCTGGTACGCCGGCACGCCCGAGCAGGACCGTTTCAAGGACAACGGCGCCGGCCAGGTGCTGCGTGTGCGCATCGCCGGCCCCGGCGCCGTGCCCGAGGTCGAGGCGCTGCCGCTGGGCCGCCACCGCTGGCGCACGCTGGAGCGCCGGCTGGCCGTGCCGTCCGACGTCGAGGCGCTGGTCGCCGAACTCGCCGCCTGCGGCGCCGACGAGGTGCTGCAGCTGACACTCGCCGGCACGCTGGACCTGGCCGGCCGCGCCCGCCTGGACGAAGCGATTGCTGCCGCCGAAGCGCGGGTGCGTGCGCTGCGCTGCGAGCGCAGCGGCCTGCGTCTGGCGCCGACCGCCGAAGACCTGGCCGCGCTGCACGCCGACGGTTATCTCGGCGAGGTGCTGGCCGAGCTGCGCGAGGCCGACGGCCCGGTCGAGCAGGAGGCGCTGGCCGTGCTCGCCGGCCTGCTGGCCGGGCGCGAGGAGGCCGCGGCATGAAGCTCACCCGGCTGCGTGTCGCCGAGCTGCGGCGTTTCCGCGACCCCTTCGAGATCACCGGCTTCGCACCCGGCCTGAACGTATTCGCCGCACCCAACGAGAGCGGCAAGAGCACGCTGGTGCGCGCCATCCGCGCCGCCTTCTTCGAGCGCCACCGCTCCAGCGGCGCCGAAGACCTGCGGCCCTGGGGCGACTCGGCCGCGGCGCCGACCGTCGAACTGGACTTCACGCTCGGCGGCACCGACTACCGCCTGACGAAGAGCTTTCTGCAGAAGAAACGCTGCGAACTGGTCGCCGGGGCGCGGCGCTGGGAAGGCGCCGAGGCCGAGGACCACCTGGCCGAGCTGCTGGGTTTCGAGTTCGCCTCGCGCGGCGCGAGCGACGAGAAGCACTGGGGCATCCCCGGGCTGCTGTGGGTGGAACAGGGCACGACGCAGACCATCGAAGGGCCGGTGGAACACGCCGCGGCGCATCTGCAGCGGGCACTGAACGCCTCGCTCGGCGAGGTCGCGGCGACCGGCGGCGACGAGGTGCTGGACCGTGTGCGCCTGCTGCGCCGCGAGCTGCTGACCGCCACCGGCCGGCCGACCGGCGCGCTGGCCGAGGCCCAGCGCGCCGCCGAAGAGAGCGCCGAGCGTGTCGCCGAGACCGAAGCCGCGGTGCACCGCCACGCCGAGCAGGTCGACCGGCTCAAGCGCCTGCGCGACGAACACGAGGCCGAGACACGCGAGGCGCCGTGGAAGGCCTTGCGTCAGCAGCTCGCCCAGGCCGAAGAGGCGCTGGCCGCCGCCGACGGCCTGCAGCGCGAGCACGAAGCCGCCGCCGCGACGCTGCGCCAGGCCGACGGTCTGGCCGGGCTGCTGCGCCAGCAGATCGCCGACGAAGCCCGGCGCCAGCAGGAACTGGCGACCCGCGAGAACACACGCGCCCAGGCCCGGCACCGCCACGAAGCCGCGGCCGGCGCCGAAGCCGTCGCCCGCCAGGCGCTGGCCGCCGCCGAGACCCGCTTCGCCGCCGCGCGCGCGGCGCTGGCGCTGGCACGCCAGGAGCAGACCCGCGCCCAGCTCGGCCGCGACCTCGCCGCCGCCCGCCAGGCCGCCGACAGCGCCGCCGCGACACTCGAACGCGCGCGCGCCGAAGCTCAGCGCGCCGCCGCGCTGCGCCGCGAGGCCGAGGCGCTGGCCGTGCCGCCCGCCGAGCTGAAGACGCTGCGCCAGCAGAGCCAGCGCCTGCACGAACTCGGCATCCGCCAGGACGCGGTCGCCACCCGGCTGGCCTTCGAGCTGCAGGCCGACGCCGGCGTTGCGCTCGACGGCGCGCCGCTCGTGGGCCAGGGCGAACGCCGGCTGACCCAGGCCGCGACGCTGTCGCTGCCCGGCGGCACGATCACCGTCGTGCCCGGCGGCGAAGACCTGGCGGCGCTGGTGCGTGAACACGCCCGCCTAGCCGACGAACGTGCCGCCTTGCTGCAGCGCCTGGGGCTGGCCTCGGCCGACGAGGCCGAAGCGCGCGCCGCGGCGCATGCGCTGAAGTCGCAGGAAGCCGCCGGCGCCAGCCAGGCGCTGGCGCTGCTGGCGCCGCACGGGCTGGACGCGCTGGAAGCCGAGCTGTCGCGCGCCCAGGCGCGCCGCGCCGAAGCCGAACAGGCGCTGGCCGCGCTACCGCCGGCGCCCGCGGCCGCAGCGCCGGCCGTCGCCAGCGCCGAGGCCGAAGCCACGGCGGCCGAACAGGCGCGTGCCGAGGCCGCGCGCCAGGCCGAGGCGCGCCAGCGCGAACGTGCCACCGCCGAAGCCGAGCACCAGGCCGCCGAACGTGAGCACCAGGCGCTGGCCGCGGCGCTGGCCGACCCGGCGCGCGCCGAAGCCCAGCGCCGCCAGCAGCTCGCGCTGGCCGACGCCCAGGCCCAGCAGGCCGCGGCGCAGGCGCGGCTGGAAGCAGTGCAGACACGCATCGCCGCCGCGCGCCCGGACATCCTGCGCCAGGACGTCGAGCGCCTGCGCCGCAGCGCCGACGAGGCCGAACGCGCCCACCGCGCCCGCGAACTCGAAGTCGCGCGCCTGGCCGCCGAGCTCGCCGCCGTCGGCGCGCAAGGCCTGGACGAACAGCTGGCCGGTGAACGCGCCGCCGCCGGACACGCCGCGCGCCGCCGCGACGAGCTGCAGCGCCGCGCCGACGCACTGGACCTGCTGGCCACCAAGCTCGAAGCCCGCCGCCAGGCGCTGACGCGCCGGTTGCAGGCACCGCTGCAGAAACACCTGGACCACTACGCCTCGCTGCTGTTCCCGGCCGGGCGGCTGGAAGTCGGCGAGAGCCTGCGCCCCGAGGTGCTGGCGCGGCCCGGATTACGCGGCGAGGAGCGCGGCGCCTTCGAGACGCTGTCCTTCGGCGCGCGCGAGCAGCTCGGCCTGGTCTGCCGGCTGGCCTACGCCGACCTGCTGCGCGAAGCCGGGCGGCCGACGCTGGTGATCCTCGACGACGCGCTGGTGCACACCGACGCCGAGCGCCTGGAGCGCATGAAACGCATCGTCTTCGACGCCGCGCAGCGCCACCAGCTGCTGGTCTTCAGCTGCCACCCGGCGCAGTGGCGCGACCTGGGCGTGCCGGTGCGGCGGCTGGACACGGCGGGCTGAGACGATGTCCCTGCCCCCGCTGTCGCACCACGAGATCCTGGCGCTGGTCGCGCCGCTGTCGCGCCGCGGCTGCCGCGTCGATCTGGCGGCCAGCGACCGCCTCGCGCGCCGCCTGGTCTTCCGCGCTGCCGAGCACGCGGCCACCGAGTCGCTGCCGGCGATCCACGACCAGCTCGAACTCGATTGCAGCGCCGAAGGCCGCTTCAGGTTGGCGCGCGTGCTGACGATGGCCGGCGCACGCGCCCGGCTCGAAGCCGCCGGCGCCGACGCCGGCGAGCTGCACGACCGGCTGATGGCCGTCGCGCCGCAGCGCGCCTTCAGCGCCGGCGAGGGCTGGACCGTGGCGCGCGACTACGCGGTCGACGGCGACGGCGAAGACGGCCTGGTGCTGCAACGCGGCGTCGCGCGCATCGCCGGCGTGCTGACGCTGACGCTGGCGCTGCCGGCGGTGCGCCGCATGTCGGCCGAGCTGACGCTGGCGGCCACCGGCGGCCACGAGCTGGAGCTGCCCGAAGACCTGCTCGCGGTGCTGGGCTGGAACTGGGCGCCGCTGGCGCGCAAGCCCGGCGGCTGGGAGAGCCGGCTGCGCGTGCCGGGCAGCATCGCCCAGCGTTGCCGGCGCGCCGAGGCCGAGCTGGACCGCGCCGCCGCCCACCTGGCGCAGACGCTGGCCGAGCCGCCGGCGCGATATCACGAACGCCTGGCCGCAGCGCGCTGGGTCGCGGCCTTCCGGCGCGCGATCCCGTCGCTGACCGCGGTGGCGCTGGTCGCCACCGTCGCGCTGATGCCGCACGGCGGCGACGACCGGCGCGAGCCGGGGCTGTGGTTCGTGCTCTACCACCTGCCGACGCTGGTGCTGGCGCTCAGCTTCTGCGTGCAGGAGATGCCGCGTTTCGAGATCCCGCCGCTGCCGCGGCGTTCGGCGGCGGCCGACTGGCGGCGCGCGCCGCGGCCGGCGCGCGCCTGAATCAGCGCCCGGTCGTCGGCGCCGACGCCGCCGAACCGCGGCCGCGAGGCGTCATCGCCTTGTCGGCCGGGCTGCCGACCCCCGGCGGCTGGCCGGGCGTCGAGCCGGTCGAGGGGTCGGCCGGCATCGTCGACATGTCGCCGGGCTGGGTCCCCGGCACGCCGCTGGCCGGCACCGCGGCCTTGTTGCCGTCGCTGGAGGTGGCGCCGGGCGGCAGCGTCGACGGCGTCGTCTCGCTGCCCTGGCGCTGGCCGGTGGCGGCAGGGTCGGTGGCGTCGCCGGCCGGGGCCTGGGCGGCGGCCAGCGACGTGGCGGTGGCCAAAGCGGCCAGCAGGGCGGCTGCATGAAGTCGGGTCATCGTCGTCTCCTCGTGTCCGCGGTCGAGCGCGGGGCCCCGGCGCGGCAACCCGCGTTCCGCCCTCGGGCACGCCGCCTGCCGGCGGCCGCCATGTCCGCGCGCCCGATCGCCTCGCTGTCGCTGGGATTCGGTCTCGTCAGCATCCCGGTGCAGCTGTTCTCCGCCGCCGAGCCCTCGGCCGGCGTGCGCCTGCACCTGCTGGCGCCCGACGGCACGCGCGTGCGCCAGCAGTACGTCTCGGAGAAGAGCGGCAAGCGCGTCGAGCGCCGCGAGATGGTCAAGGGCTACGAGTTCGAGAAGGACCGCTACGTCGTCTTCACGCCCGACGAACTGCACGAACTCGACGAGCACGACGACCCGGCGATCGACATCGTCGCCTTCGTGCCGGCCGACGCGGTGGACCCGCTGTACGTCGACAAGGCCTGGCTGCTGGCACCCGACAAACGCGGCGGCAAGCCTTATGCGCTGCTGCGCGAGGCGATGCGCGAGACCGGCCGCTGCGCGCTGGCGCGCTGGACCTTCCGCGGCAAGCAGTCGGTGGTGCTGGTGCGGCCGCTGGACGAAGGCCTGGTGCTGCACACCCTGCTCTACGCCGACGAGGTGCGCCGCCCGGCCGACCTGGGCATCGCGCCGCTGGCGGTATCCAAGGCCGAGCTGCAGCTCGCGCGCCAGCTGATCGGCCAGATCTCGCAGGACCGTTACGACCCGGCGCAGTTCCACGACGAGGAGCGCCAGCGCATCCAGGCGGCGATCGAACGCAAGATCGCCGGCCGCCAGGTCGTCGAGCAGGCACCGCACGAGGAGCGCAGCGGCGCCCAGGTCATCGACCTGATGGACGCGCTGCGCGCAAGCCTGGGGCCGCGCGGCGCCAAGGCCGCGCCCGCGTCGAAGACGGCGGCCGGGCCGCGGCCTCAGGCGCGCAAGGCGCGCGACAGCAGCAGCACCGGCAGCAGGCCGACGGCGACGATGGCCAGCGAGGGCAAGGCCGCCTCGGCCAGGCGCTCGTCGCGCGCGAAGTTGTAGGCGACGACGGCCAGCGTGTCGCGGCCGAAGGGGCGCAGCACCAGCGTCGCCGGCAGTTCCTTCATCGCGTCGACGAAGACCAGCAGCGCCGCAGCCAGCGCCGAACGCCGCAACAGCGGCAGGTGCAGCTCGCGCCACAGCCGCCAGCCGCCGCCGCCGAGCAGGCGCGCGCTCTCGTCGACCGAGGCCGGCACGCGTGCGTAACCCGACTCCACCGACTGCAGCGCCACCGCCGAGAACCGCACCAAGTAGGCATAGACCAGGCCGAAAGCGGTGCCGGTGAACAGCGCGCCCAGCGGCGCCTCGGGCCAGACCCGCTGGACCCAGGCCACCGGCAGCAGCAGGCCGACGGCGATCACCGCGCCGGGCACCGCGTAACCCAGCGACAGCACACGCGCAGCCACCGGCAGCGGCCCGCCGCCGCCACGGCGCAGCGCGAAGCCCAGCGCCAGCGCCAGCGTGGTGGCCGCCAGCGCCGCCAGCCCGGCGAGCTCGAAGCTGTTGCGCGCCCACTCGGCGAAACGCGGCAGCGGCAGGCCGAACTCCGACACCGTCGCCTCCTGCCAGACCAGCCAGCCCAGCCAGCCGACCGGCAGCACGAAGCCCAGCAGCACCGGCAGCGCGCACAGCACGAACGCGGCCGCCGCCGCGGCGCCGCGCAGCTGCAGCGGTCGGGCCTCGGCCGAGCCGGCGCCGCCCGGGCGCGAAGCCGTGAAACGCAGCCGCTTCTGCGCCCGGCGCTCGACGACCAGCAGCAGCGCGACGACGGCCAGCAGCATCGCCGCCAGCTGCGCCGCGGCGATGCGGTCGTCCATCACCAGCCAGGCCTTGTAGATGCCGGTGCTGAAGGTCGTCAGCCCGAAATAGCTGCCGACGCCGTAGTCGGCCAGCGTCTCCATCAGCGCCAGCGCGATGCCGGCGGCGATCGCCGGGCGCGCCAGCGGCAGCGCCACTTCCAGCACGCGCCGGCGCAGCCCGGCGCCGAGCAGGCGCGCGGCTTCGAGCATCGGCGCCGCACGTTCGCCGAGCGCGGTGCGCGCCAGCAGGTAGACGTAGGGATAGAGGCAGAGCACGAACAGCAGCACCGCGCCCCAGAGGCTGCGAACGTCGGGCCACAAGGCGCCTTGCACGCCGGTCAGCTTCCGCAGGCCGACCTGCACCGGGCCGCTGAACTGCAGCGCGTCGGTCCAGGCGTAGGCCAGCACGTAGGCCGGCATCGCCAGCGGCAGCAGCAGCGCCCACTCCAGCACGCGCCGGCCCGGGAAGTCGAACAGCGTCACCGCCGCCGCCGCGCCGGTGCCGACCAGGGCGACGCCGACGCCGACGCCCGCCACCAGCAGCAGCGACTGCGCGGCGTAGCCGGCCATCACGGTCGAGGCCTGGTGGCGCAGGACTTCCAGCGCAGCGGCGTCCAGCGTCGTCCAGGCGCCGAGCACGCCGAGCACCGGCAGGGCCAGCGCCACGCACAACAGGGTCAGCAGCAATCGCATCGCGTCGCGGGCCCAGGAGCCGCCGGCGACGCGCGGCGCTCGCACCGGGGAATCCGGCGGGGCACAGTGGAAATGCGAACAATTATCATCGTCCGATGTTCCTGAACGTCGAATCCGTGTCCGTTCGCTACGGGCATCGCACGGCCCGCGCCGCCGTCGACGCGGTGTCGATCGGCCTGGCCGCTGGCGAGATCGGCGTGCTGCTCGGCCCGTCGGGCTGCGGCAAGACCTCGCTGCTGCGCGCCGTCGCCGGGCTGGAGCGCGCGGCCGCCGGCCGCATCACGATGGCCGGGCGCACGCTGTCGGACGCCGCCGCCGGCCTGCACCTGGCGCCCGAGACGCGCCGTGTCGGCATGGTGTTCCAGGACTACGCGCTGTTCCCGCACCTGACGGTGGCCGAGAACGTCGGCTTCGGGCTGAAGGCGCTGCCGCGCGCCGAACGCGAGGCGCGCATCGCGGCGATGCTGGCCCTCGTCGGCCTGGGCCACGCGGCACGGCGGGCGCCGCACCAGCTGTCGGGCGGCCAGCAGCAGCGCATCGCGCTGGCCCGCGCGCTGGCGCCGCGGCCCGAGCTGCTGCTGCTCGACGAGCCCTTCTCCAGCCTGGACGCCGACCTGCGCGAGTCGCTGGCCCAGGAGCTGCGCACGATCCTCAAGGACAGCGGCACGACGGCGCTGCTGGTGACGCACGACCAGCTCGAAGCCTTCGCGCTCGGCGACGTCGTCGGCGTGATGCACGACGGCCGGCTGGAGCAGTGGGCCGACCCGTACACGCTGTACCACCGGCCGGCGAGCCGTTTCGTCGCCGGCTTCATCGGCCACGGCGTGTTCGCGCCGGCGCGCGTCGCCGCCGACGGCGGCCGGCCGGCGCTGCAGACGCCGCTGGGCGCGCTGGCCGGCACGGCCGAATGCCCGCTGCCCGGCGCCTTCCCGGGCGACGACTGCGAGCTGCTGCTGCGCGCCGACGACGTCGTGCACGACGACACCAGCCCGGTGAAGGCCTGCATCGAACGCAAAGCCTTCCGCGGCGCCGAGTTCCTCTACACGCTGCGCCTGGCCGGCGGCGAACGCCTGCTGGCGCACGTGCCTTCGCACCACGATCACGCGATCGGCGAGTGGATCGGCATCCGCGCCGAGGTCGACCACCTCGTGACCTTCCCGCGCGAAGCGGCCCGCTGAGCCCCCACGCCCGAGGCCCGCCCGGGAGCGGGGTTTGCTCACCGGCGCCGGCGGTGCCGGGGTGGCGCCGGGGGAAACGCCGCCTTGAACACAAGACGACTTCGCATCTCGGCCGCGCTGCTGGCCGCCGTCTGCACCGGCACGCTGCAGGCGGCGCCCTATGCCCGCAGCCATGCCTCTTTCGAGGACTTCCAGGTGACGCTCGTGGACCTGGACCCGTCGGACGCGATCACGCCGTCCCTCGAATCTCGGCCGACCACCGCCTACGCGGGTTACTACGACTACGTGAACGGCACGAGGACGTACGACAGCTTCTGGCCGACGGCCCGCTTCGACGCGTCGAGCGGCAGCACGGTGATGATCGTCGAGGCGACGCCCGACCGCCTGGAGACCTGGGCCGAGGTGGGCGCCGCAGGCGATGCGGTCACGGATACCTTCACGATGTCCGGTTTCACGCTGAGCCCGCACACCGAGGTGGACTTCAGCGGCCTGCTGACCGCGCAGGCGCTGTGCTACCGCTGCGCGCAGCTGCGCGCCTATGCCGTGTTCAACGTCATCGGCGACCAAGGCCGCGCCTACGTGGTCGACATCCCGTCGGGCACGCGCAGCATGAGCTTCGAGCACCGCTACACCAACGACACCGACGCCCCGCTGACGTTCCAGCTGCTGGCGGCGACCTATTCGCTGGCGTCGATGTCGCCGGTGCCCGAGCCGCCGACCTGGCTGCTCGGCCTGGCGGGCCTGGCGTTCGTCGGCGGGGCGCACCGGCGGGCCCGAGGCGGCGGGCCGGCGTGCAGCACGCACGCTCCCGCTGGTTGACGGGCATCACCCTGAGCCCGGGAAGCGGAACCTCGCACCCTATACTGCGTCGCAGTTGAAGGTCAGGCTTCGGAGCAGGACGTCATGGGTGCAAAACTGAAGGTTGCCGGGCTGCTGGCAGTGGGAGCCCTCGCGGGCGCGATGACGACGCTGCAGCTGCAGGCCAATGCGCGCGAGTCGCTCGCGCCGCTGCCGCTGGAAGAGCTGCAGCAGCTCGCCGCGGTGTTCGGCATGATCAAGAGCGACTACGTCGAGCCGGTCGACGAGAAGAAGCTGATCTCCGACGCCATCGGCGGCATGGTCGCGGGCCTGGACCCGCACTCGCAGTACTTCGACAAGAAGAGCTTCAAGGAATTCCGCGAGAGCACCGGCGGCAAGTTCGTCGGTATCGGCATCGAGATGGGCATGGAAGACGGCCTGGTGAAGGTCGTCTCGCCGATCGAAGGCTCGCCGGCCTTCCGCGCCGGCCTCAAGCCCGGTGACCTGATCACGCGCATCGACGACACCGCGGTCAAGGGCCTGTCGGTCGACCAGGCCGTCAAGCGCATGCGCGGCGAGCCCAACACCAAGGTCAGCCTGACGGTGCTGCGCAAGAGCGAGAACCGCACGTTCCCGGTGACGATCACGCGCGAGGAGATCCGCGTGCAGAGCGTGCGCGCGAAGATGTTCGAGCCGGGTTACGCCTGGATCCGCGTCAGCCAGTTCCAGGACCGCACCGTCGACGACTTCGCCCGCAAGGTCGAGGACCTGTACAAGCAGGACCCGAACATCAAGGGCATCGTGCTCGACCTGCGCAACGACCCGGGCGGCCTGCTCGACGGCGCGGTGGCCATCGCCTCGGCCTTCCTGGCGCCGGACGTCGTCGTCGTCTCGACCAACGGCCAGATCGCCGACTCCAAGGCGACCTTCAAGGCCGCGCCCGAGTACTACCTGCGCCGCAGCGGCTCCGACCCGCTGAAGAAGCTGCCGGCAGCGCTGAAGACGGTGCCGCTGGTGGTGCTGGTCAACGAAGGTTCGGCCTCGGCCAGCGAGATCGTCGCCGGCGCGCTGCAGGACCACAAGCGCGCGACCGTGATGGGCGCGCAGACCTTCGGCAAGGGCTCGGTGCAGACCGTGCGCCCGCTGTCGGCCGACACCGCGCTGAAGATCACGACCGCGCGCTACTACACGCCGTCGGGCCGCTCGATCCAGGCCAAGGGCATCGTGCCCGACGTCTGGCTCGACGAGACCGCCGAGGGCAACGTCTTCGCCGCGCTGCGCATGCGCGAGGCCGACCTCGAGAAGCACCTGCAGGGCGCCGACGAGAAGAAGGACGAGGCGCGCGAGAAGGCCCGCGAGGAAGCGCGCCAGAAGCTCGAGGAGCAGTTCGCCAAGAGCAAGGAAACGCCCAAGCCGCTGCCCGAGTTCGGCAGCGCCGAGGACTTCCCGCTGGTGCAGGCCTTCAACCAGCTGCGTGGCAAGCCGGTGATCGTCAGCAAGACCGCCGTCGAGCGCCAGGCCGAGGCGCCCGAAGACAAGCAGTGAGTGCCGGCGCCGGAGCGGGCCCAGGCGTCCGCGCCGGCCGCCGTTCAGGACGGGCGACGCCGCCGCGCCGCCCCGCCCAGCAGCGCCAGGCCGAGCGCGAAGCTGGCCCAGGTGGCCGGCTCGGGCACCGCCGAGATCGCCACGTTGTCCAGCGCGACGTAGCCGCCGCCCAGCGAGGGCACGTCGAGCGCGAAATGCAGCGCCGTGATGCCGATCCCGGGCGTCAGGCGCTGGAAGTCGCGTGTCAGCGCCAGCGTCTGGCTGCTGCTGCCGCCGCCGGCCAGATCGTAGGTGACGGTGATGGCGGCGGTGGGCTGGGTCGTGAACCAGCTCTGGCCGATGTCGAAGCCGTCCAGCCGGAAGGCCTGGCCGTCGCTGCGCGCCACGCTCAGCGTGCCGCGCGAGTCGATCAGATAGGGCGTGCCGTTGAAGGCGCCGACATTGGGCGCCGTCAGCTCGACGCCCAGGTAGCCCGAGTCGGAGCTGAAGACCAGCGGCCCGGAGACGAGGCTGGCGACGGCTTCGACGCGTTCGCCGAACTCGTCGAAGTCGACGATCTCGGTGGCCTGGGCCGCGCCGGCCAGCGCCACGGAAACGGCGGCCACACAATGCTGAAACCTCGGCAAGGCAGTCTCCCGCGGATGGCGATGCGCGCAGCCTGCCCAAGCCGGGCCGCTCGCCCCACCCCGCGTCCCGAGCGCCAAAGGGCTGTTTGACGAAAGAACTGTTGCCGGACGTGAGAGACGACCAGCTGCTGCGCTACTCGCGCCACATCCTGCTCGACGCCCTGGGCATCGAAGGCCAGCAACGCCTGCTGGCCGCGCACGCGCTGGTCATCGGCGCCGGCGGCCTGGGCTCGCCGGTCGGGCTGTACCTGGGCAGCGCCGGCGTCGGCCGCATCACCGTCGTCGACGACGACCGTGTCGACGCCACCAACCTGCAGCGCCAGATCGCCCACCGGCTGGACCGCATCGGCACGCCGAAAGCCGAGTCGCTGGCAGCCAGCATCGCGGCGCTGAACCCCGACGTGCAGGTGACGGCGCTGGTGCGCCGCGCCGACGCCGCGCTGCTCGACGAACTCGTGCCGCAGGCCGATCTGGTGCTCGACTGCAGCGACAACTTCCGCACCCGCCACGCCGTCAACGCCGCCTGCGTGCACCACCGCCGGCCGCTGGTCTCGGGCGCCGCGATCGGCTTCGACGGCCAGGTCTCGGTGTTCGATGCACGCCGCGACGACGCGCCGTGTTACGCCTGCCTGTTCCCGCCCGACGCCGGCCACCAGGACGCGGCCTGCGCGACGATGGGCGTCTTCGCTCCGCTCGTCGGCCTGGTCGGCAGCACCCAGGCGGCGGAGGCACTGAAGTTGCTGGCCGGCATCGGCGAGCCGCTCGCCGGGCGGCTGCTGCTGGTCGACGCGATGGGCATGCGCTTCGACGAGATCCGCGTCATGCGCGCCGAGTCCTGCCCGGTCTGCCAATCAAGCTCGAAAACATGAACGATCCTCGACTTCCGAACCTCACGTCCCGCAACTTCCCGACCGCCGAAGAAGACGCGCGCACGCTGGAGTCCCAGCGCTACGCCGGCCCCGAGAGCGCCTACCGGCTGGCGTTCACCGACACCAACTTCCTGCTGCGCGAGGAGCTGCGCACGGTGCGCATGCAGCTCGAGCTGCTCAAGCCCGAGATGCTGCAGCGCGAGCTGGGCATCGAGTCGACGATCGTCATCTTCGGCAGCGCGCGCATCCTGCCCGAGGACCAGGCGCGCGAGCGGCTCGAGGCGGCACGCTCGACCGGCGACGCCACCGCCGTCGCGCGCGCCGAGGCGGCGCTGGCGATGAGCGCCTACTACGAGCAGGCGCGGCGCTTCGCGGCCATCGTCACCGAACGCTCGGCGAAGCTGGCCTCGCCGATCTACGTCGTGACCGGCGGCGGCCCGGGCATCATGGAAGCGGGCAACCGCGGCGCGTACGAGGTCGGCGGCAAGAGCATCGGCCTGAACATCGTGCTGCCGCACGAGCAGGCGCCCAACCCGTACATCACGCCGGAGCTGTGTTTCCAGTTCCACTACTTCGCGCTGCGCAAGATGCACTTCCTGATGCGCAGCAAGGCGCTGGTGTGCTTCCCCGGTGGCTTCGGCACGCTCGACGAACTCTTCGAGACGATGACGCTGATCCAGACCGGCAAGAGCCGGCCGCGGCCCATCCTGCTGTTCGGGCGCGCGTTCTGGGAGAAGCTGATCGACTTCGAGCACCTGGTGGCCACCGGCATGATCGGCGCCGGCGACCTGAACCTGTTCCGCTTCGTCGAGACCGCCGAGGAGGCCTGGGACCACCTGGCCTCGTTCTACGGCTTCGACGCCATCCCGAACGAGGAGACGAACAATGTCTGACCCCGTCCGCCGCGTCAGCCTGATCGGCGCGCCCACCGACATCGGCGCCGGCGCGCGTGGCGCCAGCATGGGCCCCGAGGCGATGCGTGTCGCCAACCTGCAGAGCACGCTGGAGTCGCACGGCGTCGAGGTGCTGGACCGCGGCAACCTCGCCGGCCCGTCCAACCCCTGGCAGCCGCCGGTCGAGGGCTACCGCCACCTCGACCAGGTCGTCGCCTGGAACGTCGCCGTGCACGACGCGGTGCACGCCGAACTCGACCAGGGCCGCATGCCGATCCTGCTCGGCGGCGACCACTGCCTGGCGATCGGCTCGATCAGCGCCGTGGCGCGCCACTGCCGCGAAGCCGGCAAGCGCCTGCGTGTGCTCTGGCTCGACGCCCACGCCGACTTCAACACCAGCCTGCTGACGCCCAGCGGCAACATCCACGGCATGCCGGTGGCCTGCCTGTGCGGCCACGGCCCGAAGGAACTGGTCGAGATCGGCGGCCAGGTGCCGGCGCTGAACGCCAAGTGGGTGCGCCAGATCGGCATCCGCAGCGTCGACCCGGGCGAGAAGCGCTTCGTGCACGAGGTCGGACTCGAGGTCTTCGACATGCGCTATATCGACGAGATGGGCATGCGCCACACGATGGAGCTGGCGCTGGCGACGCTGGACGCCGGCACCCATCTGCACGTCAGCTTCGACGTCGACTTCCTCGATCCCGAGATCGCGCCCGGCGTCGGCACGACGATCCCCGGCGGCCCGACCTACCGCGAAGCCCAGCTCTGCATGGAGATGATCGCCGACACCGGCCGCCTGGCCAGCCTCGACGTGATGGAGCTGAACCCGGCGCTGGACGTGCGCAACAAGACCGCGACGCTGGCCGTCGACCTGATCGAGAGCCTGTTCGGCAAGAGCACGCTGATGCGCGCGCCGCGCTGAGCCTCGCGGCCGCGCCCTTCCCTTCCTGAGCACCGTCCGGCGCCCGGCGCCGGCCTCGGTACGCCATCGCACCGACAGGCGGGCGCGCAGCGCCCATGCTGCGGACAACGGCTCCTGGCCGGTGCCGCATCACGCCGCACAGCCGGCGGGCCCGGTCCCAGGAAGGGAACACGATGAACACCCGAACGAACCGCCGGTGGCTGCCCGCCGTGGGCGTGCTGCTGGCGCTGGCCGCATGCGCCAGCACGCCGCCGCCGCCCGAGATGGCCCTGGCCGACGCCGCGCTGGCGCGTGCCGTCGCCGCCGGCGCCCCCGAACTGGCCGCCGTCGAGATGGCTGCGGCACGCGACAAGATGAGCCGCGCCAACCGGGCGCTGGCCGCCGACGAGCCCGAAGGCGCGCGGGCGCTGGCGCAGCAGGCCCAGCTCGACGCCCAGCTCGCCCAGGCCCGCGCCGAAAGCGAACGCGCCCGCCGCGCCGAACTCGCCGTGCAGGACGCCGCCGGCGCGCTGCGCGACGAGATGGCCCGCCCGTCGCGCTGATCCACCGAACCGGACACTCCATGAACACTCTCCGACACTTCACGCTTGCCGTGCTGGCCGCGGCCGCCCTCGCCGCCTGCAGCACCACGCCGCCCGTCAACGCCACGCTGGCCCAGGCCCGCAGCGACTACCGCAGCCTGCAGGGCGACGTCCAGACCCAGCGCCTGGCGCCGCTCGAATCCAGGCAGGCCGGCGACGCGATCGCCCAGGCCGAGGCGGCGCAGGCGCGCCGCGACGACGCCGCCCAGGTCGAGCAGCTGAGCTACCTCGCCAAGCAGCGTGTCGCGCTGGCGCGCGAGGCCGGCCGCCGCAAGGCCTCCGAAGAAGCGGTGGCCGGGGCCGCCGCCGCGCGCGACCAGCAGCGCCTGGCCGCCCGCACCCGCGAAGCCGACGCCTCGGCGCAGGCGGCCGCGGTGGCGCAGCGCCAGGCCGGCGACGCCGAAAGCCGCAACGCCCAGCTGCGCACCCAGCTCAGCGAGCTGGAAGCGAAGAAGACCGAACGCGGCCTGGTGCTGACGCTGGGCGACGTGCTCTTCGACACCGGCCGCGCCGAGCTGCGCGCCGGCGGCCTGCGCAAGCTGCAGCAGCTGGGCGACGTGCTCAAGCAGGAGCCGCAGCGCAAGGCCGCGATCGAGGGCTACACCGACAGCACCGGCAGCGACTCGGGCAACCTGGCGCTGTCGCGCCGGCGCGCCGACGCGGTGCTGGGCGCGCTGCTGGGCATGGGCGTGGGCCGCGAGCAGCTCACCGCCCAGGGCTTCGGCGCGACGCAGCCGGTGGCCGCCAACGACAACCCGGGCGGCCGGCAGATGAACCGCCGCGTCGAGATCGTGCTGTCCGACGAGGGCAGCGCCGCCACGCCGCGCTGAAAGCCGGGCCGCGCGGGCCTTCAGCGGCCCGGCGGCAGCGGCACGACGAGCGCGTGCTCGCCGACCCGCCCGGCCCACTCGAAGGCCGCGCCCGCCGGCAGCTCGTGCACCACCACCCCGGCGCCCCAGGCGCCGTTTTCACAGCCGGCGCGCTGCAGCCGCAGGTGCAGCACCAGAGCGCCGCGGCGCAGCGTCAGCGCCGCCTGCGGCCAGTGGCCGGGCAGCGCCGGGCGCAGGCTCAGCCAGCGGCCGTCGAGCACCAGGCCGAAGATCGACTCCAGCGCCGCACGCTGCATCCAGGCCGCCGAACCCGTGTACCAGCTCCAGCCGCCGCGCCCGGTCCACGGCGGCGCGGCGTAGACGTCGCCGGCCATCACGTAGGGCTCGGCCTCGTAGGCCTCGGCCTGCGCCGGGTCGGCGGCGCGGTGCGCCGGGCTCAGCCACTGCCACCAGCGCCAGGCGCGGTCGGCTTCGGCCTGCGGGTCGGCGGCGGCCGGCGCGTGCTGCAGCAGCGCCATCAGCGCCCAGACGGCGGCGTGCGAGTACTGGCCGCCGTTCTCGCGCACGCCGGGCGGATAGGTCTGGATGTAGCCGGCGCTGGGCACGGCCTGCGCCAGCGGCGGGTGCAGCAGCCGGATCAGCCCGGCCTCGGCGTCGACCAGCTCGGTCTGCACCGCCGCCAGCGCCTGGCCGCAGCGCTCGGCTGGCGCGACGCCGCTCAGCACCGCCCAGGCCTGGGCGACGAGGTCGATGCGGGCCTCGGTGTTGGCCGCCGAGCCCAGCACCGAGCCGTCGTCGAAGAAGGCGCGCCGGTACCAGCGGCCGTCCCAGGCCGGCCCCAGCAGCGCCGCGCGCCAGCCTTCGGCGGCTTCGTCCCAGCGCCCGGCGCGTTCGGCCTCGCCGCGGGCGCACGCCAGCGGGCCGAAGTCGGCGACCACGCGGCACAGGAACCAGGCCAGCCAGACCGACTCGCCGCGGCCTTCGTGGCCGACGCGGTTCATGCCGTCGTTCCAGTCGCCGCTGCCCATCAGCGGCAGGCCGTGGGCGCCGACGCGCAGGCTGCGGTCGATGGCCCGCGCGGCGTGTTCGTAGACGCTGGCCACGGCGGCACCGACGGTGGGCGTGCCGTAAATGTCCTCGGCACCGGGCGGGATCTCCAGGCCCTCGATGAAGGCCACCGTCTCGTCGAGCAGCGCGGCGTCGCCGCCGCGCGCCAGGTGCTGCGAGACGGCGTAGGGCAGCCACAGCAGGTCGTCGCTGAAATGCGTGCGCACGCCGGCGCCGCCGGGCGCGTGCCACCAGTGCTGCACGTCGCCCTCGGCGAACTGGCGCGCCGCGCAGCGCAGGATCTGCTCGCGCAGCAGCTGCGGCGCGGCCCAGGCCAGCGCCACCGCGTCCTGCAGCTGGTCGCGAAAGCCCGTCGCCCCGCCGGCCTGGTAGAAGCCGGCGCGGGCCCAGAGCCGGCAGGCCAGGGTCTGGTAGGGCAGCCAGCGGTTGACCATGACGTCGAACAGCGGGTCGGGTGTCGCCACGCTGACCGCGCCCAGCAGCGTCTCCCAGCGCGCCAGCGCCGTCTGCAGCCGCACCACCGGCGGCAGCGCCGCGGCGCGGCGCGCCAGGGCCAGCGCGGCCTCGGCGTCGGGGGCCCAGCCCAGCAGCAGCGTGCGGCCGGCTTCCTCACCCGGCGCCAGTTCCAGGCGCAGGCCCAGCGCGGCGCAGGGATCCAGGCCGGCGCCGGCGCGCCCGCCCAGGTGGTCGGGCAGCACCGGGCGGCCGCGGGCGTCGAACAGCTCGCGGCGCTGGCAGGTCCAGTCGTCGCCGAGCTCGCCCTCGGCCCAGGCGAGGAAGGCGGTGCCGCCGCCGAAGCCGCCGCCCTGCTCGGGCTGGGTGGCCAGCAGCACGCCGGGGTGGTGGGCGCTGCGCACCGTGGCGCGCTCGCCCAGGCGGGCGCCGAGCTGCCATTCGCAGACGCCCACCAGGCGCAGCGCCAGCGGGCGCGGGCCGGTGTTGCGCAGCCGCAGCTGCACCTGGCGCAGCGCGGCGTCGGCGTCCACGCACCAGCGGGCCTCGACTTCCAGCGCGCCGCGGCGGTGGCTGATGCGCGTGAAGCCCGGCGCGTGCTCGACGCGGTAGGCGATGCCGGGTTCGGCCGCCGCCGAAGGCGTGACGCTCCAGACGCGGCGTGTCGCCAGGTCCTGCAGCAGCAGCTGTTCGCCGCAGGGGTCGGCGACGGCGTCGTTGGACCAGGGCGTGAGCTGGTTCATCCGGCTGTTGACGGCCCAGGTGCAGCCGCCGCCGGCCTCGGTGAGCACGCTGCCGAAGCCTTCGTTGGCGAGCACGTTGCTCCAGGGCCGCGGCGGGCGCCGCGCGCTGCCGGCCTCGAAGGCGTAGGCGCCGCCGGCGCCGAAGCGCCCGCGGCTCGCCGGCACGGCGGCCGCGGCATGCGGCGCCGCGGCCAGCGGCGTGCTCGATCCGTCCTGCTGGCGGCGCAGGTCCTCGTCCAGGCGCTGCACCCAGTCGTCGAGCTGGGCGGCCAGCGCCCGGCCGTCGGCACGCAGGCGGATGCGCGCCAGCACCTGCAGCGTCGAGCGTTCGTCGGCCGACAGGTCGGCGGCGGCCAGCAGGTGCCAGCCGCTGGCCGCCTGCTGCGGCCTGGCCGCGGCGTCGGCGTCGTGGCGGTCGCGCAGCGCCGCCAGCGCGTGCTGCAGCGGCATCGCGTACGACGGCGCCTCGGCGTTGATGACCACCAGGTCGCAGGACAGCCCGGCCCAGGACCACAGAGAGAGCGCCTGGCTCAGCGTGCGCACCAGGCCCAGGCCGGGCAGCGTGGCCGCGGCCACCAGCACCAGCGGCCGCTCGCCGGACAGGCCGAAGCGCCACAGCAGCCGCCGGTCGACGACGCCGGCCTCGGCCACGCCCGGGCGCGTCAGCGTCAGCAGCAGCGCGGTGGCCAGCGACTGCAGCCGGGTGAAGCCGTCGGCGCCCATCTGCAGCGCGCCCAGGCGCACGCCGGCCAGCGTGGCCGACAGCCGCGAGGCGCGTTCGACGTGGCTGGGTTCGAGGTACTTGTCGAGCATCGAGCGCAGCGTCGGCGCGTCGTCGGCGGCGGCGGTGGCGAAGGTCAGCCGCAGCCGGGCGCCCGGCGCCAGCGTCAGGCGAACGCCCAGCACGCAGACCGGGTCCAGCCCGGTGTCCAGCTCCTGCGGGTCGGCGCCGGGCGGCGTGTCCTCCAGCAGCCCCAGCGGCTGCCAGGCGCCGCGGTTGCGGCCCAGCCAGCGCCGCCGGTCGACCTGGTGGCGCAGCACGCCGACGCCGGGCGCGGACTCGGCGAGGAAGTGCGCCATGTGCAGCGCCGGCTCGCCGGCCAGCCGCGGCCGGCGCTCGAAGACCAGCGCCCGCTGCGCGGCGTGGCGCCGAGCGCTGACGAAGAGCTTGGCGAAGGCCGGGTGGGCCTCGTCGGCCGCGGCCTCGGCCAGCGTCACCTCGAAGGCGCTGAGCAGTTCCAGCGACAGCGGCTCGTCGCCGCCCTGGCTCAGCTCGACCTGGCGGAACTCGATGTCGTCCTCGGGGCTGACCCAGACCGTGACGCGGGCCTGCAGGTCGGGCCACTCGGCCTCGAAGACGACGCGGTCGGCGTGGAACACGCTGCGGTACTCGGCGGCGTCGTCGGGCGCCGGGTGCTGGGTCAGCGAGACCAGCGGCGCGGTGTCGGCGCGGCGCAGGTAGAGGAACTGGCCGCAGGCGTCGCGCAGCGCGTCGTCGCGGCAGCGGTGGATGTCGTGGCGGCCGCGGCGGCTGCGCCCGGCGCCGTTGGCGCGCAGGGCGACGCCGTAGCGGCCGTTGGCCAGCAACTGCGTCGGCTCGACGGCGTGCGCGCCGGGCAGCACCTCGCGCCGCAGCGCCGGAGCGCCGCGGCGCGGCAGCGGCTGCGGCAGCGCCGAGGGCGTCGCCAGGCGCGAGACCTCGCGCGGCGCACGCTCGTGCAGCAGCGAGGCCACCGCCTCCAGGTGCGGGTCGGCCATGCCCCAGCGCTGCGGCGCGCCGTCGAGCAGCACGTTGGCCAGCGCGACCAGGCTCATGCCCTGGTGGTGGGCCATCACGGTGTGCACCAGCACCGGGGTCTCGCCGCCGGTCTGGCGCGCCGGGCTGAAGTCCAGGGCCTCGACGAAACCCATCGTGCCGCGCGCGCCCAGCGCCTGCAGCACGGCGAAGTTGCGCGCGGCGCGCTGCGGCCGCAGCAGCGCCGCCAGCGCCGTGGCGTAAGGCGCGATGACCAGCTCGTCGGGCGGCGTGCGGCGCAGCGCCAGGCGCGGCACGCCCTGCGGTGCGTACTGGTAGGCCAGCGTGTGGTCGCAGCCGGCGTAGGCCGATTCCGAGATGCCCCAGGGCACGCCGCGCGCCGCGGCGTAGTCGCGCTGCTCGCGCAGCGCCGCGACGCCGGCCTCGTGCAGCACGCTGCCGTGCGGCTCGGCCAGGATCAGCGAGGGCATCAGGTACTCGAACATCGAGCCCGACCACGAGCGCAACCCGGCGGTCGTGCCGACGGCGTAGAACGGCCGCGCCAGCGCCGCCCAGTGGCGCACCGGCACGTCGCCCTTGGCGATGGCCAGCAGGCTGGCCAGCCGCGACTCCGAGGCCAGCAGGTCGTAGAAGCCGGCGTCGGCCTGCATCTCGGCGACGCGCCAGCCGATGTGCAGCAGGTGGCGGCGCGGGTCGTAGAGAAATCGGTAGTCGGGCGCCCAGGCCAGCTGGCGGCAGCGCGCGGCGACGGCGGCCAGGCGCCGGCCCTCGGGCTCGGCGGCCACACGCGCCCGCTCCAGGCAGGCCTGGGCCACGGCGAGCAGGTGGCCGCCGAGGTTGCCGCTGTCGGCCGTCGACACGTACAGCGGCGGCAGCGGCTCGCCGCTGCGCGTGTCGTACCAGTTCAGGAAGTGGCCGCGGTGGCGCGCCAGGCCATCCAGCGTGTCCAGCGTCGCCTCCAGACGGCGCAGCAGCTCCGCGTCGCCGATCCAGCCGAAGCGCCGGGCGCAGGCGGTGGCCAGCAGGTACAGGCCGATGTTGGTCGGCGAGCTGCGGTGCGCCAGCATCTCGTGCGGCTGGCTCTGCAGGTTGTCGGGCGGCAGGTGGCGGTCGGCGGGGCCGACGCAGCGCTCGAAGAAGTGCCAGGTGTCGCGTGCGATGCCGTGCAGATAGACCAGGTCCGCCTCCGGACAGGCCTGCGGCTGGCGCGTGAAGCCGGTGCGGCTGACGGCCCAGCTCCACAGCGGCGCGCCGGCCCACAGCGCGCACAGCAGCGCGGCGGCCACCGGATGCGGCGTGGGCAGCGCCCAGGCCGCCGCGGCGATCGCCGCCGCCGCCAGCATCACCCCCCAGTGGCGGCGCAGCGCGACGCCGAGCTCGTCGCGCGCCGCGGCCTGGGCGGCGGCAGCGGTGGTCCATTGCAGCAGCAGGCGCTGGCTGACGAGCAGCCGCCAGAGTGCGCGGCCGATCGCGTCGGCGGCCAGCAGCGTGTGCTGCAGCAGCATCGCGACGAACCAGGCCGTGCCGCCGGCCGATCGCGCCAGGTCGCGGCCGACCCCGGCGTAGAAATGGCGCCGCGCGACCTGCTCGCGCGCCGGCACCATGCCGGCCAGCGCCCCGAGCAGCGGGCCGGCGCCGAAGGCCGCGGCCACCAGCGCCAGCGCCGCCGCCGGCGTCGCGGCGAAGCCGGCGAGCGCGGCCAGCAGCAGCGCCAGCGCCCCCGGCGCGACCAGCGAGCGGCGCAGGTTGTCGGCCAGCTTCCAGCGGTTGACGGCGCCCAGCGGCAGCTGCGCCGGGTGGCGCAGCGAACGCAGCAGGATCGGCAGCAGCTGCCAGTCGCCGCGTGTCCAGCGGTGCACGCGCGAGGCCGCGACCTCGGCGTGGAAAGGCGCGTCCTCGACCAGCGTGACGTCGGTGACGACGGCACAGCGCGCCAGCGCGCCTTCGAGCAGGTCGTGGCTGAGCACCCGGTCCTCGGGCAGGCGGCCGGCGAGCACGGCGTGCACCGCCTGCACGTCGAGCAGGCCCTTGCCGCTGAAGCTGCCTTCGCCGAACAGGTCCTGGTAGACCTCGGAGCTGGCGGCGTCGTAGGGGTCCACGCCCGACTGGCCGGCGAACAGGCGGTGGAAGAAGGTGTCTTCGTGCGGCAGCGGCAGCGGCGTGACCAGGCGCGGCTGCAGGATCGCGTAGCCGGCGACGACGCGGCGGCCGTCGGCCGCCAGCACCGGCCGGTTGGACGGGTGCGCGGCGATGCCGACCAGCTCGCGCAGCCGCCCCGGCGGCAGCTGGGTGTCGCCGTCGAGCGTGACGAGGTGGCGCGTCAGCGGCGCCGGCCGCGACAGCCGCCCGAGGTCGACGAAAGCCGGCATGCGGCCGTCGGCCGGGCCGCCGTGCTCGGCGAGTTCGGCGACCAGTTGTTCGAGCTTGCCGCGCTTGCGCTCCCAGCCGATCCAGCGCGTTTCGCTGCGGCTGTAGCGGCGCGCGCGGTGCAGCAGCAGGAAACGCTGCGGCCCGCCGGGGTCGCCGTATTCGTGTTCGAGCGCCGCGACCGCCGCCTGCGCGTGCGCCAGCAGTTCGGCGTCGCCGGCGGCGCCGGCGGCGTCGGCATCGGCCCAGTCGCTGAGCAGCGCGAACTGCGCGTGGGCCTCCGGGTTGGCCAGGCGGTGCAGCAGCAGCCGGTGCACCAGCGTGTCGATCGTGGCGCGGTCGGCGAGCATCGCCGGCACGACGACCAGCACACGCTGGTCGGCCGGGATGCCGGCGGCCAGCGCCAGGCGGGGCAGATGGCGCGGGCGCAGCGACTCGCCGACCAGCCGGTGCAGCAGCGCGATCGCCAGCTCCGACGCCGGCCAGGCCGCCAGCAGCGCCCAGGCCCACGAGGCGTCGGCGGCACGCACCGCGGCCAGCGCCGCCAGGCTGCCCAGGCCGACGGCGGCCAGGTAGGCCGGCAGCGCGAGCCGCGGCGCGACACGCCGCCAGGCCGCGGCCAGCGGCTCGTGCAGGCCCAGCGCCCGGGCCAGCGCCGGCCGCCCCGGGCCGTCCAGCCAGTGGCCGGCGGCGGCGCTGGCGCCCTGGCCGCCGCGCATCAGCGCCAGCAGCTCGGCGGCGACCCGCATCTCGCCGTGGCCGCTGCGCCGCGCCAGCGCCTCGACGGCGTGCAGCGTGGCGTCGCGCGTGCGGTGGTGCTCGGCGGCGAACAGCGGGTCGCCGAGCAGGCGCTGCATCAGCGGGCTGCAGCGCGCGACGATCTCCGGCCAGTCGGCCTCGCCCAGCGTGCGCAGCGTGTGCACGGCGTTGCCGACGCTCAGGTTGTCGGCGGCCTGGTCGGCGGCCAGCTGGCGCTGCAGCGCCGCGAGGTTGGGCAGGCGCGCCGCCAGCCAGGCGTGCGTGGCCTCGTCGGCCGGCTCGTCCTGCAGGCGCTCGGCCAGGCGGGCGAGGAAGACCTCGCCGGCGCCGTGCGCCGCCAGCCGCCGGTGCAGCGGCTCCAGCGCCGTCGCCCGGCCCTGGGCCAGACGTTCGGCGCAGCGGTCGGCGAGCTCGCCGGCGGCCTTGTGTATGGCCAGCCGCTCGGCCAGCCGGCGCAGGTTCTCGACCAGCACCACGCGCAGCACCGTCGGCAGCGCCCAGGTCTCGGCCAGCGCCAGCTCGCGCGTCTCCTGGTAGGCGCCCAGGTAGGCGACGAGCAGGGCCTCGTCGAAGGCGCTGTCGGTGTGCGCGACGAAAGCCCAGGCGACGCCGTAGACCCGCGGCAGCCCGGCCAGCGGCTCGGCGCGCAGCACCGGCAGGCGGCGGAAGAAGCCGCGCGGCAGGCCGTCGTGGATGGCCTCGAGCTGGGCGTCGATCAGGTAGAAGTTGTCCAGCAGCCACAGCGCCGCCGGGCCGGGCTCGTCGCCGGCGGCGGCCTGCGCGGCGATCGCCGCATAGGCCCGGCGCAGCACCGCGATGTTGTCGCGCAGCCGCGGGAAGAAGCCGGCGGCGCCCCAGGCCGGCGGCTCGGCTTCGTGCGTCGCCGCCAGGCTGCGGCCGTGCTGGGCGAAACGCTGGGCGCCGAAGATCTCCGAGCGCACCGGCGGCAGCGGCGGCGCGCGCCCGGGCGCCAACAGGCCCTGCAGCGCCGCCGGCAGGGCGGGTTCGTCCGGGGGGCGGCGCGGCACCTAGAGCAGCAACAGCGCCGCCGCGGCCGCGGCCGCCAGCGCCAGCGTCGTCACCAGATGCGAGTTGACCAGCGCCAGCAGGCGCAGCCCGCCGCAGCGCAGCGCCGCCAGGCGCGGGTCGCGCGCGCTGCACTGGCCCAGGTGCTGGCGCAGCGCCTCGAGCTCGGCCGGGCGGGTGTCGGCGCTGTCGCCGTAGGACGAGGTCGCCCAGCGCGTGGCGCCGCCGGCGGGGCCGCAGGGACGGTCCGGTTCGAACGAAGACGAGCGCATGCCACTCCCGCGTCGGCCGCGGCGGTGCCGCGAACGCGGGCCGCCGGCCTGCGGCCACTGTGGGACCGCGGTCCGGCGGGGTCTGTGCGCTGGCGAACATACGCGCCGCCGCCGCCGGCATAGAGTGCCGCGGCATGGCGCGTGCCTCCGCGCCGCCGGCCGCGCCCCATGCCCCATCGCACCCTCGCGCAGGACAACCGCCTGCTCGCCGCCCTGCCCGCCGAGGACCTGCAGCGCTGGCTGCCGCAGCTCGAATGGGTGGCCCTGCCGCTGGGTCAGGTGGTCTACGAGTCGAGCCGGCCACTGGGCCACGTCTACTTCCCGACCACCGCCATCGTCTCGCTGCTGTACGTGATGGAAGACGGCGCCTCGGCCGAGATCGCCGTCGTCGGCCACGAGGGCCTGGTCGGCATCGCGCTGTTCATGGGCGGCGAGACCACGCCCAGCCGCGCCGTCGTGCAGAGCGCCGGCGAAGGCTGGCGGCTGCCGGCCGCGGCGGTGAAGGATGCCTTCACCCGGCCCGGGCCGGTGATGCACCTGCTGCTGCGCTACACCCAGGCGCTGATCACGCAGATGGCGCAGACCGCGGTGTGCAACCGCCACCATTCGCTGGACCAGCAGCTGTGCCGCTGGCTGCTTCTGAGCCTGGACCGGCTGCCCGGCAACGAACTGGTGATGACCCAGGAGCTGATCGCCAACATGCTGGGCGTGCGCCGCGAGGGCGTCACCGAGGCGGCGATGCGGCTGCAGCGCCGCGGCCTGATCCGCTACGCGCGCGGGCGCATCACGGTGCTCGACCGCGCCGGCCTGGAAACCTCCACCTGCGAGTGCTACGCCGTCGTCAAACGCGAGTACGACCGCCTGCTGCCCGAGCACGGCGCCGGCTGAGCGCCTGCCGCGGGCGGCGTTACCTGCCGTGACAACGGTTCGTGCGCCAGCGCACAGACGCTGGCCGGCGGCCAAATCGATGCTGGCCCCGTGCGCTGCCGTTCACCGCAAGCGCAGGAGCCGCCCATGATCCCGTCCCAGCGCCAGCCGGCCGACACCGGGCGAGCGCCCGTCGCCGAGGCCGCCGACCTGGAGATGCTGCTGGCCGCCGTCGCCTGGCGGCTGCAGACCGGGGCCACCGACGTCAGCGCCTCGGCCCACGCCCAGCGGGCGCTGGCGCGCGAGTGCGCTCGCGACCTGCTGCGCCTGGGCCGCGACGCGGCAGCGCTGCGCCGGGCGCTCAAGCTCGCCCGCGACCAGGAGCGCCGGGCCTGCCGCGACGCCGAGCACGACAGCCTGACCGAGCTGCCCAACCGCCGCCGCTTCGACCTGCAGCTGCAGCAGGCGCTGGCCCGCCGGACCTCGGAACAGCGCACGCTGGCGGTGCTGTTCCTGGACCTGGACGATTTCAAGCGCGTCAACGACCTGCACGGCCACGCCGTCGGCGACGAGCTGCTGCGCATCGTCGCGCGACGGCTGCGCGGCGCGCTGCGCAGCAGCGACATGGTCTGCCGCCTCGGCGGCGACGAGTTCGCCTGCCTGGTGTCCGGGGCGCCGGGTCGGCCCGAGCTGAAGCGGCTGGCCGGCGCGCTGATCACCGCGGTGTCGGCGCCGCTGCAGCTCGGCGAGCTGCAGCTCAGCGTGCGGCCCAGCGTCGGCATCGCCATCTGCCCGGACGACGGCGTCGACGCCGAGGCGCTGCTGCAGCGCGCCGACGCGGCGATGTTCCGCGCCAAGCGCCAGCGCCGCGGCGTGGCCTTCTTCGAGCCGCACACCGACCTGCCGGCACCCAGCCTCGAACCGGTGAAGGCCGCCTGAAGCGTCGGCGCGGCGGACAGCGTCTGCCGGGCAGCGCAGGCCGGCAGCGGCGGCGCACAATCGCGGCGCCGCACGTCCGCACGCCACCATGACCACCGACACCGCCTTCGATTTCGCCATCGTCGGCGCCGGCATCGCCGGCGTCTCGCTCGCTGCGCGTCTGGCCGGCCACGGCCGCGTGCTGCTGCTCGAACGCGAGAGCCAGCCGGGCACGCAGTCCAGCGGCCGCAGCGCGGCGATGTTCATGGAGAGCTACGGCCCGCCACAGGCGCGCGCGCTGACGCGTGCCAGCCGCGCCAGCTACGCCGCGCCGTCGATCGTGCCCATCCTGTCGCCGCGCGGCGTGCTCTACGTCGCCTGGCAGGGCCAGGAAGCGCTGCTGGACGCGCTGGCCGCCGGCCCGGGCGTCGAACGCCTGGACGCCGCGCAGACGCTGGCGCGCGTGCCGGTGCTGCGTGCCGAAGGCCTGATCGGCTCGGTCGCCGAACCCGACGCGATGGACATCGACGTGCACGCCGCGCTGCAGGGCTGGCTGGCGGTGGCGCGCTCGCACGGCGCCACCGTCTGGACCGAGGCCGAACTCGCCGCCGCGCGCCGCGAGGGCCAGGTCTGGTCGATCACGCTGGCCGACGGCCGGCAGGCCGCGGCGACGGTGCTCGTCGACGCCGCCGGCGCCTGGGCCGACGTCGTCGCCCGGCGCGCCGGACTGGCGCCGCTGGGGTTGCAGCCCAGGCGCCGCAGCGCCTTCAGCTTCGACCCGCCGCCGGGCGTGGACCACCGCCACTGGCCCACCGTCTGCGCCGCCGACGACGGCTGGTACCTCAAGCCCGACGCCGGCCAGCTGCTCGGCTCGCCGGCCAACGCCGACCCGGTCGAGCCGCACGACGTCGTCGCCGAGGAGCTGGACATCGCGATCGCGATCGACCGCATCCAGGCCTGCACGACGATGAGCATCCGCCGCCCGCGCCACACCTGGGCCGGGCTGCGCACCTTCGCGCCCGACGGCGAGCTGGTGATCGGCTTCGACCCGACGGCCGCCGGTTTCTTCTGGCTCGCCGGCCAGGGCGGCTACGGCATCCAGAGCGCCGCCGGCGCCGCGCTGCTGGCCGAATCGCTGATCCTGAAGGCGCCGCTGCCCGAGGCGCTGGCGCGCGAAGGCGTCGAACCGCGTGCAATGTCACCGGCACGGCTGCGCGGTTGACCCCCTAATCTGGTGGTCATGACGGCTTGCCATGTAACAATGTGTTGAGCTAGCCGCCGACTCGGGTATCGCCCCTGCGGCCGGCCGTGCCCGCGCCTGCGGCTCCGACGGAGCCCGCGCCGGGTTCATTCGCAGTCGCCAGGAAGTCTTGCCATGCATGCCGCTGAACGCCAGCCGCGCCGCGCGCGCGGTTTCACGTTGATCGAGCTGATGGTCGCCCTGGTGGTGCTCGCCGTCCTGGCCGCCGTCGCCTTCCCGAGCTACCGCCAGTACATCGCCCGCCAGCGTGTCGCCTCCGCCCAGGCCGACCTCGTCGCGCTCGGCCTGAACCTCGACGGTCATCTGCTGAACAACACCACCTACCCCGCCGCGGTGGCCGGCAACACGCAGCTGAAGGCGTTGCTGCCCGGCTGGAAGCCGGTGAGCGCCGAGGACTTCGACTTCGAGCTCGTCTCGGTGGACAACGCCAGCTTCCCGCCGGCTTACGAGGTCAAGGCCAGCGGCAGCTCGTCGATGGTCTCGGGCTGCGAGATCGTGCTGACGAGCGCCGGCAGCCGCACGAAGTCGGGCTGCCCCGGCGGCGCGTCGACGTGGTGAGTCGGGCCGCGTCGCGCCACCCGCGTGGTTTCACGCTGGTGGAGATGATGATCGTGCTGGTGCTGATGGTCGTGATGGCGCTGCTCGTGGCCCAGCTCGGCTCGCAGTGGAGCGACAACGCGCGGCTCGCGCGCGTGCAGGCCCAGCTGCAGCACGCCTACGACAGCACCAAGTCGGCCGCGCTGCAGAACCCGACGGCCGCCACGCGCGGCGAAGGCGCGGCCACGCTGTGCGTGCTGGACGGGGCCTTCGCGGTGGTGCTGGGCGACGACTGTGGCGCCCAGCCGGTGTGGAGCTTCGCCCACGAAGGCGGCGTCAGCGTCTCGCTGGCCGAGCCCGACAGCCGCTGCATCGCGCTGGACAGCGCCGGGGTCGTGGTCGCCGCGGCCGGCTGCAGCACCGATCTGCGCTTCTCGATCACCACGGGTTCGGCCCATGTCCAAGGCAAGAGCTTCTAGCCGGCGCCGCCAGCGCGGCATGGCGCTGCTCGAGTCCTTGGTCGGCATGCTGGTGCTGAGCATCGCCGTGCTCGGCTCGCTGTTGCTGCTGGCCCAGGGCACGCGCCAGCAGCACGTCAACAACGGCCGCGCCCAGGTCATCGACCAGCTGCGCGGCCAGATCGCCAGCCAGGGGCTGGACCTGTGCGGCAGCGGCCCGACGCTGAACGTGAACACGAGCCGCGTCACCGGCACGACGGTGCAGTGCCGCAGCCTGGGCAACGTCACCGTGACGCTGCCGGGCGACAGCGCGCGCGCCGTCGCGGTGCCCGACGACGCGGCGCGGGTCATCGACGTCCAGGTCGACTCGCCGCTGGTCGGCGGCAGCCTGTCGCTGGGAGCCTCGCATTGAAGCCCGGCGCACGCGGCGTCTCGCTGGTGTCGCTGCTGGTGGCGATGGCGCTGTCGCTGATCTGCCTGGTGACGGCGCTGCAGGCCTATCGCGCGGTCGTGCTCGGCTCGCGCGGCACCGGCACGGCGGCGCGTGTCACCGGCACCGCCTCGGCCCTGGAGATCCAGCTCGCCCGGCTGCTGCCGGCCGCCGGCTGGGGCATCGGCGGCGGCAGCGCCACCCCGGGCGGCACGCTGAACCAGCACCTGGTGCTGCTGGCCAACGCCACGCTCAGCGGCAGCAACAGCCTGTCGGGCAGCACGCAGACGCTGTCGGCGACGGCACATGCCGGCAACGCCATCGTCTGGGCGACGGCGATCGACGGCTCGCTCGCGTGCTCGGCGCTGATCAGCCGCGCCGCGCAAGGCCTGCAGCTGCTCGGCCCCAAGCCCTGCAGCACGGCGCAGTCGGCACTCAATTCGAACTGGGACGAGGTGGTCACGCTGGTGCCCCAGGGCGTGTTCCCGGACCTGGGTTTCACCGTCGGCACCGCCCAGTGCTGGCCTTACGGCGGGCCGCTCAAGCGCGCCAGCGCCAGCGTGCAGCTGAGCGGCGTGCGCGCCACGCTGCCCGCCGTCTGCCTGCCCAACATCCGCGGCTGACGATGCGATCGCACCTGAGCGCCCTTTCCCCGGCCCGCCGCCAGCGCGGCATCGCGACGTTGCTGATGATCGTGCTGATCACGCTCGGGCTGGCCGCCGCCTCGGCGATGGCCGCCTGGGCGATGCAGGGTTCGATGCGGCTGCAGCTGGCCGAGCACACCGCCACCCAGGCCGAGATGAAGGCCTGGACCGGCGTCATGCTGTTGTCCAAGGCGGTGGCCGCGATGCCGAGCACGGCCGCGCTGACGGCCGGCCGCGCGGTGGGCTTCGGCGCCGGGGCGCCGGCGGGCGTCAGCGCGACGCTGGTCGAGAAGAACGCCGACGGCCTCTACGTCTTCGACGTCGTCGGCGCCAGCGCCGGCGCACGCAGCGTGCTGCGCGTGGCGATCCGGCCGCCGCAGAACGGCCCCGGCGGCGAGACCACGCTGCCCGCCGGCGCCACCTTCCACGGCAACACCCGGCTCGACGGCTCGGTGAGCTACACCGGCACCGATGCGCGCAACCTCTACGTGCTCGACGGCTCGCTGACACTCAGCGGCTCGGTCACCGGGCTGCAGCAGGTGTGCGCCACCGGCGACATCACGGTCAACGCCGCGATCTCGGTCGACGAGCTGTGCAGCAACGGCAACGTCACGCTCAACGGCGCGGCCAAGGTCAACAAGATCTCGGCCAAGGGCAACGTCACGCTGGCCGGCGGCTCGGCCTCGACGATCGGCACGATCCAGAGCAACGGCGACGTGACGCTGAACGGCGGCTCGGCCAGCGCCGGCAGCATCCAGGCCAGCGGCAAGGTGACGGTCAGCGGCGGCGCGGCGCGTGCCAACGAGATCTACACCGAGAGCAGCATCGACTGGACCTCAAGCGCCACCGCGACGACGCTGGCGGCCAACGGCAGCGTCAACTACCGGCCCTCGGGCACCGGTGTCGCCACGGCGATCACCGCGATCGGCAACGTCACGCTGACCTCGGCCGGCACGGTGCGCAGCGGCGGCTCGACGACGCTGGTCGGCTACTGGGGCCAGGGCATCTCCAGCCGGCTCGACGGCGCCGGGCTGCTGAGCGGCACCTCCTGGGGCGCCAACGGCGGCGCCGTCGTCGCCGCCGGCACGGTGGGCAGCGCCGTCACGCCCTTCCCGGCCACGGTCAAGGTGAAGGTCCTGGCCGGCTACAACGTCGCGATCACGCCGGTGACGGTGGCCGCCGTCGCCAGCTTCGAGCGCCCGCGCATCACCGTCGACGCCTACGCGCTGAAGAGCCAGGCCAACTTCGCCTTCAGCGGCGTCGACGCCAGCGGCAACCCGCGCCTGGAGGCCAGCGGCGTCAACGGCCTGGAGGACGGCAGCTACTACGTCGCGGCGAACGCCAGCGGCGGCCGCAACTACCTGTGCAAGGCGGTCACCGGCACGACCTGCGTGACGCCGCTGATGAAGCTCTGCCAGGGCTACTCCGACTACAACGCCTGCCTCAGCTACGCCTCGGGCAGCTGGACGCTGCAGGGCACGACGATGCTGCCCGGCGTGCTCTGGTTCGACGGCAACCTGACGATCAGCAACGGCGTCTGGGTCAACACCTTCCTGGCCACCGGCGACATCACGACCGCCGGCGGCGTGAAGGTCTACGCGCCCAACTACGTCGGCTCCGACTACACCTGCCTGGGGCGGGCCAACAGCGCCTTCGGCCTCAACGCGTGGAGCAGCTACGGCTTCGCGAGCAGCGCCTACGCCACGCCGCTGTGCAAAGGCACGCCGCCGGCGCTGGGCGGCGCGAGCATCGCCAACATCGCGCTGCTGTCGGGCGGGCTCAAGAGCAACGGCCAGTTCGTCGGCGGCAACGTGCTGCTCGGCTCGTCCAACGAGATCTACGGCTCGGTGCTCGCCGGCCAGTACCTCAACACCTCGGGCAGCACGGTGGTCGCGGGCTCCACCTATTCCGCCGCCCAGGGCGGCTCGACGACGCGCAACTCCAACCAGCAAGGCGGCTCGACGACGATCAAGGTCCCGGCCGGCTCCGGCGCCTACGACCCGGGCACGACGCCTTGCATGAGCGGCTGCAGCACGCCGAGCGCCGACAACGTCGTCTGGGCCGCCCCGCGCTGAGCGCGTTCAGGCCGGCGGCCCCGGCATGCGCGTGCACTCCTCGTACAGGCGCACGCGGCAGCCGGCGCAGACCGCCGGGTCCAGGCGCGGCACGATGGCGGCCAGCGCGCTGCGTTTGTCGGCGAAGACGTGGTCCTCGCCCAGCCGCGCCAGGAACTGGCGCCGCTGCCAGGTCTGCAGCACCTCGGGGCGCGGACGGTGGAAGTACAGGTCGCCGCCGATCGCGAGCCGCCGCGTGTGCTCCTGCTCCCAGAGCGCGGCGCCGGCGTGGTCGATGAAGTTCATGCTCTTGGCCATCACCAGCAGGTGCTTCGGCGCGCCGGGCGCGGCGCGCAGCGCCTGCAGGCGCTCGCCGACGTGGGCGACGGCGCCGAACCAGACCGAGCCTTCCATGCGCAGCATCTTCAGCTGCGGGCACTCGGCGCCGGGCGCGTCGTCGACGACGACCATCGCGCGCTCGGGCGGCGGCCGGTCGAAGCCCATCGTGCGCAGCGCCGGGCGCGAGGTGCGGTAGAGGTAGACGACGAGCGACAGCCCGACGCCGCCGACGATCGCCTGCTCCAGCGGCAGCGCCAGCGTCGCCGCCAGCGTCGCCGCGGCGACCGCGGCTTCGGTGCGGTCCTCGCGAAGGCGCTCGCGCCACTGCTCGCGGTCGATCAGCGTGCCGGCCACCCACAGCAGCAGGCCGGCGATCGCCGCCATCGGAATCCAGGCGATCGCAGGGGCCGCCAGCAGCGCCAGCAGCAGCACGAACAGGCCCGAGAACACCGAGGCCAGCGGCGTGCGCGCGCCGGCCTCCAGGTTGGGCATCGACCGGTTCAGCGACCCGCTGGCGACGAACCCGGAGCTGCAGGCGCCGGCCAGGTTGGCCAGGCCCTGGCCCAGGCACTCGCGGTTGACGTCCAGCGGCTGGTCGGTGCGTGCCGCCAGCGCCTTGGCGATGGCGATGCTCTGGCCGGTCGCGACGACGGTCAGCGCCAGCGAGACGCCGGCCAGCCGCGGCAGGTCGGCCCAGGCCAGCGCCGGCGGGCCCCAGGAGAGGTGGTCGATGCGCTGCTCGCCGACGAAGTCCAGCACCACGCCTTCGCGCATCGCCAGCCAGGCGGCCAGCGCGGCCAGGGCCAGCGTCGCCAGCAGGAAGGGCCCGCGCCGCCAGACCTGGCGCAGCACCCAGGCGACGATCAGCGTGCCGCAGGCGAGCACGACGCCGGGCAGGTCGCCGACGACCGAGGCCAGCGCATGCCAGGCGATCAGCAGCGCCGCGCCGCTGGTGAAACCTAGCAGCACCGACGGCGAGATGAAGTGCGCCAGCGAGCCCAGCCGCAGCAGCGCGATCGCGGTCTGCATCAGCCCGACGCCCAGCGTCGCGACCAGCGCCAGGCGCAGGTACTCGGGGCTGCCCGGCAGGGCCAGCGGCGCCAGCATCGCCGCCAGCGCCAGCGACACGGCGTTCGTCGGCCCGGAGGCCACCAGCCGGCTGGAGCCGGCCAGCGCGGCGACGATGCAGGGCACGATCGCGGTGTACAGGCCCCAGGTCGGCGGCAGCCCGGCCAGCGCCGCGTAGGCGATGGCCTGCGGCAGCGCCAGCACCGCGCCCAGCAGCCCGGCGGCGGCATCGGCACGCAGGCTCGTGCGGTTCACGTCCTCCACCCACGGCCCCAGCCAGCGGGCCCACGGCGCCCGCGCACTCCTTCGCAACGTCATCCGCCGAGCGTATCAGCGCCCTGCAGCGCCGGGGGGAACCGTTCTTGCATAGCATGGACACCATGGCAGGACAGTCCCCGCTGCTGATCGGCTTCTCGGCCCGCATCTACACGCCCGGCACGCCGGGCATCCACGTCGACGGCGTCTGGACGCGCACGCTGCACTACCTGGAGCAGTCGGTCGCCAACTGGGTGCTCGGCGGCGGTGCGGTGGCGCTGATGATCCCGGCCGTCACCGCCGACAGCGTCGTCACGCGCCGCGACCTGAACCTGCGCCACTACGCCGACGCGCTCGACGGCCTGGTCCTGCAGGGCGGCAACGACGTCGCGCCCGAGACCTACGGCCAGACGCCGCTGCACCCCGACTGGCACGGCGACCGCGTGCGCGACCTCTACGAGATCGAGCTCGTCGACGCCTTCGTCTCGGCCGGCAAGCCGGTGTTCGGCATCTGCCGCGGGCTGCAGCTGCTCAACGTGATGTACGGCGGCACGCTGGTGCAGGACATCCCGACGCAGCGCCCGACGGCGCGCGCGCACCGCGACAGCTCCAACTACGAGCGCCACTTCCACGACGTCGAGATCCTGCCTGGGACCCGCCTGGCGCAGCTCTACGGCGGGCTGGCGCGCGCCACCGTCAACAGCATCCACCACCAGGCGATCGAGAAGCTGGCGCCGGCTTTCGTCGTCGAGGCGCGCTGTCCCGACGACGGCACCGTCGAAGCGGTGCGCCACAGCGGCGACGCCTGGATCTCGGCGGTGCAGTGGCACCCCGAGTTCCACGTGCCGGGCGACCCGGCGACCTTCGACGACTCGCGCCTTCTGGCCGACTTCCTGGCCGCGGCGCGCGAACGCAAGCGCTGATCAGCAGGGGCCGTGCTGGCGGCGGAAGTCCGCCGGCCGCTGCGCCCCGTGCACCGCGTGCAGCCCGCGCTGCAGCGCCTGCGCCAGACGCTCCTCCTTGACGAAGGGGCCGCGGTCCCACTTCACGCGCGTGCTCCAGGCATGGCCTTCGGACACCATGCGGCGCGCCAGGTCCTGGCCGTCGAGCATCAGCGCGCCGGTGACGACGCCGTCGCGCCCGAGCTGCGGCTGGGCGACCGTCACCGCGTGGCCCTGGGCCCAGTCGGCGAGCGCACGGCGCGACTCGACGCCCCAGTCCTGGCAGGCCAGCGGCGCCTCGACGCCGGCCAGACGCACACGCACCGGCGCGCCCTCGGCGGGGGTGACGACGACGGTGTTGCCGTCGACGACCTGGGTGACACGGCCCTCGACGGGCGGCGGATGTTTCGGCGGCGCGGCGAGCGCGGCGCCGGCCAGCAGCGCGAGCGCCAGGCCGGGCAAGGTCTTCATCGGATGCGGGATAGGTTCAGAACGCGAGCGCGATGATCCCCGCGACGAAGCCGGCCAGCAACAAAAGCCAGAGTGCGACGACCAGCACCGCGCCCCAGACCAGGCGCGGCAGCTGCTCGCGCCCGGCCTCGGCTTCGCGCAGCCGCGCCTGCCAGAGTTCGGGCGGCGTCAGCTTGACGACCAGCGCGATGCCCAGCGGCACCAGGATCAAGTCGTCCAGCATGCCCAGCACCGGGATGAAGTCGGGGATCAGGTCGATCGGCGACAGCGCGTAAGCCAGCACCGCGACGGCGATCCAGCGCACCGCACGCGGCGTGTCCGGGTGCTTGAACAGCTTCCACAGCGCGAGCAGGTAGATGCCCAGGCGCGCGGCGTTGCCGGCGGCGAAGAGGCGGCGAACGCGCTTCATGGCGCCGCACGGCGGCGCTTGGGCGCCGGCTTGTCGAGCGCCGCGTTCGACGCGGCGAGCAGGCGTTCGAGCCGGTCCTTCATCTGCTCGGTCGACAGGCGCTCGCGCAGCCGTTCGACGAGCAGCGGCAGCGCGAAGGGGCTGGCGGCCTTCAGCTCGACGATCTCCAGGTCCATCGTGTCCATCGCCTGCAAGGTGGTGGCGAGGCGGCCGATTTCCAGTTCCTGCGCCAGCACCTCGCGTTCGGCCTGCTCGAGCAGGCGGTTGCCGGCGTCGTAGCGCCGGAACACGCCCCAGAACAAGGAGCTGGACGCCTGCAGCTGGCGCAGGCTCTTCGGCGCACCCGGATAACCGCCGAACACCAGCCCGGCGATGCGTGCGATCTCGCGGAAGCGCCGCTGCGCCAGTTCGCCCGAGTTCAGGCTGGCCAGCACGTCGGCCAGCAGCGTGTCGGTGGCGAACAGGCGCTTGTCCTCCAGCGCCGCGAGGTCCGGCAGCTCGGCGGCCAGGATCTCCAGGCCGTAGTCGTTGACGCACAGCGAGAAGGTGTTGGGCCGCGCCTGCGCCAGCCGCCAGGCCAGCAGCTGCGCCAGGCCGACGTGCACGTTGCGCCCGGCGAAGGGGTAGAGGAAGAGGTGCCAGCCTTCGCGCGTGCGCAGCCGCTCGACGAGCAGCCGGCCGCGCCGCGGCAGCCGCGACAGCCGCGCCTGGGCCTCCAGCATCGGCCGCGCGGCTTCGAGTTCGGGCTCGGCGAAGCCGCCGGCCGCGACCTCGTCGAGCAGCACCTGCACCGCGTCGGCCAGTTCCGAGGACAGCGGCATGCGGCTGCCGTTCCAGGCCGGCACCAGACCCTTGGGCTTCGTCGCCTTGCGCACATAAGCCGCCAGGTCCTGGGTGCGCACGTATTCCAGCAGCCGGCCGGCGAAGACGAAGACGTCGCCGGGTTTGAGTCGGGCGATGAAACCTTCCTCGACGCTGCCGATCGTGCCGCCCGACAGCCATTTCACCTGCATCGTCGCGTCGGCGACGATGGTGCCGACCTGCATCCGGTGGCGGCGCGCGATGCCGCGGTCGACGACGCGCCAGACGCCGTCGATGCATTGCACACGGTGGTACTCGGGGTAGGCGCCCAGGCTGTCGCCACCGCGTTCGACGAAGGCCAGCGCCCAGTCGAACTCGGCGCGGCTCAGCCCGCGGTAGGCGGGCGCGGTGAGCAGCTCGTCGTACAGCGCGTCGGCCTCGAAACCGCCGCCCAGCGCCACCGTCACCAGGTGCTGCACCAGCACGTCCAGCGGCTTGTCGGGCGTGCGCCGCGACTCGACGCGCCCGGCCAGCGCCGCACGCCGCGCCGCGGCGGCCTCGACGAGTTCCAGCGTGTTCGTCGGCACCAGCGTCACGCGGCTGGCGCGGCCGGGCGCGTGGCCGCTGCGGCCGGCGCGCTGCAGCAGGCGCGCGATGCCCTTGGCGCTGCCGATCTGCAGCACACGTTCGACCGGCAGGAAGTCGACGCCCAGGTCCAGGCTGGAGGTGGCGACCACCGCCTTCAGCCGCCCGTCCTTCAGCCCGGCCTCGACCCAGTCGCGCACGCTGCGGTCCAGCGAGCCGTGGTGCAGCGCGACCAGGCCCGCCCAGTCGGGCCGCGCGTCGAGGATCAGCCGGTACCAGATCTCGGCCTGCGAGCGCACGTTGGTGAAGACCAGCGCCGTCGACGAGGACTCGATCTCGTCGACCACCGGCTGCAGCATCTGCGCACCGAGGTGGCCGCCCCAGGAGAAACGCCCCGGCTCGTGCGGCAGCAGCGTGTCGACGACCAGGCGCTTCTCGATGCGGCCCTGGACCAGCCTGCCGTGTTCGTGGCCGACCAGCGTCGCCATCGCCTCGGCCAGGTTGCCGATCGTCGCCGACAGGCCCCAGACGGCGAGCTGCGGGTTCCAGCGCTTGAGGCGCGCCAGCGCCAACTGCACCTGCACGCCGCGTTTGCTGCCGATCAGCTCGTGCCATTCGTCGACGATGACGGTCTGCACGCCGGCCAGCTGGGCGCGTGCCGATTCGCGCGTCAGCAGCAGCGACAGCGACTCGGGCGTCGTCACCAGCGTCTCGGGCAGGCGCCGGTCCTGGCGCGCACGTTCGGCGCTGCCGGTGTCGCCGGTGCGCTGGGCGACGTCCCAGCCCGGCGGCGCGGCGGCCTGCAGCGCGCGCGTCGTGTCGGCGGCCAGCGCACGCATCGGCGTCAGCCACAGCACCTGCAGCCCGCGCCGCGGCGCCGCACGCGCCAGCGCGCCGAACCAGACGGCGTAGGTCTTGCCGCTGCCGGTGGTGGCGTGCAGCAGGCCGCTGTCGCCGCCGGCCATCGCCGCCCAGACGGCGCGCTGGAACTCGAACGGCGACCAGCCGCGTGCGCCGAACCAGGATTCGGCGTGCACGAGGCCGGCCACCTCGTTCATGCGGTGACGATCCAGCCCTCGACCGGGTCGACGTCGGCCGGGATGCCGGCGTCGTCGCGCAAGCTGGCCCAGCCGGCCTGCAGCAGGCACAGCGCGGCGTCGAGGCGGTCGCCCGAAGCGTCGGCGACCAGCGCGTCGCGCTGGGCGTGCGTCAGCTTGAGCCGCAGCCCCAGCCGCGTGCGGCCCTGCTCCAGCGCGTCGACCAGGTCCTTGCGTGCGATGAGCCGGTCGGCGGCCTCGCTGTTCTTGTACGAACGCCGGCCGAGGATCTCGGCGGCCAGCAGGCCGGGATAGGCCTCGACCGCACGGCGTTCGCTGTCGCCGGCCACCAGCCCCGGCACCTGCACGCCGGCGGCGACCAGGCGCGAAAAACCTTCGTAGTACATGAAGCCGACCGGCACGTAACGCGTCTGCAGCGGGCTGGAACTGGTCGTGCCGGGCAGCGAGACGTCGGTGCGGCGGTGCACCAGGCGCTGGCCGGGCGGGCGGCCGTTGCCCCAGGCGTCGACCAGCGCGCGGAAGTCCATGCGCGCCGGGCAGCGCCGGCGCAGCTCGGCGACGACCTCGGCGGCGCTGCTGCCCAGGCCCTGGTCGTCGACGAAGGCCCGCGGCAGGCCGAACGGGAAGTCGAAGCCGCCGAACCAGGGGCGCTCGGCGAGCACGGCCTCGAAGCCGGCCAGCGTCGGCAGCTCGTCCACACGTTCGAGGCGCAGCACGGCGCCGTGCAGCGTGCCGCGTGCGACGGTGATCGGCTTGCGCCGCGACGGTGCGCAGCTGAAGTCCACGCCGAGCAGCGGCAGCAAAGAGGCGGTCGAGGTCATCGAGTCGATTGTCGCGGGGCCGCCGCTAAAGTCGCGGCATGACTGCCAATCCGACCCTCGTCGAGGCGCTGCGCGGCAGCGCCGTCGAATCCACCCACCGCGGCGCCTGGGCCGTCGTCGACGCCGACGGCGACGTCGTCGCCTCGGCCGGCGACATCGACCGGCCGATCTTCCCGCGTTCGGCGGTCAAGCTGCTGCAGGCGCTGCCGCTCGTCGAAAGCGGCGCCGCCGAACGCTACGGCCTGAACGACGAACAGCTCGCGATCGCCTGCGCCTCGCACAACGGCGAGCCGCGCCACGTCGCCGTCGCGGCCTCGATGCTGGCCGCCGCCGGGGTCGACGACGCGGCGCTGGAGTGCGGCGCGCACTGGCCCTACCGCGACGTCGTGCAGCGCGAGATGGCCGCCGCCGGCCGCACGCCCACGGCGCTGCACAACAACTGCTCGGGCAAACACGCCGGCTTCGTCTGCCTGGGCTGCGTGCTGGCCGGCGACGCCGACAAACGCGCCTTCCTCAGCGGCTACGTCAAGCCCGAGCACCCGGTGATGCGCGAGGTCGGCGACGCGATCGAAGCCACGACCGGCTGGCGCCTGGCCGACACGCCGCGCGGCACCGACGGCTGCTCGATCCCGACCTACGCGATCCCGCTGCGCCACCTGGCGCTGGCCTTCGCGCGCGCCGGCAGCGGCATCGGCCTGCGCGAAGGCCGCGCACGCGCCGCGAAGCGGCTGATGGCCGCGGTCACCGCCGAACCCTTCATGGTCGCCGGCAGCGGGCGCTTCGACACCCGCATCATCGAGCGCCTGGGCGAACGTGTGTTCTGCAAGGTCGGCGCCGAAGGCGTGTTCTGCGCCGCGTTCCCGAAGGCCGGGCTGGGCGTCGCGCTGAAGATGGACGACGGCGCCTCGCGCGCCTGCGAAGTCGTGATGGCGGCGCTGATCGAACGTTTCGTGCGCCTGGACGAAGCCGAACGCGGCTTCGTGCACGCCTTCGCCGACCAGCCGCTGGTCAACTGGAACGGCCTCGACGTCGGTCGCCTGCGCTGGGCCGCCTGACCGGCCGGAACGCTGTTTGCCGTCAGGGCTGACGGCGAGCCGCCCGCACGAGGCGGCCGCCGGCCCGGCGGCAGGTCCGTCGGGATGCAAAACCGACGGAGACAACGGATGGCCTGCGCCCGAGGGCTCGCCGTGGTCGCAGCGGCCTGGCTCGCCGGCGCCGCGGGCGCCCACGCGGCGACGCTGACGATCGCCTGCGGCTCCAACGCCGCCGATGCCCAGTTCTGCGCCCGCTACGCGCAGGACTGGGGGCGCAAGAACGGCCACGAGGTGCGCATCTATTCGGCACCGGCCAGCGCCACCGACAACCTCGCGCTGCTGCGCCAGCAGTTCGCGGCCAAGTCCGACAAGCTCGACGTGCTGACGATCGACGTCGTCTGGCCCGGCGTGCTGAAGGACCACCTCGTCGACCTGAAGCCCTACAGCCAGGGCGCCGAGAGCCAGCACTTCCCGGCGATCGTCGCCAACAACACGATCGGCGGCAAGCTGCTCGGCATGCCCTGGTACACCGACGCCGGGCTGCTCTTCTACCGCAAGGACCTGCTGGAGAAGTACGGCCTGGCCCTGCCGAAGACCTGGCACGAGATGGCCGAGGCGGCGCGCCGCATCCAGGACGGCGAACGCGCTGCCGGCGCACGCGACTTCCACGGCTACGTCTTCCAGGGCCGGGCCTACGAGGGCCTGACCTGCAATGCGCTCGAATGGGTCGCCAGCTACGGCGGCGGCACGATCGTCGACGCCAGCGGCAAGGTGACGATCCACAACGCCCAGGCCGCGCGCGCGCTGGACGAGGCGGCGTCGTGGATCGGCACGATCGCGCCGCGCGGCGTGCTGAACTACGGCGAGGAAGAAGCCCGCGGCGTCTGGCAGAACGGCCAGGCGGCCTTCATGCGCAACTGGCCTTACGCCTGGGCGATGAGCCAGGCCGAGGACAGCGTGATCCGCGGCAAGGTCGGCGTCGCGCCGCTGCCCGCCGGCGACGGCGAAGGCGCGCGCCCGGCGGCGACGCTGGGCGGCTGGCAGCTCGCGGTGTCCAAGTACTCGCGCCACGTCGAGGCCGCCGCGGCGCTGGTGATGTACCTGACCAGCGCCGAGATCCAGAAGCAGCGTGCGATCGGCGGCGCCTACAACCCGACGATCCCGGCGCTGTACCGCGACCCCGAGCTGCTCGCCGCCAACCCCTTCATGGGCGACCTGCTCGACGTCTTCGAGAACGCCGTCGCACGCCCGGCGACACCCACCGGGCTCAAGTACCCGGCCGTCAGCCGCGCGTTCTGGGACGCGACGCACGACGTGCTGTCCGGCCGGGTCGACGGCGCCGCGGCGGTGCGCCGCCTCGAAGGCCGGCTGCTGCAGACGCGGCGCGCGAAGTGGTGAGCCGCTGATGCAGCGCACCCGCACCGCCTGGCTGTTCCTCGCGCCGATGCTCGTCGCGATGCTGCTCGTCGCCGGCTGGCCGCTGGCGCGCACGCTGTGGTTCAGCGTCACCGACACCAACCTCAACGACCTGGCCGCCGGGCGTTTCGTCGGCTGGCAGAACTACTTCGGCGCCTACGGCCTGTTCGGCAACGCCGGCTACACCGAAGGCTTCTGGGCCGGCGACTGGGGCATCTCGATCGCCAACACCTTCAAGTTCGCCGTCGTCTCGGTGCTGCTGGAGACGGCGATCGGCCTGGGCGTGGCGCTGCTGCTGAACCAGGAGTTCCGCGGCCGCGCGCTGGTGCGCACCGCGGTGCTGGTGCCCTGGGCGATCCCGACCATCGTCTCGGCCAAGATGTGGGGCTGGATGCTCAACGACCAGTACGGGGTCGTGAACCAGTGGCTCGTCGACTGGGGCGTCGTGGCGCAGAAGATCGCCTTCACCGCCGAGCCGGCCTACGCGCTGTGGACCGTCGTCGCGGTCGACGTCTGGAAGACGATCCCGTTCATGGCGCTGTTGATCCTGGCCGCGCTGCAGACGCTGCCGCGCGACATCTACGAGGCCGCACGCGTCGACGGCGTGCACCCGCTGCGCGTGTTCTGGCGCATCACGCTGCCGCTGATCCGGCTGCCGCTGATGGTCGCCGTCGTCTTCCGACTGCTCGATGCGCTGCGCGTCTTCGACCTGATCTTCGTGCTGACCTCCAACAGCAGCGCGACGATCAGCATGTCGGGCTTCGTGCGCCGCGAGATGATCGACAACGGCGACCTGGGTTTCGGCTCGGCGGCGGCGCTGTCGCTGACGGCGATCATCTTCATCACCGCGGTGCTGTTCCTGCGCGCGGCACGCGTGCGGCTGGCGGAGGACACCCGATGAGCCAGCGCTCCACCGCGGCCACGGTCGCGCTGTACGCGGCGGCGGCGCTGGTCGTCGCGGTCTCGGTCTACCCCTTTCTCTACGCGCTGGCGACCTCGTTCAAGACCGGCACCGCGCTGTTCGACGCCCGGCTGTGGCCGGCCGAGGTGACGCTGCGCAACTACCGCCAGTTGTTCGAAGGCGGCGGCCAGCCCTTCGGCCGCCACCTGCTGAACTCGATCGTCGTCGCGACGCTGACCGTCGTCGTCTCGATGCTGCTGGCGATCAGCGCCTCGTACGCGCTGGGCCGCATCCCGTTCCGCGGCAAGGGCGCGCTGCTGCTGGCCATCCTCGCGGTGTCGATGTTCCCGCAGGTCGCGGTGCTGTCGGGGCTGTTCGAGCTGATGCAGGCGCTGGGCCTTTACGACCGCGCGCCGGGCCTCGTGCTGCCCTACCTGATCTTCACGCTGCCGTTCACGGTCTGGGTGCTGACGACCTTCATGCGCGGCCTGCCGGTCGAGCTGGAGGAGGCGGCGATCATGGATGGCTGCGGCCCGGTCCGCATCGTCTTCCAGGTCTTCATGCCGCTGCTGGTGCCGGCGCTGGTGTCCACCGGGCTGCTGGCCTTCATCGGCGCCTGGAACGAGTTCCTGTTCGCGCTGACCTTCGTCTCCGACACCGAGCAGCGCACGGTGCCGGTGAGCATCTCGCTGATCACCGGCGCCACCGCCTGGGAGGTGCCGTGGGGCAGCATCATGGCCGCGTCGGTGATCGTCACCGTGCCGCTGGTCGCGCTGGTGCTGCTGTTCCAGCAGCGCATCGTCTCGGGCCTGACCGCCGGTGCGGTGAAGGGCTGAAAGGACGCCATGGCCCGCATCGACTTCCTCCAGGTCGGCAAACGCTTCGCGCCGTCGGCCCCGACGACGATCCAGGACGCGACGCTGGCCATCGACGACGGCCAGTTCTGCGTCTTCGTCGGGCCCTCGGGCTGCGGCAAGTCGACGCTGCTGCGCATGGTCGCCGGGCTGGAGACCATCACCACCGGCGAGATCCAGATCGGCGGCCGGCGCGTCAACGAGGTGCCGCCGGCGCAGCGCGGCGTGGCGATGGTCTTCCAGAGCTACGCGCTGTACCCGCACATGACGGTGGCCGAGAACATGGCCTTCGGCCTGCGCGTGCGCGGCGCCGACAAGGCCGACATCGAGCGCCGCGTGAAGAAGGCGGCCGGGATCCTGCAGCTCGAGACCCTGCTCGATAGGCTGCCCAAGGCGCTGTCGGGCGGCCAGCGCCAGCGGGTGGCGATCGGGCGCGCGATCGTCAAGGAGCCGCAGGTCTTCCTCTTCGACGAGCCGCTGTCCAACCTCGACGCCGCGCTGCGCGTGCAGACGCGGCTGGAGATCGCCAAGCTGCACCGCGACGTCGGCCGCGCGAGCACGATCTACGTCACGCACGACCAGGTCGAGGCGATGACGCTGGCCGACCGCATCGTGCTGCTGCGCGCCGGCCCGGCGGTGCAGGAGCACGGCAGCGTGGCGCAGGTCGGCACGCCGATGGAGCTGTACCACCGCCCGCGCAACCTCTTCGTCGCGCAGTTCATCGGCAGCCCGAAGATGAACGTGCTGCCCGGCCGGCTGCTGGCCGCCGCGCCGACGCACGCGACGGTCGACGTCGCCGGCATCGCCGTCACCGCCGCGGTCGACGCGCGCGGCGCGGCGCCGGGCGCGGCGGTGTCGCTGGGCGTGCGGCCGGAGCATCTGGTCGTCGGCGACGACGCCCGCGCCGGCACACCGATGCCGCTGGTGCTGCGCCAGCTCGAACGCCTGGGCGACAGCTCGCTGCTGTACCTGGAGGCCGGCGCCGGCGCGCCGCTGGTCACGCTGCGCGTCGACGGCGCGGCCAGCGTGCCGCCGGGCACGCGCGTGCCGCTGCAGATCCCGGCCGAGGCCTGCCACCTGTTCGACGCCAGCGGCCAGGCCTTCCCGCGCAGCGTCGAACTCCCCGCCTGAACCCGGCCCACCGGCGGGCAGGCATCATCGGGGGGCTTCCCCCCATGACCCTGACCGCTCCCTCCCCCGCCCGGGCGCTGCGCCCGGCCCGTATCGCCGTCCGTTCCCTGTTCTTCGCCTTCGGCACCGTCACCGGCGCCTGGGGCGCGCACGTGCCCAGCGCCAAGGCGCGCTACGGGCTGGACGAAGCCCAACTCTCGCTGGCCCTGCTGGCCGCGGCCGTCGGCGCCGTCGGCGCGCTGCTCGTGGCCGGGCGCATCATCGGCCGCCACGGCCCGCGCCAGGTGGTGCCGGTGGCCGCGGTGGTCATCGCCGCGGCGCTGGGCACGCTGCTGCTGCACGGCGGCTTCGCCGCGCTGGTGGCGACGATGGTCGTGTTCGGCGCCGCCGGCGCGTTCTACGACGTCTCGATCAACGCCGAAGGCACGCTGCTGGAGGAACGCAGCGGCTTCAAGGTCGTCAGCGGCTTCCACGGCATGTGGAGCCTGGGCGCGATGACCGGCGCCGGCGGCTGCTCGGCGCTGCTGGCCGCCGGCGTGCCGGCCGCCTGGCAGCTGGGCGCGCTGGCGATCGTGGTGCTGGCGCTGTCGCTCGTGGCCGCGCGTTCGCTGCTGCCCGACCACCCGCCGGTGCCCGAGGGCCCGCGCGGCTGGCGGTTGCCGCCGCCGCGCCTGCTGCTGCTCGGCGGCCTGGCGGCGCTGGGCCTGCTGGCCGAAGGCGTGATCTACGACTGGAGCGTGCTCTGGTTCACCGATTCGCTGGGCCAGACCCAGGCCGTCGGCGGCCTGGGCTACGCGGCCTTCGCCGCGGCGATGGCCGCTTCGCGTTTCGGCGGCGATGCGCTGCGCAGCCGCTTTCACGCCGCCACGCTGCTGGCCGCCAGCGCCGGGCTGGCGGCGCTGGCGATGAGCGCCGCGCTGCTGCTGCACCACCCGGTGGTCGGCGTCGTCGCGATGGCGCTGGTCGGCGCCGGGCTCGCCAACGTCGTGCCCATCCTCTTCGTCGCCGGCGGCCGCCAGCCGGGCGTGACGCCGGCCGACGGCATCGCCGCGGTGTCCTCGCTGGGCTACTTCGGCCTGCTCGCCGGGCCGCCGCTGGTCGGCGCCATCGCCCATGCGAGCTCGCTGAACCTGGCGATGGCGACGCTGGTCGCCGCGGCGCTGGCGCTGGCCGCCGGGGCGCGGCTGCTGCGCTGACGCGGGTGCATCAGCGCTGGGTCGGCAGCCGATAGGCCAGCAGGCGACCGGTGCTCTCGGTGCAGCCTTCGTTGATCGTCAGCGTGCCGCGCGCCGACAGCGCCAGTTCGCCGGCCACCGGCACCGACCAGACCGAACGCCGCGTCGCCAGGTCGATCGCGTGCACCGCACGGTCGGTGCTGACGAAGACGTGGTTCAGCGTGACGACGATGTTGCGGCACAGACGTGTCGAGCCGTCCTCGGGAGTCCAGGTCCAGTCGACGACGCCGGTCGTCTCGTCGAGCACCGCCAGGCGCGCCGGCAACTGGCCGCCTGCGAAGACGCGGCCTTGGGCGAGCGCGGGCCGGGTGACGTAGCGCTCGGCGCTGCGCCACTCCAGCACGCCGGCGGCGATGTCGAAGCTGACCAGGCTGCGTTCGTAGTGGCCGGCGGTGCTTGCCGACGCGCGGCCGCTGAAATCGTCGCCGCTCGGCGCGACGACGCGCTGTCGTTCGAGCGAGACCATCGGCGCGCCGATGTACGAGCCGCAGCAGTCGCTGTCCGGCGCCGGGTCGGCGATGACGCGTTTGGCGAAGGTCTTGCGGTCGATGACGTTGAGCTGCCCGTGCGTGTAGGCGTAGATCGACTTGTCGTCCAGCGCCGGAGAGAACATGTCGATCATCGGCAGATCGGTGCGGCTGCCGACGACGGCACCGCTGCTGCGGTCGAAGCCGTAGACGCCGCCGTAGTAGCCACCGCCATTGGCGACGAGGCGACCATCGATCGCCGGCGACAGGTAGTGCGGCCACTGCGCCGGGAACGGCGTCTTCCACAGCAGCGTGCCCGAGGCCACGTCGAAGGCATGCATGAAGGTTTCTTCGTGCCCGCTGGTGGCCACGAACACCGTCCCCTTGAAGATCGCCGGCGGGTTCAGCGCCGGGGTACTCGCCGGGAACTCGTAGGTCTGCAGGGTCTCGCCGCTGCGTTCGTCGAGCAGGTACAGCGCCTGCGGCGCGAAGTAGTCGTCGTCGGTGACGGCGACGACACCGTCGGAGATGGCCACCGGGTTGATGTAGGCCGTCACGCCGTCGGCGGCATGCGGGCTGCGCCACTCCCAGGCCTTGCGCGCCGACTGCGGACGCAGCGCGATCGGCACGTAGCCGGTGTGCTGGGCGTTGCCCTGGTACTGGCTCCATTGCGGCGTGGCTGCGGCGGCCACCGCGAAGGTCGCGGTGGAAGACAGGCATGCGGCGGCCAGCGTGCCGGCCAGGCATCGAAGCTTCATGGATTCCCCCTGAGGGCCCCCGGGCGGAGGCGTTCTTATTGGCCTACGCACTCTAAGGTTTTACCCGCGCCGCCGCCCCCCCGGTTCGGTGGGGCGGTGGCCCGGCGTCAGCGGCCGGCAGGGCGCAGGCGCAGCACCAGCGCGGCCAGCGAAGCGGCGCTCGCCAGCGCGACCATGCCCAGCCAGCCGCCGTGCGTCAGCGCCAGGCCGCCGAGCGCCGAGCCGGCCGCCATGCCGACGAAGATCGTCGTGAACAGCAGCGCGTTGAGCCGGCTGCGCGCCTCGGGCTCCAGGCCGTAGACCAGGGTCTGGTGCGAGACCAGCGAGGCCTGGATCGCGAAGTCGAAACCGACCGCGGCGACGGCGATCAGCGCCAGCGCGGCAGCCGTCGGCAGCAGCGGTTCGGCAGCCAGCACGGCGAACGAGACCACCGCCAGCGCCGCCGCCAGCCGGGTGACGAAGACCGGCCCGCGACGGTCGGCCAGGCGGCCGGCCAGCGGCGCGGCCAGCGCACCGGCGGCACCGGCCAGGCCGAAGGCCCCAGCCGCCGCCGCACCCAGGCCGTGCCGCGCCTGCAGCGCCAGCGCCAGCGTCGACCAGAAGGCGCTGAAGCCCACCGACAGCAACGCCTGCACCGCGGCCGCGCGGCGCAGCGCCGGATGGCGCCGCCACAGCGAGACCATCGAGGCCAGCAGCGCGCCGTAGGCCAGGCGCGTCGTCGGCGCGATGTGCGGCAGGCCGCGCCAGACGGCCAGGCCGATCACCGCCACCGCCGCCGCGGCGGCGAAGAACACGCTGCGCCAGCCCCATTGCGCCGCCAGCAGGCCGCTGGCGACCCGCGACAGCAGGATGCCCAGCAGCAGGCCGGTCATGACGCTGCCGACCGTCGCCCCACGTCGTTCAGGAGCCGACAACGCGGCGGCGGCCGGCACCAGGTCCTGGGCCATCGTCGCCGCCAGGCCGATGACCAGGCTGGCCAGCAGCAGCGCCGGCAGCCCGGGCGCGAAGCCGGCGGCCAGCAGCGCCAGCGTCAGCAGCGCGGCCTTGGCGGTGATCAGCGTGCGCCGGTCGCTGCGGTCGCCCAGCGGCGCCAGCAGCAGCAGGCCGGCGGCGTAGCCGAACTGGGTCAGCGTCGGCACCAGGCCGACGCCGGTGGCGCCGGCGCCGAGGTCGCTGCCGAGCGCGGCCAGCAGCGGCTGGGCGTAATAGATCGAGGCGACGGCGAAACCGGCACCGGCGGCCATCAGCACGACGGGCGGCGAGGCGGGGCGGGCGGCCGCGGGCAGCGGCGACAGCGGAGCGGGAGCGGGAAGGGCGGACATCGTGGACTCCAGCGGGGATTCGATGGCTGCAATTCTTCTCGCGCATCACCTATCGTTGTAGTAGCGCCGGATTCACATCTGCCATACGCTATACGCATGACCAAGCCGTTTGCCGGTGCCGACCGCCTGGAACTCTTGCAGACCTTCGTGCGCATCGTCGATGCCGGCAGCCTGTCGGCGGCCGCGGTGGCGCTGGGCACGACGCAGCCGACGATCAGCCGCCGGCTGCAGCAGCTCGAACGTTCGCTGGGTCTGAACCTGCTGCAGCGCTCGACGCACTCGATGAAACCCACCGAGGACGGCCAGCGCTGCTACGAGCACGCGCGTTCGCTGCTCGAACGCTGGGACGCCGCCGAAGCCGACCTGCGCGGCGTGCAGGACGTGCCGCGCGGCCGCCTGCGCGTCGTCGTGCCGCACGCCTTCGGCCAGCAGCAGCTGGTGCTGCCGCTGCTGGACTTCCTGCGCCGCCACCCGGAGGTCTCGGTCGAATGGCTGCTGCACGACCGGCTGCCCGACTTCATCGCCCAGGGCGTGGACTGCGCGATCCGCGTCGGCGCGGTCGACGAGCCGGGGCTGGTGGCGGTGCGGCTGGCCGAGGTGCCGCGTTTCGTCGTCGCCGCGCCGGGCGTCTGGGGCGAGGGCCCGCCGCCGGCCGAGCCCGAGGCGCTGGCCGCCCTGCCCTGGCTGGCCGCCGGCAGCTTCTACCGCGACGAGGTGGAACTGCAGGACCGCCGCAGCGGCGGCTGGCGCCGGCTGGCGATCCGCCCGCGGCTGACGACCGACAGCCTGTACGCGCTGCGCGAGGCGGCCCGCGGCGGTGCCGGCGCGGCCATCATCTCCACCTGGCTGGTGGCCGAGGACCTGGCCGCCGGCCGTCTGGTGCAGTTGGCGCCCGACTGGAGCGCGGCGCCGCTGCCGGTGTACCTGCTGCACCCGCCGACGCGGCTGCAGCCGGCACGGCTGCGGGCCTTCATCGCGGCGATGCGTGCGGCGATGCCGACGCTGTCGGGCATGGTGCCGGCGACCCGCGCCAGCGCCTGAGGCTCAGGCCGGCACGGTGTCGGCCACTGGCGGCGTCGGCAGCAGCGTCACCGGCTCGGCGACGCCGCACAGCCGGCCCACGGCGCGGTGGCGGCCGGCGCTCTTGGCGCGGTAGAGCAGCGTGTCGACGTCGGCCAGCGTGCGGTCGAGGTCGAAACCTTCGCCCAGCCCGACCGAGGCGAAACCGATCGACGCCGTCACCGACTTGCGCACGCCGTCGAACTCGATCGGCGTGGCGCCGACCGCGTCGAGCAGGCGCAGCACGAAGCCGCGTTCGGCCTCGGCACCGGCCGGGTCGTCGATGACGAGCAGGAACTCCTCGCCGCCCCAGCGCACGATGCAGTCGTCGCTGCGCACGCAGTCGGCCAGGCGCCGGCTGGTCTCCTGCAGCGCGCGGTCGCCGCAGGCGTGGCCGTGGCGGTCGTTGATCGCCTTGAAGTGGTCGATGTCCAGCAGCACCAGCAGCACGCGGCCGCCCTCGGCCTGGCGGCGGGCGAAGAAGCGGTCGAAATGGCGCCGGTTGTAGGCGCCGGTCAGCGGGTCGTGCGTGCTCTCGTAGTCGAGCGCGGCGTTGGCGTCGCGCAGCTGGCGGTTCACGCGCCGGGTGCGCAGGTGCACGAACAGCAGCGAGGCCGTCGACAGCAGCACCGCGGCGGCCACGGCGAAGGTCGTGCGCCGGTTCAGGCGCTCGGTCTGCAACTGCAGCTCGGCGGTCTGGCCCTGGTGGCGCAGGCGCTCGATGTCCAGGTCCTTGCGGCTGCTCTCCAGCACCGCGGCGAGGAAGCTGGCGTTCTTCTCGCGCGCCTCGCGCTGGGTGCGCTCGCGCAGCTCGTCGGCACGTTCGGCGGCGCGGTAGGCCTGCTCCCAGCGGCCGGCACGCGCCATCATCTGCGCCCAGTCGCGCAGCGCACGGGCGACCTCGCCGACCTGGCCGCCGTTCTCGAACCAGACGCGGCCACGGTCGAAGGCCTCGGTGCCGGCCGGGATCTGGCCGGCGGCAGCGAGCGCGAAACCGCGCACCAGCCAGGCGTAGGCCTTCAGGTACTCGAAATCCTGGCGCTCGGCTTCGGCGACGACGTCGGCCGACAAGGCCAGCGCCTGCGGCAGCCGCCGCGTGTGGTTGTAGACGTCGACGAGGTTGATGCGGATCGCCAGCCGCGTCTCCTGGTCGTCCTGGCGCTCGGCCAGTTCCAGCCCGCGGCGCAGCGTGGCCAGCGCCTCGTCGTACTGCCTGGCGGCGATCTGCAGCGCGCTGCGCGCCAGCAGTTTCTCGTCGCTGCGCGAGAGCTCGGGGTCCAGACGCAGCGCGCGGTCGCTGTTGCGCAGCGCGTCCTCGTGCTGGCCCAGATCGGACTGGATCATCGCCAGCGTCGTCAGCGCGTCGGCCTCGCGCCGCGGATCGCCGGCGGTGCGCGCGATCTCCAGCGCGCGGTCGATGGCCGTCAGCGCCTCGTCGATGGCGCCGGCGTAGGTCGCTTCGTCGGCGTAGTTGCGGGCGACGCGGAAGGCCAGCGTCGGCATGCCGACCTGCCCGATCAGCCGCCAGGCCTCGCGCGCGTAGCGGTAGTTCTCGCTCGGGTTGCCGGCGTGGTCGGCGGCCCACTGGCGGCACTTCAGCGCCGCGATCTGCAGGTAGACGTCGCCGCTGGCGCCCGAGCGCGCTTCGAGCGCGGCCAGCACCCCGGCGCTGTCGCCCGGGGCGACGGCGCAGCGTTCGACGGCCAGCAGCGCCTGCCAGGCCGGCGCCGCCCAGCGCGGGTCGGCTCGCAGCGCGTCCAGGTGCGCGACCCGCTGCTCGGGAGGGCGTCGGGCGTCGGCGCTCAGCAACTGGTCGAGCGCGCGTTCTTCGGGGCCGATCTGGCCCGCGGGCAGCATCCTCGGTTCGGCGGACGCCGCGACGCCGCCCAGCCCGAGCAAGGCGGCGCACGCCCACACGGCCCAGCCGCACGGCGTCTTCACGAGCGCGGCCCTGCCGCGCACAACATCACGACCTCTTGTCATTGGCGGTTCCGCGGCCCCCCCGGCGCGGACCGTCGCCGGACCCGGGGCGTCGTCCGCGGGCGGCTGGCTCCGCCCGCGGCGCGCGCAGCATAGCCTGCCGCGGCGCGCGCGGACACGCGCCGGATCACTTCGACGCCGACGCCGCGCCGCCGTAGACTGGCCGCGCACCGGGCGACGGCCGCGACGACGCGCCGCGCCGAACGGGAGGGACCGCGTGGACGAGCGCTCTGCACCCGAGCCGGCACGGCCGGCAGCACGATCGGCCTGGCACCGCGCCGCGGCCGGCCTGGCCGCCCTGCTTCTCGTGGCGGCCGCGGCCGCCGCGCAGGCCCAGACACCGGCCGCAGACGCGGCGACGGTGGAACTCGACCACCGCCGCATCGTCGAGCTGCGGGCGACGCTGTTCGGCGACCCGCCGGCCGAACGCGCGGCGATGGCGCAATCGGTGCTTGCCGAAGCCGCGATGCGCGGCCCGGGCGTCGTCACGCGCACGCGCATCGGCGACACCGTGCGCTTCGACGTCGACGGCGTGACGGTCTTCTTCCTCGCCGCCGACGACCTGCCCGGGCGGCTGCCCGAGCCGCTGCTCGACGGCGCCGCGCTGAAGGTCGAGCGGCGCCTGGTGCTGGCGCTGCAGGAATCGAAAGAGGCGCGCGACCCGCGCCGGCTGGGCATCGCCGCGGCCTGGAGCGCCGCCGCCAGCGTGGCGCTGCTGCTGGCGCTGCGCGGGCTGTGGCGGCTGCGGCGCTGGTCGAGCCGGCGCCTGGGCCATCGGCTGGACACCTGGCTGGACGTCGACACCCGGCGCGGCGTGCTCGCGACCTATCTGCCGCACGTGCGCCGCGCCAGCGGCCTGGCCGGCGATGTGTTCGTCTGGGGCACCGGGCTGCTGCTGGTGAACCTCTGGGCCGGCTTCGTGCTGCGCGCCTTCGCCTACACGCGGCCCTGGGGCGAGAGCGCCACCGGCTGGCTGCTGGGCGTGCTCGGCGACTTCGCGATCGGCGTCGTGCACGCGGTGCCGGGGCTGCTGGTCGTGCTGCTGATCGCCGTCTTCGGCCGGCTGCTGACCCGCGCGCTGACGCTGCTGCTGCGGCGGGTCGAAAGCGGCGAGCTGCAGCTCGGCTGGCTGGATGCCGACACCGCGGCGCCGACGCGGCGCATCGGCAACTTCGTCGTCTGGCTGTTCGCGCTGGCGCTGGCCTACCCCTACCTGCCGGGCGCGTCCAGCGAGTCGTTCAAGGGCGTCACCGTGCTCGCCGGGCTGATGCTGTCGCTGGGGGCCTCGGGCGTCGTCGGTCAGGCGATGGCCGGCGTCGGGCTGATGTACTCGCGCTCGCTGCGCATCGGCGAGTACGTGCGCATCGGCGAGACCGAGGGCACGGTCGCGGCGATCGGCATGTTCGCCACCAAGCTGCACACCGGGCTGGGCGAGGAGGTCAGCCTGCCCAACACGGTGGTCGTCGGCCAGCCGGTGCGCAACTTCTCGCGCCTGGTCGCCGACGGCCGCTTCGTGCTGCACACCGCGGTGACGATCGGCTACGCGACGCCCTGGCGCCAGGTGCACGCGATGCTGCTCGAAGCGGCGCGGCGCACGCCGGGCGTCGCCGCCGAGCCCGCCCCCTACGTCGTGCAGACGGCGCTGTCGGACTTCTACGTCGAGTACCGCCTCGTCGCCCAGGCCGACCGCAGTGCGCCGCACAGCCGCGCCGAGGCGATGAACCGGCTGCTCGCCGACATCCAGGACGTGTTCAACGAGAACGGCGTGCAGATCATGTCGCCGCACTACCTGGCCGACCCGCCGGCGCCGCAGGTCGTGCCGCCGGGCGAGTGGTTCGGCGGCGGCGCGCCGCTGAAGCCGCCGCCCGCGGCCTGATCAGCCCGGCGGCGGCGCGGCGAACAGCGTCGCCACCCAGTCGGCGAAGGCGCGCACGCGCCGCGGCAGGTGGCGCCGGTGCGGCAGCAGCAGCGTCACCGGCATCGGCGGCGGCACGAGCTCCGGCAGCAGCGTCACCAGCCGGCCGGCCTCGACGCCGGCGCGGGCGCTGGCCTCGGGGATCTGGATGATGCCCAGCCCGGCCTCGCAGGCGGCGAGGTAGGCGTCGGTGGCGTTGACGGTGACGACGCCGGCCATCGCCACGCTGCGCAGCGTGCCCTCGGCGTCGAGGTACTCGAAGCCCGCCGGCCGGTCGCCGAGGTTGGGCTGGTAGTGCACCAGCCGGTGCGCGGCCAGGTCCTCGAGCGAACGCGGTTCGCCGTGGCGCGCGAGGTAGCCGGGGCTGGCGACGTTGACCATCGTGTAGGCGCCCAGCGGCCGGCCGACGAGCTGCTCGGCGACGACCGCGCCGACGCGGATCACCGCGTCGTAGCCTTCGCGCACCGGGTCGACGCGGCGATCGGCGGCGCCGACCTCGACCGTGAGCCCCGGGTGCCGGTCCAGGAACTCGGGCAGGCGCGGCAGCAACAGCGAACGGGCGATCGCCAGCGGCATGTCCACACGCAGCCGTCCGGTCAGCGCCTGCGGCTGCTGCTGGAACATCGTGCGCAGCTCGTCGAGGTCGGCGAGCACGTCCTGGCAGCGTTCGACGAACAGCCGGCCGTCGTCGGTGAGGCTGACGCGCCGCGTCGTGCGCTGCAGCAGTCGCGCACCCAGGCGCTCCTCGAGCCGGCGCACCGCGGTCGACACGGTGGCGCGCGGCAGGCCCAGGCGCTGGGCGGCTTCGGTGAAGCTGCCGAGCTCGGCGACACGCAAGACGATGCGCAGGTCTTCGGGCGACATGGCGGCTCGATTGGTCGATTGTTTCGACCAGTGTTGCCGATTCAACGCCATTTATCCAGCCGGAGCGAACACCTAAAGTGGATTCACCGCGGCGCCACGCCGCCTCCCACCGACAGGACGCCCACGATGAACACGCTCTCCACTCCCCGCACCGCGCTCGTCACCGGCGGCAGCCGCGGCCTCGGCCGCGACGCCGTGCTGCAGCTGGCCCGCGCCGGCTGGGACCTCGTCTTCACCTTCCACAGCCGCGCCGACGAAGCCGAGGCCGTGGCCGCCGAGGTGCGTGCGCTGGGCCGGCGCGCGGCGGCGCTGCAGTTCGACGCCGGCGACGTCGCCCGCTTCCCGGCCTTCGTCGAGGCGCTGCGCGGTGCACTGGCCGACGGCATCGGCCGCCCGACGCTGGACGCCGTCGTGCACAACGCCGGTTTCGGCGTGCACGCGAGCTTCGCCGAGACGCGCAAGGCCGATTTCGACGCGCTGATGAACGTGCACCTGAAGGGCCCGTTCTTCCTGACCCAGGCGCTGCTGCCGCTGCTGGCCGACGGCGCGCGCATCCTGCACGTCTCCAGCGGCCTGACGCGTTTCGCGCTGCCCGGTTACGCCGCCTACGCGACGATGAAGGGCGCGGTCGAGGTGCTGACGCGTTATCTGGCCAAGGAACTGGGCGCCCGCGGCATCCGCGTCAACACGCTGGCGCCGGGCGCGATCGAGACCGACTTCGGCGGCGGCGCGGTGCGCGACAACGCCCAGCTCAACGCCTACGTCGCGTCGCAGACCGCGCTCGGCCGTGTCGGCCGGCCCGAAGACATCGGCGGCGCGATCAGCGCGCTGCTGGCCGACGAGTCGGGCTGGATCACCGGCCAGCGCATCGAGGCCTCGGGCGGCATGTTCATCTGAAGTCGGAGTCCGCACTCGCCCGGGCGGCGTCGTGCCGCCGGGCGTCGAGCAGGTAGTCCAGGCAGTCCTCGGCCGGCAGCGCCCGGCTGTGCAGATAGCCCTGGAAGACGCTGCAGCCCAGCGCGGCCAGGCGGTCGCGCTGCTCGCGCGTCTCGACGAACTCGGCGATGACGCGCGCGCCGCTGGTGTGGCCCAGCGCGGCGATGGCGCGGATGATGTCGGCGCTGACCGGGTGCGCCATCACGTCGCGGCTCAGCGAGCCGTCGATCTTGATCGCCGAGACGCGAAAGCGCCGCAGGTGCAGCAGCGAGGCGTGGCCCATGCCGAAGTCGTCCATCGCCAGGCGCACGCCCAGCGCCTCCAGCCCGGCGAGGTTGTCGTCGGCGACCCGGCTGACCGGGATGCCGCTGCTCTCGGTGATCTCGATCTCGAGTTCGCCGGGCCGCAGGCCGTGGCGATGCAGCACCCGGGCCACGGTGTCGGCCAACCCCGGCTCGCCGAGCTGCTGCGGCGAGACGTTGACCGACATCGTCAGCGCCTCGAGCCCGCGTTCGTTCCAGCGCGCCTTGCAGGCGCAGGCTTCGTCGAGCACACGTTCGCCCAGGCGCGAGATCAGCCCGCCCTGCTCGGCCAGCGCGATCGCGACGTCGGTGCGCACCGCGCCGTAGCCCGGGTGCGTCCAGCGCAGCAGCGCCTCGACGCCGATCGCCCGGCCGTCCAGCGCATGCTGCGGCTGGTAGGCCAGCCACAGCCCCGGCGTGCCGATCGAACGTTCCAGGTCCTGCAACAGCCCGCGGGCGATGACGCCGACGTGGTCGGCGCGGCGCAGTGGCGAGTCGGCGCGCTGGCCGTCGGCGACGATCGCCGACGAGGCGTCGTGGAACTCCAGCACGCGCCGGGCCTGGCGCTCGGCCTCGTTGCGGCGCACGAACGGCAGGTAGACGAGGGTCGAGATCACCAGCCCCAGCAACTGCAGCGCCACGCCGACCCAGGAGCCGGTGAGCAGCCAGCCCGACACCAGCACCGGCGTCGTCCACGGGATCTGCACCGGCAGCAGCGTCAGCCAGCCGGCGTGCAACGCGATCAGCGGCGGCAGGGTCAGCAGCACCGGCAGCAGCAGGAAGGGCAGCACGAAGCGCGGGTTGAGCACCAGCGGCAGCCCGAACAGCAGCAGCTCGTTGACGTTGAACAGCGCCGGCAGCCACGAGAGCTGCGCCAGCCGCCGCGTCGGCCCGTCGCGCACGGCGATGGCCATCGCGATCAGCAGGCCCATCGTCGCCCCGGAACCGCCGAGGTGCACGAAGCCGGTGAGCAGCGGCAGCAGCACGTGGTCGTGCGACGGCGGCGTGCCCGCGTTCGTCAGCCAGGCCGGGAAATGGGTGTTGACGACCTTGCCGCCCGGCACGCCGAACAGCCACAGCACCTGGTGCAGCAAGGTCAGCGCCGGGGTCATGATCCAGTCGGCGTCCAGGCGCGAGCCGAGCCAGCGCTGGATCGCTTCGGGCCAGCCGGCCACCGACAGCGGGAAGCGCCAGGCGAAGTCGGCGGCCAGCTTGACGGCCACGCCGAGCACGGCGATCGGCAGCGTCAGCCGGATCGCATGGAAGAAGACCGGGTTGCTGTCGTAGCCGACGGCCAGCCGCGCCAGCGGCCGCCACCGGGCCAGCGGCCACAGCAGCGTCGGCGTCGCCAGGCCGACGGCGATGCCGGTCAGGATCGAAGCCGAGCCCAGCGCCTGCGTCGTCAGCGGGCCGGCCGGGCCGACGCAGAGCATGAAGTTCACGAGGGCCGAGATCGCCACCCAGATCGGCGGCAGCGGCTCGCGGCCGGGGTGGCGCGGCGCCCGCTGCGCGAGCATCGCAGCGACGGTGATCGCCAGCGCCAGCCCGAGTACGCCCCAGGTCGAACGCACGATGTCTTCGGCCGCCGAGGCCCAGCCGGGGCCGAAGCTCTGCGCCATCCACGCCCGGCCGATCGGCCACGGGAACTGCACGATGACCGTCGCGACGACGCCGAACAGCGTCAGCGGCAGCAGCACGACGAAGGCGTCGCGGATCGCCTCGATCCAGGCGGTGCAGAGCTTGTGGGCGGGAGGTCGGTCTACGGGCATCGGCAGGCGGCGCAGCATCGTGCTGGACGGCCCGCCGAAGTCGATTGTTGCTTCTAGTTACAACATCCCGGGCGGCAAACCGTGACTTGGTTCACGGCTTTCGCGCTGCGGCGAGTCGGTCTCGGCCCGGTCGCACGCCCAGCTGCGCTGCAGATGCGCCAGGCAGGCGTCGGCCGGCAGCGCCGGGCTGTACAGATAACCCTGGAAGACGTCGCAGCCCAGCGCCGCCAGGCGGTCGCGCTGCTCGCGCGTCTCGACGAACTCGGCGATGACGCGCGCGCCGCCGGTGTGGCCCAGCGTCGCGATGGCGCGGATGATGTCGGCGCTGACCGGGTGCGCCATCACGTCGCGGCTGAGCGAGCCGTCGACCTTGATCGCCGCGACGCGGAAGCGCTTGAGGTGCAGCAGCGACGCGTGGCCCATGCCGAAGTCGTCCATCGCCAGGCCGACGCCCAGCGCGTCCAGGCGCGCGAGGTTCTCGTCGGCGACGTCGCCCACCGGGATGCCGCGGCTCTCGGTGATCTCCAGCTCGAGTTCACCCGGCCGCAGGCGGTGGCGCTTCAGCGCCTCGGCCACCGTGCGGTGCAGCCCCGGCTGCGACAGCTGCAGCGGCGAGACGTTGACCGACATCGTCAGCGCCTGCAGGCCGAGCGCGTTCCACTGCGCCTTGCGGGCGCAGGCCTCGTCGATGACCCAGGCGCCCAGCGGGCCGATGACCGCGCCCTGCTCGGCCAGCGCGATCGCGACGTCGGTGCGCACCGCGCCGTAGCCCGGGTGCTGCCAGCGCAGCAGCGCCTCGACGCCGACCACCGTGCCGTCGAGCCGGTGCTGCGGCTGGTAGACCAGCGACAGCGCCGGCGTGCCGATCGCGCGCTCCAGGTCGTGCAGCAGGCCGCGCGCGATGACGCCGACGTGGTCGCTGCGGCGCAGCGGCGCGTCCGCGCGCGGCACGTCGCTGGCGATGACCGCGCTGGCGTGCTGGAAGGCGTCCAGGCGCTCGGCCAGTCGCTCGGCCTCGTTGCGGCGGACGAAGGGCAGGTAGATCGCCGTCGACAGCGCCAGGCCCAGCGCCTGCAGCGCGACGCCGACCCAGGAGCCGGTGAGCCACCAGCCCGACAGCAGCAGCGGCGTCGTCCACGGGATCTGCACCGGCAGCAGCTCGATCCAGCCGGCGTGCAGCGCGACCAGCGGCGGCAGCGTCAGCGCCAGCGGCGCGGCCAGGAAGGGCAGGACGAAACGCGGGTTCAGCACCAGCGGCAGGCCGAACATCAGCAGCTCGTTGACGTTGAAGACGGCCGGCAGCCACGACAGCTGCACCAGGCGCCGGTTCTGGCCGTCGCGCGCGACGACCGCCAGCGCCAGCAGCAGCCCCAGCGTCGCGCCCGAGCCGCCGAGGTGCACGAAGTTGTCGATCAGCACGCGCGGCACGCGGTCGTGCACGACCGGCTCGCCGGCCAGCGTGAACAGGAAGCCCAGGTGCGACTCCAGCACCTTGCCGCCGTGCACGCCGAAGAACCACAGCAGCTGGTTGGCCGCGACGGCCAGCGGCGTCAGCACCCAGTCGGCGTCCAGGCGCGCGGCGAGTTCGGGCAGCCAGCGCAGGTCAGGCCGCGGCAGGTGCCACACGAGTTCGGCCAGGGCCTTGGCCAGCAGGCCCAGCGCAGCCATCGGCAGCGTCAGCCGGGTCGCGTGATAGAAGACCGGGTTGCTGTCGTAGCCGATCGCCAGGCGGCGCATCGGGGTCCAGTCGGCCAGCGGGCGCAGCAGCGCCGGCGTCGCCAGGCCGACGATGATGCCGGTCAGCATCGAGCCCTGGCCGAAGGACTGCAGCGTCACCGGGCCGGTGGCGCTGGCGCAGAGCGTGAAGTTGACGAGCGCGCTGATCGCCACCCAGATCGACGGCAGCGGCTCTCGCGAGCGACCGCGGGGCGCGCGCTGCGCGACCATCGCGGCGATGGTCACCGCCAGCGCCAGGCCGAGCACGCCCCAGGTCGATTGCACGACCGCGTCGGCGGTGTCGGTCCAGCCGCGGCCCGGCCGGCTCTCGAGCCAGGCGCGCACGGCCGGGATCGGGAAGTGACCGAGCAGCGTGGCCACGACGCCGAACAGCGAGATCGGCAGCAGCACGACGTAGGCGTCGCGTACCGCGACGAGCGCGCCGGCGCGGTACGTCGTGTGGCAAGGGGGCTCGGCGGGCATCTGGGGCGTCGGCGTTCCCGGCGCGTCGGACGCCGTCCAACGTGATTTCGACCCAGGCTCCGGGGGCTTCAACGCAGCGGCGTGAATTGCGTCACGCCCCGGCACCCGCGACCGGCGCGCTGCGCCCGGGGACGCGGCGCGGCAACAGTCGGACCACGCGCGGCAGGCAGGTGTGCGACAATGCGCGGTGCGCCTCGCCCCAACGTGTCCCCGCTGCCTGCCAGCCGACACGCTGCGCCGAGACCGAGGCCTGATCCCCCTCCCCTCGCCGAGTCCCTTCTCGGACCGCGCCGGGCCCGCAGCGAATACCCCTGCAGGCTCCACCCCGATCGTTCGTCGTCGCGCCCTCGCGCGGCTTTTGCAATACCGGGCCGGCCCGCTCCGGCCCACCGAAGGACCTTCATCCACACACCGATCCAGGTCGGGCGATACACGGTTTCGCCCCTGACCCGACACGACACCGACGGCTATGCCGCCTCGGTGTCCATCCGCAGCGGCAGCGGCCGCGCCACGCATGACCGCGTGCTGCGCCTGCTGCCCCGATTCACCACACGCGACGCCGCCGCCCACCACGCGACCACCGAAGGCCTGGCCTGGGTGGCCCGGACCCAGGACCGGGACGCCGCCATCGACACGGAACAGGAGCACCCATGGCCAAGGAAGAACTGATCGAGATGCGCGGCGTGGTCGACGAGATCCTCCCGGACTCGCGATTCCGCGTGACGCTGGACAACGGGCACCAGCTCGTCGCCTACACCGGCGGCAAGATGCGCAAGCATCACATCCGCATCCTGGCGGGAGACAGCGTGTCGCTGGAACTCTCGCCTTACGACCTCAGCAAGGGCCGCATCACGTTCCGCCACCTCGAGCGGCGTGCGGGGCCGGCCCCCGCCCCGACTCACGGATCGCGTCGCTGAGAGCGATCCACCCCGTACTGACCAACCGAAAGGAAAGAAGACATGACGACCGAAACCGGAACCGTGAAGTGGTTCAACGAAAGCAAGGGCTACGGCTTCATCACGCCGGACGCCGGACGCCGGCGGCAAGGACCTGTTCGCCCACTTCAAGGAAATCCAGGGCACGGGCTTCAAGACCCTGGCCGAGAACCAGCGCGTCGAGTTCGAAGTGACGCAAGGCCAGAAGGGCCCGCAAGCTTCGCGCATCCGCGCGATCTGAGGCCTTCGAGCGCCGCCGTTCGGCGGCCTCACCAGCGCAGCGTGCGTGCGCCGAGCAGCGCACCCAGCGCGGCGCTGGCTGCCATGCCCAGCGTGTACCAGAGCGCCGAGAACGAAATCGCCGGCTCGGTGCACGACAGCGCATAACCGAACGCGCCCGCGGCTCCGGCCGCGAGGCCGGCCGCAGCGCCTGCCGCACGCGGCCGCGTCGGCGCCAGCCCGCGCAAGGCCCACAAGGTGGCGCCCAGCGCCGGCAGCGACAGCAACAGCACCACCACCGGACACGACCACGACGAGTGGCCGAACAGCGCCGGCAGGCGCGCCGCCGCGGGGGTCTGCCACCAGTCCGCGAACCCGATCACCGACGCCAGCACCACGACCGAGGCCACGGCCAGGGCCGGTGGCCAAGCGCCGGCGACCAGCGGCCGAGCCAGTTTCGACGCCAGCCAGGCCGCCGCCGCCACCAGCGCGCCGGCGTAGGCCAGCTTGAACCACGGCGTCGGCGTCGCGTACATCGCGCCGGGAACCGCCCCCAGGCCCAGCACCGCGACACCGATGCTGGCCGCCAGGCCCGCGGCCAGCGCCGACGACAGCCGCCAGGCGGCAACACCGCGCGGCGCCGGTCCGGCGCCGCTGGCCAGCAGTTCGATCCACTGCTCGGTCTTCATCCCGTTCTCCTCACCAGCGCCGCGAGCCGCTTGAGCCCGCGGTGCACCTGAACCTTGATCGCCGACTCGCTGGCGCCGGTGCGTTGTGCCGCCTCGATCACCGACAGGCCCTCCAGCCGCGTCAGCACGATGGCCGCCCGCTGCGCCTCGGGCAAAGCCTGGAGCAGCCGCTCCAGGTCGCGCCCCGTGCCGGGCTCGGCCTCGGGGGCCGCGAGCTCGTCGCCGACCTCGTCCAGCGGATCGTGCAGCGCCTCGCGACGGCCGTGGCGGCGCAGGTGGTCGATCAGCTTGTGGCGCGCGATCGCCAGCATCCAGCCCGCCACCGGCAACGACGGATCCCAGGTGCCGCGGTACAGGTGCAGCGCCAGCAGCGTCTCCTGCACCAGGTCCTCGACCTCGTCGGGCCGCGCCGCCAGCCGCCGGCGCAGATAGGCGCGCAGCCGCGCCGCGGCCAGCGTCAGCGCCTCGCGGTAGGCGGCCTCGTCGCCGTCGTGCGCCCGCCGCCACGGCGGCGCGATGCGGCGCTCGAACTCGTCGTCGGGCGGCGGGGCGGGCGGGGCGGCGGGCGGCAGCACGCGCCGATTCTCGGTGCCGGCCCAGCCGGGGCGCATCAGGTCCGTCGCGCTCATGTGTTCACCGCGCGCCGGCGCACGATCAGCGCGTCCAGCGATGCGGGACCGGCGCCACGCAACACCAGCCAGGCCAGCGCCGCGGCCCAGGTGCCGTGCGTCGGCCAGGCGCCGGGGTAGACGAAGAACTGGATCACGGCGGTCATGCCCAGCAGGCCCGCTGCCGCGCCGCGGGTGCCCAGCCCGAGCACGAGCAGCAGCGGCAGCAGGTGTTCTGCGCCGGCGGCCAGTACCGCGGCCGCCTCGGGCGGCAGCAGCGGCAGCCGGTACTCGTCGCGGAACAGGTCGACGGCCTGCGGCGCGAGCCGCGGCCAGCCGGGCTCGAACCGACCCTCGGCCAGGTCGAGCACGAAACCCTCCACCTTGGTCTGGCCCGAGCGCCAGAACAGGCCGGCGAGCGCCACGCGCGCCAGCAGTTGCACGACGGCCTCGACGGCTTCAGGCGCTTTCATGCCGCCTCCCGGGCGTCTTGCCAGCCGACCACGGCTGCGTGGCGCAGCAGCAGCGCCAGCGCCGCCACCAGGTCCAGCCCGGCGCCGGCTTCGGCCGCCGCCTGGCCCAGCGGCCGCCCCTCGGCCAGTGCAGCGCAGAAAACGGCGGTCGCCGCGTCGACGGCCAGCGTCAGCACGGCGTCGGCGGTATCGCGCAGCACCAATGCGGCCTCGGGGCCGTCGGTGGCCATGGACTCGGGCAGCTCGCCCTGGTGCGCCGCCCAGATCGACAGCGCCGCGTAATCGAAACGCAGCACGGCCAGCGACGGATGCAGCTGCAGTCGGGCGTCGGGCAGCGCCTGCGGCCGCTCCAGCCAGGCCTGCACGGCAGGCGCGGGCAGCGGCGCGGCGTCGGCGGCCAGCGCGGCGCGCACACGCGCGCGCTCCAGCCTCGCGACCTCGGCCAGCCAGGGCAGCCCGCGCGCCGGCCCGTAGGCCTCGATCGCCGCGGCGAAGCCGTCGCCCCAGTCGCCCAGCACCGGGCCGCGCGGCGGCTCGCGGCGCGCGAAATCCAGCGCCATGGCGTCGAAGAAGGGCTCGCCGACCAGGCGGCGCACGACCGGGAACCCGTCGGCCAGCGCCCGCACCCAGGCGGCGGCGACGTTGTGGCGGTGCACGGCCAGGCGCACGCCGGGGTCCGAGCCGTTCCAGGCGCGCAGGCCGGCCGGCGGCGCCGCGGCCGGGTCCAGCAGCGCGGCGGCCAGCGCCGGCTGCGGCTCGACGGCGGGCGCGCGTCTCGGCACACGGCCCGCGGCGGCGCCCACGGCGGCCGCCGGCGCGACCTCGGCCAGCAGGCGCCGGGCCTGCGCCGCCTCGGCGGCCAGCACGGCCAGCGGCGGCACCTCGTGGTCGCGTTCGATCAGCGTCGGCACCGGCCCCAGGTGCGCCAGCGTGCGCCGGTACAGCGCCCAGACCGGGTCGGCGACGGGCGAACCGTGGTCGTCGATCAGCAGCGGCGCGCCGGCGGCGTCCTGCTGCACGGCGCAGCCGGCCAGATGGATCTCGCCGACGGCCGACGGTGGCAGCGCGGCCACCAGCGCCCACGCGTCGCGGCCGTGGTTGACCGCGCTCACCCAGGCGTTGTTCAGGTCCAGCAGCAGGCCGCAGCCGGTGCGCCGCACGAGCTCGGCGAGGAACTCGCCTTCTGCGATGACGCTGGCGTCGAACTCCAGGTAGGTGCTGGGGTTCTCGATCAGCACCTGCCGCCCCAGCGCCTGCTGCAGCCGGTCGACGTGCGCGGCGACCCGCGCCAGCGCGGCCTCGTCGTAGACCAGCGGCAGCAGGTCGGGAAAACAGACGCCGCCGTGCGCCGACCAGGCCAGGTGCTCGGACACCCAGCGCGGCTCGAAGCGCCGCACCATCGCGGCCAGCCGCGCCAGGTGCGCCGCATCGGGCGGCTTCAGCCCGCCCAGCGACAGCCCGACGCCATGGATCGACAGCGGCCAGCGCTCGCGCAGGCGCTCGAGCAGGCGCAGCCGCGGGCCGCCGTCGACCATGTAGTTCTCGGCGTGCACTTCGAGGAAGTCGACCACGGCCTCGCCGGCCAGCAGCGCGCCAGCGTGCTGGGGCTTGAAGCCGAGGCCGGCCAGGCGGGCGTGCATGGCGCTCACATTTCCTTGCCCATCTCCTTGGCCTTCTCCTTGAACGGCATGGTCTGGCCGAAGCCGGTCGGCGAGGTCTTGGACATCGTCTTCTCGCAGGTGCCGGCGGGCACGTAGGACCAGGCGTTGCCCTGGTGCTCGGTGCGCGAGGTGCCGGCGCAGGTGGTGCCGGGGCCGGCGGCGCAGTCGTTGTGGCCCTTCATCGCGACGCCGTAGCACTTCTCCTTGGCGCCGGCCTCGGCGGCCTGGGCCGGTGCGGCGGCGAGGTTCAGCGCGGCGCCCAGCGCGAGGGCCAGCGTGGCGGCGGGAAGCGAAACGTGGGTGTTCATCGGGAATCCTTCGTCGGTGGTGGCAGACACGCCGAAGCGGCGCTCCCTGCCATACGAACGAAGTCGCCCGGCGGTTACACCCGGTCCGCGGGGGGCGTGCGCAGCGTGCCGCCGTCGAGCAGCGCCTCGAAGCGCTCCCGCGGCAGCGCCGGCGCGAACAGCCAGCCCTGGAACTCGGCGACGCCGAGTTCCTCCAGCCAGTGCCGCTGGGCCTCGGTCTCGACGCCCTCGGCCACCGGGTGAAGCTTCATCGCCCGGCACAGACCGACGATGGCCTCGGCCACCGGCCGCTCCTGCGGCGGTGCCTGCACGAAACGGCGGTCGATCTTCAGCGACGTGAACGGCAGACGCTGCAGATAGGCCAGGTGCGAATAGCCGATGCCGAAGTCGTCCAGCGCGACCGACAGCCCGAGCGCGCGCAGGCCCTCCACCACGCGCGTCGTGCGTTCGCCCTCGGCGACCAGCATCGACTCGGTGATCTCGATCTCCAGCGCCTGCGGCGGGCAGCCGGTGTCGCGCAGCACGGACTGGATCTCCTCCAGCAGCCACGGGTCCTCGAACTCGCAGGGCGAGAGGTTGACCGACAGCTTCAGCCGTCGCCCTGCCGCCCACCAGCCGGCCTGCTGGCGCGCCGCCATCTCGAAGGCGCGGCGGCCCAGCTCGCGCATCAGCCCGGTGGCTTCGCAGACCGGGATGAACTCGTCGGGCATGACCCAGCCGCGCTGCGGATGGCGCCAGCGCAGCAGCGCCTCGGCGCCGACGATGCGCGCCGTGCCGGCGCTGACACGCGGCTGGTAGAACAGCTCGAACTCGTGGCGCTCCAGCGCCGGGCGCAGCTCCTGCTCGAGCCGCGTGCGCGCCTGCAGCGTGACGCTCATGTCGGCCTCGTAGAAGGCCAGCGCGTCGCGGCCCTCGGCCTTGCCGCGGTACATCGCCAGGTCGGCGTGCTGCAGCAGGCGCTCGAAGTCCTCGCCGTCGTCGGGGAAGACGCTGGCGCCGACGGTGGCCGCGACACGCGCCTGCACGCTGCCCAGCTCGAACGGCCGCGCCAGCCGTTCGCGCAGCCGGGCGTGGATGCGCGCCACCTCGCGCCGCGGCTCGGGCGCGGCGAGCAGGATCAGGAACTCGTCGCCGCCGAACCGTGCGACGAGGTCGTCGCGGCGCACGGCGCCGGCCAGGCGTGCGGCCACCTGCACCAGCAGCTCGTCGCCGGCGGCGTGGCCCCAGGAGTCGTTGACGTCCTTGAAGTGGTCCAGGTCGATCAGCACGACCGCGGCTTTCAGCGGCCGCTCGGCCGGCGCGCCGCGCACCATGTCGACGAGACGGCGGAAGTGCGCCTGCGCCGCGGCACGGTTGGGCAGCTGCGTCAGGCCGTCGTGCTCGGACATGAAACGCGCCTGGGCCTCGCTCTGCTTGAGCGGCGTGACGTCGGTCTCGCCGAGCAGCAGCACCTCGGCGCCGGTGACGGCGTCGCGGCGGCGGCGCGCCGAGACCTCGTGCCAGCGCGGTCCGGCCGCGGTGTGCACGGCCATCGTCAGCGTCGCCTCGCCTTCGTCTTCGAGCCGGCGCTGCAGCGCCGCCAGCGCCTCGGCGTCGGCGAAGCGCTCGCACAGGCTCTCGTCGGCGCGGCGCACCGAGGCACGCGCCGCCGGGTTGCGGTACAGCGCGCGCCCGTCCAGCGCGTGCAGCGAGATCATCATCGGCGTGTGCAGCAGCGCGTCGACGGCGCGCAGCGACTCCGGCGTCGTGTGCTCGATCGGCCGGCCTTCGCAGAGCATCGCCATGCGGCCGTCGTCGAGCCGCCAGCCGCTGAGCTGCACCTGCAGCGCCACCGGCTCGCCTTGCGGGAACAGCGTCCACTGCTCGTTGAAGACCGCACCGTGCGACTCGAAGTCGGCCTGGTACTGCGCCAGGCGCGCCGCCACCGTGGTCGACATGTCGCGGCCCAGATCGCGTTCGGCCAGCGCCTCGCGGCTGTCGGCACGCCAGATCTCCAGCGCCGCGAGATTGGCCCAGACCACACGCCGGCGGTCGATGTCGAAGATCCAGACCGGCGTGTGCAGCAGGTCCAGCGGCTCCAGCGTGGCCGGCGCGCAGGGCGTGTCCGGGTACGGACAACCCGGGGAACGCTGGCGCCGCGTCCCGGCGGGACGCAACGGCAGCGAGAGGCGGCGTGCAGTGGACACGGGTAGGTCTCCGGCGCGCCCGCCGCCGCGGGGGGCACGCCGCCACCCGCCGGGCAGCCGGCGCCAGACCGGTTAATCGGCCCGCCGCCGCGATCCTTTAGGCCTCAGGCCGGCGTCCACAGCGGCGGCAGGCCGCGCAGCGTGTGCAGGATGCGGCCCAAAGCGCCGTCGGCGACCAGCGCGCTGGCGTGCTCGATGTCGGGCGCCAGGTAGCGGTCGACGTCGATCGCCGGGCTGCCCGCGCGCAGCAGCGCGTGCGCGGCCTCCAGCGGCTCGGAGCTCGCCAGCGGGCGCAGGAACTCGATGCCCTGCGCCGCAGCCAGCCACTCGATGCCGAGGATGCGCGCGACGTTGGCGATCATCGGCTGCAGCCGGCGCGCCGCGAAGGTGGCCATCGAGACGTGGTCCTCCTGGTTGGCGCTGGTCGGCAGGCTGTCGACGCTGGCCGGGTGCGCCAGCGACTTGTTCTCCGAAGCCAGCGCCGCCGCGGTGACGTGGGCGATCATGAAGCCGCTGTTGAGCCCCGGCTCGCGCGCCAGAAAAGGCGGCAGGCGCGAGACGTTCGCGTCGATCAGCATCGCGATGCGGCGCTCGGCGATCGCACCGACCTCGGCGATCGCGGTGGCCATCGCGTCGGCGGCCAGGGCCACCGGCTCGGCGTGGAAGTTGCCGCCCGAGACCAGCGCGCCGTCTTCGGCGAACACCAGCGGGTTGTCGGTCACGGCATTGGCCTCGCGCAGCAGCACCAGCGCGGCGTGGCGCAGCTGGTCCAGGCAGGCGCCGACGACCTGCGGCTGGCAGCGCAGGCAGTACGGGTCCTGCACGCGATCATCGCCGTCGACATGGCTGGCGCGGATGCCGCTGCCGGCCAGCAGCCGGCGGTAGACCTCGGCGACGTCGATCTGGCCCGGCTGGCCACGCAGCGCGTGGATGCGCGGGTCGAACGGGCCGTCGCTGCCGCGTGCGGCGTCGACCGTCAGCGCGCCGATCACCAGCGCCGACTCCAGCACCGGCTCGAACGAGAACAGCGCGTGCAGCGCCAGCGCGGTGCTGGTCTGCGTGCCGTTGATCAGCGCCAGGCCTTCCTTGGCGGCCAGCGTCAGCGGCGTGATGCCGGCGGCGGCCAGAACCTCAGCGGCCGGGCGGCGCAGGGCGCGCCCGCCTTCGTCGACGAGGAACTCGCCTTCGCCGAGCAGCGCCAGCGTCATGTGCGCCAGCGGCGCCAGGTCGCCCGAGGCGCCGACCGAGCCTTGCGCCGGCACCCAGGGCACGAGGCCCGCGTCGTGCACCGCCAGCAGCGTGTCGACGACCACCGGGCGCACGCCCGAGAAGCCGCGCGCCAGGCTGGCGGCCTTCAGCGCCAGCATCAGCCGCACGACCGGCGCCGGCAGCGGCTCGCCGACGCCGACGCTGTGCGAGCGGATCAGGTTGCGCTGCAGCGTGTCGAGGTCGGCCTCGCCGATGCGCGTGCTGGCCAGCTTGCCGAAGCCGGTGTTGACGCCGTAGACCGGCGCCTCGCCGGTGGCCGCGGCGTGCACGACGGCGGCGCTGGCGCGCAGCCCGGGCAGCGCCTGCGGGTCGATCATCAGCTTGTGGCCGCCGGCGTGGATCGCCTGCAGCTGGTCGAGCGAGAGTTCTCCGGGTCGCAGCAGCATCGTCAGACTCCTTGGGCCAGCATCGGCAGGTCCAGACCTTGTTCACGGGCGCAGGCCTGGGCGTCTTCGTAACCGGCGTCGGCGTGGCGCATCACGCCGGTGGCCGGGTCGTTCCAGAGCACACGCGCCAGGCGGCGGTCGGCGGCTTGGCTGCCGTCGCAGACGATGACCACGCCCGAATGCTGCGAATAGCCCATGCCGACGCCGCCGCCGTGGTGCAGGCTGACCCAGGTGGCGCCGCCGGCGGTGTTGAGCAGCGCGTTGAGCAGCGGCCAGTCGCTGACGGCGTCGCTGCCGTCCTTCATCGCCTCGGTCTCGCGGTTGGGGCTGGCGACCGAGCCGCTGTCCAGGTGGTCGCGGCCGATGACGATCGGCGCCTTGAGTTCGCCGCTGCGCACCATCTCGTTGAAGGCCAGGCCGGCGCGGTGGCGCTCGCCCAGGCCCAGCCAGCAGATGCGGGCCGGCAGGCCCTGGAAGGCGATGCGCTGGCCGGCCATGTCCAGCCAGCGGTGCAGGTGCGCGTCCTCGGGGAACAGTTCCTTCAGCTTGGCGTCGGTGCGGCGGATGTCCTCCGGGTCGCCCGACAGCGCCGCCCAGCGGAACGGCCCCTTGCCGCGGCAGAACAGCGGCCGCACGTAGGCCGGCACGAAACCGGGGAAGGCGAAGGCGTCGGCGACACCTTGATCGAGCGCGACCTGGCGGATGTTGTTGCCGTAGTCGACCGTCGGCACGCCCATCGTGTGGAAGGCGAGCATCGCCTTGACGTGCTCGGCGCAGCCGGCGGCTGCCGCGGCGCGCAGTTCGGCGTGCTGTGCCGGGTCGGCCTGCGCGGCGCGCCAGCGCTCGACCGTCCAGCCGGCCGGCAGGTAGCCGTTGACGAGGTCGTGGGCGCTGGTCTGGTCGGTGACGAGGTCGGGGCGCACGCCGCGGCGCACGAGCTCGGGCAGCACTTCGGCGGCGTTGCCCAGCAGACCGATCGACACCGCGCGGCCTTCGGCCGTGTAGCGCGCGATGCGCGCCAGCGCATCGTCGAGGTCGGCGGCCTGCTCGTCGAGGTAGCGGCTGCGCAGGCGGAAGTCGATGCGGCTCTGCTGGCATTCGACGGTCAGCGAGGTGGCGCCGGCGAAGCTGGCCGCCAGCGGCTGCGCGCCGCCCATGCCGCCCAGGCCGGCGGTGAGGATCCAGCGCCCGGCCAGGCTGCCGCCGTAGTGCTTGCGGCCGGCTTCGGCGAAGGTCTCGTAGGTGCCTTGCACGATGCCCTGGCTGCCGATGTAGATCCAGGAGCCGGCGGTCATCTGGCCGTACATCATCAGCCCGGCGCGGTCGAGGCGGTCGAAATGCTCCCAGGTCGCCCAGCGCGGCACGAGGTTGGAGTTGGCGATCAGCACCCGCGGCGCGTCTTCATGGGTGCGGAACACGCCCGCCGGCTGGCCCGACTGCACGAGCAGCGTCTCGTCGGGCTTCAGCCGCTCCAGCGTCGAGATCAGCGTCTCGAACGCACGCCAGTTGCGCGCCGCCTTGCCGATGCCGCCGTAGACGACGAGCGCGTCGGGGTTCTCGGCCACCTCGGGGTCGAGGTTGTTCTGCAGCATGCGGTAGGCGGCTTCGATCAGCCAGTTGGCGCAGTGCAGCGTGGTGCCGCGCGGCGAGCGCACCGGGCGCGGGCCGGCGGGATGGGCGGAAGACTCGGACATGGGCGACTCCTGGGCGACTCGGGAGGGTCGGATCAGGGTTGCACTGTACTTGTCTAGACAAGTCGTCGCAACTACCATCCGGCCATGGTTTCCCCGGACACCGCCGAGGCCCCGTACGCGCGGGTCAAGCGCTTCCTGAAAGACGGTCTCGAACGCGGCGAGTGGCCGCCGGGCGCGCTGATGCCGTCCGAAGCCGAACTCGTCGCGCGTTTCGGCGTCAGCCGCATGACGGTCAACCGCGCGCTGCGCGAGCTGCAGGGCGAAGGCCTGGTCGAACGTTCGCAGGGTGTCGGCACCTTCGCCGCGCAGCGCCACCGGCTGGCGTCGACGCTGACGATCCGCGACCTGCACGAGGAGCTGGCGGCGCGCGGCCAGCAGCACGAGGCCGAAGTCCTGCTGAAGGCCGAGGAAGCGGCGCCGCCGGCGCTGGCCGAACGCCTGGGGCTGGCGCCGGGCGCGCCGGTGTTCCACACCGTCATCGTGCACCGCGCCGACGGCCTGCCGCTGCAGCTGGAAGACCGCTACGTCAACCCGGCCGCCGCGCCCGGCTATCTGGACGTCGATTTCGCGACGACGACGCCGACGCACTACCTGCTGCAGGTGGCGCCGCTGTGGGAGGCCGAGTACAGCGTCGAAGCCAGCGCCGCCAGCGCCGAGGAGGCCCGGCGCCTGGCGATCGCCGAAGGCGATCCCTGCCTCGTCGTCGTGCGCCGCACACGCCGCCTCGACGGCCCGATCACGATCGCCCGCCTGGTGCACCCCGGCGCGCGCTACCACCTCGAAGGCGGGTTCCGGCCGTGATCACCGTGCACGCCACCGACGTCGCGCCGCGGCCCTGGGCCAACGGCGGCGGGCGCACGCGCGAGCTGGTCGCCGGCCCGCGAGGTGGCCACTGGCGCTGGCGGCTGAGCCTGGCCGAGCTGGAGGCCGACGGGCCGTTCTCATCGCTGCCCGGCGTGTGGCGCTGGTTGGCGCTGGTCGAAGGCGATGCGGTCGAGCTGGAGTTCGACGACCGTGTGCTGGCGCTGCGGCCCGGCGACCCGCCGCTGGCCTTCGACGGCGCGTTGCCGCCGCGCTGCCGCTTGCACGGCGGCCGGGCGCGTGCGCTGAACCTGATGCTGCGCGACCTGGACGGCAGCCTGGCGCTGGAGCGCGGCACCGCGCCGCTGCAGGCGCTGTACGAGCCCGCCACGCGCACGCTGTTCTGGGACCTGGACGACACGCCGGCGGCGCAGGCCGGCATCTGGGTCGGCATCGAACCGGGAGAACTGAGATGGCGCTGACCTTGTGGCGCGACGCGCGCCTGGTGACGCTGGCCGGCGACACCGGCTGGGGCCTGATCGAGCACGGCGCGCTGCTCGCCGACGGCGACACGATCGCCTGGGCCGGCCCCGAGGCCGAGCTGCCCGCCGGGCTGGCGCCCGAGGCCGAGCACCGCCTGGGCGGCGCACTCGTAACGCCGGGCCTGATCGACGGCCACACCCACCTGGTCTACGGCGGCGACCGCGCGCGCGAGTTCGAGCTGCGGCTGCAGGGCGCGAGCTACGAGGACATCGCGCGTGCCGGCGGCGGCATCCGCTCGACGGTGGCGGCGACGCGTGCCGCCGACGAGCCGGCGCTGTTCGCCGCCGCGCTGCCCCGCGCCCGCGCGCTGGCCGCCGACGGCGTGACGACGCTGGAGATCAAGTCCGGCTACGGCCTGGAGCTGGAAGCCGAGGCGCGCTGCCTGCGCGTCGCGCGCCGGCTCGGCGCCGAGACCGGGCTGACGGTGCGCACCAGCTTCCTGGGCCTGCACGCGCTGCCGCCCGAACACGAAGGCCGCGCCGACGACTACGTCACGGCCGCTATCGGCTGGCTGCCGGCGCTGCACGCCCAAGGCCTGGTCGACGCCGTCGACGCCTTCTGCGAGACGATCGCCTTCACGCCGGCGCAGGTCGAACGTTTCTTCGCCGCCGCGCGCACGCTGGGCCTGCCGGTCAAGCTGCACGCCGAACAGCTCAGCGACCAGGGCGGCGCGGCGCTGGCGGCGCGCCACGGCGCGCTGTCCTGCGACCACCTGGAGTGGCTGTCGCCGGCCGGCGTGCGTGCGATGGCCGCCGCCGGCAGCGTCGCGATGCTGCTGCCCGGCGCCTTCTACTGCCTGCGCGAAACCAAGCTGCCGCCGCTGGCCGCGCTGCGCGAGGCCGGCGTGCCCGTCGCGCTGGCCACCGACCACAACCCGGGCACCTCGCCGATCCTGTCGCCGACGCTGGTGATGAACCAGGCCTGCACGCTGTTCCGCATGACGCCCGAAGAGGCGCTGCGCGGCTTCACCGTCAACGCCGCACGCGCGCTGGGCCTGGCCGAGCGCGGCCGGCTCGTGGCCGGCCAGCGCGCCGACCTCGCCGTCTGGGACCTGGGCCACCCGGCCGAACTGGCCTACTGGATCGGCCGCGCGCCCTGCCGCGGCACCGTCCTCGGAGGCATCGCACGATGAACGAGACCTACACCCTGCACCGCGGCACGCGCCCGCTGGTCATCAGCGTGCCGCACGCCGGCACCGAGATCGCCCCCGAAGTCGCCGCCACGCTGCTGCCGCGCGCGCTGGCCGTCGAGGACTGCGACTGGCACCTGGATCGGCTCTACGACTTCGCGGCCGAACTCGGCGCCAGCCTGATCGTGCCGCGTTACGCGCGCTACGTCGTCGACCTGAACCGCCCGCCCGAGAACACGCCGATGTATCCGGGCCAGAACAACACCGAGCTCTGCCCGACACGCTTCTTCAGCGGCGAGCCGCTGTACCGCGAGGGCCGGGCGCCCGACGAGGCCGAGGTGCAGCGCCGCGTCGCCAGCTACTGGCGCCCGTACCACGAGGCGCTGCAGGGCGAGCTGGCGCGGCTGAAGGCCGAACACGGCCACGTCGTGCTCTTCGACGGCCACAGCATCGCCGCCGAGCTGCCCTGGCTGTTCGAAGGCCGGCTGCCCGACCTGAACCTCGGCACGGCCGCCGGCAGCGCCTGCGCGCCGGCGCTGCGCGAGCGCCTGGCCGCGGTGCTGGCGGCGCAGAGCCGTTTCGGCCACGTCGTCGACGGCCGCTTCAAGGGCGGCTACATCACGCGCCACTACGGCCGCCCGCAGCACGGCGTGCACGCGGTGCAGATGGAGATGACCTGGCCGAGCTACCTGGCCGAGGCGATGCCGCCGGTCTGGGACGCGGCGCGCGCCGCCGACGCACGCGCCGTGCTGCGCACGCTGGCCGAAACGATGCTCGCATGGCGGCCGTGAACCGCGAGTTCTGGGCGCCACGCGCCTGGGTCGGCGGGCGCTGGCGCGAGCAGGTGCGGCTGGCCGCCGGCGCCGACGGCTGCTGGGCCGCCATCGACTGCGGCGTCGCGCCGCCCCCCGGTGCCGAACGCCTGGCCGGCGACGCGCTGCCGGCGCTGGTCGACGCCCACAGCCACGCCTTCCAGCGCGCTTTCGTCGGCCTGTCCGAACGCCGCGACGACGCGCACGACGACTTCTGGTCCTGGCGCGACCGCATGTACGGCGTGGCGCTGAAGCTGAAGCCCGAGCAGCTGCGCGCCATCGCCGCCCATCTCTACGCCGAGCTGCTGGCCGGCGGCTACAGCCAAGTCTGCGAGTTCCACTACCTGCACCACGACCTGGACGGCAGCGCCTACGCCGACCCGGCGGCGATGTCGCACGCGCTGGCCGACGCGGCGCAAGACGCCGGCATCGGCCTGACGCTGCTGCCGGTGCTGTACGAACGTGCCGGCTTCCAGGCCGAGGCGCTGCGCCCCGACCAGCGCCGTTTCGCGACGACGCCGCGCCAGGTGCGCGAGATCGCCGACGCGCTGCGCGGCCGGCCCGGCGTGACGGTCGGCGCCGCGGTGCATTCGCTGCGCGCCGCGCGGCCGGCGTCGATCGCCGAACTCGCCGCGGCCTGCGACGGCCCGCTGCACGTGCACGTCGCCGAGCAGACCGCCGAGGTCGACGACTGCCTGGCCGCCACCGGCTGCCGGCCGATCGAATGGCTGGCGCGCCATGCCGGTCTGGACGCGCGCTGGCAGCTGGTGCACGCGACGCACGCGACACCCGCGGAGATCGCCGCGGTCGCCGCCAGCGGCGCCGGCGTCGTCATCTGCCCGGCGACCGAAGCCGACCTGGGCGACGGCTTGTGCGACCTGCCGCGCTGGCTGGACGCCGGCGTGCCGCTGGCGGTCGGCTCGGACAGCCAGGTCGTGCGCGCCTGGCCCGAGGAGCTGCGCTGGCTGGAATGGGGCCAGCGGCTGCTGCACCGGCGGCGCAACGTCTCGGCCGCCCCCGGCGTCGAGCCATCGAGCGCGGCGGGGCTCTTCGAACGCGTGCGCGCCGGCGGCGGCACGGCGGCGGGATTCACGCACTGGGGGCTGGAAGTCGGCGCCCGGGCCGACCTCGTCGAACTCGACCCGGCCGAGCCGGCGCTGGCCGGCCTGCCGCCGAGCCATCGGCTCGACGGGCTGGTGTTCGGTGCGCCCGCGGCGCCATTCAAGCGCACGCTGGTGGCCGGGCGCTGGGCGGCGGCGGATCGCGGGGCGCTCCGGGCGCGGTTCGAGGCGGTGATGCGGGACCTCTGGCCCGCCGTCTGACGCCCTGAGGCGCCGGGCCGACACGGCACCCACTGCCGGTGTGACGGATGTCTCGCCGCGGCCGCACGCGGCAGACACGCGCTGATAACATGGCCGCAACATCGGGTGACACACGATCGCGGCCCCGTTCGGAAGGACGCGACGCATCCGGCACTGAGGAGACGAGCTTGACGCCCGCAGAGCAGCGTTTCCATTTCATTTCCGGATTGCCGCGCTCGGGCTCGACGCTTCTGGCCGCACTGCTGCGACAGAACCCGCGTTTCCACGCCGGCATGACCAGCCCCGTCGGCGCGCTGTTCTCCGGCATGCTGAACCAGTTCAGCGCCGGCAGCGAGTTCGGCCCGGTGATCAGCGACGAACAGCGCCAGCGCCTGCTGGCCGGGCTGTTCACCAGCTATTACGCCGACCTCCAGGACAAGCGCGTGGTGTTCGACACCAACCGCCTGTGGTGCGCCAGGCTGCCCGCGCTGAAGCATCTGTTCCCCCAGGCCAAGGTCATCGCCTGCGTGCGCAACGTCGCCTGGGTGATGGACAGCATCGAACGCCTGTACCGCGCCAACCCGTACGAGAACACCAAGCTCTTCGGCGACGACGCCGAACGCAGCACCGTCTACAGCCGCGTCGAGACGCTCGCCCAGCGCAACCGCCTCGTCGGCTTCGCCTGGTCGGCGCTGAAGGACGCCTATTACGGCGAGCACGCCAGCTCGATGCTGGTCGTCGAATACGAGCTGCTGGCCCAGGCGCCTGAGAAGGTGCTGCGCCTGGTCTACGAGTTCATCGGCGAGCCGTGGTTCGAACACGACTTCGAGCACATCGAGTACGACGCGCCTGAGTTCGACCAGGCGCTGGGCGTGCGCGGGCTGCACAAGGTGCGGCCCCGGGTCGGCGTCGAACGGCGGCAGACCGTGCTGCCGCCCGATCTGTTCGAGCAGTACGCCAGCCTGAACTTCTGGCAGAACTCGCACAGCCAGGCTCACGTCATCCGCAGCGCGGCATCGGCGCCATCGAGCGCAAGCGCCCGCGCCATCACGCCGGCGAGCGGCATCGCCGGCTGAACCCTTCGAGGAATCGCGTCATGTGGTGGAACAAGGACCGACAAGCCCGGCCGGAAACGACCCGCCGGCCGGAACGCAAGGCGATGCCGACGCTGATGCGGGCGCTGGAGCCGCGCGTGATGTTCGACGGCGCTGCCGTCGCGACGGCGGCCGCCGCGCACCACGCCGATCCGGCACCGGACGTGCATGCCGCCGCCGAGCCGGCGCCGCACGACACGCCGGCCGCGGTGCAGCCGGCGCACGCGAGCGATGCGCGCAAGGAAATCGTCTTCGTCGACACCCGCACGCCGGACTACCAGTCGCTGCTGCAGGGCATCTCGCCCGACGCCGAGGTGGTGCTGCTCAGAACCGACCGCGACGGCGTGCAGCAGATCGCCGACGCGCTGGCCGGCCGCAGCGGCATCGACGCCGTGCACCTGATCTCGCACGGTGACGCCGGCGTGCTGCTGCTGGGCAACGGGCCGCTGTTCGAAGGCAATCTGGCACAGCACCGCGACCAGCTCCAGGCCATCGGCAAGGCGCTGAGCGCCGACGGCGACATCCTGCTGTACGGCTGCGACATCGGCGCCGGCAGCGAGGGCCGGGCCTTCCTGTCGCATCTGGCGGCCCTGACCGGCGCGGACGTCGCGGCATCGGACGACGGCACCGGCGGCGCGGCCAAGGGCGGCAACTGGGAGCTGGAAGTCACGACCGGAGCGGTGGCCGCCAGCCACGCGCTGGACCTGGCCGCCCTCGGGAGCTACGACCACCTGCTGGAGACCACGTCGGTCAGCACCCTCGCCCAGTTGAAGAGCGCCATCGCCACGGGTGTTGGCGACAACGTCGACGACGTGATCACGCTCACCGGCAACATCACCTTCACCGGCTTCAGCGACACCATCTCCATCAACGTCACCGACGGCCACACCCTGCAGATCGTCGGCGGTGGCTTCGCCATCGACGGGGCCAACAAGGCCCGGGTCCTGAACGTCAACACCACGGGCGCCAACTCCCAGGTCGCGCTGGACAACATCACCATCCGCAATGGCCTGATCGTCGGCAACGGTGGCAACGAGAACTCGGCCGCATCCGATAGCGTGGGTGCCGGTATCTACAACGCGGGCATCCTGACCATCACCAACAGCACCATTACCGGCAACAAGGCGTCCGGTGGCGGTGGTGGTGGTGGCGACTCCGGTGGCTACTACGGTGGCGGCGGTGGCGGCGGCGGCGGTTTCGGGAGCACCTCCGGCGGCTCCGGCGGTAGCAGTGCTGGTGCCGGCGTCTCACCCACGCCCGCTTCCGGCATCAACGGGGGCAATGGCGCGGGCGGTACCAGCTCCTTCGGTGGGCGTGGCGGCGGCGCGGCCGGCGGCGCGGGGGGCAGCTACAGCGGTGACGGCAACAGCACCACCGGTTACACCGCAGGGGGCGGGGGTGGGTCGGCCAACAACGGCAGCACCAGCATTGGCGGCGGCGGCGGCGGCGGTGGTGTCGCTGCGGTCGGCGGCAAGGGGGGCGCCGCTGCAGGGGGCATCTTCAACGCCAGCAGCGGCATCCTGACCATCGTCAACAGCAGCCTGACCAACAACCTGGGGGCTGGTGGTGGTGGCGGTGGCGGTGTCTCCAGCGACGCGGCCACAGGTCCTGGCAACAGGGTGGGCAATGGCGGGGCGGGCGGTGCCGGGGTCGGTGCCATCTGGAACTCCGGCGGCACGGTGCGGATGGACAGCACCAGTTTCAACACCCTCGTCATCGGCAACGCCGGTGCGGGCGGCCTGGGCGGCAAGGCGGCCGGCGGCACGAACGTCAACGGTGCCGACGGCGCGTCCACCTCGACCATCTACACCACCAACGGCGGCACCACCGATACCAGCTACAACCCCAACGCCACGCCGACCGTCGGCAACCTCAACGGCGACAGCATCGCCTGGGGTGGCGTGGGCAATACCGTGCGCCTGGACGCGGGCGGCAACGCCAGCCTGGCCGATGCCGAGCTGGGGGCGCTGAACAGCGGCAACGGCAACTGGTCCGGCGCCAGCCTGGTGATCCAGCGCAACGGCACGGCGGTGGGCACGGACGTGCTGGGATTCGACACCTCCGGTGCGCTGTTCACCGTCAGCGGCAGCAACCTGCAGTCGGGCGGGCTGACCTTCGCCACCTTCACCAACACCGGCGGCGTGCTGACCGTCAGCTTCACCAGCAGCGGCACCGCGGCCACCACCGCACTGGTCAACGACGTGGCGCAGCGCATCACCTACCGCAGCGACACGCCGGCCGGCGACGCCAACGTCAAGTTCACCGTCAACGACGGTGCCGGCGCCAGCGCCACCGCCAACGTCACGGTGGCCAGCGACACCATCTACGTCACCAACACCACCGACACCGCGACCATCGACGCCAGCAACGGCACGAGCTTCAGCGAGGCCGTGGCCATCGCCGCGGCCGACAGCACCGGTACCCAGACCATCGTCTTCGCCAGCAGCCTGGCCGGGCAGACGCTGAACCTCAACGCCGTGTCGATCAACGAGAGCCTGACGCTCGACATGGACCAGGCCAGCGGCCTGACCCTCACCAGCGGCACCATCACGCTGGGCGGGGGCACCACGCAGACCTTCAGCCACGGTGCCGGCGACACCGCGACCATATCCAGCGTCATTGCCGGCAGCGGCGCCCTGACCAAGGCCGGTGCCGGCACCCTGACCCTCTCCGGTGCCGGCAACACCTTCACCGGTGCCACCACCCTCAGTGCCGGCACCCTGACGGTGAGCGCCGGGGATGCGCTCTCCAGCAACACCAGCGTGTCGATCGCGGCGGGTGCCACCCTGGCCCTGGCCAGCAACGAAACGTTGGGCAACCTCTCCGGTGCCGGCTCGGTGACGCTCGGCAGTTTCAGCCTCACCAGCACCCAGAGCGCGGACACCACCTTCTCCGGCTCCATCAGCGGCACCGGCGGGGTGACCATCAACCAGGCCGGTGCCGCCACCTACTCGACGACCTTCTCCGGCACCAACACCTACACCGGGTCCACCATCCTGGCGAACTACGGTTGGCTGAAGCTCAGTGGCGACGCCTCCATGTCCAACAGCAGCGCCGTGCGGGTCAACGGCAGCAGCGTCCTGACACTGCAGTCGGACCAGACCATCGGCAGCCTGGCGAGCAACAACGCCAACGCCAGCATCCAGTTGGGCAGCTACACCCTGACCGCCGGGGGCGACAACACGGCCACCACCGTCACCGGGGTGATCTCCGGCACCGGCTCGCTGGTCAAGCAGGGCAGCGGCACCCTGACCCTCTCCGGCAGCAACACCTACGGCGGCACCACCACCGTCTCCACCGGCACCCTGTCGATCGCCAGTGACGGCAACCTGGGCAGCGGGACCGTCAACCTGGCGGGGGGAAGCGTGCTCAACGTCTCGGGCGCCACCACCATCGACAACGCCATCGTCCTGACCGGCAACAGCAGCATCGGCAACAGCAGCGCCGTCACCCTGAGTGGTGCCATCAGCGGTGCCTACGACCTGACGAAAACCGGCAGCGGCAACCTGACCCTGTCCGGCAGCAACAGCTATGGCTCCACCTACGTGAGTGCCGGCACGCTGAGCGTGAGCAGCGACGGCAACCTGGGCTCGGGCGCGGTCAACCTGGCCGCCGGCACCACCCTGGCACTCACCGGCGCCACCACCGTCGACAACGCCATCGTCCTCGGTGGTGATGCCACGGTCAGTGCAGCGGCCAACGCCACCCTGTCCGGGGTGATCAGCGGTGCCTACACCCTGACCAAGGCGGGCGCCTCGACGCTGACCCTGTCCGGTGCCAACACCTATGGCGCCACCACCGTCAGCGCCGGCACCCTGAGCGTCGCCAGCGACGCCAACCTGGGCAGCGGGACCCTGACCCTGGGCTCCGGTTCGACCCTGGCGGTGACCAGCGCCGGGACCCTCGACAACGCCATCGCCCTCGGCGGCAACGCCACGGTGGACACCGCCGCCGACACGACGCTCTCCGGCGTCATCAGCGGCAGCAACAGCCTGAGCAAGACCGGCAGCGCCGTGCTGACCCTCACCGGCAGCAACACCTACAGCGGCAGCACCAGCATCAACGCCGGCACCCTGAGCGTCGCCAGCGACGCCAACCTCGGCGCCGGGGCTCTCAACCTGGCCAACGGCAGCACGCTGCAGATCACCGGCAGCACCACCATCGACAACGCTCTGGCGCTGACCGGCCTGGTCACGATCAATGCCGGCGCCGCCTCGACCCTGTCCGGCGTCATCAGCGGCACCGGCAACCTGACCAAGACCGGCTCCAGCAGCCTGACCCTGTCCGGCAGCAACACCAACTCCGGCGCCACCACGGTGTCCGCCGGCAGCCTGGTGGTCAACGGCAGCACCAGCAGCGCCACCACCGTGGCCAGCGGCGCCACGCTGGCCGGCGGCGGCACCCTGGGCGGCGACGTCACCGTGCAGAGCGGCGGCACGCTGTCGCCGGGCAGCGCGGGCGCCGGCACGCTCACCGTCAACGGCAACCTGACCCTGGCCTCGGGCAGCACGCTGGCCCTGGACATCAATGGCAGCACCGCCGGCACCGGCTACGACCGCGTGGTGGTCAACGGCAACGTCGACGTCTCCGGTGCCACACTGGCGGTGACCCACGGCTACGCGGCCGCCAGCGGCGACAGCTACACGGTGATCGTCAACGACGCCGCCGACAGCGTCGTCGGGACCTTCGCCGGCATCAGCGAGGGCGGCAAGTTCAACGCGGCGGGCGACGGCACCGAGCTGACCACCAGCTACATCGGCGGCAGCGGCAACGACCTGACGCTCACCGCGCCGATCGCCCCGACCGTGACCAGCGTCTCGTCGAGCAGCGCCAATGGCAGCTACAAGATCGGCGACGTCATCACCATCACCGTGCGCTTCGACAGCGCGGTGAACGTGACCGGCACGCCGACGCTGACGCTGGAGACCGGCGCCACGGACCGGGTGCTGAACTACGTCTCGGGCTCGGGCACCGACACGCTGAGCTTCAGCTACACCGTGCAGGCCGGCGACAGCTCCGCCGACCTCGACGTCGTCTCCAGCTCGGCCCTGAGCCTCAACGGCGGCAGCATCCGGGACGGCGCCAACCAGGCGGCCATCCTGACGCTGCCGACCCCGGGCGCCGCCGGCTCCCTGGGCGCCAACAAGGCGCTGGTGGTCGACGGCGTGCGCCCGCTCGCCAGCAGCATCACCGTCAGCGACACGGCGCTGCGCATCGGCGAGACGGCGACCGTCACCATCAGCTTCAGCGAGGCGGTCATCGGCCTGGACATCGCCGACTTCAGCGTGGCCAACGGCAGCCTCGCCGGCCTCAGCAGCAGCGATGGCGGCCTGACCTGGACGGCGACCTTCACCCCAGGCACCAACGTCAGCGATGCCAGCAATCTGATCACCCTCGACAACACCGGGGTGATGGACCAGGCGGGCAACGCCGGCAGCGGCAGCACCGACTCGGGCAACTACGCCATCGACACCCAGCGGCCGACGGCCAGCATCGTGGTCGCCGACAACGCGCTGAAGGTCGGCGAGACCAGCACCGTCACCATCACCTTCAACGAGGCGGTGACCGGGCTGACGACGGCGGACTTCCTGGTCGACAACGGCAGCCTCAGCGGCCTCGCGACCAGCGACGGCGGCGTCACCTGGACCGCGACGCTGACGCCGAGCGCCAGTGTCACCGACACCAGCAACCTGGTGACGCTGGACAACACCGGTGTGCAGGACCTGGCGGGCAACGCCGGCCTCGGCACCACCGACTCCAACAACTACGCCATCGACACCCAGCGCCCGACGGCCAGCATCGTGGTCGCCGACAGCGCGCTGAAGGCCGGGCAGACCACGACGGTCACCATCAGCTTCAGCGAAGCCGTGACCGGGCTGAGCACGGCCGACTTCAGCGTCGCCAACGGCACGCTCACCGACCTCGCCAGCAGCGACGGCGGCCTGACCTGGACCGCGACCCTGACGCCGGCGGCCGAGGTCGTCGACAGCACCAACCTCGTCACCCTGGACAACACCGGCGTGACCGACCTGGCCGGCAACGCCGGCCAGGGCAGCACCGACTCCAACAACTACGCGCTCGAGACCACGCGGCCGACGGCCAGCATCGCCATCGCCGACAGCGCGCTGAAGATCGGCGAGACGACGACCGTCACGATCAGCTTCAGCGAAGCCGTCAGCGGCCTGACGACGGCGGACTTCACGGTGGCCAACGGCACGCTGAGCGACCTGGCCACCGCCGACGGCGGCCGCACCTGGACCGCCACGCTGACGCCCACCGCCGACGCCCAGGCCGGCAGCAACGTCATCACGCTCGACAACACCGGTTACGCCGACGCAGCCGGCAACACCGGCAGCGGCACGACGACGTCCGCCGGCTACGCCGTCGACACGCTGCGCCCGACGGCCAGCATCACGATCGCCGACAGCGCGCTGAAGGCCGGCGAGACGAGCACCGTCACGATCAGCTTCAGCGAGGCGGTGAGCGGCCTGACGACCGCCGACTTCACGGTGGCCAACGGCACGCTGAGCGGCCTGGCCTCCAGCGACGGCGGCATCACCTGGACGGCGACGCTGACGCCCGGCGCCGACTTGAGCGATGCGAGCAACGTCATCACGCTGGACAACACCGGCGTCGCCGACGCCGCCGGCAACAGCGGCTCAGGCACGACGAACTCGGCGAACTACACGATCGACACGCAGCGGCCGACGGCCGGCATCGCCATCGCCGACACGGCGCTGAAGGCCGGCGAGACGACGACCGTGACGATCAGCTTCAGCGAAGCCGTGAGCGGCCTGACGACGGCCGACTTCACGGTCGCCAACGGCACGCTGAGCAACCTCGCCTCCAACGACGGCGGCCTCACCTGGACCGCGACGCTGACGCCCGGCGCCGACTTGAGCGACGCCAGCAACGTCATCACGCTGGACAACACCGGGTACACCGACGCAGCCGGCAACACCGGCACCGGCACGACGAGCTCGGCCAACTACGCGGTCGACACGCAGCGGCCGACGGCCAGCATCGTCGTCGCCGACACCACGCTGACGGCCGGCGAGACGACGACCGTGACGATCAGCTTCGACGAGGCCGTCAGCGGCCTGACGACGGCGGACTTCACCGTCGCCAACGGCACGCTGAGCAACCTCGTCTCCAACGATGGCGGCCTGACCTGGACCGCCACGCTGACGCCCACCGCCGGCGCCCAGGCCGGCAGCAACCTCGTCACGCTGGACAACACCGGCTACACGGACGCCGCCGGCAACACCGGCACCGGCAGCACGCGCTCCAACGGCTACGCCGTCGACACGCTGGCACCGGCTGCGACAGGCCTCGTGCGCGCCGATCCCTCGCCCAGCAACGCCGACTCGCTGCGCTTCACGATCAGCTTCAGCGAAGCGGTCGCCGGCGTCGACGCCGCCGACTTCGCGCTCGTCGCCACCGGCTCGGCGGGTGGCCGCATCGCCTCGGTCATCCAGGTCGACGCCAGCACCTACACGGTGCTCGTGGCCGACGTCAGCGGCGCCGGCAGCCTGAGCCTGGAGCTGCAGGGCGGCCCCGGCATCCGCGACGCCGCCGGCAATGCGCTCGTCGCCGGACTGCGTGGCGAGGCCTATGTCGTCGACCGCGTCGCGCCGACGGTCGGTTCGGTGGGCCTGCCGTCCGACGGCCTCTACGGCAGCGGCCAGAAGCTGGACTTCAGCCTGCGCTTCAGCGAGGCCGTCGAGATCGACACGAGCCAGGGCTCGCCGCGGCTGGCGATCACGCTGCAGAGCGGCGCCACCGTGTACGCCGAGTACCAGGGCCTCACCGGCGGCGACACGCTGAGCTTCCGCTACACCGTGCAGCAGGGCCAGATGGCGCAGTCGGGCATCACGATCGCCGGGCTGCAGGCCAACGGCGCCGTCGTGCGCGATCTGCTCGGCAACCCGATGAACTCGGCCGCACTGCCGCCGGTGGACACCAGCGGCATCCGCGTCAGCGCGCCGGTGGTGCCGCAGCCGCCGGTGCCGACCCCACCCGAGGCCGAGACCGAACCGCCGGCACCGCCGCCGCCGGTCAGCCTGCCGTCCTACACCTATGGCAGTTCGACCACCGAAACCGGCGCCGGCCTTCCCGCCGACGCCGGTCTGCACACGCTGGCCACCAACCCGGCGAGCACTGCCGGCCTGCCGACGACGCTGGCCGCCGGCCTGTCCGTCGGGCCCTCGGCCCCGCGCAACGACGGCTCGCCCGGCACGGCGCCGGGTGGACTCGCGGGCGACGGCAGCGACAGCCGCTACGCCAACCCGCTGCCGCCGGCCCCAGGCCTGAACGCTCTGCCCGACCTGGGCAGCCGCAGCTTCGTCGCCGGCCAGCCTTTCAGCTACACGCTGCCGCGCGACACCTTCTTCAGCGCCGACCCCGGCGCCGCGCTGACGCTCAGCGCGCGCATGAGCGACGGCCGGCCGCTGCCCGACTGGCTGCGTTTCGACCCGGTGACCGGCACGCTGTCGGGCGAGCCGCCGCGCGGCTGGCAGGGCCGGATCGAAGTCGAGGTCATCGCCCGCGACGCCAAGGGCAACCAGGCGGTGACGCGCGTGCGGCTCGACGATGCCGCACGCGGCGACACCGCCCCGCGCGACAAGACCGTGCCGCAGCGCAGCGGCCAGGCCGAGCCCGGTGCCGACGCCGCCGCCCTGGCGGCGCTGGCCGGACTGCCGGCCCCCGAGCCCGAGGCCCCGCCGCTGGGCAAGCCCTCGCTGTCCAGCCAGTTCGAGCGTTTCGGCCGCCACGCCCGCCAGGCCGAAGCGGCGCAGCTGCTGCACCACCTTCAGAAGCAAACCGCGGCCGCCCCCGCGCGCGAAGCCCACCATGTCTGACGACCAAACCCTCCGGATGACCGCCCCAGCCACGGCCGCCCCGCGCCGCCGCCCGCGCCTGCCGGCGCGCACGCTGACCGCCCTGGCCGCCGGCAGCGTGCTGGCCGGCTGTGCCGTGCAACCGGTGCCGATGACCAGCGACGAAGCGCGCGCGGCGCTGGCCGAACAGCGCAGCGTCATGTTCGCCGACCAGCCGGCGCTGGAAGCGCCGCTGACGCTGGAAGAAGCCGCCGCCCGCACGCTCAAGTACAACCTGGACCACCGCGTCAAGCTGATGGAGCAGGCGCTGTCGCAGCGCCAGCTCGACCTCGCGAGCTTCGACCTGCTGCCCAAGCTGGCGGCCGACGCCGGCTACTCGTGGCGCAGCAACGAACGCGCCTCGTCCTCGCGTGACCTGGTCACCGGCGAGCAGTCGCTGGTGCCCTCGACCTCATCCGAACGCGTGCACGACACCGCCGGCCTGACGCTCAGCTGGAACGTGCTCGATTTCGGCGTCAGCTACTACGGCGCCAAGCAGCAGGCCGACCGCGTGCTGGTCATGCGGGAGCGCCGCCGCAAGGTGGTGCACCAGCTGATGCAGCAGCTGCGCCAGGCCTACTGGCAGGCCGTCGGCGCGCAGCAGGTCGAAGGCAAGATCCAGCCGCTGCTGGAGATGACACGCAGCGCGCTGGCCGACTCGCGCCGCATCGAGCGCGAGAAGCTGCTGCCGCCGCTGGAGGCGCTGAACTACCAGCGCCAGCTGCTGGAGCTGGTGCGCCAGCTCGAGGCCGTGCGCGACGAGCTCGCCCAGGCCAAGCCGCGGCTGGCGGCGATGATGAACGTCGCACCCAGCCTGCCGTTCACGCTGGCCGCGCCCGAGGCGCTGCCGCTGCCGCGCCTGGCCGTCGAGCCCGCGGCGATGGAAGAGACCGCGCTGCTGCAGCGCCCGGAGATGGTCGAGGCCGGCTACCAGGAACGCATCAGCCTGCTCGAGACGAAGAAGGCGCTGGCGCGCGTGCTGCCGGGCGTCAGCATCGAGCTCGGCGCGCAGTACGACAACGACAGCTACCTCGTGAACAACAGCTGGCGCGAGACCGGCCTGCGCGTCAGCTGGAACCTGCTGAACCTGCTCAACTACGGCAACATCCGCGACGCCGCGCAGGCCCAGCACGAGATCGCACGCCAGCAGCGCCTGGCGCTCTCGATGGCGGTGCTGACCCAGGTGCACATCGCCTACCGCGACCTGCAGGGCCGGCAGCGCCAGTACGAGCTCGCCGACGAGCTGAACCAGGTCGACCAGGGCATCCTGGAGCACACGCGCAACGCCGCCGCCGCCAGCGCGCAAGGCCAGCTCGCGGCGATCCGCGCGCAGGCCGGCGCCGTGATGTCCGAGCTGCGCCTGTACCAGAGCTACGGCGCGCTGCAGAACGCCTACGGCCAGATGCTGATGACGCTGGGCCAGGATCCGCTGCCCGACACCCTGCCCGCGCACGACCTGGCGACGCTGCGCGCGGCGTTCGCCGAACGTGAACGGCAAGCGCAGCCCGCCCAGAAACAGCCTTGATGCCGATGATCCCCTGCCGTACCGCCGCCGTCGTGCTGGCGTTGTGCACCGGCGCTGCCGCCCAGGCCCAGGGCGGCGGCAAGAACTTCGCCGAACCCGACCGCGACGGCCGCATCCGCACCCAGCTCGCCGCACGCGAGACGGCGGTCGTCTCCAGCGAGCTGAACGCCAGGATCGCGCGCCTGCCGCTGAAGGAAGGCGACGCGTTCCGCGCCGGCCAGACGCTGGTCGCCTTCGACTGCTCGCTGTTCGAGTCGCAGTTGCGCAAGGCCGAGGCCAGCCACGAGGCGGCGCGCAAGCTGCTGGCCGTCAACCAGCGCCTGGCCGAGCTGAACTCGGCCGGCCGGCTGGAAGTCGAGCAGGCCGAGGCCAAGGTCAAGGAGAGCGCCGCCGAGGCCGCCTACGTGCGCGCCACGGTCGCCAAGTGCAGCATCGGCGCGCCGTTCGCCGGCCGCGTGGCCAGGCGCCTGGCCACCGCCTCCGAGTTCGCGACGCCGGGCAAGCCGCTGCTGGAGATCGTCGACAGCGGCCCGCCCGAGCTGCAGCTCATCGTGCCCTCGCGCTGGCTGGCCAAGCTGAAGGTCGGCAGCGCCTTCAGCGTCAGCGTCGACGAACTCGGCCAGAGCTTCCCGGCCAAGGTCGTGCGCCTGGGCGCGCGCATCGACCCGGTGAGCCAGTCGGTGGCGATCACCGGGCAGATCGTCGGCCAGCATCCGGGCCTGCTGCCGGGCATGAGCGGCTGGGCCAGCTTCACCGGGCTGCAGTGAACCAGGATCCGGCCGTCCAGGCCTTGCTGGGCCTGCTGCAGCTCGCACGCCGCGCCCGCGAGGCGGCCAGCGTCGAGGCCCTGGGCTTCGTCGTCGTCAACGAGACGCTGAACCTGCTGCCCTACCGCCAGGCCGCGCTGTGGAGCGAGGCCGGTCTGGGCCGCGTCGTCGCCGTCTCCGGGCTGCCGCAGGTGGACCCGAACGCGCCCTATCTGCAGTGGCTCGGCCGGCTGTGCCGGGCCCTGGCCAAGACCCGGGAGCCGGCCGCGCTGGACGCCGCGACCGCACCCGCGGGCTGCGGCGCCGACTGGGCCGAATGGCTGCCGCCGCACGCGCTGTGGCTGCCGCTGTCGGGCCACGGCGAGCAGCTCGACGGCGGCCTGCTGCTGGCGCGCGAGACGCCGTTCGGCGAGCACGAGCGCGCGACGCTGACCGAGCTCGCCCACGCCTACGGCCACGCGCTGGCGAGCTTCCGCCCGCGCGAGCATCTGGGCGCGCGGCTGAAGACCGTGCTGCGCCCGGGCAGGACCCAGCGCCGCGTGCTCGTCGGCCTGGCGCTGGCGAGCCTGATCCCGGTACGGCTGACGGTGCTGGCGCCGGCCGAGGTCGCCTCGCGCGAACCCTTCCTGGTGCGGGCGCCGCTGGACGGCGTCATCGAGCGTTTCCACGTCCGCCCCGACCAGGCGGTGCAGGCCGGCAGCCCGCTGTTCGACCTGGACACCGCGGCGCTGCAGACACGCCGCGCGGTGGCCCAGCGTGCGCACGACACGGCGCTGGAGGAGTACCGCCAGTCGGCGCAGCTCGCCGTCACCGACGACAAGGGCCGGCTCAAGCTCGGCCAGGCGCGCGGCGAGCTCGACCAGCGGGCGCTGGAGCTGCGCTACCTGTCGGAACAGCTGGAGCGTGTGCAGGTCAAGGCCGAGCGTGCCGGCGTCGCGGTGTTCGGCGACGTCAACGACTGGCAGGGCAAGACGGTGGCGATCGGCGAGAAGGTGATGCTGCTGGCCGACCCGGCCAAGGTCGAACTCGTCGCCCGGATGCCGGCGGCCGAGCAGATCCTGCTGGCCCCCGGCGAGACCGTCACGCTCTACCCCGACGCCAGCCCGACCGAGGCCTACGACGCACGCATCGTCGGCGTGTCCTACAGCGCCGAGCCCACCGAGCAGGGCGTGCTGGCCTACCGCGTGCGCGCCGAGTTCGCCGCCGGCCAGCCGCTGCCGCGGCTGGGGCTGCGCGGCACGGCGCGGCTGTCGGGCCCTTGGGTGCCGTTCGCCTACTACGCGCTGCGCCGGCCGATCGCCGCCACGCGCCAGTGGCTGGGCTGGTGAAGCCGGCGATGCTGCCGCCGCTGCGCCAGGACCTCGGCCTGCACCCGGGGCCGACGGCCGACGACGGCACGCCGACCTGGACGCTGCACGACCCGGCCGCGCACCGCTTCTACGAACTCTCCTGGCCGGCCTTCGAGCTGCTGTCGCGCTGGCCGCTGGGCAGCGCCGACGCCGTGCTGCAGGCCGTCGAGCGCGAGACCACGCTGCGCCTGGGCCCCGAAGACCTGCAAGCGCTGCTGCAGTTCCTCGCCAGCCACCACCTGCTGCTGGCGCACAGTGTCGAACACAGCGCCCGGCTGGCGCACGCTGCCGCAGCCGGCCGCAGCAGCCACACGATGTGGCTGCTCAAGCACTACCTGTTCTTCCGCGTGCCGCTGCTGCGGCCCGAGCCGCTGCTGGCCTGGCTGGCGCGCCACACCGGCTGGCTGTACCGCCCGGCGTTCTGGTGGGCCGTCGGCGGCGCGGCGCTGCTCGGGCTGTTCCTCGCCTCGCGGCGCTGGGACGAGTTCACGCACACCTTCGCGGCCTACGGCAGCTGGTCGGGGCTGCTGGCCATCGGCGTCGCGCTCAGCGTCGCCAAGGTGCTGCACGAGTTCGGCCACGCCGTCACCGCCTACCGCTACGGCTGCCGCGTGCCGACGATGGGCGTGGCCTTCCTCGTGCTGTGGCCGGTGCTCTACACCGACACCAACGAGGCCTGGAAGCTCACGCGCCGCGGCCAGCGGCTGCGCATCGCCGCCGCCGGCATGCTGGCCGAGCTGGCGCTGGCCGCCGTCGCCACGCTGGCCTGGAGCTTCCTGCCCGACGGGCCGCTGCGCTCAGGCGTCTTCCTGCTGGCCACCAGCAGCTGGCTGGTCACGCTGGGCGTCAACGCCAGCCCCTTCATGCGTTTCGACGGCTACTTCCTGCTCGCCGACGCGCTGAACACGCCCAATCTGCACGAACGCTCGTTCGCGCTCGGCCGCTGGTGGCTGCGCGAACGCCTCTGGGGCCTGGGCGACCCGGTGCCCGAGCTGCTGCCGCCGGCGCGGCAGCGGCTGCTGGTCGCTTTCGCCTTCGCGACCTGGCTGTACCGGCTGGTGCTGTTCTTCGGCATCGCGCTGCTCGTCTACCACCTGTTCTTCAAGGCGCTGGGCCTGGTGATGATGGCCGTCGAGCTGGGCTGGTTCATCGTGCTGCCGGTCTGGCGCGAGCTGCGCGTGTGGTGGGCGCGGCGCGCCGAGCTGCACTGGAACCGCAGCACGCGGCGCAGCGCCGCGCTGGCCGGCGCACTGCTGCTGGTGCTGCTGCTGCCCTGGCGCGGCGGCGTGCAGGCGCCGGCGGTGCTGAGCCACGGCGAGCAGCAGGCGCTGTACGCCGCCGAGACCGCGCGCCAGCGGGGCGCGGCGGTGGCCGAAGGCAGCCGCGTCGCCGCCGGTCAGTTGCTGATGCGGCTGCAGTCGCCCGAACTGGAACAGCGGCTCGAAGCCGCGGCGCTGCAGGAGGCGCTGCTGCGCTGGCAGGTCGAGCAGCAGCCGCTGGACAGCCGGCTGCAGCAGGAAGGCCAGGCGCTGCACCAGCGCTGGCAGGCCGCACGCGAGGAGGTCGCCGGACTGAGGCGCCAGCGCGAACAGCTCGCCGTGCGCGCGCCCTTCGCCGGCACCGTCGTCACGGCGCACCCGATGCTGGCCGACGGCACCTGGTTCACACGCGGCGAGAAGCTGTTCCAGATCGTCGGCGACGGCGACACGCTGAAGGTCGAGGCTTTCGTCGGCGAATCCGACTACGCCCGGCTGCGGCGCGAGGGCCCGCAGCGCGCCGGCGCCCGTTTCGTCGCCGACCTGCCCGAGTTCGGCAGCGTGCGCTGCACGGCGCTGCAGCTCGAGTCGGTCAACCTGCGCAGCCTGCCGCAGCCCTACCTGGCCAGCGTCTACGGCGGCCCGATCAACAGCGTGCGCGACGGGGCCGAACTGCGCCCGCTGGGCGCCACCTACCGCGCGCGGCTGACGCAGTGCGAAGCACGGCCGCTGGCCCGCGAACTGCCCGGCCGCGTGCGCCTGGAAGGCGCGGCGCGCAGCCTGGCCGGCGAAGGCTGGGACTGGCTGCTGGCGCTGTGGCGGCGCGAAGGCGGGCTCTGACACGGCGGTCGCGGCCGGCACGGAACGCTGCGCGTGCCCGTCTGGCGGCCCGCTCGAAGGAATCGGGCGCCAACTTGCTCGGCCATCAAGGCTCGCCGTGCAAGACTTTGATCATCTGCAGAACGGGAAGTCCCGGCCGCCAGAGCCCGGCAAACACCTCCAGCTCCTCATAGCCCAGGGCCTTGTAGAAGGAACGTGTCTCGGCGTACTCGGGGCTCGGATGCCCGGCGGCCACCGTCTTGACCTGCAGGTGGCGCGCACCCTGCGCGAGCAGCCAGTGCTCGGCGTGCCGGTGCAGCTGCCGCCCGACGCCTGTCAAGCGACATCGAGAACTGACCCCCCGGCGACATCCAGAAGTGACCCCCGGGTGGTGGTTCAGTTGGTTGTTGCGGGGTTCGCTCCGGCCTGGTTAACCAGGCCGGAGCGGCGCTTGGTCCGCAGCCGGTAGCTGTCGCCGCGGATGGTGAGGACGTGGCTGTGGTGCAGCAGCCGGTCGAGGATGGCGGTGGCGACGACGGCGTCGCCGAAGACGCCGCCCCACTCGGCCACCGAGCGGTTGCTGGTCACGAGCATCGAGCCGCGCTCGTAGCGGCGGCTTACGAGCTGGAAGAACAGGTGTGCGGCGTTGGCCTCGAACGGCAGGTAGCCGAGTTCGTCGACGACCAGCAGCTTGGGCTTGGCGAAGTGCACGAGCTTCTCCTCCAGCCGGCCTTCGACGTGCGCCCGCACCAGCTGCGTCACCAGGCTCGTCGCTGGCACGAAGAGCGTGCTGTAGCCGCGCACGATGGCCTCGCGCCCGAGAGCGACAGCCAGGTGCGTCTTGCCGACGCCGGGCGGCCCGAGCAGCAGCACGCTGTCGCCGTTGGCAACCCAGCGCGAGGTGGCCAGCTCGCGGATCTGCTTGGGGTCCACCGACGGCTGCGCGTCGTACTCGAAGCCCTCCAGCGTGCGCACGCAGGGGAACTTGGCGATGGACATGCCCATCTGGATGCGCCGCTCGTCCTTGCGGGCGACCTCGGCCGCGCACAGCATCGACAGCGCCTCGCGCAGGTTCAGCTCGGCCCGCGCGGCCTGGTCCAACAGCGTGTCGAGCTGGTCTCGGATGGCGGTGAGCTTGAGCCGCGTAAGCATGGGCTCGAGCGCGTCGAGTTCCTCGGTCTTCTTCGACGCGGCCATCACCAGCTTCCTCCGGCGACGGCCTCGTACTGATCGAGCGGGCGCTGCAACTCGCCAGGCACCGGGGCTATCGGCGGCGGCATCTTCGGTAGCCACGTCATCCCGGCCAACTGGCCGCCGACGATGCCCACCAGGTGGCTGCGCTCGATGACGCTGCAGCGCCGCAGCGCGCTCTGCGCGTGGCAGGCCACTTCCTGGCCGGCGTAGAGCACTCGCACCTGACGCTCGGCGACGACGACGGTGACCGTCTCGCCGATGAGCCGCCACGGCACGCTGTAGCGGTTGGTGTCCAGCTCGATACAGGCGTCGGTGTGCACGCGCCGCGTGACCTCGCGCACCTGCAGGAACGGCGCCTTGGACGGCAGCGGCCGCAACGCGGCGCGCTCGTGCCGCTCGAAGCGCTGCAGCGGCGGCTCGCCGGTGCTGCCGTGGATGCGCACGTCGGCGACTTCGCGCACCCAGCGCTCCAGGTGCGCCTGCAGTTCCTCGACGCTGGCGAAGCGGTGCCCGGCGATGGCGTTGCGCTTGACGTAGCCGACGCCACGCTCGTCCTTGCCCTTGGTCCGCGCGCGATACGGCGCGCAGGCCCGCGGCGTGAAGTCCCAGTAACGGCAGAACGCGTGGAAGCGGTCGTTGAAGCGCACCTCGCGCGTCTGCGCGTTGTGCTCGGTGACCAGCGGCTTGGCGTTGTCCAGCAGGACTTCGTGCGGCACGCCGCCGAAGCGCCGGAAGGCGCCTTCCAGGCCGTGCAGCCACGACGACTGGCGCTCATGCAGGAAGACGGCGACGTGACAGCGCCGGCTGTAGCCGAGCGTGGCGACGAACAGGTGGATGCGCAGCGGCTCGCCGTCCACGATGACTGACGTGCTGCCGAAGTCGATTTGCAGTTGCTGGCCGGGCGCGGTCTCGTAGCGCACTGTGGCCACGCTCTCGGCCCGCAACTCCCGACGCAGCGGCTCGACGGCACGCTGGACGGTGCGCAGGCTCACGCGGATGCCCAGCTCTCGCTGCAGGTCCTGGCGCACGACGTCGGCGTTGCCGCGGTGCTGCCGCAGCCGCTCGGCCAGCCACTGCCGGTGCGGCTCCAGGACGCTCTCGCGGTGCGTCGTGCGCATCGGCCGCCAGCCGCCTTGCCGCAGGTACTCGCGCACCGTGTTGCGGCTGCAGCCCAGTTCCCGGCTGATGCGCTTGGCTCCCCATCCCAGCGCCTGCAGCGCCAGCATCTTCTGCACCTCCTGTGGCGCCAGCATCGTGTCGCTCCCCGGGCCTCGTTGGACCGGCTGAGCTTGGAACACTTCCTCCATCGACCTCTCCTTCGTCAGCGAAGGGGGTCAGTTCTCAATGACGCCAGGGGGGCAGTTTTGCGTGTCGCCCAACAACGCCTTTCGCGCGTGCGTCGGCTTGCACCGCCATGCAATGGACCTCCCATGACGCCGGGAAATGCTCCCGCAATGTCATGAAGGCGATCGCGCAGCCGCGCTCGGCAGCCCAGAAGGTGGGGAATCGCTGCGTGTCCTGCGCGTACCGGAGGAGAGCCGAGTCGACGCCGAACCAGCGCGGCAGGCTTCGCAGGATCCTCTGTGCATCGGCCACGGTGCCTGGCACCGGGCCATCCAGCTCCAAAGAGGTCTGATCTGTCATGGGCGGAGAGCTTATGCCGCTGGCCGTGGCGCTCCGACGGCTCCGCCGAAGCCGCGCGCAGCCCGTGCCCTGGCCCGCGGCGGCGACAGGCTGCCAGGCGATGCCCGCCGCACGCTTCGGCATCGGCCGAAGCATCTCGCCCGTCACCCGCCCGAGACTCCAGGCTCTTGTTCCGAACCCGAGAGCGACACCATGGCCATCACCTGCTTCATCCGTTATCAGATCGACCCCTTCCAGCGCGAAGCCTTCGAGCAGTACGCCCAGGCCTGGGGCCGGATCATTCCGCGCTGCGGCGGCAACCTGATCGGTTATTTCCTGCCGCACGAAGGCAGCAACGACGAGGCCTGCGGCCTGGTCGGCTTCGATTCGCTGGCAGCCTACGAACGCTACCGTGCGACGCTTCGGACCGATGCCGAAGGACATGCCAACTTCGAGTTCGCGCGGTCGCGGCGATTCATCGTCCGGGAACAGCGCAGCTGGCTGCAGGACGTCGATTCGACGCGCGATCTGGCAAGGCTGGTGGCGCCGTGATCGCGGTGATCTTCGAAGTCGAGCCCAGGGCCGGCGAGGCGGGCCGCTATCTGGGGCTGGCCGCCGCGCTGAAGTCCGAACTGGAGAGCATCGACGGCTTCATCTCGGTCGAACGGTTCGAGAGCCTGGTCCGGCCCGGGCGATACTTGTCGCTGAGCTTCTGGCGCGACGAGGCCTCGGTCCGGAGCTGGCGCTGCCACGGCATACACCGCCGCGCTCAGCAGGAGGGCCGCAGCCGCGTGCTCGCCGGCTACCGGCTGCGGGTTGCGGCGGTGGTCCGCGACTATGGATTGCACGAACGCGACGAAGCCCCGGCGGACTCGCTCGGCACGCTGATCTGAAAGCGATGAACACTCCGCACGAACCGCGTATGGCGCGCGTGGCGGCCGTCGTGGCCGACCCGGCGCGCTCGCGCATGCTGGCCTATCTGCTGGCCGGCGAATACGCCAGTGCCAGCGAGCTGGCCAAGGCGGCTTCCGTGACGCCTGCGACCGCCAGCGGCCACCTGGGCAAGCTGATGGACGCGAGGTTCGTGGTCTGCGAACCCAGAGGCCGTCACCGCTACTACCGCCTGGCCGACGCCGAAGTGGCGCATGCGCTCGAAGCGCTGGCGCTGATCGCCGAGCGTGACGAGCACGACCGCGCCTGGGCACCGCCGGAACGCACGCGCCTGCGGCTGGCACGCTGCTGCTACGGACACCTGGCCGGCAAGCTGGGCGTCTCGCTCTTCGACGCGCTGCAGCGGCAGCACGGGCTCGAATCGACGCCCAGCGGCTTCGAACTCACGGCCGCAGGCCGGGCATGGCTGGAAGGACTGGGCATGAATCCCGGCGCGCCCAGCAGCCGGCGGCGCTTCGCGTACCGCTGCCTGGACTGGTCCGAGCGCCGCGATCACCTCGCGGGCCAGCTCGCCGACGAGCTTTATCAGCATTTCACCGCCAAGGGCTGGCTGCGTCGCACGTCCGGCCGGGCGGTGGAGATCACCGTCAGCGGTCAACGAGAGCTGCTGCCCAGCCTCGGCGAAGCTGTCTGCTGAACGCGGCGGGCACAGGCATGCGCAGGTCACCGGGCCAACCCGGGATGACCCGTAGCGCCCCACCCCGCCGCGGACATGACACTTGTCAAGCCGGCTGCCGGCGCGACAAGGATCCCGATGCTGTTTTGCCCCCTTGCGCACCGCGTGCGCCGCCCGGCATGAAGACCGGCCTGCACACCCAGCTGCGCCAGCGCGCCACCGAAGGCCGGCCGATCCGCGTCGGCCTGATCGGCGCCGGCAAGTTCGGCTCGATGTACCTGGCCCAGGTGCCGAACACGCCCGGCGTGCACCTGGCCGGCGTCGCCGACCTGTCGCCGGCCGCCGCGCGCCGCAACCTCGAACGGGTCGGCTGGCACCACGAACGTGCCGCCGCCCCCAGCCTGGACGCTGCGCTGGCCGACGGCCGCACCCACGTCGGCGAGGACTGGCAGGCGCTGGTGCGGCACCCGGCGATCGACGTCATCGTCGAATGCACCGGCCACCCGGTGGCCGCGGTCGAGCACTGCCTGGCGGCGATCGCCGAGGGCAAACACGTCGTCAACGTGACCGTCGAGGCCGACGCCTTCTGCGGCCCGCTGCTGGCGCGGCGCGCGGCCGAGGCCGGTGTCGTCTACTCGCTGGCCTTCGGCGACCAGCCGGCGCTGATCTGCGACCTGGTCGACTGGGCGCGCACCTGCGGCTTCCCGGTCGTCGCCGCCGGGCGCGGCCACAAGTGGCTGCCGCACTTCGCGCAGTCGACGCCGGAGACGGTCTGGGGCTTCTACGGCCTGACGCCCGAGCAGGCCGAACGCGGCGGGCTGAACCCGAAGATGTTCAACAGCTTCCTCGACGGCTCCAAGCCGGCGATCGAATGCACCGCGGTCGCCAACGCCACCGGGCTGGCGGTGCCGTCGGGCGGCCTGCTGTACCCGCCGGCGGCGATCGACGAGATCCCCGGCGTCACGCGGCCGCAGGCCGAAGGCGGGGTGCTCGAACGCAAGGGCATGGTCGAGGTCATCTCCTCGCTGCGCCGCGACGGCACGACCATCCCCTACGACATCCGCATGGGGGTCTGGGTCACCGTCGAAGGCGAGGCCGACTACGTGCGCCACTGCTTCGAGGAGTACGGCGCCAAGACCGACCCCAGCGGGCGCTACTTCACGCTCTACAAACGCTGGCACCTGATCGGGCTGGAGGTCGGTTATTCGGTGGCCAGCGTCGCGCTGCGCGGCGAGGCGACCGGCGCGGCCACCGCCTGGGTGGCCGACGTCGTGGCCACCGCCAAGCGCGACCTGCGCGCCGGCGAGACGCTCGACGGCGAAGGCGGCTACACGGTGGTCGGCCGGCTGCAGCCGGCCGAGGCCTCGCGCGCCCACGGCGGCCTGCCGCTGGGGCTGGCGCACGACCTGGTGCTGCAGCGCCCGGTCGCCGCCGGGCAGATGCTGTGCTGGGACGACGTCGTCGCCCGGCCGGAACTGCCGGCGTGGCGCTTGCGGCGGGAGATGGAGGCGCTGGCCTAGCCGGTATAGCACTCGTAGACGAAGCGCCGCACGCGGCCGTCGCGCAGTTCGACGTGCACCGAGTCGGTCTCGCCGGCCACAAGCCAGATGCCGTCGCGCTGGTGCCCCAGGCCGAGCGCAGCGAATGGCGGCGGGACGGGCCGGCCGACACGCAGCGCGCCCAGCGACCATGCCCTCCCGGTCACGTCGGCAGCGGCCAGGAGGTAGCGCTCCGCGTCGTTGCTGAAGGCCACCAGTTGGACGCCGAGCCCGGCAAAGTAGATCACCTGCTCGGCGGTCTCGTAACCGTCCCAGTGCTGCCGGGACACGGTCTTCTGCGAGCGGATCGTCCCCAGGGCTCGCAACTCCGACAGCCGGGCTGGGAGGCGGATCCCCAGCACCTTGTCGCCGCAGGAGAAGCTGGGCACCTCGACCTCGGACTCGTCGGCTCGCGCGGCCGCGGGCGACACGATCATCAGCAGGCACAGCAGGCCGGGCCAGCACGCCCGCGGGCACGAGCGCCTCATGCCACGCCCCCGGCGACGCCCCACAGGCGCTTGTCGCCCAGCCATCGGCACGCACCGAATCCCTGGGCGCGCAGCAGGCTCTCGACTTCGGCCTCGGACATCGCCGTCGTCGTGAACGAGTGCCACCAGCGGCTGCCGTCCAATTCGTAGCGCAGGCGCATCGAGACCTCGGCACCGCGGCGCTCGATCTGCTCGGCGTGATAGGCGACGCCGTGCGCGGCGCCGATGAAGCCGGCTTGAACCGTCTGCAGCCACCTCGTGTCATGGCGCTTGACGAAGAAGCAGCCGCCCGGCGTCAGGTGCCGCCAGGCCGCTGCGGCAAAGACCTCGCGCACGGCCGGCTCCGGGTGGTTGACGAGGTGGCTGGCCAGCAGCACCGCCGGCCAGCGGCGGCCCAGGGCCAGCGCCTCGATCTTCGAACAGACGGCCTCGACTCCGGCAGGCAGGTGGGCCAGCATCTCGGTCGACTCGTCGACGCCGGTGACACGCAGCCCCAGCGCCACCATCCTCGCGCACAGCCGGCCGGTGCCGCAGCCGAGTTCGAGCACCGCAGGATGCTCGATCAACACCGGCTCGATGGCCTCGAGTTCACCCATGTAGGGCAAGCGGCGATAGAGCTCCACCGAGCAGCCGTCGGGCGTCTGCGGGCCCTCTCCGGCACCCGAGAAACCGTGGCTCATGCCGGCCGGACGGAAGCTCGGCGGGCCATCGCGATCGGGCCAGATGTACGAACGATCATCGGTCGGTCCCCCTGTGAACATGCTCCGCCAGCGTAGCGGCATCCGGGGCGGTTCGCGCGCGGCGGCAGCCCGATCGCCCCACCGCCCAGCCGCCCTCCCCATCCTGCCCACAATGGCTCGGTCCACGCCACCGGAGGAACCGCATGCCCCGCAACGCCGCCGCCCACCCGTTCGCCGAGACGATCCGCCGCTTCGAGGCCGCGTCCGGCGAAGAGGGACGCCTGTTCTCGCTGCCGGCGCTGGCCGAGCGCTTCCCGGGCGTCGCGCGCCTGCCGGTGTCGCTGCGCATCGTGCTGGAGAGCGTGCTGCGCCACTGCGACGGCCGCAAGGTCACGGCCGAGCACGTGGCGCAGCTCGCCGGCTGGGCGCCGAAGGCGCCGCGCAGCGAGGAGATTCCCTTCGTCGTCGCGCGCGTCGTGCTGCAGGACTTCACCGGCGTGCCGCTGCTCGCCGACCTGGCGGCGATGCGCAACGTCGCCGAGCGCCTGGGGCGCGACCCGAAGACCATCGAGCCGCTGGTGCCGGTGGACCTGGTCGTCGACCACAGCGTGATGGTCGACCACTACGGCAGCCCCCAGGCGCTGGACCTGAACATGCAGCTGGAGTTCAGGCGCAACCGCGAGCGCTACCAGTTCATGAAGTGGGGCATGGGCGCGTTCAGCACCTTCGGCGTCGTGCCGCCGGGCTTCGGCATCGTGCACCAGGTGAACCTGGAGTACCTGGCGCGCGGCGTGCACCGCGGCGCCGACGGCGTCGTCTACCCCGACACGCTGGTCGGCACCGACAGCCACACGACGATGATCAACGGCGTCGGCGTCGTCGGCTGGGGCGTCGGCGGCATCGAGGCCGAGGCGGCGATGCTCGACCAGCCGGTCTACCTGCTGACGCCCGACGTCGTCGGCTTCGAGCTTTCGGGCCGGCTGCGCGAAGGCGTCACCGCCACCGACCTGGTGCTGACGATCACCGAGATCCTGCGGCGCGAGAAGGTGGTCGGCAAGTTCGTCGAGTTCTGCGGTGAAGGCACGCGCTCGCTGTCGGTGCCCGACCGCGCGACGATCGCCAACATGGCGCCCGAGTACGGCGCGACGATGGGCTTCTTCCCGGTCGACGAGAAGACCGTCGAGTACTTCGCCGGCACCGGGCGCACCGCCGCCGAGATCGAGGCCTTCGAAGCCTATTTCCGCGCCCAGGGCCTGTTCGGCGTGCCGGCGGCCGGCGCGATCGAATACAGCTCGCTGATCCGGCTGGACCTGTCCACCGTCGCGCCCAGCCTGGCCGGGCCGAAGCGGCCGCAGGACCGCATCGAGATCGGCGACGTCAAGCGCCGCTTCGCCGAGCTGTTCTCGGCACCGGTGGCGGCCAACGGCTTCGGCCAGCCGGCCTCGCGCCTGGGCCGCCCCGTGAAGGCGGGCGACGGGCCGGAACTGCGCAACGGCGACGTGCTCATCGCCGCGATCACGAGTTGCACCAACACCAGCAACCCGGGCGTGATGCTGGCCGCCGGGCTGCTGGCCAAGAAGGCGGTCGAGGCCGGGCTGACGGTCAAGCCGCACGTCAAGACCTCGCTGGCGCCGGGCTCGCGCATCGTCACCGAGTACCTGACGAAGACCGGGCTGCTGCCCTACCTGGAGCGGCTGGGTTTCGCCGTCGCCGCCTACGGCTGCACGACCTGCATCGGCAACGCCGGCGATCTGGCGCCGGAGCTCAACGACGCGATCACGGCGAACGATCTGGTCTGCGCCGCGGTGCTCTCGGGCAACCGCAACTTCGAGGCACGCATCCACCCCAACCTGAAGGCCAACTTCCTCGCCAGCCCGCCGCTGGTCGTCGCCTACGCGATCGCCGGCACGGTGCAGCGCGACCTGATGACCGAGCCGGTGGGCACCGCCCACGACGGGCGCGAGATCTGGCTGGGCGACATCTGGCCCACGAGCGACGAGGTCGCGGCGCTGATGCGCAGCGCGATGGACGGCCCGGCCTATCGCCGCAACTACGCCCGCGTGCAGGCCGAGCCGGGCGCGCTGTGGCAGCAGATCGCCGGTGCCGGCGGCGAGGTCTACAGCTGGCCCAAGAGCACCTACATCGCCGAGCCGCCGTTCTTCCGCGACTTCCAGCTCGCGCCGCCGCCGGTGCAGCCGGGCGTGCGCGGCGCGCGCATCATCGGCCTGTTCGGCGACTCGATCACCACCGACCACATCTCGCCGGCCGGCAGCTTCCGCGAGACGACGCCCGCCGGCCGCTACCTGCTCGAACAAGGCGTGCTGCCGGCGGACTTCAACAGCTACGGCGCGCGGCGCGGCCACCACGAGGTGATGATGCGCGGCACCTTCGCCAACGTGCGCATCAAGAACCTGATGATCCCGCCGCGCGAGGACGGCTCACGTGTCGAAGGCGGCTACACGCTGTACCGCGACGGCACCGGCAAGCCGGAGCTGCTGCCGATCTACGACGCCGCGATGCGCTACGTCGCCACCGGCGTGCCGACCGTCGTGTTCGCCGGCGAGGAGTACGGCACCGGCTCCAGCCGCGACTGGGCGGCCAAGGGCACGATGCTGCTGGGCATCCAGGCCGTCGTCGCGCGCAGCTTCGAGCGCATCCACCGCAGCAACCTGATCGGCATGGGCGTGCTGCCGCTGCAGTTCAAGCCCGGCGAGTCCTGGCAGAGCCTGGGACTCGCCGGCGACGAGACGGTCGACGTGCGGCTGGACTTGCCGGTGCGGCCGCTGTCCGACGCGACGCTGGTCCTCAGCGCCGCCGACGGCACGCGGCGCGAGGTGGCGGTCACGCTGCGCATCGACACCCCGATCGAGGTCGAGTACTGGCGCCACGGCGGCATCCTGCCGTACGTGCTGCGCCAGTTGCTCGCCGGCTGAAGCCCGCTCAGCCCGCGCCGTTCTCGATGCGGTAGCCGCCGCGTTTGTCGACGATGGCCACCAGCCGCACGATGCAGCCGTCGCCGTCCTTCCAGCGCCAGGGGAAGGCGGCGAATGTGACGCGCTTGCCGGTGACCTTGTCGATCTCGCCGCCGACGTTCTCGATGCCGCAGATGCCGGCCTTCAGGATCGCCTGGTGGCAGGGCTCCCATTCCGGGAAGTCCTCGATGACCTTGCGGCCGGTCTCGCGCTCGTACTCGTGGTTGACCTGGGGCAGCAGGCCGTTGGGCCAGCCGGGGCCGTGCGGGCCGATCGCGGTGCCCAGCGGGTGGTCCAGCGCCTGGGTGTCGGTGCCGATCATCTTCACCTTCTTCTTCGCGAACCACTCGCCGGCTTCCTTGTAGAAGCCCGGCGAGTAGGCGTAGTACTGGCGGTTGTCGCCGTAGTGTTTGTGCCAGCCGGTGTTGACGATGACGATGTCGCCCTCGCGGATCTGCGGCGACGCGCGCTCCAGGTCCTCGGCGGTGATGACTTCCCACTTGCCCTTGGGAATCGAGACGACGACACCGGTGCCGAAGAAGTACGGCAGCGGCACCTCGTCCATGAACGGCGTGCCTTCGACGACGTGCGCCGGGGCGTCGATGTGCGTGCCCGAGTGCATCACCGTCGTGATGCGCTGCGTCAGCACGCCGCTGCGCGCCATCGTGTGCAGGCGCTCGATCTTCACATCCTCGAAGTACGGCCAGCAGGGCTGCCCCAGGCCCCACGGATGGCTGAGGTCGTAGAACTCCAGCCCCATGTCGTTGTCGAGGTTCTCTTGATAGGTGATGCCGCGGACCGTGATCGTCATGCCGTGCTCCGGATGAAAGAAGTTTGATGTACCGCCCTTCGGTACATGTGTACCGTTTTGCGATGCATCAGGACTATCCTGATCGCGTTGGAGTAAAGGAATAGGGTTAACCCGAGGCCGCCGACGAACCCGACCTGCACTGACAACGAATGGCAAACTCGCGCCCGCCATGAAGCAGAGCAAAGACGGGATGGCCGCAGACGAGGCCGGCGGCGGCGAACGCGCCGGCGGCGTGCAGGTCATCGCACGCGCGGCCGCGGTGCTGCGCGCGCTGCGCGATCACCCCGACGGCTTGTCGCTCGGCGAACTGGCGCGCCTGCTGGGCCTGGCCCGCTCGACGGTGCAGCGCATCGTCGAGGCGCTCGACCGCGAACAGCTCGTCATCGCCGCCAGCCCGACACGCGGCGTGCGCCTGGGGCCGGCGCTGCTGGCACTGGCCGCCGCGGCGCGTTTCGACGTCGCCGAGTTCGCCCGGCCGGTGCTGCAGGCGCTGGCGCGCGACAGCGGCGAGACGGTGGACCTGTCGCTGCTGGACGGCGAGCGCCTGGTCTTCGTCGAGCAGGTGACCGGGGCGCAGCGGCTGCGGGCCGAGTCGGGCGTCGGCGTGGCCTTCCCGCTGCACGCCAGCGCACCGGGCAAGGCGATGCTGGCCGCGCTGAGCGCCGCGGAACTGGCGACGCTGCGCCCCCGGCTGCGGCTGACGGCGCTGACGCCGAACACGATCACCGGCTGGCCGGCGCTGCAAGCCGACCTGGACGCCGTGCGCACGCGCGGCTGGGCCGTCGACCAGGAGGAGAACGCCGCCGGCATCTGCGCGCTGGCGGCGGCACTGCGGCTGCCTGGTGGCGAAGTCGCGGCGATCTCGATCCCGGTGCCGGCATCGCGTTTCGACGCCGTGCGCGACGAACTCGCGCAGCGCCTGCTCGACCGCTGCAGCGCGCTGCGCGGCACGCTGCGCGAGCGCTGAAGCGCCACGGCGTCGCCGCCGCGGCGCCCCAGGTTCAGCGGCCGGCGTCCACCCGCACGACGGTCGAGGCCGAGGCGCCGGCTTCGGTCTGCGCGGTGACGACGACGTTCAGCGTCGCCGGCGCACCGGCCGGCGGCACGCCGCTGAGCACGCCGGTGGCGGTGTCCAGCGACATCCACGCCGGCAGCGGCGACCCGTCGGCCAGACGCGCGCTGTAGCTGAGCCGCGTGTCGGCCGGCTTGTCGAAGCTGGTGCTGGTGTCGAAGCGGAAGCCTCCCGCGGCCGACAGCGTCACCTGGCTCTGCGGCTCGACGACGACCAGCGAGGACGGGGACCCGGCGGCCGGCGTCCCGCCGGTGGCGCCGGTGGACGAATCCGAGGTGCCCGTGCTGCCCGTGCTGCCCGTGGAGCCCGTGGAGCCCGAGGAACTCGGCGACCCGGTCGCCCCGGTGGCGCCGTCGGCCGCAGCACCGGTCGTTCCACCAGTTGCTCCACCAGTTGCTCCACCAGTCGTCCCACCGCTCGTGGCGCCCGAGGTACCCCCCGTCTGCCCGCCGGTGGTACCGGCCATGGCGCCGGCATCGCTGCCACCCGAGACGCCGCCGCCGACGACGACCATCGAGCCCGGCTGTCCGATCGCCGGGGCCGGCGCACCGCCCGCCGGCGGCACCGTCACCACCGGGGCGGCGCCGGCGCCCGTCTCGGGCGTGATCTGGTTGGCCAGCTTCTCGGAGTTGACGTTGGACGAGGGCTTGACCGTCAGCGTGCCGTCGACGTACTGCAGGGCGTAGTTGTCCGCAGTGCCGCCGGAGGCGACGATGGCGTACTGCCCCGGCGCGAGCCCGCTGCCGCCCGGCGCGTTCAGCTGCACCCCGCTGACCACGGCTTCCGTGTCGGCGTAGAAGAGCTGGCGGGTGTCGACGTGATAGCTCAGCGCCGGGTCGCGCTCGCCGGCGATCTTGGACTTGTCGTCGGCGTTGACCGTCAGCTGCGCCTTGGCCACCGTCAGCGTGCCGTCGTGCAGCACCAGCTCATAGTTGGCCGCGCTGCCACCGCTGGCGGCGATGACGTGCGTGCCGGCCGTCGCCGCCGCGCCGGTGGCCGTCGTCAGCGAGACACCGCTGACGACCGCGGCCGTGTCGGCGTACTTCAGGTCGCTCGCATCGACCGCGAAGCCGAGTGTCGGGTCGGCCGCGCCGTAGACCTTGCTGCGGTCGGCCGCCGTCACGTCCAGCTGCGCCTTGCTCACCGTCAGCGTGCCGCCGACGTACTGCAGCTCGTAGTTGGCCGCGCTGCCGCCGCCGGCGGCGATGGCGTGCGTGCCCGCCGTCGCCGCGGCGCCGGTGGCCGTGCTCAGCGAAACGCCGCTGACCACCGCCGCCGTGTCGCTGTACTTCAGGCCGTTGGTGTCGACCGTGTAGCCCAGCGTCGGATCGGCCGCGCCGTAGACCTTGCTGGCGTCGTTGGCGGAGACCGCCAGCTGCGCCTTGGTCACCGTCAGCGTGCCGTCGTGCAGCACGATGTCGTAGTTGGCCGCCGTGCCGCCGCTGGCCGCGATGGCGTGCGTGCCCGCCGTCGCCGCCGCGCCGGTCGCCGTCGCCAGCGAGACGCCGCTGACGACCGCCGCGGTGTCGCTGTACTTCAGGTCGCCGGCGTCGACCGTGTAGGCCAGCGTCGGGTCGGCCGCGCCGTAGACCTTGCTGCGGTCGGCGGCCGTCACGTCCAGCTGCGCCTTGGCCACCGTCAACGTGCCGTCGTGCAGCACGATGTCGTAGTTGGCCGCGGCGCCGCCGCTGGCGGCGATGACGTGCGTGCCGGCCGTCGCCGCCGCGCCGGTGGCCGTGCTCAGCGAGACGCCGCTGACCACCGCGGCCGTGTCGGCGTACTTCAGGTCGCTCGCATCGACCGCGAAGCCCAGTGTCGGCTCGGCCGCGCCGTAGACCTTGCTGCGGTCGGCCGCCGTCACGTCCAGCTGCGCCTTGCTCACCGTCAGCGTGCCGCCGACGTACTGCAGCTCGTAGTTGGACGCGCTGCCGCCGCCGGCGGCGATGGCGTGCGTGCCCGCCGTCGCCGCGGCGCCGGTGGCCGTCGTCAGCGAAACGCCGCTGACCACCGCCGCGGTGTCGCTGTACTTCAGGCCGCTGGTGTCCACCGTGTAGCCCAGCGCCGGGTCGGCCGCGCCGTAGACCTTGCTCGCGTCGTTGGCGCTCACCGCCAGCTGCGCCTTGGCCACCGTCAGCGTGCCGTCGTGCAGCACGATGTCGTAGTTGGCCGCCGTGCCGCCGCTGGCCGCGATGGCGTGCGTGCCCGCCGTCGCGGTCGCGCCGGTGACCGTCGCCAGCGAGACGCCGCTGACCACCGCCGCGGTGTCGCTGTACTTCAGGTCGCCGGCGTCGACCGTGTAGGCCAGCGTCGGGTCGGCCGCGCCGTAGACCTTGCTGCGGTCGGCCGCCGTCACGTCCAGCTGCGCCTTGGCCACCGTCAGCGTGCCGGCGCTGAACGTGCCGAGCTGGTAGTTGCCATCGGCCACCGCCAGCGTGCCCTGGGTGATCGCATGCGTACCCGCGGTCGCCGAGGCGCCAGTGACGGTGTTCAGCAGACCGGAGAAGACGTCGGCCGCGCTGTCGCCGCCGACCAGGCCCAGGCCGCCGACGCTGAAGCCCAGCGTCGGGTCGGCACCGCCGTAGGTCTTGGAACGGTCGAGCGCGCTGACGTTCAGCGTGCGCGGCGTGATGTCGGCCTGCGCCGTCAGCGCCGTCAGCGAGTAGTTGCCGGCCGCCACGCCGGTGAGCGTGAGGCCGCTCGTCGTGATGCTCTTGTTCGTGCCCGCGTCGGCCGTGCCGAAGCTGGCCGCCAGCGTGCCGGTGAGCGACACCGCGTCGCTGCCGACGACGCCCGACAGCGCCGCCGTGCCGCCGAACGTGGCGGTCGTCGTCGCGTCGTAGACCTTGTTCTGCGCCGTCAGGCCGGTGACGTTCAGCGCCTTGGGCGTGATCGTCGCCGCCTGGCTGCCCAGCGACAGCACGTAGTCGCCCGCCTGCGCGCCGCTCAGCGTCAGGCCGCCGAAGCTGACGGTGTTGGCGCCGGCGACGCTGGCGGCGTTGTAGCTGCCGGTGGCCGTGCCGGTGAGCGCGATCGTGTCGCCGCTGTAGGGCTTGCCGTCGCTGCTGCTGCCGCTGCCGGGCGCCTGGGCGGACAGCAGGCTGCCGCTGCCGACGACGGTGGCCGAGAGCGAACCGTCGTAGACCTTGCTCGACGCCACGCCGAGGCCGCTGACGGTCAGCGTCTTGGCCGTGATGTCGGCCGTCACCGAGTTCGTGCTGATCGTGTAGTTGCCGGCGTCGGCGCCGCCCAGCGTCAGGCCGGAGAGCGTGACCGACTTGCCGGTTCCGGCGTGGCGGTCGGCGAAGGCGCCGGCAGCGGTGCCGGAGATGAAGACGTCGTCGCCGTTCAAGGCCTTGCCGTCGTTGTCGACGCTGCCGCCGCCGCTGATCGAGGCCGCGCCGTTGACCTGGGCGGTGGTCGTGCCGTCATAGACCTTGCTGCCCGCGGTCAGACCGGCCACGTTGATGGCCTTGGGGTTGACGACGAAGCTGCTGCTGCCGGTGTTGACGGTGATCTGGTAGCCCAGCGAGCTGGCAAAGGTCCCCTGGCCGATCAGGTTGACCGTGTAGGTGCCGGCCGGCATGAAGCCGGCGCTCGAAGGCGCGTAGCCGCTGCTGGTGAAGTTCAGGCTGCCGGTGGTGGCCGAGCCCTGGGTGTCGCCGTCGATGAAACCGGTGATGTTCACGCCCGGCGCCGCGCCGGCGTCGCCGTAGGTGATGCTCGAGCCGGCGCCGACCGAGACGGTCAGCGTGGGCGCCGTGCTGTAGAGGAACCAGTTGCCACTGGCCGCGTAGCCCGGCGCGCTGCCGCTGTAGCTCTCGGCGTAGTGCTTGGCGTAGCCGGTCATGCCCTCGGTCGAACCCGAGGGGCTGCTGGAATAGACCAGGTAGCGCCCGCTGCCCACGCTCAGCCCGGTGTCGGTGGCGAGGTTGTTGACGAAGTTGCGCCCCGCGGCGACGACCAGGGTGCCCGAACCGGTGCTGAGCGTCTGGTCGAGCACGACGTCGCTGCTGGCGCCCGCGGCCTGCAGCGTTCCGCCGCTGGTGAAGGCCAGGCCATCGACGCCGTCCACGCTGCCGACCGTCAGGCTGCTGACGGCGTTCTTCAGCGTCGCCGTGCCGATCTGGCCGGCCACCGTGCCCACGGCATTGCCGCTGCCGGTCAGCGTGGCCGAGCCCGTGCCGCTGAACAGTAGCTGGCTGGCACTGACAGTGCCCGAGGCACCCTGGGTGATGCTGCCGCCGGTGCCGCTGGCCAGTTCCAGCACACCGGTGCTGGCCGTGACGGTGTTGTTGCCCAGCGCCAGCGTACCGCCGTTGGCCTGCAGCGCCAGGCGCCGGCCGGCGGCTTCGCCGGAGGCGAGGGTGCCGGCCAGCGTCACGCCGCCCGATCCGCCCAGCAGGCTGACATCGGCGTCCAGCGTGGCGGCGCCACGCCGCATGCTGGCCTGAGTGAAGTCCAGCGCGCCGATGGTCGTGGCGCCGCTCTGGTCGGTACGGCCGAACATCAGGTTGGTAAACCCGTTGGACTGATGGATCACGGCCCCGATCTCGGTGGACAGGATGCCGAAGCCGTTGTTGGAAGCGCCGAGCGACGCCGTCAGCGTCGGATCCGCGGCCGCGACCTGCAAGCTGGCGCCGCTGGCGCCGACGAGCTGGGTGTCGCCCGCCAGCAGCAGGCCGCCCCCCTGAGCGGTGTGGCCGCCGACGCGGAAGATCAGCGACTGCGTGCCGGCGTTGCCGACCACCGCGCCGCTCTGGAAGCGCACGCCGCGCCCTTGGCTGCTCGCATTGAGGCCGGCGTTGGTGACGGTGATGTCCGCGCCGCGCACGTTGGCCAGCACGATGTCGCCTGCCGCGTTGCTGGTCTTGTCGGTGGACTTCTTCAGCGTGATGGCGACCTGGCCGGTGCCGGCATCCAGCGTGGTCCCGGCGCGCTGCACGATCTCGCTCACGCAGCTGCTGCAGGCCGAGTCCACCACGCCCTGGGCCACGCCCTGGTTGGCGATGAGGCTGAGGTTGCCGTTGTCGGTCGTGATGCTGGCGTCGAGATAGACGCTGCGCCCGGCTTCCAGCGTGAGGCTGCCTCCGGTGCCGCCGGCCGAGCTGGTGATGTCGCGGGCGATGCGGATGTCGTTGTTGGCCTGCAGGGTCACGCCGGTGCCGGCGTTGAGCATGTTCGTGATCGTCGTCGGCGTGATGACGATGTCGGTCGACGCGTTGGCCGAGAAGCCCAGCAGTCCCGTCGAGGTGCTGCCGCCGCTGGCGGTGTAGGCGCTGCCGTCGGGCGCGAAGCGGCTGCCGTCCCAGTTGGCGCCGCCCGCGTTGTGGATGGGGTCCACGATGGCGCCGCCGGAGGCGCTCTCGTCGACCAGCGTCGCGGCGTACAGCTGGCTGCTGTTCTTGCCGCTCGTGCCGTTGGGGGTGGCCCAGATCAGCGGCCGGTAGGCCACGCGCTCGGCACTGGTGACGGCCGTCGGCAGCATCGCCACCCGGATGTCGCTGGACAGCGTGCCCGAGGCGACCGTGGAGGTGTTCTGGCCCAGGCTGGACTGCGCCAGGCCGAGCACGCTGTTGCGCCAGCCGATCTCGCCGGCCGCGCCCTGGGCGCCGGACAGCAGCGTGACGGCGCCGTAGCCGTCGATGCCGCAGTAGTCCAGCGCGCTGAAGAACATCAGGTCGCCGGTGGCGCTGCCGTTGTGGGTCAGCGCCACGAAGTTGGCGCCGACGCCGTCGCCGGCGGCGTTGCCCACCAGGCTGTTGCGCGAGCTGACGCCGGCACCGACGGACGACTCGCCGTAGGCCCGGCCCGTCGTGCCATCGACCCAGGTCACGGCCCCGGCGCCGGCACCGCCGCCGCTGCGGTCGGCCGTGTTCGTCCAATGGCCCGAGCGCACCACGTAGTTCGTCTGGCCGTTGGCGGTTACGGCCGTGACGCCGCTGACCACCGAGCTGATGTAGGTGTTCGGGTCGTACAGCGACGTGGCGATGCCGACTTGGTCACCGGCCGTGGTGCCGACGAGGCTGTTGCTGGCCGAGACGGTGCCGGCCACGCCCCCCACGTCGCCAAAGGTCACGGCCCCCGCGCCGCTGGCCGAGCCGTTCGACCACCACGGGCTGGCGACGGCATAACGGCCACCGCCCAGCACCGTGACGCCGCCGAAGGCGAAATGCTGCGCCGAACTGGGATCGATGAACGCCGAGTAGCCGACGGCATCGCCTGCAACGGCGCCCACCAGCGAGTTCGTCGCATCGACGGCCGCGCCCGTGCTGCCGTCCTTGAGGTGGCCGTTGCTGCCGTTGATCCAGGTCACCGCTCCCTTGGACGCGGGAGCGGAGTACTGGTCCCAGGCCGCCGCGGAGCCCCAGAACGGCGACGCGACGACGGCACTGCCGTCGGCCAGCGCCTTGACGCCACCGTAGCCCACGCGGTCGCCGTCCATCGTCGTGACGCGGTCGGGCCAGTCGTAGTTGAAGCCCTTGCCCTCGATGTAGCGGTTGATGTAGTCGCTGGAGTCGCTCATGCCCGGCAGCTTCTGGTAGCTCGTCGGCTCCTGCACGCTGGCGGAGGGCGTCGAGCCGACCAGGCTGTTGCTGGCCGAGATGGTGCCGGCCACGCCGGCCGTGCCGCTGCCCCAGGTGACTGCGCCACGCTCGCTGTACCACTGCGAGTTGGACAGCACGAAGTTGCCGTTGCTCAGTTCGGTCACGCCGTCGATGGGCAGACGGAAGCCGATGTAGTCGCCCGCGTGGCTGCCCACCAGGCTGTTGCTGGCCGAGAGCACGCCGCCGCTGGCACCGCCGACCAGCTGGCCGTTGCTGCCGTTGATCCAGGTCACCGCACCGGCCTGGGCGGCGCCGGTGTTGTTCCAGTTCGGGCTGGCCACCAGCACGTTGCCGTTGGACAGCTGCTGGTAGATCGGCGTCACGTTGAGCACGAAGCCCGTGTAGACGCCGCCGTAGCCGTCAGGCGCGACCGTCAGCGACTGCGGCTGGATCACCGAATAGTTGCTGCCATACGTGGAGCTGCCGACCGTGGCGACGTACGGCCCCACGGGGCGGGTCGTGGTGGTGCTGGCCGCCTGGCCGCTGACCGTGCCGGAGGACACCGTCGGCGTCGCCCAGGCCGAGGTGGCCAGCGTGCCGAGGCGGTCACCCACCGCGGTGATCGCGGTGTGGTTGGCGTTGTTGAAGGTGTCGGCCGTGTTGCCGACCAGGCTGTTGCCGCTGCCCACCGTGCCGGTGCTGTTGCCGCTGCCCAGCCAGGTGACGGCTCCCTTGCCCGAACCCCAGAACGGGCTGATGACCAGATAGCTGCCGCCATCCAGCGCCCCGCCCAGCAGGCCGACGTGGTCGCCGGTGGTCGTCAGGTAGGTGGTGACGTCGGTCCAGCTGACGCCGCCGCGTGTCTGGTTGGTCGTGGAGACGCTGGTCACGTCCGACACGGCGCCCACCAGGCTGTTGCTGGCACTGATGGCACCGGCCAGGCCGGTGCCTCCAGCGCCCAGCGTGGCCGCACCCTTGCCGCTGTCCCAGTTCGGGCTGCGGACGACATAGTTGCCGTCCGACAGCACGCTGACCGACGCCGTCAGCATCGCGTCCCAGCCACCGAGCGAGGTGTAATAGGTGCCGTTGGCATTGTTGTTGTAACTGCCGCTGCGCGAGTCGCCGTAGTGCACGCTGCCGACATAGTCGCCGGCATGGTCGCCGACGAGGCTGTTGGACGAGGACAGCGCCGCGCCGGTGCTGCCCGCAGCGAAGGGCTGGCCATTGCTGCCGTCCACCCAGGTCACCGCGCCATAGGCCACGGTGCTCTGCGCATTGCCGCCCCGGTTGCCCCATTTCGGGCTGAGCACGATGTAGTTGCTGCGCAGCCCGTTGGCGCCCTGCGCGCCCACGGGCTGCACACCGCCGGAGCCGACCGCGTCGTAGGCACCCGAGCCCACGAGGCTGTTGCCGCCGCCGACCGCGCCGGTACGTCCGGACGTGCCGCTGCCCCAGGTCACCGCGCCGGCATTGGCCGCGCCACCGTTGTCCCAGTCGGGCGAGACCACCACGTAGTTGCTGCCGGCGAGCTCGACGACGAACTGGCCGACCTGGTCGGAAGCCGTGGACCCCACCAGGCTGTTGGACGCCGAAACGAGGCCCGCGAGGCCCGTGCCGCCGTCGCCGAAGCTGACGGCCCCCGCGCTGCCGCTCCAGGTGGTGGCGTCGACGAGGTAATTGCCGTTACGCAACTGGAGCACGCCGCCGGTGAGGGCGCCCTGCTTGCGGGTGGAACTCGTCGACGAGTTGCTGCCGGAGCTGCTGTTGTACTCGTAGCTGGTGTAGGGCAAGCCGTTGCCCAGCGAGTAGGCGCCGACGCCGTCGCCCGCAGCGCCGATCAGGCTGTTGGACGAGCCGACGGCCGCACCGGTGCTGCCGGCCGAGAACGGTTGCCCGTTGCTGCCGTCCACCCAGGTGACCGCGCCATTGGGGCTGTTCTCCAGGTAGCGCCCGGCGGCGGCGTTGCCGTTGCCGCTCCAGAACGGGCTGACGACGACGTAGTTCTGGCCGCTGCCGCCCACCGTCTTGACGCCGCCGCTGCCGACGAAGTCGTAGGAGCTGCTGCCGACCAGGCTGTTGCCGCTGCCGATCGTGCCGACGGCGCCGCCCGATGCTGCCCAGGTCACGGCGCCGGCATAGCTCGCACTGCCATTGGTCCACAGCGGCGAGTCGATGACGTAGGCGCCGCCAGGCAGCGGCACGACGATCTGGCCCACCAGGTCGCCGGCGGCACCCGGCGGCGTCGTGCGCCGGTTCACGCCGCCGTCGGTGTACTGCTGCGGCAGCGATGCGGTACCGAAGCGGTCCAGGTCGATCGGGTTGTACAGCGGATTGTTCGGCGTGCGCTGCCCCAGCACATAGAGCTTCTTGCTGCTGTCGCTGACGGCCGCTTCCAGCGGCGCGAGCGTACGGTTGGGCGTGCTGCCCACGAATGCCGTGCCGGACGAGATCACGCCACCGGCTGCGCCGGTGGCCAGGTGGCCGTTGCTGGCGTCCATCCAGACCACGGCGCCGCGGCCGTTGAACCATGTCGGCACGCCGATGGCCAGGTTGCCGTCGGTGAGCTCAGTGATGGTGGTGCCCGGACGCACGACATTGCCGTTGTTGTCCAGAACGTCGGCGCCGCCGACGCGGTCATTGGCCGTGACGGTGACAGCACCGGCGTTGTTGACCGTCAGGCCGCTGTACGTGTAGCGGGTCAGGCTGTCGACATTGGCCGTGCTGCCGACCAGGCTGTTGCCGCTGCTGACGGTCGCCGAACCGCTGCCCACCTTGTTCTGCCAGGTGATGGCGCCGGCCGAGGCGGTCGTGTTGTCCACCAGCGCATAGGACCGGCTGGCCGAAGGCGACAGGGCGGAGCCCGCCGTGTCCTGCGTGTCGTAGGAGGTGACGGTCTTGGACGCCGCCGTCGTGCCGTAGTCGGGGCTCAGCACCAGATAGTGGCCGCTGCTCAGCACGCGGACGCCGCCGCTGCCGATCTTGTCGCCCGCGCTGGCACCGCGCAGGTTGGCCAGCAGCGCGCCGGTCTGGCTGTTGAAGAGGTAAGTGGCACCGGTGGCGGTAGTCGCGCCGGTGCTGGCGTTGGGCGCGGTGACGACGACGTTGCCGTTGCCCAGCACGCTGACGGTGCTGCCGAACCCGTTGGTGTTGCCGGGCGTCGGGTCGCTCATCTCCAAGGTGGCGAGCGCAGCCGAAGCGTTGTCCACCAGGATGTTGCGCGGATCCAGCAGCAACCGGCCGGCACGTCCCTTGGGCGCGGCGAGGTCGGCGTTGCCGCCGAAGACGAGGTCCTGCTTGCCCGAGACTTCGGCGCTGCCGCCGTTGCCGCCCGAGCCGCCGCCGCGGGCGCTCAGCCGCCCGCCGAAGGTGGTGCGTTCGTCGGACCAGAGCACGACCTGGCCGCCGTCGCCGCTGCGTGTGGCGTCGGCACGCAGCACGGTCGTGCCGTTGACGCCCAGCTCGCGGGCATTCGCCAGGTCGGCGTCGCCGCCCTGGAAGCCGCCGCCCACACGCACGCGGCCGCCGCCGTCGCGGCCGCTGGAGTCCAGCGTCGCGGCGCGCAGCTGCACGCTGTCGGCCGTCACCGCGACGTCGCCGCCGCGGCCGGCGCGGCCCAGCGCGCTGAACGTGGCCGAGCTGTAGACGCGGTCGTCGGCGCCGAGGCGGATGTCGCCGCCGCTGCTGCCGTCGGCCTTCAGCGCCGCCGAGGCGGTCTGCACGACGCTGCCGGCGTCGACCGTGATGCGGCCGCCGCGGCCGCTGGCGGCGCTGGCGTCGAGCACGCCGCCCTGGCCCAGATAGTCGGCCTGGACGTCGATGCGGCCGCCGGCGGCGGCCACCTGGCCGTCGACCTCGACCCTCGAGCCTTCGATCTGCACGCGGCCGGTGCCGGCATCGATGCGGCCGCCGGCCGTCACCAGACGCAGCGTGCCGCCGTCGTCGACCAGCGCGTCGGCGCCGGCGCTGCCGGCCACCGCCTGTTCGCGCAGGCGCTGCGCGGCGCCGACGCTGAGGATCACGCGGCCGCCTTCGGCCTGCACGAGCTGGCGGTTCTCGACCAGCGCGGCCACCGTCGCCGGGTCGACCTTGACGCCCAGCAGCTCGCTGCCGGCGACGTCCAGCGTCACCGCGTCGCCGGCGGCCAGCGCCACCGTGCCCAGGCGCGCGCTGACCACGCCTTCGTTGAGCACCTCGGGCGCCAGCAGCGCGACGTAACCGCCGTTGGCGGCGTTGATCGTGCCCTGGTTGACGACGCTGCCGGTGGCCGTGCCGCGGCTGAACTTCAGTCGCCCGGCGGCGAAATCGGCGTCGGCGATGTCCAGCGTGCTGGCGACCAGGCCGCCGACGTCGACGCGCGAACCGCGGCCGAAGACGATGCCGTTCGGGTTGACCAGCAGCACCTGGCCGTTGGCGTCGAGCCGGCCGTAGATCGCCGACGGGTCGGCGCCGGTGACGCGGTTGAGCAGCACCGACTGCGCGTTGGGCTGCTGGATCTGCACCTGCGCCTGGCTGCCGACGTCGAAGCTCAGCCAGTTGATCGCCGCGCGCTGGCTGGTCTGCGAGATGTCCAGCCGGCTGCCCTGCTGGCGCGTCGTCGCCTGGCCGCTGACCAGTTGCCCGCCCTGCGGCAGCGCACCGGCGGCCGGCGGGCCGGCCCAGGCGGCGCCGGTGCCCAGCACCAGCCCGGCGCCCAGCACGAAGCCCGCCACGCCGCTGCTGCGCTTGCCGCGCGAGCGCGTGCCTTCGGCGACCGCGACGCAGGCGCCGGTGCTGTCGTTCCAGACGAGACGATAGATGCGGTTCAGGGCGCCAGGACCGTGGTTCATGGAGGTACTCCGGAAATGAGGCGGGGCGGCGGGCGCGGAGCCCGCACGCGGGTCGACAGGCTCAGAAGGCCTTGACGAGCGAGACGAAGAGGCGCGGGTCGCGCTGGGTGCCGTCGCTGTCGTCGCCGGTGGCGGTGCGCACCGGGTTGCGGCCGGCGCGCCAGGACAGCGCGGCGCGGGCCAGCAGCTGGCCGGGGCCGCTCCAGGTCGCGCCCAGGCCGTGGCCGGCCAGCGTGTAGCGGTTGGGGTCCAGCGTCGCGCTGTTGCGCTCGTGGTCGCGGCGCAGCCAGGCGTGGTCGTGGAACAGCGACAGCGTCAGCTCGGGCGTGAGCTGGTGGCGCCACTCGATGCTGGCCAGCGTGCCGTCGTCGCCGCTGGGCTCCGAGCTGGAGTACGCGCGCACGGCCGACGGGCCGGTGACGTTGAACTTCTGCGACGAGTCGAGGTTGCGGTTGGCGCGCTGGCCCGACCACGACAGCTGCAGCGTGTCGGCCGCGCTCAGGCGCTGCAGCCGCGTCAGCGACCAGCCGAGGCTGCGGAAGCTGCCCTCGCGGTCGGGGCCGCCGGCGCCCTGGTCGGCGGCGAGGTCGGCGGCGTTGCCGCCCAGGTCCAGCCGGCCGAAGGCCAGCGACAGCGAGAACTGCGTGACGCCGCCGCCCAGCCAGGCATCGGCGGCGTCGCCGCCCAGCGCCAGCGTGCGCGTGGCCACCGTCTTGTCGTTGATCTGGAGGCCGGCGATGGCGTTGTCGAAGGCCTTGTGGTCGTAGGCCAGGCTCAGGCTCAGCGATGCGCCGGCACGGCGCAGCAGCGCATAGCTGGCAGTCGCCGCCCAGGAGGTGGCGCCGCCGCTGTAGCGCGTGGAGTTCAGGTCGTAGCCGTAGGCCAGGCGCGACAGCGTCGCGCTGGCGCGCCAGCCGTCGTAGCCGACGGGCAGGCTGTAGCCGGCGCTGCCATAGTCCGAGCCGGCGCTGTGGCTGCCGAAGAACTGGAGCTGGTCGCCGAAACGCAGCGGGCTGTTGACCTCGAAGGAGCCGGTGCTGCGCCACTCGCCGCTGGCGCGGGTGCCGGCGTTGTCCAGCTGCAGATGGCCGCCGAACATCGGCTCGTCGAGCACCGCGACGACGAGGCGCGTCTCGCCGGGCTGCTCGCCGGGCTCGAGCACCGAACTCGCCTGCACGCCGGGCAGCGAATCGAGCAGGCCCACGGCACGCTGCACGTCGTCGGCACGCACCGGCGCGCCGACCTTCTGGCGCGCGGTCATCGTCTCGACGACACGGCGCTCGCCGACGTTGCGCCCCGGCGGCGCCTGCTCGACACGCACGCCGGAGAGCCGGCCTTCGAGCACCTCGATGGTGACGATGCCCTCGCTCAGCGTCTGCTCCGGCAGGAAGGCGCGCACCAGATAGCCGGCTTCCTCATAGGCGCGGGCGACGGTGTCGGCGGCGCGGCGCAGGTCGGCCAGGCTCGCCGGCTGGCCGACGAACGGCGCCAGGCGCACCTGCAGCTCGGCTTCGGACAGCAGCGTCACGCCGCGCAGCCGGAAGCCGACGACCTGCACGCGCGCGCCGGGCGCCGCGTCGGGCGACGCGGCCGGGGCGGTGGTGGTCGGCGGCGGGGGCGGTGGCACCGGAACGCCTCGTTCGGTGTCGCGCAACAGCTTGCCTGCGTCGGGGGGGGTCTGCGCGTGAAGCGGGCCGCAGACCAGCAGCGTGGCGGCGGCCACGGCACCCAGGGACTTCTTGTGCATTGATTCGGCTCCCTGAACCAGAAGAACCGGGATCGCCAGCGACGGATGCTGTCAAGCCCGGAAGTCAGGAAAGCTTAGGTCCAAGGCCCGAGGCACGCCACGAGAATTGACACCAGAAAACGCAGCTTTAGCAGAAATACCTAGTTCATCCGACGGAAGCGCCGGGCCGAAACGGCCGCGCCCCCCCAAGGTGCACGATGGCCTACAGTCACGGCCGCATCGCCATGAACCGACTCCAGACCGAACTCCGCCGCCTCTATCTGTGCCCGTCCGACGGCGACGGCACCTGGACCGACGCCACGGGCCGGGTGCGCGCGGCGGTGGTCGAACTCGTCGCGCCGGTCGACGCCACGCTGCTGGGCGCGGTCTGGGCCGGCGTGCAGAACGAACTGGCGCTGCCGGCGCCGGCGATCGTGCTGTCCGGTCGCGACGGGCTGCAGCTCTGGTTCTCGCTGCAGCAGCCGGTGGAGGCCGCTTCGGCGCGCGCGCTGGCCGAAGGGCTGTGCCGGCGCTGGCTGGACGAACTGCCGCCCGCCCGGCGGCGCTGCTGGCCGGCGCCCGAGGCCGCGCCGCCGGCCCTGCCCGGCAGCGAACTCGGCGCCGAGCGCTGGGCGGCGCTGGTCTCGCCCGACCTGGCGCCGCTGTTCACCGAAACGCCGTGGCTGGAACTGCCGCCCGGCGACGACGCCCAGGCGTCGCTGCTGGCGCCGCTGCGGCCGATCACGCCCGACGAACTGGCCGCGACGCTGCCTCAGCTGGCGCCGCCGGACACGGCCGCGGCAGCGGCTGCGCCGGAGCCGCGCACGGCGCCCGAACGCGAAGCCGAACGTTTCCTGCTCGCGGTGATGCGCGACGCCGCGGCGCCGCTGGCACAGCGCATCGAGGCCGCCAAGGCGCTGCTGCGCCGCAGCTGATCAGGCCCCGCGCACGGCCGCTTCGCGCAGCTTGTCCTTGCGGCTCTTGCGCCGGCCCTTGACGCCGCCGTTGCCGGCGGGCGCTTCCGGCGCGGTCTCGGTGGGCTCGAAACCCTCGACACGCTCACGTTCGACACGCCGGCCCTGGCGCTTCTCGATGAGGCGGAAATGCGCCTCGCTGGCCGCGGTGACGAAGCTCCAGGCTTCGCCGGTGGCGCCGGCGCGCGCCGTGCGGCCGATGCGGTGCGTGTAGTCGGCGGCCGAGCGCGGCAGGTCGTAGTTGATGACCGCGGCCAACGCCGGGATGTGCAGCCCGCGCGCCGCGAGGTCGGTGGCGAGCACGACGCGCAGCCTGCCGTGCGCCAGCTCGGCCAGCACACGCGAGCGCGCGCCCTGGCTCAGGTCGCCGTGCAGGGCCGCGGCGGCGATGCCGGCGCGCTGCAGCTTGGCCGCCACCATCTCGCTGGCGTGGCGCGTGGCGACGAAGACCAGCACGCGCGGCCAGTCGTGCGTGGCCAGCAGCCGGCGCAGCAGCGGCGTGCGCTGCGCGGTGTCGACCTCGACCGCGTGCTGCTCGATCGCCGGGCCGCCGGCCTCGGGCGCGGCGTCGACCGCGACCTGCACCGGCGCGTGCAGCAATCGGGTCGCCAGCGCCTGCACGGCGGGCGGGAAGGTCGCCGAGAACAGCAGCTGCTGGCGTTCGGCCGGCAACAGTGCGAGCACACGCTCCAGCTCGTCGGCGAAACCGTCGTCGAGCAGGCGGTCGGCTTCGTCGAGCACCAGCAGCTGCACCTCGCCGAGCTGCAGCGCGTTGCGTTCGACCAGGTCCAGCAGCCGGCCCGGCGTCGCGACGACGACTTCGGCGCCGCCACGCAGGCCCATCATCTGCGGGTTCACCGAGACGCCGCCGAACACCACCGCCACTTTCACCGGCTCGGCCATCTCGCGCGCCATCGCGCGCAGCGTCTGGCCGGCCTGCACCGCGAGCTCGCGTGTCGGCACCAGCAGCAGCGCGCGCGTGACGCGCCGGCCTTCGCGCGGCGTGATGTCGAAGCGGTGCAGCATCGCCAGCGCGTAGGCCGCGGTCTTGCCCGAGCCGGTGGGCGCGCGCGCGACGAGGTCCTGGCCGTCGAGCGCCGGCGGGATGGCCTGCTGCTGCACCGGCGTCGGCACGGCAAAGCCGAGCTCGGCACAGGCACGCTGCAGCGCCGGCGTGAGCCCGAGGACGGCAAAGCCCGCGCTCACAGCCGCCGCGCCTTGACGGTGCGGCCCTTGACCTTGCCGCGCGCCAGGCCGCGCAGCGCCTGATCGGCGAGGTCGCGGCGCACCGAGACGTAGGTCGAGAAGTCGTTGACGTCGATCTTGCCGACCGCGGCGGCGTCCAGCCCCAGGTCCTTGGTCAGCGCGCCCAGCACGTCGCCGCGGCGGATCTTCTCCTTGCGCCCGCCGAGGATCTGCAGCGTCACCATCGGCGGCAGCAGCGGCGGCTGCGGCCCGGCCTTGGCCAGCTCGGCTTCCAACTCGGCCAGCGGGTGCCAGACGCTCTGCCGGCCCTGCATCTCGTCGATGCGGCCGACACGGCCCATCTCGTCGAGGCTGGCGAGGTTGAACACCAGCCCGCTCTCGCCGGCGCGCCCGGTGCGGCCGATGCGGTGGGTGTGGACCTCGGGCTCGGGCGTGATGTCGACGTTGATCACCGCTTCGAGTTTGGCGATGTCCAGCCCGCGCGCGGCGACGTCGGTGGCCACCAGCACGCTGGCGCTGCGGTGGGCGAAACGCACCAGCACCTGGTCGCGGTCGCGCTGCTCCAGGTCGCCGTGCAGTTCGAGCGCGACGATGCCCTGGGCCTGCAGCACCGCCACCAGGTCGCGGCACTGCTGCTTGGTGTTGCAGAAGGCCAGCGTGCTCTCGGGGCGGAAACGCTGCAGCAGCAGGCCGACGGCGTGCAGGCGCTGGCTCTCGGTCACCTCGTAGAAGCGCTCGACGATCTGGCCCGCGGCATGGGTCTCGGCCAGGCGCACCTCCTGCGGGTCGCGCAGGTAGCGCGCGGCGAGCTTGGCGACGTCTTCGGGATAGGTGGCCGAGAACAGCAGCGTCTGGCGCTTGCTGGTCGGCGGGCAGTGGCGCGCGACGGCGGCGATGTCCTCGGCGAAGCCCATGTCGAGCATGCGGTCGGCTTCGTCGAGCACGAAGGTGGTCAGCGCCTCCAGCGCCAGCGAGCCGCGCTCCAGGTGGTCGAGCACACGCCCCGGCGTGCCGACGACGACGTGCGCGCCGTGCTCCAGGCTGGCGAGCTGCGGCCGGATCGCGGCGCCGCCGCACAGCGTCAGCACCTTGACGTTGTCCTCGGCGCGCGCCAGGCGGCGGATCTCCTGCGAGACCTGCTCGGCCAGTTCACGCGTCGGACAGAGCACCAGCGCCTGCGTGGCGAAGCGCTTCGCGTCCAGCTTGGCCAGCAATGGCAGCGAGAAGGCCGCGGTCTTGCCGCTGCCGGTCTTGGCCTGGGCGATCAGGTCGCGGCCGGCCAGCGCCGGCGGCAGCGCCGCGGCCTGGATCGGCGTCATGCGCTCGTAGCCCAGCTGCTGCAGGTTGGCGAGCACGGGCGCCGCGAGCGGCAGCGTGGAGAAAGCGGGGCCGGCGGGCGCGGCGGGAGATTCGGTCATGCCCCGATTGTCGAGGCTGGCGCGTCACCGGCGATCAGAGTTCGCGTGCCGTCAGCCACAGCCGCAGCTCGAACTCCAGCGTCGGGTAGTCCGGCTCCATGTGCCGGCACAGCGCGTAGAAGGCCTTGTCGTGCTCGCGCTCCTTCAGGTGCGCCAGTTCGTGCACGGCGATCGTGCGCAGGAAGTCGGCCGGCGCCTCCTTGAACAGCGCGGCGATGCGGATCTCGCGTTTGGCCTGCAGCCGCCCGCCCTGCACGCGCGAGACCGCGGTGTGCGTGCCCAGCGCGTTCTTCAGCACGTGCAGCTTGGGGTCGAAGACGACCTTGGCCAGCGGCGGCGCGCTCTTCATGTAACGCGACTTCAGCGCGCAGACGTAATCGTAGAGCTCACGCTCGTTGCGCACCGGCGAAGGCTCGGGGTGGCGGCGCGCGACGTAGTCGGCGAGCCGGCCTTCGTCGAGCAGCATCTGGACCTGCGCCAGCAGCTCGGGCGCGTAACCCTGCAGGTACTTGAGCGAGGACACCGGCTCAGCAGCGGCCCGAGCGGCGGCTGCGCGGCTGCAGCTTGTCCAGCTCGGCGAACTGCTGCTTGAGCAGCAGCATCAGCGCCCGCGCCTGGTCGACCGGCAGGCTGAGGCAGGAGCCGGCGGCGCCTTCGTCGCGCGCCGGGCGCGGCAGCACCAGCGCGTCGACGCCGATCTCGATCAGGCCCTTGTCGTGACGCAGGGACTTCAGGCGCTGCACTTCGATGTCGTAGGTCTTCACGCTGATTCGCAGAGGAAACGGAGACGCGATTGTCGACGCTAGCGTCTTCCCTGGTCGCGGCTTTGTACCCTCGATGAAATTGATTCCAGTCAATTGCGAATTCTTGGATTCGCCCGAGAGTTCGGCCGCTTTCCTTTCACCCGTGGAGCCCGGACATGGCCACTTCCACCTTCTACATTCCCTCGGTCAACCTGATGGGCGCCGGCTGCCTGCGCGACGCCGTCAAGGCCATCCAGTCGCACGGCTGGCGCAAGGCGCTGATCGTCACCGACCTGCCGCTGGTGCGCGCCGGGCTCGCCGGACAGGTCGTCGAGCGCCTGGGCGAACAAGGCATCGGCGCCGCCGTCTTCGACGGCGTGAAGCCCAACCCCAACGTCGCCAACGTCGAGGCCGGCCTGGCGCTGCTGCGCGCCGAAGGCTGCGACTTCGTGATCTCGCTGGGTGGCGGCTCGCCGCACGACTGCGCCAAGGGCATCGCGCTGGTCGCGGCCAACGGCGGCACGATCGCCGACTACGAAGGCGTGGACCGCTCGGCACGGCCGCAGCTGCCGCTGGTGGCGATCAACACCACCGCCGGCACGGCCAGCGAGATGACGCGCTTCTGCATCATCACCGACGAGACCCGGCACGTGAAGATGGCCATCGTCGACAAGAACGTGACGCCGGTGCTGTCGGTCAACGACCCCGAGATGATGGCCGGCATGCCGCCGGGGCTGACCGCGGCCACCGGCATGGACGCGCTGACGCACGCTGTCGAAGCCTATGTCTCGACCGCGGCGACGCCGATCACCGACGCCTGCGCGCTGCAGGCGGTGACGCTGGTCTCGCGCCACCTGCGCGCCGCGGTGGCCGACGGCCGCGACATGGCCGCGCGCGAGCAGATGGCCTACGCCGAGTTCCTCGCCGGCATGGCCTTCAACAACGCTTCGCTGGGCTACGTGCACGCGATGGCGCACCAGCTCGGCGGCTTCTACGACCTGCCGCACGGCGTCTGCAACGCGATCCTGCTGCCGCACGTGCAGGCCTTCAACGCCAGCGTCGCCGCGGCGCGCCTGGGCGAGGTCGCGCGTGCGATGGGCGTGCACACCGCCGGCCTGGACGACGCGGCCGCCGCCGAGGCCTGCGTGCAGGCCATCCGCCGTCTGGCCGCCGACGTCGGCATCCCGGCCGGCGTCGGCCCGCTGGGCGCGAAGGAAGAAGACATCCCGACGCTGGCGGCCAACGCGATGAAGGACGCCTGCGGCCTGACCAACCCGCGCAAGCCGAGCTTCGAGGAGGTCTGCGCGCTGTTCAAGGCGGCGCTGTAAGCCCGGCGGCGCCCGCCAGCTCGCGCGCCACGTCGACGAAGGCGCGCAGCTTGGGCGCCAGCGCGGCGCGCTGCGGGAAGTAGAGGAACAGGCCGTCTTCGGCCAGCGCCGTTTCCGGCAGCACCTGTTGCAGCCGGCCGGCCTGGACGTCGGCGGCGACCAGCGGCTCGAACAGGTAGGCGATGCCGACACCGGCCAGCGCCAGCTCGCGTGCGACGCTGGCGTCGGTGACGACCGCCGTACCCTGCGTCGGCACCGCCACCGTGCGGCCGCCGAGGTTCAACTCCCATTCGTAGAGCCGGCCGCTGGCGAGCTGGCGAAAGCCGATGCAGTTGTGCGCGCCCAGCTCGTCGGGCGTGCGCGGCGTGCCACGCGCCGCCAGATAGGCCGGCGACGCCGCCATCACGGCGCGAAACGGCGGCGTCAGCCGCACGCCGACCATGTCCTGCTGCAGCGCGACACCCAGGCGCACGCCGGCGTCGAAGCCGGCGGCGACGATGTCGACGAAGGCGTCGTTGCTGTGCAGCTCGACGACCAGGCGCGGGTGGCGGCGCGCCAGCTCGGCGAGAACAGGCGCCAGCGCCATCGGCGCCGCCAGCCGCGGCGCGTTCAGGCGCAGCACGCCGGCGAGTTCGCCGCGCCGGTCGGCCAGGCTCTCGGCGGCGCGGCCGATGTCTTCCAGCGCCGGCGCGACGGCGGCGATGAAACGTTCGCCGGCTTCGGTCAGCGCGACGCTGCGTGTCGTGCGCGCGAACAGCGGTTCGCCCAGGCGCTCCTCGACGGCCCGCACCGCGTGGCTCACCGCCGAGGCGCTGAGGTTCAGCGCCGCCGCCGCGGCGGCGAAACCGCCGCGCCGTGCGACCTCGACGACGACCGGCAGGTGCAGCAGCAGATCACGATGCATTCATGCAGCGTATCGCATGCCGAATGCGATCCGAACCCCATTAACGCAGGCCTCGATTGAATCGAGACTGGGCGCATCGCTTCAGCTTCCACGGGAGATCCACGATGTCGACGTCCACCTGGCTCATCACCGGCGCATCCTCCGGCTTCGGCTTGGCGTTCGCGCGGCACGCGCTGGCGCAGGGCCACCACGTCGTCGCCACCGCGCGCCGGCCCGAAGCGCTGGCCGAACTTGCCGCCAGCGCGCCCGAACGCGTGCTGGTGCACGCGCTCGACGTCACCGTGGCGGGCGACGCCGAACGCGCGGTCGCCGCCGCGCTGGCGCGTTTCGGCCGCCTCGACGTGCTGGTCAACAACGCCGGCTACGGCATCGTCGGCGCGGTCGAGGAGACACCCGACGCCGAGCTGCGCGCGCAGATGGAGACCAACTTCTTCGGCGCCGCGGCGATGATCCGCGCCGTGCTGCCGGCGATGCGTGCGCAGCGTTCGGGCGCCATCGTCAACATCTCCAGCCTGGGCGGGCAGCTGTCGTTCGGTGGCTTCGGCGCCTACTCGGCGTCGAAGTTCGCGCTCGAAGGCCTGTCCGAGGCGCTGGCGCAGGAGCTCGCGCCCTTCGGCATCAAGGTCCTGATCGTCGAGCCCGGCGCCTTCCGCACCGGCTTCGCGCGCGAGGCGCTGCGCCACATGCCGGCGCTGCCGGCCTATGCCGAGACCGTCGGCGCGACGCGCGAGTTCGCGCACGGCATGGACGGCACCCAGCCCGGCGACCCGATGAAGGCCGCGGCGGCCGTCGAGCGGGCGCTCGCCGCCGAGACCACGCCGCTGCGCCTGCAGCTCGGCGACGACGCCGTCGACAGCGTGCGCGGCCACGCCGAGCAACTGCTGCATGAGCTGGCGGCCTGGGAGCCGGTGGCGCGGGCGACGAGGATCGGGGACGTAGGCTGAGCGGCGAGTTCAGGCCAGACCTTCGGCCCAGGCCGCGAACTCGGCGAGTTCGACGAGCAGGCGCTCTGCATCGGCGAGCGGGGTGCTGCGGGCGCCGTAGTTCACCTCGTCCTTGCGGCCCAGCAGCTTTCGCAGGATCTTCTCCTGCCGGTCTGGCAAGTGGCTGCCGAGCACCTCGCGCAGCAGGCGTGGCGCGTTCCGATGGTCCTGCTGGTTGACGACGCCTCGTGCCTTGGCGGTGACGGCATCGCTGTAAGCGATGGCCGCATGAACCATCAGCGTGACCGCCCCGTTGTAGCTCTGGCTCTGCGCGAGGATGACGAGGCTGCGGGCAGACTCGTGGAACTCGCGGGCATGCAGCAATCGCGCCCGCGCATGAGCATCGTCGACCGTTTTGCGCGGCCCCTTGCCCGTCATGGCGTCGCCGACCCCAGACGTCGCCTGGCCTGATCCGGAGCTGCGCCCTTGAGAACCCGGCCATCGCGCACGACCTCGGTCCACCAGCGGTCGCCCTCAGGCAAGGCCAGCAGTTCCTGCTTCGTCAGAGCGGTGAGCGAGATGCGGATCTGCTGGGCGTCTTCCAGGGGCATCAGCGCTTCGCGAACGCGGTCCGCCACGCCATGCGTCTCGACGAGGAGCGCCAAGTCGAGGTCGCTGTCGGGCGAGTCATGACCTCGCGCCACGCTGCCATAGAGCCACGCTGCCGTGATGGCGTCGTCGTGCACCAGGGCCCCGCGGATCGACTCGACCAGCTCTTCCCAACGACGGCGCTCCCCCTGGAACAAGTCAACCAGCGATGACGCGAGCGGATGTCGGGTGTCGAGTTCGTAGAGCTGCGCCCGCCCCGAACCGTGGACCTTGACCAGACGTTGGCGCACCAGAGGTTCCAGCACGCCTCTCGTGCCCGGCGGCGTGAGACCTGCCATCGCCGCCAGCCGCGGCGCCGACTGCGGAGCCCCGTCGGTGCACAGGGCGCGCAGGACGCGCACGTTGCCGGGGCTGCCGAGCACCCCCGTCAAAGGATGCCTGAGGTGGCTGTGAGGTTGGGACGGAATCGGCACCGGAAGAAAATACGACTTTCCCTATGGAAAATCAACTATTCGTCACACGGGCCGCCGACCCAGCGCACGGGGTGCGCTCCACGGTCAGCGCGGCATCGCCAGGAAGGACGCAGCCGAGAGGTGGCAGCTTTGGCCGATGGCGCCAGGCAACGTGTAGAGCCGGGGCGCCTGCCTGAACCCGTACAGCCGGTACAGGTGGTATAGCGTCGGACGGCGTTCGGAAGTCCAGACCTCGTTGCGGCTGACGAAGAACGGCGTCTCCGCTCCGTACTTGGTGGTCTTGACCTCGATGAGACGTTCCTGCCCGGTTTCCTCGAACGACAGGATGTCGTAGCCCTCGTGATCCCCGCGCACTTTGGACGTGTGCTCGATGCGCGCGGCCAGACTCTCCCTGCCGGCATGCAGCAGCCGCGCACGCTCGTAGTTCAGCACGAAGAGTTCACCGGCAGCACCCAGCGACCGGTTGCGCGCCTCGCGCTCGATGTAGTTCGTCGAGAGGCGCACGACAGGTGGCGAAGCTTCGGCAGCCTTGCGCGGGCCGGCGGCAGCCTTCGGCGCCGCAGTCAGCACCGCGAGGATGTCGTCGACCTCGGGCACGACCATTGGCCGGTCGGCGTCGGCAGCGGCCACCTCCTGCAGCTGGTCGGCACAGGCCATGCGCTCGGCGACAACGTCCGCGAGCAGCGCCTGATAGTTCGAACGGGGCTTGTAGCCGGCGATGTAAGGGAAGCCGGCGTCGAGCAGGACGGCGCTGATGTTGGCGTGCTTGAACTCGATGGACTGCTCGGTACGGCCGCCGAGCACCGGCCTCAGGGCGCGTCGATGCGCGGCCTTGTTGTACGGCGTGCCAGCGAGTTCGGAGGCCAGCATCGACAGGTAGTCGTCGACGATGGCTTCGACTTCCCGCCGAGACCAGTCGCCGCCACTCATGCGTGCATCAACGCTTTGTCCACCTCGAGCGACCGCCCTACATCAGCACGATGTCGTACTGCTCCGGATTCATCGTCGCCTCGGCCGACAGCGAGATCGGCTTGCCGATGAACTCCGACAGCCCGGCGATGTGGCCGCTCTCCTCGTCGAGCAGCATCTCGACGACGGCGGCGCTGGCGATGACGCGGAACTCCTTGGGGTTGAACTGGCGCGCCTCGCGCAGGATCTCGCGCAGGATGTCGTAGCAGACACTGCGCGCGGTCTTCACCTGACCGCGGCCCTGGCAGGTCGGGCAGGGCTCGCAGAGCATGTGGGCCAGGCTCTCGCGCGTGCGCTTCCTCGTCATCTCCACCAGGCCCAGCTGCGTGAAGCCGCTGACCGTGGTGCGCGTGCGGTCGCGCGCGAGCTGCTTGCGCAGCTCGGCCAGCACCGCCTGCTGGTGCTCGTCGCGCGTCATGTCGATGAAGTCGGCGATGATGATGCCGCCCAGGTTGCGCAGCCTGAGCTGGCGCGCGATGGCGCCGGCCGCTTCGAGATTGGTCTTGAAGATCGTGTCCTCGAAGTTGCGCGCACCGACGAAGCCGCCGGTGTTGACGTCGATGGTCGTCAGCGCCTCGGTCTGGTCGATGATCAGGTAGCCGCCGCTCTTCAGGTCGACGCGCCGCGCCAGCGCCTTGGCGATCTCCTCCTCGATGTTGAAGAGGTCGAAGATCGGCCGCTCGCCGCGGTAGAGCTCGAGCTTGCGCACCGCCCCCGGCGTGTAGCTCTCGCCGAAGGCGCGCAGCGCCTCGTACTGCAGCTTGGAGTCGATGCGCAGGGTCTGCGTCGCGTCGCTGGTCAGGTCGCGCAGCACGCGTTCGGCCAGGCTCAGGTCCTGGTGCAGCAGCGTGCCCGGCGGCTTGCTCTGCGCGCGCTGGCGGATCGCCGCCCAGGCCTTGCGCAGGTAGGCGATGTCGTCGGCGAGCTCGGCGTCGCTCGCCTCTTCGGCATTGGTGCGCAGGATGAAGCCGCCGCCTTCGCTGCCGGCCAGCGCCTGCATGCGCGTGCGCAGTTGCTCGCGCAGTTCGGGGCCGCCGATCTTCTGCGAGATGCCGATGTGGTCGTCGTGCGGCAGGAAGACCAGCATGCGCCCGGCGATCGAGATCTGCGTCGACAGCCGCGCGCCCTTGGTGCCGATGGCGTCCTTGATGACCTGCACGGTCAGCGTCTGGCCTTCGAAGACGTGGCGCTCGATCGGCGGCAGCGGCGCGTCGCCGCGCGTCGTCGGGTGGCCGAACAGGTCGGCGACGTGCAGGAAGGCCGCACGCTCCAGGCCGATGTCGACGAACGCGCTCTGCATGCCCGGCAGCACGCGCGCGACCTTGCCGAGGTAGACGTTGCCGACCAGCCCCCTCTCGAGCGTGCGCTCGACGTGCAGCTCCTGCACCGCGCCGTTCTCGACGATGGCCACCCGCGTTTCCTGCGGTGCCCAGTTGATGAGGATGTCCTGCGTCGCCATGGGGCGCAGTCTAACGAGGCGCGGGGGGCGCCGCGTGTACGGGGCTACGCGTAGCGCGCGCCGCCCGTCACGCTCAGGGCGCGGCAGCGATGCCGGCCTGGGCCAGCAGCACGCGTGTCTCGAACAGCGGCAGCCCCATGATCCCGGTGTAGCTGCCGTCGATGCGCTCGATCCAGGCCGAGATCGGCCCCTGGATCGCGTACGAGCCGGCCTTGCCGAAGGGCTCGCCGCTGGCGACGTAGCGTTCGATCGCCAGCTCGGGCAGCACCGCGAAGCGCACCACGGAGTCCGACAGCGCCAGCTCCCGCCGTGCGCCGTGCGCCACCGCGACGGCGGTGTAGACGTGATGTTCGCCGCCCGACAGCGCACGCAGCGTGGCCGCGGCGTCGGCGGCGTCGCGCGGCTTGCCGAGGATGCGCATCCCCAGTGCCACCGTCGTGTCGGCGCAGAGGACGGGCGCCGGCGGCAGCGCGCGCGCGTGCAGCCGCGCGACGGCGGCGTCGAGCTTGGCCAGCGTCACGCGCTGCACGTAGTCGGCCGGCGCTTCGCCGTCGCGCTCGGCTTCCAGCGCCTCGGCGTCCTCGTCGGGCGCCGGCAGCAGCGGGCGGTGGGCGACGCCGAGCTGGTCGAGCAGCTGCGCGCGGCGCGGGCTTTGCGAAGCGAGGTAGACGAAAGCCGGCTTCATTCGCGGTGGTAGGGGTGGCCGGTGGCCAGCGTCCAGGCGCGGTACAGCGCCTCGGCGAGCAGTACGCGCGCGAAGGCGTGCGGCAGCGTCAGGTCCGACAGGCGCAGCGTCTCGTCGGCGCTGGCTTTCAGCGCCGGGTCCAGGCCGTCGGGGCCGCCGATCAGCAAGGCCACGTCGCGGCCTTCGCCGCGCCAGTGGGTGACACGTTCGGCGAGCTTGACCGTGTCCAGCCGCGTGCCGCGCTCGTCGAGGATCACGCGGCGCACGCCACGCGGCAGCGCGGCCTCGAAGCGTGCGGCCTCGGCGGCCATGCACTGCGCAGCGGTCTTGCCGCCGGCGCGTGGTTCGGCCTTCAGCGCCTTCAGCTCCAGCCGCATCTCGGGCGGGAAGCGCTTGGCGAAATCGGCCCAGGCCTCGTCGGCCCAGGCCGGCTGGCGCTGGCCCACGGCCACGACCAGCAGCTTCACCTCAGCGCGCGGTCTTGCGGGCGGCGGTCTTGCGCGCCGGGGCCTTGGCGGCCGGCCTGGCAGCCGGCTTGCGCGGCGCCGCGGCCTTCTTCGCCGCCGGCTTCTTCGGCACGCCGACCTTGACGGTGGACACCGGCAGGCCGGCGTCGGCATCGCGGCGCGCGGTCTTGCGCGCCGGCGACTTGGCCGCGGCCTTCTTGGCGGCCGGACGCGCCGCCTGGCGCGCCGCCACCTTGTCGGCGGCCTTCTTCTTCGCCGCCTTCTTGGCGGCGGGCTTCTTCGGCTCCTCGTCCATCGGCTCGGACGCCTTGACGAGGCCGCCGCCGGTGGCGCCCAGCTTCACGCGCACCGCCTTGCCGCCCCAGATCTCCTCGAGGTGGTAGTACTCGCGGATGGCCGGCTGCATGATGTGCGCGACCGCCTGGCCGCAGTCGACGATGATCCACTCGCCGTTGTCCTCGCCCTCGGTGGACAGGACTTCCATGCCGCGCGACTTGACGGTCTCGCGCACGCTGGAGGCCAGCGCCTTGGTCTGACGGTTGCTGGTGGCCGTCGCGATGATCACGCGCTCGAACAGCGGCGACAGCGCCTCGGTGTTGAAGACGGCGATGTTCTGCGCCTTGACGTCTTCCAGGCCATCGACGATGGCCCGTTGCAGCTTGCGAATGTCCATTCAACTCCCGGGTGCGGCCCGATACAGGGCGTGCTGGTCAATATAGCGTGCCACCTGCGGTGGCACCAATTCGGTGATGTCCAGGCCGCTGGCGGCCCGGCGACGGATTTCGGTGGCCGACACGTCGACCGCCAGCGGCACCAGCGCCAGCGCGTGCGGATGCCGCGCCAGCTCGGCGTCGGCCACCGGCGCGACGCCCGGCCGTGCGGCGACGGCCAGCTCGACACGCGCCAGCAGCTCGCGCCAGCCGTTCCAGGTGTGCAGCCCGGCGTACTGGTCGGCGCCGATCAGCAGCACCCAGCGCATGTCGGGCTCGCGCCGCTGCAGCTCGCGCACGGTGTCCAGCGTGTAGCTGGGCCCCGGGCGGTCGAGTTCGATGCGGTCGACGGCGAAACGCGCTTCGCCGTCGATCGCCGCTTCCAGCATCGCGACGCGGTGCTCGGGCGCCGACAGCGCCCTCGCCTTCTGCCACGGCTGGCCGACCGGCACCCAGCGCACACCGTCCAGCGCCAGGCGGTCCATCGCCTCGTGCGCCAGCGCGACGTGGCCACGGTGCACGGGGTCGAAGCTGCCGCCGAACAGCCCGATGCGGCGGCCGGCGGCGGCAGGTGCGGTGTTCACTCGGCGAGCCAGTCGCGCGGGCGCAGGAAGTCGGTGTACAGCCGCGCTTCCGGCGTGCCCGGCTCGGGCTTGGCGTCGTAGCCCCAGTGCACGACCGGCGGCATCGACATCAGGATGCTCTCGGTGCGTCCGCCGCTCTGCAGCCCGAACAGCGTGCCGCGGTCCCAGACGAGGTTGAACTCGACATAGCGCCCGCGGCGCAGGCACTGGAAGTCGCGTTCGCGCTCGCCGTAAGGCGTGTCGCGGCGGCGTCGCACGATGGGCAGCCAGGCGTCGAGGAAGGCCTCGCCGACCGAACGCACCATCGCGAAGTCGGCGTCGAAGCCGCCTTCTGCGAAGTCGTCGAAGAAGACGCCGCCGATGCCGCGCGGCTCGTCGCGGTGCTTGAGGAAGAAGTACTCGTCGCACCAGCGCTTGAAGCGCGGGTACTTGTCCTCGCCGAAGGGCGCCAGCGCGTCGCGGCAGACGCGGTGGAAGTGGCGCGCGTCGTCCTCGACGCCGTAGTACGGCGTCAGGTCCATGCCGCCGCCGAACCAGCTGACCGGCGCGCGGCCGGCGGGGAAGGCGGCGAACAGGCGCACGTTCATGTGCGTCGTCGGCACGTGCGGGTTGCGCGGGTGCATGACCAGCGACACGCCCAGCGCCTCGAAGGGCGAACCGGCGAGCTCGGGCCGGTGCTGGGTGGCCGTCGGCGGCAGCGCCGCGCCCTTGACGTGGCTGAAGTTGCAGCCGCCGCGTTCGATCAGCGGCCCGTCTTCGACGAGCTGGGTCAGCCCGTCGCCTTCGAGCCGGCCGCCGGCCGGGCGCTGCCAGGCGTCACGCAGGAAAGGCGTGCCGTCCTCGGCCTCGACCGCGGCGACGATGCGCGATTGCAGCTCCAGCAGCCAGCGGCGCATCGCCGCCGTGTCGACGGCGGCGCTCAATGGCGGATGGCCCGGTGGCCGATGTCGTTGCGCCACTGCGCGCCGTCGAAGGCGATCGCACGCACGCCTTCCAGCGCCCGCTGCTGCGCCAGCCGCACCGAGTCGCCCAGCGCGGTGACGCAGAGCACGCGCCCGCCGCTGGTGACGGTGCGGCCGTCGACGGCCTTGGTGCCGGCGTGGAAGACGACGAGGTCCTCGCGTTCGGCCGGCAGCCCGCGGATGACGTCGCCGGCACGCGGTTCGGCCGGGTAGCCGGCGGCGGCCATCACGACGCCGAGCGCGACGCGGCGGTCCCACTGCAGCGCGACGTCGGCGAGCTTGGCTTCGGTGGCCGCGAGCAGCAGTTCGACCAGGTCGGTCTTCAGGCGCATCAGGATGACCTCGGCCTCGGGGTCGCCGAGCCGGCAGTTGAACTCCACCGTGCGCGGCTGGCCCTGGGCGTCGATCATCAGCCCGGCGTAGAGGAAGCCGGTGAACGGATGCCCGTCCTTGGCCATGCCCGCCAGCGTCGGCTGGATGATCTCCTGCATCACCTTGGCGTGCACGTTGGGCGTGACCACCGGGGCCGGCGAATAGGCGCCCATGCCGCCGGTGTTGGGGCCGCGGTCGCCGTCGAAGATGCGCTTGTGGTCCTGGCTGGTGGCCAGCGGCAGCACCGTCGTGCCGTCGGCGACGACGATGAAGCTGGCCTCCTCGCCTTCCATGAACTCCTCGATGACGACACGGCCGCCGGGCACGCCCAGCATCGTGTCGATCGCGGCGTGGGCCTCGTCCAGCGTCATCGCGACGACGACGCCCTTGCCTGCCGCCAGGCCGTCGGCCTTGACGACGATCGGCGCGCCCTGCGCAGCGACGTAGGCGTGCGCCGCGGCGGCTTCGGTGAAGCTCTCGTAGCGCGCCGTCGGGATCGCGTGGCGCTTCATGAAGTCCTTGGCGAAGGCCTTGGAGCTTTCCAGCTGCGCCGCCGCACGCGTCGGGCCGAAGATGCGCAGCCCGCGCGCGCGGAAGACGTCGACGACGCCCGCGGCCAGCGGCGCCTCGGGGCCGACGACCGTCAGCGCCACCTTCTCGGCGACGACGAAGTCGGCCAGCGCCGCCGGGTCCGTGATCGCGACGTTGCGCAGCCGTGCGTCCGCCGCCGTGCCGCCGTTGCCCGGCGCCACGTAGACGTGCTGCACGCGCGGGGACTGCGCGAGCTTCCACGCCAGGGCGTGCTCGCGGCCGCCGCCGCCGATCACGAGAACCTTCATGCTTCGATTTCCGCGTTGTGGAAGACGTCCTGCACGTCGTCGAGGTCCTCGATGACGTCCAGCAGCTTCTGCATGCGCGCGGCGTCTTCGCCGGCCAGCGCGATGGTGTTCTCGGCGCGCATCGTGACCTCGGCGATCTCCGCCGTCAGCCCCTTGGCTTCGAGGGCCCCCTTCACGGCCTGGAAGTCGGCCGGCGAGGTGAGCACCTCGATCGAGCCGTCCTCGCCGGTGACGACGTCTTCGGCGCCGGCTTCGAGCGCGGCTTCCATCACCGCGTCCTCGTTCGTGCCGGGGGCGAAGATCAGCTGGCCGCAGTGCTTGAACTGGAAGGCCACCGAGCCTTCGGTGCCCAGGTTGCCGCCGTACTTGCTGAAGGCGTGGCGGACCTCGGCGACCGTGCGCACGCGGTTGTCGGTCATGCAGTCGACGATGATCGCCGCGCCGCCGATGCCGTAGCCTTCATAGCGGATCTCCTCGTAGTTGACGCCTTCGAGGTTGCCGGTGGCCTTGTCGATGTTGCGCTTGACGGTGTCGGCGGGCATGTTGGCCGCCTTGGCCTTGTCGACCGCCAGCCGCAGCCGCGGGTTGGCGTTCGGGTCACCGCCGCCTTGGCGGGCGGCGACGATGATCTCGCGGATCACACGGGTCCAGACCTTGCCGCGCTTTTCGTCCTGGCGGCCTTTGCGGTGCTGGATGTTGGCCCATTTGGAATGTCCGGCCATGGGGGGAATCTCCTGTAGCGCCGTTCGGGGTCGGGGTGACGGAAAGTCGGCGCGCTTCCTCAGCGAAGGGCGCGATTTTAGCGGTGGCCCCCGGGTGCCCCCGGCCCCCGGACGCAAGGGTGGGCGTCGGGCCCGTTGCTAGACTCGCGCGACCCGTGCCGGCGCCCTGCCGGCCGCCTAGACACGAGACCAAGAACCGGGGGATCCACGATGTCCGAACCGATCCTCGTCGCCCGCCACGGCGACGTCGTCTGCGAGTTGCTGCCCGCGCTCGCCAACCGCCACGGCCTGATCACCGGCGCCACCGGCACCGGCAAGACGATCACGCTGCAGACGCTCGCCGAGAGCTTCAGCCGCCTGGGCGTGCCGGTCTTCATGGCCGACGTGAAAGGTGACCTGACCGGCATCACGCAGCCCGGCACCGTCTCGCCCAAGCTCGCCGCGATCCTCGCCGAACGCGGCCTGGACACGCCCGAGCCCAAGGCCTGCCCGGCGACGCTGTGGGACGTCTTCGGCGAGCAGGGCCACCCGGTGCGCGCCACGGTCTCCGACATGGGGCCGCTGCTGCTGTCGCGCATGCTGGCGCTCAACGAGACCCAGCAAGGCGTGCTGAACCTCGTGTTCAAGATCGCCGACGACCAGGGCCTGGCGCTGCTGGACATGAAGGACCTGCGTGCGATGCTGCAGCACGTCGGCGAGAACGCACGCGAGTTCACCACCGAGTACGGCAACGTCAGCAGCGCCAGCATCGGCGCCATCCAGCGCGGCCTGCTGCAGATCGAGGAACAGGGCGGCGACCGCTTCTTCGGCGAGCCGATGCTGGCCATCGACGACTTCATGCAAACGGTCGACGGCCAAGGGGTGGTCAACATCCTCGCCGCCGACAAGCTGCTGAACGCGCCGCGCCTGTACGCCACCTTCCTGCTGTGGATGCTGTCCGAGCTGTTCGAGGCGCTGCCCGAGGTCGGCGACCTGGACAAGCCCAAGCTCGTCTTCTTCTTCGACGAGGCGCACCTGCTGTTCAAGGACGCGCCGGCGGTGCTGGTCGAGCGCATCGAGCTCGTCGTGCGCCTGGTGCGCAGCAAGGGCGTCGGCGTCTATTTCGTCACCCAGAACCCGCTGGACGTGCCCGAGACCGTGCTCGCGCAGCTGGGCAACCGCGTGCAGCACGCGCTGCGCGCCTTCTCGCCGCGCGACCTGAAGGCGGTGAAGGCGGCGGCCGAGACGATGCGCGCCAACCCCAAGCTCGGCGACCTGACGACGGCGATCACCGAGCTCGGCGTCGGCGAGGCGCTGGTCAGCTTCCTCGACGCCAAGGGCCGGCCCTGCGTCACCGAACGCGTCTTCGTGCTGCCGCCGGGCAGCCGCATCGGCCCGGTGACGCCGGCCGAGCGCCAGGCGCTGATCGCCGGCTCGCTGGTCGCCGGCGTCTACGAGAAGACCGTCGACCGCGAGTCGGCCTACGAGCGGCTGAGGGGCCGCGCGACCGCGGCGCCCGCCGGCGGCGCGCCGGGTGGCGCGGCCCCGGCCGGCGACGCCGGCGGCGGCCTGATGGACGGGCTCAAGGACGTGCTCTTCGGCAGCACCGGCCCACGCGGCGGCAAGCGCGAAGGCCTGGCCGAAGCCGCGGCGCGCTCGGCGATGCGCAGCATCGGCTCGGCCGTCGGCCGCGAGCTGATCCGCGGTGTGCTCGGCTCACTGGTCGGCGGCAGCCGGCGGCGCTAGACGCGGCCCTTCAGCCGACGTCGCTGCCTTCGACCAGTTCGCGGAAAGCGGTGAGCTGGGCCAGCGCCGGCGCCTGCGCCGAGACCAGCCGGGCACCGACTTCCTCCTCCTCGGCCCAGCCGCAGACCCAATGCTCGAACAGGCGCGGGAACGCACCTTCGAGGCGCAGGCGCACGTCGACCTCGGCATGGCGCGCATCGGCCTCGATGCGCGCGGCCAGCGGGAAGACCACCGCGGGATCGCCTTCGAGCAGCTGCGCGAAGTGCTCGCCGTCGAACAGCAGCGCCCCGGTGATGCCGTGCTGGCGGTTGAAGGCGCGCGAGACGCGCAGCAGTTCCGCGATGACGGTGACCGGTTGCCCGGGCGCCAGGCGGCTGACGTAGAAGAAGCGGCAGCCGACGGTGGGCGTGACGAGCGATTCGGGCATGGCGCGCCCGAGGGCAAGCGGCGCGCCCGGTGCGTCAGCGCGACTCGGCCGCCTCGCGTTCGGAGCGCGCGAACACGCGCACCAGCGCGATGCCGGCGCCGACGTTGGTGTCGCGCCGCACCAGCGGGCTGTCGGCGAAGACCGCGCCGCCCACGCTGTCGGCACGCACGAAGGCCGCGAACCACCACGGCCCGGCACGGCGCGACAGCGCCGCAGTCGCCTGCCAGCCGGCGTAGCCACCGCGGGCCGCATACGCCGGGCGGCCGGGCGCCGCTTCGTCGGGCCGGACCTCGTAGTAGTGGCGGTGCAGGCGCCGGTCGCCCCAGATCGGCCCGGCCTGCAGGCCCCAGCCGAAGCCGGCACGTTCGCCGTCGACGGCCAGCGCCGGTGCGGCGGTCCAGCCCAGCAGGCTGGGCGAGCGGTCGACGCCGATCACCGCGCGCAGCGGCAGCCGCAGTTCGGTCTTCCAGTCCGCACCCTTCGCGAGGGCGACGCGCAGCCGCGGGCCGACTTCGACCGTCGGCTCCAGGTCGTCCATGCCGCGGCGCGCCTCGTCGTCGTCGCTGCGCGTCGGCGTGCCGGCGGCAAAACCCAGATCGAGGTCGACGCGCTCGGTCTCGAACAGGCGCGCGCGGGCGCCGTCGCGGTCGGCGCGCAGCACCTCGCCGCGGTAGACGAACCAGGGCAGCGGCAGCACCCAGGTGCTGGAATCGGCGGCGCCGCGGTAGTGCGGCAGGCGCAGCACGGTGGCACCGGCGCCCAGCTCCCACAGCGGCTCGGCGGCGGCAGGCACGACCGCCGCGGCGAGCAGCAGCGCCGCCAGCGGCTTCATCGCGCCAGCACTCCGGCCAGCAGCGCGTGGCCTTCGATCTCGACCAGCAGCTCGCGCCGGCAGACGTCGGCCTCGACGTAGACCGCGCGCCGCGCGGCCGCCGAGTCGGCGCCGACGGCGGCCTCGAAGGCCGTGCGCACCGCGGCGTAGTCCTCCGGGTGGCGCAGGTAGACGACGCAGTCCAGGTCGGCCGGCGACACCGCGGCGGCGCCGTGGGCGCGGGCCTGCGCGCACAGCGCCTCCAGGTTGCGCAGCGTCTCGGCCAGCTGGGCCAGCACGTCGCCTTCGTGCATCGAACGTTCGCCGACGATGCTGGCCGTGCCGCTGACGAAGAAGGCCAGCCGGCCGCCCGCCGCATCGGCCAGCGCGGCGCGCGAGAAGTTCGGGCTGCGCGGGCCGAAACGCTGCGAATAGCGGTACGGCGGCACCTGGCGCGGGTTGTCCAGCGGCCGCACCGCGCCGCGCGAGGCGAGGAAGCGGATCGCCAGCGTGCCTTCGTGCGGCCCCAGCGCGCAGGCCGCCGGCGCGCCTTCGAAGGCGTCGAAGCCGGCTTCGGAGAACGCGCGGAAGCGGCCGACGTTGAACTGGCGGTAGCGCTCCAGCCCGCCGCCATCGTCGTTGATGCGTGGCAGGAAGTTCCAGACCTTGACCAGCGGCGGCCGGCCGCGCGCGTCCAGCACCTCGAACAGGTCGCGGTAGGCCTGCCAGGCGGCGTCGGTCAGGTCGGCCACCGCGTCGGGCAGGTCCAGCCAGCCGTAGAGCCAGTGGCCGTCGTCGCGCCAGCGCACCGGGCCGTGCGTGCCGCTGGCCGCCGCGCCGGCGGTGAACAGGTCGACGACCGGCTCCGCGGGCGCCACCAGGCGCGCGGCCAGGCCCGGGGCGGCGCTGCTCGCGCCCGCACCCCAGGCCAGGCCACCGAGCGCGGCAGCGTCCAGCAGCGCCGCCTCGGCGGCGGGCAGGCGCAGCAAGCGCAGCGGGGTGGCGGTGCGCGACGGCGTCGCGGCGGCGGACAGGGTCGCCTCGGGCATCGGGTCGGGGGCGCGGGCGGCGGACGCCGCGGCAGGAGGGGAAGGCCGGCCGATTATTCCAAAGCGGGCCGCCGGCGCCGCACGGCCCCGGCGAAAGGCCGTCGATAGAATGGCCCGTTGGCCGCGGCAGCGCCCGCGGCCTCTTCTCCGCAGCTCCCGACACCGCCGCATGGCCCACGATCCGACTACCCCCGACGCCCCCAAGCCGAGCAACTTCCTGCGCGGCATCATCGAGCGCGACCTCGAGGCCGGCACCTGGAGCCAGCGCCACTTCGGGGGCAGCCCGGGCGACGGCGCGCACCACCGCGCGGGGCCGTTGGATCCGGCGAAGATCCGCACCCGCTTCCCGCCCGAGCCCAACGGCTACCTGCACGTCGGCCACGCCAAGAGCATCTGCCTGAACTTCGGCCTGGCGCGCGACTACGGCGGCGTCTGCCACCTGCGTTTCGACGACACCAACCCCGAGAAGGAAGAGCAGGAGTACGTCGACGCGATCATCGAGGCCGTGCGCTGGCTGGGCTTCGACTGGGAAGCCAACGGCACCGCCCACCTCTACTGGGCGAGCGACTACTTCGACTTCATGTACCGCGCCGCCGAGGCGCTGATCGAAGCGGGCCTGGCCTACGTCGACGAGCAGAGCGCCGAGGAAATGCGCGCCAACCGCGGCGACTTCACGACGCCGGGCACGCCCAGCCCCTTCCGCAGCCGCACGCCGGCCGAGAACCTGGCGCGTTTCCGCGAGATGCGCGACGGGAAACACGCCGACGGTTCGATGGTGCTGCGCGCCAAGATCGACATGGCGTCGCCGAACATCAACCTGCGCGACCCGACGCTCTACCGCATCAAGCACGCCACGCACCACAACACCGGCGACAAGTGGTGCGTCTACCCGATGTACACCTTCGCGCACCCGATCGAGGACGCGCTGGAGAACATCACCCACAGCATCTGCACGCTGGAGTTCGAGGATCAGCGCCCGTTCTACGACTGGCTGCTGGACCAGCTGGCCACACTCGGCCTGCTCGCGCGCCCGACGCCGCGCCAGCACGAGTTCGGCCGGCTCAACCTCAGCTACGTCATCACCAGCAAGCGCAAGCTGAAGGCGCTGGTCGACGAGAAGATCGTCGAAGGCTGGGACGACCCGCGCATGCCGACGATCTTCGGCATGCGCCGCCGCGGCTACACGCCGGAAGCGATCCGCGCGATGGCCGACGGCTCGGGCGCGAGCAAGACCAACATCTGGCTCGACTATTCGGTGCTCGAAGGCTGTCTGCGCGAGGACCTGGAAGGCAAGGCCGCGCGTGCGATGGTCGTGCTCGACCCGCTGCCGTTGAAGCTCGTCAACTGGGACGAGGTCTTCGGCGCCGGCCACATCGAGCCCTGCCACGCGCCGGCGCACCCGCACCACCCCGAGCTGGGCGAACGCCGCTTCGGCCTCGGCCCCGAGGTCTGGATCGAGCGCGACGACTTCGCCGAGACACCGCCCAAGGGCTTCTTCCGCCTGTTCCCGGGCAACAAGGTGCGGCTGAAGTACGGCGTCGTCGTCGAGTGCACGGGCTGCGAGAAGGACGCCGACGGCAAGGTCACCGCGGTGCTCGCCAAGGTCGTGCCCGACACCAAGAGCGGCACGCCGGGCGCCGACGCGATCAAGGTCAAGGGCACGATCACCTGGGTCGCACGGCACGACGCCGTCGCCGCCACCGTGAACCTCTACGACCGCCTGTTCACCGAAGCCCAGCCCGACGCCGCCGGCCGCGACTTCCGCGAGGTGCTCAACCCCGACAGCAAGCGTGTCGTGCAGGCCTGGCTGGAGCCGTCGCTGGCGTCGGTTGCGGCCGAGACGCGGCTGCAGTTCGAGCGCCACGGCTACTTCGTCGCCGACCGCGTGCTGCACCGCGCCGAGGCGCCGGTGTTCAACCGCATCACCACGCTGCGGGACAGCCGCACGAAGTAAGGTTGCGGCAGGTAATGTTTCGTCGCCGGTGCTGGTGCCCGGCGGCGTTCCGTGCCAGATTGACGGCTCCCCTTTCAGGAGGCCTCATGTCGCACTCCCATGCTTTCCGCCGCGCGGCCCTGGGTGCCGCGCTGGCCCTGGCGGCGCTGGCCGGCAACGCCCACGCCGCCGGTGTCCTGACGGTGAACTTCGTCGAGCCCGAGCACTACAGCGACGTCGGCTTCGGCAGCGTCGAGCGCGAGCGCACGACGGCCCGGCTGGCCGCGATCTTCAAGGACCTCGGCCGGCGCCTGCCCGACGGCCAGACGCTGAAGGTCGACGTGCTCGACGTCGACCTCGCCGGCCGCGTGCCGCCGAACGCCGTGCACGACACGCGCGTGCTGACCGGCGGCGCCGACTGGCCGCGCATCAAGCTGCGCTACAGCCTGGATGCCGGCGGCACGGTGCAGACGCGCGAAGAGACCGTCTCGGACATGAGCTATCTGCAGACGCCGATCCTCGGCAGCCGCGCCGACGAACCGCTGGCCTACGAGCGCCGCATGCTCGAACGCTGGTTCGAGGAACGTTTCCTCACCCCCTGACCTCCGGAGAACCCTCTTGTCCCTGCACCGCCTGTGCCTGCTGGCCGCCGTCGTGGCCGCCGCTCCCGCCTTCGCCGCCGCGCCGGCCGACCCGCTGAAGGCCGCCGCCGCCGAACCCGGCGCCGTCGTCACCGCCAGCGGGCTGATCTACCGCTCGCTGAAGGACGGCAACGGCGCCAGCCCGACGGCCACCGACACGGTGCGCGTGCACTACCGCGGCACCTTCCCCGACGGCAAGGAGTTCGACAGCTCCTACCGCCGCGGCGAACCGATCGAGTTCCCGCTGAACCGGGTGATCCCGTGCTGGACCGAAGGCGTGCAGAAGATGAAGGCCGGCGGCAAGGCCAAGCTGACCTGCCCGAGTGCGATCGCCTACGGCGAACGCGGCGCCGGCGGCGTGATCCCGCCGAACGCGACGCTGCAGTTCGAGGTCGAACTGCTGGGCATCCGCAAGTAAGGCATCCGGTCGTTCAAGCCGGCGCGCGGCCGAAGAGCTTGCGCGCCAGCGTCACCCCGGCCAGCACGACGGCGCCGGCCGCGACGCCCAGCAGCGCGTTGGCCAGGGCCGGCAGCAGCGCGCCGGCCAGGCCACCGAAGCCGCCCAGCGTGTGCTCGATGGCCTCGGCCATCGGGTGCACGCCGTGCACCAGGATGCCGCCGCCGACGAGAAACATCGCCGCGGTGCCGGCCACCGACAGGAATTTCATCAGCCAGGGCGCCGCGGCCAGGATGCCGCCGCCGATCGAGCGCACGGCGGCGCTGCCCGCGCGCTGCAGCCGCAGGCCCAGGTCGTCGAGCTTGACGATGCCGGCGACGACGCCGTAGACGCCCACCGTCATCAGCAGCGCGACGCCGGACATCACCAGCAAGCGCGTCATGAAGTCGGCCTCGGCCACCGTGCCCAGCGTGATCGCGATGATCTCGGCCGAGAGGATGAAGTCGGTGCGGATCGCGCCCTTCACGCGGTCCTTCTCGAAGGCGACGAGGTCGACGTCGGGCTTCTCCAGCGCCGCGCGCAGCTCGGCCTCGTGCGGCTCGTCGTCGCCGCCGCGGTGCAGGAACTTGTGCGCCAGCTTCTCGAAGCCTTCGTAGCAGAGGAAGGCGCCGCCGATCATCAGCAGCGGCGTCACGGCCCAGGGCGCGACGGCGCTGATCGCCAGCGCGGCCGGCACCAGGATCGCCTTGTTCAGCAGCGAGCCTTTGGCCACTGCCCACACGACGGGCAGCTCGCGTTCGGCGCTGACGCCGGTGACCTGCTGCGCGTTGAGCGCCAGGTCGTCGCCGAGCACGCCCGCGGTCTTCTTCGCGGCGAGTTTGCTGAGCAACGCGACGTCGTCGAGAACCGTCGTGATGTCGTCGATGAGAGCGAGGAGACTGCTGGTGGCCACGCGGGCGATTGTCACCGCCCGCAAGCCGCCGGCGCCGAGGCCCCGCCCGACCCGGTGGTTCAGGACGCGAGGTCGGGCACCACGGCCGGCGTCGCGTACTCGCGGCCGACGACGGCGCGGGCGTAGAGGTAGTTGCAGCGCGCGCGCTCGCTCAGGTCGTCCATCGGCACATGGCCTTGCGCGTCGCACGGGAAGGCCAGCGCCCGGCCCTGCTGGAACAGGGACTGGAAACGCAGCTGGAAGCGGCCCGTGGCGGCGACGGCGGCGAGAGTGCTCATGTTCACGACCCCTGTTGGCGTCCTCGATGATCTGAAAGGTAGTCGGCCGCAGCCGGGGCCGCCTTCGGTGGGGCGCCATGCGCGGCGTCGGACGGCGGCTGCAGCGCGTGTCGGAAGAGCGCTGACGCAGCACAAGCGCATCGGTAACACGGCACTACAGTCCGCCACGCCACGGCCGATAAGACGTGTGGACGCGCCCGCCCCTGCCATGACCGCCATCGCCGCACCGCTCCCCACCGACACCTCGCGCACTGCCGCCATCGCCCGTGAAATCGATCACGCCCGCACCCGCGGTGCGCTGCAGCACATCGTCGTGCCGCCGTGCCCGGCGCTGCTGGCGCGGCTGCAGGCGGTGATGCTGGAGGCCGAACCCGACCTCAACGAAGTCGCGCGCATCGCCGCCAGCGACGTCGCGATGTCGGCGACGCTGATCCGCAACGCCAACGGCCCGCTGTACGCGGTGGGCCAGCCGGTGCAGACCGTCGGCCAGGCGATGAACCGCCTGGGCCTGCGCCAGACGGCGGCGGTGATGACCGGCTTCCTGGTGCGCAACGCCATCGTCGCCGACAACCGCCACCTGCGCCGCTTCTGGGAACGCTCGGCGCAGCGTGCGATCGCGATGACCTTCATCGCGCGCCAGTTGGTCGGCCTGTCCTCGGACGTCGCCCACACCTACGGCCTGTTCTGCCACGTCGGCATGCCGGTGCTGCTGCAGAGCGTGAAGGGCTACGGCTCGACGATGGTCGAGGCCGCGGCGCGCATCGACCGCAGCTACGTCGCCACCGAGAACGCCAACCACCGCACCGACCACGCCGTCGTCGGCGCGCTGGTGGCGCGCGTCTGGCGCCTGGCACCCGAGGTGATGGCCGCGATCCGGCTGCACCACGACCTGGAGTCGCTGGGCAGCGAGGAAACCGAGCCCGAGGTGCAGACGCTGATGGCCGCCGGCCTCGTCGCCGAGCACCTGGTGCGCCGCCAGGAAGCGCAGCTGCCCGAGCGCGACTGGACCGACCACTCGGCCGCGGCGCTGGCCTGGCTGCAGGTCGACGAAGCCGAGGTCGCCCAGTGGGGCGAGGAGCTCAGCGCTTCGCTGAGCGCTTTCTAGGCTTGGCGATCGCCTCGTAGAGCGCGACGAACTGCTGCGTCAGCTTGTGCCCGGGGTCCAGGTGGATCATCGGGCGCGCGAGTTCGTGCGACTCCTTCACGCGCACGCTGGCACCCAGGTAGGGTTCCAGCACCGGCAGGCCTTCGTCGACCAGCTCCTGCACCGTGCGCCGCGGCAGGCTGGCGCGCGCCTGGAACTGGTTGACGACGATGCCCTCGACGGCGAGCTTGTCGTTGTGGTCGGCGCGGATCTCTTCCACCGCCTCGAGCAGGCCGTACAGCGCGCGGCGCGAGAACTCGTCGCAGTCGAACGGGATCAGGCAGCCGTCGGCGGCGATCAGCGCCGAGCGCGTGTAGAAGTTCAGCGCCGGCGGCGTGTCGATCCAGATCTCGTCGTAGGTCCCGGCGAACTCGGCCAGCGCGTCGCGCAGCTTGAAGATCTTGTAGCGGCTCTCCAGCTTGGCGTGCAGCTCCTCCAACGCGGCGCTGGCGGGCATCAGGTCCAGCCGCTCCCAGGGTGTGGCGGTGACGAAGTCGGCGGTGGCCGTGGGGCGCACGCTGAACTTCAGCGTCGACTCGAAGAACTCGGCCGCGCCCGGGCGCGGGTCGACGGCGGCTTCGCCGAGCAGGTAGTGCGTCGAGTTGGCCTGCGCGTCCAGGTCGACAAGCAGCACGCGCCGCCCCTTGGCGGCCGCGATCGCGGCCAGGTTGCTGGCGATGGTGGACTTCCCGACCCCGCCTTTCTGGTTGAAGACGACGTGCCGCATCGGAGCGCTCCGTGGAAGGACGGTGCATTGTGCACCGCAGCACTGGAGGCGGAACCCTAGATTCGGCGGGCCCGTCCGGCGCTCAGACGAGCGTGCCCAGCGTGCGCAGCGCCGCGGCCAGCGTGTCGTCGGGCGGGCGGCCGACCCCCAGGCGCACGAAGCCGTCGAAACGTGCGCCGGTGCTGAACATCGAACCCGGCGCGATCTTGATGCCGCGCTCCAGCGCCGCGGCGAACAGCCGGTCGCCGCTGGCGCCGTCGGGCAGCTGCAGCCACAGCAGCAGGCCGCCGTCGGGCAGCGTGACTCGGGTGCCCGACGGGAAGTGCGCCGCGACGAGGTCGGCGTAGGCATCGCGGTGCACGCGCAGCTGCTCGGCCAGCCGGCGGCGGTGGCGGTCGTAGGCCGGGCTGTCGACGTACTCGGCGACCACCGACTGCGGCAGCTCCTCCGGGAAACGGCTCTGCGTGTACTTCAGCATCTCCACACGCGCCTGCCAGCGCCCGGCCAGCATCCAGCCCAGGCGCAGGCCCGGCGCCAGCAGCTTGTTCAGCGAGTTGCAGTGGATGACGCCGCCATCCTGGTCCCAGGCCTTCAGCGGCCGCGCCGGCTGCGCCGTCATCTCGCCGTAGATGTCGTCCTCGATCAGCGCCACGCCATGCGCCGCGCACAGCGCCACCAGCTCGGCCTTGCGCTCGTCGGGCATCGTGCAGCCCAGCGGGTTGTGCAGCGTCGGCTGCACGACGACGGCGCGGATCGCCGTGCGCTGGTCCAGCGCGAAGGCCAGCGCCTCCAGCGACAGCCCGGTCTTCGGGCTGGTCGGCAGCTCGATCGCACGCAGGCCCAGCGCCTCGACGATCTGCAGCAGGCCGTAGAAAGTCGGCGACTCGACGGCCACCGTGTCGCCCGGCTGGGTGACGACGCGCAGCGCGAGGTTCATCGCCTCGGTGCAGCCCTGCGTGACGACGATCTGCTCGGGCGCCGCGGCGACACCGCGCTCCAGCGCGCGCCGCGCCAGCGCCGCCCGCAGCAGCGGGTGGCCGTGGCGGCGCGTCATCGTCGTCAGCACCTGCGGCGCCAGGCGCAGGCGGCGCTGCATCGCACGCGCCAGCGCCTCGGCCGGGTACATCGCCGGCGGCGCGACGGCCAGCGCCAGGTTCAGCTCGACGGCATGGCGCTGGCCGCGCGCCAGGATGCCGGAGATGTGCTCGGAGATGCCGACGTAGGCGGCGGCGTCGATCGCGCGCGGCGCCGCTTCGGACGCCGGCGGCAGCGCCGCACGGCGCGGGTGGCGCACGAAGTAGCCCGAGCGAGCCCGCGCTTCGAGCAGGCCGTCGTCCTCCAGCCGGCGGCAGGCCTGCAGCGCGGTCGACAGGCTGACCTCGTGGCGGCGCATCAGCTCGCGCACCGACGGGAAACGGTCGCCGCTGCGCAAGGCGCCGGCCTGGATGGCGCCGCGGTAATGCTCGGCGATGCGGTGGTACAGCGTGCTCATGGGCAAGGACCACTATGCCGCGCGCCCCGGCACCAAAACAGATACAGAAACCCGGGACGGACACCGAAACAGTTGCCCGCCGCCGCCGCTGTTGTGCCCCGCCGCGTGCGCCGCTGTGGCTGCCGCCGCCAGGCGCGGCGCCGCACAGTGGCCGCCATGGACACCCGCACGATCGAACTCGCCGCCGGCCAGACGCTGGCCCTGGCGCTGCGCCGCGGCGACACGCTGCAGCTGGCACACGGCCGCCTGCAGGTCTGGGCGCCGGCCACGGAACTGGCCGGCACGCAGCACCGGCCGATGCAGCGCTGGGACGAAGGCCAGGCCCTGCTCGCCGACGACTCCGGCACCTGGCAGGCCCAGGCGCTGACGGCGGCGACGCTGCTGCTGCAGCGGCACGCGCCGGCCTGGCGCCGCCGGTGGCCGGCCCCGCCCGCCCCGGCCGGCTCTAGACTGGCCCGATGCGCGACCTCTTCCTGCTCGCCCCCGACCTCGTCTTCCTGAACCACGGCTCTTTCGGCGCCTGCCCACGCGAGGTGCTGGCCAAGCAGCAGCGCTGGCAGCTGGAGATGGAGCGCAACCCGGTCGAGTTCCTCGGCCGGCGCTCGGCCGAGCTGCTGCATCAAGCGCGCACGGCACTCGCCGGCGAAGTGGGTGCCAACCCGGAGCACCTGGTCTTCGTGCCCAACGCGACCACCGGCGTCAACGTCGTCACGCGCTCGTTCGCACTGGCGCCGGGCGACGAGGTGCTGTCCACCGACCTGGAGTACGGCGCCTGCGACGCCGCCTGGCAGCAGGCCTGCGCCGCGCGCGGTGCTCACTACCGGCGCGTTGAAATCCCCCTGCCCTTCGAGCGCGAGCGTTTCGTCGAGCGCCTGATGGCCGCGGTGACGCCGCGCACGCGGCTGATCTACGCCAGCCACATCAGCTCGACGACGGCGCTGACGCTGCCGGTGGCCGAGCTGTGCCGCGCCGCGCGCGAGCGCGGCATCCCGACGCTGATCGACGGCGCGCACGCGCCGGGCCAGATCGCGCTGGACCTGGACGCCATCGGCGCCGACTTCTACGTCGGCAACTGCCACAAGTGGCTGTGTGCGCCCAAGGGCAGCGGCTTTCTGCACGCCCGGCCGGATCACCACGCGCAGCTCGACGCGCCGGTCATCAGCTGGGGTTATGCCGAAGGCACCGGCGGTCACGCCGGTTTCGACGCCTACCTGGGCCGCACGCTGTTCGAGCGCCGCATGCAGTGGCAGGGCACCCGCGACCTGTCGGCCTGGCTGGCGGTGCCGGCGGCGATCGACTTCCAGCGCCGCCACGGCTGGCCCGCGGTGCGCGAGCGCTGCCACGCGTTGGCGCGCGAGGCGCTGCAGGCGCTGACACGCCGCCACGGCCTGGCGCCGGTGGCCGCCGACGGCGACTGGGCGCAGATGGTCGCGATTCCCGTGCCGCAGCAGGACCCGGAGGCGCTGCGCCGGCGGCTGTACGACGAGAGCGGCATCGAGGTGCCGGTGACGACACACGCCGGCCGCACCTTCGTGCGCATCTCGGTGCAGGGCTACACCGAGCGCTGGGAGATAGCGCGCCTGCTCGACGCGCCGGCGCTGCGCTGAACGCGCGCCGCGCTCAGCCGCAGACGATGCGGTTGCGCCCCTGCTGCTTGGCTTCGTAGAGCAGGCGGTCGGCTTCGAGGAACAGCGTCTGCACCGTGTCCGCCGGCTGCGGCACGCGCACCAGCGCGCCGATCGACACCGTCAGCATCGGCGCCGTGGCGCTGCGGCTGTTGGGGATGGCCAGCGCCTGGACGTCGCGGCGGATGGCCTCGAACAGCTCGTGCCCGCGGCCGCTGGGGCTGGAGCTGCAGGCCAGCAGCGCGAACTCCTCGCCGCCCAGGCGGAAGGCGTAGTCGCCGGCACGCCGGCAGTGCTCGCGCAGCGCCCCGGCCACCGTCACCAGCGCCGCGTCGCCGGCGACGTGACCATAGGTGTCGTTCAGGCGCTTGAAGTGGTCCAGGTCCAGCAGCACCAGCGTCAGCGCCGAGCCTTCGCGGCGCGCGCGCGCCAGCTCGGCCGCGAAGACGGCGTCGAAGTGGCGGCGGTTGAACAGCCCGGTCAGGTCGTCGGTGATCGCCGACTCCTCCAGCCGCCGGTTGGCCGCTTCGAGGTCGACGTAGGCCTGGCGCAGCTTCTCCTCGGCCTCGACACGCGCACGGCGCTCGCGCAGCAGGTTCAGCGTGCGGCTGGACAGGCTTTCGTACATGCCGAGCACGGTGTCGATCAGCAGGCGCACCGACGACGCGCCCATCTTGCGCTCGGCCTTCAGCTTGGCCTCGTCCAGCGGCACGCCGGCCTGGACCTCGGCGACGACGAGCGCGAAGCGTTTGTCCTCGACGATGATGTGGAAAGCCAGCCAGCGGATCAGGAACTTCACCATGCCTTCGATCTGCTGGTACAGCGCCTGGCCGCTGCCCGGGCGCTTCAGGTCCTGCACCTTGGGCAGGAAAGCGCCGTGCGCCGCGAGGTGGTTGTGCAGCCAGGGGTCATCGGCAAAACACTCCGACCAGATCTCCTCCTCGGCCGAGAAGTGGTAGTCGGCGTAGGCCGCCAGCTCGGTGAACGCGGCCTCGACCTCGCATTCCCGGTTGCTGACCAGCGTGCCGGCCAGTTGGTTCAGCAAGTCCACCAGGCGCTTGTGCTGCTCGTCGATCAGCGCATTGCCGGTGTTGAAGTTGTCGTTCCAGGGGAAGACCTCGAACAGGTGCGCGCCGCCGGTGTGTTCCGGCTGCGCCAGCAGGTCCATGAAGTCGGCGGCACTCGTGTCGGTCGTGCTGTTCATCGTCATCCAAGGCGCGCCGTGGCAGCGCCGATGGCCCGCCTGTCACCCGATGCACCGCGCACGCTGGCGGCGATCGCCGGGCGGAGCGGAGGGCGGAGCAGCCCGTTCACCCGGTCGCCCGATCATGGCACAGCGATTTCAGCAGTTCGTTTTAGACAAGCGTCTTGGCGGGAGGACCACACGGAAAAGCCGAGCACGTTGCTCAGGCATACGCCAGCGCGGCGAACGCGAGCACGTGACCGTCGGGATCGAGCGAGTAGGCCGCGACGTGGCCCCAGTTGCGCGGCTGCAGCGGCGACAACTGCTGCGCCCCGGCGGCCAGCGCCCGGGCGTGGGCCGCCGCGGGGTCGTCGACCAGCAGGTACAGCTCGGCGCGCGGCACACCACGCGCCGCGGCCGGGTCGGGCAACGCGGCACCGAGCAGCGCCTTGATGCCGAGCTCCGGCATCAGCCCGAGCACCGCGCCGCCGGGCAGCTCGAACTCGGTCATGCCGGGCACGTCGAGCCGGGGAGCCCGGGCCAGCGCCTGCTCGTAGAAGCGGCGGCTGGCGGGCTGGTCCGAGACGTAAAGGATGAAGTGGGTGGTCATGGTTCGGTGGGGCGTGGCCGGCGACCACCCCAGGCTTCAGCGCCGGGACCGGCGACGCGACACGACCAGCGCGACCGCGACCAGCCCGACGAGCGCCATCGCCGTCGGCAGGAACCAGGGCTGGCCGGCGACGCCCAGCAGCCGCGGCGCCAGCGGTTGTGCGAGCACCGCAACGCCCATCGTCGCCAAACCGGCCGTCAGCAAAGCGGCAAGAACGAGGACGGTGGTGCGGAGGATGGGCATCGTGGAGTCTCCGAAACGGGGACGAAGGGAGCGGAGAGCGTTGTTATAGCAAGCCGCCACCGGCCGTCGGCACGCGACATCGCGGCCCGCGCCGCTGGGTTCGTGCCTTCAACGGTCCTTCATTTCGATCGTGTCGTCGTACTCGTCCAGCTTGGACATGACCGCGCTGTTCTTCGCGTACTTCGACTTCAGCGCCGCCAGGCGGGCATCCGTTCCCGTGCAATAGATCTTTGCCTGCTCGAGGACTTCCTTCATGCGCTCAGGGTCCGGAGGATCAGGAACTTCTCCGGCGAAGTGCTCGCAAGCGTCCCTGTCCGCCACGAACTTGTGGAAGTCGGCGAGGTCTTCTTCGGGCTGGGCGCTGCAAGCTGCCGTGAGGACGATGGACACCGCGGCCGTCAGCCTCGCGGCGCCACCGTCATTTCGCCGGAGCCGCCCCATGCGGCCAGCCGATCCTTGTCGCGCCACTCTTGATGACCTCATCAGCCAGCACTCAGCCGTTCCGACCTGAGCTCGCGATACCCGAACTCCAGGTCGACCTGCACGACGATGTCGGCCCGCTCGCGGCGCGGAAGCACCCAGGCGCAGTAATCCCGCCACTCGCGCTCCACCCGGGCCGCCGCCTCGTGCGCCGACATGCCGCGCTTGCGCTGGTTGGCGCGCACACGCAGCTCGCGGGCCGTGGCCTCGTCGGCGTCGATGAAGACCTTCAAATGCGTATGCGGCGCGAGATCCGGATGAAGCGCATGGATGCCCTCGACGACGAGCACGTCTGCGGGCGAGACCGTGCTCGCCTCGGCGCTCTTCATGCCGGTCCTGTTGTCGTAACGGCGCACGCCGAACGCCTGGCGCGCGAGGAAACGAACGAGTGCGGCCCGCAGCGCCGCCATGTCGATCGACCGCAGGTCGTAGCCGCTGATGCCGATCGCGTCGCGTTCGGCGCGGTCGCGCATGAAGTCATCGGTGGAAATCGCGTCGGCGGCGAGGCCGAACTGCCGCAACGCCGCCACGAGTTGCGCGGCCACCGTCGACTTGCCGGTGTCGGCCCAGCCGCAGAGCGCGATGACGAACGGCTCGTCGCGGCCGGGCATCGAGGCGTGGACGCGGGCGGCCAGGGCTTCGGGGAGGTTCACATTCGGCATGAGAGTGCAGCAGAGCCGCAAATACAACCAGCCTTATGAAGGCTCACGCACTGCGCACCAGCCAGTCGGCGCTGGGCACGTACTACCGGCGCTCGTGCGCCCGCATGGACAAGGCCAAAGCCGTCACGGCCGCCGCGCACAAGCTCGCCCGGCTGATCTACAGCCTGCTGAGCAAGGGCCAGGAGTACACCGATCAAGCTCAGGCCTACTACGAGGAGCGATACCGCCAGCGCGTGCTGCACAACCTGCAGCGCAAGGCGCAGCGGCTCGGCATGTCGCTCGTACCGGTCACGCCTGACTCAGCCACCGTCTAGAAAACTTCGCCTGCATCAATCACTTGGGAGGATTTCTTGAGAGGCCGCACTATGCCCACGGGTGCGGTGCTGGTGGCCGCCAGTCTGAAAGGTAAAGCCGCAGCGTGGGGTTGTCCCACTCGTTGCGTTGGTTTCTCGGATCCATATAGTCCTCGAACCCGCGGCGTTTGCAGAGCATTTCGCCTTCCTCCGAGGTGCACTCAACGTCTATGTACTTCGCTCCGGCATTGCGCAACGTCTCGATGGAGGCGAGAAGTAGCCTCGACCCGAGCCCTTGACCCCTGGCGCCTGGTTTGACTTCGACAATATGAACATCGCCGCTGTCTGTGAACATCTGGAAAATGGCAAAGCCGACGATCCGTCCCTCGGAAAAGGCGCATAGCCCTTCACCTCTTGCGAAGGACTTCGCGATCACGTTGCGATTGCAGTAGAAGCCCGTGCCGGAGTCTTCCTCTTCGGCCTTGAGCCATTCCAGGACATCGGGGAGATGGTCGGAGGTGGCGGGTTGAATCTCGATCACCAGGACAGCCCCCTTGTGCGGCCAAACAAATGAAAGGGACATCCCCATTGCGTCCCACCCACCCGAGGTTATTCCTCAGGCAAGGACGGCTGCCCGGCATGACGATGGGGTTGCGAAATCTCATCCTCCACCCGGCTGACGCTTCGCCTCCTGGATGGGGCTGTGCCCGGGCACCAAGATCACCGGCGGCAAGGTCATGAGCGGCAAGACCCGTCCCACGGCCAACCGCGCCGCCCAGGCGCTGCGGCTGGCGGCGGCGGCGCTGCGCACCAGCCAGTCGGCGCTGGGCGCGTACTACCGGCGTTTGTGCGCCCGCATGGACAAGGCCAAAGCCGTCACGGCCGCCGCACACAAGCTCGCCCGGCTGATCTACAGCCTGCTGAGCAAGGGCCAGGAGTACACCGATCAAGGTCAGGCCTACTACGAGGAGCGATACCGCCAGCGTGTGCTGCATAACCTGCGGCGCAAGGCGTAGCGGCTCGGCATGTCGCTCGTTCCGGTCACGCCTGACCCACCCACCGCCTAGAAAACTCCGCCTGCATCAATGACTTGGGAGGAGTTTCTTGAGAGGCGCCACTCGCAACACCTTGCCCTGCGTCACGTAGTCCCTGCAGCAGTGCCATGTTGAACGAGAGGAATGCCTTCGTCACTGACATCACTTCGTCTGGCTGGAGTTCCTTGAGAAGGTTGACCTGCATCCGCAGGTCCTTGCCATAGTGCCCGGCGACCTGATTCCGGAACGTGGACCACTTCTTCAGTCGAGCAAGATCATGCTTCCACTGGGATCGCGCGGCCTTCACAGACGCTCGGTCAAACGGTATCCCTCTTCGTCCGGCAAGCGCAATCAGCCGCGGTATGAAGCTGGTGTTCATCAGGTCGTCGTACTCGTAGAGCCTGAGCACCAAGCCTTTCAGTGCAACTGACGCGGCAAAGCCAGTGGGTTTGTTCCTGGTGAAGTTCAGCATCTCTGCGCACACGTCGTACTGAAAGATGGTCGCCTGCAGCTTTAGGTCCAAGAACTCTCGTGCCACGTCCGATGGCGCCTGCTCATACTGACGCAAGGAGTCTTCCAAGTTCCTCGCAGCTTTCCGATGAACGGCGGAGAGGCTCGGTTGCTTCATGGTGGCGCCTAACGAAGCTGTAGAAAAACCCCGCCGCGGCGGCAGCCGGTCTGCGCGGTGCGGCATGCCGCACCAGCGCCGTTGATCCGCCTTTTCATGCGCCCCCCTCGGCGTCCTGTGTTCGCCGCAGCCTATCGACGGGGCATGACGCTTGCAAGCTCTGCCGTCATCCTCCCGACCGTTAACGCGATAACCGATACCGCCCCGTCGACAACCAGCCGTGTTTCCTGCCGGTGGTGCTGGCCGAGCAGTTGCTGCCCGGCTCCTTCGAGTTCGCGCTCAATCATCTGGTCGACTCGGGTGCGGTGCCGCTGGACGCGTTCGACGCCTTCTATCGCAACGACGAGACCGGAGCGCCTGCGGTCTCGCCGGCCGTGCTGCTCAAGGTCGTGTTATTCCCGCGGCCCGGTCTCCAGCCGCGCCATCGCCTCGGCCTGCGAGCGCCACGTCACCTTCATCGCGCTGTGCGGTACCGACGCGCCGCACTTCACCACCATCGCGCGCTTCGTCTAGCGCCTGGCCGAGCCCATTGCCGAGGTCTTCCAGTGGGTGCTGCTGGTCTGCGACGCGCAGTGGCTCATCGGCCGGCAGATGTTTGCCATCGACGGCGTCAAGCTGCCCGGGAACGCGAGCAAGCGCCACAGCGGCACGCGCTCGGAGCTGGCCCAGCGCGCAGCCAAGATGCAGGACGCAGCGCAGGCGATGCTGCGCCGCCATCAGGCCGCGGATGACGCCCCGGAGCCGACGCTGCCGGTGCGCGAGCAGCGTCACATCCAGAAGCTGGCGCACGAGGCCCAGCGCATCACGCGCTTCCTGGCCGAGCACCGCCACGACAAGACCGGCGCACGCGGCGCCGTGCGCAAGAGCAACGTCACCGACAACGACTCGGCCAAGATGGCCACCGACAAGGGTGTCATCCAGGGCTACTGCGGCGTGGCGACGGTGGACGCCGAGCATCAGGTCATCGTCGACGCCCAGGCCCACGGCACGGGCTCCGAGCAGGCGCTGCTGCTGCCGGCGGTGCGCGCCGCGCAGGCGCACATGAGCGCGGACACCGTCGTCACCGCCGACGCGGGCTACCACTCGGAGAGCAACCTGAAGGCGCTGGCCGAGATGGGCGTCGACGCTGTCATCGCCGACAACCAGCGCCGCCAGCGCGACCCGCGGCTGGCCGACCAGGGCAAGCACCGCACGGGGGTCGACCCGCTGCACGCAAGACCCGCAAGCCGGGCAAGACCGTGCTCTTCAGGCCCGAGGACTTCCGCCACGACGCGCTGCGCCGCTGCTGCACCTGCCCGGCGGGGCACACGGCGCAAGGCGGCCACGAGGCGCAGCAGCGGGGCTATGTCTCGCTGAGCTACCGCTTCCAGGCCGCGCAGTGCGGGCCGTGTGCGCTGCGCGGCCAGTGCCTGAGGAAACCCGAGACGACCGCAGCGCGGCAGGTGGCGTTCTTCCAGGCCAACACCGGCAGCGCGCACGCGTACACCCAGCGCATGCGCGCGCTCATCGACAGCGAGGCCGGGCGCGAACTGTACGACCGGCGCATGGGCACGGTAGAGCCGGTCTTCGCCAACCTGCGCCACAACAAGGGGCTGCGCCGCTTCACGCTGCGCGGAGAGACCAAGGTCGACGCCCAGTTCAAGCTCTTCTGCCTGGTGCACAACGTCGAGAAGCTGGCCAAGGCGGAGTACGGGACGGGGTGAAGACGCTGGGCGAAGCCCTTCTCAGGGCTCGCGGGCGGCGACAGCCGCGATAACAGGGCTCGGAGTCGATTTCGGCAGCTTGATCGGAGGAAACGGCTTTGCCAACAGAAACAGCGCCTGAAGAAGCGCCGTTTTGTGTTGGGGCTGCAAAACAGGGTTTTGCTACAGCTTCAACGATTGAACTCAGCGGCAGCCGTAGCCGGTCCGCGGGAATGATGGGCTAGATCTTCGGCGCACTACGAGAGGGCCGCGAACAGCTTGAAAAAACCTCCAGCAATGTTCGCAACAGACGACGCGTAGAGTAAACAAACCAACAGAATCGACAGCTCCAGGAAGGCAAACTGCGCAAACGACGTCACCTTTGGCTCCTTGAAGACTAGCAACTGCTTGAGTCCTTGCCGTGGGAGTTGATAGATGAGCTCCTCAAATTGAAGATTTCTAAAAACTCGGATGACGGCAAAGGGAACAGCCACAAGAAATAGCACAACAGAGAGAGCTTGAAGCAGTGAAGCTGATTTATCCAATCCCGGAACGACATTCTTGGAAAATACGCTTGCAGATGAAACCAGCGCAACCTGAAGAAAGAACGCTAGCCCGAGCAGCGTGACACCCCAGGACCCAAGAACGACTGCGATGCGCACACTGCGCTTCCGATAGACAGGTGGCAGCTTACTGTAAGACCGCTGAGACTCAATGAATATCAGGAGAAAGAAGGCCGTAACGACGGTTAACGCCCAATCGAAGTAGGCGACACCGGTTTTGGTAACAAAAAAAGCCCCGACTAAAGCCACTGCGCGGGACAGCACCTTCCATGAAAATCGCTTGTCTTCAGACAAGCTCGTCCAAATTGATTCTGTTAGGCCTAAGCATCTGCGCATGTTGACTTGAAGATCTAACGAACGAAAGGGACATCCCCATAGCGTCCCACCCGCCCGAGGTTATCCCTCAGGCACAGACGGCCGCCCGGTACGACGATGGGGTTGCGAAATCTCATCCTCCACCCGGCTGACGCAAGGAGATGTCCATGACGATTCTGTTTCTCGGCATCGATCTGGCCAAGAACGTGTTTGCCCTGCACGGTGTCGACGAGCGCGGCAAACCTGCGCTGGTGCGCCCGGCCGTGCGTCGCGACCAGTTGCTCGAAGCGGTGGCCAAGTTGCCGCCGTGCACCATCGACATGAAAGCCTGCTCGGGCGCGCACCACTGGGCGCGCCGCTTCCAGGAGTTCGGCCACACGGTGCGGCTGATGGCGCCCAAGTTCGTCGTGCCCGCCCGGATGAGCGGGCGCCGCGGCAAGAACGACGCGGCCGACGCGGCCGCGATCTGCGAGGCGTTGCAGCGCCCAGCGATGCGCTTCGTGCCGGTCAAGTCAACGCAGGCGCAGTCGCGCCTGGCGGTGCATACGGCGCGCCAGGGCTGGGTGTGCGCCCGCACGGCGGTCATCAACCGCCTGCGCGGCGTGCTCAGCGAGTTCGGCATCGTGCTGCCGCTCAAAGCCGCCACGGTGCGCAGCCGCGCCGGCGAGCAGCTCGACACCGTGCCCGGCTGGGTGCAGACCGTGTGCCGCGACCTGCTGGCCGAACTGCAGCGCCTGGACGAGCGCGTGGCCGCGTACGACGAGCACATCCGGCTGATGGCCCAGGCCGACGACCGCGCCCGCGCTCTCATGGTCATGCCCGGCATCGGCCCGACCACCGCCAGCGCGCTGCTGGCCAGCATCGGCTACGGCCACGACTTCGCCAACGGCCGCCAGCTCGCCGCCTGGATGGGCTTGGCACCCGACCAGTACAGCTCGGGCGGCAAGAACCGGCTCGGGCGCATCACCAAGGCCGGCGACGCCTACCTGCGCACGCTGTTCATCATGGGAGCGCGCGCCGTGCTGGCCGCCGCAGCCAACAAGCACGACCGGCTGAGCCGCTGGGCCACCGCGCTGGCCGAGCGCCGCGGCTATTGGAAGGCCGTGGTCGCCATCGCCGCCAAGAACGTGCGCATGGCCTGGGCGATGCTCGCCAAGGGCGAAGAGTTCAAGCCCATGGCCTGAACACAAGCCGCGCCGCCCAAGCCAACCGCCAACCTCATCGGAGAAAGGCGCCCTCGAATCCGTTTCTGCCACCGCGTGACGCCTGCGTTGATGGATCAAGGTTGGACCTGCGCGGGGAGTGCTCGTTTAACTCCAGGCGGCGCCAGTGATGGCGACCGCGGCTAACGAATGGCCCTTGCAGGCCGCGCCGGGCCAGTAGCCCGGCCCCTCGTGTGGTGCAGGCCGGCCACCGGCCGCCCTGCGTCCGAACTCGGCCCCCGCGCGAATCTTTCATCAGGGCCCGCGGCATCGAACGCTGCATCAAAGGCCGGTTGTAGTTGCGCAGTCCGCACCTTGGTTCTTTTGCCGTCAGGTGGCGCAATGGCAGCACACCGTCGAAGTACCTTGATGAATCGGTGATCGATTCATCAAGGATTCGTTTTGCTTGAAAGACGGGGATGCCCTTGTAGCCGTGGTTAACCGGCACCGGAGCACGAAGCACGGAGGGCACCAACATAAGTCATGAGAATGCCGAAGGCATGGCTTATGTTGGCGTTCGCGTTTAACCGCCAGTTAGGCCAGGCTGCCGACTTTCAGTGGTGTGCATCGCTAGTTCCACTCCTCCCGCTTGCCAATTCATTTGTGAAGGCGGTTACGGGTTTCGAAGACGTAAGCCATTTCGTGGCCTGACTGCCAATGCTTCATATCATGGCGCTTCTCAGCGACGTTTAGCGCCACCTTGCCCAACTCAATTGCGGCGGCGCTAAGGAGTCCAACCTCTATGCCGCCAAAAAAGCCGGCTAGAACACCAGCGCCAGCAGAAGCTTGAAGTGACTTGGCATCTAGCAGCATGCCAAGAGAGGAGGTGAGCGTAGTGAAGCCAAATTTTTTGGTGGTTAGCTCGTAGTCTTCGACTCGACGAAGCAGATCGTCCTCGATGAAGGTGGCGGGTTTGCCTTGAAAGTCCTCGTGCAGAAAGAGGCGCAGACGAGCCAACTTCCTCCGCGATGTGTCGTCCTTGCGAACGTCTAGGATTTGACGCCAGTCAGCAGAGGCTGCATCGATCAACTGCAGGTTTGAGAGCATCAGACTTGGATCGGCTTCATTCCCGCCTACAGCGGTAGGTAGGGCGACGGAGAAGTTCTGTACGCCAAGCGCATTGGCGTATTCGCTAAGTGCTTGGCGTATTGGTGCTCCGCCATTAATGTGGGCGTCCGATAGGTACGCAGTTAGTAGCTTCTGGTGCTCTTCTTGCGGGTCATGCTGCTTTTCGCCACGCGGGTCCGGCGCCCACAATTGCGCATATGGAGATACCTTCTTTGCGAACTCAACCCACTTGTCTGCAGTGAATTCCATGACCCGAGTGGCATGGCTATAGGTAACCGTATTTCCCTCGACTCCATCTATTAGGTGCGAAAGCGCAGCTGACGGAATAGACTCGGGGTAGCCGACGAGAATGTCGCCGATATCCGGGTCACCCTGCATCCGCCCCATATTGAGTGGCAGGACTTGGTCAAAGTACAACGCTGCTTCCTTGAAGTTCTGAAAGCAAAGAATTGCGCTGCTGCGGCGATACATAATTTATTTTGGTGTAGAGGCCTAACGTTCAAATTAACAGGCGCTGCGCGGCTTCATCGCGCAGCGTCCTGTTGACTGCCGGGTTGGGCGCGACGGGCCTCCGCTAGCGCAGCTTTAACATCGCTTGCATATAGCTCGAAGCCAGTCTTCCCATCGAATAGCATGGCGCACATGTCTTGAAACCGCGTGTCTGGTGCTGTTGTGGCCACTGGCACAAACTTCATTGCCGTTTCACCGAACTTGAACAGACGCGCAGGGAACACCTTCATGAAGTTCGGAGTATTCGGGCTTGCCTTGCTTAACTGCCGCGCCTTAGGTATCCCCATGAATGCAAGGCAAGTCCGGACCTCTGGGGACACGACATCATCAAGGGTTCCGGTTGTGAGCGTTTCAGCGTAGCTGCAAATGACTTCGGGAAGGTATCTTTCTTCACCTTCCGAGTACGGTTGAAGCCTAATCGCGACATCAACGATGAAGTAAGGTGGAGCCACCACCCAGGCATGTGCCGCAGTGAATTGTCCAGCGTCGACAGACCAGAAAAACTTAGGTGCGATTTTGGCTTCTCTTGGAAACTCGATGGTCAAAGAACCTTTCACAACAAAGTTCCAGATGCCTTCCATTTCAAGTGCGCGAGATATCATCCCTGAAATGTCGACACATGCACCAAGACGCCCATTTGCCTTTAGGTGTTCATGAAATACACGAGCAACGATAGGCACGGTCTGCCTGACGTGTTCATCATAGGCAGGAGTGCGCTGACGATCGTGAACGTATCTGGCGTAGTTGTTTAGGTAGCACGGGTTAGCTCTTTCGACTTCCATGAAATTCGGATGATCGTAAAAGCCCGGAGAATCAAGAGGGACTCGGCGAGCCAGGAAGTCACGTTCGATCTCAGCAAATGGTGCGTCGAAGTTTGTCATGGTAGTAGTTAAGCCCAACCACTGTTATATGCAGCACCCAGACGCCGCATAACAAATCCAACGCTCGCGTAACAGAAACCCTGGACGACAACTCAAGCCCTTGTCGCGCTTAAGATTTCCGTCGCCGAGCAATCTTCTCCACAGGCGTAAAAAGACGCCGAAAACGGCGTCGGCCGCGCACGATTCTGAGCCGCCCGATCATGGCCGCCAAGCCCACCGCCCGTCTTCGGGGGGAGGCCGCCAACCCGAGCGAACAAACCCCGCCCCGGCCTGCCGCGGACGCCGGGTGGCCGGTGGAGTGAAGTAAAGGAGGAGGCCCGGCGCAGCCGGGCCGGGGGACATGAACGGAACCGGCCACCCGGTGGCCGCGGCATGCGCAGGCGGTGGCGCACTCGGCCAGCCGAGCGCAGCCTGGCTCAAGCCATCAAGAGAATGGAGCGGCGATTAACGACGACGTCGGCGCCGTCTCAGCAGTGGTGCCAGAAGCGGTGCGAGCAGCGGCAGCCGTTGCCGCCTACGCCGCCGCCAGCCCGCCCCAAGCTCAGCGCTTGCGCCCCTTCGCCACCGAGCCCGGCTTTCCACCGCCGCCCACCGCCGGCCGCACACGCGCCGATCCGGCCGACGCAGAGGCCGACGACGCCGGCCTGCCACCAGCCCCCCGCCCCGGCGCCGCGCCCCGCGCAGCCGCGCCACCCGCCACTCCCGCGGATGGCCCCCGCCCGCACGGCAACCCCGCCCGCGGCGGCAGCCCCGTGTGCTGGGTCAGCACCGTGCCCTTGGACGGCGTGCTGTTCTTGCGCCGCGCGCTCTGGTAGCTGCCGTCGGTGGCGGGCTGGTAGGTCGGGATCAGGTGGTGCTTGCCGTTGCCGATCAGGTCGGCACGGCCCATTTCCTTCAGCGCCTCGCGCAGCAGCGGCCAGTTGTTCGGGTCGTGCCAGCGCAGGAAGGCCTTGTGCAGCCGGCGGCGGCGTTCGCCGCGCACCACGTCCACGCGTTCGCCCCGTTCGTCGCGGTGCACGCCCTTCAGCGGGTTCAGGCCCGAGTGGTACATCGCCGTCGCGGTGGCCATCGGGCTGGGGTAGAAGGTCTGCACCTGGTCGGCCTTGAAGCCGTTCTGCTTGAGCCACAGCGCGAGGTTCATCATGTCCTCGTCGGTGGTGCCCGGGTGCGCGGCGATGAAGTACGGGATCAGGTACTGCTTCTTGCCCGCCTCGGCGCTGAACTGGTCGAACAGCTGCTTGAAGCGGTCGTAGCTGCCGATGCCCGGCTTCATCATCTTGGACAGCGGCCCGCGCTCGGTGTGCTCGGGTGCGATCTTCAGATAGCCGCCGACGTGGTGCGACACCAGCTCGCGCGTGTACTCCAGGCTCTTCACCGCCAGGTCGTAGCGCAGGCCCGAGCCGATCAGCACCTTCTTGATGCCCGGCAGCGCACGCACGCGGCGGTAGATCTTGACCAGCGGGCCGTGGTCAGTGCGCAGGTTCTGGCAGATGTCGGGGTAGACGCAGCTCGGCTTGCGGCAGGCGGCCTCGATCTCGGGGCTCTTGCAGCCCAGGCGGTACATGTTGGCCGTCGGCCCGCCCAGGTCGCTGACGACACCGGTGAAGCCCGGCATCGTGCGCATCTGCTCGACCTCGCGCACGATGCTGTCGGCGCTGCGGCTCTGGATGATGCGGCCCTCGTGCTCGGTGATCGAGCAGAAGGTGCAGCCGCCGAAGCAGCCGCGCATGATGTTCACGCTGAAGCGGATCATCTCCCAGGCCGGGATCTTGGTCGCGCCGTCGTGGCGGCCGAACTCGTCGGCGTAGCGCGGGTGCGGGCTGCGCGCGTACGGCAGGTCGAAGACGTGGTCCATCTCCGGCATGCCCAGCGGCAGCGGCGGCGGGTTGATCCAGACGTCGCGCTCGCCGTGGCGCTGCACCAGCGCGCGCGCGTTGCCGGGGTTGGTCTCCAGATGCAGCACGCGGCTGGCATGGGCGTAGAGCACCGGGTCGGCCTTGACCTGCTCGTACGAGGGCATGCGGATCACCGTGCGGTCGCGCGGCGGCGGTGCCGGGCGCGCCGCGCGGCGCGGCACGATGGCGATCGGCTGCTCGGAGACAGCGGCCGCGGCCGCCGCCGGTGCGGCCGGCTCGGCGTCGATGACGGTCGGGTCGGCGACCTCGGGGCCTTCGATCGCGTTGCCGCCGGCATGGTCGGGCGGCTCGTAGGGGTTGGGCAGCGCGTCGACGCGGCCCGGCAGGTCGACCTCGCTGGAGTCGATCTCGATGAAGCCCTGCGGCGCGAAGCCGCCGCGCACCAGGAAGGCGGTGCCGCGGATGTCGGTCATCGTCTCGATGGGCTCGCGCCGCGCCAGGCGGTGGGCGATCTCGACGATGGCGCGCTCGGCGTTGCCGTAGACCAGCAGGTCGGCCTTGCTGTCGGCGAGGATCGAGCGCCGCACCTTGTCCTGCCAGTAGTCGTAGTGGGCGACGCGGCGCAGGCTGGCCTCGATGCCGCCAATGACCACCGGCACGTCCTTGTAGGCCTGCTGGCAGCGCTGGGTGTAGACCAGCGTCGCGCGGTCGGGGCGCTTGCCGGCCGCGGCGCCGGCCGTGTAGGCGTCGTCGCTGCGGATGCGGCGGTCGGCCGTGTAGTGGTTGATCATCGAATCCATGTTCCCGGCGGCGATGCCGAAGAACAGGTTCGGCCGGCCCAGCGCCTGGAAGGACTCGACGGCGTTCCACTCGGGCTGCGGGATGATGCCGACGCGGAAGCCCTGCGCCTCCAGCACGCGGCCGATGACGGCCATGCCGAAGCTCGGGTGGTCGACGTAGGCGTCGCCGGTGACGATGACGATGTCGCAGGAGTCCCAGCCGAGCGCCTCCATCTCCCGCCGCGTGGTCGGCAGGAAGGGCGCGGGGCCGAAACGCTTGGCCCAGAACGGCTTGTAGCCGGTGAGGGCGCGCGCCGGGCGCGGCGGAGTGAGGGCGTGGGACACGGCGTGCTCTCGGGTGGGGACAACGGGGCGAACCGGCGATTGTCGCCGCGGCGGGGTCGCCCGGGTGGCGGCAGGGCTGCCGCGCGGCGGCGGGGGCCGCGGTCCGTGGCATCCGTCGCAGGACGCAATGGCGATTTGCGCGAATGCTCAAGTCGCGGCGCGGCGCCGTCGATAGGCCGGCGATGGACGCTTACTGGCCCCCACTGCTTGCCGCCGCACTGGTGTTCGCGGTGTTCAGCGTCGCCGCGGCCTGGTGGCACCGGCGCCGCGTCGCCCATCTGAAGAAGCTGCTCGCCGATTCGGAAGACTCGCGTTTCGAGGCCGAGGCCGAAGCGCGCGACCTCAAGCGCCGCCTGCACACCGGCCCGTCGGCGGTGGTGCACGACCTGGCCGAACGCCGCGCCGCGCTGGAACGCGCGCTGGCGCCCCAGGAGGCCACCCGCACCGGCACCGACGCCGGCTGGGCCGAGACGCAGCCGATGTCGCTGACGCCGGAACAGCAGGGTTTCGCGCCGACGCAGCCGATGCCGGAGCCGCCGCCGCGCTAGCCGCGCGCGGCCTCAGCCGGCCACCGCCGCCGCCTCGTCGGCGTCGTCCTCGCCGAGGAAACCGCCGCTCTGGTGCGCCCACAGCCGCGCGTACAGGCCGCCGGCGGCCAGCAGGCTGCGGTGGTCGCCGACTTCGACGATGCGGCCGCGGTCCATCACCACCAGCCGGTCCATGGCCGCGATCGTCGACAGCCGGTGCGCGATCGCGACCACCGTCTTGCCTTCCATCAGCTTGTACAGGCTGTCCTGGATCGCCGCCTCGACCTCGCTGTCCAGCGCGCTGGTGGCTTCGTCGAGCAGCAGGATCGGCGCGTCCTTCAGCATCACGCGCGCGATCGCGATGCGCTGGCGCTGCCCGCCCGAGAGCTTGACGCCGCGTTCGCCGACGTGGGCGTCGTAGCCCTGGCGGCCCTTGGCGTCGGCCAGGCCGGCGATGAACTCGGCGGCGGCGGCACGTTCGGCGGCGCGGTGCATGTCCTCGTCGCCGGCGTCGGGCCGGCCGTAGAGGATGTTGTCGCGCACCGAGCGGTGCAGCAGCGAGGTGTCCTGCGTGACCATGCCGATCGCCGCGCGCAGGCTGGTCTGGGTGACGCCGGCGATGTCCTGGCCGTCGATCAGGATGCGGCCGCCGTCGATGTCGTACAGCCGCAGCAGCAGGTTCACCACCGTGCTCTTGCCGGCGCCGGAGCGGCCGACGAGGCCGATCTTCTCGCCCGGGCGGATGACGAGGTCGAAGTCGTCGAGCACCGGCTTGCGCGCGTCGTAGGCGAAGCGCACGCGCTCGAAGCGGACCTCGCCGCGCGACACCTCCAGCGGCTTCGCCTCGGGCTTGTCGAGCACGCTGCGCGCCTTGGACAGCGTGCCCATGCCGTCGTGCACCGTGCCGATGTGCTCGAAGAGCTGCGCCATCTCCCACATCACCCAGTGCGAGATGCCGTTCAGGCGGAAGGCCATCGCCGTGGCCGCGGCCACCGCGCCCACGCCAACCTGGCCTTGCGACCACAGCCACAGGCAGACGCCGGCGGTCGAGGCGACGAGGCCCACGCTCAGCGCCTGGTTGGCGATCTCGAAGCCGCTGACCAGCCGCATCTGGCCGTGCACCGTGCCCATGAACTCCTGCATCGCGCTGCGTGCGTAGCGCGCCTCGCGCTGGGCGTGCGAGAACAGCTTGACGGTGCCGATGTTGGTGTAGGCGTCGGTGATGCGCCCGGTCATCAGCGAGCGTGCGTCGGCCTGCTGCTGGCCGACCTTGCCCAGCCGCGGCACGAAGAACATCAGGCAGCCGATGTAGCACAGCAGCCAGCCGGCGAAGGGCAGCACCAGCCACAGGTCGAAGCCGCCGACGATGCCGACCAGCGTCGCGAAGTAGATCAGCACGTAGACCAGGATGTCGGCGAAGATCATCCAGGTGTCGCGCACCGCCAGCGCGGTCTGCATCACCTTGGTGGCGATGCGGCCGGCGAACTCGTCCTGGTAGAAGCCCATGCTCTGCTCGAGCATCTGGCGGTGGAAGTTCCAGCGCAGCCGCATCGGGAAGTTGCCGAACAGCGCCTGGTACTTGACCAGCGCCTGCACGCCGGCGAGCACGATGCTGCCCAGCAGCACGCCGCCCAGCAGCATCAGCGTGCGCCCTTCCTGCTGCCACAGCCGGCCGGGCTCGACCTTGGCGAGCACGTCGACGACGTGGGCCATCATGCTGAACAGCGCCGCCTCGAAGGCGCCGATGCCGGCGGTGAGGATCGTCAGCGCGAGCAGCAGCCCGCGCATGCCACGCGAGCATTCCCAGAGGAAGGCGATGAAAGTCTTGGGCGGCGTGGGCGGCAGCGCATCCGGATAGGGATGCACCAGCCGTTCGAAACGCTGGAACACGGCGGGTCTCCAAGGCGCCTGGTGGGCGCGGCCGCGGCGGCGCGACGGGCCGGCGGCAAAGGCGGCCGGGTCGGCCGCGGGGCTGGCGATTATGGGCAAGCCGCGTGACACGCGCCGCGAGTGCCCGCTGCAGACGCGGGGGTGACAGCGCCAGGCGGCTCTGGGGCGATCTCTCCAATCGTGCTGGCTAAGATCGTCCGACAAGCACAACACCGGAGACAAGCGTGTACGACTACCTCATCGTCGGCGGGGGGTCGGCGGGCTGCGTGCTCGCCGCGCGCCTGTCCGAAGACCCCGGCGTGCGCGTCGCGCTGCTGGAAGCCGGCGAGCCCGATCGCAGCGCGCTGATCCACTGCCCCGCCGGCATCGCGCTGATGGCGCGCACCGGCCAGGCCAACTGGGCCTTCGAGACAGTCGCCCAGGCCGGGCTGGGCGGCCGCGCCGGCTACCAGCCGCGTGGCAAGGTGCTCGGCGGCTCCAGCTCCATCAACGCGATGATCTACATCCGCGGCCAGCACGAGGACTACGACGGCTGGGCCGCCGAGGGCAACCCGGGCTGGGGCTGGGCCGACGTGCTGCCGTACTTCCGCAAGTCCGAGCACAACGAACGCGGCGCCGACGCCTGGCACGGCGCCGACGGCCCGCTCAACGTGATGGACCTGCCCGAGCCCAACCCCTGGTCGGAGCGTTTCGTCGAGGCCGGGCGCCAGGCCGGCTTCGTCGAGAACCGCGACTTCAACGGCGAGCGCCAGGAAGGCGTCGGGATGTACCAGGTGACGCACCGCGGCGGCGAACGCTTCAGCGCCGCCAAGGCCTATCTGACGCCGGCGCTCGGTCGGCCCAACCTGGAAGTGATCACCGGCGCGCAGGCGCTGAAGGTGGTGCTGGAAGGCAGGCGCGCCACCGGCGTCGAGGTCCTGCAAGGCGGTGCGCGGCGCGTGCTGTCGGCGCGGCGCGAGGTCATCCTCTCGGCCGGCGCGCTGCAGTCGCCGCAGTTGCTGCTGCTGTCGGGCATCGGCCCGGGCGCCGAGCTGCAGGCGCAGGGCCTGCAGGTCGTGCACGAGCTGCCCGGTGTCGGCCGCCATCTTCACGACCACCCCGACGTCGTGCTGCTGGTCGACGCGCCGGGCGCGGCCGAGACGGTGGGCGTGTCGCTCGGCGGCGCGCTGCGCGTGCTGGGCGGCGTGCAGCAGTGGCGCCGCCAGCGCCGCGGCATGCTGACGACCAACTTCGCCGAGTCGGGCGCCTTTTTGCGCACGCGCGCCGACGAGACGCGGCCCGACGTGCAGCTGCACTTCGTCATCGGCAAGCTGGTGGACCACGGCCGGCGCACGGTCTGGGGCCACGGCTGGTCGGCGCACGTCTGCGTGCTGCGGCCCAGAAGCCGCGGCCGCGTGACGCTGCTGAGCGCCGACCCGCTGGCGCCGCCGCGCATCGACCCCGGCTTCCTGAACGACCCCGACGACCTGCGCCGGCTGATGGCCGGCGTGCGGCTGACGCAGCGCATCCTCGAGCAGCCGGCACTCGCCGGCGGCGGGCGGACCGCGGTGGCCGGGCTGGACGACGCCGCGCTGGAGCGCTGGGTTCGCCAGCGCGCCGACACCATCTACCATCCGGTCGGCAGCTGCCGCATGGGGCCGGGCCCGGGCGACGTCGTCGACGCCGAGCTCAAGGTCAAGGGGATCGTGGGCCTGCGGGTTGCCGACGCTTCGATCATGCCGAACATCGTTTCAGGAAACACCAACGCCCCGACCCTCATGATCGGCGAGAAAGCCGCCGATCTCGTGCGCCGCGCCGCCGCGCTCGCGTGATGCGGCTGTCGGTGCTGGACCAGTCGCCGGCGGTGGCCGGCCGCGGCGAGGACGAGGCCATCCGCGCCAGCGTCGCGCTGGCCGAACACGCCGAGGCCCTGGGCTACGAACGTTTCTGGGTCAGCGAACACCACAACCTCGAGGCGCTGGTCGGCACCGCGCCCGAAGTGCTGCTGGCCGCCGCCGCGGCGCGCACACGCCGCATCCGCCTGGGCAGCGCCGGCGTCATGCTGCCGCACTACGCGCCGCTGAAGGTGGCCGAGCAGTTCCGCGTGCTCGACGCGCTGGCGCCGGGCCGCATCGACCTGGGTGTCGGCCGCGCCCCGGGCGGCGACCTGCGCACCGCCGCGGCGCTGAACCCCAACGCGGCGCTGGCCGCCGAGAGCTTCCCGCAGCAGGTCGCCGAGCTGCAGGCCTGGGTGGGCGGCGCGCGCCACGGCGGCATCGTCGCGCACCCGCGTGCGCCGGCCGGCGCCGGGGTCGCGCGCACGCCGGAGGTCTGGATCCTCGGCAGCTCGACCTACGGCGCGCAGCTCGCCGCCCAGCTCGGCCTGCCCTACGCCTTCGCCTACTTCTTCTCCGACGGCCAAGGCGTCGAAGCCGCGCTGGACCTATACCGCGGCCTGTACCGGCCGAGCGAACGCCACCCCAAGCCCGAGGCCACGATCTGCGTCTGGGCGCTGGCCGCCGACGACGGCGAGACCGCGCGCCAGCAGGCGCTGCCGCGTGAACGCTGGTGGCTGGACCGCCGCCGCGGCCGCATCGCGCCGCTGCAGTCGCCCGAGGAGGTGGCGCTGGCCGGCTTCACGCCCGACGAGCTGGCGCTGCTGGCCGGCGCACGCGAGCAGGCGCTGGTGGGCAGCGCCGCCGAGGTCGGCGCGCGGCTGCGCGCGCTGGCCTCGCGGCTGGCGCTGGACCACGTCGTCGTCAACACCTGGACCTACGACGAAGCCGTGCGCCGGCGCTCCTACGCCTTGCTGGCCGCCGAGTTCGGGCTGGCGGGCTCGCCCCAGGCGTTCTCGTAGACCGCGTCCTGCCAGGGGCGGCGCGAGCGCCAGCCTTCGATCTCCAGCATCGGCGCCGGGTAGAAGGCCTCGACCGGCCCCAGGCAGAGGATGGCCAGCGGCATCGCGCCGGCCGGCATCGCCAGCAGCTCGGCCAGCGGCTGCGGCTCGAACATCGACACCCAGCCCAGGCCCAGGTTCTCGACGCGCGCGGCCAGCCAGAGGTTCTGGATCGAGCAGGCCAGCGAGCAGACGACCATCTCGCGCGGCATCGTGCGCCGGCCGAAGACCGTGCCGTCGTCGGGCGGCAGCGCGGCGACCAGCAGCTCGGCGCATTCGCGGATGCCTTCGACCTTCAGGCGCAGGAACTCGGCGGCGCGTTCGCCCATCGCGTCGGCGGTGGCGTCGCGCTCGCGGGCGACCAGCGCGGCGATCGCTTCGCGGCGCGCCGGGTCGCTGATGCGCAGGTAGCGCCAGGGCTGCATCATGCCCACCGAAGGCGCGTGGTGCGCCGCCTGCAGCAGGCGCTGCAGGGTCTCGGGCGTGATGTGTTCGCCGCGGCGGAAGTGGCGCATGTCGCGCCGCCCGGCCAGCAGGCGCTGCAGCCGGCGGGCGTCGGCCGGGCCGTAGTGTTCGCCGCCGGGGGCGGCCGGCGCCGCGGCCGGCGCGGCTTCGTAGTGCCGCGACAGGCGCACCGTCTCGCCGACGACCAGCGTGCCGGCGCCGGCGGCCAGCGACGCCAGGCCGGTGGCGACGACGGCCTCGCCGTCGATGCGCGCGGCCGGGGTGTCGGCGGCCAGCCCGTGGCGTTGCAGCTCGGCGGCGATGCGCGCCGCCTGCGGGCCGCCGTCGGCGAAGACGCACGTCTGGCCCGGCTCGGCCAGCGCCGACCAGTCGGCCGTGTCCAGCGCCCCGGCGTCCAGCAGCACGCAGCGCGAGGCCAGCTCCGGCGCGGTCAGCGGGATGCCCGCGGCAAACACCGCGGCCAGGGCCGGCGGCAGGCCGGCGCAGGCGGGATCGGGACGGATTTCGGAGCAGGACATCGGCAGCGGAGACGGGCACGCCCAGGCGGCGCGCCGCGATGATAAGGAGCGCCGCAGCCGCCGCCCAGCGCGCGCGGCCGTGCTCAAAAACGAGGCAATCCAAAAAAACCCATTGCCTGGCGCGCACTTGCGCGCCGGCCCCACGGCTTGTCCACAGGGATGCCAACGTCGGCCGGGGACATCCGGCCGGTGCCGGTCAGAGTGTGATCGACAGCGTGTTGTCGCCCGGCTGCGGGTCGTTCCACAGCCCGAGCACGAAGCCGCCGAGCATGGCCGTCATCGGGTCCGTGCTCTGCGCCATGGCCTGCAGCGTGGCCTGCACGCTGGCGTCGCTCAGGTGCTCGTCGCCGGCGTAGTGCGCGACCATTGCCGGCACGATCAGCGGCACCAGCATCGCGATCGTCGGCGCCGGCAGCGAGTACGGCGCCGAGCCCAGCAGCCCGGCGACCAGCGTCTGCAGGCCGGTCTCCAGGTAGTTTCTGGACCAGGCGACGAAGTCGTTCGGGTGGCCGGCTGTCGCCTTGACGGTGCCGCTGGTGATGGCCAGCGTGCCGGCGTCGCGGTCGATCGTCACCAGGCGGTAGGGGCTGGGCGCGGTGACCGTCGAGCCGGTCTCGACGTCGTGAACCATGACGCCGCCGTAGCTGGCGCGCACGATGTCCTGGGCGTGATAGTGGCCGGTGAAGACCACCGTCAGCCCGGCCGCAGCGAAGGCGGCGGCCAGGGTCTGGCGGTCCTCGACGAGGTACTCGGGGAAGAAGCTCGACTGGCCGGGGAAGTGTTCGATCAGGCCGTGGTGCATGGTGCCGACGGCGGCGATGCCGCGTTCGCGCGCGATGCCCAGCCAGTGCTGCAGCCAGGCGAGCGTGTCGGCGCGCACGCGGCCGGCGGTGATCGGCGCGCTCGGATTCGCGCTCTCGGCATAACGGCAGGAGTCGATGGCGAAGAGCCAGACGCCCTCGCCCAGTTCGGTGACGTAGCTCAGCGAGGCAGGGTCGCGCGCGACGGCGTCGCCGTAGCCGCAGCGGGCGTAGATCGAGGCGAAGGCGGCGGCGTCGACGGTGGCCGCGGCGGTGGCCGGCACGCTGCGGAAGTCCTTGGCGTCGGGGTTGGCGACGTCGTGGTTGCCGGGGATCACGTAGGCGCGCACGCCCTGGGCGCGCAGCGCCTGCAGCTTGGCGGCGAGCAGTTCGTGGTTGACGCGTTCGCCGTCCTTGGTCAGGTCGCCGGAGATCAGCAACGCGTCGGGCTTGGCGGCGACGATCGCGGCCAGTGCGGCGTCGAAGATCTCGACGCTCTCCTTGATCATCTTGCGGTCCTGCAGCAGGTAGGCGTCGAGCTCGCTGCTGGTGCCCAGCGCCGTGGCGTCGTAGAGGTGCACGTCGCTCAGCACCGCCAGGCGCACCGGGCCGTCGTCGCCGCTGCCGCCGCAGCCGGTCAGCCAGGACGGCAGCGTGATGACGGTGGCCAGGCCGGCGGCGGTCTGCAGGAAGCGGCGGCGCGGCGGCGCCGGATGACGGGTGTTGTCGTTCGAAGAGGAAGTCATGGCGGTCCTGTGGTGTTCGTGCTCACGGCACGACGGCGGGCATTGCAGGCGCCGGGCGTGATCGCCGGATGACGGCCGCACGACATCCCGCCGGGCTTTGCGCCCCGTCAGGGCAGCGGGCATGCCGGCGCGGCCGCCACGGCTTCGTCATACACGCTTCACCCGGGCGTCACCCCGGGCCGCAACGATGACGGTCCATGCCCGACACGACCCTGACCCCGCCGCTCGCCGCCGCCCCGATCGAGGACCGCGCCGGTGCCCTGAGCCCCCGTGCCCCGCTGACGGCGGCGCCCGCCGCCGAGGCCGCGCTGCTCGTCGCCTGGGCACGCGACGAGGACGAGGTGCGCGAGGCCCAGCGCCTGCGCCACGAGGTCTTCGCCGGCGAGATGGGCGCGCGGCTGGAGGTGCCGGCCGGCACGCCGCCGGGGCTGGACGTCGACCGTTACGACGCCTTCTGCGAACACCTGCTGGTGCGCGCCCCGGGCGAAGCCGACGAGCCCGGTCCGGTCGTCGGCACCTACCGCGTGATGACGCCAGCGGCGGCCGCACGCGCCGGCGGGCTGTACAGCGACAACGAGTTCGACCTCGGCCCGCTGACGCCGCTGCGCGCGACGATGGTCGAGCTCGGCCGCTCCTGCGTGCACCCGGACTGGCGCTCCGGCGGCGTCGTCATGGCGCTGTGGGGCGCACTCGCCGCCTTCATGGTGCGCAACGGGCTGGAGACCATGGTCGGCTGCGCCAGCGTCGGCATGCGCGACGGCGGCCATGCCGCCGCCAGTCTGTGGCGCCGTCTGGAAGCGACGCACCTGGCCGCGCCCGAATGGCGCGTGACGCCGCGGCTGGCGTTGCCGGTCGACGAACTGCGCCAGGACCTGCCGGTCGACGCGCCGCCGCTGCTCAAGGGCTATCTGCGCTGCGGCGCGCGTGTGCTCGGCGCGCCGGCCTGGGATCCCGACTTCAAAACCGCCGACCTGCCGGTGATGCTGCGCCTGGCGGACCTGCCGGCGCGTTATCGCCGGCACTTCATCGGGGCCTGAGGCCGGCGGCGGCCTGTCCGCCCGCACGGCCCCGGTGCGCGCCGTCGGCGCGCGTCGCAGGCTGCCACAAATTGTGGCAATCCGATGAAAAGCCCCGTGAATCAAGCACCTGGCGACGCCGCGCACGAGTTGTCCACAGAGATGCCAACGTCAGGCGTGGAAATTCACACGGAAGACGCCGCGACCCGGCGCACCGAGGCCGGGCACCGGGCGAACACCGCTTGCACCGAGGCGGCGCAGAGGGTGTCAGGCAGGGGAAACTGAGCAAGCTTCGGGCCTGCGGAGGCACAAAAGCCGGCCCAAAAAGCGAAACCCCCTCCGGCCCAGGGGACCGGAGGGGGCGGGTGACCACTGGTCACCGATGGAGCTCCAGAGGAAAGTGGTCCGGGGCTCCCGACGCGCAGGAATTGCGCCGTCTTCCTAGATGCCTGCGTTCAGGCATCTCGAAGTTAGGCGACGCGCCGCGCAGGTTCAAGGCGGATTTTCACGCCGCGTGCACGTCAAGGGGGCGAGATCAAACGTTCGGCAAGAGAGCGCACACGCTGCTCGACGGCGGCGTCCATCGTGATCGGCCGGCCCCACTCGCGCGAGGTCTCGCCGGGCCACTTGTTGGTCGCGTCCAGGCCCATCTTGCCGCCCAGGCCGCTGACCGGCGAGGCGAAGTCCAGGTAGTCGATCGGCGTCTCGGAGACCAGCGTCGTGTCGCGCACCGGGTCCATGCGCGTCGTGATCGCCCAGATGACTTCGCGCCACTCGCGGATGTTCACGTCCTCGTCGGTGACGACGATGAACTTGGTGTACATGAACTGGCGCAGGAAGCTCCAGAGCCCGAACATCACGCGCTTGGCGTGGCCCGGGTAGGCCTTGCGGATCGAGATCACCGCCATGCGGTAGCTGCAGCCTTCGGGCGGCAGGTAGAAGTCGGCGATTTCCGGAAACTGCTTCTGCAGGATCGGCACGAAGACCTCGTTCAACGCCACGCCCAGCACCGCCGGCTCGTCGGGCGGCTTGCCGGTGTAGGTGGAGTGGTAGATCGGGTCGCGCCGGTGCGTGATGCGGTCGACCTGGAACACCGGGAACCAGTCCTGCTCGTTGTAATAGCCGGTGTGGTCGCCGAACGGGCCTTCCAGCGCATGCAGGTAGCCGCCGCGTTCGCAGAGCTTGACGCCGCGGTCGGACTCGCCGGTGAAGCCGGCAGGCGCCGGCGGGATGTGGCCTTCGAGCACGATCTCGGCGCTGGCCGGCACCTGCAGCGCCCGGCCTTCGCCGACGCCGGAGTCGACGAGTTCGGTGCGGCTGCCGCGCAGCAGGCCGGCGAACTGGTATTCGGACAGGCTGTCGGGCACCGGCGTCACGGCGCCGAGGATGGTCGCCGGGTCGGCGCCCAGAGCCACCGCGATCGGGAAGGGCTTGCCGGGGTTGGCGAGCGCGAACTCGCGGAAATCCAGCGCGCCGCCGCGGTGCGCCAGCCAGCGCATGATCAGCTGGTTGCGGCCGATCAGCTGCTGGCGGTAGATGCCCAGGTTCTGGCGCAGCCGCGGCGTGGCCACGGCCTGCGGGCCGCGCGTGACGACCAGGCCCCAGGTCAGCAGCGGGCCAGCGTCGCCGGGCCAGCAGGTTTGGATCGGCAGGCGGCCGAGGTCGACGTCCGGGCCCTGGAGCACCACCTCCTGGCAGGGCGCGCTGCGCTGCACCGAAGGCTTCATGTCCCACAGCGCCTTGGCCATCGACAGCAGCTTGCCGGCGTCCTTCAGGCCCTTGGGCGGCTCGGGCTCCTTGAGCCCGGCCAGCAGCCGGCCGACGTCGCGCAGCTCGGCGGTCGACGAGGCCCCCATTCCGAGGGCTACACGTTGGGGGGTGCCGAAAAGATTCAGCAGCACCGGGATCGAAAAACCGGTCGGGTTGCGGCACAGCACCGCCGGGCCGCCGGCACGCAGCAACTGGTCGCCCAGCGCGGTCATCTCGAGCACCGGAGACACCGGATCGGTGATGGTGCGCAGCTCTCCGCGGGCTTCGAGCTGGGTGATGAAGTCCCGCAAGTCTCGGTAGATCATTCTTCCTAGATATAAGAGGGAGACCTCATATTCTTGACCGGATATGAGAGCCTTCCTAAAATTCGTGCTGCCCTTGGATCTGAATCAGGGCAGACCCGTACCGTCCGCATCGTAATCACCAGGATCACCAGGACGGTCGCTGCAGTCCCGCTCCGCGCGGCCCGTTCGTCGGTCGCTTGCGGTAGTCGGTCGATTATCGCCGTCGCCCTGCCCCAGCGCCCCCTTCGGCGCCGCGGCCTTCGGGCATCCAGGACGGCGTTTTGAAGAGGGATGCGATGAAAGCCATTGCCGTGCTGCGCACCGCGCAGCAAGCCACAGGGCGCTCGCTGACGGTATTCGCTCGTGACGTCGGTCACGGCTTGCTCGAGATCGGGCACAACACCCTGGCCGTAGTCGGCCTTGCGGTGGTGGCGGTGCTCGTCTTCGTGGCCGGTCGGGAAGACCTGCGTCAGCAGGCCGAAACGAGGGCCTTCGAGTGGTTGCAGACGCGCCATGAAGTGCGCGTCGCCGCGACCACCGAGGCCGAGCTGGTGCCGGCCGAGCCGGAAGCCGTCAACCGGGCCACCGCGGCCGACCCGAAGGCGCTGACGCGCCAGCAGGCGGCCGTCGCGAGCTGGATCTCGCGCCGCTACAAGGTGGCGCCGGAGCCGATCAGCGCGCTGGTGCAGGAAGCCTGGGCCATCGGCCAGAAGGCCGGTCTGGACCCGACGCTGATCCTGGCCATCATGGCCGTCGAGTCGAGCTTCAACCCGTTCGCCCAGAGCTCGGTCGGGGCCCAGGGCCTGATGCAGGTGATGACCCGCATCCACGACGACAAGTACCAGGCCTTCGGCGGCACGCACGCCGCGTTCGACCCGATCAGCAACCTGCGCGTCGGCGTCCAGGTCTTGAAGGAGTGCATCACGCGCGCCGGCGGCCTGCAGGAAGGCCTGAAGCACTACGTCGGCGCCGCGCTGCAGGACAACGACAACGGCTACGTCGACCGCGTGATGACCGAGCAGGACTACCTGAAGCGTGTAGCTGCCGGCAGCCGCGTGCCGGTCACCGCGCCGATCAGCGTGCCGCGCGAGGCGGCGCCGATGCCGCTGCCCGCGGCACAGCCGGCGCCGCCGCGCGCCGAACAGCTGGCGATGCTGCGCCGCTGAATCCCGGCGTTTGACTTCGCCGCGGCGGCGGCTGCGGCCGCTGCCGTTACACTCCGCCTCCTGCGCGACTGGCGATGAGGGGCGGCACGACTGCCGGCCCCGAGGTGGATCGACCACCGGGAAGCGCAGGCCGGCCACCCGGCCGGCGTCCGCCGTTCGCCTGGGCAGCCCTCGACGACGCTCCGCCGCGGGGCGCTCGAAGGCCCTTCACTCCGAAGAGGACTGCCGTGTTCGACCGTTCCATTTCCACCCTCGCCAACGTCGACCCTGAAATCTGGGCGACCATCCAGGACGAGAACCGCCGCCAGGAAGAGCACATCGAGCTCATCGCGTCGGAGAACTACACCAGCCCCGCGGTGATGGCCGCGCAAGGCTCGCAGCTCACCAACAAGTACGCCGAGGGCTACCCCGGCAAGCGCTACTACGGCGGCTGCGAGTACGTCGACGTCGTCGAACAGCTGGCGATCGACCGCGTCAAGCAGCTCTTCGGCGCCAACTTCGCCAACGTGCAGCCCAACTCGGGCTCGCAGGCCAACCAGGCCGTGTTCTTCGGCCTGCTCGAGCCGGGCGACACGATCATGGGCATGAGCCTGTCCGAAGGCGGCCACCTGACGCACGGCATGCCGCTGAACATGAGCGGCAAGTGGTTCAAGGTCGTCAGCTACGGCCTGGACGCCAACGAAGCCATCGACTACGACGCGATGGAACGCCTGGCGCACGAGCACAAGCCCAAGCTGATCATCGCCGGCGCCTCGGCCTACAGCCTGCGCATCGACTTCGAACGTTTCGCCAAGGTCGCCAAGGCCATCGGCGCCTACTTCATGGTCGACATGGCGCACTACGCCGGCCTCGTCGCCGCAGGCGTCTACCCGAACCCGGTGCCGCATGCCGACGTCGTCACGTCCACCACGCACAAGAGCCTGCGTGGCCCGCGCGGCGGCATCATCCTGATGAACGACGAGGCGATCGCCAAGAAGATCAACAGCGCGATCTTCCCCGGCATCCAGGGCGGCCCGCTGATGCACGTCATCGCCGGCAAGGCCGTCGCCTTCAAGGAAGCGCTGGCGCCCGAGTTCAAGGCCTACCAGCAGCAGGTGGCGGCCAACGCCAAGGTGCTGGCCGAGACGCTGATCTCGCGCGGCCTGCGCATCGTCAGCGGCGGCACCGAGAGCCATGTGATGCTCGTCGACCTGCGCCCCAAGGGCCTGACCGGCAAGGAAGCGGAAGCCGTGCTGGGCAAGGCCCACATGACCTGCAACAAGAACGGCATCCCGAACGACCCGCAGAAGCCGATGGTCACCAGCGGCATCCGCCTGGGCACGCCGGCGATGACGACGCGCGGCTTCAAGGAAGACGAGGCGCGCCGCACCGCGCACCTGATCGCCGACGTGCTCGACAACCCGCACGACGAGGCGAACATCGCCGCGGTGCGCGAGAAGGTCGCGGCGCTGACGCGCGACTTCCCGGTCTACCGCTGAGCGGGAGCGGCGGCGCATGCGTTGTCCGTACTGCGCCCACGGCGAGACGCAGGTCGTCGAGACCCGCGAGTCCGACGAGGGCGGCGTCGTGCGCCGGCGCCGCCGCTGCCTGAAGTGCGAGAAGCGCTTCACGACCTACGAACGCGCCGAGGTCGCGATGCCCGCCGTCGTCAAGAAGGACGGCGCGCGTGTCGAGTTCGACCCCGAGAAGCTGCGCTCGTCGATGATGCTGGCGCTACGCAAGCGCCCGGTCGGCGTCGAGAAGATCGACGCGGCGATCGAGCGCATCCAGGAGCAGCTCGTCGCCGGCGGCGCGCGCGAGGTGCCGAGCACGCGCGTCGGCGAGCTCGTGATGCGCGAACTCGAGAAGCTGGACAAGGTGGCCTATGTGCGCTTCGCGTCGGTCTACCGCAGCTTCGAGGACGTCGACGAGTTCAGCCAGCTGATCCGCGACATCTGAGTCGCTGATCCCCCGCGCGGGGGCGCCCGAAGCTCCCGCCGCGAGGGGAGCGCGCGGCGTCTTGCGTCTTCCTAGAGTGCCCCGGCACCGGAGGACGACATGGCCCGCGACCCGCTGCCCCAGCCACCGAACACGCCGCGCCCGCGCGGCCTGACGCTGATCGAGAGCGCCGTCACGCTGGCGCTGGCCGCGCTCGTCGTCGGCCTGGCCGTGCCGGGCTTCGCGACGATGCAGGAGCGCGAGCGCCTGCGCGGCGTCGCCGCCCAGCTCGAGACCGACATCATGTATGCGCGCAGCCTGGCGACGGCACGGTCGGACGGCGTGCGGCTGGAGTTCGCCGGCCCACGCTGCTGGCTGCTGCACGACGGCGCGCCCGGCTGCAGCTGCGACGGCCCCGTGCCGATCTGCGAGGGCCGCCGCGTGCTGCGCTACGTGAACCTCGGCGACACGCACCCGGTGCAGCTGCTGTCCAACAGCGGCTCGCTGCTCTTCGACCCGACCCGCGGCACCGTCACGCCCACCGCGACGGTGCGGCTGTCGCTGCCGTCGGGACCGCGGCTGCACCTCGTCGTCAACCTGATGGGCCGGGTGCGGCGCTGCTCGCCCGACGGCCTGCCCGGCGAAGCGCCCTGCTGATCCCTCGAACGCGGGGCAAGGGCCGCGACGAGCGGCGCCCACGCCACGACGAACGGTGCCGGCGGGGCCGGCGCTGCGAATAATCGGTCACATGTCCATCCGGTGCCGTCGGTGTTCCGCTGGGGGGCCAGCGCAGGGCTTCACGCTCATCGAACTGGCCATCGTGGTCGTCGTGCTCGGCGTGCTCGCCGCGGTGGCGCTGCCGTCCTTCATGGACAGCATCCGCAAGGGCCGCCGCTCCGACGCCTATGCCGCGGTGGCCGCGGTGCAGCAGGCGCAGGAACGCTGGCGCAGCAACCACGCCCAGTACACGACCTCGCTGACCGACTTGGGGCTCAGCAGCAGCAGCTCGTCGGGCCACTACACGATCGAGATCGGCAGCTCGGGCGCCGCCGGCGACACGCTGTCCAGCGCCTACGTCGTCACCGCCCGCGGCAACCGCGGCAGCAGCCAGGCCTCGGACAGCCAGTGCCGCAACATGAGCATGCGGCTGCGCGGCGGCAACCTCGAATACGCCGGCTGCGGCAGCTGTGGCGACTTCAGCTACGCGGTGACCAACGCCTGCTGGCCCAAATGACGCCGCCCCGCCGCCTCCGCCGCCGCGGCCTGACCCTGGTCGAGCTGATGGTCGTCGTCGCGCTGCTGGGCGTGCTGCTGGCGCTGGGCGCGCCGTCGCTGTTCGACTACATCCGCGTGCAGCGCCTGAAGAGCATCAGCGCGCAGCTCGGCACCGACGTCCAGTTCGCGCGCGGCCAGGCCGTGGCGCACGGGCTGCGCTCGTTCGTGCTGTTCCCGGCCGCCGGCACGGCGGTGTCCTGCTACACGATCTACGAGCTGCGCCCCGGCGCCGACGCCACCAAGCTGTACTGCGACTGCACGCTGGGCCCGGGCAATGCCTGCTCGAACCCGGTGTCGGTCGAACTGCGCACCGTCATGCTGCCTGCCGACGGCGGCGTGCACCTGCAACTGGCGGTCGGCGACCGCGGCTTCGGCTTCGACCCGCTGACCGGCGGCCTGCTGACGCACAGCTCCGACTGGCTGCCCGAACCGCTGGACGCCTTCGTCATCAACACGGTGCTCGACGGCACCCGCAGCCTGCGCACCACGGTCGGCCGCGCCGGCCGGCCCACGGTCTGCGGCACGCAGGCCGCGCTGGGAGCGCAGACGTGCTGAACGCCGCACGCCGCAGGCCGGCGCGTCGCCAGCGCGGGCTGTCGATCGTCGAGCTGATGGTCGGCGTGACGATCGGCCTGCTGGTCGTCGCCGCGTCGGCGCTGCTGGTCTCGGGCCAGCTCACCGAGAACCGCCGGCTGCTGCTGGAGACGCAGCTGCAGCAGGACCTGCGCGCCACCACCGACATCATCGTGCGCGACCTGCGCCGCGCCGGCATCTGGAACGACGCGCAGAACAGCGGCCCGTGGTCCACCGAGAACACCGACCCGCAGTGCAACCGCTACGCGACGGTGCGCATCGCCGACACCCAGGACTCGGTCGTCTACCGCTACTACCGCAACGGCGACAACAACAGCGCCACCGGCATCAAGCTCGAGAACGGCGTGCTGAAGTCCGGCATCCAGGGCGCGGCCGTCGTGGCCGGCAGCACCTGCGCCCAGAACGCGAACCCGCCGAGCTGGCAGGAACTGACCGACAGCCGCACGCTGCGCATCACGAAGTTCCAGGTCAGCTGGCAGGACGACGGCTCCACGCCCCAGCCCCTGCCCTGCGCCAAGCTCTGCGCCGACGGCAGCACCAGCTGCTGGCCGGTGCTCGACGTGCGCCTGGTGAAGATCGAGATCGAAGCCGCTTCGGTCGCCGACCCGAGCGTGACGCGCGCGATGCAGGCGACGGTGAAGCTGCGCAACGACTTCATCGACTACCGCGACGCCGCGCACCCGACGCGCGTGTGCCCGACATGAAGCGCGGCACCGCCCCGGCGCCCCGTCGCCGCCAGCACGGTCTGGCGGCGCTGGCCGTGGTGCTGCTGCTGTTCTTCGTCGTCTCGCTGGTCGCCGCCTACACCAGCCGCAATCTGATCTTCGAGCAGCGCACCGGCGTCAACCAGTACCGCTCGACGCAGGCGATGGAGACCGCCGAGGCGGGCCTCGAGTGGGCCCTGCTCAAGCTCAACGGCGGCCGCATCGACGCCAGCTGCGCACCGAGCACGACGATCACGGACACGCCGTTCCGCGAGCGCTACCTGGTCACCGACGCCGACACCGGCTTCGTCGGCGCCAAGCTCGACGCCAGCGGCAACGTCGCCTTCGCCACCTGCGTGCGCGACGGCAGCGGCTGGAGCTGCCGCTGCCCGGCAAGCGGCACCGAGCTGCCCGACCCTCCCGCCGGCGACGGCCCGCATCCGGCCTTCCGCGTCGCAATCGTCGGGTCGGCCCTGAGGCCCGGGCTGGTGCGCATCTACGCCAACGGCTGCACCCGGCTGGCCGAGGAGTGCCTGAGCTTCTCGGCAAACATGTCCAGCCTGCCGCTGGTGCGCGCGATCGCCCCTGCCGGCGAAGGCTTCGCGGCCATCTCCACCTGGGCCGCGATGGCCGGGCGCACCGCGGCGGTCGAACGCGACAGCAGCAAGACGGTGGTGACGGCGCTGCCGCGCGACACGCTGATCGTGCGCGGCAACCTGACGACCGACGGCGGCGGCACGCTGCGCGTGGCGCGCACCGGCTCGGCCAGCGGCTACTCGGTGCGCGTCGGCGGCAGCAGCATCCCGAGCGCGATCGAGGCGCTCGGCGCGCCGGGCTCGCCGGCCGACGGCAGCGCGACGCTCAGCCCGGACCCGTCGCTGCGCGACATCGTCGGCACCGGCGACACGCCGGTCAGCACGCGCATGTTCGCCTCGGTCTTCATGATGCGGCCCGAAACCTTCCGCGACCAGCCGGGTGCCGTGCTGCTCGACTGCGCCACCGTCAGCTGCGACGGCAGCACGCTGGCCACCAAGGTCGCGCGCAACCCCGGGCGGCCGATCTGGGTCGAGGGCAACCTCGTGCTCGACGGCAGCGGCGACATCGGCAGCGCCGCGGCACCGGTGCTGATCGTCGTCACCGGCAACCTCGACTTCGACGCCGGCGGGCGCCCGGTGCACGGCCTGGTCTACGGCCGGGCGACGAGCTGGCGGCTGAGCGGCACGGCGCACGTGCAGGGCGCGCTGATCGCCGAGAACGACCTGGTCGTGGCCACCACGACGGGCAGTTCGATCGACCACGACGCCGACACGCTGCGTCACCTGTCGACGCTGGTCGGCTCGTTCACGCGCGTCGCCGGCAGCTGGAAGGACTTCCCGTGAGCGCGCATCGGCTTCGTCGCAGGTCGCGCGGCGTCTCGCTGGTCGAGGCGCTGGTCGCGTTGGCCGTGATGGCCATCGGCCTGCTCGGCGTCGTCGGGCTGCAGGCCACGCTGCGCGCCACCGCCGACGTCTCGCGCCAGCGCAGCGAGGCGGTGCGCATCGCCCAGGAACGGCTGGAGCAGCTGCGCGGCTACAGCTCGCTCGACGGCACGGACGGCCAGACCTACGAGTCGATCACCACCGCCCCCGGGCAGCGGGTCGACACCCCGCTCGCGAACACCGAGTTCACGCTGCGCCAGACCGTGACCGACACCGCGGCCGACGCCGGACGCGCGAAGATGGTCGCGATCCAGGTCGCCTGGCGCGACCGCCGCGCGGAGACGGACAACCAGTGGGTCGACTTCGCGGCCTTCATCACCGGCACGCCGCCCGACCTGGCCGGTGCGCTGTTCCTGCCCGCCGACGCCACCACCCTGGCGCAGCCGAAGTCGCGCCACGCGGCGATCCCGGTGCAGGCCAGCGACAACGGCGACGGCACCAGCAGCTTCCGCCCGCTGGGCAGCGACCAGGTCGCCTTCACCTTCAACAACCTCACCGGGGTCATCACCAGCATCTGCATCCCGGCCACCAACTGCACCAGCGTCAACGCCTACCTGCTGTCGGGCTACGTGCGTTTTGCCACCGGCGTGCAGCCGACCCCGGCGCTGGCCGAAGTGCCGCCGCCCTTGTCGCCCGACGACCTGGCGTCGATCCCGGCCTGGCCCACGGCCTTCGTCAGCGTGCAGCGTACCGGCTCGCCGACGCCGGCGCCGGACACCTGCGTGCACCTGGTCTACCCCGCCTACGTCGCCTATTACTGCGCCGTGCCGGTCTCGACGGCCACCAAGATGTGGTCCGGCCGCTCGTCGGTCTGGCCGACGAACCTGGCGACGACGACGCCCGACACGACGACTTCGGCCAGCCGCGTCAAGGTCTGCCGCTACGCGCCGACGGCCAGCCCGACGCGCAACGTCGACCACCCGGCCAACTACAGCAACGTCGGCGGCCCGCTGACGAACCAGAACTTCCTCGTCATCACCGCCGGCACCGGCAGCGACACCGTGCCCGGCACGGCCTGGACCTGCCCCGGCGACGACACCGCCACGCCCATCGTCTCGGCCACCTGGCAGCACCAGCCGTAGCATCGGCGTCCCGCCCGAGCCGGGCCGCCGCCTGCCCACCGATGCCGATCTCCCCGCTGGACCGCAGCCGTCTCCTCGAAGCCCTCGCGCTCGCCGAAGGCTCGATCGGCCTCACCGACCCGAACCCGCGTGTCGGCTGCGTCGTCGGCCACGAAGACGGGCGCGTGCTCGGCCGCGGCGCGACGCAGCGCGCCGGCGAGGCCCATGCCGAGGTGATGGCCTTGCGCGACGCGGCCGCCGCCGGCCACGACCTGCGCGGCGCCACGGCCTGGGTCACGCTCGAACCCTGCGCCCACCACGGCCGCACGCCGCCGTGCTGCGACGCTCTGGTCGCCGCCGGCATCGCCCGCGTCGTCGTCGCGCTCGGCGACCCCTTCCCGCAGGTCGCCGGCGCCGGCATCGCGCGGCTGCGTGCCGCCGGCGTGGCCGTCGAGATGGCCGACGCCGAGGTCGCCGAGGCCGCGCGCGAGCTCAACATCGGCTTCCTGTCGCGCGTGCAACGCGGCCGCCCCTGGGTGCGCATGAAGATCGCCGCCTCGCTGGACGGCCGCACCGCGCTGGCCAACGGCGCCAGCCAGTGGATCACCGGGCCCGAGGCGCGCGCCGACGGCCATGCCTGGCGCCGGCGCGCCGGCTGCGTGCTGACCGGCATCGGCACCGTGCTCGACGACGATCCGCGGCTGGACGTGCGCCTGGTGCCGACCGCGCTGCAGCCGATGCGCGCGGTGCTCGACTCGCGGCTGCGCACGCCGCCCGGCGCGCGGCTCATCCCGGCGCCGGGCCGCTGCCTGGTCTACACCGCCAGCGACGACGAAGGCGCGGCGCAGGCGCTGCGCGCGGCCGGCGCCGAGGTGCGCCGGCACGCCGACCCGCACGGCCGCGTCGACCTGCCCGCGGTGCTGGCCGACCTGGCGGGCCAGGGCGTCAACGAACTGCACGTCGAGGCCGGCGCAGGGCTCAACGGCGCGATGCTGGCGGCCGGCCTGGTCGACGAACTGCTGGTCTACGCCGCGCCGCTGCTGCTCGGCGAGGGGCGCGGCATGGCCGCGCTCGGGCCTTTCGAAACGCTCGCGCAGGGGCTGCGCTGGCACTACGTCGACGCGCAGCGCATCGGTCCTGACCTGCGGCTGCGCCTGCGCACGGAGAGCGCTGCGGCCATGTGAATGGGGGGACGCCACCTAGGGGGGCCGTCGCTATGATCGTTTCAAAGGGTTGCACGCGCTCCTGCGTGCGACGCGCGAGGAGGTCTCGAACGATGGTTTCCATCCAACGCTGGGGTCGTGTCGCCCTGGCCACCGGCTCGGTGGTCTTCGCGGGCGCCGTGTTCGCCGCGCCGACCACGTATTACGGCTTCGACGCGAGCCCGCAAAGCCAGGTCCCCGCCAACGGTGCGTCCAAGGCCGAACACGACGCCTTCCTCCTCGCGCTCGGCGGCGGCAAGGTCGCCACCGAGAGCTTCGAGAGCTACGCCTACCTGTCGACTCCGGCGGCGCTGTTCTCGTCCACCGCGTCGCTGTCCATCGCCGACCAGGCTGGCCGCAGCCGCATCGGCAAGGAGTCCTTCGACGACGGCGGCAACAGCGCCGGCCGCTTCAACACGACGCCCGACGGGCAGTACTTCTGGGAAAGCTCGCGTTCGTTCACGCTGAGCTTCGACACCGCGATCAACGGCTTCGGCTTCTATGCCACCGACGTCGGCGACTTCAAGGGCGTGCTGACGGTGACGATCAACGGCGAGGACTACGTGGTCTACGACGGCAGCGAAGGCGGCAGCACGACCAGCCGAGCGGCCGGCACGAGTTCCGAGCCCACCGCGACCAACGGCAGCCTGCTGTTCTGGGGCATCACCGACTTCGACACCGCGTTCAAGCAGATCGTCGTCACCGTGTCGCAGCCCAGCGGCGCGGACAGCGACGCCCTGGGCTTCGACGACATGCTCGCGGCCGTGGCCGCCTCGACGCCGCCGAGCGAAGTGCCCGAGCCCGCGTCGCTGGCGCTCGCCGGCCTGGCGCTGGCCGGTGCCGCGGCCACGCGCCGCCGCCGCCAGGGCTGAAGCGCCGCCTCGGGCGGCTCGATTTCACGGGCGGACGCCGCGAGGCGTCCGCCCTTTCGTTTGCCCGTCCGGGAGGCGCCGGGAGCGACGCCTACAATTCCACGATGCCGATTTCCCCTGTCCCCGAGCTGGTCGCCGAACTGGCGGCCGGCCGCATGGTCATCCTCGTCGACGAGGAAGACCGCGAGAACGAGGGTGACCTCGTGCTCGCCGCCGAGCACGTCACCCCCGAGGCGATCAACTTCATGGCCCGCTACGGCCGCGGCCTGATCTGCCTGACGCTGACGCGCGATCGCTGCGAGCGCCTGCAGCTGCACCCGATGGCCGCGCGCAACGGCACCCGCATGGGAACCGCCTTCACCGTGTCGATCGAGGCCGCCTCCGGCGTCACGACCGGCATCTCGGCAGCCGACCGCGCGCGCACCGTGCAGGCCGCCGTCGCCCGCGACGCCAAGGCCAGCGACCTGGTGCAGCCCGGCCACATCTTCCCGCTGATGGCCCAGGACGGCGGCGTGCTGATGCGCGCCGGCCATACCGAAGCCGGCTGCGACCTCGCCGGCATGGCCGGGCTGACGCCGGCCGCGGTGATCTGCGAGATCATGAAGGACGACGGCACGATGGCGCGCCTGCCGGACCTGGAGATCTTCGCCCGCGAGCACGGCCTGAAGATCGGCACCATCGCCGACCTGATCCACTACCGCAGCCGCAACGAGACGCTGATCCAGCGTGTCGGCCAGCGCCGCGTGACGACGCCGCACGGCGAGTTCGACTGCATCGCCTACCGCGACAAGGGCGGCGGCCTGCACCTGGCGCTGACCCACGGCCGCTGGACCCCGGCCGACGAGGTGACGGTGCGCGTGCACGAGCCCTTCACCGTCTTCGACGTGCTCGACGCCTGCGGCGGCAGCCACTCCTGGCCGCTGCCGGCGGCGCTGGCGGCGCTGCAGGCCGCCGAACGCGGCTGCGCGGTGCTGCTCAACTGCACCCACGACATCGACACGCTGCTGCCGCAGCTCGTGCCGCCGGAGCAGCGCGAGGCCACGCCGCGCACGCCGGCCGACCTGCGCACCTACGGCGTCGGCGCGCAGATCCTGCGCGAGCTGGGCGTGCGCCGCATGCGCCTGCTCGGCAACCCGCGCCGCATGCCGAGCATGCCGGGCTACGGCCTGGAGATCACCGGCTTCGTCGCCGCGCACGCCTGAGGACCACCATGCAGAACGCAGAACAGGGCCAGGCGACCGATCTCGACGGTCGCGGCCTGCGCATCGCCATCGTGCGGGCGCGTTTCAACGACTCGATCACCGCCGCGCTGGCCGATGCCTGCCGCGCCGAGCTGGCGCGCCTGGAGGTCGACGCGGCCGACGTGCGCGAAGTCACCGTGCCCGGTGCGCTCGAGGTGCCGGTGGCGCTGGCCGCGCTGGCCGCCTCGGGCGGCTACGACGCGCTGGTCGCGCTGGGCTGCATCATCCGCGGCGAGACCTACCACTTCGAACTGGTGGCCAACGAAAGCGGCGCCGGCGTCACGCGCGTCGCGCTGGACCACCGCCTCCCCATCGCCAACGCCATCCTGACCGTCGAGAACGAAGCCCAGGCCTGGGCCCGTGCCGAGGACAAGGGCCGCGACGCCGCGCGCGTCGCCGTCGAGATGGCGAACCTGCTGGAAGACCTGTCGTGAGCACCGAACCCACCGCCGCACGCAAGCGCGCCGCGCCCAAGTCCGCCCGCCGCCGTTCGCGCGAGATCGCGCTGCAAGGCCTGTACGAATGGCTGATCAGCGGCGCCGACGCAGGCACCATCGACGCCCACATGCGCGAGCAGGACGGCTTCGACAAGTGCGACCGCGCCCACTTCGACGCCCTGCTGCACGGCTGCATCGCCGAAGCCTCGGCGCTGGACGCGGTGCTCGCGCGCCACGTTGACCGCCGCACCAACCAGCTCTCGCCGGTCGAGCACGCGGTGCTGATGATCGGCGCCTACGAGCTGACGCACTGCATGGAAGTGCCGTACCGCGTCGCGATCAACGAAGCCGTCGAGCTCGCCAAGAGCTTCGGCGGCACCGACGGCCACAAGTACGTCAACGGCGTGCTCGACAAGGCGGCCGGCGACCTGCGCCCGGCCGAGGTCGCGCAGCGCCGCGCCCAGGGGGCCTGATGCGCGTCGCCAGCCGGGTCGCACGCATCGACCCGTTCTACGTCATGGAATGCGCCAAGGCGGCCGACCGCATCGCCGCCAGCCCCGCCTGCGACCCCGCACGCGGCGGCGAGCCGATGATCTACCTGAACATCGGCGAACCCGACTTCACGGCGCCGCCGGGCGTGCAGCGCGCCGCCGAGGCCTGCCTGGCCGCCGGCCGCACGCAGTACACGCCGGCGCTGGGCCTGCCCGCGCTGCGCGAACGCATCGCCGGCTGGTACCGCACACGCTGGGGCGTCGACGTCGACCCGGCGCGCATCGCCGTCACCGCCGGCGCGTCGGCGGCGCTTCAGCTCGTCTGCCTGGCCTTGTTCGAGGCCGGCGACGAGGTGCTGATGCCGGACCCGAGCTACCCCTGCAACCGCCATTTCGTCGCCGCCGCCGGCGGCACGGCGCGGCTGGTGCCGGCGGTGCCCGCGGCGCGTTTCCAGCTCGACGCCGGCTCGGTGGCCGCGCACTGGACGCCGGCCACGCGCGGCGTGCTGCTGGCCTCGCCGAGCAACCCGACCGGCACCTCGATCGCGCCGGCCGAGATGGCCGCCATCGCCGAGACCGTGCGCGAACGCGGCGGCGTCACGATCGTCGACGAGATCTACCTCGGCCTGGGCTACGACGAGGCCTTCGGCCACACGGCGCTGGCGCTGGGCGAGGACATCGTCTCGATCAACAGCTTCTCCAAGTACTTCAGCATGACCGGCTGGCGCGTCGGCTGGGTGGTGCTGCCGACGGCGCTGGTCGGCGCGGTCGAGAAGCTGGCGCAGAACCTCTTCATCTGCCCCTCGACGGTGGCCCAGCACGCCGCGCTGGCCTGTTTCGAGCCCGAGGCCATCGACGAATACGAACGCCGGCGCGAGGAGTTCCGCCGCCGCCGCGACTTCATCGTGCCCGAGTTGCAGAAGCTGGGCCTCGCGGTGCCGGTCGTGCCCGACGGCGCGTTCTACGCCTGGGCCGACTGCTCGCGCTATTCGCCCAGCAGCTGGGACTTCTGCATGCAGATGATGGAGCGTGCCCACGTCGCGATGACGCCGGGCCGCGACTTCGGCCCGGCCGCCGCCGAGCGCTACCTGCGCCTGTCCTTCGCCAACTCGATGGCCCAGCTCGAAGCCGCGATCGCGCGCCTGGCGCGCGAACTCCGATGAGCCCGCGGCAGCCCCGCCGGCCCGGGGGCCGTTGCTGCGCTGCCGCATAATCGCCCGCCGATGTCCGAGACCGCCGCTTTCCGCCACCGCGTCCGCGTCTACTGGGAAGACACCGACGCCGGCGGCGTCGTCTACTACGCGAACTACCTGAAGTTCTTCGAGCGTGCCCGCACCGAGTGGCTGCGCTCGCTGGGCATCGGCCAGGAAGCCGGGCGCGTCGCCACCGGCACCGTTTTCGTCGTCGCCGACGCCACCGTCTCCTACCGCCGCCCGGCGCGGCTGGACGACGAGATCGTCGTCACCGCCAGCGTGCGCGAGCTCTGCCGCGCCTCGCTCGTCTTCGCCCAGCAGGCCTGGCGCGGCGAGGAGCTGCTGGCCGAAGCCGAGGTCCGTGTCGGCTGCGTCGACGCCGCGACCTTCCGCCCCGTGCGCATCCCGCTCCAGATCTTCGACGCCCTCCGATGAACCAGGATCTTTCGATCGTCTCCCTCGTGCTGCAGGCGAGCGCCGTCGTGCAGCTCGTGATGGCCGGCCTGGCGCTGGTCTCTCTGGCCAGCTGGACCGTCATCTTCGGCAAGCTCTTCGGCCTGCGCACCGTGCGCAGCCGCAACGAAGCCTTCGAACGCGAGTTCTGGTCGGGCCGCAGCCTGACCGAGCTGAACCAGGCGGCCACGAACAAGACCGACGCGGCGCCGATCGAACGCATCTTCGCCAGCGGCATGCGCGAGTTCCTGAAGCTGCGCGAACGCCGCCTGGACGCCGGCGCCCAGCTCGACGGCGCACGCCGCGCGATGCGCGCCAGCTTCCAGCGCGAGCTCGATGCGATCGAGAGCCACCTCAGCTTCCTCGCCTCGGTCGGCTCGGTCTCGCCCTACGTCGGCCTGTTCGGCACCGTCTGGGGGATCATGCATGCCTTCGTCGGCCTGTCCAACCTGCAGCAGGTGACGCTGGCCACCGTCGCGCCGGGCATCGCCGAGGCGCTGGTGGCCACCGCGATCGGCCTGTTCGCGGCGATCCCGGCGGTCATCGCCTACAACCGCTTCGCGCGCGACATCGACCGCATCGCGATCCAGTTCGAGACCTTCATCGAGGAGTTCTCGAACATCCTGCAGCGCAACGCGTCGGGCCCGGCCGGGAGCGTCTGAGATGCCTGCCGTGGCTTCCCGCGGCGGCCGCGGCCGCCGCCGATCGGTCAACGAGATCAACATGGTCCCGTTCATCGACGTGATGCTGGTGCTGCTGATCATCTTCATGGTCACCGCGCCGCTGATCACCACCGGCGTCGTCGACCTGCCCTCGGTCGGCAAGTCGCAGCAGCGGCCGAGCGCGGTGGTCGAGATCGTCGTCGGCAGCGACGAGACGCTGAAGCTGCGCCTGATCGACGGCAGCAAGGCCGGCGAGCCCGAGGCGGTCAAGCTGCCGCAGCTCGTGGCCCGCGTGCGCGAGGCGCAGGACGGCAAGGCCGAGGTGCCGGTCGTCATCAGCGCCGACCGCAACGTCAAGTACGAGAGCGTCGTGCGCGTGATGGACACGCTGCAGCGCGCCGGCGTGCAGCGCGTCGGCCTCTCGGTCAAGCAGGGAGCCTGAGCCCGTGGCGCATGACGCGCTGCAGCCCCGCCCGGCCGACAGCCTGCTGACCGGCGCCGGGCTGGCGCTGCTCGTTCACCTGCTGCTGATCGTCGGCCTGACGGTCGCCGTCGACTGGCACTCGGCCGAACCCGAGACGGTCAGCGCCGAGCTCTGGGCCGCCGTGCCCGAGACCGCCGCGCCGCCGCCCGCGCCCGAGCCGCCGGCCCCGGCACCCGAACCGAAGCCCGAACCCAAGCCCGCGCCGGAGCCCAAGCCGGCGCCGCCGCAGGCCGCGCCCGACCGCGACGCGCAGATCGCGATCGAACGCGCCGAACGCCGCAAAAAGGAAGAGGAGCGCGAGAAGCGCGAACTCGCCGAGAAGCAGGCGGCAGAGAAGAAGGCCGCCGAGAAGAAGGCACGCGAAAAGGAAGAAGCCGACAAGAAGGCGCGCGAGAAGGAAGAGGCCGACAAGAAGGCCAAGGCCGAAGCCGACGCGAAGAAGAAGGCCGATGCGCAGAAAGCCGCCGACCAGAAGGCCGAGGCCCAGCGCCTGGCCAAGCTGCGCGACGACCAGCTGAAGCGCATGCAGAACTCGCTCGGCGGCACCGGCACCGGCTCGCCGACGTCCACCGGCACCGGCGCACGCGACGCCGGGCCCTCGGCCTCCTACGGCGGCAAGCTGCGCCGGCTGATCAAGGACAACACGATCTTCAACGAGTCGGTGAACGGCAATCCGCAGGTCGAGATCGAGGTTCGCGCCGGCCCGACCGGCACGATCATCGCCCGCCGCGTCACCAAGCCCAGCGGCCTGCCCTCATGGGACGACGCGGTGATCCGCGCCATCGACCGCATGGGCACGCTGCCGCGCGACGTCGACGGCCGCGTGCCGCCGGTGATCGTCATCACCGCCCGGCCGCACGACTGATCAGCACTCGGCGCCGCCGGCCACGCGCAGGTCCTGCGTGTGCGCCCAGGCGGCGGCCAGCGCCACGCGCACGCCCTCGACCTGCGTCGCCAGCGGCAGGCTGGGCCCCGGCCGGCGCGCCGCCTGCGCCGGCAGCAGCGGCAGGTGCATGAAACCGCCGCGCACGCCCGGCCGCGCCGCCAGCCGGTGCATCAGGCCGTAGAAGACGTGGTTGCAGACGTAGGTGCCGGCGGTCTGCGACACCGAGGCCGGCAGGCCGGCGCCCTGCAGCGCCGCGACCATCGCCTTGATCGGCAGCGTCGAGAAGTACGCCGCCGGGCCGCCCGCCACCACCGGCGCGTCGACCGGGCAGGCGCCCAGGTTGTCGGGCAAACGCGCGTCGTCGACGTTGATCGCGACGCGCTCGACGCTGAAGTCGGCGCGCCCGGCGGCCTGGCCCAGGCACAGCACCAGCGCCGGCGCGTGCTGCGCCAGGCCGGCGTCCAGCGCGTCCAGCGCGACACCGAAGGCACAGGGCAGGCGCAGCGCGGCGACGCGCGCGCCGCCGAGTTCGCTGCCGTCCAGCGCGGCGCAGACCTCCCACGACGGGTTGAGCTCCTCGCCGCCGAACGCGTCGAATCCGGTCACCAGCAGGACAGGTTTGCTTGCATTCATCGGATTAATGTCACTTTAAGTCAGACCGAAGACAGTGCCGCGTGACTTCGATCTCTCCCGCCGACACTGAACCACCACGCTGGACGATAAGCGCCAGCGTCGAGACTCTGCTGCTGGGCGCCAGCCTGTTCTGGGCCGTCGCCGTCAACCAGCGCTTCTTCGCCGGCGCGCTGGCCGGCCACCCGGGCGACAACCTCGGCTTCACGCTCGCGCTGGGGCTGGCGCTGGTGGCGCTGAACTTCCTGCTGCTGGCGCCGTTCGCCACGCGCCACAGCGTCAAGCCGCTGCTGGCGCTGATGTTCGTCGCCACCGCCTTCGCCGCGCACTACATGAACCGGCTGGGCGTCTACCTCGACCCGTCGATGCTGCGCAACGTGATGCGCACCGACGTGCGCGAAGCCAGCGAGCTGTTCACGCCCTCGCTCGTGCCCGACCTGCTGCTGCTGGCGGTGCTGCCGCTGGTGGTGCTCTGGCGCGTGCGCATCGTGCGCCGCGCCGGCTGGGCGACGGCACTGGGCGTGCGCATCGCCGGCATCGGCATCGCCGCCGCGGTGCTGGTCGGCACGGTGGTCGCGCAGTACCAGCCGCTGGCCTCGCTGATGCGCAACCAGAAGGAACTGCGCTACCTGATCACGCCGGCCAACTACGTCTGGTCGCTGGCCAGCGTCTTCGGCCGCGACGCGCGCGCCAGCGGCCCGAAGAAGGTGCTGGGCGCCGACGCCCGCCCGGGGCCGAGCTGGAAGACCGACACCCGCCCGCGCGTCGTCGTCTTCGTCGTCGGCGAGACCGCACGCGCCGCCAACTGGGGCCTGGACGGCTACAGCCGCCAGACCACGCCCCAGCTCGCGTCGCTGCCGGTCGTCGCCTTCCGCGACGTGACGAGCTGCGGCACCAACACCGAGGTCTCGGTGCCGTGCATGTTCTCGGCGCTGGGCCGGCGCCACTACGACGAGGACACGATCCGCGGCAGCGAGTCGCTGCTGAACCTGCTGGCGCGTGCCGGCGTCGGCGTGCGCTGGCGCGACAACCAGTCCGGCTGCAAAGGCGTCTGCGACGGCGTGCCGACCGAGACCGCGGCCGAGGTCGCGCCGCCGGCACTGTGCCCGGATGGCGCCTGCCTCGACGAAGCGCTGCTCGCCGGCCTGGACGACTGGCTGAACAAGGTCGACGGCCGGCAGATCCTGGTGCTGCACCAGCTCGGCAACCACGGCCCGGCCTACTTCCGCCGCTACCCGCCCGAGTACGAACGTTTCCAGCCGGCCTGCCGCAACGAGGACCTGCGCAGCTGCACGCGCGAACAGATCGTCAACGCCTACGACAACGCCCTGCTCTACACCGACCACGTGCTGGCGACGCTGGTACGCACGCTGCAGGCCCACGCCGACCGCGTCGACGCGACGATGATCTACGTCTCCGACCACGGCGAGTCGCTGGGCGAGAACAACTTCTACCTGCACGGCCTGCCCTACGCGATCGCGCCACAGGAGCAGAAGAAGGTGCCGATGGTCGTCTGGGCCAACAGCGGCGGCCCGCTGGACACCGGCTGCCTGGCGCGCAAGGCCGCCGAGCCGGCCAGCCACGACAACCTGTTCCACCTGATGCTCGGCCTGCTCGACGTGCAGACCTCGCTGTACGAACCCGAGATGGACCCGAGCCACGGCTGCCGCCGCGAGCCGGGCGCCTGAGATGGCGCCGTCCCTCTTCAAACGCGATCTCGGCATCGCGGTGGCCGCGCTGGTACCGGTGGTCGCCTGGGACGCCTCCGGGCTGGACCTCGCGGTGCAGCGGCTGTTCGGCAGCGCCGACGGCTTCGCCTGGCGTTCGCACTGGTTCACCAGCCTGGTGCTGCACCAGGGCGGGCGGGCGCTGGCCTGGGTCGTCGTCGCGCTGCTGGCGCTCAACGTCGTGAAACCGCTGCTGGGCTGCGCGCTCGCGCGCGGCGAGCGGCTGCGCTGGCTGCTCGTCACGCTGGTGGTGTTCGCCGTCGTGCCGCTGGTCAAGGACGCCAGCGCGACGAGCTGCCCCTGGTCGCTGGCCGAGTTCGGCGGCAACGCGTCCTACGTGTCGCACTGGCGCTGGGGCGTCGGCGACGGCGGCCCGGGCCGCTGCTTCCCGTCGGGCCACGCGACCTCGGCGGCGGCCTTCTTCACCGGCTGGTTCGCGCTGCGCCGGCAGCACCCGCGCGCGGCGCGGCTGTGGCTGGCGGCGGTGCTGATGCTGACGGTGCTGCTCGGCGGCGCCCAGGTGATGCGCGGCGCGCACTACGTCAGCCACGTGCTCTGGGCCGCGTGGCTGTGCTGGGGGGTCGCGACGCTGACCGCGCCGCGCCCCGTCGTGCAGCCGGCCTACGTCGCCACGCCGTAGCCGCCACCGCCGGGCGTCTCGACGACGAATACGTCGCCCGGCGCCATCGGCACCGACCCGATGTGGCCCAGCGGCTCGACGCGCCCGTCGGCGCGTTCGACGCGGTTGATGCCCAGCGCGCCCGGCTGGCCGCCGGCCAGGCCGAAAGCCGGCACCTCGCGGCCGTTGCTGAGGATGGACGCGGTCATCGCCTCCAGGAAACGCACGCGGCGCACGCCGCCGTCGCCGCCGCGCCAGCGGCCGGCGCCGCCCGAGCCGGCGCGCAGCGCGTAGCTCTCCAGCAGCACCGGGAAACGGTGTTCCAGCACCTCGGGGTCGGTCAGGCGCGAATTCGTCATGTGCGTCTGCACGACCGCCGTGCCGTCGAAGCCCGGGCCGGCGCCGGAGCCGCCGGAGATCGTCTCGTAGTACTGGTGGCGCTCGTTGCCGAAGGTGAAGTTGCTCATCGTGCACGGCCCCGATGCCATCACGCCGAGCGCGCCGTAGAGCGCGTTGGTGACGCACATCGAGGTCTCGACGTTGCCCGCGACCACCGCCGCCGGCGGCCGCGGATTCAGCATCGAGCCTTCGGGCACGACGATCTTCAGCGGTTTCAGGCAACCGGCGTTCAGCGGGATGTCGGCGTCGACCAGCGTGCGGAAGACGTAGAGCACCGCGGCCATCGTCACCGCCTTCGGGGCGTTGAAGTTGTTCGCCAGCTGCGCGCTGGTGCCGGAGAAGTCGATCGTCGCCTCGCGCGCGGCGGTGTCGACGGTGACCTGCACGCGGATCACCGCGCCGTTGTCCAAGGGCAGCTCGAAGGCCCCGTTCTTCAGCGCCCCGATGACGCGGCGCACCGACTCTTCCGCGTTGTCCTGCACGTGGCCCATGTAGGCGGCCACCGTCTCGCGGCCGTACTGGGCGACCATCGCGCGCAGCTCGTGCACGCCCTTCTCGTTGGCGGCGATCTGGGCGCGCAGATCAGCCAGGTTCTGCTCGGGGTTGCGCGCCGGGTGCGGGCCCGAGCCCAGCAGCGCACGCATATCCGCTTCGCGCAGCCGGCCGCCTTCGACCAGCAGCACGTTGTCGAGCAGCACGCCTTCCTCGGCGATCGAGGTCGAGAACGGCGGCATCGAGCCCGGCGTGATGCCGCCGATGTCGGCGTGGTGACCGCGGCTGGCGACGAAGAACGCCGGCTTCACATCGTCGTCGGCGAGGTAGACCGGCGTGACGACGGTGACGTCGGGCAGATGCGTGCCACCGTGGTACGGGTCGTTGAGCACGTAGACGTCGCCCGGCTTCATGGCCGGGTTGCGCACGATGACGCTGGCGATGCTCTCGCTCATCGAGCCCAGGTGCACCGGCATGTGCGGCGCGTTGGCGATCAGCCGGCCCTCGGCGTCGAACAGCGCGCAGGAGAAGTCCAGCCGCTCCTTGATGTTCACCGAGTAGGCGGTGTTCTGCAGCCGCGAGCCCATCTGCTCGGCGATGCTCATGAAGAGGTTGTTGAAGACCTCCAGCAGCACCGGGTCGGCATCGGTGCCGACGGCGTGCGCGGCCACACGCGGCGCGATGCGCTCCAGCTCCAGCGAGGCGTCCGGGCGCACCCGCGCACGCCAGCCGGGCTCGACGACCGTCGTCGCGTTGCGCTCGGCGACGATCGCGGGGCCGTCGACCGTCGCGCCGGCGGCGAGCGTCTCGCGCACGTGCAACGCGGCGTCGTGCCAGCCGCCGTGATACAGGCGAACGTGCGCCGCCGGCTCGGGCGTGAACGGCACCGGCTCGGCCGCGGTGTCGGCGACGCCGAAAGCTTCGCCGGCGGCCACGGCCTCGACGCCGACCGCCTCGACGACCAGCGCCCGCCCGGGCATCGTGAACGCGAAGCGGCGGCGGTAGGCGGCTTCGAAAGCCGGGGCCAGCGCGTCGGCGTCGGCGTTCCAGGCGAGTTCGAGCGCGGTGTCGGTGCCGGCGTAGCGCAGGTGCAGGCGCTCTCGGCATTCGATCGCCTCGCGCGCCACGCCTTGCGAGGCCAGCTCGCCGGCCGCCACCGCGGCCAGTTCGTCGAGCCGGGCGCGCGCCGCGGCCAGGCCGGCGGCGTCCAGCGGTGCTTCCAGCGAGGCCTCGCGCATCACGATGCGGTCGGCCAGTCCCATGCCGTAGGCCGACAGCACGCCGGCCAGCGGGTGCACGAAAACCCGGCCCATGCCCAGCGCGTCGGCCACCGCGCAGGCGTGCTGGCCGCCGGCACCGCCGAAACACTGCAGCGTGTAGCCGGTGACGTCGTAGCCGCGCGCCACCGAGATGCGCTTGATCGCGTTGGCCATGTTCTGCACCGCGATCGCCAGGAAACCTTCGGCCAGCGCCTCGGGCGTCGTCGGCCGGCCGGTCGCGGCCTGGACCTCGGCGGCCAGCGTGGCGAAACGTGCGGCGACGCCGTCGGCGTCCAGCGGCTCGTCGGCGCCGGGGCCGAAGACCTTGGGGAACCAGGCCGGCTGCACGCGCCCGAGCAGCACGTTGGCGTCGGTCGTCGCCAGCGGGCCGCCGCGGCGGTAACAGGCCGGGCCCGGATGCGCGCCGGCGCTCTCGGGGCCCACCCGCAGCCGGGCGCCGTCGAAGGCCAGGATCGAGCCGCCGCCGGCGGCCACGGTGTGGATGCTCATCATCGGCGCGCGCATGCGCACGCCGGCGACCTGGGTCTCGAAGGCGCGCTCGAACTCGCCGGCCCAGTGGCTGACGTCGGTGCTGGTGCCGCCCATGTCGAAGCCGATCAGCCGGCGGTGGCCGGCGGCCGCGGCGGTGCGCACCATGCCGACGATGCCGCCTGCCGGGCCGGAGAGGATGGCGTCCTTGCCCTGGAAGCGTGTCGCCTCGGTCAGCCCGCCCGAGCTCTGCATGAACAGCAGCCGCACGCCGGGCATCTGGGCGCCGACGCGGTCGACGTAGCGGCGCAGGATCGGCGACAGGTAGGCGTCGACGACGGTCGTGTCGCCGCGCGGCACGAACTTCATCAGCGGGCTGGTCTGGTGCGAGGCGCTGACCTGGCTGAAGCCGGCCTCGTGCGCCAGCCGCGCCGCGGCCGCCTCGTGCGCCGTGTGGCGCCAGCCGTGCAGGAAGACGATGGCGCAGGACCTGAACCCGGCCTCGCGCGCCGCGGCCAGCGCGGCGGCCAGCGCCGCCTCGTCCAGCGGCTGCAGCACCGTGCCGTCGTCCTGCACGCGTTCGTCGGCTTCGACGACCCGCGTGTAGAGCAGTTCGGGCAGCACGATGTGACGGTCGAAGAGCCGCGGCCGTGCCTGCCAGGCGATGCGCAGCGCGTCGCGGAAGCCGCGCGTGGTGACCAGCAGCGTCGGCTCGCCCTGGCGCTCGAGCAGCGCGTTGGTGGCCACCGTCGTGCCCATCTTCACGCAGTCGACGAGCTCCGGCGTGATCGCCTGCCCCGGCGCCAGGCCCAGCAGGCGGCGGATGCCCTCGACGGCGGCGTCCTCGTAGTGCTCCGGGTTCACCGACAGCAGCTTGAGCGTATGCAGCGCGCCCTCGGGGTCGCGGCCGACGACGTCGGTGAAGGTGCCGCCACGGTCGATCCAGAACTGCCAGAGCCTCTTCGTCACGCCTTGCTCCTCGACGCCGCCGATCGCGGCGCTGCCGAGTCTAGAAGCGCCGCCGCCGCGCCGCCCCGGGGTCGACCCTGCGGCGGCAGGGGCGGCGGCGCCATCTGGCCCGCATTCCTTGCCCTGTTCGGGCCATCGCCGACGGGGGGCGGGCCTAGCATCGAGGCGCGACGCCATGGTCCGGGCCCGGGCCTGCGCGTGCCGTCAGAGAGACCACCACGCGATGACCGACCTGTCCTTTCCCCCGCTGCCCGGTGACGGCGCCGGCGAACCGGCGCCGCTGCCACGCCACGAGCCTTTCGCCTGGCCGTCGCCGCCGCTGCCGGGTTACCCGCCGCCCGCGCGCGCGACGCAGCCCGAAGCCTGCGAGGTCGAGGGTCTCAACGGCAAGGGCATGGTCGGCCGGCTGATGTACTTCCACCCCGCCGACGGGCTGCTGAAGCTGCGCGTCGCGGCGTCGCGCATGACGATGACGCTGCGCTTCGACCAGTTCCGCCGGCTCAAGCTGCTGGCGCCGCTGGCCCCGCTGGGCGGTGCCGACGGCGACACCGTGGCCGACGGCAGCGACGCGCGCCCGGCCGAACCCTTCGCGCTGCTGTTCAAGGACGGCACGACGGTCGAAGGCCTGACGATGGGCTGCGAGGAGACCGACCAGGGCCTGTACGTCTTCGAACCGCTGGACCTGGCCGGCTCGGTGCGGCGCAGCTTCTTCCCGCGCGCCAGCTTCCACCGCGCCTCGCTGGGCGGCAGCGCCTGGGCCGAGACCGATGCCGCCGTGCTCGACGAAGCGCCGCCGCCGACCGCGGCGCCCGCTGCCGCGCCGGCGGTCTGCCAGACCCTGGGCGTGCGCCCGGTGGCCAGCGCCGAGGACCTGGCCCAGGCCATCGACGACCAGGCGCGCATGCCGATGGTGCGCATCGGCGAGGCGCTGATCGCGCTCGGTTTCATCACCCCCAAGGCGCTGGAGACCGCGCTGGAGCAGCAGAAGAAGGAGCGCGGCGTCGCGCTCGGCCAGCTGCTGGTGCGCAACGGCCTCGTCTCGCAGGCCGACCTGCAGACCGCGCTGGCGCGCAAGATGCGCTACCCGGTCGTCGATGCCGCGAACTTCCCGGTCGAAGCGCCGGCGCTGCAGCGCCTGCCGTTCGCGATCGCCTCGCGGCTGACGGCGCTGCCGCTGATGCTGCACGGCGGCCGCCTCGTCGTCGCGCTGGAGGACCCGTCGCAGCGCCTGACGATCGACGAGATCGAGTTCGCCTCGCAGTGCAAGGTCGTGCCGGTGCTGGCGCGGGCCGGCACGCTGGCCGCCGCGCTCGCCATCGCCTACGAGAAGGTCGGCGCCGTCGACCCGGGCGCGCGCCGTGGCGGCGACGGCCTGACGCTGGTCGACTTCGAGCCCGAGGACACCGGCAAGCTGCTGGCCTCGCTGGAGCAGACGACCGAGGCCAAGAGCGCCGAGGACGACGGCCCGGGCATCGAGCAGAGCGACAACTCGTTGGTGCGGCTGATCAACACGATGATCCTCGAGGCCCAGGCCCAGGGGGTCAGCGACATCCACGTCGAGACCCAGCCCGGACGCGAGAAGGTGCGCATCCGCTTCCGCAAGGACGGCCAGCTGCGCCCCTACCTGGAGCTGCCGCACACCTACCGCAACGCGCTGCTGGCGCGGCTGAAGATCATGTGCGACCTCGACATCAGCGAGCGCCGCAAGCCGCAGGACGGCAAGATCAACTTCGCCCGCTTCGTGCCCGGCCAGCGCCTGGAGCTGCGCGTCGCGACCATTCCCACGCACAGCGGCCTGGAAGACGCGGTGCTGCGCCTGCTGACCAGCGCCAAGCCGCTGCCGCTGGACAAGCTGGGGCTGAGCGCCAGCAACTTCGAGCGTTTCAAGGCCGTCGTCGCGCGCCCCTACGGCATGGTGCTGTGCGTCGGCCCCACCGGCTCGGGCAAGACGACGACGCTGCACTCGGCGCTGGGCTCGATCAACACGCCCGAGCGCAAGATCTGGACCGCCGAGGACCCGATCGAGATCACCCAGGCCGGGCTGCGCCAGGTGCAGGTCAACCCGCGCATCGACTGGACCTTCGCCAAGGCGCTGCGGGCTTTTCTGCGCGCCGACCCGGACGTCATCATGGTCGGCGAAATCCGCGACCAGGAGACCTCGCAGGTGGCGATCGAAGCCTCGCTGACCGGCCACCTGGTGCTGTCGACGCTGCACACCAACAGCGCGCCGGAGACGGTGACCCGGCTGCTGGACATGGGCATGGACCCGTTCAACTTCGCCGACGCGCTGCTCGCGGTGCTGGCCCAGCGCCTGGTGCGCCGGCTGTGCCCCGACTGCCGCCAGCCGCACGAGGCCACGGAAGCCGAGGTCCGCGAGCTGCTCGCCGACTACCGCCATGCGATGGGCGACGCCGAGGGCACGCCCGGCGACGACGAGGTGCTGGCCGACTGGCGCCGCCGCCACGCCGGGCCCGACGGCCGCTACAAGCTCTACCGCCCGGTCGGCTGCCCGAAGTGCGGCGGTGGCGGCTACCGCGGCCGCGCCGCGATCCACGAGCTGATGACCGTCTCGCGCGCGATGCGCCAGCTGATCCAGACCGGCGCGCGCGCCGAGGAACTGCAGCGCCGCGCGCTGTCCGAAGGCATGCGCACGCTGCGCCAGGACGGCATCGAGAAGGTGCTGGCCGGCGTGACCACGCTGGACGAGGTGCGCGCCGTCTCGAACTGAGCGCGCCGCCCCAGACCTGAGCCCGCCCGCGCGCCGGGTGGGTGGAATCGCCGATGCGGCCGCCGTGCCGCATCGCGCAGACTGGGGCGTGACTTCCTCCAGCCCGCCCGCCGCCCGCCCCGCGGCCTCCCGCCGGTGACGGCGCGTGCCGCCGTGCGCGGCCTCGTCAAGCGTTATGGCGAGCGGGTCGCGCTCGCCGGCCTGTCGTTCACGCTCGAGCCCGGCCAGCGCGTCGTGCTGCTGGGGCCCAACGGCGCCGGCAAGTCGACGCTGTTCCAAGTGCTGACCGGGCTCTTCGCCGCCGACGAAGGCGACGTCGAGGTCGCCGGCCACTCGCTGCGCCGGGCGCCGGCCCGCGCGCTGGCCGAGATCGGCGTCGTCTTCCAGCAGATGTCGCTGGACCTGGACCTGTCGGTGCGGCGCAACCTGCGTTTCCACGCCGCGCTGCACGGCCTGCCCTCGCGCCTGGCCGACGCGCGCATCGCCGAGGACTGCGCCGCACGCGGCCTGGGCGCCGACCTGGAACGGCCGGTGCGCGAGCTGTCGGGCGGCAACCGGCGCAAGGTCGAGCTGGTGCGCGCGCTGCTGCACCGGCCGGCGCTGCTGCTGATGGACGAGCCCACCGTCGGCCTGGACCCGAAGTCGCGCCGCGAGCTGCTGACGGCCATCGACGCCGACGTGCGCACGCGCGGCAGCACCGTGCTCTGGGCCACCCACCTGGTCGAGGAGGCCGACGGCGCCGACCGCGTGCTGGTGCTGCACCGCGGCCGGCTGCTGGCCGACGGGCCGCCGCCGGCGGTCAGTTCGGCGCTGGGCGGCGGTTCGCTCGAAGACGCCTTCCTCGCCGCCACCGCATGAACGACAGCCAGGCCACCACGCCCGCCGCCGCCGAGGCGCTGCCCGAACGCCGCCGCGGCGCGGCGCACGCGCTGCAGGCGATGGGCGCGATCGTCATGCGCGAGCTGCTGAAGTTCTCGCGCCAGTACGGCCGGCTGGTGTCGGCGCTGGTACGGCCGCTGCTGTGGCTGGCGGTGTTCGCCGCGGGTTTCCGCAACGTCTTCGGCGTCGCCATCGCGCCGCCCTACGACACCTACATCCCCTACGACGTCTACATCGCGCCGGGGCTGGTCGGCATGGTGCTGCTGTTCAACGGCATGCAGAGCAGCCTGGCGATGGTCTACGACCGCGAGATGGGGCTGATGCGGCTGCTGCTCACCGCGCCGCTGCCGCGGCCCTGGATCCTGCTGTCCAAGCTGCTGGCCACCGCGGTGCTGTCGCTGGCCCAGGCGGCGGCCTTCGTCGCCGTCGCCGCGCTGCTGGGCACGGCGCTGCCGGTGTTCGGGCCGCAGACGCCGCAGGTGCTGCTGGCCGCGGTCTGCTCGGCGCTGATGCTGGGCGCGCTGGGGCTGCTGCTGTCGGTGCACATCCGCCAGTTGGAGAACTTCGCCGGCACGATGAACTTCGTCATCTTCCCGATGTACTTCATGTCCACCGCGCTGTACCCGCTGTGGAAGCTGCAGGAATCGGGCGCCGAGTGGGTCTGGCAGATCGCACGCTTCAACCCGTTCACGCACGCCGTCGAATGGATGCGTTTCGCGCTCTACGGCCAGGACCCGGGGCTTTCGCCCTGGATCGTCGTCGGCACGCTCGTCGTCTGCTTCGTGCTGGCGAGCTGGGGTTACGACCCGCAGCGCGGCTTCGGCGCGCTGGCCAAACGCCCGGGCGGCGCCGCAAGCTAGGGAGCGGGCAGCCCCACGGCACGCGGGGCCCGCATGACGCAGGTTAAGGTGGCCCGAACACGATGCGTCCCAACGGCGTCCACCTTCACCACGGCCTCGAAAGCGGGCACCAGCACGGCGGCGAGCTCGCGCATCCGCTGTTCGACCTGCTGTCCGCCGTGCAGGCCTCGGGCTCGATCCAGCGTGCCGCGGCCTCGCTGGGTGCGTCCTACCGCCACGTCTGGGGTTCGCTCAAGCGCTGGGAGTCCGAGTTCGGCCGGCCGCTGGTCACCTGGACCCAGGGTCACCCGGCGCAGCTGACGCCGCACGCCCAGGCGCTGCTGGCGCGCGAGCGCCTGCTGCGCGCCCGCCATGCGCCGCAGATCGCCGCCTTGCGCGCCGACCTGGAACGGCTGTTCGAATACGCCGCCGGCGACGAGACGCCGGTGCTGGAACTGCCTGCCGTGCCCGACCTCGCGCTGGCCCTGCTGCGCGACGCCGCGATCCAGCGCCACGGCCTGCACCTGGCACTGCAGCCGCGCTGCAGTGCCGACGCGCTGGCGGCGCTGGCCGACGGCCGCAGCCCGGCGGCGGCTTTCGCGCTGCCCGAGGACGCACGCGCCGAGCCGGCGCTGGCCGCACCGCTGGCGGTGCTGGGCGGCGGCGGTTTCGTCGTGCTGCTCGTGCTGCGGCGCACGCTGGGGCTGATGGCGCCGGCGCAGGCCCTGCCCGGCGGCATCACCGCGGTCGTCGAGGCCGGCGTGCGCATCGTCGGGCGGCCGCCGGGCTCCTCGGCCGAGATCGTCTGGCGCCAGCTCTGCCGGCGCGAAGGTTTTGCGCCACCGCCGCCGGCCCGCATCGAGCCGACGCACGAAGCCGCCGCCACCGCCGTCGCCCAGGGCCTGGCCGACGCCGCGTTCGGCTGCGAAGGCGCGGCCGCGGCGCAGGGGCTGGCCTTCCGGCCGCTGGCGCACGACCGCCTGCTGCTCGCCGCCACCGCCGAGGCCGCCACCGGCCCGGCCTTCGCCCCGCTGCGCAGCGCCCTGGCCGACGCCACCTGGCACCAGGCGCTGTCGGCACTGCCGGGCGTCGAGCGGCTGCCGGCGGCACTCGTGACCTAAGCTGGTGAAATAGGGGCTGATGTCACAGCCCTCGGTCTTCAGATGATCCCCCAAGCCCGGGTCGCCCTCGCCCAACTCTTGCTCGGCCTGCTGCTCACGATGGCATTGCCAACAGCGCAGGCGGGTGGCGAAGACCGAAGTCACGACGAGCTCGGACACTCGATCACGACCGAGTTGCACCAGCGCCTGGTCGCTGCCGGGCTTTGCCCGGACATCAATGAGTGCCGAGGCCAGAGCCGCGTCCTTTTTGTCTCCAGCCGCAACGGCCTTCACTTCGAGCTCTATGACGTCACGCAGGCCGAGGCGATAGGCGCCGCTTTCGAGGTTCTGGGCCGAAGAGGCCGGGAGTTGCCTGCGGGCAAGCGCCTCAAGGCCACGTTCATCAGCCATTCGAAGGCGGCTGACTTGCGGCGTGCGCGCTTCAGCAAGCAACCGGTCCACGCCAAGATCGAGGTCGAGGGTGCAGCTCTGTCCGCGAGCCGCTAAAGCGCTCCCACCCAGCGCAGCGCCAGCAGCGCGCTGCGCGGCGAGCCGGTCTCGAAGTAGCGGCCGTTGGCGTCGTTGACGATCAGGCTGCCGGCGTAGTCGCGGTCGAAGACGTTGTCGACCCGCAGCAGCAGCTCCAGGCGCTGGCCGTCGGCGACGGCCAGCGTGCGGCTCCAGCGCAGCGCCGCCAGCGCGTAGCCGCCGGCGAAGTCGGTGTTGCGGTCGTTGGCCGCGGTGCGGCCGGCGGCGCGCCATTCGAGGCCCCATTCGCCGGCCGTCGCGCTGCGCCAGGCGGCTTCGGCGAAGGCGCTGACACGCTGGGTGCCGGCGATGCGGTTGCCCGAAGGCACCGTGACGTCGGGCGCCGGGCACGGGATGCCCGAGCAGGTGCGGAAGTCGTCGCGGTAACGCGCGTCCAGCAACGTCAGCGCGCCGCGCAGCCGCCAGGCCGGCGCCGGGCGCCAGCCGGCCGACAGCTCGGCGCCGCGGCGCAGCGTGCGGCCGACGTTCTGGTACGAGGCGCGACCGCCGGCGTTGCTGGCGATGCCGATCTCGTCGTCGACCAGGGTCTCGAACAGCGCGACATCCAGGTCCAGCGTGTCGCCGGCGCGCCATTTGGCGCCGAGTTCGAGCTGGCGGCTCTTCTGCGGCTGCAGCGCTTCGTTGAAGCCGCTGGCGCCGTCGGGGCGGTAGGCCAGTTCGCCCAGCGTCGGCGCCTCGAAGCCGCGCGCCGCCGAGGCGTGCAGCGCCAGGCTCGGCGCCGCCTGCCAGCGCAGGCCGATCACCGGGTTGGCGTAGCCGAAGGACAGGTCGCCGGAGTCGTCGCCGTTGCTCAGGTAGCGGTCGTCGGCGGACAGCGTGACGCGGCCGGCGCGCAGCCCGGCGCTGGCCGCCCAGCGCGGCGCGAAACGCCACTCGGCCTGGGTGAAGAGGTCGCGCGTGCGGGCGCGGTCGATCTCGTCGCGGCGCAGCGTGCCGATCGTGCCGTAGACCGGCTGGCCGTCGGCGTCGAGCACGTAGTTGTCGTAGCCGCGGCGGTCGTCGCGCTGGTCCTCGATCGAAGCGCCGGCCATCAGGTCCACCGCCTCCCAGGCCCAGCGCCACTGCGCCTGGGCGCCGCGGTAGTCGCGATCGAAGTCGGCGACGCCGCCGCCGTGGCGCGGGTTGTCCTGCGTGCCCTTGGCGATCGCCAGCCATTGCGTGACGCTGCGCTGTCCGGCATAGGCGCTGGCCTCGAACTCGCGCAGCACGCCGTCGGCGAAACGGTGGCGCCAGTTGATGCCGAGCTGGTCCTGCCTGGAGCGTTTGCGCGTGTCGTAGGTCTCGGCCTCGGGCGTGGTCTGGCGCGGGTCGGCGTTGAACTGGGCGCGCTTCAGGCCCAGCGGGTCGTCGGCCGGCTGCTCGTAATGGCTGGCGCTGGCGATGACGGTGTCGGCCTCGCCGCGCCAGCCGACACGCAGGTTGGCCAGGCGGCGCTCGGCTTCGCTGTGCGGGCGAAAACCCTCCCAGTCCATCGCTGAACCCGAGGCGCGGATCTCCCAGCCGCCGGCCAGCGGCGCCTGCACCGCGGCGCGCAGCTGGCGCAGGCCGTAGCTGCCGAGGTCCAGCCCGACCTCGGCCTCGGCGCGGCGCACCGGCGCGCTGACCACCGAGATCACGCCGCCCGAGCTGTTGCCGTACAGCGCCGAGAACGGCCCGCGCAGCACCTCCACGCGTTCGGCGCCGGCCAGGTCGATGTGCGAGACCTGGCCCTGGCCGTCGGGGCCGCTGGCCGGGATGCCGTCGGCCAGCAGGCGCAGGCCGCGCACGCCGAAGCCGGCGCGCGCGCCGAAACCGCGCGAGCTGATCTGCAGGTCCTGGGCGAAGTTGCTGCGGTTGGCGACGACGAGCCCCGGCACCCGCGCCAGCGCCTCGCTGAGGTTGATCATCGGCCCGGCCCGGCGCAGATCCTCGGCGCCGACGACGCCGATCGCATACGGCGCGTCGAAGGCGCGGCGCTCGGCCACCGAGCCGGTGACGACGATGGTCTCGGTTTCGGTCTCGGTCTGCGCCGCCAGCGGCCCGGCGCCGAACGCGGCCAGCGTCGCCAGGGCAACGCGAGCGCGCGGCGCGCGGCGGTGGAAGGCGGACGGCAGGCGGCGGGCGTGGACCATGGCGCGGGGGCAAGGCAGTCGGGATGCCCGATCAGGCCGGGCCGCCGCCGGCAAGCGCAGCCGAAATAACCCTCGAACGAAGCGCCGGCGCATCGGTCTGGCGGCGGGCGCTCGCGGCGATCATGAATCGGGCCCCGGGAAGCCACTTATGTACGAAGCTTCCTAAGCGTTTGCGGTATCCAGCCCGGCTGCCGGCCGCCCGCAACATCCGTCGGTCGAGGCGCCGCCGCCGCGCCCCGCGCACAACGACGAAGGAGACGCGATGCCCACGATCTCGCTGACGGTCAACGGACGCGCTGTGACGCGCGACGTCGAGCCGCAGACCACGCTGGTGCAGTTCCTGCGGGAGACGCTGCAGCTCACCGGCACCCACGTCGGCTGCGACACCGCGCAATGCGGCGCCTGCACCGTGCACCTGGACGGCGAGGCGGTGAAGAGCTGCAACCTGCTGGCCCACCAGGCCGCCGGCCGCGCGGTGACGACGATCGAGGGCATCGCCGCCGCCGACGGCACGCTGCACCCGATGCAGCAGGCATTCAACGACTGCCACGGCCTGCAGTGCGGCTTCTGCACGCCGGGCATGGTGATGAGCGCGATCGACCTCGTGCAGCACCACGACTGCTCCAGCGACGAGAAGATCCGCGAAGGCCTGGAAGGCAACCTCTGCCGCTGCACCGGCTACCAGAACATCGTCAAGGCCGTGGCCCAGGCGGCCAAGGCCATGGGCTGAGGGGAACACGATGAACGCACGCCAGGGTTTCATCGGCCAGAGCGTCAAGCGCCGCGAGGACGCACGTTTCCTCACCGGCCGCGGCCGCTACACCGACGACATCGTGCTGCCCAACCAGGCCTACGGCGTCTTCGTGCGCAGCCCGCACGCGCACGCGCGCATCCTGCGCCTGGACACCGCGGCCGCCGCCGCGGCGCCGGGCGCGCTGGGCATCTTCACCGGCGAGGACTTCAAGGCCGTCGGCGGCCTGCCCTGCGGCTGGCTGATCCACAACATCGACGGCTCGCCGATGAAGGAGCCCAAGCACCCGGTGCTGGCCGACGGCAAGGTGCGCTACGTCGGCGACCGCGTCGCGCTGGTCGTCGCCGAGACGCTGGAAGAGGCCAAGGCCGCCGCGGCGCTGGTCGAGGTCGAGTACGAGGAGCTGCCGCCGGTCATCGACACCGCCGCCGTCGAGGACGCCGGCGCCGCGGTGCACGACGAGGCGCCCGACAACCGCTGCTTCGTCTGGCAGATCGGCGACGCCGCCGGCACCGACGCCGCGTTCGCGCAGGCCGCGCACGTCACGACGCTGACCTTCCGCAACAACCGCCTGGTGCCCAACGCGATCGAGCCGCGGGCGGCCAACGCCAGCTACGACCCGGCCGGCGACGACTACACGCTGTACGTCGCGAACCAGAACCCGCACGTCGAGCGCCTGCTGATGTGCGCCTTCGTGCTCGGCATCCCCGAGCACAAGATGCGCGTCGTCGCGCCCGACGTCGGCGGCGGCTTCGGCTCCAAGATCTTCCTCTACGGCGAGGAGACGGCGCTGGTGCATGCCACCAAGGTGCTGCGCCGCCCGGTCAAGTGGACGGCGGAGCGCAGCGAGGCCTTCCTGTCCGACGCCCACGGCCGCGACCACCTGACGACCGCCGAGCTGGCGACCGACGCCGACGGCAAGTTCCTGGCCCTGCGCGTCGACACCACGGCCAACGTCGGCGCCTATCTCAGCACCTTCGCGTCCTGCGTGCCGACCATCCTCTACGCGACGCTGCTCGCCGGCCAGTACGCGACGCCCAAGATCTGCGCCACCGTGAAAGCGGTGTTCACCAACACCGCGCCGGTCGACGCCTACCGCGGCGCCGGCCGGCCCGAGGCCACCTACACCGTCGAGCGCATCGTCGAGACCGCGGCCAGGGAGCTGGGCCTGGACCCGGCCGAACTGCGCCGGCGCAACTTCATCCGCACGTTCCCGTACGCGACGCCGGTCGGCCTGACCTACGACATCGGCGACTACGACACGACGCTGAACCGGGCGATCGAGCTCGCAGACGTCGCCGGCTTCCCGGCGCGGCGCGCCGCCAGCGAAGCCAACGGGCTCAAGCGCGGCCTGGGCTACGCCTGCTACATCGAGGCCTGCGGCATCGCGCCGTCCAGCGTCGCCGGGGCGCTGGGCGCCCGCGCCGGGCTGTTCGAGGCCGGCGAGGTGCGTGTGCACCCGACCGGCAAGGTGACGGTCTTCACCGGCAGCCACAGCCACGGCCAGGGCCACGAGACGACCTTCGCCCAGGTCGTCGCCGACCGCCTGGGCATCCCGCTGGAGGACGTGACGATCGAACACGGCGACACCGGCAAGGTGCTGTTCGGCATGGGCACCTACGGCAGCCGCTCGCTGGCCGTCGGCGGCACGGCCATCGTCAAGGCGCTGGACAAGGTGGTCGCCAAGGGCCGCAAGATCGCCGCCCATCTGCTGGAGGCCGCCGACGGAGACGTCGTCTTCGAGGACGGGCAATTCAAGGTCGCCGGCACCGACCGCGCGATCCCGTTCGCGCAGATCGCGCTGACGGCCTACGTGCCGCACAACTTCCCGCACGACAAGGTCGAGCCGGGTCTGAACGAGAACGCCTTCTACGACCCCAGCAACTTCACCTACCCGGCCGGGACCTACATCTGCGAGGTCGAGGTCGACCCGGCCACCGGCACGGTGCGCGTCGAGCGTTTCACCGCCGTCGACGACTTCGGCAACGTCGTCAACCCGATGATCGTCGAGGGCCAGGTGCACGGCGGCCTCGCGCAGGGCATCGGCCAGGCGCTGATGGAAGGCTGCCGCTACGACGAGGCCAGCGGCCAGCTGCTGACCGGCAGCTACATGGACTACACGATGCCGCGCGCCGACGACCTGCCGCGTTTCGTCGTCGAGACCGTGCCCGGCACGCCCTGCACGCACAACCCGCTGGGCGTGAAGGGCTGCGGCGAAGCCGGCGCGATCGGCTCGCCGCCGGCGGTGATCAACGCCATCTGCGACGCGCTCGGCGTCAAGGACGTGGCCATGCCCGCCACCCCGCACACCGTCTGGCAGGCCGCGCGCGCCTGAAGGAGACACGATGCAGACCTTCGCCTACGACACCCCGGCCACGCTGGCCGAGGCCGCCGCCGCGCTGCGGCGCGAAGACGCCCGCCTGCTGGCCGGCGGCCAGAGCCTGCTGCCGGCGATGCGCCTGGGCCTGGCCGCGCCCTCGGCGCTCGTCGACCTGGGCCGGCTGGCCGAGCTGCGCGGCATCCGCGTCGAGGCCGACACGGTGACGATCGGCGCCGCGACGACGCACGCCGAGGTCGCCGCGCACGCCGGGCTGGCCGCGGCGATCCCGGCGCTGGCCGACCTGGCCGGCCGCATCGGCGACCGCCAGGTGCGTTACCGCGGCACGATCGGCGGCAGCCTGGCCAACGACGACCCGGCGGCCTGCTACCCGGCCGCGGTGCTGGGCCTGGGCGCCACGGTCGTCACCGACCGGCGCCGCATCGCCGCCGACGACTTCTTCGTCGGCATCTACACGACGGCGCTGGAAGAAGGCGAGATCATCGGCTCGGTCGGCTTCCCGCGGCCGCGGCGCGCGGCCTGGCAGAAGTTCAAGCAGCCGGCCTCGCGTTTCTCGCTGGTCGGCGTCTTCGTCAGCGAGGGCCCGGCCGGGGTGCGTGTGGCGGTCACCGGCGCCGGCGCAAACGGCGTGTTCCGCGCCACCGAGCTGGAGGCTCGCCTGGCCGCCGACTGGTCGCCGCAGGCGCTGGCCGGCGCCAGCGTCTCGCCCGACGAACTGGTCGACGACCTGCACGGCAGCGCCGAGTACCGCGCCGCGCTGATCCCGGTGCTGGCCGCGCGCGCCGTCGCGGCGACGCTGGGCTGAGAGCGGGTGGCGTCCGCCCTGCCCGCCAGCATCGACGAAACCGCGGCCCGCCTGCTCGCGCTGGACTACGTCGCCGAGCGTGCGCTGGCGACGACCGCCTTCCTGGCGCTGAAGCTCGAGCGCCCGCTGTTCCTGGAAGGCGAGCCCGGCACCGGCAAGACCGAGATCGCCAAGGCGCTGGCGGCGATGCTGGGCCGGCCGCTGGTGCGCCTGCAGTGCCACGAGGGGCTGGATCTCGCCGGCGCCGCCTACGAGTGGAACTACGCGCGCCAGATGCTGGAGATCCGCCTCGCCGAAGCGACCGGCGCCGACCGCGAGCGCCTGGCGGCCGAGCTCTTCGGCGAACGGTTCCTGATCCGCCGCGCGCTGCTGCAGGCGCTGGACCCGCCCGACGGCCTGCCGCCGGTGCTGCTGATCGACGAACTCGACCGCGCCGACGAGCCTTTCGAGGCTTTTCTGCTGGAAGTGCTGTCGGACTTCCAGATCACGATCCCCGAATACGGCACGGTGCGCGCCACGGCGCCGCCGGTGGTCGTGCTGACCAGCAACCGCACGCGCGAGATCCACGACGCCGTCAAGCGCCGCTGCCTGTACCACTGGGTCGGCTTTCCCGACGCCGAACGCGAGCGCGCCATCCTCGCGCGGCGCGTGCCCGGCGCGCCCGAGGCGCTGTCGCGAGGCATCGTCGACTTCGTGCAGGCGCTGCGTGCGATCGAGCTCTACAAGCTGCCGGGCATCGCCGAGACGATCGAATGGACCCGCGCGCTGATGGCGCTGGACGCCGTCGAGCTGGACCCGGCCACCGTCGACGACACGCTGGGCGTGCTCTTGAAGTACCAGGACGACATCGCCCGCGTCCAGGGCGCCGAGGTCGCGCGCCTGCTCCAGGAGCTGCGCCAGGCCGCCGCGCCGCGCTGAACCCGCCACCGCCGAGGACTGCCATGAAACGTCTTGCCTGCCTGTGCACCCTGCTCGCCCTGGGCTGCGGCACCGCCGCCGCGGCCGAGGCCCAGGTCACGCTGAACCGCGCCGAAGCTTCCGGCCCCGGCGCCGAAGTCGGCCGCGTGCGCCTCGTCGAGACCCGCTACGGCCTCGCCTTCTACCCGGCGCTGCAAGGCCTGGCGCCCGGCGTGCACGGTTTCCACGTGCACGAGAAACCGTCCTGCGCGCCGGCCGAGCAGAACGGCAACGTCGTGCCCGCGGGCGGCGCCGGCGGCCACTACGACCCGGCGGGCAGCAAACGCCACGGCGAACCCTGGGGCGACGGCCACCTCGGCGACCTGCCGGCGCTGTACGTCGCCGCCGACGGCAGCGCGACGCAGCCGGTGCTGGCGCCGCGGCTGAAGCTGGCCGACGTGCGCGGCCACGCGCTGATGGTGCACGCCGGCGGCGACAACCACGACGACCACCCGGCGCCGCTGGGCGGCGGTGGCGCGCGCGTGGCCTGCGGTGTCATCGACTGAGCTGCCGGGCCGGCTGGCGGCCAACGTGCTGCACTTCGGCCGCGTGCTGCGCGCGGCCGGGCTGCCCGTCGGCAGCGACCGCATCGTGCTGGCGCTGCAGGCTCTGCAGGTCGCCGGGCTGGAGTCGCGCCGCGACTTCCACGACGTGCTCGCCGCCTGCCTGGTCGACCGCGTCGAGCACCGCGAGCTGTTCGACCAGGCGTTCGCGCTGTTCTGGCGCGACCCCGACCTCGCCGGCCGCATGCTGGCGATGCTGCTGCCGCAGGTGCAGGCGCCGCGCCGGCCGCAGGACCGGCCGCGCGAGAACCGCCGCCTGGGCGACGCGCTGTTCCCGTCGCGCCCGCCGCCGCCGGCCGAACCGCCCGAGGCGGTGGAAGTCGATGCCCGCCTGGCCTGGAGCGAGCAGGAACTGCTGCGCAAGGCCGACTTCGAGACCATGAGCGCCGACGAATGGCGGCGCGCGCTGGCGCTGGTGCACCGCCTGGCGCTGGCCTCCGAGCCGCTGGCGACGCGGCGCTGGCGCCCGGCGGCCCGGCCCGGGCGCCCGGACCCGCGTGCCACGCTCAGTGCGCTGGCGCGCCACGGCGGCGAGCTGTGGCAGGTGCGCTGGCGCCGCGTGCGCGAGCAGCCAGCGCCGCTGGTCGTGCTGGCCGACATCTCGGGCTCGATGAGCCGCTACTCGCGCATGCTGCTGCACTTCGTGCACGCGCTGGGCCACGCCGAGGCGCGCGTCGAGAGCTTCGTCTTCGGCACCCGGCTCACGCGCACCACGCGCGCGCTGCGCCAGCGCGACCCGGATCTCGCGATCGCGCGTGTCGTGCACGAGGTCGACGACTGGTCAGGCGGCACGCGCATCCGCGACTGCCTGCACGAGTTCAACCGGCGCTGGGCGCGGCGCGTGCTCTCCAGCCGCACGACGGTGCTGCTGATCACCGACGGCCTGGAGCACGGGGACGGCGGCGCACTGGCCTTCGAGATGGACCGGCTGCACAAGAGCTGCCGCAAGCTGGTCTGGCTGAACCCGCTGCTGCGTTACGCCGGCTTCGAGCCGCGGGCCGCCGGCATCCGCGCGATGCTGCCGGCGGTCGACGCCTTCCTGCCGGCGCACGACCTGGCCAGCCTGGAAGACCTGGGCCGCGTGCTGGCCGGCGCGCCGCGCCGCTGAGCGCCGGCCGGCGGGGAACTTCGGGCCCGCCGCAGGCTCCTTCATCGTGGTCGGCCCGGCCACGATGGCGTGGCGGCCGCCGCGAAGGAGAACTCGATGACGACCCAAGACCGACGGCCGCCACGAACCGCGGCTGCCCACGCCCTGGCGATGATGGTCGCGGCCAACGGCCACGCCGACCCGCGCGAGCTGCAGGCGCTGGAAGAACTGGAGGCTTTCTCCCGCCTCGGCGTGCCGCGCCACGCCTTCGAGGTCATGGTGCAGGAATGCCTGGAAGGCGCCGGCATCGGCCTGGCCGCCAGCTCCTGGCTGCACGCGCGCGACCAGGCCCACGTCGACCGCCTGCTCGACGCCGTCACCGACCCGCAGGAACGCCTGCTGGTCTGCCGCCTCGGCGCCGCCGTGATGATGGCCGACGGCTGCCTGTCCTGGGACGAGCGCCTGGTCTTCGACCACGCGCTGGCGCGCTGGCACATCAGCCGCTCGATGCTGACCCAGGCGATCCTGCACGACCGCACCCCGGCCGCCGGCCGCCATGCGCGGCCGTTGGCTGCACGGCCTGTCGCAAGCTGAGCCCCCTGGCGCGGTCAGAGAGCGGCTGAAGCCCCCTCACCCTCCGCGATCAAGCTTCCCGCCACAGGCCGGCTTTGCCGGCCTGTCGGCGGACGGCCCTGCGGGCCGCGCCGGACCAGGGACCCGGCCCTTCGCCAGACGCACCCCGTCCACCGGACGGGCTGCGTCCGGGCTCAGCCCCCTCGGGGGGTGGCGAGCGCCAGCGAGCCCGGGGGCTCACATCCCACAGGAGCGGAAGCCGCAGAACATCGTGTCGGCTTCGACCGGCGCAAACCGCCGCGCCTTCGCATGCACCTGGCGCAGCCGCGTCATCCACGACGCGCCGCGCAGCACGCCGGCCGGCTGCGCGGGCAGCGCGTCCAGCGCCGAGGCGCCGGCGGTGTAACCCGGCCAGGGCCGGGCGCTGCCGGCGACCCACTCGAAGACCTGGCCCCAGGCGAAGCCGCGGCCGCTGGCCTGCAGCGCGGCGCATTCCCATTCGGGTTCGGTCGGCAGGCGCCGGCCGGCCCAGCGGCACCAGGCCTCGGCCTCGTGGCGGCTGACGTGCAGCGCCGCCTGGCCCGGTGCGGCACGGCGCAGCTCGCCGTGGCGCTGCACCAGCACGCCGCCGCGCAGCTGCTCGACGTGGCGCGGCGCGCGCCGACCCTCGGCCTGCAGCCAGGCCCAGCCGGCTTCGCTCCAGCACTCGCGGCGGTCGTAGCCGCCGTCCTCGGCGAACTCGACGTAACGCGCCCACGACACCGGCTGGGCGTCGATCTCGAACTCGGGCAGCGCCACCTCGTGCGCCCAGCGCTCGTTCTCGGGCACCGCGCCGCCGCCGGGCGGCGAGCCCAGCATCAACCGCTGCGCCGGCAGCCAGACCGGCGCGCGCTCGGCGAACGCCGGCGGCTCGCGCCAGGGCAGCGGCGGCTCGCCGCCGGCGTGCAGCTGCAGCGCCGCGGCGCGTTCGGCCAGCGCCTCGCCCAGCCGGTCCTCGTGGCGCAGCGCGGTGCGGAAGACGTGGAGCCCGTCGTCGTCGCCGTGCGCCGCCGACAGCAGGTCCAGCGTCGTCTCCAGCGTCTGCGCCAGCCAGGCGCGCAAGGCGTCGGCGCGCGGGGCCGGCGCGGCGCCGGCCAGCCAGGCGTCGATCGCCGCGTCGGCCGGCGGCAGGCGCAGCGCCGAAGGCTCGGCGGCTTCGCCGCACTGGCGGCGCACGTTGCGCGCGATCCAGCGGTCCTGCCAGGCGCCGGCACGCGCGGCCAGTGCCAGCGGCGCCGGGCCGCCGTCGGTCGCGAGCAGCGCGCCGCGCGCCTCCAGCGCGGCCAGCCAGCGCAGCGTGTGGTTGCGCGCGTCCATCAGCGCCAGCGACAGCAGGTCGGCGCCAGCGCGGCGCATCGCCGCCGCGTCGTCCAGCGCGGCGGCGCGGGGCTTCACGAGCCGACGAGCCCGTTGCGGATCGCGTAGACCGTCAGTTCGGAGTTGTTCGCCAGCTGCAGCTTCTCGAGCACGCGGGCGCGGTAGACCGACACGGTCTTGGGGCTGAGCATCAGCTCCTCGGCGATGTCGGCCAGGCGCTTGCCCGAGGCGATCATCACCAGGGTCTGCAGCTCGCGGTCGGAGAGCTTCTGGTGCGGCGTCTCGAGCACCGGCGCGGTCAGGCTCTCGACCAGCATCTGCGCGATCTCGGGCGTCACGTACTTGCGGCCCTGGGCGACGGTGCGCACCGCGTCGACGATCTGGCGCGGCTCGCCGCCCTTGTTGACGTAGCCGAAGGCGCCGCCGCGCAGCGCGCGGATCGCGTACTGGTCCTCGGGATACATGCTGACGATCAGCACCTTGACCGCCGAGCCCTCGTCCTTCAGCGCGTGCAGCGCGTCCAGGCCGCTGCGGCCGGGCAGGTTGATGTCCAGCACCAGCACGTCGCAGCTGGTGCCGCGCATCAGCGTGCGCAGCTCGCCGTAGTCGCCGGCTTCGCCGACGACGCGGATGTCGGGGGCGTCGGCCAGCGTGTCGCGGATCCCGCGGCGGATCAGCGCGTGGTCGTCGCAGAGGATGACGTCGATCATCGGGCGCTCCGTGACTGCGGGCCTTACAGCGAGGCCCAGGCCGAGGGGTCGTGCTCGCGGTCGTCGCGCGGGTCCAGCAGCGCGCCGCCGCCCGGAGTCAGCGGCACCGAGAGGATCAGCGTCGTGCCGCCCGGGCCGCTGCTCAGGTCGATCCAGCCGCCGACGGTGGCCGCGCGCTCCTTCAGGCCGCGGATGCCGAAGCTCTGCGCCTTGGCCAGATCGGCGGCCGACAGGCCGCGGCCGTTGTCGCTGACTTCCAGCGACATCACGCCGCCGGTCAGCGACAGGTCGATGGACACGCGCGTCGCCTGCGCGTGCTTGGAAATGTTGGTGAGCGCTTCCTGCGCCGTGCGATACGCCACCAGCGGCACGCCCAGCGGCAGCTGCGGCTTCTCGTAGCTGGTGCGGAAGGCGCAGGGCACGCCGCTGCGGCGCTCGAAACGCCCGGCCAGCCACTGCAGCGCCGGCACCAGGCCTTGCTCCAGGATCGCCGGCCGCAGGTTGTGCATGATGCGCTGGCTGGCTTCGATGGCGTGCGTGACGGTGTCCAGCGCGCTCTGCACGCGGGTCTTCAACTCGGGTGTCGTGACGCGTTGCCCGATCCAGTGCAGGTCGAACTTCAGCGCCGTCAGCGAGCCGCCGACATCGTCATGGATCTCGCGCGCGATCGCGTTGCGTTCGGCCTCGACCGACAGCTGCAGATGCTGCGCCAGCTCGGACAGCCGTTCCTGCGAGGCCTGCAGCTCGTGGTCGGAGCGCAGCTTGGCGCGCCGCGTCTCGGCCGCGGCGATCGCGTGCTCGATGGCCGGCGCCAGGCGCGCGAGGTTGTTCTTCAGCAGATAGTCGCTGGCGCCGTTGCGCATCGCCTCGACCGCCACGTCCTCGCCGATCTCGCCGGACACCAGGATGAAGGGCACCAGGCAGCCGGTCTGGCGCACGATCTCCAGCGCCTGCAGCCCGGTGAACGACGGCAGGTTGTAGTCGGAGAGGATCAGGTCCCAGGGGCGTGCCAGCGCCTCGACGAAGGCCTCGCGGCTGTCGACGCGTTCGACCTGGACCTGCAGCCCGGCACGGCGAAGCTGCGCCATCGCCAGCGCGTGGTCGGCTTCGGAGTCTTCGAGGTGCAGCAGGCGCACCGGGGCCATGGGGGCGCTCATTCGTGAAGTATCGCGCACCCGGGCCGACGGCCCCTTCCACGCAAGGGCGCGCCGACGCAGAAATATGACGCGAATCGCCGCGTCTTCCGCTCAATGTTTGCAGGCCCCGTGCCGAAAATGGTTCGGAAGAGGCCCGGCGGGCCGTCCCGGCATGCACTCGTCTGGTGCACCGAAGGCCCGCCATGCCATCGAAACACCGAACACCCGGAGCCCGGATGCTCACCCAGGAATCACACGACACGGCAGCCGAAGGCACGATGCCGTTGCTGGCCGCGGCGGATCTGCAGGACCACCTGCTCGTCGCGAGCAACGACCTCGACCGTCTGCAGCGGCTGCTGAGCGACGCCTGCGACGCGCTGCTGGTGCACTTCTACGGCGCCACCAGCGAGCTCAAGCAGTTGCTGCACTCGGCCGCCCCGCACCCGGAGCTCGACAGCCACCAGCTGCACGTGGCGATGGAGCACATGGCCGGCGCGATCACGGCGATGCAGTTCCAGGACATGGCTTCGCAGCTGGTCCATCACACGGCGAAGCGGCTGCGCAACTGCGCCGACCGCATCGCCCGCGACACGATGGGGGACGACGAGGACGGCGAGACGCTCGTCGAGGAGGCGCCGCTGCGCCCCAACCCCGTGACCCAGGACGAGATGGACGCCGGGTCCATCGAACTCTTCTGACCGCCCGGCGCCCCCGCATCCCAGAACTCCAACCTTCCCCCCGAGAGACCACCCATGCACTCGATCCTTGCCGTTGATGACAGCGCCTCGATGCGCCAGATGGTGTCGTTCACGCTGAAGAACGCGGGCTTCCAGGTCGTCGAGGCCGTCGACGGCCAGGACGCCTACGAAAAGGCGAACCAGCGCGACTTCAATCTCGTGCTGACGGACCAGAACATGCCGCGCATGGACGGCATCAGCCTGACCAAGAAGCTGCGCGAGAACCCGAAGTTCAAGGCGACGCCGATCCTCATCCTGACCACCGAGTCCAGCGACCAGATGAAGCAGGCCGGCCGTGCCGCCGGCGCCACCGGCTGGCTCGTCAAGCCCTTCGACCCCGCCAAGCTCGTCGAGGTCATCGGCAAGGTCATTCGCTGAGATCCCGGGCGGGATCCCAGCAGGCAAACGGAGCACGACCATGGCCGATACCCAACAAGAAGGCGCCCACCTGTCCGCCGGCATCGATCTCTCGCAGTTCTTCCAGGTCTTCTTCGAGGAAGCCGGCGAGAACCTCGAGACGATGGAGCAGATGCTGCTCAACCTCGACATCGAGAACGCGGACGACGAGGAGCTCAACGCGATCTTCCGCTGCGCGCACTCCGTCAAGGGCGGCGCGGCGACCTTCGGCTTCACCGACATCGCCGAACTGACGCACGAGATGGAGACGCTGCTGGACAAGCTGCGCCGCCACGAACTCGCGCCGACCGCCGCGATGGTCGACGTGCTGCTGGCCTCGGGCGACGCGCTGAAGGCGCAGCTCGCGCGCCACCAGGGCAACGGTGCCGACCCGGTCGACACGCGCGAGCTGCTGGTCTCGATCCGCGCACTGGTCACCGGCCAGGCCGCCGCCGCGCCGCTGGCCGCCGCGCCGGCGCCGACCGCCGCCGCACCCCAGCCGGCGGCCCCTTCCGCGGCGCCGAGCGCCGCGCCGGCCGCCGGGGGGACGGCCGCGCGCGCGCTCGAGCTGACGGTGGGCCCGCTGCCGGACCCGGCGATGGCCGACAACCTGGTAGAGCTCTTCAAGGAGATCGCCGACCTGGGCACGATCGAGCCGCTGGACGCCGGCCGCGACGCCGACGGCATCCGCCGCTTCAAGGTCGTCACGACGACCCCGGACAACGACCTGCTGGACCTGTTCACCTTCCACGTCGCACGCGAGCAGCTCAAGCTCGGCCCGCTGGGCCCCGGCTACGGCTTCCACGAAGGTGCGCCCGGCGCGCCCGAGCCGAGCAAGACCGAGCCCGACCCCGGCTACGGCTTCTTCGACGACGCCCCCGGTGCGCCGCAGGCGGGCGCCGCGCCCGCGCCGGCCGCCGCCGCCGAGCCGGCCCGCCCCGCGGTCGCCGCTCCGGCCGCCCCGGCGCGCGTCGCGCCGAAGGCCGAGAAGGCCGCGGCGAGCCCCGAGTCGAGCACACTGCGCGTCTCGGTCGAGAAGGTCGACCAGCTGATCAACCTCGTCGGCGAACTCGTCATCACCCAGGCCATGCTGGCCCAGAACAGCAAGGGCGTCGACGCCGCGCTGTACCAGCAGATGTCCTCGGGCCTGGCGGATCTGGAACGCAACACCCGCGACCTGCAGGAAGCGGTGATGTCGATCCGCATGATCCCGATGTCGCTGGTGTTCAACCGCTTCCCGCGCATGCTGCGCGACCTGGCCGCCAAGCTCGGCAAGAAGGTCGAGCTGGTGCAGGTCGGCGAGGCGACCGAGCTCGACAAGGGCCTGGTCGAGAAGATCACCGACCCGCTGACCCACCTGGTGCGCAACAGCTGCGACCACGGCATCGAGCTGCCGGAAGAGCGCCTGGCCAAGGGCAAGCCCGAGACCGGCACGATCACGCTGATCGCCAGCCACCAGGGCGGCTCGATCGTCATCGAGGTGCGCGACGACGGCAAGGGCCTGAACCGCGAGAAGCTGCTGAAGAAGGCCCGCGAACGCGGCCTCGACGCCCCGGACACGATGACCGACCAGGAGGTCTACGGCCTGATCTTCGCGCCGGGCTTCTCGACCGCCGACGTCGTCACCGACGTCTCCGGCCGCGGCGTCGGCATGGACGTGGTGAAGAAGAACATCACCGCGCTCGGCGGCACGGTCGAGATCGACTCGGCCGAAGGCTACGGCATGACGGTGCGCGTGCGCCTGCCGCTGACGCTGGCCATCATGGACGGCATGAGCGTGGGCGTCGGCGAGGAGTGCTACATCCTGCCGCTGTCCTCGGTCGTCGAGTCCTTCCAGGTGCAGCCGGGCATGATCAAGACGATCGGCGGCACCGGCCGCGTCGTCGAGGTGCGCGACGAGTACATGCCGGTCGTCGACCTGGAGCGGGTCTTCGACGTGCCGCGCTTCGACTTCGAGCGCGTCAGCAACATCATGGTCGTCGTCGAGGCCGAGGGCGGGCGCGTGGCGCTGCTGGTCGACGAGCTGCTCGGACAGCAGCAGGTCGTCGTCAAGAACCTCGAGTCCAACTACCGCAAGGTCGACGACGTCTCGGGCGCCACGATCATGGGCGACGGCCGCGTCGCGCTGATCCTGGACATCGGGTCCTTGGTCCGCCGCTCTAGACATTGAGGGACTTGTGCCCCCGAGCTCGCTTGCGCTCGCTACCCCCCAAGGGGGCCGTCCGCCGACGGTCCGGCAAAGCCGGCCCGTGGCGGGAAGCTTGATCCGATCTGTCCCTGGAAGTTAGCGCAATGAATGCACTGCTGGCCCTGATGCGCGGATTCACGATCCGCACCCGCATGCGCGGCGCCATCGCCGTGGTGCTGCTGTCGTTCGCGATCGTCGCAGTGACCGGCCTCGTCGGCGGGCTCAAGCTGCGCGAGCTGAACCAGAAGATCCTGGAACAGTCGCGCGGCGAGCAGGCGACGACCTCGGCGATCGGCGACCACCTGGCCGCTGTGCGCCTGCACGAGAAGGGCATGGTCATCAATTACGAGGACCCGGCCAGCATGCAGGCCGAGCACGACGCCTGGAAGCGCGAGCTCGACGCCACCGTCACCAGCCTCAAGCGCATGCTCGAGGGTGAGGAGGACGAGGACAACCCGATCGCGCGCGCCGCGATCACCCGGATGGCCGACTACGAGAAGGCCGCCGAAGTCCCGCTCCGCCGCGCCAGCGACGGCGTCTACGACAACGCCCGCGTGCTCGACCGCATGCTCGCCCGCGCGCACGAAAACATCGATGCCGTCGAGAAGATGACGGTCGACATCGAGAAGATCGTGCTCGGCGAGAGCGCCGAGGCCGCGCAGCAGTTCGACGACACGATGCACCAGGCGCTGGTCGTCTTCGTCGGCCTGATCGCCGTCGTGATGCTGGTCATCACGCCGATGACGCTGGCCAATTCGCAGTCGATCACCACGCCGATCGACCACGCGCGCCACGTCGCCCAGGCCATCGCCGACGGCGACCTGACGCGCCCGATCCAGCTCCAGGGCCGCGACGAGGCCAACGACCTGCTGGCCGCGCTGGCGCGCATGCAGGAGTCGCTGCAGCGCATGGTCGGCCAGATGCGCAGTTCGGCCGACAGCATCGAGCAGGCCAGCCGCGAGGTCGCCGCCGGCAACGCCGAGCTGTCCAGCCGCACCGAGCAGACCGCCGGCAGCCTGCAGCAGACGGCCAGCGCGATGGAACAGATCACCGGCACCGTGCGCCAGAGCGCCGACGCCGCGCGCGAAGCCAGCCACCTCGCCGGCACCGCCGCCGAGGTCGCGCAGCGCGGCGGCGAGGTCGTCGGCCAGGTCGTGACGACGATGGACGAGATCAACGCCAGCTCGCGCCGCATCGGCGACATCATCGGCACGATCGACGGCATCGCCTTCCAGACCAACATCCTGGCGCTCAACGCCGCGGTCGAGGCCGCGCGCGCCGGCGAACAAGGCCGCGGCTTCGCGGTCGTCGCCGGAGAAGTGCGCTCGCTGGCCCAGCGCAGCGCCGAGGCCGCGCGCGAGATCAAGGCGCTGATCGGCAACTCGGTCGAGAAGGTCGACACCGGCGCCCGCCTCGTCGCCGACGCCGGCAGCACGATGGGCGAGATCGTCGCCAGCGTGCAGCGCGTCAACCAGATCATCGGCGAGATCAGCCGCGCCGCCGTCGAGCAGAGCTCGGGCCTCAGCCAGGTCAACGGCGCGGTCTCCGAACTCGACGGCATGACGCAGCAGAACGCCGCGCTCGTCGAGCAGTCGGCCGCCGCCGCCGAATCACTGAAGGAACAGGCCGAACGCCTGGGCGCGATCGTCGCCGCCTTCCGCACCGCAGCCGGCTCGTCAGCGCCGGCCGCCCAGGAGCTCACCACCCCGGTGGTCTGACGAGGCCGCAAGGCCTCCCCGGACCTCACGGGCGGACGCTCGCCCTCAGGAGAAAACGATGAAATCCCTGTCCAACCTCCGGATCGGCACCCGGCTCGGCCTGAGCTTCGCGGCCGTGCTCGGACTGATGACGATCACGACGGCGGTCGGCATCTACGAACTTCGCCGCATCGACGCGCTGAGCGCCGAACGCGACGCGGCGATCGCGCGCTCCGACCAGTTCCACGAATGGCAGTCCAACGTCAAGCTGAACCTCGCGCGCGCGGTCGCGGTGGCGGCCTCGGGCTTCCAGGCCGGAGCGGTGGCGGTCATCGAGCCGCAGATGAAGGCGACGACCGAAGACATCAGCAAGCTGCAGAAGACGCTGGAGGCCGCCGCCGACGAGGGCGAGAAGACCGCTTTCGCCGACGTCGCCACGAAGCGCAAGGTCTACATCGACCTGCGCAAGAAGGCCGCCGAAGTCTTCAAGGAAGGCAGCATCGCCGAGGGCGACAAGCTGGTCGCCGGCCCGATGACCGAAGCCGCGACGGCCTACCTCGGCGCGATCGCGGCGATGAAGAAACACGCCGACGACGCTGCGGCCGAACGCGCCGCCCAGGTCGACGGCGCGATCAGCGAAGGGGTCGCGGTCTGCGCCAGCCTGCTGCTCGCGGCGCTGGCCGCCGGCGCGGCGCTGGCCTGGACGATGACGCGCTCGGTCACCCAGCCGCTGGCCGAGTCGATCGAGGCCGCGCAGCGCATCGCCGCGCACGACCTGACGCAGACCGTGCCCGACACCGGTCGCGGCGACGAGATCGGCGCGCTGCTGCGCGCGCTGCGCGACATGCAGTCCAGCCTGACGACGATGGTCGAGCAGATCCGCAGCGGCACCGGCTCGGTGGCCGGCGCCAGCAGCGAGATCGCCGCGGCCAGCACCGACCTGTCGCACCGCACCGAGCAGACCTCGGGCTCGCTGCAGCAGACGGCCAGCACGATGGAGGAGATCACCGCCACCGTCGCCCAGACCGCCGACTCGGCGCGCCAGGCCAACCAGCTGGCCAGCAGCGCCAGCAGCGTCGCCCAGCGCGGCGGCCAGGTCGTCTCGCAGGTCGTGCAGACGATGGAGCAGATCAACGCCAGCTCCAAGAAGATCGCCGACATCATCGGCACCGTCGACGGCATCGCCTTCCAGACCAACATCCTGGCGCTGAACGCGGCCGTCGAGGCGGCACGCGCCGGCGAACAGGGCCGCGGTTTCGCGGTCGTCGCCGGCGAGGTGCGCTCGCTGGCCCAGCGCAGCGCCGAGGCGGCGCGCGAGATCAAGACGCTGATCGGCGGCTCGGTCGAGAAGGTCGAGTCCGGCGCGCGCCTGGTCGCCGACGCCGGCAGCACGATGAACGAGATCGTCGCCGGCGTGCAGCGCGTGGCCGACATCATCGGCGAGGTGATGGCCGCGGCCACCGAGCAGAGCCAGGGCATCGGCCAGGTCAACACCGCGATCGCCGGCCTGGACCAGATGACGCAGCAGAACGCCGCGCTGGTCGAAGAGAGCACCGCCGCCGCCGAGTCGCTGCGCGAGCAGGCCGACCGCCTGGCCGCGCTGGTGGCCACTTTCCGCGTGCCGGGTTCGGCCGGGTTCTCGGCGCCGGCGGCGACGCCCACCAAGCCGGCCCCGGTGCGCGCCCAGGCCGCCCCGGTGGCCGCCGCCGTCATCGCCCGCGCCCGCGACAGCGCGCGCCCGGCGGCGCCGCCGGCGCCCAAGGCCGAGGCCCCGGCCGCGGCGCCGGCGCGCCCCGCCACTCCTGCCACGCCGCCTGCGGCCCCGTCGAACCGGGCCGACGACGACTGGGAAACCTTCTGACCCTCGCCCAGGACGTCGTCCGCCCGACGACGAAAGCAGTATGAACATCGACTTCAACGACCGCGCGATGCTCGCCTCGATGGCGCTCGTCGTGCTCGGCGCCGTGGCCTACGGCGCCGTCAACGACGGCATCGGGCTCGCGCTCGGTGCCGGCGCGCTGCTGATGGGCGCAGCAGCCGCACTCGCCGGCCTGGGCGGCGGCAGCCGCTCGGCCGCCAGCTTCATCGGCCTGCCGGTGCTCGGCATGGCCGCCGTGGCACTGCTGATCCACGTCGCGCACGGCGCCGCCGAAGCGCACTTCGCGGTCTTCGCGCTGCTCGCCGCCACCGTCGTCTACCGGCGCTGGGAAGCCGTCATCGTCGGCGCGGCGACGATCGCCGTTCACCACCTGAGCTTCAACTACTTCCAGCAGTGGGGCTGGGGCCCGATCTGCTTCACCGAGCCCAGCCTGCCGCGCGTGCTCGAACACGCCGCCTTCGTCGTCGGCGAGGCCGGCGTGCTGGTGATGCTGGCGCTGCGCAGCCGCGCCGACTACGCGACGACCGACGAGCTGGTGGCGATCGCCGACGGCCTGGTCGACGCCAGCGGCAACGTCACCTTCGCGCCGGCGCACAACACCGCGCACTCGGCGGCCACGCACCGCCTGCAGCAGGCCCTGCGCCACATCGAGAAGACGCTGGCCGAGGTGCGTGCGAGCGCCGACTCGATCCGCACCGCCTCCGACGAGATCGCCACCGGCAACCTCGACCTGAGCCAGCGCACCGAGCAGACCGCCAGCAGCCTGCAGCAGACCGCCAGCTCGATGTCGCAGCTCACCGGCACGGTGCAGCAGAGCGCCGACTCCGCGCGCCAGGCCAACCAGCTCGCCGGCAGCGCCGCCGACACGGCGCAGCGCGGCGGCGAGGTCGTCGCCCAGGTCGTGTCGACGATGGACAAGATCAACACCAGCTCGAAGAAGATCGCCGACATCATCGGCGTCATCGACGGCATCGCCTTCCAGACCAACATCCTGGCGCTCAATGCCGCGGTCGAGGCCGCGCGTGCGGGTGAACAGGGCCGCGGCTTCGCGGTGGTCGCCGGCGAGGTGCGGGCGCTGGCCCAGCGTTCGGCCGCCGCGGCACGCGAGATCAAGACGCTGATCGGCGACTCGGTCGACAAGGTCGAGGCCGGGGCCCGCCTGGTCGGCGACGCCGGCAGCACGATGCAGGAGATCGTCGCCAGCGTGCAGCGCGTCACCGACATCATCGGCGAGATCAGCGCCGCGACGCACGAGCAGAGCAGCGGCATCGGCCAGGTGAACTCCGCCGTCAACCAGCTCGACCAGATGACGCAGCAGAACGCCGCGCTGGTCGAGCAGTCGGCCGCCGCCGCCGGCTCGCTGCGCGAGCAGGGCACGCGGCTGGCCGAGCTGGTGGCCACCTTCCACCTGACGCAGACCGCCAGCGCGGCGCCGGTGCTGGCCCAGGCGGTCATCGCCCGCGCCGCCGACAGCGCCCGCAAGACCGCGCCGGCGCCGGCCGCCAAGCCCAAGGACACGAAGGCCCAGGAGCCCAAGGCGCCGGTGCGTGCCGCCGCGGCGCCCGCCGCCCCGGCGCCCAAGCCGGAACCGGCGCGTCCCGCGGCCCCGGCGGCCCGCGACGACAACGATTGGGAAACGTTCTGACCCGCGCGGCGTGGCACATGCCACGCCCCGAGCCCTCAACTCCGCTGCGCGACGGCCGATAAACGGTACGACGCCTTCCAGAAGGACCACGACATGGACATGCTGACCGAAGTTGCCCCCTCCGCCCGCTCCGAGCGCACTCGCGCGGCCACCGCCTCGCAGGCCTCCGCGGCCGCCGAGGGCCAGGCCGGCGGTGAGTTCCTGACCTTCCGCCTCGGCGGCGAGGAATACGGCATCGACATCCTGCGCGTGCAGGAGATCCGCTCCTACGAGCCGCCGACGCGCATCGCCAACGCGCCGTCCTTCATCAAGGGCGTCGTCAACCTGCGCGGCGTGATCGTCCCGATCATCGACCTGCGCCTGAAGCTCGGCTGCGACAACGCCGAGTACAACGGCTTCACCGTCGTCATCGTGCTCAACGTGCGCGGCCGCGTCGTCGGCGCCGTCGTCGACTCGGTGTCGGACGTGCTCGAACTCAACCGCGAGCAGATCAAGCCGGCGCCCGAGCTCAGCTCGAGCATCGAGGCGCACTACATCACCGGCATCGGCGCGGTGAAGAACGGCGACGCCGAGCGCATGCTGATCCTGGTCGACATCGAAGCGCTGATGAGCAGCGCCGACATGGGCCTGATGGACAGCATCGCCCACTGACCGCCGGGAACCGAGCGGCCCCGCGCCGCCTGCCCGCATGACGACCGCCCGCCACGTCCATCGCATGGCCGGCAGGTCGTTTCGCTGCCGCCTCGTGCGGCAGCGCCGTTTGCAGCCGCCCCCGGCGCTGATGGCCCGTGCCGGGCTGGCCGGCCGCTGCCGGCCGCGCAGCGAGCCGCCCGCCCGCCATCGGGTGCGGGGTGGACGGCACGCGGCGACGGCGACACGCGCCGGCCTGGCCGCGCGCAGAACGACACCTTGCTGAACCGTCAGACGAGGGACACCGCGCACCGATGACGACGCCTTCCTCCCCCCGCCACGGCTCGATCGCCCGCCGCATCTCGCTGGCCGGCGGCCTGGGCCTCGCGCTGGCGCTGGGCGCCGCCGCCGCCTTGCAGACCTGGGTCACCGTGCGCAACGCCAACGAGGCCAATGCCGAGCGCTACGGCGAACGCGCGCAGGCCGTCGCCGACATGGCCGAGGCCTTCGACGGCGCCGCGCGCACGATGGCCGACAAGCTCTACGGCGCCTTCGCCGCCGACCTGCCCGGCCCTTACGTGCTGCGGGGCGAGAGCCTGTCGGCGCAGGGCCAGCCGCTCAACGGCCAGTTCGCCCAGGTCGACCACTTCGCCGAGCTGACCGGCGGCGTGGCCACCGTGTTCGCCGCCCAGGGCGAGGACTTCGTGCGCATCACGACCTCGCTGAAGAAGGAGGACGGCTCGCGCGCCGTCGGCACGCCGCTGGGCACCCAGCACCCGGCCTACGCCGCGCTGAAGGCCGGCGGCTCCTACGTCGGCCCGGCGCAGCTCTTCGGCAAACCCTACATGGCGCGCTACGAGGCGCTGCGCGACGGCCAGGGGCGCGTCGTCGGCGTGCTCTTCGTCGGTTTCGACCAGAGCGCCTACCGCGCCGCGCTGCGCAAGCTCGCCGGCGATGCCCGGCTGGCGGACACCGGCGGCATCGTCATCGTCGACCCCAAGGCCAAGGCCGAGGACGCGGTCTTCGTCGCCCACCCCAAGGCGCCCGGCGCCAAGGTGCTGGAGACGCTGCCGGCGGCCGCCCCGCTGCTGGCCGCGCTGCCGCAGGCCGACGCCGGCGAGCGCCTGCCCTCGCCCGGCCTGGTGGACGCCGCCAGCGGCGACACCTGGGTCGTCGCGCGCAAGGTGCCGGCCACCGGCTGGTATGTGCTCGCCGAGGTCTCGCAAGGCCACGCGATGGCCGCCACCTGGGCCGGGCTGCGGCCGTTCTGGCTGCTGCTGGCGCTGGTCGCCGCGGGCCTGTCGGCCTCGCTGTTCTTCGCGCTGCGGCGCTGGGTGGCCGAGCCGCTGCGCGATCTGGCGCGCGCCGTCGAGGCCGTCGCCGCCGGCGACCTGACGCGCCACGTCGAGAGCCGGCGCGACGACGAGGTCGGCGAGCTGATCCGCGACGTCGAGACCATGCGCCTGCGCCTGGGCGGCACGCTGGCCCAGGTGCGCCAGTCGGCCGAGTCGATCGACACCGCCTCGGGCGAGATCGCCGCCGGCAACACCGACCTCAGCCAGCGCACCGAGCAGACCGCCGGCAGCCTGCAGCAGACCGCCTCCAGCGTCGGCCAGCTGGCCGGCAGCGCGCGCCACAGCGCAGAGGCGGCCTCGCAGGCGCGCGAGCTGGCCGGCGCCGCCGCCGGCAACGCGCGCCGCGGCGGCGAGGTCGTCGGCCAGGTCGTCGCGACGATGGACGAGATCAACACCAGCTCGCAGCGCATCACCGAGATCATCAACGTCATCGACGGCATCGCCTTCCAGACCAACATCCTGGCGCTCAACGCCGCGGTCGAGGCGGCGCGCGCCGGCGAGCAGGGCCGCGGCTTCGCAGTGGTGGCCGGCGAGGTGCGCAGCCTGGCGCAGCGCAGCGCCGAGGCGGCGCGCGAGATCAAGGCGCTGATCGGCAACTCGGTCGAGAAGGTCGAGGCCGGCTCGCGCCTGGTCGGCGACGCCGGCCGCACGATGGACGAGATCGTCGCCAGCGTCGAACGCGTCGTCGCGACGATCGCCGAGATCTCCGCCGCCACCGCCGAGCAGCACGGCGAGATCGGCAGCATCAACGACTCGGTCGCCGCGCTGGACCGCATGACGCAGCAGAACGCCGCGCTGGTCGAGCAGTCGGCGGCGGCCTCGGAATCGCTGCGCGAGCAGGCGCGCCAGCTGTCGCAGGCGGTCGCCGCCTTCCGCGTCAACGGCCCCTGAGCCGAGCCCCACGAACCGGGCTCCCCCCAAGAACATGAGCCCGCGCCTGCGACCACAATCCGGCTCCGAACAGACGCCACGCCCCGTGCCCCTGCCGAAGCCACCCGCCGAACCGGAGGACGACGGCATCACCCGCGCCGTTCGCACGTCGCAGGTCGCCGAGCACGCCTCCGCCGTCGCCTTCGCGGCGCTGGGAAGCGCCAGCGTCGGCGCGTTCGTCGCCTGGGCGCTGCACACGGTGGTCGCCACCGGGCCGCTGCTGGCCTGGTGCGGCGCGCTGGCGCTGCTGCTCGTGCTGCGGCTGTGGACGCTGCAGCGCTACCGCGCCCAGGCCGGCGCCGCCGAGCCCGAGCGCTGGCTCGCGCGCTTTCGCGCCGGCATCTTCGCCAGCGGCGTGCTCTGGGGCAGCGCGGCGCTGCTGCCGATGTCCGACGTGCACCACGGCCTGACGGTGCTGACGATCGCCGCCGCCGCGCTGTCGACCGCGGCGATGGTGCTGGGGCACTTCGACCGCCTGACCGGCGCCCTCTTCGCGCTGCCGACGGCGCTGCCGGTGGCCGCGCGCATCGTCATCGAGGACCTGCCGCCGGCCCCGGCGGTGATGCTGGGCCTGGCGGTGGCCACGCTGCTGGGGCTGTACGGCGTCGTCGCCGCCGAGCGCAACTGGCGCCAGCGCCTGGCATTGGCCGCGGCGCGGCGCGACGAACAGCGCAGCCTGGCCGCGGCCCAGGAGAGCGAGGCGCTGCTGCGGCTGATCTTCGACCACGTCGACGAGGGCCTGCTGGTCGTCGACGCGGACCTGCGCGTGCGCACGATGAACCTGCGCTTCGCCGAGGTGACGCGGCTGGACCCGTCGCTGGTGCACCCCGGCACGCCGGTGCGCGAGCTGCTGGAGGCCCAGGCCCGCGCCGGGCGCCTGGGCGGCGGCAACCAGCAGACGCTGGTCGAGCACTGGATGTCGCTGCTGCGCGCCGGCGGCCACGCGAGCAGCGTGCGCACGCTGGCCGACGGCCGCACGATCGAGCTGCGCCGCAACGCCACGCCCGACGGCGGTTTCGTTGCCGTCGCGCTCGACATCAGCGAACGCCGCGCCGCCGAGGCGGCGCTGGCCGAGAAGCAGCGCATGCTGGCGCTGCTGCTGGACAACACCACCCAGGGCTTCTGGTTCGTCGACAACGAGCTGCGCACCACCGACGCCAACCCGGCGATGTGCCGCATGCTCGGCGTCCAACGAGGTGCACTGATCGGGCGCTCGGTCTGGGAGTACGTCGACGAGGACCAGGCGGCCGTGCTGCGCGAGCAGATGCGCCGCCGCAACGCCGGCGAAGCCAGCCTGTACGAGATCCGGCTGCGCCGCGCCGACGGCTCGCCGCTGTGGTGCATGAACCAGGGCACGCCGATCTGCGACGCCGAAGGCCGCAAGATCGGCGCCATCGGCCTGTTCTCGGACATCGGCGAGCTGCGCCGCGCCACCGAGCTGCAGCAGCGCACCAGCCGGCTGCTCGAAGAAAAGTCGCGCCTGCTGGAAGCGACGCTGGAGAGCCTGCCGCAAGGCGTGCTGACGCTGGACGAACAAGGCCGTACGGCGGCCTGGAACCGCCGCCTCGTCGAGCTGACCGGCGTACCCGAGGACCTGCTGCGCAGACGGGCGACGCTCGGCGAGTTCGTGCGCTGGCAGATCGATCACGGCCGCGTCGGCCCGGCGCCGGGCGAGCTCGACCCCGACGCGCGCGAGCACATCCAAGCCGCGCTGCAGGGCCGCATCGACCTGCTGCCGGCGAGCTACCAGCGCACCGCCGCCGACGGCCGCACGATGCGCATCGAGACCTTCCGCAGCCGCGGCGGGCCGGTGGTGCGCACCTTCACCGACGTCACCGACGCGCTGCGCGCCGAGCAGGTGCTGCGCGAGAGCGAGTCGCGCTTTCGCTCGCTGGCCGACGCGGCGCCGGCGCTGGTCGTCGTCTGCGACGCCGACGGCCGCCCGACCTGGATCAACCAGCGCTGGCTGGCTTTCACCGGCTGCGGCGCCGGACAGGCGCTGGCCGAGCCCTGGCCGGCGCGCCTGCACGCCGACGACGTCGCCGCCGCCGGCGCCGCGCTGCAGACGGCGCGCACGACGGCGCAGAGCTTCGCGGTCGAGTACCGGCTGCGCCGCGCCGACGGCCGCTGGGGCTGGATCGCCGAGACCGGCGTGCCGCGCACCACGCCCGACGGCCGCCTCGAGGGCTGGATCCGCTACGGCTGGGACATCACCGCGCGCAAGGCCGCCGAGGCCGCGCTGATCGCCGCGCGCGACGACGCCGAGCGCGCCAACCGCGCCAAGAGCGACTTCCTGTCGCGCATGTCGCACGAACTGCGCACGCCGCTGAACGCGGTGCTGGGTTTCGGCCAGCTGCTGGAGTCCGACCCCGCCGAGCCGCTGTCGCCGGCCCAGCACGAGCGCGTGCAGCAGGTGCTGCGCGGCGGCCGCCACCTGCTGTCGCTGATCGACCAGGTGCTGGACCTGGCCGGCATCGACGGCGGCACGCTCAGCGTGCGGCTGGAGGCGGTGGACGCCGCGGCCGCGGTGGCCGAGGCCTGCCGGCTCGTCCAGGGCCTGGCCGAAGAACGCGGCATCACGCTGCAGCCGCCGGCCACGCCGCCGCCGGGGCGCGTGCTGGCCGACGCGGCGCGGCTGCGCCAGGTGCTGGCCGGGCTGCTGGCCAACGCGGTCCAGTACAACCACCGCGGCGGCAGCGTCAGCGTCGAATGGCGCGACGACGGCGAGCGCCTGCGGCTGGAAGTGCGCGACGACGGCCCCGGCATCGCCGTCGCCGACCAGCGCCGCATCTTCAAGGCCTTCGAGCGCCTGGACGGCGGGCGGGCCGCCGGCGGCGGCGCCGGCGTCGGCCTGGCGCTGGCCAAGTGGCTGGTCGAGGCGATGCACGGCCGCATCGGTCTGGACAGCGCGCCCGGCCTGGGCAGTTGCTTCTGGGTCAGCCTGGAACGCACGACGGCCGAGGCCGGTGCCGCGCCGGCGCGGCGCACCGTGCTCTACGTCGAGGACAACAGCGTCAACCAGATGCTGATGGAAGCGATGCTGGCGCGCCGGCCGGAGATCGAGCTGCTGCTGGCCGACGACGCCGCCTCGGGCCTGGCGCTGGCCGTCGCGGCGCGGCCGGCGCTGGTGCTGCTGGACATCCAGCTGCCCGACGCCGACGGCTTCGAGCTGCTGCGCCGGCTGCGCGCGCGGTCCGAGACCGAGGCCATCCCGGTCGTCGCCGTCAGCGCCGACGCGATGCCCGAGCGCATCGCCGCGGCGCGCGCCGCCGGCTTCGCCGACTACCTGACCAAGCCGCTGGAGCAGGGCCGGCTGCTCGAGGCCGTCGACCGCGTGCTCGACGCCGGCTGAGGCCGCGTCACTGCACCGTCGCGCGGCGCAGCGTCTCGACGACCGGGCGGCGCAGCACGTCGCGCAGGCCCCACCAGCCGGCGGCCAGCGCCAGCGCCGCACCGGCCGCCGCGCCGGCCAGCGGCACGAAGGGCGAGGGCCGCCAGTCGAACTCGAAGGCGTAGCGCGCCAGCGCCCAGCCGACGGCCATCGCCGCCAGCGAGGCCAGCAGCCCGGCCAGCGCGCCGACGCCAAGCAGCTCGGCTCGCTGCACCTGGGCCAGCAAACGGCTGCCGGCGCCCATCGCGCGCATCACCGCGAACTCGCGCGAGCGCGACTCGCGTGTCGCCGACACCGCGGCGAACAGCACCACCAGCCCGGCCACCAGCGTGAAGCCGAACAGGAACTCCACCGCCCGGATCACCTGGTCGAGCACGCCCTGCACCTGGGCGATCGAGGCCGAGACGTCGATCGCCGTGACGTTGGGGTAGGCGCGTGCCAGCGCGTTGTCGAAACCCGGCTTCGGCGGCGCGCGGAAGGCGCCGATGTAGCTCGCCGGCAGCTCGGGCAGCTCGGCGACCGGGAAGACGACGAAGAAGTTCACCCGCATCGAGCCCCAGTCGACCTTGCGCAGGCTGGTGATGCGCGCCTCCTGCAACACGCCGGCGACGTCGAAACGCAGCGTGTCGCCGAGCTTCAGCCCCAGGGTCTGGGCGATGCCCTCCTCGACCGACACCGCGCCGGCTTCGCCCGGCGTCCAGCGGCCGGCGACGATCTCGTTGTGCTCCGGGCGCTGCTCGGCGTGGCTGAGGTTGAACTCGCGGTCGACCAGGCGCGCCGCGCGGTCCTCGCTGAAGTCGTCGGGACTGACGGCGCGGCCGTTGATCGCCACCAGCCGGCCGCGGATCATCGGGTACCAGTCGTAGCGCGTGACGCCGGCGTCGGCCAGCGTCTGGCGGAAGGCCTCGGCCTGGTCGGGCTGCACGTTGATGACGAAGCGGTTGGGCGCGTCCGGCGGCGTCGCGCTGCGCCAGCTGGCGACGAGGTCGGTGCGCAGCAGCACCAGCAGCACCAGCGCCAGCAGGCCGACGGCCAGCGCCGAGACCTGCAGCACGGCGAAAGCCGGGCGGGCGGTGAGCTGGCGCGTCGCCAGCACCAGCCAGCGCGGCGCCCCGGCCTCGGGCACGGCGCGGCGCAGCAGCGCCACCGCCAGCCAGGACAGCAGGGCGAAGACGGCGATCGCCGCGGCGAAGCCGCCGACCGCGATCAGCCCGAGCTTGGGGTCGGAGGCCACGGCCAGCAGCAGCGCCGCGAAGCCGCCGGCGCCGGCGGCCAGCACCAGCAGCGAGGCGGGCTTCAGGCTGCCGACGTCGCGCCGGATCACGCGCAGCGGCGGCACACGCGCCAGCTGCAGCACCGGCGGCAGGCCGAAGCCCAGCAGCAGCGTCATGCCGACACCGACGCCGAAAGCCGCCGGCCACAGCGACGGCGCCGGCAGCGTCGTGTTGACCAGCCCGGCGAGCAGGAAGACGAAGACGTGGTGCACCGCCCAGCCGGCGGCGACGCCGGCCGCGCTGGCGGCCAGCCCCAGCGCCGCGAACTCCAGCGCGTAGGCGCCGGCGATGCGGCGCTGCGCCAGGCCGAGCACACGCAGCATCGCGCAGTCGTCCAGATGGCGGGCGGCGAAGTCGCGTGCCGCGATCGCCACCGCCACCGCGGCCAGCAGCGCCGCCAGCAGGGCGACGAGGTTCAGGAACTTCTCCGCGCGGTCCAGCGTCTGGCGCATCTCCGGCCGGCCGCTCTGCAGCGACTCCAGGCGCACGCCGCGCAGCGGCACGGCGTGGATGCGCTCTTCGGCCTGCTGCACGAACTGGCGCAGCGCGGCCTCTCGGCCTTGGGGCGCGGCGACCGCGAAACGGTAGTTCAGCCGGCTGGCCGGCTGGACGAGGCCGGTGGCCGGCAGGTCGGTCTCGTGCAGCATCACGCGCGGCGAGAAGCTGGTGAAGCCGGTGCCGCGGTCGGGTTCGACGGCGATCACGCGCGCGATGGTGAGCGTCGCGTCGCCCAGCTGCAGCGGCTGGCCGGGCGCGAGCTGCAAGGCGTCGAGCACCGCGGCGTCGACCCACACCGTGCCGGCGCGCGGGCCGCCGGCCACCGTCTCGACACCCTCGCCCTGCAGCGCCTTCAGTTGCAGCGCGCCGCGCAGCGGGTAGCCGTCGCTGACCGCCTTGACGGCGACCAGCCGGCTGGCGCCGCCGAGATCGTCGGGCGCACGCGCCATGCTCGGGAACGAGACGCTGGTGGCGCTGCGCAGGCCGGCGCGGGCGGCCAGCTGCACGAGTTCCGGCGGCGTCGGCCGGTCGCTGCTGACCAGCGCGTCGCCGCCCAGCAGCTGGCGCGCGTCGCGCGCGAGGCCGGCGTTGAGCCGGTCGGCGAAGAAGCCCACGGCCGTCAGCGCGGCCACGGCCAGCATCACGGCGAAGAACAGCAGGCGCAGCTCGCCGGCGCGGAAGTCGCGCAGCGTCTGGCGCCACGCGAGCGCGGGAGTCGAGGCATGCATGCCCGCACGGTACCCGAAAGCCCTTGAACGGCGCATGCAACCGGGCTGAACCCGGACCGCCGCACGGGCTGCTGAAATGAGGCCATGAACCCGCTGCCCCCGCTCTTCCTGTCCCACGGCTCGCCGATGACCGCGCTCGAACCGGGCGCCGCCGGCGAGTTCTTCCGCCGCCTGGGCCCGGCGCTCGACGCCGCCTTCGGCCGGCCGCGCGCCATCCTCGCGATCTCGGCGCACAGCCTGACGCGCGAACCGGTGCTGGTGGCCGGCGCGCGCCACGAGACGATCCACGACTTCGGCGGTTTCCCCGAGGCGCTGTACCGGCTGCGCTACGACGCGCCGGGCGCGCCCGAGCTCGCCACCCGCGTCCAGGCCCTGCTGGCCGAGGCCGGCATCCCCGTGCAGCGCCACGAAGGCGGCGGCCTGGACCACGGCGTCTGGACGCCGCTGCTGCACGTCTATCCGGCGGTCGACGTGCCGGTGCTGCCGCTGGCCTGGCCGCCGGGCTGGACGCCGGCGCAGCTGTTCGCGCTCGGCCGCGCGCTGGCGCCGCTGGCCGCCGAGGGCGTGCTGGTGCTGGCCAGCGGCAGCATCACGCACAACCTGCGCCGGGTCTTCGCCGCGCTGGGCGCCGGCCAGGTCGACGCGCCGGCGACGCCGGAGAGCACGGCCTTCCGCGACTGGTTCGCCGAGCGCGGCGCGGCGGCCGACTGGCCGGCGCTGCTGGCCTGGCGCAGCGAGGCGCCGCACGCGGGGCTGATGCACCCGAGCGACGAGCACCTGCTGCCCTTCTTCGTCGCCGCCGGTGCCGCCGGCGAGGCGCCGGTCGCGCGGCGCGTGCACGCCAGCCTGACCTACGGCGACCTGGGCATGGACGCCTACGCTTTCGGCCCGCAGGCGGCACGGCTGGCCGAGGCGCTGGCGGCTTAAGGCCCGCACGGATTGCGGCTTCGGCGGCGCGGCTATCGTCGCGCCCATGCTGACCGCCATCTGGATCATCGCCGCGCTGCTGCTGGCCCTCTGGTCGCTCGGCGCCTGGGGCCTGCACACGCTGCTGGCGGCCGACAGCGCCTGGGTCGGCGACCTGGGCGAACTGGTCGACCGCGTGCCCTACGCGGAGGTCATCGACCGCTGGTTCCCCGGCTGGCAGGCGTTGATGCACGCACTGCTGGACCTGGCGCAGAGCACGCTGGGCCTGCTCGGCGGCGCCGCGCCGCTCATCGTCTGGACGGCCTGGGCGGTCGGCGCGCTGGGCATCGCGCTGGTCGGCGGCTTCCTGACGCTGGTCGTCGTGCTGCTGCGCCGCGACGAGCGCGGCCGTGCCGCGGCCTGATCAGGCGGCGGCGAACACCGCGTCCAGATCGCGCTTCCAGCGCGCCTTCTGCTCGGCCGGCACGAAGCTCGCCTCCAGGCTGTTGGCCGCCAGCGCATAGGCGGCGTCGCGGCCCAGCGCCGGGTGGGCGTCGAAGACGGCGCGGTAGTTGTCCAGCAGATAGCCGCCGAAGTACGCCGGGTCGTCGCTGTTGACGGTGACGCAGACACCCGCGGCCAGCAGCTCGGGCAGGCGGTGCGCCGCCATGTCGGAGTAGACGCAGAGTTTGACGTTGGACAGCGGGCAGACCGTCAGCGGCACGCGTTCGGCGGCCAGGCGCGCGACCAGCGCCGGCTTGTCCAGGCTGCGCACGCCGTGGTCCACACGCTCGACCTTCAGCAGGTCCAGCGCCGTCTCGACGTATTCGGCCGGGCCTTCTTCGCCAGCGTGGGCGACGAGGTGCAGGCCGAGTTCGCGGCAGCGCGCGAACACGCGCGCGAACTTCTCCGGCGGGTGGCCGCGCTCGCTGCTGTCCAGGCCGACGCCGATGAACAGGTGCCGGTAGGGCAGCGCCGCTTCCAGCGTCGCGAAAGCGTCTTCTTCGCTGAGGTGGCGCAGGAAACACAGGATCAGCGAGGCGCTGATGCCCAGCTCGGCATGCGCGCGCTGGCAGGCGCGGTGCAGGCCGGTGATGACCGTCTCCATCGCCACGCCGCGCGCAGTGTGCGTCTGCGGGTCGAAGAACAGTTCGGCGTGCACGACGCCGTCGGCCGCGGCGCGCTCGAAGTAGGCCCAGGCCATCTCGAAGAAGTCGGCTTCCTTCAGCAGCACGCTGGCGCCGGCGTAATAGATGTCCAGGAAGCTCTGCAGGTCGCTGAAGGCATAGGCCGCACGCAGCGCCTCGACGCTGGCGTAGGGCAGCACGACGCCGTTGCGCTCGGCCAGGCGGAAGATCAGCTCGGGCTCCAGGGTGCCTTCGATGTGCACGTGCAGCTCGGCTTTGGGCATCGCGCGCAGCAGGGTGGGCAGGGTCATGGGGCTCTCTCGGTTTTGCGTTGGGGCGCGACTGTACGCCGCCGCCTACGACATCTGTCGTATTGGCCGGCACGGCCCTGCTCCCGACACTGCCCTCCAGTTCAACCGGCCGTCCGGCCACCTGGAGGGGTCCACCACATGGCTACTGCCAACCGCCGCAGCTTCGTCCTGCAAACCGTCACCGCCGCCGCCTTCGCCGCGTTCGGCATCGGCTCCGCCCACGCCGCCGACACCATCAAGGTCGGCGTGCTGCACTCGCTGTCGGGCACGATGGCGATCTCCGAGACGGTGTTGAAGGACACCATCCTGATGGCCATCGACGAGGTCAACGCCAAGGGCGGCGTGCTCGGCAAGAAGCTCGAGCCGGTGGTCGTCGACCCGGCCTCGAACTGGCCGCTGTTCGCCGAGAAGACGCGCCAGCTGATCAGCAAGGACAAGGTCTCGGTGATCTTCGGCTGCTGGACCAGCGTCTCGCGCAAGAGCGTGCTGCCGGTCGTCGAGGAACTCAACGGCCTGCTCTTCTACCCGGTGCAGTACGAAGGCGAGGAGCTGAGCAAGAACGTCTTCTACACCGGCGCCGCGCCCAACCAGCAGGCGATTCCGGCCGTCGAGTACCTGATGAGCAAGGACGGCGGCGGCGCCAAACGTTTCGTGCTGCTGGGCACCGACTACGTCTACCCGCGCACGACGAACAAGATCCTGCGCGCCTTCCTGCACAGCAAGGGCGTGGCCGACGCCGACATCCTGGAGGAGTACACGCCGTTCGGGCACTCCGACTACCAGTCGATCATCGCCAAGATCAAGAAGTTCGCCGCCGAAGGCAAGAAGACCGCGGTGGTCTCGACGATCAACGGCGACTCCAACGTGCCGTTCTACAAGGAACTGGGCAACCAGGGCCTGAAGGCGACCGACGTGCCGGTCGTCGCGTTCTCGGTCGGTGAAGAGGAGCTGCGCGGCGTCGACACCAAGCCGCTGGTGGGCCACCTGGCGGCGTGGAACTACTTCATGTCGATCAAGAACCCGACCAACGCCGAGTTCATCAAGAAGTGGTCGGCCTACGCCAAGGCCAAGAACATCCCCGGCCACAAGGACAAGCCGCTGACCAACGACCCGATGGAAGCCAGCTACATCGGCTTCAACATGTGGGTGCAGGCGGTGGAGAAGGCCAAGAGCACCGACACCGACAAGGTGATCGCGGCGATGGCCGGCCAGACCTTCAAGGCACCCAGCGGCATCGTGTCCAAGATGGACGAGAAGAACCACCACCTGCACAAGAGCGTGTTCATCGGCGAGGTGAAGGCCGACGGCCAGTTCAACGTGGTGTGGAAGACGCCGGGGCCGGTGAAGGCGCAGCCGTGGAGCCCGTACATCCCCGAGAACAAGGGCAAGAAGGATGAACCGGTCGTGGTCGCCAAGCCCTGACGACCGCTCCTGACGCGCGGGCGGCTCGCGCCGCCCGCGTCCGCACACTCCTTCCGGGCCTGCCGTGCTCCAACGACTTCTTCTCTGCCTTGCGCTGCTGCTGCCGCTGGCCGGCCACGCGCTGACGCCCGAGCAGGCGGCGCGCATCGCCGCGGGCGACGGCGACGAGCGCATCGCGGCGCTCGCCGAGGCCGTCGCCGCCGGCGACCCGGCGCTCGCGCCCTTCGTGCAGGCCTTGCTCGACGACGCCGTCAAGGTGGCCGGCGGCAAGGCCTACGTCTTCGACGGCAGCGAGACGCGCCTGGCCGGCACGGCCCAGGTCGTCGCGCTGCCCGACGACGCCGAGGACGTGGTCAACAACAACCGCATGCGCCGCGAGCTCGAAGCCGCGCTGGCCGGCCTGCGCCTGTTCTCGAAGGACCGCGCCGAACGCGCCGCGGCCATCGAGGCGCTGAAGGACGGCGTCGACGAGAGCCGTTTGCCGCTGCTGGAGAAAGCCGAGGCCGCCGAGCCCGACGCGGCGCTGAAGTCGCGCCTGGCGATGCTCAAGGCCAGCGCGCTGATCACCGCCGCAGACCCGGCCAAGCGCCTGGCGGCCGCGCAGCTGCTGGCCGACAGCCCCGAGCCGGCGACCAAGTCGCTGCTGCTCGAACGCCTGCAGGCCGAGACAGACGCCGGCGTGAAGGGCGCGCTCGTCGCCTCGCTGGACCGCGTCGAATCGCGCCTGGCCTGGGGCGAACGCCTGGGCGTCGTCTTCACCGGCATCAGCCTGGGCTCGATCCTGCTGCTGGCCGCACTCGGCCTGGCCATCACCTACGGGCTGATGGGCGTCATCAACATGGCCCACGGCGAGCTGATCATGATCGGCGCCTACGCCACCTACGTCGTGCAGGGCCTGTTCCGCGCCTGGCTGCCGGGCGCCTTCGACTGGTACGTCGTCGCGGCGATCCCGGTGGCCTTTCTCGCCAGCGCGCTGGTCGGCGCGGTGCTGGAGCGCAGCGTCATCCGCTTCCTCTACGGCCGGCCGCTGGAGACGCTGCTGGCCACCTGGGGCATCAGCCTGATCCTGATGCAGACGGTGCGCTCGCTGTTCGGCGCGCAGAACGTCGGCGTCGAGAACCCGGCCTGGCTGTCGGGCGGCGTGCAGCTGCTGCCCAACCTGGTGCTGCCCTACAACCGCCTCGCGATCGTCGTCTTCGCAGGCCTGGTGCTGGCCGGCGTGGCACTGCTGATCGGCAAGACGCGGCTGGGCCTCTTCGTGCGCGGCGTGACGCAGAACCGACGCATGGCCGCCTGCGTCGGCGTGAACACCGCGCGCATCGACACCTACGCGTTTTCGCTCGGCGCCGGCATCGCCGGGCTCGCCGGCTGCGCGCTCAGCCAGGTCGGCAACGTCGGCCCCGACCTGGGCCAGGGCTACATCGTCGACTCCTTCATGGTCGTCGTGCTCGGCGGCGTCGGCCAGCTCGCCGGCACGGTCTACGCCGGCCTGGGCCTGGGCGTGCTGAACAAGCTGCTCGAAGGCTGGCAGGGCGCGGTGCTGGCCAAGATCACCGTGCTCGTCTTCATCGTCGTGTTCATCCAGAAACGGCCCCAGGGCATCTTCGCCTTGAAAGGCCGGAGCGCAGAAGCATGAGCGCCGCCCGCACCGCCCCCGCCCTGCCCGCCGACGCCGGCCGCCCCCGCCTGCTCGGCCCCGCCGGCTGGACCGGCGTGCTCGGCGCCACCGTCGCCGTCGCGGCGCTGGTGCCGCTGCTGAACCTGGTCGTGCCCGAGACCAGCGCGCTGCACCTCAGCGACTACGCCGTCAGCCTGCTCGGCAAGATCCTCTGCTACGCGATCTGCGCGCTGGCGATGGACCTGATCTGGGGCTACACCGGCATCCTGTCGCTGGGCCACGGGCTGTTCTTCGCGCTCGGCGGCTACGCGATGGGCATGTACCTGATGCGCCAGATCGGCCGCGACGGCCAGTACCGCATGGACATGCCGGACTTCATGGTCTTCCTGAACTGGAAGGACTTCCCCTGGCACTGGGCCTTCAGCGACTCCTTCGTCTTCCAGATGGCGATGGTGGTGCTGGTGCCCGGGCTGCTGGCGCTGGTGTTCGGCTTCTTCGCCTTCCGCTCGCGCATCAAGGGCGTGTACTTCTCGATCATCACGCAGGCGCTGACCTTCGCCGCGATGCTGCTGTTCTTCCGCAACGAGACCGGCTTCGGCGGCAACAACGGCTTCACCGACTTCAAGCGCATCCTCGGCCTGCCGATCGCCACCTCGGGCATGCGCGTGGCGCTGTGCGTCATCAGCGGCCTGGTGCTGATCGGCTTCTTCGTGATGGCGCGCGCCATCGTCACCAGCAAGTACGGGCGCGTGCTGCAGGCCATCCGCGACGCCGAGAGCCGGGTGATGTTCACCGGCTACAACCCGCTGGCCTACAAGCTGTCGATCTGGACGCTGTCGGCGGTGATGTGCGGCGTGGCCGGCGCCTTGTACGTGCCGCAGGTCGGCATCATCAACCCCGGCGAGATGAGCCCGGCGGCGTCGATCGAGATCGCGATCTGGACGGCCGTCGGCGGCCGCGCGACGCTCGTCGGCCCGATCGTCGGCGCCTTCTTCGTCAACGGCGCCAAGAGCTGGTTCACCGTCGCCTTCCCCGAGTTCTGGCTGTTCTTCCTGGGCGCGCTGTTCATCGCGGTGACGCTGTTCCTGCCCGACGGGCTGGTCGGCCTGCTCAAGCGCCGGAAGAAGGAGACCCGCCGATGACCCCGGACCTGATGGCCGCCGGCGCCGAGCGCCTGGCGCGGCTGCAACAACGCGAGGCCGAACGCGGCGGCTCGGGCGGGCGCAGCGCCGCCTACGGCCGCGTCGCCGGCGCCGAGGCCGACTTCGCGCACGGCGTCGCGCTCTACGTCGAGGACGTCAGCGTCAGCTTCGACGGCTTCAAGGCGCTGAAGAGCCTGAGCCTGAGCATCGACGTCGGCGAGCTGCGCTGCATCATCGGCCCCAACGGCGCCGGCAAGACGACGATGATGGACTGCATCACCGGCAAGACGCGCCCCGACAGCGGCCGCGTCAGCTTCGGCAGCAACGTCGACTTGCTGCGCCTGTCCGAGGCCGAGATCGCCCAGGCCGGCGTCGGCCGCAAGTTCCAGAAGCCGACGGTCTACGAGGAGCTCTCGGTCTTCGAGAACCTGGAGCTGGCGCTGAAGGCCGACCGTGGCGTGCGCTCGGCGCTGTTCTGGCGCCTGAACGGCGAGCAGCGCGACCGCATCGCCGAGGTGCTGGCGCTGATCCACCTGCAGCACGAGCTGCAGCGCACCGCCGGCCTGCTGAGTCACGGCCAGAAGCAGTGGCTGGAGATCGGCATGCTGCTGATGCAGGACCCGAAGCTGCTGCTGCTGGACGAGCCGGTGGCCGGCATGACCGACGAGGAGACCGAGCGCACCGCCGAGCTCTTCCTGAGCCTGGAAGGCCAGCACAGCCTGGTCGTCGTCGAGCACGACATGAAGTTCGTCGAGCAGCTCACCGAAGGCCGCAAGAAGGTCACCGTGCTGCACGAGGGCAGCGTGCTGGCCGAGGGGCGGCTGGCCGAGGTCCAGGCCAACGAAAAGGTCGTCGAAGTCTATTTGGGACGTTAACGCGATGCTGAAGGTCGAGGGACTGAACCAGTACTACGGCGGCAGCCACATCCTGCGCAACGTCGGCTTCGAGGCCAAGGTCGGCGAGGTGACCGTCGTGCTGGGCCGCAACGGCGTCGGCAAGACGACGCTGCTCAAGAGCCTGATGGGCGTGGTGCCGGTGAAGACCGGCACGGTGGCGCTGGACGGCGCCGACCTGACGAAGGCGACGAGCTACGAGCGTGTGCGCCGCGGCGTCGGCTACGTGCCGCAGGGCCGCGAGATCTTCGGCCGCCTGACGGTCGAGGAGAACCTGCGCATGGGCCTGGCGACGAAGCCCGCCGGCACCGCGATCCCGGCCGAGCTCTTCGAGCTGTTCCCGGTGCTGAAGCAGATGCTGGCGCGCCGCGGCGGCGACCTCTCGGGCGGGCAGCAGCAGCAGCTGGCCATCGCGCGCGCGCTGGCCGCCGGCCCCAAGCTGCTGATGCTCGACGAGCCCACCGAAGGCATCCAGCCCAGCATCATCAAGGACATCGGCCGCGTCATCCGCATGCTGGCCGACCGCAAGACGATGGCCATCGTGCTCGTCGAGCAGTACTACGACTTCGCCGAGGAACTGGCCGACCAGTACCTGGTGATGGAACGCGGCGAGATCGTCGCCCGCGGCCGCGGCGCCGACATGCAGGCCGACGGGGTGAGGCAGCGGGTGTCGATCTGAGCGCCGGGCCGGCGGCCGGCGTAGGATTCAGTCCCACGCCACCGGAGACCGCCATGCGTTCGACCCAGCAGTTCAGCATCACGCTGCCGCACGAGATGGCGGATGCCGTGCGCGCCAAGGTCGCCTCGGGCCAGTACGCCACCGAGAGCGAAGTCATCCGCGACGGCCTGCGCGTACTGCTGGCGCGCGACTCGGCGGTGGAGAAGTGGCTGCGCGAGGACGTGGCCGCGGCCTACGACGCGCTCGAGGCAGATCCGACGCGTACGGTCAGCGTCGATGAAATCAGGGCCCATCTGGCCGCGCTGCACGCCTCGTCGAACGAACCATGATCCGCTACACCGTCGTCTTCTCGCACGAAGCGCGACGGCAGTTGGGTGACCTCCAGCGTTACCTCAGCCGAGAGGCATCTCCAGCGGTTGCCAAGCGATACACCGACGCGCTCGTCGACACCTGTACCGAGCTCGCGATGTTTCCGCACCGTGGTACGCCCCGGCCCGAGATCCGGCCAGAACTGCGGACGACGCATCACCGAGGACGCACCACGATCGCCTATCGGATCGTCGAGAGCCGAAAGGAAGTCGTCGTGCTCGGCATCTTCCACGGTGGGCAGGACTACCCGAGCGCTTTGGCGGCAGACCCCGGCGAAGGCTGAACGCCTCCGCGCCGTTACCTCCCCGCCTCCTCCCTCTCCGCCCTCACCAGCGCCGCGTTGAAACGCGCCAGCAGCGCGCCGAACTGCTCGCGTTCGGCTTCGGGCCAGTCGGCGAGCAAACGGTCCAGGCGCTCGCAGCGTGTGCGGCGCATCGCGGCCACCGCGGCGGCGGCTTCGGGCGTGGCGCGCAGCAGCATGCTGCGGCCGTCGCGCGGGTGCGGCACACGCGTCGCGTAGCCGCGCTCCTCCACCGCCGCCACCTGGCGCACGACGGTCGAATGGTCCAGGCCCAGCGCCTCGGCCAGCTCGGCGCTGCTCTTCTCGCCGTCGAGCAGCAGCGACAGCAGCAGGTAGTGCGCGCGCTCCATCGGGTAGCCGCGGCGGCGGTAGGTCATCTCCAGCCGCCGCACCAGCGAGGCCAGTTCGGGCTCCAGGCGGGCGACCGCATCGGTCCGTGCATTCATATCGTTCGTCTCCTGGTTTTAAGTGTATCGTGCACCTAGTTATGTGTACCATACATGCATTGGCCGGTCGTCGCGGCCGGGAGAACCGCATGTCGCACACCGCGCCCGCCGCCCCGGGCTTCTTCGACCAGCCGCGTGCCGTCTGGGCCACGGCTTTCGCCTGCATGGTCGGCTTCATGTCGATCGGCCTCGTCGACCCGATCCTGACCTCGATCGCCGCCGGCCTGCACGCCAGCCCGGCGCAGGTGTCGCTGCTGTTCACGAGCTACTTCTTCGTCACCTCGGTGATGATGCTGGTCACCGGCTTCGTCTCCAGCCGGCTCGGCGCGCGGCCGACGCTGCTGCTGGGCGCGGCGCTGATCGTCGTCTTCGCGGCGTTGTCGGGGCTGTCGGACTCGGTCACCGAACTCGTGCTGTTCCGCGGCGGCTGGGGCCTGGGCAACGCCTTCTTCGTCGTCTCCGCGCTGTCGGTGCTGGTGGCCGTCGCCAAGGGCGGCACCTCGCGCGCGGTGCTGCTGTACGAGGCGGCGATGGGCATCGGCCTGTCCGGCGGCCCGCTGCTGGGCGCGGCGCTGGGCCACCACTCCTGGCGCTGGCCGTTCTTCGGCACGGCGACGCTGATGGCGGTGGGCTTCGTCTCGATCGCGCTCTTCCTGCCGAAGCTGCCGCGGCCGGCGAAGAAGGTGTCGCTGACGGCGCCCCTGAAGGCGCTGAAGCACCCCGGGCTGCTGACGGTGGCCGTCGGCGCCTTCTTCTACTACTTCGCATTCTTCACGGTGCTGGCCTTCGCGCCCTTCGTGCTGGACATGGCGCCCACCGCCACCGGCGCGATCTTCTTCGGCTGGGGCGTGCTGCTGGCGCTGTTCTCGGTGTTCGTCGCGCCGCGTGCCGAAGCGCGTTTCGGCCTGATCCCGGTGGTCACCGTCTGCCTGGCCTTCATGGCCGTGCTGCTGGTCGTGATGGGCGTCGCGCCGCGCGAGGTGGTGGCCGGCTGCATCGTGCTGTCGGGCGCGGTGATGGGCGTGTGCAACACGCTGTTCACCGAGCTGGCGCTGGAGGTCTCGGACGTGCCGCGGCCGGTGGCCTCGGCGGGCTACAACTTCCTGCGCTGGTTCGCCGGCGTCATTGCGCCGTTCGCGGTGCCGAAGATCGCCGAAGCCGCCGGCGTACCGATGGCCTTCGGCGTCGCCGCCGTCGCGGCGCTGCTGGCGCCGGCGGTGTTCGCGCTGCGCCGCCGCCACATCGAGCGCCCGCACGCCGCCGCGCCGGCGGCCGGCCCGGCGCCGGTGCTGGCCGCGGTCGACGGCAGCGCGCTCGACGCCGCGGTGCTGGACCGCGCCGCCGCGCTGGCGCGTGCCGCCGGCCGCCCGGTGCTGGCGCTGCACCTGCGGCTGGACGAAGTGGCCGGCGACGAGCGCGTGACGCTGGAAGACGCCGCCACCGCCGAACGCATCGTCGGCGCCGCGCTGCAGCGGCTGCAGGCCGCCGGCGTCGACGCGCAGGCGCGCGTACTGACGGCCGCCGCCGGCGCCGCGGCACGCGAAGCGGCGGCGCTGGCCGACGCGCTGAAGGCGCCGCAGCTGGTGGTCGGCGCGCGTCACCGCCACGACCCCGACGACGCGCGCCACGGCAGCTTCAGCGCCGCGCTGGCGGCGCTGGGCCAGCCGCCGGGCCGGCTGGTCGTCGTCGGCGGCGAGGCCGCGCCGACGCCGTTGCGACCGCGCACCGCCTGACTCTCGGTGTTCCTGCGGCTGCCGGCGCGCCCCGCGCCGGCCCAGAATGCCGCATGGCCACACCCGACCTGCTCGCCCGCCTAGACGCCATCGGCCAGTCGCTTGCCGCCAGCGGCCAGGCGCTGGCCTTGATCGGCCTGGGCTCGGTGGGCCGCGAGGCGGCGCGGCTGGACGCCTGGTCCGACCTGGACTTCTTCGCCATCGTCGAGCCCGGCGCCAAGGCGCGCTACATCGAGCGCCTGGACTGGCTGGACGCCGCGCACCCGCTGGCCTGGCATTACCGCAACACCGTCGACGGCCACAAGGCGCTGATGGTCGACGGCGTGTTCTGCGAGTTCGCGGTCTTCGAGCCGCAGGAGCTGCCCGGCATCCCGTTCGCGCCCGGCCGCCTGGTCTGGGCGCGCGACGGCGTGGACCCGACGATCGTCGAACCGCGCCGCCCGCTGCCGGCCGCCACGCTGCCCGACGAGACCTGGATCGTCGGCGAGCTGCTGTCCAACCTGCTCGTCGGCCTGCAGCGCTGGCAGCGCGGCGAACAACTCAGCGCGATGCGCCTGGTGCAGGTCCATGCGCTGGACCGCCTGATCGAGCTGGACACGCTGCGCGCCGCGCCGGCGCCGGGCGACCCGTTCAACCGCGAACGCCGGCTGGAAGCCCGCCAGGCCGCGCTGGCCGCGGAGCTGCCGGCGCTGGCGCCCGGCTACACGCAGACGCCGGCCGCCGCGCTGGCGCTGCTGGCCGCGCTGGAGCGCCGCGGCGCGCTGCTCAACGGCGCCGTCGTCGCGCGCATCCACTCGCTGGCCGGCGGCTGAGGCGGACGTCATCAAGCTGCCGCACGCGGCGGCTACAAGCGAGGGTTTCCCGACCCTCCGCTTCCACGCGTCCATGCGCCACACCCCGTTCCATCTCGCAGCCGGCGTCGCCGCCGCGCTGCTGGCTTGCGCCGCCCAGGCGCAATCGATCTACCCGCTGAACCGCGCCGACATCCTGGCCGGCTCGCGTTTCGACTTCAAGGTCGAGTTCGACGGCGTCGTGCCGCGCGACCAGATGAAGGTCAGCATCAACGGCCAGGACTACGCCCAGGTCTTCGGCCAGAACGCCGAGTACATCGAGCGCGAAGACGGCAAGCCCGCGTCCAGCCTGCTGCTGCGCGGCGTGTCGCTGCCCACGGCCGGCCACTACGTCGTCAAGGCCAGCGACGGCACGCACGAGAAATCGGTGAACTGGACGGTCTACGGCACGCCGGCCAAGCGTGCGGCGAAGAACGTCATCCTGTTCATCGGCGACGGCTTCTCGATCGCCCACCGCACCGCGGCGCGCATCCTGTCCAAGGGCTACGACGAAGGCGGCAAGCTCAAGGGCAAGCTGGCGATGGACGACATGCCCTACATGGCGCTGCTGTCCACGCAGGGCACCGACTCCATCGTCACCGACTCGGCCAACTCGGCCTCGGCCTACACCACCGGCCACAAGTCCTGCGTCAACGCGCTGGGCGTCTACTGCTCGCGCGCCGCCGACACGCTGGCGCACCCGGCCGTCGAGACGATCACCAGCCTGGCCAAGCGCCGCGGCATGGCCGTCGGCGCGGTGACCAACTCCGAGGTCGAGGACGCCACGCCGGCCGCGATGGCCGCGCACACGCGCCGCCGGTCGGACTTCGACGACATCGTGCGCATGTTCCTGGACAGCCGCATCGACGTGCTGATGGGCGGCGGCTCGCCGCACTTCCTGCCCAAGTCCACGCCCGGCTCCAAGCGCAAGGACGACACCGACTTCATCGCCGCCTACCGCCAGGCCGGCTACCAGCTCGCGACGACCAAGACCGAGATGACGGCGCTGGCCGCCGACAAGAGCACGACCAAGCTGCTGGGCCTCTACAACACCGGCAACGTCGACGGCGCGCTGGACCTGAAGTTCCTGAAGAAGGGCAGCGTCGCCAAGTTCCCCGACCAGCCCGACGTCGTCGAGGAGATGCGCGCCGCCATCGAGGTGCTGTCGCGCAACCCGAACGGCTTCGTGCTGATGGTCGAGAGCGCGCGCATCGACAAGTACTCGCACTCGATGGACGCCGAGCGTGCGATCTACGACACCATCATGCTCGACGACGCCGTGCAGGCCGCCAAGGACTGGTCCAAGGCGCGTGGCAACGACACGCTGATCCTCGTCACGGCCGACCACTCGCACCCGGTCAGCCTGATCGGCACCGTCAACGACGAAGCCCCGGGCCCCGAGATGCGCAACAAGGTCGGCGTCTACGCCAGCGCCGGCTGGCCCAACTACCCGGCGCCCGACGCCGCGGGCTACCCGGGCACGGTGGACGTCTCGCGCCGCCTGCGCTTCGTCTTCGGCGCCTACCCCGACCACTACGACACCTTCCGCCCCTACCTGGACGGCGAGAACGTGCCGGCGGTGAAGGGCAAGGACGGCGTCGTCGTCGCCAACGAGCAGTACAAGGACGTGCCCGGCGCCGTGCTGCGCATCGGCAACCTGCCCAACACCGGCCCCGACGCCGCGACGCAAGGCATCCACTCCGGCGACGACGTCGTGCTGACGGCCACCGGCCCCGGCGCCGAACGTGTGCGCGGCCAGATGGAGAACACCGAGCTGTTCCGCGTCATCGCCGAGGCGCTGGCGCTGGCGCCGCAGCCGGCCAAGGCCCAGCCCAAGGCCAGAGCGAAAGCCGCCACCGCCCAGTGAAGCCCGTGCTGAACGCCGCCGGCACCCGCCGGCGGCTTTTCCTTTTGAGCGCCGCGCTGCTGCCCTTCGCACCCGCAGCGCGTGCCGACGAGCTGCTCACTTTCGACGGCCTGTACGAAAGCGTCGGCGTGCTCGGCATCCGCTACTCGGAGCGCGCGCGGGCGCTGCGCGGCCAGGCGGTGCGCATGCGCGGCTTCATGGCGCCGCCGCTCAAGCCCGAGAGCCGCTTCTTCGTGCTGACGCGTGCGCCGGTCTCGGTGTGCCCGTTCTGCGCCTCCGATGCCGAATGGCCGGTCGACATCGTCGTCGTCTACCTGCGCGAAACGCTGGCGCCGGTGGACTTCAACCGCCGCGTCGAAGCGACCGGCCGGCTGGAGATCGGCTCCTGGACCGACCCGCATACCGGCTTCGTCAGCCAGGTGCGGCTGGTCGACGCCCAGGTGCACGAGGTCGGGCGGTGAGCGCGGGGCTGAGCGTCGACGGCCTGCGCGTGCGCTTTCGCGGCGAAGCCGCCGACCTGTTCACCATCGACACGCTGACGCTGGCGCCCGGCGCCAGCCTGGGCATCCGCGGGCCTTCGGGCGCCGGCAAGACGACGCTGTTCAACTGCCTGGCCGGCATCGAGACGCCGCAGGCCGGCCGCGTGGCCTGGCAGGGCGAGGACATCGCCGCGCTGCCCGAAGGCGCACGCGACCGCTGGCGGCGGCGCGCCGTCGGCCTGGTGTTCCAGGACTTCCACCTCGTCGACGGCCTGGACGCGCTGGCCAACGTGCTGCTGCCGGCGCACTTCGGCCGCTGGCGCCCGGCGGCCGACGAACGCGAGCGCGCCGCCACGCTGCTGCGCCGCGTCGGCATCACCTCGCCGCGGCGCGAGGTGGCGCTGATGTCGCGCGGCGAACGCCAGCGCGTGGCCATCGCCCGCGCGCTGCTGCACCGCCCGCCGGCGCTGCTGGCCGACGAACCGACCGCCAGCCTGGACCCCGAGCACCGCGCCGAGGTCGCCACGCTGCTGACCGAAGCCGCACGCGAAACCGGCGCCAGCCTCGTCGTCTTCTCGCACGACCTGGAGCTGCTGGCGCGCCTGGACCGCGGCGCCGAGCTGCGCGACGGCCGGCTGACGGAGGCCTGATGCCGCTGCCCAACCCCTTGCCCGTCGTCTGGGCCGACCTGCGCCGCAACCGCCTGCTGGGCGCGGTGACGGTGCTGCTGGTGGCGCTGGCGGTGGCCGTCGGCGTCGCCGTGATCTCGCAGGAACGCGCGCTGCGCCAGGGCAGCGCACGCGCCGCCGACGACTTCGACCTCATCGTCGGCGCGCCCGGCAGCCCGACGCAGCTGGTGCTGAGCACCGTCTACCTGCAGCTGCAGGCGCTGCCGCTCTTGGACGGCGCGGTGCTGGCGCGTGCCGCCAGCGCGCCGGGCGTGGCCTACGCCGCGCCGATCGCCTTCGGCGACCACTGGCAGGGCCACCCGGTGATCGGTACCGTCGCCGCCTTCGCCAGCCGCGGCGGCACGCTGGCGCCGGCCGAGGGCCGGCTGTTCCAGCGCCGCGGCGAGGCCGTCGTCGGCGCCGCGGTGCCGGCCGCGCTGGGCGCTGCGCTGCGGCCGGCGCACGGGCTGCACGACGAGGACGGCGACGAGGACGAGCACGCCGGCCACGACCCGCACCACGCCCACGACCTGAGCTACACCGTCGTCGGCCGCCTGCCGCCGCGCCACAACGCCTGGGACCGCGCGATCCTGGTGCCGGTGGAAGACGTCTGGGCGCTGCACGGCCTGCCCGGCGGCCATGCCGACGGTGACGATCACCTGGGCCCGCCCTGGGCCGCCGAGCGCCTGCCCGGCGTGCCGGCGCTGGCGATCAAACCGGCCAGCGTGGCCGCCGCCTACACGCTGCGCGGCCAGTTCCGCACGCCGCAGAGCGTGGCGCTGTTCCCGGCCGAGGTGCTCAACGAGCTCTACGTGCTGCTGGGCAACGTGCGCGACCTGATGGCGCTGCTGGCGCTGGCGACGCAGGTGCTGGTCGTGGCCGCGGTGCTGGTGGTGCTGCTGGTCGGCTTCCTGGCGCGCCAGCGCCAGTTCGCGGTGTTGCGCGCCATCGGCGCCGGCCGCGGCTACGTCTTCGCGGTCGTCTGGATCGAGGTGGCGGCGCTGATCCTGGCCGGCGCGCTGGCCGGCGCGGCGCTGGGGTATGCCGGCTCGCTGGGCCTGTCGGCCTGGCTGGCGCAGCGCACCGGTTTTGCGCTGCCGGCAACGCTGGGCGCGGCCGAGCTGCGGCTGGTGGCCGGGCTCGTCGTCGCCGGGCTGCTGATCGCGCTGCTGCCAGCGGCACAGGCTTTCCGCCGGCCGATCGCCGCCGGGCTGCGCGGCTGAGCGGGCGGCCCCGCGGCGCGGGCGTCTGTTCATCGACGGCGTGCGGGGAGCGCGCGATCATGCGGGCCACGGGCCCGGCGCGCGAGACACGCCCCGGCCCGGCGAGCGCCGGCGCACTCGCGGCGCATTCGACAGACACCCACGCTGAAGGAGAACCGCATGGCACGCACGATGAAAGCCGCCGTCTTCGTCGAGAAGGGCCGCATCGAACTGCGCGAGAAGCCCATCCCCGAGGTCGGCCCCAACGACGCGCTGCTGCGCATCACGACGACGACGATCTGCGGCACCGACGTCCACATCCTGAAGGGCGAATATCCGGTGGCGCCGGGCCTGACGGTGGGCCACGAGCCGGTGGGCGTGATCGAGAAGCTGGGCTCGGCGGTCGTCGGCTACCAGGAGGGCCAGCGTGTGATCGCCGGCGCGATCTGCCCCAACTTCAACAGCTATGCCGCGATGGACGGCAAGCCCAGCCAGGACGGCAGCTACCTGATCCCGTCGGGCCGCTGCGGCTGCCACGGCTACAAGGCGACGGCCGGCTGGCGCTTCGGCAACCTGATCGACGGCACCCAGGCCGAGTACGTGCTGGTGCCCGACGCCCAGGCCAACCTGGCGCCGGTGCCCGACGGCTTGACGGACGAGCAGGTGCTGATGTGCCCGGACATCATGTCCACCGGCTTTGCCGGCGCCGAGAACGCCGGCATCCGCCTGGGCGACACCGTCGTCGTCTTCGCCCAGGGCCCGATCGGCCTGTGCGCCGCGGCCGGCGCGCGGCTGATGGGCGCCACGACGGTGATCGGCGTCGACGGCAACGACCACCGGCTGGAAGTGGCAAAACAGATGGGCGCCGACTTGACGCTGAACTTCAAGCGCTGCGACGTCGTGGCCGAGGTGATGAAGCTGACCGGCGGCCGCGGCGCCGACGCCGCGATCGAGGCGCTGGGCACGCAGCAGACCTTCGAGGGCGCTCTGCGCGTGCTGAAGCCGGGCGGCACGCTGTCCAGCCTGGGCGTGTACTCCGAAGACCTGCGCATCCCGATGGCGGCGTTCGCCGCCGGGCTGGGCGACCACACGATCAAGACCGCGCTGTGCCCCGGCGGCAAGGAACGCATGCGCCGGCTGATGAACGTCATCGAGGCCGGGCGGCTGGACCTGTCGCCGATGGTGACGCACCACTACCGGCTCGACGACATCGTCGCCGCCTACGAGCTGTTTGCGAACCAGCGCGACGGCGTGCTGAAGGTGGCACTGAAGCCCTGACCCGGCGCGCCGCTGCGGCGGCGAGAACGCCAGGGCGAAAAAGCGGGCAGGTTCCGCACGCGGGCGGCAAATCTGGCGCAGCCGGGTGTTTTGGGTGATTTAGATGACGAAAATAGATAAATCACAAGTGCCGTGCCCGGCCGTGTGTTCCGATGCTGCTTTGCCGCCGCCCGGATCATTCCGGCCACGTCGGCGCTGTCTGAGTCGCGCCGTGGCTGCCGAGCCGGCGCACTCGGCGAGTCAACGGAACGGATTCCAGTGCCCATCAGAACCCTGACGACCATCCGCAAGTCGACCACCGGCGTCCAGGGCCTGGACGAACTCACCGCAGGCGGCCTGCCGTCTGGCCGCCCCACCCTGGTCTGCGGCGGCGCCGGCTGCGGCAAGACCTTGCTCGGCATGCAGTTCCTGGTGCACGGCGCGACGCAGGCGGGCGAACCCGGCGTCTTCATGGCCTTCGAGGAGACCGCTGCCGAGCTGGCCCAGAACGTGGCCTCGCTCGGTTTCGACCTCGAAGACCTGACGACGCGCGGCCTGCTCGCGGTGGACCACGTGCGCGTCGACCGCGACGCGTTCCAGGACAGCGGCGAGTACGACCTCGAGGGCCTGTTCATCCGGCTGGGCCACGCGATCGACCGCATCGGCGCGAAACGCGTCGTGCTCGACACCATCGAGACCCTCTTCGGCGGGCTGCCCGATCCGGCCATCGTCCGGGCCGAACTGAGGCGCCTGTTCCGGTGGCTGAAGGACCGGGGCGTGACGACGCTCGTCACCGGCGAACGCGGCAGCGACCCGCTGGCCCTGACGCGCCACGGACTCGAGGAGTACGTCGCCGACTGCGTCATCGTGCTCGACCACCGCGTGCAAGGCATGGTCTCGTCGCGACGGCTGCGCGTGATCAAGTACCGCGGCTCCAGGCACGGCACCAACGAGTACCCGTTCCTGATCGACGAAACCGGCATTTCGCTGCTCCCGGTGACGGCGCTGGGCCTGCATCACGAAGTCAGCGACGAGCGCGTGCCGTCCGGCGTGGCCGGGCTCGACGAGATGCTCGGCGGCGCCGGCTTCTTCCACGGCAGCAGCGTCCTGATCTCGGGCACCGCGGGCACCGGCAAGAGCAGCCTGGCGGCGCACATCACGGCGGCGGCGTGCGAACGCGGCGAGCGGGTGCTCTACTTTCCGTTCGAGGAGTCGTCCAGCCAGATCATGCGCAACATGCGCTCGATCGGCATCGACCTGGCGCGCTGGGTCGATTGCGGGCTGCTGCAGTTCCACGCCTCGCGCCCGACGCAGGCCGGGCTGGAGCTGCACCTGTCCAGGATGCTCGCGCAGATCGTCGCGTTCGACCCGCAGGTGGTCGTCGTGGACCCGCTCAACAGCTTCGTCACCACCGGCAACGCCGACGACGTCAAGCTGATGCTGCTGCGCCTGATCGACACCCTCAAGCAGCGCCAGACGACCGCGTTCTTCACCAGCCTGACGGCCGGTGGCGAAGGGCTGGAACGCACCGACACCGCGATCTCGTCGCTGATCGACACCTGGCTGCTGGTGCGCGACATCGAAAGCGGCGGCGAACGCAACCGCGGCCTGTACATCCTCAAGTCGCGCGGCATGCCGCACTCCAACCAGGTGCGCGAGTTCACGATCACGCACGACGGCATCGCGCTGCGCGAGCCTTACAACGGCCCGCAGGGCGCGCTGACCGGCTCGGCCCGGCTGGCACAGGAAGCGCGGGAGCAGGCCGATCAGGTGCTGCGGGAAGAAGAGGTCCGCCGCAAGCAGGAAGAGCTGTCCCGCCGCCGGGCGGCGATGGAAGCGCAGATCACCGCGATGCGCGAGGATTTCGCGGCGCTGGAAGCCGAGACCCAGACGCTCGTCGTGCAGGCCCGCACGCGCGAGGAGCAACTGCTGCAGGACCGGCGCGCGATGGCGCGCAGCCGCAAGTCGGAGGCGCAATGAACGAACAGGCACCGGCGGCCCCCGCCGAACACGAGTTCGTCCTGCGCCTGTACGTGGCGGGCCACACGCCGCGCTCGCTGCGCGCGGTGGCCAACATGCAGCGCATCTGTCTGGAGCAGTTGCATGGCCAGTACCAGCTCGAGGTGATCGACCTGTACCAGCAGCCGCAGCTGGCCGAGGGCGAGCAGATCGTCGCGGTGCCCGCGCTGATCAAGCGCCTGCCGCCGCCGCTGCGCATGGTGGTCGGCGACATGTCGGACACCGAGCGGGTCCTGGTCGGGCTCGACCTGCTGCCACGAAGCTGATCGAGCCATGGCGAACGCGCTCGAACCGCCGCACCAGGCGCCGCCGGCCGCGCAAGGCCTGCAGGCGCGGCACGACGCCCTGCTGCGCGAGTGCCGGGCCCTGCAGGCGAAGCTCTCGCGTGCCGAGCAGGCGCTGCGCGGGATCGGCGACGGCGAGGTCGACGCGCTGTTCCTGCCGGGCTCGAACGGCCTGGAGCTGTTCACGCGCGACGGCGCCGACCGGTCCTACCGGCTGCTGATCGAGGAGATGGGCGAAGGCGCGCTGACGCTTACGCCGGACGGCGTCGTCACCTACGCCAACCGCCGCTTCGCCGAGATGCTGCAGCGGCCGCTGAGCCGGGTCATCGGTTCGCTGCTCGCGGACTGCGTCGCCCCCGAGGCGCAGGCCGCGCTGGCGCCGCTGCTGGCGCACGACGGGCAGCCCAAACGCTCCGCCGAACTCGACCTGATCACCGACGGCGGGCAACGCGTGCCCATCCTGCTGACCGTCAACCGCCTGGTCGTCGACGGCCTGCCCGATGCGCTGTGCATGGTCGCGACCGACCTGAGCGGGCAGCGCATCAGCGATGCCGCGGCCCAGGCGCGGCGCGCGCTGTTCGACCTGGTGGCCGAGCAGGCGCGGACCGAAGAGAGCCTGCGCGCCAGCCTGGCCACGCTGCACCTGCGCGACCGCGCGCTGGGGGCGATCTCGCAGGGCGTGATGATCTCCGACGCCGCGGGCCTCATCACCTACGTGAACGCCGGCTGCACCGTGATCACGGGCTACACCGAAGCCGAGATGGTCGGCCGCCCGGCCGCCTTCCTGCACGGCGCCGACACCGACCCCGGCCTGCTGCGCGCCCTGCGCGATGCGCTGCGCACGTCCAGCCCCTTCCACGGCGAGCTGCTGAACTACCGCAAGGACGGCACCCCGTTCTGGAACGAGATGTCGCTCGCGCCCGTGCTCGACGCGCAGGGCGTGACCATCCAGTTCGTCGGCGTGATGTCGGACGTCAGCGCACGCCGCGAACTGGCGGCGCAGCTGCTGCTGGCGGCCAAGGTGTTCGAGCAGAGCGGCGAGGGCTTCTACGTCGCCGACCTGCAGCACCGCATCGTCAAGGTCAACCAGGCCTTCACCACGATCACCGGCTACGACGCGGCCGACGTGCTGGGGCGCACGCCGGACCTGTTCCGCTCCAAACGCCACGACCGCCAGTTCCACGCCGCCATCTGGGCCGAGGCGGCCGAGCACGGGCACTGGCACGGCGAGGTGTGGAGCCGCCGCAAGGACGGCAGCGAATATCCGCAATGGCTGTCGATGAGCCTGGTGGCCGACGCCGGCGGCCAGGCCGCGCACTTCATCGCCTCGTTCATCGACATCACGCGGCGCAAGGACGCCGAGGACAGCATCCGCCGGCTGGCGCATTACGACTCGCTGACCGGCCTGCCGAACCGCGCGCTGCTCAGCGACCGGGCCTCGCACGCGCTGCGTGTGGCGCGGCGCAACCGCGAGTCGATGGCGCTGATGTTCATCGACCTCGACCACTTCAAGATCATCAACGACTCGCTGGGGCATGCCGTCGGCGACGCGCTGCTGGTGGCGCTGGCCGAACGCTTCCGCGGGGCGCTGCGCGAGCAGGACACCTTGTCGCGCACCGGGGGCGACGAGTTCGTGCTGCTGCTGCCCGGCACCGACGCACCGGGCGCGTCGCGCGTGGCGCGCAAGCTGCTGGCGCTGGCCGAGAAGCCCTACCACCTGGAGCAGTACGAGCTGTCGATCACGCCTTCGGTCGGCATCGCGCTGTACCCGGCGGACGGGGCCGACTACAACGCGCTGGCGCAGTCGGCGGACGCCGCGATGTACCAGGCCAAGCAGAACGGCCGCAACCGCTTCTGCTTCTACACCGCCGAGATCCAGGCCCAGTCGGTGCGCATGCTGCTGCTGGAAAACGCGCTGCGCCGTGCGCTCGAGCGCGGCGAGCTGAGCCTGAACTACCAGCCGCAGTTCCGCAGCGACGGCCGGTGCATCGTCGGCGCCGAGGTGCTGCTGCGCTGGCAGCATCCCGAACTGGGTGCGGTGTCGCCCGCGGAGTTCATCCCGGTGGCCGAGAGCAGCGGCCTCATCACCTCGATCGGCGAGTGGGTGCTGCGCACCGCGACGCAGCAGCTGCGGACCTGGCTGACGAACGGCATCCCGGTGAAGACCTTGGCCGTCAACCTGTCGGCGGTGCAGTTCCGGCAGCCGCACCTGGCGGACATCGTCGCGGGCATCCTGTCCGAGGCGGGCATCGAGGCCGGCCGGCTCGAACTCGAACTGACCGAGAGCGTGGCCTCCGACGACCCGGTGGCCGCCGTGACCGCGATGAACGAGCTGCACGCCCGGGGCGTGCAGCTGTCGATCGACGACTTCGGCACCGGCTACTCGTCGCTGAGCTACCTGAAACGCTTCAAGGTCTACAAGCTGAAGATCGACCGCTCCTTCATCGGCGGCGTGATCGACAGCGCCGAGGATCAGGCCATCGTCACGGCCATCATCAACCTCGCCAAGGGCCTGGGCATGCGCACGATCGCCGAAGGCGTGGAGACCGAAGCCCAGGCGCACTTCCTGCGCAAACGCGGCTGCGACGAGCTGCAGGGCTACTGGCTGAGCCGGCCGCTGCGGGCCGACGAGTTCGCGGCCTTCGTCCAGGCGCACCGGGCCATGGCCGCTGACGAGGAGCCGCAGGCACTGCTGCCGGCTTGAGCCCGGCGGCCGGCTCGTCGGCGCGTAGCGCCCCGCCCCCCACCCACCGGCAGCTCCGGCTTCGGCGGTCGGCCCTGCGGGCCGACTGCGCTGCGCTGCTCGGTTTCGCGGTCGCGCGGCCCAACTCGCTGCGCTCACTGACGTGAGCTCCGCTCAAACAGTCGGCCGCGAGTCAGATCACGAAGCGCGCTCAAGCGCGCCGACCGCGAACCCTGCGCTGCTCGCCGCCGAAAAGTCGCAGCCGGCGGGTGGGGGGCGGGGCGCTCGGCAAGGCCCGTTGTTCGCCGTCAGTCGGCTGCGGTGCGCCAGTCCGGCTCGTCGCCCGACCAGCGCTCGCGCACGAAGTCGACGAAGCAGCGGACCTTGGGCGACTTGTGCGCGCCGGGCAGATGCAGCGCGTACAGGCTGCTGCCCAGGTTGCCGTGGGCCTGGTGGTCGGCGAGCACTTGGATCAGGCGGCCCGCGGCCAGATCGTCGTCGACGGCGAAACGCGGCAGCAGCGCGAAGCCCAGGCCGCGCACGGCCAGGTCGCGCACAGCCTCGCTGCTGTTGACCGAGACGCGTGTCGTCACCGGCACTTCCTGCGTCGCCGCGCCTTCCGTGAAGCGCCACCGCGCGCTGCGGCTCTTGAAGCCGTAGAACAGGCAAGGCCGGTCGTGCAGATCGGCCGGCGTGGCGACGCCCGCGCCGTGCGCCAGCCCGGGGCTGGCGACGACGGCGTAGTCGATGGCGCACAGGCGCTGCGCCACCAGGGGGTCGGGCGGGGTGTCGCACAGCCGCAGCAGCACGTCGACACCCTCTTCCACCGGGTCGACGTGGCGGTCCAGCAGGCAGAGCTGCAGTTCCACCTCGGGGTATCGCTGCATGAACGCCGGCACCATCGGGACGAGGTGGCGCGTGCCGAAGGCCACCGAGGCGCTGACGGTCAGCACGCCGCGTGGCTGGCTGCGCAGCGACAGCGTGTCGGCCTGGGTCTGTTCCAGCTCCTGCAGCAGCCGCTGCGCACGTTCGTAGACCTGCGCGCCGGCTTCGGTGAGCACCAGGCGCCGGGTGCTGCGGTGCATCAGCCGCGTGTCCAGCAGCTCCTCCAGCGCGCGCAGCTGGCGGCTGACCGCGCCCTTGTCCAGCCCGAGGCCGGCCGCCGCGCCCGAGATGCTGCCCTGCGCCGCGATGTGCGCGAAGGTGATCATCAGCTTGGCTTGCTGGACGGGGGAGTGGGCCATGTTGTCCTGCAGTCAACGATCGTTTGCCGATTAGACCGCTTCCGCCGCATTGGCGGCGTTTCAACAATGGTGGCCTCTCTCCCCATCGAAGGAGCCGCCATGACCACCACCGCCGCCCCGCTGGCCGCCGCGCCTGGCGCCACCGCCCCGACGACGCCGCTGCTCTGGCCGGCGGTCTTCATCCTGATGTGGAGCACCGGCTACGTGGCCGGCAAGCTGGGCCTGCCCTATGCCGGCCCGTTCACGCTGCTGTTCCTGCGTTTCGGCGTCGCCGCTGCCGTGCTGCTGGTGGTGGCGCTGGCGACGCGCGCGCCCTGGCCGCGCACGGCGCGGCAGTGGCTGCACGTCGTCGTTGTCGGCCTGCTGATCCAGGCGCTGCAGTTCTCCGGCCTGTACGCCGGGCTAGCGCTGGGCGTGTCGGCCGGGGTGTCGGCGGTGATCGTCGGGCTGATGCCGGTCTGCACCGCGCTCGGCGCGGTCGTCTTCCTCGGCGAGCGCATCGGCCTGCGCCAGGTCATCGGGCTGACGCTGGGACTGGCCGGCGTGGCGCTGGTCGTCGCGCACAAGCTGGGCGGCGGTGGCGGCGTGGCCGGCCATCTGGCCGTGGGCCTGGCGCTGCTGGGCATCACCGCCGGCACGCTGTACCAGAAGAAGTTCTGCGCCGGCATGGACCTGCGCAGCGGCGGCGCCATCCAGCTCGGCGCGTCGACGCTGGTCGTCGGCGTGCTGGGCGCCTGGCAGGAAGGGCTGGCAGTGCAGTGGACGCCAGCGCTGGTCGGCGCGTCGCTGTGGCTCAGCCTGGTGAACTCGATCGGCGCCGTCAGCGTGATGTTCGTGCTGCTGCGCCGCGGCGAGGCCAGCCGGGTGGCGAGCTTGTTCTACCTGATCCCGGCGGTGACGGCCGTCATGGGCTATGCGGTGCTGGGGGAGACGCTGACGGTGTGGCAGGGGGTGGGCGTCGGGGTGTCGGCGGCGGGGGTGTATCTGGCGACGAGGCGGGAGTGAGGCTGTTGCTCGGTCTGGTGTGGTGGGGGTGACCGAACCTCGTCAAACTTCGTGGGCGTTACGCCAACAAGGGGTGAGCGGGCTTAAGTTCGGTGGATTGCGCCTTTACTGGTCAGCCGCCGGAAAGCAGAGCCAGTCACAACTATCGGCGGCGATGCCGACAGCCTGGAAGTAGAAGTTACCGTTGACGAGCGGCCGCGCATCGCAAGAGTGCCTGCGCGTGCGCGGATTCCCCTGGAAGAAATCGTAGCCCGCGGCATAGTTTTGCCCTCTCATTACACAGTATCCCAACTTCCGCTCGAACTCCTTCATCGGAATCTCGATGGAGCACGAATAGACCTGCGGATCACCTTCTCGGACCTGCCCCGAGAATTCATGACGAGGCCGGCCCGCGACAGGCCCCGTCTCACTCAAGACGCACTTGTCAGGGCTCACCGATTGATATAGATAGACACGCGCCGGCGGAGTTTTGGAAACAGAGACGCAGCCCGTCATCAGGACGCAAAGAGAAATCGAAACCACGGCTTTCATGACGAAAGCTCCATTTTCGCGTTGCCCCCTCAGGGACTTTTATCACAGCCCGCAACTCGTGCCACAACCCACGACCGCATAAATCCGACCGCACGCCGGCAGAGTTCCCTAGGATGGGGCTGTAGTCGCGCCAATTCACCGAACCCAAGTCCAGGGAAGGCAGGATTGACGCCGTAATTCGTTGATTCGTTCATGATCCTTCCCTCGACAAGGCCGTCACCCATGGCGACCGGAATACTACCCAAACATCCGGTCCCTGCTGCTGATCTTACCGATCTCATCGCCTCGTCGTAGTTTTCCGAGCGGACGCGCCATATCTAATTCTCTCCCGCCTTGAGGCGCTGCCGGCGTTGATCGCCTTGCACCTGCGCGCCACGGCACTGGCCGTGCATCCCCCGCGCAACCCGCAGCTAGGCGACCACTCGCCGCCAACGCCCAGTGCTTCTGTCCGGGACGATTCCGCCCTCGTCGGCCGAACCTCGTCAAACGTCATGCGCGTTGTGCCTATAAGGGGTGCGCGGGCTTAAGTTCGGTGGATTGCATCCCACCACCGGCAGCTCCGGCGGTCGGCCCTGCGGGCCGACTACGCTGCGCTGCTCGGTTTCTCGGTCGCGCGGCCCAACTCGCTGCGCTCACTGGCGTGAGCTCCGCTCAAACAGTCGGCCGCGAGCCAGATCACGAAGCGCGCTATAGCGCGCCGACCGCGAACCCTGCGCTGCTCGCCGCCGAAAAGTCGCAGCCGGTGGGTGGGGGGCGGGCGCTGGGCGGCAGATTTGGCAATGCAGTAAGCAGCGAGAGGCGGGTGACTGCTGTGCGGCGGTTGCGGCCATTCATCTGGCAGGCGTCGAGGTCCGCAATGCAGCCGAAACCAGGCGCACAGAGGTTTCCACTAGGTCGCCGCTGTTGGACGACTCGGCCGCCAGTCGTGGATGTAGAGCACAGCACTGTCACTGAGTTGAATGACGCTCTGCTTTTGCAAAGTCTGAGCAGCCGTCGGCCCATATTTTTGAATCTCATCAAGCGCGATGAACGACTGCTTCTGGATCCTTGCGTACAACCCGATGAGATGGGCGACGGAGTCGTTCGAGATGTTCTTGAAGAGCACAGAATCGTGCGCAATGGCCGGAAGGCTGGTTGCCCGGAAGACCGCCATGTCGAACAGCACAAGCCCAAAGTAGGCTGTCCCAGTGCCGGTGTCCTCGAAAACCTCGAACTTGTAGGTGGAGTCGTCTAGCGACAGACGCGGGCTCTTGCGGTGCTCGCCGACGGCTTCGCTGACGATCTCGCGCATCCCATCGTTCACGCTGGTCTCGATCTCGGTGAGGATGCGTTCCTTCACCTCCGCAAGTGCTTCTCTTGCCTTTCGCAGCGTGTCGACATGCGCTTGCTCGAGTTCGTATCCATCTCTGCTGGCCCGTGCGGTCTGAAGCGACAAAGCAATCTTGTAAACGTGGTCGACCAGCGACCCGGGCTGTTCGACCGATCCCAACGCTGCCGCGATCTCCGAGTCGATTCCTGCAATACTCAGGTCGATGAGCCTCAACTCCTCTGCCAATTGCTCTTTGGACTGCTTCAACTGCTCCTTGAGGATGCGGGCAACGCCGTCATGAAACGCTTCGACCTCGGCGAGCCGTTCGGTGTTGATATCCGGGAAGAACCTTTGGAGATCCAGAAAATTGCCGCCATGGAGGGAGCGCTTCCCCCCGAGGTTACGGTCGATCCGCTGAAGGCGCCCGGCCACGGTCATTCGGCGCTGAAGTAAGTCGTCTTTGCGCTCTTTGAGATCGAGAACCTCTTTGTTGATCACCGCGTTCAGACTTGTCGCGTAGCTGGCCAAGTTTTGACGCACATCTTCAAGATCGCGCTCAAGACCCGCGATCTGCACCTTTGCCTGCGCGTACCCCGTCCTGGTTACCTTCGGAATGAGCTGCTTGCCTGCCGCGGCCCTGATGACCTTCAGGTCTGTGTCGGCCGTTCGCGCTGCATCGTCACGTTCTCGAATCGATTCGAACTTGCCGTACGTCTTGATAAGGTTGTCAATGCAATCCTTGTCCTTCTGCTTCGGAAAAGCGTGAAGCGGTTCGTCAGGAATCAGGTTGGTCTTACCCCAGACACGCAAATGAAGGCCGACGGCGGCGCGGAAAGTTTGGCCCGGCTGCGCGAGGCCGTACGCGTTCTTCAATAACGCGTTGAACTCGTCCAGCTTTATTGCTTCCAGCACCTTGTAGTCCGCATCGCAGACGTATACGGTTTCTGGCGTGATCGTCTCGCGCCGGAAACGATGGAGTTCGCCGTCGAACTCGAAGGCGAAGTCATAGTGATGGTGCCCCAACTCAGCCACGACGTCCTCGTTCCATTCCAGCAGTGTCGAGCCGCCGAATACAAAGTCGACCAGCATCAAAAGCGTGGACTTTCCGATCGAGTTGGTCGCGTTGTCGTCGCCCAGCACGACGTTCAGTCCTGGATGAAACCTGACAACGCCAGCGCGGAATTTCTCGCAGCGAATTTCACGCAGCATAGACAACCTTTTCAGTACCGAAGTCAACGGTCAACCGGTCGAGCAGAAACAGGACATCCAGCGCCAGCAAGAACTGGTCAATGCTCTCGAACTGGTCGCCTACCTGCTGGAACAGGTCCGCCAAGCGGGTCGGGTCCGGCCCCGCCTTCAGCACATGGGTTAGGTGCCCCAACACGGAGGCGGACAACGGTACGACCTTGTTAGGTGTGATCACTCGAAGACCTCGCAGTTCTGAATGAAAAACGAAGCCACGGCCTCAGCCGACTCCAGGGTTTGGGCCTTCGCACGGGCGCGGATCCAATCGACCAGGTTGGCAAACACCTGTGACTGCGGCAGGCCTTGACGCTTCTGCATCAAGTAGAACGCTTTGACCTGGACGAAGATCAGCTCGGAGCATCCGGGGTCGCTGCGCTCAAGCTCCAAGAAGGCAGCCTGGACATGCCGGAAGTAATCTTCTACTGCATTGCGAACCTTTCGCTTGGTGGGGGGCGGCATCGTCGCGTCCAGCTTGTCATCGACCGCCTTTGGAGTGAACGCCAGCGTTGCGTCCCCGGTTTCCTCTACTGAAGCGCTGTGCAAGTGAGCAACGACCGCGGCAATCTGTAACTCGAGTGGGTACTGCGAAGCCAGCGACCGTTGGCGCTCTTGCTGTAGCGCATCGAACTTGATTTGGTACAGGTCGAAGTACTCACCTGCGGTCCGGGGCTTGTCGAACTTCCCGTGGCATTCGACACACAGCGGGATGATGTTGTCCGGGTCGTTTACGTCAGCACACAGCCTAGGCGAGTTCGCTAACTCGACGACCTCCTCTGGACGTGGGTTCAGCGGGTAGATATGCGCCAGCTCGTAACCCTTGTACTGCCGCTGCTTCTTCCGGTAGAAGAGAGGAGCGTCACACAGTGGGCAACGGCTACTTACCTGCGAGAGCAGGGCAGCGATCTCTGCGTTGTTGTAGTCACGCCTCGTGTTCGTCACTCGGCCTCCCTCGTGCTTGAGAGCCGAATGCTCTCGATCTGCTCTTCTGAGTTCGATTTTTGCCGATGTTGAGCCACGTTACCTCAATTCGCGACCGGAAATGACAGATGCTCGCGGCGGCGGTCAGTCCACCGCCAGCGCTGAAAGCTGTATTCAGCCTGAAGCCGCCACTCGCCTCAGCGCCCCGCCGCCTGATGCTCCCTGCAATACTGCAACCCACCAAACCTCTTCTCGTTGTTCCAGCAAAACTTGCCTTCGGCAAACGAAATCTTGGCGCCGCAGGTCGCGCAGATGAGTTTGCGGCGCTCGGGCGCGGCGTCCTGAGGCGCAACGTCCGCCGCTAGTGAAGGTACCGGCGCCTGCACCGGCGCAACAGGCTCGCGCCGCGGCGCAACAGTCGGCGGTACAGCAGCCCCCACCTCCACCCTCGGCTTCATGAACTCCGGCAGCGCCAGCAGATCGCTCGGCCGGTGCTGGCGCACCAGCTTGCGGGCGAATTCCTCGATGGTGTCGGCGCCGCGGATGTTCATCAGCGCGCCGACGAAGCGGCCGGGCGTGAACGTCGTGTTCTGCTGGAACTTCTCGTGCCACGCGCGGAAACCGTCGGCCTTGATGACGTTGCTCGTGTCGAAGGCCTTGGCCGGCGGGCGGTGGGTCAGCGACGACGGGCTGACCAGCACGCAGTGTTCGATCTGCGGGGCGCCGCCGTTGCGGCCGCAAATCTCCAGGCGCTCGAACAGCTTGCGCAGCGGGCCTTCGTGGCGGCGGCTCTGCTCCAGCGGCGACGGGATGCCGAACACTCGTTCGCCGGAATACTCGACCGAGAACTCGCCGTGTTCGTTGATGCGCAGGTTGCCGTTGAAGTTCTTCGTCTCCAGCAGGTAGACGTAGAGGCTGCGCGTGATGATCAGGTGGTCGATCTGCACCACCTCGCCGTCGACCTGGAAACGCAGGTCGTGCAGCAGCATGCGGTCGGGGTCGTCCCGCAGGTAGTTGTCGAGGAAGTGCGCCGCATCGCGCTCGCCGGCGATGCCGCGTTTCAGGCGGAACTGCTCGTCACGCAGCCAGTCGCGCTGGCGGCGGTCCAACAGCGGGGATTTCTGCAAATCCTCGAGCAGTGCGAGCCGCTTCGACTTGTCGTCGGCGGACTTGATCAGCACGCGATGACCTCCCTGGTCACTTTTGCCAGGGATCATGCCACCGCGTTACGCCCGCATACAAAGCTTCGCCCGCCCGATGCGCGCGAACTGCGGCACACGGGGCGGGCGAATGCGGGGCTGTTTCGGCGCGGTTTGCGCCAGGTCTAATTCGGCCGGCCGGGAGGCCGGCCCGGCGCCATGGCGGGCGACCGGGCTTCGCGCCTTACAGCTTGTAGTTCAGCGTCAGCGACACCTGCCGCGGCGCACCGTAGATGGCGCCGTTGGACAGGCCACCGATGTACTTCTTGTCGGTGACGTTGTCGACGTTCAGGCGCAGCGTGGTGCGCTCGTTCCACTCGTAGGCGGCAAAGGCGTTGGCCAGCAGGTAGGCGCCCTGCTCCATGGTCTGGGCGGCGTTGCTGACGTCCGACTGCCAGCGCCCGCCCACGCCCAGGCGCAACTGGGGCAGTGCCGCCAGGCGCGTATCGAAGCGGAAGTTGACCGTCGTGCGCGGCACCCACAGGCTGGTGTCGTGGCCGTCCGGGCCGGTGAGCTTGAGCCGCGTGAAGCCCAGCGTGATGCGCGAATCGGCGCCGATGCGGCCGGTGGCTTCGGCCTCGAAACCGCGCGACTTCACGTCCTCGGGCGTGTACCAGTAGTTGCCGGTGTCGGGGTTGATGCCGGCATAGGTCGCCAGGCCCTTCTGCTCGGCGGTGAAGACGGCGAAGGTGGTCAGCAGCTTGCGGTCCAGCCACTCGGCCTTGACGCCGGCCTCGGTGTTCACGCCCTTCATCGGGTCCAGGTAGACGTTGTCGTAGTCGCTCTGGTCCTGGTTCTGGAAGATCGTCGAGTACGAGACGTAGCCCAGCACCGCCGGCGTGATGTCGTAGGTGAAGCCGACGTAGGGGCTGGTCTCCTTGGTGTCGGGGTAGCTGACGCCGTTGGTGCCGGCGTTGCCGTAGCGGCTGGCGCCTTCGCGCTGCAGCTTGATCGCGTTGACGCCGACGATGGCCTTCAGCCGGTCGGTCAGCGCCAGGCGCGACGCGGCGTACAGGCGGGTCAGCGTCTGCTCGCCGCTGGTCGTCGACGCGACGCCGGTCCATTCGGGCTCGGGGTAGACGTCGCCGCGGTACGGGAAGGCCGGCAGCGGCAGGTCCTGGTACGAGGCGTCGAAGCCCCGGGCGGCGACGTCGCTGGTCTGGCGCGAGCGGCTGAGGCCGGCGATCAGGCTGTGGCGGCGGCCGAAGGCGTCGAATTCGCCGCTCAGGTTCAGGTCGAACAGGTTGTTCGTCGTCGTGCCGTGGCTCTTGTAGGGCCAGCCGACGAGGCCGGTGTTGTCGGGCAGCAGGCCGGGGTAGTCCTTCAGGTAGGCGTAGAGGAGCTGGGTGTCCTCGGTCGTCTCGCGGTGGTTGAAGGTGGCCTTCAGCTCCCAGTCGGGCGCCAGCTCGTGGCGGTACTCGACGAAGGCGTTGTTGCTGCGCGTGTTCCAGTAGGTCCAGTCCTGCGAGGTCGACGACGAACGGTCGAACTCGGCTTGGCCGCCGCCGGCGTAGTTCAGCGTCAGCGAGCCCCACATCGGCGAGTCCTGGTTGCTGCGCTGGTGGCTGAAGCCGAAGGTCAGCATGCCGTGCTCGCCGATCTGGCCGTCGACGACGCCATAGACGGTGCTGCGCAGATCGCGCAGGCCGCGCAGGTAGGAGTCCTTGTCCTCGCGCGCGACGACCAGGCGGCCGGCCCAGCTGCCGTCTTCGGTCAGCACCTTGTTGTAGTCCAGCGCCAGGCGGTTGCTGCCCTGCGGGCCCCAGGTGACGTTGGCTTCGCCGCCGTCCTCGTTGGTCGGGCGCTTGCGCACGTAGTTGATCGTGCCCGAGGCGTTGCCGACGCCGGTCAGCAGGCCGTTGGCGCCGCGGATCAGCTCGATGCGCTCGAACAGGTAGCTGTCCTGCTGGCCGACGACCACGCCCCAGTCGTTGCTCATGCCGACGCCGTCGATCTGCGTCAGCTGGATGTCGAAGCCGCGCGCGTTGAAGCCCACGCGGTTGGTCTCGTACTGCTCGATGTTGATGCCGGTGCCCAGCTGCAGCGCGGCGTTGCTGCCGGTGGCGCCGAAGTCCTCGATGTCCTGGCGCTCGATCGTGCTGATCGACTGCGGCGTGTCCTTGATCTCCATCGGCAGCCCGGTGGCGCCCTTGGAGACGCGGTGCGCGCGTTTGGCGGTGACGACGATCCTCTCGGCAGTGCCGGCCTCGGTGGCCTGGGTGCCGGTGTCCTCGGTCTGGGCCTGGGCCTGCGCCTGGGCGGCCAGGCTGCACACGGCGAGCGCGCAGGCGCTCAGCATCAGTTTGCGGGTCATGCGGGTCTTCGGTGGTGATCGGGCCGTTACCACGCGGCGGTGGCCGGGGCGCCGGGTCGTCTGGGGCGACGTCGTTTGCTCGGATGATAACGGTTCTTGTTTCCATTACCATCTGCGAACCGGCCACCTTGTTCCGGCCACACGAAAGACAGCATGTCCACCGAGTTCCGCCGCCTCTGGGCCTGGCCGCTGGCCCTGGGCCTGCTCACCGCCTCCGGGCTGCTGAGCGCGCTCGTCTCCGACGCCTGGGGCGACGTCTGGGCCTGGGTGGCGCTGGGCGTGCCGGTGGCGGTGGGCGGCTGGTACTCGCTGGCGCGGGGCGCACGATGAAGGCCCGTTCGCTGCGCGCCTGGAGTTGGGTGCACACCTGGACCAGCCTGGTCAGCACGCTGTTCATGCTGCTGCTGTGCCTGACCGGGTTGCCGCTGATCTTCCACCACGAGATCGAGCACCTGTCGGGCGACGCGGTCGAGCTGCCGGCGCTGGCCGCACCGGCGTCGCCGCAGGCGCTGGACACGGTGCTGGCCTCGGCGCGCGCGCTGTACCCGCAGCGTGTCGTGCAGTACGCCGCGCCCGACGAGGAGGAGCCGGCCGTCTGGCACGTCACGCTGACGCCGACGCCGGCGCCCACCGACGACTACAAGTCGGTCGCCGTCGACAGCCGCACGGCGCAGGTGCTGCGCGACGCGAAGACCGGCGAAGGCTTCATGTACTGGATGCAGCGCCTGCACATCGACCTGTTCGCCGGCCTGCCGGGCATGCTGTTCCTGGGTTTCATGGGCCTGCTGATGGTGGTCGCCATCGTCTCGGGCGTGGTGCTGTACGCGCCCTTCATGCGCCGGCTGGACTTCGGCACCGTTCGCCGCGAGCGTTCGCCGCGGCTGAAGTGGCTGGACCTGCACAACCTGCTGGGCATCGTGACGCTGGTCTGGGCCACGGTGGTGGGCTTCACCGGCGTCATCAACACCTGGGCCGACCCGCTGGTGAAGTACTGGCAGTACTCGCAGCTGAGCGCGCTGCTGGCGCCCTACGCCGGCCAGCCGCTGGTGCCCGAGGCCGAACGCGCGCCGGTGCAGAAGGCGCTGGATGCGGCCTTGGCGCACACGCCGGGCCAGCAGGTGTCCTTCCTCGCCTTCCCGGGCACGGCCTACTCCAGCCCGCACCACGTCACCGTCTTCCTGCGCGGCGACACGCCGCTGACGGCCAAGCTGCTGAAGCCGGTGCTGGTCGACGCACGCACGGCCACCGTCACCGCCTCGCCCGCCCTGCCCTGGTACCTGACGGCGCTCTTGATCTCGCAGCCGCTGCACTTCGGCGACTACGCCGGCATGCCGATGAAGATCCTCTGGGCGCTGCTGGACGTGGCGACGATCGTCGTGCTCGGCAGCGGCCTGTACCTGTGGCTCAAGCGCCGGGCGACGCGCTCGCGCGAGGCCGCGGTCGGCGAGACCGAGGACGGCGTGCCGGCGCTGACTTGAGGCGCCTCAGGTCCGCCAGATGCGCGGCGGGTTCGGCTCCAGGCCCCAGAGCACACGCCGCCAGGCGGCACGCAGCTTGACGGCCAGCGCCATCGCCGGCTCGACGCGGTCGCCCAGCACGCGTGCCACGACCACCGGCGCGTGCGGCGAGGTGACGCCGGCGGTGGCGGCCAGCGCGTCGGCGTCGATCACTTCGCGCGCCGCCTCGACCAGCGCCGTGCGCCGCGCGGCGTCGAAACCGGCGCCGCCGGCGGCGCAGAACAGCGTGCCCAGCACACGGTGGCCGGCGAAGCCGCAGGGGCCGTCGAGCAGCACGCGGTCGTCGCCCGCCACGACGCCGGCGTCCAGCCAGACGCCCGGCAGCTCGCAGCGCTGGGCGTAGCGCCCGGCGTCGAAGGCTTCGCCGGCCGCGGGCAGGCCCAGCGCCAGCAGATCCCAGGCGATGGCCTCGGCGCCGGGCGCCAGGCGCAGGCTCAGGCTGTTGTCGGCCAGACAGGCGCGGTGGGCGATGGTCTCCATCGGCAGCCATTCCAGGCGCGCGCCGGCGGCGAGCTCGAAGCTCACGCGCTGGCGCGCGGTCTCGCCGGCGCTGCGGTAGAAGCGTGTCGCGCCGGGCGTCGTCAGCACGGCGTGCGCGCCTTCGGCCAGCATCGCGTCCAGCTCCAGCACGTCGCCGCCGACGATGCCGCCGGGCGGGTGCACCAGCACGTGGTGGCAGATGCCGGGGCCTTCGGGATAGAGCCGCTGCAGCACACGCAGCGGGCCGTGGTGGCGGTCCAGCGCGATGCAGCGTTCGCCGTCGCGGCGGTAGTCGATGCGGAGGTGGCCGTGCCAGCCCATGAACGACGGGCACGCAGCGCCCGGGAGTGAGGTCGGCGTCGAGTGTAGGGGGCTTCAGGCCGCAGCCGGCGTGCGCGCGGCTTCGGCGGCCAGTTCCTGCGCCAGCCGGCCGACACGCGCGACGGCCTCGCGCTGCGCCTCGCCCCAGTCGCCGCCCAGGCTCAGGCGCACGCAGTGGCGGTAGCGGTCGCTGGCGCTGAACATCGTGCCCGGCGCGATGCAGATGCCCAGCGCCAGCGCGCGGCGGAACAGCTCCAGCGAGTCGACGCCGGCCGGCATCTCGGCCCAGAGCATGATGCCGCCGGCCGGGTCGGTGATGCGCGTGCCGCGCGGGAAGTGCGCCGCGACGAGATCGCGCGCCTCGGCCATGCGCGGCGCCAGCGCGCGCCGCAGCCGGCGCAGGCCGGGTTCGTAGCCGGGCTGGGTCAGCAGCTCGGCCATCGCCATCTCGACGACGCCGGTGTTGCCGCCGCCGAAAGCCGGCTTGATGCGCCGCACTTCGGCGCCGTGGCGCCCGGCCTCCAGCCAGCCGACACGCAGCCCCGGCGCCACGGTCTTGGCGAACGAGCCGCAGACCATCACCAGGCCTTCGCTGTCGAAGGACTTGACCGCGCGGCGGTGCTCGTCGCGTTCGGCCAGGTCGTTGTAGATCACGTCCTCGATCATCGGCACCTGGTGGCGCGCCAGCAGCTGCGCCAGGCGGCGGCGCTCGGCCACCGGCATGCAGCCGCCCAGCGGGTTCTGCAGCGTCGGCACGGCGAGCAGCGCACGCACCGGCTGCGTCTGCAGGGCCAGCGCCAAGGCGTCGACCGACAGGCCGTGGCGCGGGTGCGTCGGGATCTCCAGCGCACGCAGGCCCTGGGCTTCGAGGATCTGCAGGAAGCCGAACGAGGTCGGCGACTCCAGCGCGACGGTGTCGCCGGGCCGGGTAACGGCGCGCAGGCACAGCGCGAGGGCTTCGTTGCAGCCGCCGGTGGCGACGATGTCGCGCGCGTCCAGCGCCAGCCCCATCGCCAGCGCGCGGCGCGCGATGGCGCGGCGCAGCGTCTCCTCGCCGAAGCCGCCGGCGTACTGCGTCAGCAGCGCGCGGTGGCGCAGCGTGGCCTGGCTCAGCGCGCGGCGGATGCGCGCCTCGGCGAACAGCGAGGCCGACGGGCAGGCGGCGCCCAGCGAGACGACGCCGGGCGCGCCGTTGAGCTGCATCATCAGCTCGTACAGCGAGGCGATGTCCACCGCCAGCGCCGCCTGCGGCGGCGACGAGGTCGCCGGCTCGGCCGGGCGTTGGCCGCGCTGGGCGCTGGCGACGAAGTAGCCGGATTTGGGCCGCGCCTGCACCAGGCGCTCGTCCTCCAGCGCGCGGTAGGCCTGCAGCACGGTGGCCACCGCCACCTGTTCGTCGCGCGCCGCCTGGCGCACCGACGGCAGCCTCGCGCCGGCCGGCAGCGTGCCGGCGCGGATCGCGGCGGCCAGCCGGTCGGCGAACTGGCGGTACAGCGGGCGGGCGACGTCCATCGGCCCATTGTCGGCGCGGCGCCGGGCAGCGGACCGGTACAGATGGCGACCGAACAGGGCAGCACAGCCGCACGCCACGCGCATCTGTGCCGGTGAAGCCCGCGCCGCGCTGTGGCTGGCGGGCGCCCGGCCGCGCCACGAGCATGAGCGCCATGGACACCACCGCCCTCCTCCTCGCCCCCGGTCAGGCGCTGACGCTGCCGCCGGGCCCCGCCGGCCGCCGGCTGCGTGTGCTGCAGGGGCGCGTCTGGCTGACGGCCAGCGGCTGCGCCGACGACGAGGTGCTGGCCGCCGGCACCGAGCACGTGCTGCCGGCCGGGCGGCGCGGTGCGCTGGTCGTCGAGGCGCTGGACGGGCCGGTGCGCGCCGAGCTGCTGGCGCCGGGCGCGGCGCCTAAGCCCGGCGCCAGAAGTCCCGGTGCAGCGCCGCGATCTCCGGCGTGGCGGCCGGCACCGGGCCGATGACCTCGATGGCGCGCTGGCCGCGTGCGAAGACCTCGCGGCAGGGCAGGTCCAGCGTCGGGTTCTCGGGGTGGGCGCCGGTCAGCGCGAGCAGCTCGCGCTCGGTCATGCCGTAGACCAGCCGGCCGATGCCGGCCCAGTACTGGGTGCCGGCGCACATCGCGCAGGGCTCGACGGTGCTCACCAGCGTGCAGCCGGCCAGGAACTCCGGCGCCCAGCGCCGCGCGGCCTCGCGCGCGAGCACGGCCTCGGCGTGTTCGACGGCGCTGACGTTGCCCTGCTCCAGCAGCACGGTCTCGCCATCGGGGGCGACGAGCACGGCGCCGAACGGGTGCCGGCCTTCGGCCAGCGCATGCGTGGCGACCTCGTTGGCGCGGCGCAGCCAGGCGAGCAGGCGCTCGGGTGTCGTCATGCGTTTCATCCTAGCGACGGCGCGCCAGCAGCAGCACCAGCACGGACACCAGGGCCGCCTGCAGCCACCACAGCGCGGCCGGGCGGCCGCTGGCTTCGATCAGCGCGCCGGCGGCGGTGGGGCCGCAGGCCGAAAGCGCCGTGTAGAGCAGCGAGACCTGTCGCACGCGCTGCGCGATCTCGGCGGCGTCTTGGCCTTCGGCGGCGTGCACCATGCCCAGCGTCAGCAGGCCGGCGCTGGCGCCGCCGATCGCGAACGCGGCGGCGGCGAGCACCGGCGTCGAAGCGGGCCCGACCAGCAGCGCCACGGTCGCCAGCGCGGCGGCGCCGGCGCACCACCATGCGGCCGTGCGCGAGCCGCAGCGGTCGGCGCACCAGCCCAGCGGCACCTGGCAGAGCATGCCGCCGGCGCCCATCGCGGTGAGCAGGCGCGCGGTGTCGGCGCCGTCCAGGCCCTGCGGCGCCAGCGCCACGCCCAGCTGCGCCAGCAGCGCGCCTTCGATCCAGCCGCCGATGCCGGCCAGCCAGGCGCCGGTGCCGACACGCCGCCAGGCCGCGGCGCCGTCGGCCGGCGCCTCGTGCGCGGCCAGCGGCCGCGCCAGCACCAGCGGCAGCAGCGCCGCCCCGCAGGCCGCGGCGCCGACCTGGAAGGCGTCGGCGCGCAGCGTGCCCAAGGCGGCGACGATCAGCGGCCCGGCCACCGACGCGATGCCGATCAGCGTCTCGTGCACGCCGACGATGCGCCCGCGTGCGTGGCCCGGCGCCAGCCGGTACAGCCAGGTCTCGTTGCCGATCCAGCGCCAGCCCAGCCCCAGGCCGATGGCCGCCGAGGGCAGCGCCCAGACGGCGTGCGGCAGCGCCGGCGTGGCGACGAAGGCCGCGGCGCTGCACAGCAGCCCGGCGAGCACCGTGCCGCGGTAGCCCAGAGCCCGCACCAGCAGCCCGGCGCTCAGCAGCCCGGCCAGCATGCCCAGCCAAAAGGCGCTGCCGACGACGCCCACCGCGCCGGCGCCGGCCCCGCGCGCCTGCAGCGCCAGCGGCAGCAGCACCGCGCCCAGCCCGTACTGGCCCAGCTGGGCCAGCAGCGAGACGGCGTTGAGCGCGGCGACGCTGCGCCAGGCGGGTGCGGCGTTCAGTGGTTCTGCGAGCCCCGGTGGGCCCAGCTCGTCGTGCGCTTCTCGATCCAAGAGAACGCCTCGTACATGACCATCGCCATCGCGCCGATCGTCACCAGCCCGGCGAAGGCCAGCGGCATACGCTGCTGGCTGCCGGCGGTCTGCATCAGGTAGCCGATGCCGGAGTCGCCGGCGGTCATCTCGGCGAGCACGGTGCCGACGAAGGCCAGCGTGATCGCGATCTTCAGCGAACCGTAGAAGTACGGCAACGAACGCGGCAGGCCGACCTTGACGAGCACGTCCCAGCGCCGCGCGCCGAGCACCCGCAGCACGTCCTCCAGCTCCGGCTCCAGCGTCGCCAGGCCGGTGGCGATGTTCACCGTGATCGGGAAGAACGAGATCAGGAAGGCCGTCAGGATGCCCGGCCCCAGGCCGATGCCGAACCAGACGACGAGGATCGGCACGATGGCCGCCTTGGGCACGGCGTTGAAGCCGACCAGCAGCGGGTACAGCGCGGCATAGGCGGCGCGCGAGCTGCCGACCAGGAAGCCGAGCAGCACGCCGACGACGATGGCCAGCGCGAAGCCGAGCATCGTCACCCAGAAGGTCTTCCAGGCGGCTTCGAGCAGCGGGCCGCCGAACTCGGTGAACTCGCGGCCGATCTGGATCGGGCTCGGGAAGATGAACTCGGGGATGTCGAAGCCGGCGACGAACAGCTCCCACAGCAGCAGCAGCAGCGCCAGCAGGCCCCAGGGGGCCCAGCGTTCGAAGGTCTTGCCCAGTTTCATGTGCACCTCAGGGCTTCACTGCGGGACGGCGACGCCGCTCTTGCGGATCGCACCGATGTGGCCGCGCAGCTCGTGCACGATCTCGGTGAACTCGGGCGTGTAGGTCACTTCCAGGTCGCGCGGGCGCGGCAGGTCGATCTCGCGGCGCACGACGAAACGCCCAGGGCTCTTGCTCATCACGTAGACGGTGTCGGCGAGGAACACGCTCTCGCGCAGGTCGTGCGTGACGAGGATGACGTTGAACTTCTGCGCCGCCTGCAGGTCGCGCAGCGTGCACCACAGCTCCTCGCGCGTGAACGCGTCGAGCGCGCCGAAGGGCTCGTCGAGCAGCAGCATCTTCGGCTCGTGGATCAGCGCGCGGCAGATGCTGGCGCGCTGCTGCATGCCGCCGGAGAGCTGCCACGGGTACTTGTCCTCGTAGCCGGCGAGGCCGACGCTGGCCAGCAGCTTGCGCGCCTTCTCGACGTACTCGGCCTTCTTCGCGCGGAAGCTGCTGCGGTAGGGCTCGACGATCTCCAGCGGCAGCAGCACGTTGGCCAGCGTCGTGCGCCAGGGCAGCAGGCTGGGCGCCTGGAAGGCCATGCCGGTGATCTTCAGCGGGCCGTCGACCTCGCGGCCGCCGATGATGATCGTGCCGCGGCTGGGCCGTCTGAGGCCCGTCGCCAGCTTCATGAACGTCGACTTGCCGCAGCCCGACGGCCCGACGATGGCGATGAACTCGCCCTCCTCGACCTGCAGCGTGATGTCCTCGACGGCGAACTGGCCCTGGGCCAGCAGCTCGTCGTTGTAGGCGAGCCAGACCTCGCGGAAGTCGACGAAGGCGCTCACTTCTTGACCGGCGGCAGGATGTTCAGCTCGGCCTTGCTCGGCAGGTAGGCGTCGGTCCAGACCGAGGTCGGGTTGACGCGTGTCTTCGTCGCGAACGCGTCGGACACCTGCGAGGCCATCAGCGCCAGGCGCCCCGGCACGGCCTGGCCGAAACCTTCGATGCGCGCGTCGGGGCTGGCGACGACCGAGTCGATCGCCATCTTCAGCCGGCGCTGCTCGAGCGCGACGTTGATGATGCCGTCGCGCGCCTTGACGTACTGGATCGCGCCATCGGGGTCGGCGATCACTTCCTTGGCACCCTTGGTGAAGGCCGACAGGAAGGCTTTCACCGCCGCCGGGTTCTCCTTCAGCAGCTTGGGGCTGGCGATGATGACGTTGCCGTAGAGCTTCACGCCGTACTGGGCGTAGGGCAGCACGACGATGTCCTGCGTCTTGATGCCGCGCGACTCGAGGTTGAGCAGCGAGGTGAACGAGAAGCCGGTGATCGCGTCGACGTCGCCGCGCGCGAGCATCGTTTCGCGCAGCGGCGGGTCCATGCTGACCCAGGTGACGTTGGCGACCTTGTTGGCCTTGGCGAAGATCGGCCAGCCGCGACGGCCGGCGTCGAAGACCGGGGCGCCGAGCTTCTTGCCGGCGAGGTCGGCGGGCTTGGTGATGCCGCTCTTCTTCAGCGCCAGCACCGCGGCCGGCGTGTTGTTGTAGACCATCATCACCGCGACCGGCTTGTTGGCCGCGTCGGGGTTGTTGGCGTGGAACTCCATCAGCGCCGCCATGTCGGCGAAGCCCATGTCGTAGGTGCCCGAAGCCACGCGCGTGACGGTGCCGCCCGAGCCGTTGCCGGCGTCGATCGTGACGTCCAGGCCGGCGGCCTTGTAGTAGCCCTTGGCCTGCGAGGCGAGGAACAGCGCGGCCGGGCCTTCGAAGCGCCAGTCGAGCTGGAACTTGATCGGCGTGGCGGCCTGGGCGAGCGCCAGCGCGGGCGCGGCGAGCAGCGCGCCGGCGGCGAGAAGGCTGCGGCGCTTGAGCGGGAACGAGGTCATTCGGGCGGGCTCCTGAGGGCTGGAACGGGAACTTCTGTATGCAAAACGCAAGTTCCGTGCTCACCCGCGGCGAGCCCGCCGCGCCCTCGCGCCGCCGCTATGCGTCGGCGCGGTGCACCGGGGCGGACAGCAGGTCGAACAAGGTGCGCGCGACGACACGCGTCGCACCGCGCAGGTCGGCCAGGTCGAGGTGCTCGTCGGCACGTTTGGCGTTGCTCTCGAGCACGGTGCGCGGCCCGGCGCCGTAGATGACGGCCGGCACGCCGCGCGCGCCGTACAGGCGCACGTCGGTGTACAGCGGCGTGCCCGAGACCTCGACCGGGTGGCCGAACACGTCTTGCGCATGGCGCTGCAGCGCCGACACCAGCGCGCCGTTGCCGGCCTGGGGCTTCAGAGCCTGGGCCAGCAGGATGCGGCGGATCTCGACACGCACGCCGTGCGAGGTGGCGACCGCGGCTTCGATCAGCGCACGCACCTCGGCTTCGACGGCGGCCGAGTCTTCCTCGGGGATCATGCGGCGGTCGAGCTTCAGCACCACCTTGCCGGGCACGACGTTGGTGTTGCTGCCGCCTTCGATGCGGCCGACGTTGAGATACGGGTGCGTGATGCCGGCGACCTGCGAACGGCGGCCGCGCAGCACGTCGTTGTGGGCGTAGAGGGCGGCCAGCAGCTTGGTCGCCGCCTGCAGCGCGTCGACGCCGGTCTGCGGATAGGCGGCGTGCGAGGCCAGGCCGTGCAGCGTCACTTCCAGCTGCAGGCAGCCGTTGTGCGCGGTGACGACCTGGTGGCTGAAACCCGCGGCGATCAGCAGGTCGGGTTTCGTCAGCTCGTGCTGCAGCAGCCAGCCGGGGCCGAGTTCGCCGCCGAACTCCTCGTCGTAGGTGAAGTGCAGCTCCACGGCGCCGGCCAGCGGCAGGCCCAGCGACTCCAGCGCGCGCAGCGCGAAGGTGTAGGTCGCGAAGTCGCTCTTGCTGACCGCCGACGCGCGGCCGTAGAGCTGGCCGTCGACCACGGCGCCGCCGTACGGGTCCTGCGTCCAGCCTTCGCCCGGCGGCACGACGTCGCCGTGCGCGTTGAGCGCGATCGTCGGGCCGCCGGCGGCGAAGCGCCGGCGCACGATCAGGTTGGTGATCGACTGCAGGCCGTAGGCGTGCACCTGCTCGGCCGGCACCGGGTGGTGCTCGGCTTCGTAGCCGAAGCCGGCCAGCAGCTCGGCGGTGCGTTCGGCGTGCGGCGCGTTGTCGCCCGGAGGCGTGTCGGTGGGCACACGCACCAGCTGCTGCAGGAAGGCCACTTCGTCGTCGAAGTGGGCGGCGATCCAGGCGTCGAGCGCGTCGTAGGCGGTGGGGGTCATTCGCGGGCGAGTTGGTCGAGCAAGGTAGCGAAGGCGGCGACAGCGAGTTCGGCGTCGTCGTCGGTCACGGTTTCGAGCGGGTTGTGGCTGATGCCGAGTTCGCCGCCGCGCACGAAGAGCATGGCTTGCGGCATCAGCCGGTGCAGCGTCATCGCGTCGTGGCCGGCGCCGCTGGGCAGGCGGTGCACCGGCAGGCCGAGCGCGGCGACGGCGGCTTCCCAGCGCGCCAACCAGGCCGGCGCGCTGGGCGCGGCCGGGGCCTGCATCGTCGGCGTCAGCGTGCAGTCGACGCCGCGGCGCTGCGCGATCTCGGCCAGGTCGGCGAGCACGGCGTCGGCCACCGCGTCGCGCGCGGCGTCGCTCGTCGCGCGCACGTCCAGGCTGATGCGGCAGCGCCCGGGCACGACGTTGATCGAGCCGCCGGGCACCTCGAGCATGCCGACGGTGGCGACCGCATCGGGCACGGCGGCGGCGCGGCGTTCGGCGGCGAGCACGAACTCGGCGGCGGCAGCGGCGGCGTCGCGGCGGCGGTCCATCGGCGTCGTGCCGGCGTGGCTGGCCAGGCCGGTGATCTGCCCGGTCCAGCGCCGGCTGCCGTTGATCGAGCTGACGACACCCAGCGGCAGGTCGAGTTCGGCCAGCACCGGGCCTTGTTCGATGTGGACCTCGACGAAACCGAGGTAGTGCGCCGGGTCGCGGCGTTCGGCGGCGATGGCGTCCATCGTCGCCGGCAGGCCGGCGGCGCGCATCGCGTCGCGCATCGTGATGCCGGCGGCGTCGGCCTGGTCCAGCCAGGCGGGGTCGAAATCGCCGGTGAGCGCGCTGGAACCGAGGAAGGTGGCGGCGTAGCGCTGGCCCTCCTCTTCGGCGAAGGCAACGAGCTCGATCGCGAACGGCAGCCGCCGGCCTTCGGCCTTCAGCGCGGCGACGGCTTCGAGCGCGACGAGGATGCCCAGCCGGCCGTCGTGGCGGCCGGCGTTGCGCACGGTGTCGTAGTGGCTGCCGGTGAGCAGCCGCGGCGCGTCGGGCGTGGCGCCCTCGTAGACGCCGACGACGTTGCCGACCGCGTCTTCGCGCACGCTGTCGAAGCCGCAGTCCAACATCCAGCGTGCGAGCAACCGCGCGCAGTCGCGATGCGCGGGGCTCAGGTAGGTGACGGTGAGTTCGCCACGTTCGGCGTACGGCGGCTCGCTGAAGGTGGCCAGCGCCTCGGCGCGGTCCCAGACGCGGCGCCCCCGATGCGGCTGGGTGTCGAGCTTCTCGGCCAGGCGGATCTCGGCGATGCGGTGCACCTGGCGCAGGCACTCGGCGAACTCGACGTCGGGATGCGAGGCCAGCCGGCGCTGCAGCGTCGCGATGATCTCGCTGCGCGTGAGCCCGCTGCCGCGTGGCCCGCGCACCGCGACGATGAAGGGCCAGCCGAAGCGTGCGTTGTAGGCCGCGTTCAGGCGCTGGATGGTCGCGAACTCCTCGGGCGTGCAGGCGGTGAGGCCGGCGCGCTGCTGCTCGCCGCTGCTCTCGGCGGTCAGCGTGCCGGCGACCATCGCCTTGCCGGCGAGTTCCGGGTGGGCGCGCAGCAGCGCGAGTTGCGCGTCGCGCCCGCCGGCGCGAACGGCCTGCACCAGCGCGTGCTTCAGCGCGGCGAGCGTGGCGAACGGCCGCGCGTCCCAGGCCGCCGCGGCGATCCACGGCGAGTGTTCGTAGACGCCGTCGAGCAGCACGACGAACTCGTCGCGCGACGTGGCGTTGAGTGCGGCCAGCGTCGTCATCGTCCGTCCCAGACGTGGGCAGTGGACGCGTCGAACGGATGGTGTTCGGCCCAGTGGCGCGCGATGTCGATGCGGCGGCAGACCCAGACGCCTTCGTGGCGGCCGATGTGGTCCAGGAAACGCTGCAGCGCCGCGATGCGCGCCGGCCGGCCGAGCACGCGGCAGTGCATGCCGACGCTCATCATCTTCGGCCGGTCCAGGCCGGCCGGGTCGCCTTCGGCATACAGCGCGTCGAAGCTGTCGCGCAGGTAGGTGTAGAAGTGCTCGGCGGTGTTGAAGCCCTGCACCTGCACGCAGCGCATGTCGTTGGTGTCCAGCGAATACGGCACGACGAGCTGCGGCGCGAGGCCGCCGTCGCTCTTGCGCACGTTGAGCCAGAACGGCAGGTCGTCGCCGTAGTAGTCGCTGTCGTAGGCAAAGCCGCCGTGGTCGGCGACGAGGCGGCGCGTGTTGGGGCTGTCGCGGCCGGTGTACCAGCCCAGCGGCCACTGGCCATTCGTCAGGCGGCGGATCTTCTGCACCGCCAGCGCGAGGTGCTCGCGCTCGACCGCCTCGTCGACCGCCTGGTAGTGGATCCAGCGCAGGCCGTGGCTGGCGATCTCGTCGCCGCGCTCCATGAAGACCTGGGCCATCTCGGGGTAGCGCTCCAGCGCGTCGGCGACGCCGAAGATCGTCAGCGGCAGCCCGCGGCGGTCGAACTCGCGCAGGATGCGCCAGACGCCGGCGCGCGACCCGTACTCGTACATCGACTCGATCGTCATGTGCCGGTTCGGGAAGGGCTGGGCGTTGATCAGCTCGGAGAGAAAGGTCTCGCTCGCCGGGTCGCCGTGCAGCGGGTTGTTCTCGCCGCCTTCCTCGTAGTTCAGCACGAAGGAGACGGCGATGCGCGCGCCGCCCGGCCAGCGGGCGTGCGGGGGGTTGCGGCCGTGGCCGCGCAGGTCGCGTGCGTAAGGTGTGCTCATGCGGCGGGTCTCAGCAGGTCGGCGAGGTCGCCGACTCTCGGGTGGCGTTGCAGGTTGCCGACGACGTTGCCCAGATGCTCGGCCATCAGGCGCGTGGCGGCATCGGCGTCGCGGCGCTCGATGGCGTCGACGATGGCCACGTGCTCGTCCTGCGAATGGCCGGCGGCGTCGGCCGACTGGTACATCAGCGCGATCAGCGAGCAGCGGCTCAGCAGGTCGGCCAGCAGCTCGGCCAACACGGCGTTGCCCAGGCACTCGGCGAGCACGACGTGGAACTGCGCCAGCAGCCGCGTGCGGCCGGCGACGTCATGCCGGCGCACGGCGTCGGCCTCGGCGGCGAGGTGGGCGCGCAGGCGCGCGAGGTGGGCCGGTTCGGCACGCGCGCAGAGCTCGCGCACCATGCCGGTCTCCAGCAGGCGGCGGGCGTCGAAGACCTGGCGCGCTTCGTCCACGCTGGGGCGGGCGACGAAAGCGCCGCGGCCGGGTTCGAGCGTCACCAGGCGGTCGCGGCTGAGGCGGTTGAGCGCCTCGCGCACCAGCGTGCGCGAGACGCCGAAGAGGTCGGCCACCGCCTGCTCGGCGAGCTTGGTGCCGGGCATCAGCCGGCGTTCGACGATCGCGGTGGTGATGGTGTCGACGATCTGCTGCGTCGTCGCGCCGGCGCCGGGCGCACGCTTGGGCGCCTCGTCGGGCGCGAGCGGCAGGGGGTCGGCGGGCGGGCGCGGCATCGGTGTGGCGGGGGGCGTCGATTAGTGTATACACTTTGGTCGACAACACGAACGGACCTCGCATGGGACACCTCAGCACCCACGTGCTCGACACCGCCCACGGCTGCCCCGCGGCCGGCATGGTGGTGACGCTGCAGCGCGTGCATGGCGACGCGGCGACGACGCTCAAACAGCTGACGCTGAACGCCGACGGCCGCGCCGACGGCCCGCTGCTGGCGGCGCAGGAGATGGCCGCCGGCCGCTACCGACTGCTGTTCGAGGTGGCGCCCTACTTCCGGGCACGCGGCGTCGAGCTGCCCGAGCCGCCGTTCCTGGACACCGTGACCGTGGACTTCGGCATCGCCGACGCCGCCGGCCACTACCACGTGCCGCTGCTCGTCAGCCCGTGGAGCCACTCGACCTACCGCGGCTCGTGAACAGGGCACGGGGCTTGCAAGTGACGACGCGTTAAGCTTTTGCAGTCGCCGTGGGCGGGCGGCCCGGTCTTGCGGGCTGCCCTCGGCGCGACACGATCCGGCTCAGAGCGCCCGCCGTGGTGAGCCCCCTCGCTTCGCGACGATTCCTGCCATGGAAACCTATCTTCTCGACTGGGCCAACCTGCTGCTGCGCTGGGCCCACGTCATCACGGCGATCGCCTGGATCGGCTCCTCGTTCTACTTCGTCTTCCTCGACAGCAGCCTGCTGCCGCCGAGCGACCCCGAGCTCAAGCGCAAAGGCGTCGACGGCGAGCTCTGGGCGGTGCACGGCGGCGGCTTCTACAACCCGCAGAAGTACCTCGTCGCGCCCAAGGCGCTGCCCGAGCATCTGCACTGGTTCTTCTGGGAGAGCTACAGCACCTGGCTGACCGGCTTCGGGCTGTTCACGGTGCTCTACCTGTTCCAGGCCGGCAGCTTCCTCGTCGACCGCACGCGGCTGGACTGGGCGCCGGGCGCCGCGGTGGCCGCGGCGCTGGCCTTCCTGGCGGTGTTCTGGATCGTCTACGACCTCATCTGCCGCACGCTGGGGCGGCGCACCGGCGGCGACAAGCTGGTGGGCGCCGCTATCGCCGTCGTCGTCGTCTTCGCCGCCTGGCTGGCCTGCCAGCTGTTCGCCGGCCGCGCGGCCTTCCTGCTGGTCGGCGCGATGATGGCCACGGCGATGAGCGCCAACGTCTTCTTCTGGATCATCCCGGGGCAGCGCACCGTCATCGCGCAGATGAAGGCCGGCCAGCCGGTGGACCCGGTGCACGGCCAGCGCGCCAAGCAGCGCAGCGTGCACAACACCTACTTCACGCTGCCGGTGCTGATCGCGATGCTGTCCAACCACTACGGCTGGTTGACGCAAGGCACGCACAACTGGCTGGTGCTGGTGGTGCTGATGGCCGCCGGCGCGGCGATCCGCCAGTTCTTCGTCGCCCGGCACAAGGCCAAGCTCAACGGCGTGCAGCCGCCCTGGGGCTATGCGGCGGCCGGTTTCGTCTCGATCGTCGCGCTGATCGTCTGGCTGGCGCCGGCGCCGCGCGCGCCGCAGGCGGCAGTCGCCGCGCCGGTGACGCTGGCGCAGGTGCAGGCCGTCGTCGAGCAGCGCTGCGTGCTCTGCCACAACGCGCAGCTGCAGCAGAAGAACGTCGCGCTGCACACGCCGGAGCTGATCCGCCAGCACGCGCAGCAGATCTACCAGCAGGCAGTGGTGCTGAAGGCTATGCCGCTGAACAACGCGACCGGCATCCGCGACGACGAACGTGCGCTGCTGGCGCGCTGGTACGAAGGAGGCGCCCGCTGAAGCGGCGCCGCGGCGGCGCTCAGCGCAGGTTGGCGGGGTAACCGGCCGGCAGCTCGCTGGCGGCGCGGTCGATCACCGTCTCGTCATCGGGGCCGCAGTCGCGCACCAGGGTGATCGTCGCGAACTCGTCGATGACCTCGGTCGGATAGGCCGGGCCGGCTTCGCGGTAGGCGATCATCTGCGCGATGTGATCGTTCTGGAAGCAGACCGTCTTCTTCGGGTCCTGGATCACCCAGCGCGGGAAGAAGATGGTGCCGTGGTAGACCATGTCGTCGAGGTTGGCGATCAGGCTGACGTCGGTGCCGGTGGGCTCGGTCCACGAGATCTTCCAGACGTTCTCGCCGACACGCGCGATGTAGACGCGCTGGTCCTTGACCCAGCGGCCGCCGACGATGCCGGAGTGGATGCGGTAGTCGATCGTCTGCGCGTTCTTGACGTAGATCTCGTAGTTCCAGCCGTTGTCGTAGGTGTAGACGATGTGCTTGCCGACGAAGCGGGACAGGTCGTGGGGATCGAAGCGGGCCATTGATTTGCTCCAGTTGGATGGCCGGGGTTCCAGCCGATGGAACCAGCTTATGTCGGCCGATTCGATGGATGAGTGCGATATCTCGATCTGATCGATTCGATTTTCAGATCGATTAAGCTCGCACCATGCTGCCCGGGACGACCCTCGAACAATGGGCGGTGCTGCAGGCCATCGTCGAGACCGGCAGCTACGCCAAGGCCGCCGAGCAGTTGCACCGCAGCCAGTCCTCGGTCAGCTACGCCGTCGCCGCCTTGCAGCAGCGCCTGGGCGTGACGCTGCTCGAACTGCGCGGCCGGCGGGCGGTGCTGACCGTCGCCGGCGAGTCGCTGCTGGCGCAGGTGCGGCCGCTGCTGAAGAACTTCGGCGAGATCGAGATGCGCGCGCGCGGCCTGCAGGCCGGCGAGCGCACGGCGCTGACGCTGATCGTCGACAGCGTGTTCCCGAAGGAACTGCTGTTCGCCGCGCTGCGTGGCTTCCAGCAGCGCCACACGGCGGTGAAGCTGCACGTCACCGAGGTGCTGCGCACCGAAAGCGAGCCGCTGCTGGCGGCGCATGAAGCCGACCTGTACCTGATCACCCAGCGCCCGGACGACCCGGCGGCCAGCGACTTTCTGCTGTCGGTGGACTTCGTCGCCGTCGCCGAGCCGGGGCACGCGCTGCACGCCGTCGAACCGCCGCTGAGCGCGGCGCAGCTGGACGCGCACCCGCTAGTCGTCATCGCCGACCGGCAGCTGCAGCGGCTGATCAAGGCGCACCCGGCGTCGCTGTGGTCGTTCACGACCATCGACGCGGCGATCGAGGCCGTGGCGCGCGGCGTCGGCTACGGCTGGCTGCCGCTGCACCGCATCCAGCCGCTGCTCGACGACGGCCGGCTGCGCCGGCTGCCGCTGGCGACGCAGCGGCTGCGCAAGACGCCGCTGTACCTGGTCTACGGCGACGAGTCGCTGAGCCTGGACCCGGTGGTCGCGACGCTGGCCGCGCTGATCCGCGGAGTCTGCAGCGAGCGCTGAGCGGCGCCGGAGATTCAGTCGGGCTGGTCGAGCTGCCAGACCGTCGTGCCCCAGTCGCCGCCCAGTTCGGGCATCACCGCCCCCGCCACGAACCGCCGCCGCGCCGGCGCCGCCGGTGTCGTCCACCAGCCGGTGCGCGGGCAGGCCTCGCCGGCAATGCAGCGCTCGCGGATGCCGGCGAGCCAGGGGTCCGAAGCGCCGGGAATGCCGCCGCCGGAGTCGGCGATCTTTTCGACGAGGGTCCAGGTGGTGGGGATGGCGCGTTCGTCCGTCGTGCGCAGGTCGTCCGGGTCGTCCGGCGGCAAAGCGCCGAGCGCTTCCTGACCCGCAATCAGGAACTGGGCGCAGCCGGCTTCGGCGGGGAGATAGACGCCGCTGACCTCGATCTTGTCGCCGGTCTTGACGCGAACTTGGGGATTGAGGCGGTAGACGGGCCAGGAAGAGGGAGCGTCCAGGGACCCGCGAGCTTCCTCGTTGTAGTCCCAGCTGAGATCACCGGGCTCCCAAACGGACTGGCACGAAAAGTCAATATTGCTTGCCATGCGCCAAGATTCAGTGCGAGCCGACTCAAATCTATCGCGAAAAGGCGACGACATCCATTCAACATCGTAATCCCTCATGATCGCCACAAAAACCGTGGACAAACCACCAGCACTGGAAGCAGCCGCCAGATGACCATGCGACATACGGATGTACGAATTATTCAATCCACCTAGCACACCCGCCATATTAGGGATAACGACTCCACCCCAGACCACGTCAGGCTGCATATTAATAGCCCGACTCCTGTAAGCCCTAGGAAGATTAGCAAGAAGCGCACCCAAAGCATCTTCCGCCGCGCGGACGCAGCCGGAATAGAGATCCCGCATATCACCAAAATAGCTCAACGACACGTAGCGCTCCAAAAGGAACGCCTCGCAAGGGTAGAAAGCAACAGTCATGACACCTCTCTCCCCCAATTATTCTTTACCACAGGGACCCCAATTGGCAAAACCAAGTCGTCGACCTCTTCGTTTGCATAACCCCAATCAGTCTTGAGCCTTCTTTCTAGAAAAGCGGGGTCAAGATTTGCAGGATTCAGCACAAACTGCTCGGTGCCGCCAGGCAACCAGTACATTTGCCCAGCATCATTGAGCACCGCTTCGCCAGATCGTTCCAGCCGCTGGGAAGCCGCTATTCCGCGCCATACAGGGAGTCCGTCACCAGGCGGAACGACATAAATAACGTACTCGCCGTTGCCATTCCAGTGCGACCATACGGCAAGTTTCTCGCGCCACTCCGCCTTACCCTTAAGTAGCAGAAAGTCACTTTCCAGCATCCAGAAAGGACTATCATCACGCGACTGCGGATCCACCACACGAACCAAACGCGTTCCCGGCGTAAGTCGATCTGGAATCGCACGCTTGGAGAAACTCTTGAACGCATTCTTGATTACGGCCGACTTATCCCCGCCGATATCAAAGTGGCCAGGCGGCGTTCGGGGCGCTCTTTTCAGCGCCGGAAAAGGCGCCTTCAAGGACTCCACGACCCAGGGGCGCCGCCCCTCCTGAATCGCTTCGAGCTCCTTGTCAAAAGCTTGCCTCGTAGGCACCAGCTGATGTCTATTCCGGGCATTCACCATCGCCCGGTACTGCATGTCCCCGTGCACCTCCAGCCGCCGAGCCACGCAAGCGAGCCAATATCGCAGGGGTTCCAAGACCTGCGCAAGACCATCGTTCATGCGATCTCGCGCTCGGCCGAGTGAAGCCAACAGTTCGCCGGCGGCACTGCCACTCGCGGCCGTTCCCCAGCGCTGAACGTGCTCCAGCAACCACTCCAGCACCTCGAGCGCACCGTCGTAGGCAGCACGCAGGCTCTTGGCATCGAGCGAGGCGGCCAAGGCGCGGATTTCCGTCGACAGATACTGATAGGGCTCGTCGATCCGAAGCCCGGCCAGCGCCTTGCGCATCGGCGCACTCGCGAGCAAGGCATCCAGCCGCCCGATACCGCGCTCGACGGACTCGGCCGTCTCGTTCCAGAGCTTCTGGCCCTCAAGCCAGTTCCGGCCCTTGTAGGCCCACTTGGCGGCCCGATAGACCTCTCGTCGCGCTTCCGCGACCACGACCTTCAGCCCGGTCTTCACCAGGCTGCCCAAGGTCGGGAACAGCCCGATTAGCGTCAACACCAGCGCCACCCAGCGCCAGGGATCGTTCTCATCCTCCCGCAACGCCCGCACATTGGCCACCAGGTCGCGCAGATCGCTCAGCTGGTCGACCAGCGGGATCATCGAGATCAGGCCGCCGGTGATCGTCTGCGCCGTCGTCGGGTTCTCGGCGAAGTCACCCTGCAGCACGACCCAGACCCACTCGGCCACCGCTTCGGCGTCGCTGCGCCAGCGCTCGGGCGCGCTGGCGAACCAGGCGAGTGCGTTCTCCAAGGGGTCGGCGTCTGACATCGGCGCCTTGATACGCGCCGGCCTGACGGGCCGCATCGCCCCGGCGGGTGGGCCGCCCTTCCGGGCGCCAGTCACCTTGGCGACGCTGCGGGCCACCCCGCATGCAGCGAGGCCGGGGGCTTGGACAGAATGGGCCGCGCCGCCCGTGCCGCGTCGGACACCGGGCCAGGACAAGACCAGGAGACAAGAATGAACGGCCTGATGATGCAGCAGCCGCTGCTGATCTCTTCGCTGCTGGTGCACGCCGAGCGCCACCACGGCGACCGCGAGGTCGTCTCGCGCCGCGTCGAGGGCGACATCCACCGCTACACCTACCGCGAGATGGCGGCACGCGCCCGCCGCCTGGCCAACGCGCTGGCGGCGCTGGGCGTCAAGCCGTCCGAGCGTGTCGGCACGCTGGCCTGGAACGGCTACCGCCACATGGAGCTGTACTACGCCGTCTCCGGCGCCGGCTCGGTGCTGCACACGATCAACCCGCGCCTGCACCCCGACCAGGTCGTCTACATCGCCGACCACGCCGAAGACCAGGTGCTGTGCTTCGACCTGAGCTTCCTGCCGCTGGTGCAGGCGGTGGCCGGGCGCACGAAGACGATCCGCCACTTCGTCGCGATGACCGACCGCGCGCACATGCCGGCGGACCCGAAGATCCCCAACCTGCTCTGCTACGAGGATCTGGTCGCCGCCGAGTCCGACCAGTACGAATGGCCCGAGTTCGACGAGAACACCGCCAGCTCGCTCTGCTACACCTCGGGCACCACCGGCAACCCCAAGGGCGTGCTCTACAGCCACCGCTCGACGGTGCTGCACACCTTCGCGATCGCCCTGCCCGACGCGCTCAACTGTTCGGCCAACGACAGCATCCTGCCGGTGGTGCCGATGTTCCACGTCAACGCCTGGGGCCTGCCGTACGCGGCGTGCATGACGGGCGCCAAGCTCGTCTTCCCCGGCCCGGGGCTGGACGGCAAGTCGCTGTACGAGCTGTTCGAGGCCGAGCAGGTGACGGTCTCGGCCGGCGTGCCGACGGTCTGGCAGGCGCTGCTGGCCTACGTCGACGCCAACAAGTTGAAGTTCAGCTCGATGCGCCGCACCGTCGTCGGCGGCTCGGCCTGCCCGCCGGCAATGCTGCGCAAGTTCGCCGAGGACTACGACGTGCACGTGCTGCACGCCTGGGGCATGACCGAGATGAGCCCCGTCGGCACGGTGGCCGCGTTCAAGCCGCAGCACCTGGCGCTGCCGGTCGAGCAGCGCTACGCGGTGATGGCCAAGCAGGGCCGCGCGGTCTACGGCGTCGACATGAAGATCGTCGACCCGGCCGGCCGCGAGCTGCCCTGGGGCGGCCCGGTCTCGGGTGACCTTCTGGTGCGCGGCCCCTGGGTGCTGTCGCGCTACTTCAAGGGCGACGGCGGCAACCCGCTGCGCGGCGGCTGGTTCCCCACCGGCGACGTCGCGCGCATCGACGCCGAGGGCTACATGCTGATCACCGACCGCAGCAAGGACGTCATCAAGTCCGGCGGCGAATGGATCGGCTCCATCGACCTGGAGAACATCGCGATGGCGCATCCGGCGGTGGCCATCGCCGCCTGCATCGCGGTGCCGCACCCCAAGTGGGACGAACGCCCGCTGCTGGTCGTCGTGCGCAGGCCCGGCGCCGAGCTGACGCGCGAGGAGCTGCTGGCTTTCTACGAAGGCAAGATCGCCAAATGGTGGACGCCCGACGACGTCGTCTTCGTCGACGCGATCCCGCTCGGCGCCACCGGCAAGATGCAGAAGAACAAGCTGCGCGAGATGCTGAAGGACTACCGCCTGCCCGGCGCCTGAGCGGCCGGCGCGCACGGCATCCCCTCGCCGCAGGAGGGCGCGCCGTGCACGCGTCAGGCCACCGGCATGAGGGAAACGCGCGCACGCATCAGGCGCGCGAAGGGCCGCAGGCGATGGAATCGCCTCGTAACCGACCTGAGCGCGGGCAAGCCACTTGTCCTGGCGCAGATGCCGTTTTTCCGGGCCGGCTGCAGCGCCTCCCGCTTGATCTGGCGCAATTGGCGCCCCGGAGGGCTACTGGAAAGTGCCTCCACCCGCCTGTAGGCCGGGTAGGGGTGACAACATGCAACACAGTTTCCAGATGCCCGAAGGCGCCCTGGCTGAACGACCAGCGCGTCCGCCATTGCGTCCGACGACGACGGCTCGCCCGAGCGCCGTGTCGGTGCGCGACGACGACCGGCCCGAGACCCGTGGTCCGGACGCGCGCACCTGGCAAGGTCTTTTCGGCACGCCGGCGCTGTCCACCGCCGAGCAGCTCGCGCTGTCCTCGGTCGCGCGCATGCGCACGGTTCCGGCCGGCGCGGCCGTGTTCGACCGTCGCGACAGCGCCAATGCGCTGGTGCTGGTCCAGAGCGGCGACGTCGCGCTGGGCTATCGCGGCGCCGACGGCGTCTTCCACATCGAACGTCCGGTGCGCGGCCCGGCCTGGCTGGACCAGAGCTCCGCGTGGCTGCACGAGAACCACGCGCTCGATGCCCGCGCGACGACCGAAGCGGTCATCGTCGAGCTGCCGCGTGACGCGGTCCAGGCGCTGATCGAGCGTTACCCCGCGCTCGGCCGCCACCTCGTCGCCAGCCTCGCGCGTGAAGTGCAGACGCTGCAGATGAACACGCACGAGCTGATGCACAAGGACGCGCCGGCACGTTTCGCCGCGTGGCTGGTGCAGCGCATCGAGCTGACCGACGCCGCCGGCCTGCGCGGCGTGGTGCGCCTGACCGAACGCAAGCGCGACATCGCGTCCCAGCTCGCGATCACCCCGGAGACGCTGTCGCGCCTGATGCGCAGCCTCACCCGCCAGGGCGTGATCTCGGTGGCCGGCTACAACGTCCAGGTGCTCGACGCACCGGCGCTGCGCCAGATCGCCACCGGCGGCTGATTCCTCCTCAAGGAACGTCGAAGGTTCGCGGGGGCTTCGGGCCCCCGCTTTTTCTTTGTGCCGTCAGCCGCGCGCGAGCAGCTGCGCGACGACGGCGACGGCGATGACCGCCGGCTCCTTGCCGGCGATGCCCGGCAGCCCGATCGGGCAGACCAGCCGCGCCAGCGCCTCGGCCGAATGGCCGCGGGCTGCCAGCCGGGCGAGGAAACGTTCGCGCTTGGTGCGCGAGCCGATCAGGCAGATCAAACCCAGCTCCGGCCGCGCCAGCGCCGCGTGCACGATCTCCAGGTCGAGGTCGTGGCGGTGCGTCATCACCAGCACGCAGGCGCCGGCCGGCGCGCGTGCCACCTCGTCGGCCGCCGCGGCGGCGGCCACGGCCTGCACCTGAGGCGGCAGCTCGACGCCGGCGAAGGCGTCGTCGCGTTCGTCGACCCATTGCACGCGGCAGGGGATCTCGTCGAGCACCCGCACGATCGCGCGGCCGACGTGGCCGGCGCCGTGCAGCTGCAGCACGAAACGCGGCGCCGGCAGCGGCCAAGTTTCGGGCGGGCAGTCCGACAGCGGCAGGAAGGCCAGCGTCGCATGGCCGCCGCAGCACTGGCCCAGCGCCGGGCCCAGCGGCACGGCCCATTCGGGCTCGACGGCTTCGCCGCGCAGCAGCGCGCGTGCACGCTCGATCGCCTTCAGCTCCAGGTGGCCGCCGCCGATCGTGCCTTCGACGCTGTCGGCCGCGACCAGCATGCGTGTGCCGGCCTCGCGTGGCACCGAGCCGCGCACCGCACGCAGTTCGACGACGACCGCCGGCCGGCGCTCGCGGCGCCAGAGTGCAGCGGTGGCGGCCAGCCTCACGCGGCGCTCCGCACCGCCTGCACGGCGGCGAGGATGGCTTCGCTGGTCGCCGGCGCCGACAGCGGCGGGTCGACGCGGTGGCCGCCGGCCGCCGAAACGGCGTCGCGGATCGCGAAGAAGACCGAGAACGGCAGCAGCAGCGGCGGTTCGCCGACGGCCTTGCTGCGATGGATGCTGTCCTGCGCGTTGGGCCGGCCGAACAGGCGCACGTGGAACTCGGGCGGCACGTCGTTGGCGGTCGGAATCTTGTAGGTGCTGGGCGCGTGCGTGGCCAGCAGCCCGGTCTTCGGGTGCCAGACCAGCTCTTCCATCGTCATCCAGCCCATGCCCTGCACGAAGGCGCCTTCGACCTGTCCGATGTCCAGCGCCGGGTTCAGCGAGGCGCCGACGTCGTGCAGCACGTCGGCACGCAGCAGCCGCCATTCGCCGGTCAGCGTATCGACCAGCACCTCGCTGCAGGCGGCGCCCCAGGCGAAGTAGTAGAAGGGTTTGCCGCTCATCGTCTGGCGGTCCCAGGACAGGCCGGGCGTGGCGTAGAAGCCTTCGCTCCAGAGCTGCACGCGCTCCAGGTAGGCGGCGTTGCAGAGCTCGGCGAAGGACATCGCCTGGCCACCGGCCTGCACGCGGCCGTCGGCGAACTGCACGTCGTCGGCGGCGACGCTCCAGCGCCGCGCGGCGAAGGCCACCAGGCGCTCGCGGATGCGGCGCGCGGCGTCCTGCGCCGCCTTGCCGTTCAGGTCGCTGCCGGTCGAGGCCGCGGTGGCCGAGGTGTTGGCCACCTTCTGCGTGTCGGTCGCGGTCACGCGCACGGCCTCGAATGGCAGGCCGAGTTCGTGCGCGACGACCTGGGCGACCTTGGTGTTGAGCCCCTGGCCCATCTCGGTGCCGCCGTGGTTCACCAGCACCGAGCCGTCGAGGTAGACGTGCACCAGCGCACCGGCCTGGTTCAGGTGCACGACGTTGAACGAGATGCCGAACTTCAGCGGCGTCAGCGCCAGCCCCTTCTTCAGCACCGGGCTGGCGGCGTTGAAGGCGGCGACGGCCTGGCGGCGCGCGGCGTAGTCGCTGCTGGCGGCCAGTTCGTCGACCAACGGCGCGACGATGTTGTCCTCGACCCGCTGGCCGTAAGGCGTGAAGTCGCGCTCACCGACCCCGTAGAAGTTGGCGCGGCGCACGTCCAGCGCGTCGCGGCCCAGGCGGCGTGCGACGCTGTCCAGCGCGTACTCGATCGCGAACGCACCCTGCGGCCCGCCGAAGCCGCGGAAGGCGGTGTTGCTCTGGGTGTTGGTGCGCGCCGCGTAACCCTGCATCGCGACGTCGGGCAGCCAGTAGCAGTTGTCGAAGTGGCACAGCGCACGCGTCATCACCGGGCCCGACAGGTCGGCGGAATGGCCGGCGTTGCTGACCATCGTGACCTCGGCGCCGAGCGCACGCCCGTCGTCGTCGTGGCCCAGCGCGAGCTGGTAGCGGAAACCATGGCGCCGGCCGGTGACGAGGAAGTCGTCGTCGCGGTCCAGCCGCAGCTTCACCGGCCGGCCGGTGCGCACGGCCGCCACCGCGGCGACGCAGGCCGGCAGCGCCGACTGCGACTCCTTGCCGCCGAAGCCGCCGCCCATGCGCCGGCACTCGACCTGCACCGCATGCGACGGCCGGTGCAGCGCGTGCGCGACCAGGTGCTGCATCTCGCTCGGGTGCTGCGTCGAACACAAGACCGTCATGCCGCCCTGCTCCTGCGGCTGGGCGTAGGCGATCTGGCCTTCGAGGTAGAAGTGCTCCTGGCCGCCGACGCCGAAGTCGAGTTCGACACGGTGCGGCGCCGCGGCCAAGGCAGCCGCCGCGTCGCCACGCGCCAGCCGCATCGGCGGCACGACGTACTGGCCGGCGGCGTGCGCCTGCATCGCGTCGAGCACCGGCGGCAGCGCGTCGAAGGTGATGACCTCTTTGGCCAGCGCCGCCGCGCGCCGCGCCGCTTCGCGTGTCGTTGCGACGACGGCGTAGACCGGCTGGCCCAGGTGGCGCAGCACGGCGCCCGGGCCGCCGGCGAGGATGGGCTCGTCCTTGACCAGCGAGCCGCACTGGTTCTCGCCGGGGATGGCGTCGGCGCAGAAGGCGTCGACGACGCCGGGCACGGCGCGCACGCGCTCCAGGTCGACGCCGCGCAGCACGCCGTGCGCCACCGGCGACAGCCCGAGCGCGGCGTGCAGCGTGCCGGCGAGTTCGGGCAGGTCGTCGGTGTAAGGCGCGCTGCCTGCGACGTGGGCCGCGGCCGACTCGTGCGGGCGCGAGCGGCCGACGACGCCGGCCGCAGACAGCGGATGCGCCGGCGCGTTCAAACGCGCACCTCGCGCTGCCAGACGTCCAGCGCCGCAGCGGGCAGCGGCGCGTCGGGCCGGGTCTCGAGCCACAGCCGTTCGAGCAGGTTCTTCGCGACCTGCATGCGGTAGGACGCGCTGGCGCGCAGGTCGCTCAGCGGCGTGTAGTCGGCGTCCAGCGCCGCCTGCGCGGCACGCAGCGCGGCTTCGTCCCAGCGCCGGCCTTGCAGCGCGGCTTCGGCAGCGGCAGCGCGTTTGACCGTCGCCGCCATGCCGCCGTAGGCCAGGCGCACCTGCTGCACGCGGTCGCCGTCCAGGCGCAAGGCGAAGGCGGCGCAGACGGCCGAGATGTCCGAGTCGTGGCGTTTGGAGATCTTCCAGCCGCGCACGACGGTGCCCGGCGCGGCCTGCGGCACGACGATGGCCTGCACGAACTCGCCCGGTTCCAGCCGGTTCTTCAGGTAGTCGACGTAGAACTCGGCGAGCGCCAGATCGCGCACACGTTCGCCGCGGCGCAGCACCAGGCGCGCGTCCAGCGCCAGCAGCACCGGCGCCGAGTCGCCGATCGGCGAGCCGTTGGCGACGTTGCCGCCCATCGTGCCGGCGTGGCGCACCGGCGGCGACGCGAAGCGCCGCCACATCTCGGCCAGCTGTGGGTGCTCGGCCACCAGCGCGGCCCAGGCCTCTTCCAGCGACGCCGCGGCGCCGATGAGCAGCCCGTCGTCGCGGCGTTCGACGCGGCGCAGCTCGGCCACGTCGCCGGTCCAGATCAGCTCGGGCAGCACGCGAAGCTGCTTGGTCACCCACAGGCCGATGTCGGTGCCGCCGCCGAGCAGGCGCGCCTCGGGCCGCGCTTCGCGCAGCGCGGCAAGCTCGCCGACGCTGCGCGGCGCGTGAAAGCCCGAGGCGGTGTGCAGCGGCGGCGCCTCGCGCATCTGCTTCAGCGCGGCGACGACCGGCGCGGTGTCCAGCCGCAGCGGCGGTGCGTCGAACATCGCCAGCCCGGCGTCGAGGATCGGCCGGTAGCCGGTGCAGCGGCAGAGGTTGCCCGACAGCTCGTCGGCCAGCTCCTGGCGTGTCGGCCGCGTGCCGGCCGCCTGGTGGCGTTCGTAAGCCGCCCACAAGGACATCACGAAGCCCGGCGTGCAGAAACCGCATTGCGAACCGTGGTGCGCCACCAACGCCTGCTGCACCGGATGCAGCACGCCGCCGGGCGCGACGTCCTCGACGGTGAACAGCGCGCGCCCGTCCAGCGTCGGCAGGAAGCGGATGCAGGCGTTGACGGTCTCCAGCTTCAGCCGCCCGTCTTCGCCCAGTTCGCCGACGACCACGGTGCAGGCACCGCAATCGCCCTCGGCACAACCTTCCTTGGTGCCGACCAGGCGCTGCTGCTCGCGCAGCCATTCGAGCACGGTGCGCGTGGCCGGCGCGTCGGCGATCTCGACGACGCGCTGGCGGTGGAAAACGCGGATCGGACGGGTTTCGCTCATCGGCAGCATCGAATGCGGTTGGAAGACAGTACAGCGCAAGCGGCGGCGGCGTGCGGCACGGGCAAAATATCGTCACCCGCGACGCGGCCCGGAACAGGGCCGGCGCGAGATCACCACCACCGTGAAGCCCGAACGCAGCGCCCCCGAGGTCGACCTGCGCGCTGCCCTCGGCATGCGCGTGCCTGCCTGCGCCCGGTTTTGCATGCAATCCGCGGGCCTGCCCCGGCGCACCAACGCGGCACGGAGCGCCCGGTGAGCAAGCTCGCGCTCCACGGCGACCTGCTGGACTTCGAGTCCACGCCCGGCTGGGGCGACCCGGCGCTGCACGGCGTTCGCTGGCGCCCCGACCACTGGCTGCTGATCGAGGACGGCCGCATCGCCGGCGCCCTGCCCGGCCGCGAGCCGCCCGGCGAGGACTGGCGGCGCGAGGAGCACAGCGGCCGGCTGCTGATGCCGGGTTTCATCGACACCCACGTGCACTGCCCGCAGCTCGACGTCATCGCGAGCTGGAGCCCGGGGCTGCTGCACTGGCTGGACACCTACACCTTCCCGGCCGAGCAGCGTTTCGCCGATCCCGAGGTCGCCGCCGCCGGCGCCGCGATGTTCCTCGACGCGCTGCTGGCCCACGGCACGACCAGCGCCGTCGTCTTCCCGACGGTGCACGCGGCTTCGGCCGAGGCGCTGTTCGCCGCCGCCTGCGCTCGCGGCATGCGCCTCGTCGCCGGCAAGGTGCTGATGGACCGCGGCGCGCCGCCGGCGCTGACCGACGACGTCGCCGGCGCCGAACGCGACTGCGAGGCGCTGATCGCACGCTGGCACGGCCAGGGCCGCAACGCCTACGCGCTGACGGTGCGTTTCGCGATCACCAGCACGCCCGGGCAGCTGGCGATGGCCGGGCGGCTGCTCGCGCGCCACGAAGGTCTCTACCTGCAGACCCACGTCGCCGAGAACCGCGACGAGGTCGCCGAGGTCGCGCGCCTGTTCCCCGAGGCGCGCAGCTACCTCGACGTCTACCACCGCCACGGCCTGCTGGGGCCGCGCTCGGTGCTGGCGCACGGCATCTGGCTCGACGACGAAGACCGCCGCCTGCTCGCCGACACCGGCGCGCAGATCGCGTTCTGCCCGACGAGCAACCTGTTCCTCGGCAGCGGCCTGTTCGACTGGCAGGCGGCGGTCGACCACGGCCACAAGGTGTCGATCGCCACCGACGTCGGCGGCGGCACCAGCCTGTCGATGCAGCGCACGCTGGCCGAGGCCTACAAGGTGCAGGCGATGCGCGGCACGCGGCTGACCGCCTGGTGCGCGCTGCACGCCGCCACACGCGGCGCCGCCGAGGCGCTGGGCCTGGGCGCCGAGATCGGCCACTTCGACGTCGGCGCGACGGCCGACGTCGTCGCCTGGGACTGGGCGCACGGCGCCGCGGCACTGCACCGCGACGCCGTGGCGCGCGGCGCGGTGGCGACGCTGCCGGCGCAGGATCTGCACGCCCGCGTCTTCGCCTGGATGACGCTGGCCGACGAGCGCAACGTCGCCGCCGCCTGGGTGGCCGGCGTGCCGCGCTTCGAACGCGGCCGCATGCTTCAAAATGTAGACATTGGCACGGCGCTTGCGACCCGTCCCGATCCACGAGACCCCCAACACGCCGACGGCGCCGACGTCCGTTCGCGGCACTCCTGAGTCCATGCACCGCCTCGAACTCGACGGCATCACCAAGCAGTACCCCGCGGTCCGCGCCAACGACGGCGTCAGCCTGCGCGTCAAGCCGGGCGAGATCCACGCCGTGCTCGGCGAGAACGGCGCCGGCAAGTCGACGCTGATGAAGGTGATCTACGGCGCCGTCCAGCCCGACGCCGGCACGATCCGCTGGAACGGCAGCCCGGTGACGGTGCGCAGCCCGGCCGAAGCGCGCGCGCTGGGCATCAGCATGGTCTACCAGCACTTCTCGCTGTTCGACACGCTGACCGCGGCCGAGAACGTCTGGCTCGGCCTGGACAAGGCGATGAAGCTGCCCGAGGTGACGCGCCGCATCACCGAGGTCGCGCACACCTACGGCCTGGACGTCGACCCGCAGCGCCCGGTGCACACGCTGTCGGTCGGCGAGCGCCAGCGCGTGGAGATCGTGCGTGCGCTGCTGACCGACCCGCAGCTCCTGATCCTCGACGAGCCGACCTCGGTGCTGACGCCGCAGGCCGTCGACAAGCTCTTCGTCACGCTGCGCCAGCTCGCCGAGCGCGGCACCAGCATCCTCTACATCAGCCACAAGCTCGACGAGATCCGCTCGCTGTGCCACCACTGCACGGTGCTGCGCGGCGGCAAGGTCACCGGCGAGGTCGACCCGACGCAGGAGAGCAACGCCAGCCTGTCGCGGCTGATGATCGGCGCCGAGCCGCCGCAGCTGCAGCACGGCACGCGGCCGGCGGGCGACGTCGTGCTCGCGGTCAAGGGCCTGTCGCTGGCGCGCGAGGACCAGTTCGGCGTCGACCTGAAGGACATCGGCTTCGACGTGCGCGCCGGCGAGATCGTCGGCGTCGCCGGCGTCTCCGGCAACGGCCAGCAGGAGCTGATGGCCGCGCTGTCGGGCGAGGACACGCGCTCGCCGGCCGGCAGCATCCGCCTGTTCGGCCGCGACATCGCCCACCACGGCGCGCGCAAGCGCCGCCACGAGGGCCTGCACTTCGTGCCCGAGGAACGCCTGGGCCGCGGCGCGGTGCCGACGCTGAGCCTGGCGCAGAACACGCTGCTGACGCGCACCGAGGCGGTGTCACGCGCCGGCTGGATCCCCAGCGGGCGTGTCACGGCGCTGGCCGACACGATCATCCGCCGCTTCAACGTCAAGGCCGGCGGCCCGGGCGCGGCGGCCAAGAGCCTCTCGGGCGGCAACCTGCAGAAGTTCATCGTCGGCCGCGAGATCGACGCCGACCCGAAGCTGCTCGTCGTCAGCCAGCCGACCTGGGGCGTGGACGTCGGCGCCGCGGCGCTGATCCGCGGCGAGCTGCTCAAGCTGCGCGACGCCGGCTGCGCGCTGCTGGTCGTCAGCGAGGAGCTGGACGAACTGTTCGAGATCAGCGACCGGCTGATCGTCATCGCCCAGGGGCGCGTGTCGCCGTCGATTCCCGTCGCCGAGGCGACGATCGAGAAGATCGGCGAATGGATGAGCGGCCTGTGGGCGCCGCGGGAGACGGCCTGATGTTGAAGCTCGAGGCACGGCCCGAGCCGTCGAAGTGGATGTCGATCGCCTCGCCGCTGCTGGCGCTGGCGATCACGGTGCTGATCGGCGTGGTGCTTTTCGTCCTGCTGGGCAAGGACCCGGTGCGCGGGCTGCAGGTGTTCTTCGTCGAGCCGGTGAAGAACCTGTACGCGCTGTCGGAGCTGACGGTGAAGGCCACGCCGCTGGTGCTGATCGCGCTGGGGCTGGCGGTCTGCTACCGCTCCAACGTCTGGAACATCGGCGCCGAGGGCCAGTTCGTCGTCGGCGCGCTGGCCGCCGGCTGGGTGGCGATGCAGGCGCCGTCGCTGGCCTGGATGGGCCGCGGCATCGTCGTCGTGATCCTCTTCGCCGGCGTGCTGGGCGGCATGGTCTGGGCGAGCATCGTCGCCGCGCTGCGCGACCGCTTCCACGCCAACGAGATCCTGGTCAGCCTGATGCTGGTCTACGTCGCCGAGATGGTGCTCGGCTGGCTGGTCTACGGCCCCTGGAAGGACCCGAACGGCTACAACTTCCCGCAGACCGTGACCTTCGACGCGGTGACCAAGATCCCGCGCCTGGTCGACGGCCTGCGCGCCAACATCGGCGTCGTCATCGCGCTCGTCGCGGTGGTCGGCTTCTGGGCCTTCATGTTCCGCACCTACCGCGGCTTTCAGCTGCAGGTCGGCGGCCTGGCGCCGGCGGCGGCGCGTTATGCCGGCTTCTCGTCGCGCAGCGCGCTGTGGACCTCGCTGCTGCTGTCCGGCGGCATGGCGGGCCTGGCCGGCGGGCTGGAAGCGGCCGGGCCGCTGGGCCAGCTGACGCCGTACGTGCCGGCCGGCTACGGCTTCGGCGCGATCATCGTCGCCTTCGTCGGCCGCCTGCACCCGGTGGGCATCGTCTTCTCCGGGATCCTGATGAGCATGTTCTACATCGGCGGCGAACTCGCACAGTCGCGCCTGGGGCTGCCCAAGTCGCTGACCGGCGTCTTCCAGGGCCTGCTGCTGTTCACGCTGCTGGCCTGCGACACGCTGATCCACTACCGCGTGCGCAGCTGGCGCGCCGCCCGCGCCAAGGGCTGAGGACATGGACTTCACCACCCTTCCCCTGCTGATCGCGGCGACGCTCAACGCCGGCACCGTGCTGGCCATCGCCGCGCTCGGCCTGCTGATCAACGAACGCGCCGGCATCGTCAACCTCGGCGCCGAAGGCCTGATGCTGGTCGCCGCGATCGCCGGCTTCGCCACCGCGATGCACACCGGCAGCGACTGGCTGGGCTTCGCCGCCGGCATCGGCGCCGGGGCGCTGCTGTCGGCGCTGTTCGGCCTGCTGGTCATCTGGCTGAACACCAACCAGTACGCCAGCGGCCTGGCGCTGAGCCTGTTCGGCGCCGGCTTCTCGGCTTTCGTCGGCATCGGCTACGTGCAGGGCAAGCTCGGCGAGCGGCCGTCGTTCGCGGTTCCCTTGCTGTCGGACATCCCGTTCGTCGGCCCGGCCTTCTTCCGCCAGCACCCGATGGTCTACCTGGCGATCGTGCTGACCGCGGGGCTGGCCTGGTTCCTCTACCGCTCGCGCGCCGGGCTGGTGCTGCGTGCGGTCGGCGAGTCGCCCGAATCGGCGCACGCGCTGGGCTATCCGGTGCGCAAGATCCGCCTGGCGGCCGTCGTCGCCGGCGGCGCGCTGTGCGGCCTGGCCGGCGCCTACCTGTCGGTGATCTACACGCCGCTGTGGGTCGAGGGCATGGTCGCCGGCAAGGGCTGGATCGCGCTGGCGCTGACGACCTTCGCGACCTGGCGCCCGGCACGAGTGCTGCTTGGGGCTTACCTGTTCGGCGGCGTCACGATGCTGCAGTTCCATCTGCAGAGCCAGGGCGTCGAGATCCCGAGCCAGTTCCTCAGCATGCTGCCCTACGTCGCGACCATCGTCGTGCTGGTGCTGATCTCGCGCAATCCGGCGTGGATCCGGGTCAACATGCCGGCGTCGCTCGGCAAACCGTTCTTCCCCGGCTCCTGAGCCGGACCAATAATTTCCGTTTTCGTCACCCCCTGGAGAAAAGACCGATGTCTTTCGAATCGAAGCGCTCGCTGCTGAAGCTGGCCGGCTGGTCCACGCTCGCGGCGGCCGCCGCCCTCGTCGGCTGCGGCAAGAAGGAAGAAGCGGCGCAACCGGCGGCCGAACCGGCGTCGGCGCCGGCCTCGGCCGCTGCGGCCAAGCCCGAGCCGCTGAAGGTCGCGTTCGCCTACGTCGGCCCGGTGGGCGACGGCGGCTGGACCTTCGCGCACGACAACGCGCGCAAGAAGCTCGAGGCCGAGTTCGGCGACAAGATCGTCACCACCTTCGTCGAGAAGGTGCCCGAAGGCGCGGACGCCGAGCGTGTGTTCCGTGACCTGATCGGCCAGGGCAACAAGCTGATCTTCGGCACGACCTTCGGCTACATGGAGCCGATCCAGAAGGTCGCCGCCGACGCCAAGGACGTGAAGTTCGAGCACGCCACCGGCTACAAGCAGGGCGAGAACATCCGCACCTACGACGCCCGCACCTACGAGGGCGCGTACATGGCGGGCGTGATCGCCGGCTCGATGACCAAGAGCAACACGCTGGGCGTCGTCGGCTCGATCCCCATTCCCGAGGTCATCCGCAACATCAACAGCTTCACGCTGGGCGCGCAGAGCGTGAACCCGAAGATCAAGACCAAGGTGGTCTGGGTCAACGAATGGTTCAACCCGCCCAAGGAAACCGAAGCCGCGCAAAGCCTGATCAACGGCGGCGCCGACATCCTGTTCCAGAACACCGACTCGTCGGCCGTTCTGCAGACCGCGGCGAAGAACAAGAAGTACGCCTTCGGCTGGGACAGCGACATGACGGCCTACGCGCCGGAAGCCCACCTGGCTTCGTCGATCATCGACTGGTCGCCGTACTACATCCAGGCCACGCGTGCGGCGCTGGAAGGCAAGTGGACCGGCGGCACGGCCACCTGGTGGGGCGTCAAGGAAGGCGCGATCGACATCGTCTCGATCAGCGACAAGGTGCCGGCCGAAGCCAAGGCCAAGCTCGACGAAGTCAAGGCCGGCCTGAAGGACGGCAGCTTCGTGATCTGGAAGGGCCCGATCGTCACCAACGCCGGCAAGGAAGTGCTGAAGAAGGACGAGGCCGCGGACGACAAGTTCCTGGGCGGCATCAACTTCTTCGTCAAGGGGGTCGAGGGCAAAGTCCCGACGGGGAAGTAAGAGCCCCCGGCCGCCTGGCGGCCGCCCCCCCGAGGGGGGCAACCTGACCGGACCGGGGGACCCGGATCCGGTCAGGCGCGTTAACACCGCCGCTCCCCCTGACCGCCTTCGGCGGTCTGTCCCCGAGGGGAATGCAGAACAGCCACCGTGGTTCGCCCGGTGGCTGTTTTGTTTGGTACGGGCGAAAAAAAGCGGCACCCGGAGGTGCCGCTGAAGCTGAGGTACCGAGGCGGGCGCCCCCGCCTGGGTCAGGTTCAGAACTTGTGGCGGATGCCGACGGCGTAGGTGTCGCCGGTGTCGAGGCCCGTCACCTTGTCTTGCATGTAGATCGCGTAGACGTCGGTGCGCTTGGACAGGTTGTAGTCGTAGCCCAGGGTCAGCGTCTTGTTGGTCTTGTCGCCCAGACCATCGTCCTTGGCGTGGCCGTACTGGGCCAGGACCTTGCCGCCGGCCAGCGGGATCGAGGCGCCGACGCCCCAGATGTCGGTGCCGGTGTCGGCCGCCGCGCTGGTGTCGATCTTGGTGTACTGACCGAACAGCTTGGCGACGCCGAGGTCGTACGAAGCGCCGACTTGCTTGGTTTCCTGATCCTTGAAGCCGACCGGCGCGCCGAAGGCGTCGTTCTTGACCTTCGAGTACGACACGGTCGCCGCCAGCGGGCCGCTCATGTAGAGCACGCTGCCGCCGAGGTTGTTGCCGAACGCGTTCGCGGCCTTCTCGCCGACGTTGGCTTGCACGTTGAAGCTCAGGCCGTTCCAGCTCTTGCTCTTGAACAGGACCGAGTTGCTCCAGCCGGTGTCGCCGTAGAACTGCAGCATCTCGGCGTGCGGGGTCAGCACTTGCAGGATGCTCGGCGAGAACGCGAAGGAGTCGCCGATCGCGTTGAACATCAGCGTCGACACGAACATCGTCGTCGTCGTGCGGCCGAACTGGTACTCGCCGTAGTTCGTGGCCAGGCCGACGTAGGCGTTGCGGGCCCAGAACTTGTCGCCGTCGAAGCGGCCGGCGGTGCCGGTGTCGGCGCGCAGGAAGTGCTCGATCGCGAACGTGACCTTCAGACCGTTGCCGACGTCTTCGCTGCCGCTGAAGCCGATGAACGAGGTGGTCATGTTGCCGCTCTGGACCTTGGTGGTCGAGTCGGCACCGGCCATCTGGAAGCTACCGACGGCGGCGTCCATCAGGCCGTAGATGTTGACGTTGGACTGGGCCTGGGCCAGACCGACACACAGCAGCGCGGCTGCGCCGGCGACCGCCTTCAGCGAACGGGACATGGGAACTCCTGGGGAGATTGGTGAACAGGAAGAGACGAGAAACAGCTTGTCACGAAGCAAGCGTTATGCCGCAGCTGTATACAAGTCTGCGGTCGGCGTGATTGTGTGACAGCGGGGTGAAGGCTCCGGGGGTTTTCCCTCAACGCACCGCGATGGGCGTGGGCGCGGCACCACAGCCGCGCGCATGCACCGCGCCGAATCGCGCAAACCCATGAAAAAGCCGCCCCGGAGGGCGGCTTCGCGAGGTGAGCGCAGGCTTACTTGGCGGCCGGTTGCAGCTTCGCGGCCTCGGCTTCCATGCGCGTGACGAGCTCGTCGAGCTGGTCGACGACGGCCTGCACCGTCTGGCGCTGGGTCAGGTCGACACCGGCCTTCTGCAGCTGCTTCATCGGCTGGTCGTTGCCGCCCGAGGACAGCAGCGTCAGGTAGCGCTTGACCGCCGCGTCGCGCTCGGCCTTGGGGCCCTGCGTCATCGACTTGAACAGCTTGGCCGACGAGGCGAAGCAGGTCGCGTACTGGTAGACGTAGTACGGCGTGTTGAAGAAGTGCGGGATGCGCGCCCAGGTGTACTTGTAGAAGTCGTCGGCGGTGATCGCGTCGCCCCAGTACTCCTTGAGCACCTGGGCGTAGAGCTGGTTCAGCGCCTCGGTGGTCACGGGCTCGTCGCGCTCGACGAGCTGGTGCGCGCGCAGCTCGAAGTCGGCGAACAGCACCTGCGTGTAGAAGGTGCCGACGATGGCGTCGACGGCCTCCTGCAGCAGCAGGAAACGCTCCTTCGGGTCGGTGGTCTGCTTGAGCAGGTGCTCGAGCAGGAACCGTTCGTTGGTCGTCGAGGCGACCTCGGCGACGAAGATCGTGTAGTCGGCGGTGACGAAGGGCTGGTGCTCGTAGGACAGCACGGTGTGCATCGCGTGCCCCGCCTCGTGGGCGAAGGTGAACATCGCGTCGCGCGTGTCGTTGTAGTTCATCAGCAAGTAGGGGCCGACGCCGTAGACGCCGGCGTTGTAGGCGCCGCTGCGCTTGCCTTCGTTCTCGTAGACGTCGACACGGCCGCCGCTGACGAACTTCTGGTAGCGCTGCACGTACTCCTTGCCCAGCGGCGCCACCGAGGCGATGGCCTGCTGGCGCGCTTCTTCGTAGGGCCAGGTCTTGTCGCTGCGGAACACCGGCACGAACTGGTCGTACAGGTGATAGCTCGGCAGGCCCAGCAGGCGCTGGCGCAGCCTGGCGTAGCGCTGCAGCGGCGAGGTGCCCTTGCGCGCGACGTCGATCAGCGTCTCGACGACCTGGCGCGGGATCGCGTTCTCGTCGAGCGCCGCGTCCAGCGTCGTCGGGAAGTTGCGCGCGCGTGCCAGGAACCAGTCACGCTGCAGGATGCCGTTGTAGATCGCGGCGTAGGTGTGCGCGGTCTGGCCGTAGGTGCCGACGTGGGCGGCGGCGGCGGCGGCGCGGTCGGCCTGCACGCTGCTCTCGGACAGCAGCGCCGAGTAGTTGCCCGGTGTCAGCGTGACCTCCTTGCCGTCGGACAGGCGGATCGTCGGGAACTTGATGTCCGAGGTGCTGAGCTCGCTGTAGGTCTCGTTGGACGCGCGGTTGCTGCGCGAGGCCAGCGCCAGCAGGCGCTCGCCCTTCTCGTCGAGCACGTGCGCCTGGCGGCGGAAGGCCTCGAGGATCGGGAAGCGGTACGGCGCCAGCGCTGGCGTCTTGTCCAGCCACTCGTGCATCGTGGCTTCGGGCACGGTCAACAGCTCGGGCGTGAACCAGGCACTGGCGGCGTCGAACTTGGCGAACATCGCACCGACGCGCTGGAAGCGGCCGGAGACGTTCTGGTCGCGCGTGTCGGTGTCGCGCTGCAGCTGCGGGTAGCGATAGATGCGGTACTGCAGCTTGCCGATCTCGTCGTAGGCCTGGTAGGCGGCGAGCACGGCCTCGGGGCCGTTCTTCAGCGTGCCCTGCAGCTTGACGAAGGCGTCGATGCGCTGGTCCATCTCGCGCATGCCGGCTTCCCAGGCCTCCCAGTCGGCGTAGATCGGGCTGAAGTCCCAGCGGTACTGCGCCGGGATCTCGGCACGCACGCGGGTCGTGGGCTTGGCGGCCATCGCGGAGGCGGCCATCGAGACCGCGGCGGCGCAGACGGCGCCGGCAACGAAGGTGTGCATCTTCAAGGTGTGGCGGGCGCGGCCTCGACGGCCGCACGGGGATTCTGCGGTGGATCGGAACCGGGGGCGGCGGCAGGGTCGGCCCGGCACAAGCGGCCAGTGTTGGAGCCGTGCGCGACGGAGGTCAAGCGCCGTGCGACGAACGGCTCAATTGGCGCGACCAAGCTGCTTGACGCGCGCCATCGCCAGCGCCGCGGCGGCGGTGCGGGTCTCGACGCCCAGCTTCTCGAACACGTGCTCCAGGTGCTTGGTGACGGTGCGGTGGCTGGTGCCGAGGATGTCGCCGATGTCGCGGTTGGTCTTGCCCTGCACCACCCAGTACAGCACCTCGGCCTCGCGCGCGGTGAGTTCCAGCGCCAGCGACATCGCCTCGACGATGGCCGCGTCGTCGCTCTCGCGCATGACGACCAGCCATTCGCCGGGCACCGGCTCGCCGTCGTCGTCGGGCATCGGGTGCAGCGCGAAGCTGATGCGGCGTGCACCGCGCGCCACCGTCAGCCCGGCGGGCTCGGCGCCGGCGCGGCGGCGCAGCGACTCGCGCGCGATCCAGGCCATCAGCTCGGGCGGCGTCGCCGTGTCCTCGCCGCCGAAGTGCTCGGACAGCATGCGCCGCGCCAGCGCCGTCTGCCACAGGCGCCGGCCGTCGCGCTCGCGCACGACCAGCGTCGCGTGGCCGAAGGCGTCGAGCGCGTTGCGCGCCTGGCGCTGGCTGCGCGCCTGGTGCAGGTGGGCGGCGATGCGCGCCAGCACTTCGCGCGGACGGATCGGCTTGGTGACGTAGTCGGTGCCGCCGGCGCCGAAGGCGGCGACGACGTGTTCGGTCTCGGTGAGCCCGGTCATGAAGACGATCGGGATGTGGGCCGTCCCGGCGTCGGCCTTGAGGCGGCGCGCGGTCTCGAAGCCGTCCAGGCCCGGCATCACCGCGTCGAGCAGCACGATGTCGGGCTGGGCGCGCGCGGCCAGCGTCAGCGCCGCCTCGCCCGAGGTGGCGACGAGCACGGTGTAGCCGGCCTCGTCGAGCGCGTCGTTGAGCAGCGCGAGGTTCTCGGGCACGTCGTCGACGACGAGCACGACGTCGGCGGCGTCGGGCGCGTCCAGGCGGGGGTCTTCAGGCGGCTCGGGGTTCATCGAGGGCCTTGTTCAGGATGTCGTTCATCGTCTCGTAGTTGAACTGGCGCGCCAGCAGCCGCATGCGGGCGGCGAAACCGGCGTGCGCCGGGTCGGCGGCCTCGATGGCGTCGAGCTGGCGCGCGACGCCGCGCACGTGGCCCAGGCCGACCGCGTCGCGCAGCGGGCGCAGCAGCTCGGCCGGCGGCAGCGGTGCGTCGGCCGGCGGCGGCGCCGGCGCGGGTTCGGGCACGCGTGCGCCGTAGCGCCAGTCCAGCCCCAGGCGCGCGCCCAGCCAGTCCAGCAGCTCGCCGACACGCACCGGCTTGACGAGGAAATCCTCGCCCGGCAGGCCGACGTCGTTGTCCAGCTTCTTGTCGAAGGCGTTGGCCGAGACCACCGCCAGCGGCATCGTGTGGCCGGCGGCGCGCAGCCGGCGGATCGTCTCCCAGCCGTCGATGCCGGGCATCGCCAGGTCCATGAAGACCGCGTCGTAGGGCGCGTCGGTGGCCAGGCGCGCGAGCGCGGCCTCGCCGCTGGCCGCACCCTCGACCTCGAAACCCAGCGGCTGCAGCAGGTCGGCGACGAGGCGCCGGTCGGCCTCCTCGTTGTCGACCGCCAGCACGCGCCGGCGCCGGCCTTCGTAGCCGACGCGGCGCGCGCGCAGCGTGTCGACCTCGGGCGCCGCCGCCGCCACCTCGGGCAGGAAGAGGCGGATGCGGAAGGTGCTGCCCTGGCCGGGCGTGCTGGCCACCGTCATCTCGCCGCCCATCAGCTCGCAGAGCATGCGTGCGATCGTCAGCCCCAGCCCGGTGGAGCCGACCGACTGGCCGCTGGCCGCCGAGCCGCGCTCGAAAGGCTCGAAGACGCGCGCCAGCTCGTCGGCCGTCATGCCGGGGCCGGTGTCGGCGATCTCGAAACGCGCCATCTCGCGCTGGTGGGCGACGCGCAGCGTCACCTGGCCGGCCTGGGTGAACTTGATCGCGTTGCCCAGCAGGTTGATGAGGATCTGGCGCAGCCGCTTCTCGTCGGCGCGCACCACCGCCGGCAGGCGGCCGTCGACGGCGAAGCGGAAGGCCAGGCCGCGGCCGGCGGCCTGCAGCTCGAACATCCTCGCGATCTCGGCCAGGCCGTCGGCGAAGCGCATCGGCCGCACCTCCAGCGCCAGCTTGCCCGACTCGATGCGTGCGATGTCCAGCGTGCCCTCGATCAGGCTCAAGAGGTGATCGCCGCCGCGGCGGATCACGGCCACCGCCTGGCGGCGGTGCGGCGGCATCGCCTCGTCCTCCTCCAGCAGCTGGGCGTAGCCGAGGATGCTGTTGAGCGGCGTGCGCAGCTCGTGGCTGATGGTCGTGATGTAGCGGCTCTTGGCGCGGTTGGCAGCCTCGGCGTGGCCGCGGGCACGGTCGGCTTCCTCGCGTGCGGCCTGCAGCGCGGCGTCGGTGCGCGCGTGCGACTCGATCTCGCGCTGCAGCGCGAGCGTCTGGCGGTTGGACTCCTCCTGCGCCGCGGCGCGGCTGCGGTGCGCGAGCACGCCCCACCAGACGCCGATGCCGGCGGCGATCCACAGCAGCAGGAAGGTGCTGACGAAGCCCTGGGTCAGCGTCGTGCCCAGCGCAGCGGCCTGGTCGCCCAGCAGGCGCAGCGCCTGGCGGTGGGCGACGCCCAACACCAGCGCCAGCGCTGGCGTCACCAGGCCCATCAGCAGCAGGTAGTCGGCCAGCCCGGCGTCGAGCTGCGGCGCCATGCGCGCCGGCAGCAGCCGCGCGAGCAAGGCGCGCCACTGGGCGAGCAGCTTCGCGCGCGGCTTGCAGAGGTCGTGGCAGCGTGCGTCCAGCGTGCAGCACAGGCTGCAGATGCCGGCCTGGTAGGCCGGGCAGAAGGCCATGTCCTCGGTCTCGTACTCGCGCTCGCAGACCGTGCAACGGTGGCGCAGCCGGGCGTAGCGGCCGTCGGCGGCAGCCGGCTCGGCAACGATCGGGATCGCGCCGGCCGGCAGCGTGCTGGTGCGCGCCAGGTAGTAGCGGCCTTGGGTCGCCCAGGCGATCAGCGGCGAGGCGACGAAGGCGGTGACCAGCGCGATCGCCGCCGAATAGGCCTGCGCCAGCTCGCCGAAGGCGCCCAGGTGCGCGGCCACCGACAGCGCCGAGGCGATGCCCATCGCGCCGACGCCGACCGGGTTGATGTCGTAGAGATGCGCACGCTTGAACTCGATGCCCGGCGGCGACCAGCCCAGCGGCTTGTTGACGACGAGGTCGGCGACGACCGCCATCATCCAGGCGATGGCGACGTTGGCGTACAGCCCGAGCACGTGCGACAGCGCCTGGAAGACGTTCATCTCCATCAGCACCAGCGCGATGGCCGTGTTGAACACCATCCAGACCACGCGCCCCGGGTGGGCGTGCGTCAGCCGCGAGAAGAAGTTGCTCCAGGCCAGCGAGCCGGCGTAGGCGTTGGTGACGTTGATCTTCAGCTGCGAGACGAGCACGAAGGCCGCCGTCACCGCGACCGCGACGCCGTAGTCGGAGAACACCGTCTCGTAGGCCGCGAGGTACATCTGGTTCGGGTCGACGGCACGTTCGGGCGGCACCATGCGCGTGATCGCCAGATAGGCCAGCAGCGCGCCGCCGAGCATCTTCAGCACGCCCGGCAGCACCCAGCCCGGGCCGCCGGCCAGCACCGCCAGGTGCCAGCGCCAGCCGCCGCGGCTGGCCTTCTCCGGCATGAAACGCAGGTAGTCGGCCTGCTCGCCCATCTGCGTGATCAAGGCGATGCCGACCGTCGTCGCGGCGCCGAAGGCCAGCACGTCGAACCCCGCCACGCCGTGTTCACCGCCGTAGCTCGCCAGCCCCGCCAGCAGCCCGGGCTCGGCGTGGAAGACGAAGACGTAGGGCACGACCAGCATCGCGATCCACAGCGGCTGGGTCCAGACCTGCAGCCGGCTGATCGCCGTGACGCCGTGCGTCACCAGCGGGATGACGACCAGCGCGCACAGCAGATAGCCCAGCGCCGGCGGGATGTCCAAGGCCAGCTCCAGCGCGTAGGCCATCACCGCCGCCTCGAGGGCGAAGAAGATGAAGGTGAAGCTCGCGTAGATCAGCGAGGTGATCGTCGAGCCGATGTAGCCGAAGCCGGCGCCGCGCGTCAGCAGGTCCATGTCGACGCCGTGGCGCGCGGCGTAGACGCTGATCGGCCAGCCGGCGAGGAAGATCACGAGGCCGGTGGCCAGGATCGCCAGCGCCGCGTTGACGAAGCCGTACTGCACCAGCAGCGTCGCGCCGACGGCTTCGAGGATCAGGAAGGACGAGGCGCCGAAGGCCGTGTTGGCGACGCGCCACTCGCTCCAGCGGCGAAACGAGCGCGGCGTGAAACGCAGCGCGTAGTCCTCGATGGTCTCGCGCGCGACCCAGGCGTTGTAGTCGCGGCGAGTCTTCACGACGCGCTGCGGCGCTTCGGCGGGGGCGGCAGCGGTGTCGGCCGGCGGACTCATCGGTCACCGGCAATCAAGAAGCGCACCAGCCTTAACATGGCGCCGGACTTGCAGGCGAGGCGCGCATGGACCTGACTCCCCGAGAAAAAGACAAGCTCCTGGTCTTCACCGCGGCCCTGCTGGCCGAGCGCCGCAAGGCGCGCGGGCTGAAGCTCAACGTGCCCGAGGCGATCGCGCTGATCACCGCCGCCATCCTGGAGGGCGCACGCGACGGCCGCACCGTCGCCGAGCTGATGAGCGAAGGCAAGCAGGTGCTGCGTCGCGACGAGGTGATGGACGGCGTGCCCGAGCTGATCCCGGAGATCCAGGTCGAGGCGACCTTCCCCGATGGCACCAAGTTGGTGACCGTGCACCAACCGATCGCATGAGGACGGCGATGATTCCCGGAGAACTGCTGATCGACGAAGGCGAGCTGACGCTCAACCCCGCCCGCCCGACGCTGACCCTGGTGGTCGAGAACACCGGCGACCGCCCGATCCAGGTCGGCTCGCACTACCACTTCGCCGAGACCAACCCGGCGCTCCGCTTCGACCGAGCGGCGGCGCGCGGCCTGCGCCTGGACATCGCCAGCGGCACCGCGGTGCGTTTCGAGCCCGGCCAGCAGCGCACCGTGCAACTGGTGCCCTACGGCGGCGAGCGCCGCGTCTGGGGCTTCCGCGGCGACGTGCAGGGAGCGCTGTGATGAGCACGAGCATCGGACGGCGCGCTTACGCCGAGATGTACGGCCCGACGCTGGGCGACCGCGTGCGCCTGGCCGACACCGAACTGATCGTCGAGGTCGAGGCCGACTACACGCTGCGCGCCGGCGGTTACGGCGAGGAGGTGAAGTTCGGCGGCGGCAAGACGATCCGCGACGGCATGGGCCAGGGCCAGGCGGTCAACGGCCCCGGCCACCACGAGGCGGCCGACTGCGTCATCACCAACGCGCTGATCATCGACCACTGGGGCATCGTCAAGGCCGACATCGGCCTGAAGGGCTGCCGCATCGCCGCCATCGGCAAGGCCGGCAACCCCGACGTGCAGCCGGGCGTGGACATCGTCATCGGCCCGGGCACCGAGATCATCGCCGGCGAGGGGATGATCGTCACCGCCGGCGGCATCGACAGCCACATCCACTTCATCTGCCCGCAGCAGATCGATGAGGCGCTGAACTCGGGCGTCACGACGATGCTGGGCGGCGGCACCGGGCCGGCCACCGGCACCTTCGCGACCACCTGCACGCCGGGGCCGGAGAACCTGCACCGCATGCTGCAGGCGGCCGACGCCTTCGCGATGAATCTGGGCTTCCTCGGCAAGGGCAACGCCAGCCGGCCCGAGGCGCTGAGCCAGCAGATCGCCGCCGGCGCCATCGGCCTGAAGCTGCACGAGGACTGGGGCACGACGCCCAGCGCGATCGACAACTGCCTGGACATCGCCGAGGCCACCGACACCCAGGTCTCGATCCACAGCGATACGCTCAACGAGTCGGGCTTCGTCGAGGACACGATCGCCGCGACCAAGGGCCGCACGCTCTGCGCCTTCCACACCGAAGGCGCCGGCGGCGGCCACGCGCCGGACATCCTGCGGGTCGCCGGCGAGCCCAACTTCCTGCCCAGCAGCACCAACCCGACGATGCCCTACACCGCCAACACGGTGGACGAGCACCTGGACATGCTGATGGTCTGCCACCACCTGGACGCCGGCATCGCCGAGGACCTGGCCTTCGCCGAGAGCCGCATCCGCCGCGAGACCATCGCCGCCGAGGACGTGCTGCACGACCTGGGCGCGATCAGCATGATGAGCAGCGACAGCCAGGCGATGGGCCGCGTCGGCGAGGTCATCATCCGCACCTGGCAGACGGCGCACAAGATGAAGGTCCAGCGCGGCGCGCTGGCCGGCGACAACGCCCGCAACGACAACCAGCGCGTCAAGCGCTACGTCGCCAAGTACACGATCAACCCGGCGATCGCCAACGGCATCGCGCACGAGGTCGGTTCGGTCGAGATCGGCAAGTGGGCCGACCTGGTGCTGTGGCGGCCGGCCTTCTTCGGCGTCAAGCCGAGCCTGGTGCTGAAGGGCGGCTTCATCGCCGTCGCGGCGATGGGCGACCCGAACGCCAGCATCCCGACGCCCCAGCCGGTGCATTACCGGCCGATGTTCGGCAGCTTCGGCGGCGCGCGTGCCGCGACCTCGCTGACCTTCGTCAGCCAGGCGGCGCTGCAGGCCGAGATCGGCGACCAGCTGGGCCTGGCCAAGCGCCTGGCCGCGGTGCAGGGCTGCCGCCAGGTTAAGAAGGGCGACATGGTGCACAACGGCTGGCTGCCGAAGATGGAGATCGACCCGCAGACCTACGAGGTGCGGGCCGACGGCCAGCTGCTGACCTGCGAGCCGGCGACCGTGCTGCCGCTCGCGCAGAAGTACTTCCTGTTCTGAACCACCGCCGCGGCCCATGGCCGGCCGCGGCGGTGCACGATCAGTCGTCGAGGTGGGCGTTCAGCGTGCCACCCCACAGGTGGATCGTGCGGTCACTGGTCAGGCAGTCGTAGCTCTTGAACTTGGACCGCCAGGTCTTGAAGAAGATCGCATAACGACCTTCGACGACCAGGTTGCGCACGTCACCGCGCATCTGCAGCATCGCCTCGTAAGGCGCCGTGTGGTCGCCCGAGTGCCACTCCGTGGCCTTGAACTGCTTCGACTCCTCGTCGTACTGCTCCCAGCGCGCGTTGAAGCTGGCGACGAAGCCGCCGGTGTGGCGCATCGTCACCGTGTGGTCGGCGAGCACCTCGCGGATCGTCTCGACGTAACGTGTCGTCGACCGGATCTGCGACGTGGCGCGGCTGCGCAGGTCGGCCACCATGTAGGCGATCGGGTGGGCGAGGTTGGTCCTCGAGAACTCGATGCCCTTGGAGATCGCGGCGCTCATCGCGTCGACGTCGCCGGCGACGAGATCGGCCGCCGAGTCGCCACCGCCGAGCACCAGCACCCGGAACGACGACGCCCGGGCGATGCGGTCATAACGCTCCTGCATCTCGGCGCTGACCTTCAGCCCCTGCGACTTGTAGTCCAGCGTCGCCTCGGCCTCCTGCGCCGTGACGTGCTGCTGGGTGCTCATCTGGACGACGATCAGCCGGCCGTAGTCGACGCAGCGCACGAGCCCGGGCGGCGCGCTGGACGGCATGTTCACCGGCCCCAGGCTGACCCCGGGCGCGAACAGCAGGCCGGCCTCGTCGGGCTCTTCGACCACCACCGAGAAGTAGATCTGCTTGAAGACGCGGTAGACCACGGTCTCGTCGCCGGTGCTGCCGACCTTCAGCCCGGCCGTTGCCTGGCTGCGGCCCCACTGCGCGCCGAACCCGCACTCGACGCCGATCTGCTCCTTCGAATACGCCGTGTGCGACTCCGAGAACGCGCGCATCGGCGGCCGGTAGCCCTGGGCGTGCTGGACGTCCTGGAACCAGGTGTCGACGATCTTCTGGATCGCCAGGTCCACCGAGACGGCCGTCGGGCGTTCGACTTCGACCACGCCGCGCTCCTCCAGCCCCGGCAGGTCGACACGCAGGCGGATCGGCCGCCGCGACAAGGTGTAGGGCGTCGGCATGCCCTCGGCCAGGCTGCGGTCCTGCTTGACCAGGGCGCCAGGGAAGACGACGCCGGCGGCAGGGTTCAGCAGCAGGTTCTCGGTGAGGCGGGAACTCGCGTCGTGCAGCCGCTTGGTCACGATGACCACGCGGCCGCCCTCGTGGGCGCGGGTTTCACCGGCCGACGCCGGGTCGAGTTCCGCCGGCGTCAGGTCGACCGCCAGCAACTGGTTGAGGTCGTAGGACAGCCCCTGGATGTACGCCGTGTTGGCCGTCACTTCGGTATCGGGACGATCGAGGACCACGGACATGGATGCCTCCTATGAGGTCTCCGGTGGCTGCGCCGCCGCCCCATGCGACGGCGATGCGACCGGTAGAAGGCCAACATAGGAAGCCACCCCGCGACTTCCATGTCGCGGGTCAACCGCCACCCGCCGTGGCGGGGGGCGATCTAGGGGGACGGCGCTCGGGGCCGGCTCAGGCCGCCAGCGCCTCGCCGGCTTCGGCGATGCGGCGCGCCAGATGTTCCAGCGCTTCCTCGACCTGGTCGACGAGCACCAGGCACAGGTCGCCGGGCTCCAGCAGTTCGAGCGCCCGGTCGATGGCGACGAACTCGCCGTGGATCTCCTCGACGCGGCGGGTGCGCGGGGCGCCGCGCAGGCCTTCGCGCAGCAGCGCGATGACTTCGCCGTCGGCACGGCCGCGCTGGGCGGCGTCCTGGTACAGCAGCACGTCGTCGAAGGCGGCGCCGAGGATCTGCGTCTGCTCGCGGATGTCCTCGTCGCGGCGGTCGCCGGCGGCGCTGATGACGACCGAGCGGCGCCGGGCCGGCATCGCCTCGACGGCGCCGACCAGGGCGCGCATCGCGTCGGCGTTGTGGCCGTAGTCGGCGATGATCGTCGCGCCGCGGTAGTCCATGACGTTGAAGCGCCCCGGCGCGTTGTGCGCGTCGTTGACGAAGCTGGCCAGGCCGGCGCTGACGGCGTCGAAGCTGAGCGCGCAGCCCCAGGCCGCGGCGACCGCGGCGAGCGCGTTCTCGACCTGGAAGCCGATCGTGCCGTTGCGCGTCAGCGGCACCTCGCGCAGCGGCACGCGGGCCCGCGCCGAGCCGTTGACGGCGACGATCGCGTCACCGTCGACGAACACCGTGCGCCCGCCCTGGGCGCGGTGCGCGACCATCGCCGGCAGATGACCGTCGACGGCGAACAGGATCACGCCGCCCGGGCAGTGCTGGGCCATCGCCAGCGTGATCGGGTCGGCGGCGTTGAGCACGGCGTAGCCGCTCTCGGCGACGTTCTGCACGATGACGCGCTTGAGCACCGCCAGGTCCTCGACCGTCGTGATGTAGTTCAGGCCGAGGTGGTCGCCGGCGCCGACGTTGGTGACCACGGCGACCTGGCAGCGGTCGAAGCCCAGGCCCTCGCGCAGCATGCCGCCGCGTGCGGTCTCCAGCACCGCGGCTTCGGTGTCCGGGTGGGCGAGCACGTTGCGCGCGCTCTTCGGGCCGCTGCAGTCGCCGCTGTCGATCTGGTGGCCGTCGACCCAGACACCGTCGGTGTTGGTCATGCCGACCTTGTAGCCGGCGGCGTTGAACAGGTGGGCGATCAGGCGCGTGACGGTGGTCTTGCCGTTGGTGCCGGTGACGGCGACGACCGGGATGCGGCCGTCCTGGCCCGACGGGAACAGGCGCTCGACGATGGCCTCGCCGACCGCACGCGGCTTGCCGAAGCTCGGCGCCAGGTGCATGCGCAGGCCCGGCGCGGCGTTGACTTCGACGACGCCGCCGCGCTGCTGCTCCAGCGGCATGCCGACGGTCTCGCAGACCACGTCGACGCCGCAGATCTCCAGCCCGACCATGCGCGCCGCAGCCACCGCACGCGCGGCGACCTCGGGGTGCACGTCGTCGGTGACGTCGGTGGCGCTGCCGCCGGTGCTGAGGTTGGCGTTGTGGCGCAGCACGACCTTCTGGCCGTTGGCCGGCACGGCCTCGGGCGACAGGCCCAGCAGTTCCAGGCGTGCCATCGCGACGTCGTCCAGGCGGATGCGCGTCAGCGCGGTGGCGTGGCCGTCGCCGCGGCGCGGGTCGGCGTTGACCGTGTCGACGAGCTGGCGCACGGTGTGCACGCCGTCGCCGATGACGTAGGGCGGGTCGCGGCGCGCGGCGGCGACCAGCTTCTCGCCGACGACCAGCAGGCGGAAGTCGTGGCCGGGCAGGAACTGCTCGACCATCACCTCGCCGATCTCGTCGGCGACGCGGTAGGCGGTCTCGTACTGGGCGCGGTCGGTGACGTTGACCGTCACGCCCTTGCCCTGGTTGCCGTCGCGCGGCTTGACGACGACCGGCAGGCCCAGCTCGGTGGCCGCGGCCCAGCCGTCCTCGAGGTCGGTGACCGGGCGGCCGCGTGGCACCGGCACGCCGGCCGAGGCCAGCAGGCGCTTGGTCAGGTCCTTGTCCTGGGCGATCGACTCGGCGACGGCGCCGGTGGAATCGACCTCGGCGGCCCAGATGCGGCGCAGGTTTGCGCCCCAGCCGAACTGCACCAGGCTGCCTTCGGTCAGGCGGCGGTAGGGGATGCCGCGCGCGATCGCGGCCGAGACGATGGAGCCGGTGCTCGGCCCCAAGCGCACGTCCTCGTCGATGGCGCGCAGCTCGGCCACCGCGGCTTCGCTGTCGAAGGCCGCGCCGCCGACGGCCGCCGCGAGCAGGCGCTCGGCCAGCTCCAGCGCGCGCCGGCCGACCTTCTCCTCGGTGTACTCGACGACGATCTGGTAGACGCCGGGCTCGGGCGCGGCCGCGGTGCGCGAGAACGAGACGCGGCAGCCGGCACGCGCCTGCAGCGCCAGCGCCAGGCGTTCCAGCCAGCGCGCCATCGTCACCGGCTCGCGGGTGCCGATCGGGCGCACCGGCGAGACGTCGGGCAGCAGCTCGCGCAGCCGGCGCTCCAGCGGGGAACCGGCTTCGATCGCCGTTTCCTCGGGCGTGCAGCGCACGATGGCTTCGATCGCCGTGTGCCGGCTCCAGAGATTGGGACCGCGCAGCGCGCGGATGCGGGTGACGTCCATGGCGTTCTCAGCGGATGTCGGCAGGGGTCTGCAGATCGAAGGTGTCGAGGCCTGCGGCCAGCAGCGCCGGCGCCAGGCCGAAGGCCCAGGCAGCGGCGACGGCCGGCAGCAGCACGGAGGCGTCGGGCAGCGGGTTGCGGCCGCGCACGGCCAGCGGCGTCTCGCCGTGGCCTTCGCACAGCCAGATGCGGCCTTCGCGCAGCAGCACGGCATGGCCGCCGCGTTCGCGGTGGTCGGCCAGCACGGCGGCGTCGGTGGCGTAGAGCGTGACCTCGCCGTCGCAGTGCTCGGCCAGCGCCGCGACACGCGGGTCGTCGGCGTTGAGCACGCCGATGCCGTCGGCGAGCACGACGTCCATCTGCGTGCGCAGCACGCGCGGCAGGTCGTCGGCGCCGTGGATGTCGTGGCGCTCCAGCGTCTCGGCGCCGTCCAGGTCGGTGACGACGCCGATGCGGCAGCGGTCGTAGACCAGGCCTTCGTCGAGGATCGTCGCGGCGCCGTTCTCGAAGACCGCGGCGTCGACCTCGCGGTTGAGCAGCAGGCGCTCGGCGATCACGCCGCGCGTCGCGTCGCGTTCGTCGATGCGGCGCGTGTCCAGGAACAGGCCGTCGCGGCAGGCCAGGCCGACGTGGTGGCCCGACAGCTGCAGCAGCCAGGCCACGAGGCGGGCGATCGGCGTCGCGACCTCGCCGCCGGCGATGCCGACGATGGGGATGCGGCCGTCGTCGCCGGGCGGGAACAGGTGGTCGATGATCGCCTGGCCCACCGGGCGCGGCGAACCGACCGCCGGCTTGGTGTGCGCCAGCAGCCCGGGGCCGGCGTTGACCTCGACGACGGCGGCGTGCTGGCCGCGCAGCGGGCGCGAGATGTCCTGCGCGACGAGGTCGATGCCGGCGATGTCCAGGCCGACGGTGCGCGCGGCCAGCGAGCCGATGCGCGCGAAGTCGGGGTGCAGGTCGTCGGTGCAGTCGATGGCGACGTTGCCGTTGCGCTGGATCAGCACGCGGCGGCCGGCGGCGGGCACGTCGTCCGGGCCCAGGTTTTGGCGGCGCAGGTCGACGAGGATCGCGCCGTCCTCGCGCACGCGGATGCGGCCCAGCGGGTGGTCTTCGGTCTCGCCGCGGCGCGGGTCGCTGTTGAGCTGCGACTCGACCAGCTCGAAGACCGTGCTGCGGCCGTCGCCGACGACCCAGGCGGCTTCGCCGCGTGCGGCGGCGACGACTTCGCCGGCGACGACGAGCAGGCGGTGCTCGTCGCCGGGGATGTAGCGCTCGACGATGACTTCGCTGCCTTCGGCGTCGGCGACGGCGTAGGCCGCCTCGACCTGCTCGCGCGTCGTCAGGTCCAGCGTGACGCCGCGGCCGTGGTTGCCGTCGCTGGGCTTGACGGCCACCGGCAGGCCGACGTCCTCGGCGATGTCCCAGGCTTCGGCGGCGCTGGCGGCGACGCGGCCTTCGGGCACCGGCACGCCGACCGAGGCCAGCAGGCGCTTGGTCAGGTCCTTGTCGCGGGCGATGCCTTCGGCGATGGCGCTGGTGCGGTCGGTCTCGGCGGTCCAGATCCGGTGCTGGCGCTTGCCGTGGCCGAGCTGCACCAGGTTGCCTTCGTTCAGGCGCAGGTGCGGGATGCGGCGTTCGGTGGCCGAGGCGACGATGTGCGCCGTGCTCGGGCCGAGGTAGGCGTCGTCGATCGCGTCGCGCACCGCCTGCACCGCGGCGGCGAGGCCGAACTCGCGGCCGTTGATCGCCGCCATCAGCAGCGCATGGCCTTGCTGCAGCGCACAACGTGCCACGGCTTCGTCGCGGGCCCGGAAGACCATGCGGTAGACGCCGGTCTTGGAGGTGCTGCGCGTCTGGCCGAAGCCGGTGGGCATGCCGGCCAGGTTCAGCAGTTCGATGATGACGTGTTCGAGCACGTGGCCCATCCAGGTGCCGCCGCGCAGGCGCTGGATGAAGCCGCCGCGCTCGCCGACGCCGCAGTGGTGCTCTTCCAGCGCCGGCAGCAGCGCCAGCAGGCGGTCGACGAAACCCGGCAGCTTGTCCGACGGGTGCTGCTCCAGCTCGCCCAGGTCGAGCCAGACCTCCAGCGCCGACCGGTAGGTCCAGAGGTTGGGGCCGCGCAGATAGGTGATGCGCAGCAGGCGGATGTCGTCGAAGGTCTTCATCTTGGTCGTGCGTTCGTCGCCTCGGGGCGAATTGCGGCGCGAATTCTTGTCGGCCGGCGGTCGGCGTAGGGGCCGGCTGGCGCGTTACGCGACAATCGCGCGCTCGCCGCTTGACTCACCCATGCCTTCATCCGATCCGTCTCCTGTGCTCGCCGCGGCGCCCTCCGCACCGCTCGAACCAGGGGAAAACGCGCTGGCCGGCCTGGACGTTGACCTGGACGCGAAGGACCGCTTCGCAACCGGCGAAATAGTTCTCACCGATCGCCGCCTGCTCGCCCGCGACGCCGGGTCCGCCGCCTGGCGGTCCTGGCCGCTTTCGGCGTCGCTGACGCTGCAACATCTCGACCACGGCGGCGTCGGCCAGCTCTCGCTGCACGACGACGACGGCCGCCTGGCCGGCTGGCGCTACACGCTCGGCCGCGACCCGGCGGCGCTGAAGCTGCTCGGCCTGTTCGAGCGCCAGAAACGGCGCCTGGCCAGCGGCGAGACCGATCCGGAAGACGAGGCCGAGGCCGAAGAAACCGATTTCGGCGTCGAATCGGCGACGCCGCCGTCGACCTGGGTGCTGCTGCGCCTGGGCCGTTTCGCGAAGCCGTACCGCTGGCAGCTGCTGCTGGGTTTCGTGCTGACGCTGGCGTCGACCGCCGCGTCGCTGGTGCCGCCGTACCTGACGATCCCGCTGATGGACGAGGTGCTGATCCCGTACCAGAACGGCAAGCAGATCGATTCTCATCTCGTCTGGATGCTGCTGGCCGGGCTGGCCGGCTCGGCGCTCGTCGCCTGGGCGCTGGGCTGGATGCGCACCTGGCTGCTGGCGCTGGTCAGCGAACGCATCGGCGCCGACCTGCGCACCGCCACCTTCGATCATCTGCTGCAGCTGTCGCTGGACTACTTCGGCAGCAAACGCACCGGCGACCTGATGTCGCGCATCGGCAGCGAAAGCGACCGGATCTGCGTCTTCCTGTCGCTGCACGCGCTGGATTTCGCCACCGACGTGCTGATGATCGGCATGACGGCGACGATCCTGTTCAGCATCAACCCGTCGCTGGCGCTGGCCACGCTGGTGCCGCTGCCCTTCATCGCCTGGATGATCCACCTGGTGCGCGACCGCCTGCGCACCGGCTTCGAGAAGATCGACCGCGTCTGGGGCGAGGTGACCAGCGTGCTGGCCGACACCATCCCCGGCATCCGCGTCGTCAAGGCCTTCGCGCAGGAGAAGCGCGAAGCCGAGCGCTTCCGCCGCGCCAACCGCGCGAACCTGGAAGTCAACGACAAGCTGAACAAGACCTGGAGCCTGTTCACGCCGACCGTGTCGCTGCTGACCGAGATCGGCCTGCTCGTCGTCTGGGCCTTCGGCATCTGGCTGGTCAGCCGCGACGCGATCACCGTCGGCGTGCTGAGCGCCTTCATCGCCTACATCGGCCGCTTCTACGGCCGGTTGGACTCGATGAGCCGCATCGTCTCGGTGACGCAGAAGGCCGCCGCCGGCGCCAAGCGCATCTTCGACATCCTCGACCACGTCAGCAACGTGCCCGAGCCGGCGCAGCCGGTGAAGATCGAGCGCGTGCAGGGCGGGCTGTCGCTGCAGGGCGTGGGCTTCCGCTACGGCAGCCGCGCGGTGATCCGCGGCCTGGACCTGGACATCCGCCCGGGCGAGATGATCGGCCTGGTGGGCCACAGCGGCTCGGGCAAGAGCACGCTGGTCAACCTGATCTGCCGCTTCTACGACGTGACCGACGGCGCGATCAAGGTCGACGGCGTCGACCTGCGCCGTTTCGGCGTCGCCGACTACCGCCGCCACATCGGCCTGGTGCTGCAGGAGCCCTTCCTGTTCTTCGGCACCGTCGCCGAAAACATCGCCTACGGCAAGCCCGACGCGACGCGCGAGGAGATCGTCGCCGCGGCACGCGCCGCGCACGCCCACGAGTTCATCCTGCGCCTGCCGCACGGCTACGACTCGGTGGTCGGCGAACGCGGCCAGGGGCTGTCGGGCGGCGAGCGCCAGCGCATCTCGATCGCGCGCGCTCTCTTGATCGACCCGCGCATCCTGATCCTCGACGAAGCGACGTCCTCGGTCGACACCGAGACCGAGAAGGAGATCCAGAAGGCGCTGGACAACCTGGTGCAGGGCCGCACGACGATCGCCATCGCCCACCGCCTGTCGACGCTGCGCCGGGCCGACCGGCTGGTCGTCATGGACCGCGGCCGCATCGTCGAGGTCGGCACGCACGACGAACTGCTGGCGCGCGAAGGCGCCTACTGGCGGCTGTACGAGGCGCAGGCGCGCCAGGTCGACGAGAGCGACGCCGAACGCCCGGTGCTGCCGCCGCCCGCGCCCGCCGCGCACCCCGCCGGCGCTGCCTGAGGACACGCGATGAACACCTTGTCCATCTCGCTGCAACGCGACGCCCACGGCCGCCTGGTGCTGATCGACGCCGAGGGCGTCGAACACGTCGGCGTCGTGCCGGTGCGCGCCTTCCCGCTGTCCGAACCGGGTGGCCCGGTGTCGCTGGTCGGCACCGACGGCCGCGAACGGCTCTGGATCGACCGCCCCGAGACCCTGCCCGCCGCAGCGCGCGAACTGCTGGACGCCGAACTGGCGCGACGCGAGTTCGCGCCGGTCATCGAACGCCTGCTCGAGGTCTCGACCTTCTCGACGCCCAGCACCTGGACCATCGACACCGACCGCGGTCGCACGACGCTGGTGCTCAAGGGCGAGGAAGACATCCGCCGCCTGAACGGCAGCGCCTTGCTGATCACCGACAGCCAGGGCATCGGCTACCGCATCGCCGACGCGAAGGCGCTGGATCGGCGGTCGAAGCGCCTTCTGGAACGGTTCTTGTGAGCCCCCGAGCTCGCTAACGCTCGCTACCCCCCGAGGGGGCCGTCCGCCGACGGCCCGGCGGAGCCGGGCCGTGGCGGGAAGCTTGATCGCGGAGAGCGAGTTGTTTTGCCGGCGCTCGCTGACATCGCTGCGCGGCCTGCAGGGCTGAGCCCGGACGCGATCCGTCCAGTGGACGGATCGCGCCTGGCGAAGAGCCGGGCCACTGGCCCGGCGCGGCCTGCAAGGCCGTCCGCCGCGACCGATGGGGCTCTACCGCGTTCCCTTCGCCTTCTCGTTGTTGTGCTCCGGCTGCACGAACCCGATCGGCCGCTTCGGCGGGTCGGGCGGCGTCATCAGTTCGCGCATGTGCACAGAGGCCCGCACAACGTATACCGACACCTCGATGGCACGCGGGCTGCTCAGCAGGTTCGCGGCCATGATCGCCCCGTGCTCGGTGAAGGCATAAGGCAAGTACTTGCGGTGCTGGCCGCGGCCGCCGGGTGCAGCGTCTAAGGTCGCAAGTTGCGACCTTAGAGTTCCCCACTCCTCGGACGTGAGCTGGAACATGAAGTCGGCCGGGAACTTGGACAGGTTGCGGCGGACCGCCTCGTTGAACCGCTTCGTTTCGACCTCGTAGAGCGCAGCCAGGTCAGCGTCCAGCAGGACGCGCTGGCCACGAACCGTGGCGATGCGCAGCGTGATGGCCTCGGTCGCCAGCAGCGGTGTGATCATGGGCGGTGGCCGCAGGGCTGGTTGTCACGGGCCTTGGCCCTGACCTGGCCGCAGCACCTGAGCAGAGACCGATGCCAGCGCATGTCGAGCTGTTTCACCATGCCATCCTCCTGGCCGGCACTGTCGGCGCGCCCGTGGTCGCCGCCAAGGCGGAATTGGTCCCCCGAAGGGACGGGCTCAGATCAGCGCCGCCACCGCCTCGCCGAGCTCGGTGGTGCTGGCGCTGCCGCCCAGGTCGGGCGTGCGCGGGCCTTCGCGCAGCACGGTTTCGATGGCGCGCACGATGGCGTCGTGGGCGGCGCGGCCGGCGCCTTCGCCGCCGGTCAGGAAGTCCAGCATCAGCGCGCCCGACCAGATCATCGCGATCGGGTTGGCGATGTTGCGGCCGTAGATGTCCGGCGCCGAGCCGTGCACGGGCTCGAACAGCGACGGGAAACGGCGCTCGGGGTTCAGGTTGGCCGACGGCGCCAGGCCGATCGTGCCGGCGGTCGCAGGGCCCAGGTCGGACAGGATGTCGCCGAACAGGTTGCTGGCGACGACGACGTCGAAACGCTGCGGCTGCAGCACGAAGCGCGCAGTCAGGATGTCGATGTGCTGCTTGTCGACGGCGACCTGCGGGTAGGCCTTCGCCATCTCATCGGCACGCGAATCCCACCACGGCATGCTGATCGCGACGCCGTTGCTCTTGGTCGCCACCGTCAGGTGCCGGCGTGCGCGCGACGCGGCCAGCTCGAAGGCGAACTTCAGCACGCGGTCGGTGCCGTGGCGGCTGAAGACCGACTCCTGGATGACGATCTCGCGCTCGGTGCCCGCGAACATCGTGCCGCCGAGGTTGGTGTATTCGCCCTCGGTGTTCTCGCGCACGATCAGGTAGTCCAGGTCGCCCGGCTTGCGCCCGGCCAGCGGACAGGGCACGCCGTCGAACAGGCGCACCGGGCGCAGGTTGACGTACTGGTCGAACTCGCGGCGGAACTTCAGCAGGCTGCCCCAGAGCGAGACGTTGTCGGGCACCGTCGCCGGCCAGCCGACGGCGCCGAAGAAGATGGCGTCCATGCCGCCGAGCTGCTCCTTCCAGTCGTCCGGCATCATCGTGCCGTGCTGCCGGTAGTAGTCGCAGCTCGCCCACTCGATCTCGGTGAACTCCAGCGCCAGGCCGAAACGTTCGGCCGCGCGGCGCACAGCGCGCAGGCCTTCGGGGGCGACTTCCTTGCCGATTCCGTCTCCGGGGATCAGCGCGATGCGATAGGGGCGGCTCATCGGGGGGCCTCGTCGGTCGGGGCGGCCATGCTAATCGGCAGCCGACCGGCGCGTGGCGGGGCGGGCTTCAGCCGAAACGCTCGAAGCGCGGGCGTTCGCGGCCGTCGACGACGACGGTCTCGCCGAACATCGCGAACGGCCGCACCCAGGTGTCGGCGCTGGCGTAAAGCGGCCGGTACAGCACCAGCGGCTGCAGCGTCTCGCTGTGACGCACGACGCCCAGCACCTCGTACTCGCCGCCTTTGTAGTGGCGGTAGCGGCCGGGCGTGATCGTCGGCAGCGGCGGCAGTGCTTCGTTCATCGTGCGGTCCTTCGTGTCTTCGGCGCCGCGGCGGCCTGGCGCAGCGACGCATCGACCAGCGCCTCGGCCATCCAGCCGACGGTGGCGTCGACCTCGGCGTCCGACGCGCCCCACAAGTCCTTCAGCACGACCCGCGCCTCGATGCCGTAGAGCACCGACAGCGCACGGTGCAGCCGCGCCAGCGAGGCCGCCGGCAGCTCGGCGGCCAGCGGCTCGATCGCATGCGCAAGGATGCCGACGCGGTGGCCGCGGCGGTAGGGCTCTTCCTTCAGCCGCCCGGCGCGTTCCAGCGCCCAGTGCTCCAGCGAGAGCTGCACCGCGGCACGCATCTGCGGCTCGAACTCGCGAAAACGCGGGAAGGTCGAGGCGAAGAGTTCGGCCACGCGGCGACGGCCGTCGGGCTCGCTGGAGTCGAAGCTGCGCAGCGGCCCCAGCGAGACGTCGATCACCGCGGTGACCAGCGCGCTGCGGCTGGGGAAATAGCGGTAGGCCGTGGCGCGCGAGACCTCGGCGCGGCGCGCCACCTCGGGCAGCGTCGGCACCTGGCCTTCGCGGATCAGCGCCATCGCCGCGTCGAGCAGCAGGCGCCGCGTCGCGCCGCGGATGCCGCCTTCGATCTCGACGGTCGGCGGCGGGGCGGGCAGCGAGGAACGGGTCGTCTTGGGCATCGCGGGGCGGGGGTTGGCGCGGATTGCAACACAGGTCGCGCGGTGAGACACTCGTCTCATTTTCAGCCTGACGTCTCCATTCCCGAGGAGCAGCATGGACCCGACCGCCCCCCGCTACGCCGTCGTCGCCGGCACTTTCGACACCAAGGCGCGTGAACTCGTCTTCCTGCGCGACTGCCTGGCCGCGATGGGCGTGGCCACGCGCACCGTGGATCTCTCGACGCAGGGCCGCGGCGCCGGCGTCGACGTCACGGCCGAGGAGGTGGCGGCCTGCCACCCGCAAGGCGCGGCGGCAGTCTTCACCGGCGACCGCGGCAGCGCGGTGATCGCGATGGCGCAGGCCTTCGAACACTTCGTGCGCGGCCGCGACGACATCGCCGGGCTGCTGTCGGCCGGCGGCTCGGGCGCCACCGCGCTGGCCACGCCGGCGATGCGCGCCTTGCCGGTCGGCGTACCCAAGCTGATGGTCAGCACCGTCGCCTCGGGCGACGTGCGGCCCTACGTCGGCCCCAGCGACATCTGCATGATGTATTCGGTCACCGACGTGCAGGGCCTCAACCGCATCAGCCAGCGTGTGCTGGCCAACGCCGCGCACGCGATGGGCGGCATGGTGCGCGAACGCGCCGAGTTCACGTCGACGAAGCCGGCGATCGGGCTGACGATGTTCGGCGTCACGACGCCCTGCGTGCAGGCGATGACCGCGCTGCTGGAGCCCGACTACGACTGCCTGGTGTTCCACGCCACCGGCACCGGCGGCCAGTCGATGGAGAAACTCGCCGACTCGCACCTGCTGGCCGGCGTCATCGACGCGACGACGACCGAGGTCGCCGACGAGCTGATGGGCGGCGTCTTCAGCGCCGGGCCGGAACGTTTCGACGCCATCGCACGCAGCCGCGTGCCCTACGTCGGCTCCTGCGGCGCGCTGGACATGGTGAACTTCGGCGCCATCGACACCGTGCCCGAGCGCTACCGCCAGCGCAATCTCTACAAGCACAACGCCAACGTCACGCTGATGCGCACCAGCGTCGACGAGAACGTCGCGATGGGGCGCTTCATCGCCGCCAAGCTCAACCGCATGGACGGGCCGGTGCGTTTCTTCCTGCCCGAAGGCGGCGTCTCGATGCTCGACGCGCAAGGCCTGCCCTTCTGGGACCCGGCCGCCGACGCGGCGCTGTTCGACACCATAGAGCAGGACTTCCAGGCCACCGAAAACCGCCGGCTGATCCGCAGCCCGCTGCACGTCAACGACCCGAGCTTCGCCCGCCAGCTGGTCGAAGCCTTCAAGGAGATCGCCGGCTGAGGCCGGCGCAGGAGAACACGATGGCACGCATTCCCCGCCAGCAGATCCTCGACACCTTCCGCGCCAAGATCGCGCGCGGCGAACCCATCATCGGCGGCGGCGCCGGCACCGGCCTGTCGGCCAAGGGCGAGGAGGCCGGCGGCATCGACCTCATCGTCATCTACAACTCGGGCCGCTACCGCATGGCCGGGCGCGGTTCGCTCGCCGGCCTGCTGGCCTACGGCAACGCCAACGAGATCGTGCTCGACATGGCCAAGGAAGTGCTGCCGATGGTGCGCCGCACCCCGGTGCTGGCCGGCGTCAACGGCACCGACCCGTTCATGCTGCGCGATCACTTCCTGCAGCAGCTGATCGCCGTCGGCTTCTCCGGCGTGCAGAACTTCCCGACCGTGGGCCTGATCGACGGGACCTTCCGCGCCAACCTCGAAGAGACCGGCATGGGCTACGGCCTGGAAGTCGACATGATCCGCGCCGCGGCCGAGCTGGACCTGCTGACCACGCCCTACGTCTTCGACGAGACCAGCGCCGCCGACATGGCGCGCGCCGGCGCCGACATCCTGGTGCCGCACATGGGGCTGACGACCGGCGGCGCGATCGGCGCCGAGACCGCGCTGACGCTGGCCGACTGCGTGCCGCGCATCAACGCCTGGGCCGAGGCCGCGCGCCGCGTGAAGCCCGACATCATCGTGCTCTGCCACGGCGGCCCGATCGCCCAGCCCGAGGACGCGCAGTACATCCTCGACCACTGCCCCGAGGTCAACGGCTTCTACGGTGCGTCGAGCATGGAGCGCCTGCCGGTCGAAGGCGCGCTCGTCGAGCAGACGAAGAAGTTCAAGGCGATTCAGCGCGCATAAACCTCGGCGCCCACGCGGGCGCCGGCCTCGTGTCATCGTCGCGCCCGGCCGCTCCACCCCGGAGCAGGAAGGACGCACGATGACGACTTGGCGCAGGAAGCCGGCGAACGAGCCGTTCGCCGTCGACGAGGTCGAAGCCCGGCTGAAGGACGAACTGCCGGCCTGGCATTACGAAGACGGCTGGATCCGCCGCAAGTACAAGACCGCCGGCTGGAAGGGCACGCTGATGGTCGTCAACACCGTCGGCCACCTCGCCGAGGCCGCCTGGCACCACCCCGACCTGACGGTGTCCTACGCCTTCGTCACGGTGAAGCTGCAGACGCACGACGCCAAGGGCATCACCGAGAAGGACTTCGCGCTGGCGAAGAAGATCGACGAGGTGCTGATGTGGCAGCCCGGACGCGAGGCCGACCCGGTGTTCGAAGGCACGCCCGACGACCCGCGTTTCAAGTACCTCAAGTACGAGTGATCGGCGCCGCTGCGCTGACACAGTGTCCCCGGCGCGGCACAGCGAACGCGCCTTAAAGCGCCGCGATCCGCGCTTTTCTGCGGGTATTCCCGCACGTCGGGCGCCGCGCGCGGCGAAGGAACATGTCTTGCAACGGTGGCGGCATGAGCGCCGTCCACCGTCCGCGAGCCGACCATGCTGTCGCCCCTGCCCGTCCGCGCTGAGGCCCCGGTGCGTGTCGCCGTGCGCGCCCCCGGCCGGCTGCACCTGGGTTTCCTCGACCCGGCGGGCACGCTGGGCCGGCGTTTCGGCAGCCTGGGGCTGGTCATCGACGGTTTCGAGACCGAACTCGAACTGGCTTTCGCCGAGCACGACTCGGCCGTCGCCGACACCGAGGACGGCCAGGCCGAACTGGAACGTGCGCTCGACCACCTCACGCGCCTGCGCGAACTCAGCGGCTTCGACGCGCCGCTGGCGCTGCGCCTGGTGCGGGTGCTGCCGCCGCACGCCGGCTTCGGCTCGGGCACCCAGCTCGCGCTGGCACTGGGCCGGGCCTTCGTCCAGCTTCACGGGCTGCTACTGTCGACACCGCAGATCGCCGCCTGGCTGGGCCGCGGCCGGCGTTCGGGCATCGGCATCGCCGGTTTCGACGCCGGCGGGCTGATCGTCGACGGCGGCCCGGGCCGCGACGGCTCGCCGGCGCCGGTGCTGGCGCGGCTGGCGCTGCCGGCGGCCTGGCGGGTCATCGTCGTGCGCCATCCGGGGCGCCGCGGGCTGTCGGGCGACGAGGAGAAACGCGCCATCGCCGCGCTGCCGCCGCTGCCCGCCGTTGGCGCCGCCGAGCTCTGCCACCAGGTGCTGATGCGCGTGCTGCCGGGCGCCGCCGGCGACGACTTCACGGCCTTCGCCGCCGGGCTGAACCGCGTGCAGGACCTGCTCGGCGGCCATTTCGCGCCGGCCCAGGACGGCAGCGCCTACACCAGCGCCGAGGTCGGCCGGCTGCTGCAGTGGATGCACGCCGAAGCCGGCGACGCCGCCGCCGTCGGCCAGAGCTCCTGGGGGCCGACCGGCTTCGCGATCGTGCCCTCGGCCGCCGCCGCGGCGCGCCTGCTCGACGCGGCGCGCGCCGCCGGCGTCGTCTCCCCGGCGCTGGCCCTCACCACCGTGGCCGCGCGCGCCCATGGCGCCCGCGTCGCCTGAACTCCCAGCCGAGCCAAACGATGGAACGTCCGTACATCCTGCACATGTTCACGCCGGGCAAGCAGATGAGCCCCTTCGACGTCAACATGGCCGCCGACGCCGGCTACCAGCTCGTCGTGCCCTATGGCGAGGTCGGCCTCGACGCGGTGGCCGGCATGACGCAGGACGCGATCTTCTCGCGCGGCCCCAAGGGCGTGGCGCGCACCGGCATCTTCATCGGCGGCCGCGACGCGCTGCTCGCCGCCGACATGCTGAAGAAGGCCCAGGCGGCGATGGTCAAACCCTTCGTCGTCTCGCTGATGGCCGACCCCAGCGGCGCCTACACGACGGCCGCGGCGATGGTCGCCTGCGTCGAGCAGGCGCTGAAGACACGCGGCGAAGGCCTCGCCGGCCAGCGCGTCGTCGTGCTCGGCGGCACCGGGCCGGTGGGCCGCATCGCCGCGGTCATCGCCGCCCAGGCCGGCGCAACGGTGCTGCTGTCCAGCCGCCAGGGCATCGATGCCGCCGAGGAAGCGGCGACCGAGACCGCGAAACACTTCGGCGTCACGCTGCACGGCATCTCCGGCGGCGACGCCAACGCCGTGCGCCACTCGCTCGCCGAAGCCGACGTCGTGCTGTCCTGCGCCAAGGCCGGCGTGCAGGCGGTGTCGGCCGAGGATCTGACACACGCCGGTGCGCTGAAGGTCGCCGCCGACGTCAACGCCGTGCCGCCCGAGGGCATCGCCGGCGTCGGCGTGATGGACGACGCCAAGCCGCTGGCCGGCACCCAGGCGCTGGGCATCGGCGCGCTGGCCATCGGCAACGTCAAGTACCAGACCCAGCATCGGCTGCTGCAGCGCATGCGGGAAGCCGAGAAGGCGGTCTGCTACAGCTTCGGCGACGCCTTCGAGACCGCACGCGGCTGGCTGGCCGAGAAGGCCGCGGCGGGCGGCTGATGCTGGCCGTCGCCGCCCTGTCCGCGCGGGCGCTGGTCGACCTGGCGGCGCTCGACGGCATGGCGGTCGTCGCGCTCGACGTCTTCGGCGACGCCGACACCGTCAAGCGTGCGGCGCACTGGCATCCGATCGGCACGCCGGGCCGGCTGGAGATCGACGGCACGCGGCTGCTCGCCGCGCTGGAAGCGCTGGCGCGCGACGGCGACGTCGACGGCTGGATCGCCGGGGCGGGTTTCGACGGCCGGCCGGGCCTGCTCGAAGCCGGTGCCGAGCGCCTGCCGCTGCTGGGCACCGGCGGCGGCGCGCTGCGCCGGCTGCGCGACCCGCGCGCCTTCTTCGCCGCCCTCGACGACCTGGGCCTGCCGCATCCGGCGGTGAGCTTCGAGCCGCCGGCCGACCCCGCCGGCTGGCTGGAGAAGGACGCCGGCGGCAGCGGCGGCTGGCACGTGCAGGAGGCGGCGCCCGACCGCCCCGCCGCGCCCGGCCGCTACTGGCAGCGCTGGCGCCCGGGCCTGCCGATGTCGGCGACGCTGGTCGCCAACGGCCACGACGCCGTCGTGCTCGGCTTCAACCTGCAGACCGTGCGCCCGGTCGCCGGCCGGCGCTGGGTCTTCGCCGGCATCGTCGGCCCGCTGCCGGTGCCGCCGGCGGTCGAACGAACCATCGTGCGTGCGGCCTCGGTGCTGGCGCGGCGTTTCGACCTGCACGGCCTGGCCAGCCTGGACTTCCTGCTCGACGGCGAGCACGCCGAGCTGCTGGAACTCAACGCCCGGCCGCCGGCCAGCGCCGAGCTCTACCCCGAGGTCGGACGCGGCGGCGCCTTGCGCGCCCACCTGCGTGCGGTGACACGCGCCGAGCTGCCGCCGCCCCCGCCGCCGCCGCGGGTGCTGAACGGCCACGAGATCGTCTTCGCTCGCCGTGCGCTGGTGCTCGACGACATCGCCGCGGCGCGCATCGCCGCCACGCCGCTGGCGCGCGACTGGCCGCGTGGCGGCCAGCGTTTCGACGTCGGCGACCCGGTCTGCAGCCTGGCGGCTGCCGGCGCCGACGCCGCCGAGGTGCTGGCGGCGCTGGCCACGCGCCGCGAGGCCTTGCTCGCCTTCCTGGAGAACCGATGAACGACCGCTCTGCCGCGCCGCTGCCCGGCGCCACGATCGCGCTCAACGAGCACGTCGCACCCTGGGTCGAACGCCTGTGCGACGAGGCCGCGGCGCTGGGCGTCGAGGTCTCGCGCGACGAACGCGGCGTGCGCCTGGTCGACGCCGGCATCGCCGCGCCGGGCAGCGTCGCCGCCGGGCTGCTGGTCGGCGAGATCTGCCTCGGCGGCCTGGGCCGGGTCGAGCTCGCCCCCGGCCCCGACTGGCCGACCTGGGTGCAGGTGCGCAGCTCGCTGCCGGTGCTGGCCTGCCTGGGCTCGCAGTACGCCGGCTGGAGCCTGGCGGCCAGCAAGGAGGAGACCGGCGGCAAGAAGTTCTTCGCGCTGGGCTCGGGCCCGGCGCGTGCGCTCGCCGCCAAGGAAGCGCTGTACGGCGAACTCGATTGGCGCGACCACGGCACGCGCGGCGTGCTGGTGATGGAGGTCGACCGGCCGCCGCCGGCCGTCGTCGTCGACAAGATCCTGCGCGACTGCGCGCTGGCGCCCGAGGCGCTGACGATCGTGCTGACGCCCACACGCAGCGCCGCCGGCACGACGCAGGTCGTCGCGCGGGTGCTCGAAGTGGCGCTGCACAAGGCGCACGAGCTGCACTTCGCGCTCGCCGACGTCGTCGACGGCGTCGGCTGGGCGCCGCTGCCGGCGCCGCACCCCGACGGCGTCGAGGCCATGGGCCGCACCAACGACGCCATCCTCTACGGCGGGCGCGTCCACCTGTCGGTGCGCGGCAGCGACGCCGAGGCCGAGCGCCTGGCGCGTGCCCTGCCCTGCCGCAACTCGCCGGACTACGGCCGCTCCTTCGCGCAGACCTTCCGCGACGCCGGCTTCGACTTCTACAAGATCGACCCGGCGCTGTTCGCGCCGGCCGAGGTCTGGGTCAGCAACGTCGCCACCGGCCGCACCTGGCACGCCGGCGGCACCGACCTCGCGCTGCTGCAGCGCCTGTGGCAGGAGGCGTCGTGAGCGGGAACGGCCTGCGTGTCGCGATCTTCGCCGACGAGACCGGCTGGCACACACGCCGGCTGCAGGCCGCGCTGCGCGCACGCGGCGCGCTCGGCCGCTGCGTCGACCTGGCCGACTGCCGCATCGACACCACCGCCGCCTGGCACGGCCTGGTGATCCCGGGTTTCGGCCGTGAACTGCCCGACGCGGCGCTGGTGCGCGGCATCGCCGGCGGCAGCTTCGAGCAGGTGACCAAACGCCTGGGCGTGCTGCACGCGCTGCGCGCGCTGGGCGTGCCGGTCTACAACGACGCCCGCGCCATCGAGCGCAGCGTCGACAAGTCGGCGACCTCGCTGCTGCTGCACGCCGCCGGCCTGCCGACGCCGCCGACCTGGGCCATCGAGTCGCCGGTCGAGGCCCAGCGCCTGGTGATGCGCGAGAGCGCCGCCGGCCACGCGCTGGTGCTCAAACCCCTGTTCGGCTCGCAGGGCAAGGGCTTGCAGCTCGTTGGCCTCGTCGACGGCGAACACCGGCCGCTGCCGGCGCTGGACGCCGGTTACGGCCGCCTGGCCTATCTGCAGCGCCGTGTGCCGGCGCTTGCCGAGCCCGGCTTCGACTGGCGCGTGCTCGTCGTCGGCGGGCGTGCGGTGGCGGCGATGCGGCGTGTCAGCACGCACTGGGTCCACAACGTCGCGCAAGGCGCACGCTGCCTGCCGGCGGCGCTGGAGCCGGCGCTGGCGCGGCTGGCCGAAGACGCCGCGGCGGCGCTGGAACTCGACTACGCCGGCGTCGACATCATCCCCGCGCCCGGCGCCGCGCCGCTGCAGGTGCTGGAGGTCAACGGCGTCGCCGCCTGGCAGGGGCTGCAGCGTGTGACGCCCTTCGACATCGCCCAGGCCCTGGTCGACGACCTGCTGCAGCGCCGTGTCGCCGCCGGCGCGGCGCGCCGCCGCGCGTGAACGCCGCCGCCGCCTTCACGCTGGCCTGTGCGCTGGACGTCGCGGTGCGCAAGCCCGGCAACGTCAGCCGCGCCTCGCCGGGCCACCGCATGCAGGCCGAAGACTTCGTCGCCAGCGCGGCCGCGGCCGCGGCGCCGATCACCACGCCCGGCACCGCCGTCGGCGAACGCATCGAAGCCGCAGTCGAGGCCACCTGGGCCGCCGTCGGCTGCAACACCAACCTCGGCATCGTGCTGCTGGCCGCGCCGCTGGCGCGTGCCGCCGAAGCGCCGGGCGCGACGGCTTCGCTGGCGGCGCTGGGCGACACGCTGGCCGGCGTGCTGGGCGCGCTCGACGTCGCCGACGCCGCCGCGGCCTTCCGCGCGATCGCCCGCGCGCAACCCGCCGGCCTGGGGCAGGCGCCCGAGCAGGACGTGCGCGCCGCGCCCGACGTCGACCTGCGCGCCGCGATGGCGCTGGCCGCCGGCCGCGACCGCATCGCGGCGCAGTACACCAACGGTTTCGCCGACGTGCTGGCACTCGCCGCGCAGGCGCAGAACGAGGGTTTTCCGGGCGGCGACCGGGCCGCGACGACGGCCGTCGTGCAGCGCCTGCACCTCGAATGCCTGGCACGCTGGCCCGATTCACACATTGTTCGAAAACACGGCGAGGCCGTGGCACAGACTGTCTTGCACGCGGCGCAGCGCTGGCGCGGCCATCCGGCGCCCGAGGCCGACGCCGGCTTCGCCGCCTGGGACGAGCAGCTCAAGCACGAGGGGCTGAACCCCGGCACCAGCGCCGATCTGACGGTGGCCGCGCTGTTCGCCGCCGCACTCGTGGGGGATGCGCCCTGCGAGTGGCATGGAACGTGATTAGGACGCCCCTCGCGGGACGCGCCCACGGCCACCGCCATCCCCACCCACCGAAGGAGACAAACCCCTCATGGCAAAGATCGATCGCATGCTGGTCGGCGAATCACTGGTCGGCGACGGCAACGAAGTCGCCCACATCGACCTGATCATCGGCCCGCGCGGCAGCCCGGCCGAATCCGCGTTCGCGAACGCGCTCACCAACAACAAGGACGGTTTCACCTCGCTGCTGGCCGTCGTCGCGCCCAACCTGCTGACCAAGCCGGCGACCGTGATGTTCAACAAGGTCACGATCAAGGGCGCCAAGCAGGCGGTGCAGATGTTCGGCCCGGCGCAGCGCGGCGTCGCGATGGCGGTGGCCGACAGCGTCGAGGACGGCACGATCCCGGCCGACGAAGCCGACAACCTGTTCATCTGCGTCGGCGTCTTCATCCACTGGCTCGCCGAGGACGACAAGAAGATCCAGGACTACAACTACCGCGCCACGCGCGAGTCGATCCAGCGCGCCGTCGCCGGCACGCCGACCGCGGCGGAAGTCGTGGCCAAGAAGGCGTCTGCGCAGCATCCCTTCGCCGCGGCCTGACCCCACTGCACACCAAGAAAAAGGCCGCCCTCGGGCGGCCTTTTGCATGCGGGCGGCGCGGGTGTCAGCGCCGCGCCGGCGCCAGCCCCGTGCCGAGCAGGTGCACCAGCGCCGCCGTGCGGTCTGGCGGCGGCGCGCGGCGTTCGATCTGCACGCCGACGGCCTGCAGGTCGGCGAACTTGCGCGGCTTGGCGACCTTGACGCGCACCCAGGCGGCGCCGAACTCGCGGATCAGGATCTCGGCCACCGCTTCGGCGAAGGCTTCGAGCAGCTGCACGCGGTGCTCGGCCAGCAGGCGCAGCAGGCGTTCGCGCACGACGCCGTAGTGGATGGTGTCGGCGATGCGGTCGGTGTCGCAGGCACGAAAACGCGACACGCCGGCGTGAACGTCGATGACCAGCGGCTGCGGCGCGTGCAGCTCGCCGTCGTCGATGCCGATCACCGTCTCGCCGGTGAAACCTTCTATGAACACGATGTCCAGCGGCGCCGACGCGTCGGGCTCGGCGTGCGGGCGGGGGGCGGGCAGGGGCAGCATCGGCGTGTCCTTCGTGTAACAACTGCGTCGCCGGCTGCAAGTTGCAGGCCCGGGGCGCCCCCACCCGTGTTTCACCCGGTACGGCGCGGGTGCCGCGTCGCCAAGAATCGAAAAAACCGCGGCGGCGACCGCGGCCCTTGGCGCGACGGAGACAACGCATGAGCCTCAGCCTGCGGGATGCCCACCGGCATGCCGACCGCATTCTCGAACGCGTGCGCGGCGGCGCGCACGACGGCAACGAAGTCGTCGCCCAGTCCTGGACCCGCTGCGTCAACGAGTACCGGCTGGACCCGGGGCGCCGCCACGAGCCGGCCGTCGTCTCGCGCGCCGAACTCGAAGACCGCCGCGCGCGCCGCGCCGACGTCATCGCCTGCGCGCGCTACGAGATGACGACGCTGTTCCAGCAGCTCGCCGACACCGAGTCGGCCGTCGTGCTGACCGACACCGACGGCGTCATCGTGCACATGGTCTCGACGCCCGAGTTCGGCGCCGAGGTCGGCCCGCTGGGGCTGCGTGTCGGCGGCCGCTGGAGCGAAGCCGCCGCCGGCACCAACGGCATGGGCACCTGCCTGGCCGCCGCCGGGCCGGTGTCGGTGCGGCGCGAGGACCACTTCTTTCCCGAGTTCGCCCAGCTCACCTGCTCGGCGGTGCCGGTCTACGACCCGCAGGGCGAGATCGCCGCGGTGCTCGACGTCACCAGCCGCTCCAGCCTGATGCAGCAGCACCTGCTGGTGCTGCTGGGCATGACGGCGCGCATGATCGAGAACCGCCTGCTCGACGCGCGTTTCCGCGCCGCGCACCCGCTGCACTTCCACGCCCGGCCCGAGTTCGTCTACACGCTGCACGAAGGCAAGCTGGCGATCGGCGAGGACGGCCGCATCCTCGCCGCCAACCGCAGCGCGCTGTTCCAGCTCGGGCTGCAATCGATGGACGAGATCCGCGACCGCCGCCTCGACGAACTCTTCGAGACCTCGCTCGAAGACATGCTGCAGCGCAGCAGCTCGGCTTCGTTCCACCCGGTCGTGATGTACCGCGCCAACGCCGCGCTGCGTTTCTTCGCCGTCGCGCGCCGCCCGGCCAGCGACCCGCACGCGCCGGCTCAGGCCGTGGCGCCGGTGGCCACCGCCGCGGCCAACACCGCGCGCGCGGCGGCCCGTGGCGGCGTGCGCACGCCCGACGGCACGACCTTCGGCGACCCGCGCCTCGTGCGCCACCTCGAGACGGCGCGCCGCGTCGTCGCCCGGCGCACGCCGGTGCTGCTGACCGGCGAGACCGGCTCGGGCAAGGAGGTCTTCGCGCGGGCGCTGCACGAGGCCAGCCCGCACGCCGGCGGCGCCTTCGTCGCCGTCAACTGCGCCAGCCTGCCCGAGACGCTGATCGAGTCCGAGCTCTTCGGCTACCGCGCCGGCGCCTTCACCGGCGCGCAGCGCAACGGCCGGCGCGGCAAGATCCTGCAGGCCGACGGCGGCACGCTGTTCCTCGACGAGATCGGCGACATGCCGCTGGAGCTGCAGGCGCGGCTGCTGCGGGTGCTCGACGAGCGCCAGGTCACGCCGCTGGGCACCGAGGAGACGCACCCGGTGGACTTCCAGCTCGTCAGCGCCAGCCACCGCCACCTGCCGACGCTGGTGCGCGAAGGCCGTTTCCGCGAAGACCTGTACTACCGCCTGGCCGGCATCGAACTCGCGCTGCCGGCGCTGCGCGAACGCAGCGACCGGCGCGAGCTGCTGCAGGCCGTGCTGGCCGCCGAGTCCGAAGGCAGCGGCACGCTGACACCCGAGGCCGAACGCCTGCTGATGGACTACGCCTGGCCGGGCAACGTGCGCCAGCTGCGCCACGTGCTGCGCAGCGCCGCGGCGCTGGCCGACGGCCGGCCGATCACGCGCGAGCACCTGCCGTCGCTGCAGGCCACGCCGCTGGCGCCGCCGCCGGTGATCGCGGCCCCGGCCGTGGCGCCGGTGGCCGCCGCGCCCGAGCCGCTGCCGGTCAAGCTCAACCCGATCCAGGCGAACGAACGCCAGGTCCTGCTCCAACTGCTCGAACAGCATCGCTGGAACGTGAGCAACGTCGCCAAGGCGCTCGATGTCAGCCGCAACACCCTGTACCGCAAACTGCACAAGCTCCACATCGAGGTCTCCCACCCCGACTGAGCCGCCGCAGTCCACGGCCGACGGCGACGAGGACTTCGCCAGCCCGCCGGCGCCGCGTTCGCGTTTCGCCTGGTGCATCACCGGCTCGGGCCACTACCTCGAGGAATCGCTGGCGCTGGCGGCGCGGCTGCCGCAGCTGGACCTGTTCCTGTCCTCGGCCGCCGAAGAGGTGCTGGGCATCTACCACTGGACGCTGCCGGTGCTGCGCGAGCGTTTCCCGCCCGGGCTGCGCATCGTGCGCGACAAGACCGCCAGCGCGGTGCCGGTGGGCCGGCTCTACACCGACGTCTATCACACGGTGGTCATCGCGCCGGCGACCAGCAACACCGTCGCCAAATGCGCCTACGGCATCAGCGACACGCTGCCGACCAACATGCTGGCGCAGGCCGGCAAGCTGGGCATCCCGGGCCTCGTTTTTGCCTGCGACACCGAACCGGTGGTCGTCACGAAGGCGCCGCACGACTGGGTGACACTGCGCCCGCGGCGCATCGAGCTCGACAACGTCGAGCGCCTGCGCCAGCTCGACTTCTGCCAGGTCGTCGCCTCGCCGGCCGAACTGGAAACGGCGCTGGCAGAGCGCTTGCATGCGCTGTCGCTCGAATGGACCTCACCTGCTTCCTGATCCCGCGCCTGGTGCGCGCCCCGCGCCGATGAGCACCGAAGCCATCTTCGAAACCGTGGTCACGACGGTCGACCCCGAGGGCCGGCCGCACGTCGCGCCGATGGGCGTGCGTTACCGCGACGGCCGCGTCGTGCTGATGCCCTTCAGGCCGTCGGCGACGCTGGACAACATCCTCGCGACCCGCTGCGCGGTGCTGAACCTCGTCGCCGACGTGCGCGTCTTCGCCGGCTGCGTGACCGGCCGGCACGACTGGCCGCTGGAGCGCGCGCAGCGCATCCGCGGGCTGCGCCTGGCCGCCGCGCTGCGCCACGTCGAGCTGCGCCTGGACGAACTCGCCGACGACGCCGAACGGCCGATGCTGACGCTGACGCCGCTGCACGAGGCGACGCACGCACCTTTCGTCGGCTTCAACCGCGCGCAGGCGGCGGTCGTCGAAGCCGCGGTGCTGGTCAGCCGGCTGTTCATGCTGGCGCCCGAGAAAGTGGACACCGAGATGCGTTACCTGCAGATCGCGATCGACAAGACCGCCGGGCCGGCCGAACGGGAGGCCTGGAGCTGGCTGCTCGACGCCGTCGGCGCCTGGCGCACCCGCACGGAGGCGGCGTGATGAAAATGCTCGTCAGCGTGCGCGACCCGCACGAAGCTCTGGCCGCCGCCGCCGCCGGCGCCGACTTCATCGACTGCAAGGACCCGTCCGCCGGAGCGCTGGGCGCGCTGCCGACGGCCACCGTCGCGGCCATCGTGCGCCTGCTGGCCTGCGGCTTCGGCGGCCCGACCAGCGCGACGATCGGCGACGTCGCCGCCGACGAAGACCCCGCCGCGCTGCTGGCGCGGGTCGCGGCGATGGCCGCCACCGGCGTCTGTTTCGTCAAGGTCGGCATCGAGCCCGGGCCGCTGGCCGCGGCGCGGCTGCGTGCGCTGGCCGGCTGCGGCCACACCGTCGTGCCGGTCTTCGTCGCCGACCGCGGGCTGGACATGGCGCTCGTGGCGCTGGCGCTGGAACTGCGATTCCGGGCGCTGATGATCGACACCGCCGACAAGAACGCCGGCTCGCTGTTCGACCTCGTGCCGCCGGCCGCGCTGGCGGCCTTCGTCGAGGCGGCGCGCGCAGCCGGCGTGCCGGTCGGCCTGGCCGGCGCCCTGCGCACGCCCGATCTGCCGCGGCTGGCCGCGCTGGCGCCGCATTTCGCCGGCTTCCGCAGCGCCGTCTGCAGCAGCGGCCGCGCCGGCACGCTGGAGCCGGCGCGGGTGCGTGCGCTGGCCCAGGCGCTGGCCCAGCCGGCCGTCGCCGCAGCGGCCTGATCAGGCGCCGACGGCGCGCCCTTCGCCGAGCAGCAGCGCGCGCATCCGGCCGAGTTCGGCACGGTGCACGACGTCGATCGGGAAGGCCGCGTCGCGCGCGATGCCGGCGAACAGGCCGTCGAGCACGCCGCGCTGGCCCAGCTCGGCCAGCGTCGCAGTGGGATCGACGCTGCAGGACTTCACGACGACCAGGCGCTCGGCGTTGAGCCGGCGCGCCAGGTCCAGCGCCAGGCTGTCGGAGCTCATCTCCCAGCTCGTCTGCGCGCTCGGCGCGTCGCGCATCGACTCCATCGGCAGCCACAGCGCCGTCTGGCCGGCGTGCAGCACGGCGCGGATCTGCTCCTGGCTGCCGGCCAGCCGCAGCCGCGGCTGCAGCGACTGCGCGAGGTAGGCGGTCTGGGCCATCGCCAGCACCGCCATGTTGTGCGCCGCGAGGTCGTCGAAACGCCAGCGCGCCTGGGCATGGCGCACCTGGTCGGCGAAGCCGCCGCCGCCGCAGACCAGCGTCACGCGGCCGCCGCCCAGCTGCACCAGCAGGTCCAGCCAGGCCGGGAACAGCGCGTCCTCGCTGACGCTGCCGCCGATCTTCACGACCCACATCGGCCGGCCTCCCGCTCGTACAGCGCCGCCACCGCGACGGCAGGCGCCGCGACCTGGGCCCAGGCCGCGGCCCCCGGCGCCGCGCGTGCCGCCATCGCGGCCACCGCGCCGACGTAGGACAGCACACGCCAGCCCGGCGGCACGATCTCGGCGACGAGGAAGCTGCCGCAGCCGGCGGCCACCGCGACGGCGTCGCGCGGCAGGCCCTGGGCCGCGGCCACGCGCGCGAGCTGGCCGCGCAGCTCGGCCGCCTGCTCGGCGCGCCAGGCGCGGGCGAACTCGTCCCACTCGGCGTCCGACGCGTCGCGCGCGTCCAGGCCGATCATGCGTGCCAGCCGCGCGCGGCTGCCGGCCGTGTCCTTGGCGCCGCCGTCGGCGGCCGGGTACTGGTCGTGCGCCGGGTCGAGTTCGCCGCTCAGGCGGTAGAGGTCGGCCGTCGTGGCGAAGAATTCGTTCATCACGTTCAGCGGCCGGCCGCGCCAGGGGATGCGCCGCGCCAGCGCGCACAGCGGCGTGCGCACGACGCCGTGGTAGACGAGCTCGCCGCTGGCCAGGCGGTCGACGTCGCGCCGGCTCGGGCCGAGCACACGGCCGCCGCCGAAGGCGATGAAGTCGGTCGTGGTGCTGCCGACGTCGACCAGCAGCCCGGCCTCGGGCGCCAGCGCGGCGGCGGCGTGGCGCGCGGTGGCCAGCCAGTTGGCCGAGGCCACGGCCTCCCAGCGCGGGCCGCATTCGGCGGCCGTGCACCAGCCGTCGCCGGCGAAGAAACGCGGCGCCGGCAGGCGTTCGGCCAGGCGCGCGGCGATGCGCGCGACGCCGTCCTCGCGGTGGGCGAAGCAGTCGGCCATCTCGCCGGTCATCGTCACCGCGTGCGCGGCGTGCGCGAAGTCGGGCCAGCGCTCCAGCGCGGCGTCGAGCACGCGGTCGAGCTTGTCCAGCCCATGCCACAGCGGGCAAGGCCACTGCACGACGTCGACGACCGCGCCGCCCTCGCAGCGTGCGGCCTTGACGTGCGCGCCGCCGACGTCCCAGCCGATCACCGCCTCAGGCATGCAGCGTCTCCCGGCGCGCGGCGACGATGTCGGCCGCCAGGCAGCGCCCCAGGCGCTCGGACAGGCCGACGAAGGCGCAGGTGGTGCGCGGGTTGACCTCGATGGCCACCGGCCCGCGCGCCGGATGCCAGACGAAGTCGACGCCGGCGAAACCCGCGAGCCCGGGGATCGCCGCCGCCACGCGCCCGGCGAGCGTCGCCAGCGTGGCGCGTCTCGGATCGTTCGGCGACACGCAGTCCAGGTCGACGCCGTCGTAGCGCAGCAGGCCGTCGCCGTCGACGGCGATGCGCTGGCGGTTCACCGACAGCAGCTCGGCATGTCCGGCACGCGCCAGCAGCGACAGGCTCATCGGCTCGCCGTCGACCCAGGGCTCCAGCCAGGCGGCGGCGCCGACGTTCTCGCGCCGACGCGCGTCGGCGGCGGCGGCACCGCGGCTGGTCCAGACCTGGGTCGCCACCGCGCCGGCGCCGTCGTCGGGCTTGACGACCCAGCGTGTCGCTTCGTCGGCCAGATCGTGCGGCGTCGCGATGCCGTGCGCGCGCAGCCGCGCCAGCGTCGCGCCCTTGCTCGAGGCCAGCGCGATCGCCGCCGCGTCGCAGCCCAGCCAGCGCGAGCGGCCGACCGCCGCCTGCATCGCCGCCAGCAGGCCGTCGGATTCGGGCGCCACGGCCCAGACCAGGTCGTGGCGAGCCGCCTGGCGCGCGACGAAGACCTCGGGCGCTTCGCCCGGCGCGGCGCAGACGGCCTGGGTGCCGGCGGGCACCGGGCCGGCGGCGGCGCAGGTCGCCACCGTCACCGGGCCGAGGCGGGCACGCAGCAGGTCGCGCGCCATCGCGTCGCGCATCGCCTGGCCCAGCGGCATCAGCGTCGTGCTGGCGGCCGGGTCGCCGTCGACCAGGCCGCCGCCGCTGAGATACTCGTAAACGAACACGCGCGTCATCGCGCCCCCTTGGTTCTTCTTCGGAGCCCGCCGATGCGGCTGATCCCGGTCGTCGATCTGATGCATGGCGTGGCCGTGCGCGCCCAGCGCGGCGAGCGCGGCACGTACCGGCCGCTGGTCTCGCGCCTGGTCGACGGCCACGAGCCGGTGGCCGTGGCGCGCGCGCTGTGCCGGGCCTGCGCCTCGGCCACGCTGTACGTCGCCGACCTCGACGCGATCGTCGACGGCCGGCCGCAAGCCGATGTGCTTGCCGCGCTGCTGGCGGCGCTGCCCGGCGTCGAACTCTGGCTGGACGCCGGCTTCACCGACGCCACGGCCGCCGCCACGCTGCGTGCGCGGCTCGGCGCCGCGGCGGCGCGTGTGCGGCCGGTGTTCGGCAGCGAATCGCTGGTCTCGCGCGCGGCGCTGGACGCCTGCTTCCCGACGCCCGAAGCCGGCATCCTGTCGCTGGACCGCCGCGGCGCGCAGCGCCTGGACGCCGCCGGCGCCTGGGACAGGCCCGAACGCTGGCCGCGCCAGGTCATCGTGATGACGCTGGAGCGGGTCGGCAGCGACGCCGGGCCCGACCTGGAGACGATGGCCGTGCTGCGCGCGCGTTCACCCGCGACGCGCTTCATCGGTGCCGGCGGCGTGCGCGACGGCGCCGACCTGCGCCGCGCGCGCGAGGCCGGCGCCGAGGCCTGGCTGGTCGCGAGCGCGCTGCACGACGGCCGGCTGGCGCCGGAGGCGTAGGCAAGGGGGCGCGGTCTCGGCATGAGCGCCGCGCGTTCACGTTTCGTGCCACGAACGGTGGCCGTGCCGCGCTGAGGCGGCCGGCAGGCCGCGCCGGGCCGCCGGCGGCGCGCTTCCGAGCCCGCCGCTCGGCGTTTACCCCGAGAGCCGGGACGACGTTTTGCCCGCGGTCCGGGTGGCCCGGCGACACGAAAAGCGCGACACAGTGTTGCGCTTTTGGCCGCTCGCGGGCCGCCTGCGCAGGGACGGTGCGGTGGCACATGTGTTGCGTTAAGCCCGCCATGAGCGAGCTCGCCGCGGCCCCGTCCGCGTGGACCTGTCCTTTCTGCCCGCTGGCCTGCGACCACCTCGGCGTGCGTGTCGGCAGCGGCGACGAGCCGCTGGCGCTGGCCGGCGAGCGCTGCCCCCGTGCCGAGGCGCGGCTGGCGCGTTTCGCCAGCCGTCCGGCCGAGGCCCGCGCCGAGATCGACGGCCGCCCGGCCACCGACGACGCAGCACTCGGCGCCGCCGCCGCGATCCTGGCCGGCGCGGCGCAGCCGCTGTTCGCCGGCCTGGGCACCGACGTCGCCGGCGCCCGGGCGCTCTACCCGCTGGCCTGCGCCACCGGCGCGATCAGCGACGCCGCCGGCGGCGAAGCCTTGTTCGCCGGCCTGCGTGCGCTGCAGGACCGCGGCCAGTTCACGACGACGCTGGGCGAGGTGCGCACGCGCGCCGACCTGATCGTCTTCGTCGGCGGCGTGCCGGCCGATCTGGCCCCGCTGACCGCCTGGCGCTGCGGCCTGGGCGACGCCGACGGCCCGCGCCGCCACGCCGTCGCCCTGGCAGCCCCCGGCGGCGACGACGCGGCGCTGGCCGGCTGGGCCTCGGACACGGTGACGGTCGAGATGCTGCCGGCCGCGCCGGGCGACGACCTCGCGGCGACGCTGCAGCGCCTGCTGAGCCTGGTGCCGCGCCCGCAGGCCGACGACGGCAGCGCGCTCGCGGCGCTGGCCGCGCGGCTGCGCGCGGCGCACTACGCGGTCTTCGTCGGCGCCCCGGCACGCCTGGGGCCCCAGGCGGCGCTGGCCGTCGAGTCGGTGCATGCCACGGTCGGCCACCTGAACCGCACGACCCGCGCCGCGGCGCTGTGGATCGGCGGCGGCGACGGCGCCGCGACCGCCAGCCAGGTCTTCACCTGGCTCTCGGGCCTGCCGCTGCGCACCCGTGCCAGCACGCTGGGGCTGGAGCACGAACCCTTCCTCTACGCCACCGACCGCCTGCTGGCCGACGGCGCCGTCGACGCGCTGCTCTGGGTCTCCAGCTTCGACCCCGATGCCGCGCCCCCGGCCAGCGATCTGCCGATGGTCGTGCTCGGCCACCCCGCCCAGGCCACCGCCTGCCGCCGCCCCGGCACGGTCTTCATCCCCGTCACCACACCCGGCATCGGCCACGACGGCCATCTCTTCCGCACCGACGGCACGGTGCTGATGCCGCTGCATGCGGTGCGCCCCGAAACCCTGCCCTCGGTCGCCCAGGTGGCGCAGGCGCTGCTGCAGGCGGTGCTGGAGGCTCGGCCATGAGGCGTGTAGCTGTGCACGCGTTCCCGCAGCGGCGCGAGAGCCGGGGGGTGGGGCGTATCCCTCCGCTCATGTCCCCCGGCGCCGGCCTGCGGCCGTCGCCTCCTCCTAATACTTCGCTGCGGGACACGCCCCACCCCCCGGCTCCCCAACGGCACAGGCACACCACGGGTGGCACGCCACCTCGGTGGCAGCCGCGGGCGTCGGGTGGCCGGTGGAGTGAAGTATCAGGAGGAGGCCCGGCTTGCCGGGCCGGGGGACATGAACGGAACCGGCCACCCGGCGACCGCGGCTCGCTGCGGCTGAAGCACGCCGGCCGTCACACGCCTCCCAAGCTCACGAAGGAAACGTTGGGGCACGTCCGCGAGCAGCAGCGCAAGAGCCGGCCGCCGGGGCGTGTCCGAACCGCTCGTGGCACACCACGCGCACACCACCACGGGTGGCTGCCGCGGGCGTCGGGTGGCCGGTGGAGTGAAGTATTAGGAGGAGGCCCGGCCTGCCGGGCCGGGGGACATGAACGGAACCGGCCACCCGGCGACCGTGGCTCGCTGCTGCTGAAGCACGCCGGCCGTCGCACGCCTCCCAAGCTCACGAAGGAAACGTTGGGGCACGTCCGCGAGCAGCAGCGCAAGAGCCGGACGTCGGGGCGTGTCCGAACCGCTCGTGGCACACCACGCGCACACCACCACGGGTGGCTGCCGCGGGCGTCGGGTGGCTGGTGGAGTGAAGTATTAGGAGGAGGCCCGGCCTGCCGGGCCGGGGGACATGAACGGAACCGGCCACCCGGCGACCGTGGCTCGCTGCTGCTGAAGCACGCCGGCCGTCGCACGCCTCCCAAGCTCACGAAGGAAACGTTGGGGCACGTCCGCGAGCAGCAGCGCAAGAGCCGGCCGCCGGGGCGTGTCCCTGCGTTCATGTCCCCCGGGCGGGCTACGCCCGCCCTCCTCCTAATACTTCACTCCGGGACACGCCCCGACGGCCGTCTCCGAACCGCTCGTGGCACACCACTCGCACACCACCACCGGTGGCTGCCGCGGGCGTCGGGTGGCCGGTGGAGTGAAGTATCAGGAGGAGGCCCGGCCTGCCGGGCCGGGGGACATGAACGGAACCGGCCACCCGGCGACCGCGGCTCGCTGCGGCGCTCGCACGCACGGCGCGAGCACCCCAACCCCACCCGCCCATGAGCAGCCTCCTGATCCGCAACGGCCAGGTCATCGACCCGGCCAACCCGAACAGCGGCAGCGTGCGTGACATCGCCGTGCTCGGCGGCCGCATCGTCGAGCCTGAAGCGGGCCGCCCCTACGACGAGACCGTCGACGCCAGCGGCTGCGTCGTGATGGCCGGCGGCATCGATCTGCATACGCACGTCGGCGGCGGCAAGGTCAACCTCGCGCGGCTCTTGATGACCGACGACCACCGCGCCGAGGCCGGGCCGATCCCGCTGCCGACGAATGCGCTGGAGCTGCCGTCCTGCGGCCACAGCACGCCCGGCACGCTGGCCACCGCCTACCGTTATGTCGAGATGGGCTACACCGCCGCCTTCGAGCCGGCGATGGTGCCCAGCAACGCACGCCACGCCCACATGGAGATGGGCGACATGCCGGTGCTCGACCACGGCGCCTACGTGATGCTGGGCAGCGACGAGCTGTTCCTCGAACTGCTGGCCGCCGGCGGCCCCGAGCAGCGCAATTTCGCGCAGATCCGCGACTACGTCGCCTGGACCGTCAACGCCAGCAAGGCGATGGGCGTGAAGGTCGTCAACCCGGGCGGCATCTCGGCCTTCAAGTTCAACCAGCGCAAGCTCGACGTCGACGAAGCCCACGTGCACTGGGGCGTGACGCCGCGCCAGGTGGTGCGCACGCTGGCGCGCGCGGTGCACGAACTGGGCATGCCGCACCCGCTGCACATCCACGGCAGCAACCTGGGCGTGGCCGGCAACATCGCGTCGACGCTGGAGACCATCGAGGCGCTCGAAGGCCTGCCGGCGCACCTGACGCACGTGCAGTTCCACGCCTACGGCACCGACGGGCCGAAGAAGTTCTCGTCGGCCGCGCGCGAGCTGGCCGAGGCCGTGGACGCGCATCCGAACGTCAGCATCGACGTCGGCCAGATCATCTTCGGCCAGACCGTCACCGCCTCGGGCGACACGATGCGCCAGCACGCGCAGTCGCAGCTAGCAACACCGCGCAAATGGGTCGGCGCCGACATCGAATGCACCGCCGGCTGCGGCGTCGTGCCCTTCCGCTACCGCGAACAGAGCTACGTCAATGCGCTGCAGTGGGTCATCGGGCTCGAGCTCTTCCTGCTGGTCAAGAACCCCTGGCAGGTCGTGCTGACCACCGACCACCCGAACGGCGGCCCGTTCACCAGCTACCCGCATTTGATCCGCTTGCTGATGGACCGCTCGTTCCGCGAGGAGCAACTCGCCCGGCTGCACCCGGACGTGGCCGCGAACTGCGCGCTGCGCTCGATGAGCCGCGAGCTGACGCTGGACGAGATCGCGGTGATGACGCGCGCCGGCCCGGCGCGCCTGCTGGGGCTGGCCGACCGCGGCCATCTGGGCGTCGGCTCGGCAGCCGACATCGCCGTCTACCGCGACGAGGCCGACCGGGAGGCGATGTTCGCGACGCCGACGCACGTGTTCAAGGACGGCGCCGCGGTCGCACATTCGGGCCGCGTGCTCGCGCTGCCGACCGGCGGCGTGCACTTCGTCGAGCCGGGTTACGACCCGATCATCGAGAAGACGCTGCGCCGCCACTGGGACCAGAACCGCTCGATGCGCTTCGACCACGTGTGCATCACGCACGACGAACTCTGCCGCTGCGGCCGCGGCGGGCGGCTGCTGCCGGCGGCGCTGTTCGACGGGAGTGAGGGATGAGCGAAGCCGTCGTGCTGAACGGCGTCGTCGTCGACGCCACCTTCGCCGAAGCCTTCCCGATGAAGGCCACGCGCATCGTCGTCACCGCGCACACGCCGCACTGGGCCGAGCAGGCCGGGCTGGCGGCCACCGGCTTCGCCACCTCGGTCATCGGCTGCGGCTGCGAAGCCGGCATCGAGCGCCGGCTGTCGCCCGACGAAACCCCCGACGGCCGCCCCGGCGTCGCGCTGCTGTTCTTCGCGATGTCGGGCAAGGAGCTGGCCAAGCAGCTGGAGCGCCGCGTCGGCCAGTGCATCCTGACCTGCCCGACGACCGCGGTCTACTCCGGGCTGGCCGACGACGAGCCGGTGGCGCTGGGCCGGAACCTGCGGTTCTTCGGCGACGGCTGGCAGATCGCCAAGCAGATCGGCGGCCAGCGCTTCTGGCGCGTGCCGGTGATGGACGGCGAGTTCGTCGCCCAGGAATCGACGCCGGTGGTCAAGGCCGTCGGCGGCGGCAACCTGCTGCTGCTGGCGCGCGACACCGACGCCGCGCTCGTCGCCGCCGAAGCCGCGGTCGCCGCGATGCGCCGCGTGCCCAACGTCGTGATGCCCTTCCCCGGCGGCGTCGTGCGCTCGGGCTCCAAGGTCGGCAGCAAGTACCCGGCGCTGTCGGCGTCGACCAACGACGCCTTCTGCCCGTCGCTGGTCGGGCTGGTGGCCAGGACCGAGCTGACGCCCGACGTGGGTTGCGTGATGGAGGTCGTCATCGACGGGCTGTCGGCGGCCGACGTCGCGGCGGCGATGAAAGCCGGGCTGGACGCCGCGCTGGCGCTGGGTGCCGCCGGCGGGCTGCGGCGCGTCTCGGCCGGCAACTACGGCGGCAAGCTCGGGCCCTTCCACTTCCATCTTCACGAGCTGCTGCCCGGAGGCGCGCCATGAGCGGCTGGACGCTGACGCTGCGCCGGCCGCCGCCGCTGCGCCTGGACCTGCGCGCGCTGCAGCCGGCCGCGCTGGCCACGCTGGGTGCCGCCGAGATGGCCCGCCTGCCGCTGGGCCACGGCCGCGGCAAGCTGGCGCTGGGCGAATGCTTCGACGTCGCGGCGCGCGACGACGAGACGCTGGTCATCGCCGGCGACACCGCCCGCTGCGACCGCATCGGCTGGCAGATGGCCGCCGGCCGGCTGCTCGTCGACGGCCCGGCGGGCGACTACGCCGGTGCCGGCATGATCGGCGGCAGGCTGGACGTGCGCGGCGACGCCGGCGCGCTGGCCGGCTGCGAGATGCGCGGCGGCACGCTGGACATCCACGGCAACGTCGGCGACTTCTGCGCCGGCCCGCTGCCCGGCAGCCTGGACGGCATGCGCGGCGGCACGCTCGTCGTGCGCGGCGACGCCGGCGCGCGCCTGGCCGACCGCATGCGCCGCGGCACGCTCGTCGTCTTCGGCAACGCCGGCGACTGGGCGGCGTCGCGGCTGGTGGCCGGCACCGTGGCCGTCGCCGGCCGCGTCGGCGCACACGCCGGCTACGGCATGCGGCGCGGCAGCGTCGTCGTGCTCGGAGACCCCGACGCCGGCCCGCCCGCGCCCAGCTTCGTGCCGTCGCAGGACGACGTGACGGTATTCTGGCGACTGCTCGCGCGCGACCTCGCCCGGCACGGCGGGGTCTTCGCCGACCTGCCCCGGCGCGGCATCGTGCGCCACCGCGGCGACCTCGCCGCCGGCGGGCTGGGCGAGTGGATCGCCGTGCGCTGACCCTCTTGTTGAACGACCGCGAGAACCGACGATGCCCCGCGACTACCTCTTCCACGCCGGCGAAGCCACCGTGCTGGCCAAGGACGGCCAGTTCACCGACGCGATGCCCGAGATCCTGATCGGCCGCACCGACGGCCCGGTGGGCCACGCCTTCGCCAACATGATGGCGCAGAGCAAGGGCCACACGGCGATGTTCGCGATCCGCGCCTGCAACCAGCTCGTGCGCCCGGCGACGATCATGGTGCCCAAGGTGACGCTGAAGGACAGCGCCAACATCGAGCTCTTCGGCGGCGTCGTGCAGAGCGCCACCGCCGACGCGGTGGTCGACTGCCTGATCGAGAACGTGATCCCGCGCGAGATGGCCCACGAGCTGTGCATCGTCAGCCTGGTCTGGATCGACCCGCGCTGCGCCCAGGACCCGAACCTGGACAAGCGCGACATGTACCGCACCAACTATGAGGCGACGAAGCTGGCGATCATGCGCGCATTGAACGACGAGCCATCGGTCGACGAACTGATCGCGAATCGCCACCGCATCAAACACGACATGGACGACTGGTCCTGAACCCGGCCATGGACGTCTGCGCGCTGCTCGACGACCGCGACGCCACGGCCGCGTCGACTACGAGCCGGCTCTACACCGGCTTCGTGCACGAGCACCGCTGCACCGACCCGGCGACGCTGGACGCGACCTGGGACGCCGTCGCGGCCGACCAGCGCGCCGGGCTGCACGCGCTGTTGCTGGCCGACTACGAGTGGGGCGCGAAGCTGCAGCGCGCCGGCACGGCGCGGCTGGCGGCCGACGACGGGTCCAGCCTGCGGGTGCTGATGTTCCGCCGGCTGGAGCTCCTGTCGCGCGTGCAGGCCGACGCCTGGCTCGCCGCCCAGCCCGGCGCCGGCGACGCGGCCGGCGTCGGCGCGCTCGAACCCAGCGTCTCACGCGACGAGTTCCGCACCGCGATCGCACGCATCCACGAGGCCATCGCCGCCGGCGAGACCTACCAGGTCAACTACACCTACCGCCTGCACGGCCGCGCCTGGGGCGCGCCGGTGGCGCTGTACCGCGCCTTGCGCGCGCGCCAGCCGGTGGCCTACGGCGCCTACGTCGTGCTGCCGCCGGGCGGGCCGGCGACGCATGTGCTGTCGTGCTCGCCGGAGCTCTTCGTGCGCCACGAGGCCGGTGTCGTCACCGCGCGGCCGATGAAGGGCACGGCGCCGCGCACCGGTGCGCCCGAAGGCGACAGCGAGACGGCGCGGCTGCTGTCGCTGGACGTCAAGAACCGCGCCGAGAACCTGATGATCGTCGACCTGCTGCGCAACGACCTCGGCCGCGTCGCCGAGATCGGCTCGGTCCAGGTGCCGGCGCTGTTCTCGATCGAGCCCTACGCGACGGTGTTCCAGATGACCTCGACGGTGCAGGCGCGGCTGCGGCCCGAGGTCGGGCCGGCGGCGCTGCTGCGTGCGATCTTCCCCTGCGGCTCGATCACCGGCGCGCCCAAGCTGCACACGATGGGCCTGATCGCCGGGCTGGAGACGACGCCGCGCGGCCTGTACTGCGGCGCCATCGGCTGGCTCGACGCGCCGCCGCCCGGGCGTGCGCTCGGCGACCTGTGCTGGTCGGTCGCGATCCGCACGCTCTCGCTGGCCGCCCCCGACGCCTGCGGCACCCGCGCGCTGACGCTGGGCGTCGGCGCCGGCATCGTGCAGGACAGCCGCGCCGACGACGAGTACGACGAGTGCCGGCTGAAGGCGCGTTTCCTCACCGGCCTGGACCCGGGTTTCGAACTGATCGAGACCGTGCGCGCCGAGGCCGACGGACGTTTGCCGCTGCTGGAGCGCCACCTCGCGCGGCTGGCGGCCAGCGCCGCCGCGCTCGGTTTCACACTCGACGCCGACGCGGCGCGGCGTGCGCTGCAGGCCGCCGCTGCCGCGGGTGCCGGCCTCGCCCAGCGCCTGCGGCTGACGCTGGCGCACGACGGCCGCATCACCGTCGTGCGCGCGCCGCTGGCGCCGCTGCCGCCCGGCCCGGTTCGGCTGCGCTGGGCCGAGGCGCCGCTGCCCGGCCCGCGCCCGCTGGCCGCGCACAAGACCACCGAGCGTGCGCTCTACGACGCCGGCGTGCGCGCCGCCGAGGCCGCCGGCGCCTTCGACACGCTGTTCTGCAACGCCGACGGCCGCGTCGTCGAAGGCGGGCGCTGCACGCTGTTCGCCAGGCTCGACGGCCGCTGGTGCACGCCGCCGCTGGCCGACGGCGCACTGGCCGGCGTGCAGCGGGCCGCGCTGCTGGCCGACCCGGCCTGGGACGCCGTCGAACGGCCGCTGACGCGCGCCGAGGTCGAACGCGCCGAAGCCCTCGTCGTCTGCAACGCGCTGCGCGGGGTGCTCGAAGTCGCCGACATCACCGCCGCGGCCCGCGCTCCGGCGCTGGCCGGATGAGGCTCGCGCTCTTCGACCTCGACCACACGCTGATCGACTTCGACAGCGGCCAGGCCTGGACACGCTTTCTCGTCGCGCGCGGCGCGCTGCCGGCCGACGCCGAGGCCTGTTACCTCGCCTTCTGCCACCAGTACGTCGCCGGCACGCTGGACATCCACGCGATGCACCGCGCGGTGCTGGCGCCGCTGGCCGCCCACGCACCCGGGCAGCTGCGCGCCTGGCGCGAAGCCTTCGCCGCCGAGATCGCGCCGCGCCTGCCGGGCGCGATGCGCGACATCGTCGACGCGCACCAGGCCAACGGCGACCTGTGCGCCGTCGTCACCGCGACCTCGCGTTTCGTCGCCGAACCCTTCGCGCGGGCCTTCGGCATCGAGCATCTGGTCGCCACCGAGGCGGTGCTGGACGTCGAGGGCCGGCCGACCGGCGAGATCGACGGCCTGCCCTGTTTCCGCGAACACAAGCCGGCGCGGGTCGCCGCCTGGCTGGCGGGGCTGGGCGCACGCACGCTGGCCGACTTCGGCGAGAGCTGGTTCTATTCCGACTCGGCCAGCGACCTGCCGCTGCTGCAGGCGGTGACGCACCCGGTCGCGGTGCGGCCCGACGCACGGCTGCGTGCGCACGCCCAGGCCGCCGGCTGGCCGGTGCACGACACGCTTCGAGCGTGACCGAACACCGCGGCGCCGGGGGTTTGTCCGGAGGCTTGCGGCCTCAAACAGGCCCGGCAGCACGCCGATCACAAGGCATGCAGTAGCGCCCGCGGTGGCGCCGGAGGCCGCCATGGAATGGATTCGCCGCGTCAGCCTGGTGCAGCGCGTGACGATCGGCTTCGCGCTCAGCTTCGCGCTGTTCGCCGCGCTGGCCGTCGAAGCCCTGCTGACGAACCCGGCGAACCTGCTGGTCGTGTCGCTGGCGAGCTTCGGCGCGGTGGCCTCGGCGCTCACCGGCTGGGCGATCCGCGCCAGCATCCGCGTCACCGTCGAGCCGACGGTGCACTGCGTCTCGCGCATCGCCGCCGGCGACCTGGAGACGAAGATCGAATCGCCCGGCCGCGACGAGATCGCCTGGCTGCGCGCCGAACTCAACGGCATGCGCAAGAAGCTGCGCACGATGGTGATGGAGGTGCGCCTGGCCGCCGGCAGCGTCGGCGAGGCCTCGCGCGAGATCGCCAGCGGCAACGTCGACCTGTCGGACCGCACCGAGAGCCAGGCCGGCGCGCTGCAGCAGACCGCGAGTTCGATGCAGCAGCTGGCCGAAGCGGTGCAGCGCAACGCCGAGCACACGGCGACGGCGCGTTCGCTGGTCGCCGAGTCCAGCGCCGTGGCCGACCGCGGCGCTTCGACGATGCGCAGCGTCGTGCAGCGCATGGACGAGATCCACGCCAGCGCCGCGCGCATCGGCGAGATCGTCGGCGTCATCGACGGCATCGCCTTCCAGACCAATCTGCTGGCGCTGAACGCGGCCGTCGAGGCGGCGCGTGCCGGCGAACAGGGGCGTGGCTTCGCCGTCGTCGCCTCCGAGGTGCGCGCGCTGGCGCAGCGCAGTTCGACCGCGGCACGCGAGATCAAGACGCTGATCGGCGCCTCGTCGGCCCAGGTCGGCGATGGCGCGCGCCTGGTCGGCGAGGCCGGGCGCACCATGCAGGAGGTGCACGAGAGCATCGCGCGTGTCTCGGCGCTGATCGCCGACATCGCCGAGGCCGGCAGCACGCAAGGCCAGGACATCGGCCAGCTCAGCGAGGCGATCGGCCGGCTGGACACGATGACGCAGCAGAACGCCGCGCTCGTCGAGCAGCTGGCCGCGGCGGCCAAGTCGCTGGAAGGCCAGTCGGACCGGCTGGGCACCGCGGTGACGAGTTTCCGCGTCGGCGGCTGAAGGTCTTCAGCGGCCGCCGGCACGCTCGGCGATCAGCGCGCGCAGCGCCGCGACGCGTTTGCGTGTCGCCGGGTGCGTGGCCGTGTCGGGCTGCATGCCCAGGCTGAGGAAGGCGCCGACCGCGTCCTCGCTGGCGAAACCGAGCCGGGCCAGCAGCTCCAGCGCCCAGGCGTCGGCCTCGAACTCCTGGCGGTGCGCCAGCGCCGAGGCGTCGCGGCCCAGCGCGCCGGCCACCGGGTCGGTGCGCTCGGGCGTCACCTCGCCGGGCACCCAGCGGCGGTAGACACCGCCCATCGCCGCCCAGTGGTCGCGCACGACGTGCCCCAGCTCGTGCGCGAGCACGAAGCTGCGCTGGCCTTCGGGCAAATCGGCCAGGCGCTCGTGGGCGACGATGACGTGGCCTTGCAGCGTCTCGGCGATCGTCTCGCCGGTGATCACACGCAGCTCGACCCGGACGCCGGGTGCGGCGACGCGCAGCAGGCGCTCGAAGCTGGCGCGCACGGCGGCGGCACGCGGTCCTTCGGTGGCGAGATGGAAGGCGTCCAGCCGCTGCTGCTGCGAGTGCTCCAGCACCTCGCCGATCGCCGACGGATCGGCGGCCTGAGCCGCGGCCGTCCAGACCACCACGATCCACGCCGCCGTCGTCGCGCGCATCTCGCACCCCGCTGGCGGCGATACAGCACGGCCGCCTCGTGCGATGGTCCGGCAACGGGCGTGCCGGACCAGCGGGTTTTCCCGCCGCAGCGACGCTGCCTCGCCGCCGGGGCCTCAGTGCGAGGCGCGGCGCTCGACCAGTTCGCGCAGCGCCGCCGGCAGCGGCGCGCGCAGCCGCGCGCCCAGCGCCGCTTCGTGGCGCTGCCAGAGCACGCCGGCGGCGACGAAGCCCAGGCCGATCGCCGTCAGCGCCACCGGGAACAGCAGGCTGTCCTTGAACACCGTGCTCGCGAGGTGACCGAGGTAGAACGCGACGCCCAGGCCGCCGAACACCGCGAACACCCGGCGCGACAGCGCCGCGCCGGTGGCGATCAGCAGCAGGTTGATCGCGGCATAGACGGCCTTGCCGAGTTCGCTGTCCGAGTCCATCGCGCTCAGCCCACCCCAGAAGCTGGCGACGCCGACGATGTAGAGCCAGAACGCGAAATCGAGCGTCGCGCGCGAGCGCACGTCGACCCACAGCGCGACGACCATCAGCGCTGCGCCGTAGGCCAGCGAGATGCGCTTGCCCTCGTCGGAGAAGAAGCCGGCGGTGTCGCCGCCCAGCAGCATCGGCACCAGGTCCATGCCCATATACCAGAGCGTCACCGCCACCGGCATGACGATGAACGGCAGCCGCCAGCGCCACAGCGCGACGACGCCGGCGGCCAGCGTCGCCAGTTCCATCAGCAGCCAGCGCCAGTCGATTCGCGTGTGGAAGGCGCGGTACTGCTGCGCCGGGTCGTCGTCGGACCAGTAGCCCAGCAGGTGCTGCGCGCCGTAGACCGCCAGCGGCACCAGCGCGATCGCCAGCGCCGCGGTGATGCCGGCCGGCAACGACTGCCGGCGGTGCAGCAGCGCCTCGGTCAGCGCCACCGCGACGGCGACGTAGCCCAGCGCGATGCCCAGCAGCCCGGCGCCGCCCAGGCGCTGCCAGCCCAGCGTCATGAACAGCGTCATCGCGCCGATCGCGATCAGGCCGCCCAGGTAGTACAGGATGTGCGCCGGCTTGAAGCCGGGCGTCTCGCGCTGGCGTTCGACCAGGAAGGCCCAGAGCCCGTCGGCCTGTTCGCGCGACAGCAGGCCGCGAGCCGTGGCGTCGGCAAGTTCACCTCGTGTGATCTGCATTCCAGGAGTCCGCAACGGCGCCCGGCGCCGACGCGGCGACGATAGCCGACTAGACCTGGATCAGCCCCCAGCGCAGCGCGACCAGCGTGAGCTCGGACTGGTTGCCCGCACCCAGCTTCTGCTTCACGTGGTACAGGTGGGTGCCGACGGTGCTGGTCGACAGCTTCAGGTCCTCGGCGATCTCGGCGACGCTGCGGCCGCGTGCGAGCTGCAGGAAGACCGAGAACTCGCGTTCGCTCAGCGCCTCGGCCGGGCTCGGGTCGCCCTTGACCTGGACCATCGCCAGCGCGCGTGCCGTCTGCGCGTCGACATAGGCCTCGCCGCGTGCGACCGCGGCCACCGCGGCGATCAGCGCCTCGGGCGCGGCGCGTTTGGTCAGGTAGCCCAGCGCGCCGGCGCGCAGCACACGCTGCGGGTGGGCGGTGTCCTCGTGCGCCGAGAGCACCAGGATGCGCAGCTTCGGGTCCTGCGCGAGCAGGCGGCGCACGGCGTCCAGTCCGCCCATGCCGGGCATCGCCAGGTCCATCACGACGACGTCGGGCTTGAGCCGCGGCGCCGTGCTGCAAGCCTCCTCGCCGCTGTCGCATTCGCCGACGACCTCGACGCCGGCATTGGCCAGCAGCATGCGGAAACCCATGCGCACCAGCGCATGGTCGTCGACGAGCATCACGCGGGTCATGCGGGTCTTTCGGCAAGCGGCGCCTCGGCGCTCGCGGGTTCGGGGGCTTCGACGGCAGTGCGCGGCAGGGACAGGCAGAGTTCGGCGCCGCCGCCGGGCGCAGGCGCCAGCGTCACCGTGCCGCCCAGCGCCTCGGCGCGTTCGGCGATCCAGCGCAGGCCGTAATGGCCGGCACGCGGCGCGCCGCCGTCGGGCAGGCCGCGGCCGTCGTCGCGCAGGCGCAGCGTCACCGCGTCGGCCTCGGCGGCGACCCGCAGCACGAGGCGCTGCGCGCCGCCGTGGTTCAGCGCGTTGGTCAGGCCTTCCTGCGCCGCGCGGTACAGCGCCAGCGCGGCTTCGGGTGCCAGGCGCAGCGCACCGAGTTCGACCGCCACCTCGACGGCGACGCCGGCGTGCGCGGCGCGCGTGCGTTCGGCCAGGTCGTCCAGCGCCTCGGCCAGGCCGAAGGCGTCCAGCACCAGCGGCGCTAGCCGCGGGATGATGCCGTGCATCGCGTCGTACAGCCGCGAGGCTTCGCCGGCGATCAGGCGCGCGGCCTGCGTCGTGTCGGCGTCGGCGCCGGGGCGCTGGGCGATCGACAGCGCGATCGCGCGCATCGCCGTCACCGACTGGCCGAACTCGTCGTGCAGCTCGCGCGCGATGCGCCGGCGCTCGTCCTCGACCTGGCGGTCGACCCAGCGTGCCAGTTCGCGCCGGTCCGACAGCTCGCTCTCGGCGCGCAGCGCCCGGCGTTCGCTCTCCAGCCGCTGCGCGACCTCGCCGACCATGCGGTTGAAGGCCTCGCCGATGGCGCCGGCCTCGCGCCCGGGCAGCGGCGGCAGCACGACGTCGAAACGCCCGGCCTGCAGCGCCTCCAGCGCCTGCACGATGCGTCCGAAGGGCCGCACGGTGCGCCGCACCAGCAGGTCGACGAGCACGTTGACGACGAGCAGCAGCACGACCGCGCCGGCGACCAGGCGCACCAGATAGTCCCAGGCATCCAGCACCGCACGCGAGGCGTTGGAACGCACCTCCAGCCGGCCGTCGGGGAAGTCGACCGCCTGCAGCGCGGGCTCGGGCGCCATCAGGCGTTCGAACCAGTCCGGCGCGTCGCGCCCGGCCTTGTAGGCCGACGGCGGCGAGCGGTAGAGCACCGTGCCGTCGCCGTCGTACAGCGTCAGGTCGTTGCTGCGGATGCGGCCGATGCCTTGCAGATAGGCCAGCATCGCCGGCGTGCCCTGGGCGGCGTAGCGCAGCGCGGTGCGGTTGAGCAACTGCGCGGCGACGCGGTTGGCGGCGACCACCTCCTCGTGCACCGAGGCACGCAGCACCCAGCCCTGCAGCGCGACGACGGCGGCGGCGAAGAGCAGCGTCAGCCCGCCGACGATGAGCCGGATCTGCGCGCTGAGCGTCATGCGCCGCCGCCGAAGTCGCCCTGCGCGACCAGCGCCGCGAGCGCGGCGACGCTGGCGGCGGCCATCGCCGGGTGCGCCGGGTCGTGGCCGGCACCCGGCACCCAGCGCAGCGTGGCCGCCGGCAGCGCCGCGGCGAGCGCACGCGCGCCGTCGGGGCGGCAAACACGGTCGTCGTCGGCGTGCAGCAGCAGCGTCGGGACCGCCGGCACGGCGGCGCAGCGCGCCAGCAGCGGCCGCTCGCGCAGCCAGCAGCCGTGGCGCAGGTAGTGCACCTGCACGCAGTAGCGGTCGGCCAGGGCCGCGGCGTCTTCGCCCTGCACCGGGCCGCGGTCGCCGGCCGACGAGGACAGCGCACGCTCCCAACGCCGCCAGGCCAGCGCGGCGGCTTCGGCGTGTTCGCCGTGCAGCGCCTGCTGCAGCGCCGCCAGCAGCTCCGGCACGGCGACCCCGGCCGGCACGTCGGCCGCGTCGACCAGCGCCGCCCAGGCGGCCGGCGCGAGCGACGCGTCGAAGAAGGCGGCGAGGTCCTCGTCGCGGCCGAGAAAGGCCGAACGCAGCAGCAGCGCGTCGACGGCCCCGGGTTCGTCGGCGGCGTGGGCGACGGCCAGCGTCGCGCCCCAGGAGCCGCCGACGACGGTCCAGCTTGTGATGCCGAGTTCACGCCGCAGCGTGCGCAGGTCGGCGAGCAGGTGATCGGTGGTGTTGCGCACGGTGGTGCCACGCGGTCGGCTCGCGCCCGCGCCGCGCTGGTCAGGCACCAGCACCCGCCAGCGCGCCGGATCGAAGACACGCGCCAGCAGCGCCGACCCGCCCGAGCCCGGCCCGCCGTGCAGCACCAGCGCCGGGCGGCCGCCGGCGGCGCCCCATTCGCGCAGCGCCAGCACGTGGCCGTCGCCCGTCACCCACTCGTGCACGCGGCGCGGCGCGGTCTCGGCAATCAGGGGGCTGGGCTCGGCCATCACCCGACCCATTCTGTCCAGCGCCGCGGCCAACACCAGGGGAGTTTCATGAATTTCACGAGGGCCGATTCATGGCCGGGGGGCTGTGAGCGCGGCGGGCGCGCAGCGACCATGGCTCACGGGAACACGAGTCCCGCGCGCACCGTCCGGTGCGTGCCCACACCGTTAGGAGACACACGATGCAGACCCCGCAATGGCAGACCCCGACCGCCATCGACTGGCGCTTCGGCTTCGAGATCACCCTCTACGTCGCGGCGCGCTGACGCCGCCGGCCGGCGCCCCGCGCCGGCCTCCCCGCATCGCACCATGCGCATCCACATCCTCGGCTCGGCCGCCGGCGGCGGTTTCCCGCAGTGGAACTGCAACTGCCGCCAGTGCGACGGCGTGCGCCGCGGCACGCTGCGCGCCAAGCCGCGCACGCAGTCGGCTATCTTCGTCGCACCCGATGGCGGCGCGGACGGCGTGCTGTTCAATGCCTCGCCCGACCTGCTGCAGCAGATCAAGGCCAACCCGGTGCTGCAGCCGGCGCGCGGCGTGCGCGACACGGCGATCGCCGCGGTGATGCTGGTCGACGGCCAGGTCGACCATGCGACGGGGCTGTTGATGCTGCGCGAGCGCGCACTGCCGCTGCCGCTGTGGTGCACCGACCCGGTGGCCGAGGACCTGACGCAAGGCCTGCCGCTGCTGCGGGTGCTGGGCCATTTCTGCGGCGTCGAACGCCACGTGGTCGAGCCCGACGGCCGCGCGTTCACCATTCCCGGCGTCGCCGGGCTGCAGTTCCGTGCCATCGCGCTGGCGAGCAAGGCCGCGCCCTACTCGCCGCACCGCGACGCGCCGGTGCCCGGCGACAACGTCGGCGTGCTGATCGAGGACACGGCTCGCGGCCGCAGCGTCTTCTACGCGCCGGGGCTGGGGGAGATCACGCCGCCGCTGTTCGACCTGATGTGCGGCGCCGACGCGGTGCTCGTCGACGGCACCTTCTGGACCGACGACGAGATGATCCGCCTCGGCCTGTCGAAGAAGACCGCACGCGACATCGGCCACCTGCCGCAGTCCGGCCCCGGCGGCATGCTCGAGTGGCTGGACCGGCTGCCGGCGCGCACGCGGCGCCTGCTCATCCACGTCAACAACACCAACCCGATCCTCGACGAGGACTCGCCCGAACGCGCCGAGCTGGCGCGCCGCGGCGTCGAGGTCTGCGAGGACGGCCAGACCGTCGAACCATGAGCACACCCTGGACCCGCGACGAGTTCGAGGCCCGGCTGCGCGAGCGCGGCAAGGCCTATCACATCCACCACCCGTTCAACGTCATGCTCAACACCGGGCGCGCGACGCCGGAGCAGGTGCGCGGCTGGGTCGCCAACCGCTTCTGCTACCAGGTGGCGATTCCCGTGAAGGACGCGGCCATCCTCGCCAACTGCCCCGACCGCGAGGTGCGGCGCGGCTGGGTCCAGCGCATCCTGGATCACGACGGCTTCGAGATCGGCGGCCTGCGCGACCCCGGCGGCATCGAGGCCTGGCTGCGCCTGGGCCAGGCCGTCGGGCTGACGCGCGAGGAAGTGCTGGACGAACGCCACGTGATCCCGGCGCTGCGTTTCGCCGTCGACGCCTACGTCAACTTCGCGCGCCGCGTGCACTGGCAGGAGGCAGTGTGCTCCTCGCTGACCGAACTCTTCGCGCCCGAGATCCACAAGCAGCGCCTGGCCACCTGGCCCCAGCACTACCCCTGGATCGAGCCCGAGGGACTGGCCTATTTCCGCAACCGCGTCAGCCAGGCCCGGCGCGACGTCGAGCAGGGGCTGGCGATCACGCTGGCGCACTTCACGACGCAGGCCCAGCAGCAGCGCGCGCTGGACGTGCTGCAGTTCAAGCTCGACATCCTCTGGGCGATGAACGACGCGATGGCGCAGCGTTACGGCGTGACCGCATGAGCGCCAGCACCGCGACGCTGGACAGCCGGCCACGCCTGGCACGCGGTTTCCGCTTCCAGTGGGAGCCGGCGCAGGGCTGCCACGTGCTGCTCTACCCCGAAGGCATGGTCAAGCTCAACGGCAGCGCCGGCGCGATCCTGGAGCGCTGCGACGGCGAACGCCGCATCGCCGACATCGCCGCCGAGCTGCAAGCCGTCTTCGCGGCGCCCGAACTCGCCGCCGACGTGCTGGCTTTCGTCTCGATGGCCGGCGAGCGCCGCTGGCTGGCCTGGGACGGCGCATGACGGCGCCGCGCCCGGGCCCGCCGCTGTGGCTGCTGGCCGAGCTCACCTACCGCTGCCCGCTGCACTGCGTGTTTTGCTACAACCCGGTGGACTACGCGGCGCAGCCCGACGAACTCTCCACCGCCGACTGGCTGCGCGTGCTGCGCGAGGGCCGCGAACTCGGCGCCGTGCAGTGCGGCTTCTCCGGCGGCGAGCCGCTGCTGCGCGAGGACCTCGAGGACCTCGTCGCCGAAGCCCACCGCCTGGGCTACTACACCAACCTGCTGACCTCCGGCGTCGGCCTGACGCCCGAACGTGCCGCGGCGCTGAAGGCCGCCGGGCTGGACCACGTGCAGCTGTCGTTCCAGGACTCGACGCGCGAGAGCAACGACTTCCTCTCGCACACCAAGACCTTCGAGCTGAAGCAGCGTGTCGCCGAGACGATCCGCGCCCACGGCTGGCCGATGGTGATGAACGTCGTGCTGCACCGGCTCAACATCGATCACGTCGACCGCATCATCGAGATGGCGCACCGGCTGGGCGCCGAGTACGTCGAACTCGCGAACACGCAGTACTACTCCTGGGCCTACCTGAACCGCGCGCAGCTGCTGCCGACGCGCGAGCAGCTGCGCCACGCCGAGGCCGTCACCGACGCCTGGCGCACGAAGCTGGGCGACGAGATGCGCCTCTTCTTCGTCGCGCCCGACTGGCACGAAGGCCGGGCCAAGAAGTGCGTCAACGGCTGGGGCAGCATGTTCCTGACCGTCACGCCCGACGGCACCGCCCTGCCCTGCCACACCGCGAAGATGCTGCCCGGTCTGGCCTTCCCGAACGTGCGCGAGATGTCGCTGCGTTCGGTCTGGTTCGAGAGCGAAGGCTTCGCGCGCTACCGCGGCACCGGCTGGATGAAGGAGCCCTGCGCGAGCTGCGAGAAGAAGGAAGAAGACCTGGGCGGCTGCCGCTGCCAGGCGTATCTCGTCGCCCACGACCCCGAGGCCGCCGACCCGGTGTGCCCGAAGAGCCCGCAGCACGGCCTGATCACCGAGGCGGTGGCGCGCGCCGAAGCCGGCGTCGTCGAGCAGCCGCTGGTCTTCCGCGGCCCGGCCGAGTCGCGGCGGCTGGCCGGCGTGCGCTGAGGCGCCGCCGGCCCGGCCCTCACCTGGACATCACGTAGGCCGCCAGCGCCTTCATCTGGGCGTCGTTCAGCGCCTGGGCCTCGGACTTCATCACGTTGCCGTGGCGGCGCAGCGGGGTCTTGAAGGCCTGCAGCTGGCGGAAGACGTACTCGGCGTGCAGCCCCGCCAGGCGCGGCGCGGCGCCGTCGCCCTGGGCATTCGTGCCGTGGCAGCTGGTGCAGGCGCGCACCGTGTGGTCGCCGACGCCCTGCTCGAAGATCTGCTTGCCTTCGGCCTCCAGCTTGGCGTTGCGCGACTTGCCCGGCAGCGGCGTCTGCGCGGCGTAGTAGTCGGCCAGGCCTTCGATCTGCTCGTCGGTCAGCAGCGCCGAGATGCCCCACATGTAGGCCTGGATGTCGGTCTCGGCGCGCGCCTGGTCGCGGAAGTCCTTCATCTGCCGGATCATGTAGTCGCGCGTCTGGCCGGCCAGCGCCGGGTAGAGCTTGTGCGTGCTGCGGCCGAAGTCGCCGTGGCAGGAGGCGCAGACGTGCACCGCACGCTGCACCGCCGGCAGCTCCGATTTGCCCGCCGGCGACGGCGTGCTCGCCGGGTTCTGCGCCCAGGCGGCACAAGCCACGAGCGACAGCACGGCAGCCAGCCCGGCCCGCAGCGGGCGGCGGCGCGCGGCAGGCGCGTGGTCGTGGGCCGTGGCCGGGAGAGGGAGTGCAGTCTCGCTTCGCATGATGGTGGACCCTGGTTGAATCGATGGCGCCGCCCGCGGCGCCCTACTGTTCGAGCCGGAGGATCTCCAGCTGCTCGGGAACGGTCTCGAAAGTGCCGGTGCCCGCGGGCATCGGCATCAACGGCCGCGCCTGGCCGTCGAGCAGCCAGACGCTGGGATAGACGAGCTGGCGCGCACGTTCGTCGCCCAGCGCACGCTGGAACTCGGCATAGGCCTGCGGCCGCGGCCCGGTCTGCAGCCACAGCTTGTCGGCGTGGGTCGCCAGGCTGCTGCGCAGGTCGACGACGATCCAGGCCTTGGCGAACTCGGGCACCAGCTCGGTGGCGTGCTGCTCGAGGAAACGCTCGTAGCGCTTGCAGAAGGCGCAGTCGTGCGCGCCGAGGTAGACGTAGAGCCGCCGGTTCTCGCGCCGCGCCCGTTCCAGCGCCGGGCGCAGGTCGTACTCCTGGTGGCCGTCGACGGTGCGCGGCTGGACGACCAGCGGCGCGTAGGCCGCCGGTACGCCGGCCAGCACGCCGCCGGCGGCCAGCGCCAGCGTCGCGAGCAGCAGGCGGCGCCTCATGCCGCAGGCTCCACGGCCAGCCGGCCGACGAAACGCGCGTCGTGCGTGTCGACGATCTCGGCACGCAGCTCGCCGGCGCCTTGCGGCACGAAGTGGAAGCGCCAGCTCGGGTTCTCGCTGATCGAGAAGTCCAGCTCGGCGTCGAACAGCGGCGCGCCGGCCCAGCGCAGCGACATCGAACGCACGAAGTGCGGCGGGATGTAGAGCAGCGTGCGCTGGTTCAGCTCGAAGCCGGTGTCGTTGGGGTGCAGCACCGCCACTTCGGCCGCCGCCAGCGCACCGCGGCGCGCCGGCTCCAGCAGGCGCACCAGCGTGCTGCCGATGCGTTCGGGCGCGTCGCGGTTGGGCGGCGCCGAGCAGCCGCCGCTGGTCTTCACGTAGCGCGAGTCGGTGTGCAGCGTGCCGTCGGAGAGTTCGGCGACGACACGCACGTGGCTGTACTGGTCGACGCGCAGCCGGGTCTCGAACTCGGCCAGACCCAGTGCCGGCGTCAGCTCCAGCACCGCGGCCACCGGCGAGGGGTTCAGGTCGACGATCAGCGTCAGCCGCTTCACCCAGCGCTCGGGCGTCTGCGCCAGCGCCGGCACGATCTTCACCGGCACCGAAGCGCCGTAGGCCGCACGTCGCGGCACGACCAGGCGCACGGCGTCCTGCACCGCGATCGGCCGCTCGCCGAAGAGCCGCGCGCGCAAGCCGTCCCAGACCGGCGACGAATCGCCGTCGGCGGCCGACGGCAGGCCGCCGGGCGCGGCGCGCAACGCCGGCGCGGCGGCAGCCAGCGCCAGCGCCGCCATCGCCTGAAGACCGCCGCGGCGCGTCGGGCTCATCGCGGCATCTCCCCGAGCAGCAGCGCCCGTTCGGCACGCAGAAAGGCGATCGACGCGTTGCGGCGGTGGATGACGTCGTACTCGTCCCAGCCGGCATAGGCCGGCAGCGACGCCGCCTCGGGCACGTCGATCAGCGAGGCGCCGTCGGCGACCAGGGCCCGGGCGCGCTGGTCCAGCGCGGCGAGGTAGGCCGCGGTCGCGGTGATCGCCTCGGGCCCGGCGGCCGCGCCGTGCGCCGGCACCACCACCTTGGGCTGCAGCGCAGTCAGCGCCGCCAGCGCCCGCTGCCAGCCGGGCAGGTCGGCGTCGTCGATCGCCGGCACCCGGCCGTTCTCGACCAGGCCGCCGGCGAACAGCACACGCCGCGCCGGGTCCCAGAGCGCGACGTCGCCCGGGCCGCTGGCGTGGCCGGGGAAGATCAGCTCCAGCGGCCGGCCGGCCTCGGCCAGCGTCGCCGCGCCGTCGACGACGCGGTCGGGCGCGATGACCGCCGAGCCGGCCATCGCCGCGTCGCCCAGCGCCTGGCGCAGCTGCGTCAGGCAGCCGTCGCAGCGCGAGCGCATCAGGCGCGCGGCCTGGGCGTGCATCAGCACCGGCACGCCGGCTTCGCGGAAGGCGGTGGCACCGAACAGTGCTTCGGGTCGCACGTGGGTGATCAGCGCCAGCGCCAGCGGCCGCTCGGTGGTGGCGCGGATCGCCGCGATCAAGGCGCGGCCATGGGCGTAGGAGGTGCCGGTGTCGACCGCGACGACACCCGCCGGGCCGACGACGAAGCCGCTGTTGCCGATGCGCCCGCCGTTGGCCGGCGCCGGGGCGCCGCCGCTGCCGGCGACCCAGAAAACGCCGTCGGCCAGCGCCCGCGGTGCCGCGGCCCCCGGCGAGGCACACGCGGCCAGCGCCGCCGGCGCGAGCGCCAGGGCGACGAGCAGCGTGTGGCAGCGCCGGCGGTGCATCGTCAGCGGCCCTCGACGAGGCGCTTCAGGTTGCCCAGGCCGGACTTGTAGACGGCGGTGATCGCACGCTCCGCGGCGTCGTCGTTCTGGTCCGGCGGCGGGTCGTTGTTGGGCCAGCCGCGGTAGAAGGCGCCGCGCCACTCGACGACGCTGCCCTCGCCTTCGGCGCGCACGGTGATCGTCGAGGCGTAGTTGGTCACCGGCAGCGCGCCGCCCGGCGCGGCGCGGTAGCTGTAGCTCATCGCCGTGTCGTCCCAGCGCTCCAGGCGCTCGCTGAGCTTGCCGCCGTCCTTGAGCACGATCTCGCGCACCGAGCCGATCTCGTTGCCATGGCTGGCCGGGCTTTGCGCGACCGCCGGGTGCCAGTCCTTCAGCGCGTCGAAGTTGCGGATGCGCGCCCAGACGGCGGCCGGCGGCGCCGCGATCGAGATCGTTTCGGTCACCTTCAGGCGCGAAGGCCCGTGGGCGACGGCGGCGCCGGCGGCCAGCACGAGCGCGGCGACGATGACGGCGGTTCTGCGGGTGGGCATCGGGATCGTTCTCCTCGTGGCTAGGGGGCGGCCGGCGCACCGATGAAGGCGCCGAAACCGCGGCTGTTGCGGCCGGTGGCGATGCGGCGGCGCTCGGCGCCGGTGTCGGCGTCGAGCACGCTGACCGCGTCGTCCATCCAGTTCACGACGACGACGCGGTCGCCCCAGGCGGCCACGCCTTCGGGGTAGCCGAAACCGTGCAGCGTGCGCAGCACGCTCAGGCCTTCGGCGTCGAGCACGCTGACGCTGTCGTCGTGCTGGTTGCTGACGTAGAGCAGCCGGCCGCCGGCGGCCAGCGCGGCGCCGTAGGGCGCGTGGCCGACGGCGACGGTGGCGACGACGGCGGCACGCGCGGTGTCGACGACCGAGACGTCGTCGCTCTGCACGTTGAGCGCATACAGCCGCCCGCGCGGCGCGTCGAGCAGCAGCGCGAAAGGGTGCGAGCCGACGGCCACGCGCGAGCGCACGACGCCGCGTTCCAGATCGACCAGGGCGACGCTGTCGTCGTCGCGTTCGGCGACCCAGGCGCTGCCGCCGTCGGCCGACACCGCGACGCCGGCCGGCGCGCGGCCGACGGCGATCATGCGCGGCGCAGCGTCCAGCCGCGCCGTGTCCCAGACCAGCAGCCGGTTGGCGTACCAGTCGGCGGCCACCAGGCGCCGGCCGTCGGCCGAGGCGTCCAGCCCCACCGGGCCGCTGCCGCCGTCCAGCGTCGCGACGACGCGGCGCTCGCGCATGTCGATGACCGAGATCGTGCGGCTGTCGGGGTTGGAGACGAAGACCCGGCCGGCGGCGCCGGCGGCGACGACGCCGGCCGGCGAGCGCCCGACCGGCACCGTCGCGACGACACGCTCCTCGGCCAGGTCGATCACCGAGACGTCGTGGCTGCCCTGGTTGGTGATCCAGGCATAGGGCGCGGCCTGCGCCGCCGAGGCCGCCAGCGCGAGGGCGAGCGCCGCTCTGACCAGGCGTGCGGCGTCGGGCTGGCGCAGCAAGCGCGCCGGCGTGACTGCGCGCCCGAAGCGGTTCATCGTGCCGCGGCGCCCGGGCCGGTGCCGATGAAGCAGGCCGGCTTCACACGCGCCTGCAGCTCCTTCCAGCGCGTGACCTGCTTCTTGGCGCCGGCGTTGTCGCGCAGCTCGCTGCCGCGTTCGCCGCCGATCGTCATCGCGTTGACGACGGTGTTCATCTCGACGAAGTCGTCGAGGCTGGTCTCGGCGGCGATGCGGTCCAGCGCGCACGAGCACTTGTTGACCATCTCGTAGTACGGCCCGAGGTTCTCGCGCATGCACTGCTGCACGTAGAGCACACGTTCGATGGTCGGATAGTCGTGGCCCGGCTTGGGCGCGGCGACGGCGGCCGTGGCGGCCAGCAGCGGGATCAGGGCGAGCAGCTTCATGTCGGTCTCAGCCCGCCCAAGCGCGCGAGCGTCGTGGTGGCGCCGTCGGCCAGCAACTCCTCGGCGACGAGCGGGGGCGCGCCGACGGCCGGGCCGGCGACGCGGGTGGCGATGGCGTAGACGCCGCCGGGCACGGCCGGCGACAGCGTGAACAGATAGCGCTTGTCGGCCAGGCCCTGGAAACGCGCGCGCAGCGGGTCGTCGACGTAGGGCGCGATCTCGACCTCGCGCGCCGGCACGCGACGGCCGGCGTAGGGCAGCATGGTCTCGCGCACCGTCGCCGACTGCGCCACCGCCATGCGGATGCGCTTGCGGAAGTAGCCCGACTGGCCCTTGGTGCGGCGCTGCATCTCGCGCACGTCGCGCTCCAGGAAGTACAGGATCACCGGGTTGCCCTGGGCGTCCTCGACCTCGGGCAGCTCGAACTGCTCGGCGCCGGAGAGGAATCGCGCCTGCGCCCGGCAGCAGCCGCCGGCGGCGTTGGCGGCCAGCACCAGCGTCACGCGGTCGTCGAGATCGGGCTCCAGGCTGCCGCGGCGGCTGAAGCGGTAGGCCAGCTCCAGCGGCGGCTTCAGCCCGGCCAGGTGCGGCTCGACGAAGAGCGCACGTTCGGCGGCCGAGAACTCGGCCGGCGCAGACGCGGCGTCGGCGGCAGCGTCGGCGGCGAGCGCCGGCCACGCGGCCAGCGCCGGCAAGGCGGCTGCAAGCCGCAGCCACTGCCGGCGCGCGGGGGAGGCGGCGGCGCTCATTTGCCGCCGGCGTCCGTCTCGAGGAGCGGCACGCCGTAGGACTGCAGGATCTGGCGGATCTCGCCCTGGTGGCTGTCGATCAGCTGCTCGACCTGCTGCTTCCACTCGCGTTCGCCGTAGCGCACGCCCATCGCGATCGCGTAGTCGAACTTGACGCCGGGCTCGCTGGCCAGCGGCACGACGACGAGCTTCGGCGCCTTCACGCGCTGGGCGACGAAGCCGGCGATCGGGCCCCAGACGATGGCCGCGTCGAGCTTGCCGCCGGCCAGGTCGCGTTCGAGCATCTGGCCGGGGTTGTTGTCGGGGTCGGGGCTGAGGATCGGATAGGGCACGCCGCTGTCGACGAGGCCGTGCTTGGCCAGCCAGGCCGAGGCCGGCGAGCGGTCGTACAGGCCGATGCGTAGCTTGGCCAAGCGCTCGCGGTCGAGAGCCAGGAACTGCTCGCCGCTGGTGACGCCGTCCAGGCCGCGGCCGCTGGCGTAGACCAGCGCGTAGGTCGAGCGGTAATAGGGTTTGGTCGCCGACACCTGCTCGAAGCCGGCGGGCACGCCGAGCACGACGTCGCAGGGATAGTCCTGGCCAGGCAGCTTGTAGCGCAGCGTGTTGCGGATGAAGTTCATGCGCTGCGGGAAGGCGTAGTAGGTGACCGGCAGGCCCAGGGCCTTGCCGAAGACCTCGGCGATGCGGTTCTCGATGCCTTCGCCGCGCTCGTTGGAGAACGGCAGGTTGTTCGGGTCCTGGCAGACCTTGAACGCCTTGCGGGGGGCTTCCTGCGCGCTGGCGGCGGCACAGGCCAGGGCCAGGGCCGCGGCGACGAGGGCTCGGGTCTTCATTGGGGAATCGGCTCCACCTTGGCACGCGTGATCGCGCCGTCCGAGCGCCCCTTCAGGTAGGCGTAGAGGGCGTCGATGTTGTCCATCACCTGCTGGCTGCTGCCGAAGCTCTGCATGCCCTTGTCCAGGCGGCCGTCGCGCACGGTCTTGACGAAGTCGGCCTTGCTCAGCGTCTTCAGGCTGTTGACCAGCGACGGGCCGACCAGCCCTTCCTGGTTGGCACCGTGGCAGCGGTCGCAGGCCGCGGCGCGCCAGGTGCGGAAGCCCTTCATCGTGAACGGGTCGACCTTGTAGCCGTCGACGACGGTATAGAGCGGGGTCTGGTCCTGGCCGTACGACGCGCCGGCCGCGAACAGCACGACACCCAGCAGCAGTTTCCGAAGCATGGTGCGGAGATCCTCGTGGGAAAGGGAGCGTCGCCGCGTCGGACGCCGCTCCCTCGGGAAAAGCCGGCCGGCGCACGAACGCCGGCCGGCCGGGGAGCGCGTCAGTTCGGCAGTGCGAAGACCGTCAGCGAACCGCCCAGCTCGGTGTACTGGGACAGCTCGCGGTAGCCACCGACGGCGCCCAGGCCTTCCTGGTCCTTCTCCAGACCCGCGGCCATGCCGATGCCGGCCCAGCCGCCGATGCCCGAGAACACGCCGAGGTACTGCTTGCCCTTGTGCTCGTAGGTGAACACGTTGCCGATGATCCCGGAGGGCGTCTTGAACTTGAACAGCTCCTTGGAGATGTTCTTCTTGTCGACGCACTTCAGGTAACCCTCGAGCGTGCCGTAGCAGGCGATGCCGCCGGCGGTGGTCAGCGCGCCGCTCCACACCGAGAACTTCTCGGCCTTGGACTGCACGATCTTGCCGGTGCCCGCGTCCCAGGTGATGAAGTTGCCCATGCCGCCGTGGCTGTTGGGCGCCGGGTACATCGACAGCGTCGCCCCGACGTAGGGCTGGCCGGCGGTGTACTCGACCTGGAACGGCTCGTAGTCCATGCAGACGTGGTTGGTCGGCACGTAGAAGAGCTTGGTCTCGGGGTCGTAGGCCGCGGGCTGCTGGTCCTTGGAGCCCAGCGCCGCCGGGCAGATGCCCTTGGTGTTGACGTCAGGACCGTTCTGCGCCGTCGAGTACTTGGACACGACCTGCGGACGGCCGGTCTTCATGTCGACGTGCGTCGCCCAGTTGACCACCGGGTCGTACTTCTCGGCGACGAGCAGCGCGCCGTTGGTGCGGTCCAGCGTGTAGGCGAAGCCGTTGCGGTCGAAGTGCACCAGGGCCTTGGTCGGCTTGCCCTTGACGTTGATGTCCGCGAGGATCATCTCGTTGATGCCGTCGAAGTCCCACTCGTCGTACGGGGTCATCTGGTAGACCCACTTCACCTTGCCGGTGTCGACGTCACGCGACCAGATCGACATCGTCCACTTGTTGTCGCCCGGACGCTGCGCCGGGTTCCAGGTGGACGGGTTGCCGGTGCCGTAGAAGACCTGGTTCAGCGCCTTGTCGTAGCTGTACCAGCCCCAGGTGGTGCCGCCGCCGATCTTCCACTGGTCGCCCTTCCAGGTCTTCAGCGACGAGTCCGGGCCGACCGGCTTGACCGCGCCGTCCATCCAGGTCGTCGTCGTCTTCGGGTCGATCAGCATCTCGGCGTCGGGGCCGACGCTGTAGCCCTTCCAGACCTGCTTGCCGGTGTTGATGTCGTAGGCGGCCAGGAAGCCGCGCACGCCCCATTCGCCGCCGGAGATGCCGGTGATGACCTTGTCCTTGAAGACGTGCGGCGCGTTGGTGTTGACGGCGCCCAGCTTGGGGTCGCCGTTCTTCACCGTCCAGACCACCTTGCCGGTCTTGGCATCGAGCGCGACGAGGTTGCTGTCGGCCTGCTGCAGGAAGACCTTGCCCTCGGCGTAGGCCAGACCGCGGTTGACCGTGTCGCAGCACATCTGCGGGATCACCGCCGGGTCCTGCTTGGGCTCGTACTTCCAGAGGATCTTCTGCGACTCGAGGTCGAGCGCCCAGACCTTGTTGGGGAACGGCGAGTGCAGGTACATCGTGCCGTCGATGACCAGCGGCGAGCCTTCGTGGCCGCGCAGCACGCCGGTGGAGAAGGTCCACGCGACCTGCATCTTGCCGACGTTGCCGGTGTTGATCTGCTTGAGCTGGCTGTGCCGCTGGTTGTACATGTCGCCCGCCTGCATCGCCCAGTTCTTGGGGTTGGCGGTGAGCTTCTCGACGTCCGCGTTGGCCAGCGCCAGTCCCGGAAGCGCCGCCAACGCCAGACCCAGTCCCGCCCAGGGGAGGCGTGTGTGCCACGAAATCCGCATCGTTGTCTCCTTGCTTTGATGGACCGGTCTTCACGCCTGCGGCCAGCCACCCGATGACCAACCCGCCGCCCGACGTCGAGAACACGGCGGGGCGGCCGACCGCAAGTTCCTTGCCCGGCCGGGACGACGCGGAGACGGCGTTGCCGCGGCATCAGGGCGGCCTGCGGCGCGGCGGGCAGCGGCCGCCCGGCAGCGCACGGGGCCGCGGCGGCCGCCGACCGGCCCGGCCTCCGGAACGACCCGGATAGGGAAAGCACCGGCGAGCGGGCGCGGGGCCGAAACCCGGCGGCCAGCCCCGCCGGCGCGCCGGGCGGACAGGCTGCGCCGAAACCGTGTCATCGCTCGCGGAACAGAGTGTCATCGGCCTGCACCGCCTCCCCGGCCGCCCCCTCGGAGGACGACGGCTGGCGGGTTCCTTGCTGGTTCGTGCGGACGGCGCGTCCGCACGACATCTGGTGGAATCGCCGCACGAGGCCCGTCAAGAGGCCCCCCGTCAGACCCGGACCACAAGGAGACAAGAACGTGCGAGGTTTCCCCCGCGCCGTGGCCGCGATCGCCGTCGCCACCGCCGCCGCCGGCGCCCATGCCGGCACCGCCTGGGTGTCCAGCGAGAAGGACAACGCGATCACGCTGATCGACACGGCGACGCTCGCCGTCAAGGGCACCCTGCCGACCTGCAAACGCGGCCGCCACATCCAGCGCCTGCCCGACGGCCACGTGATGCTGGCCTGCACCGACAGCAACGCCGCCGACGTGCTCGACGCCAACACCGGCAAGTCGCTGCGCCGCGTGCCGCTGGGCGAAGAGCCCGAGGCCTTCGACGTCTCGCCCGACGGGCGCACGATCTACGTCTCCAACGAGGACGAGGCCGAAACCAGCTTCGTCGACGCCCAGACCGGCAAGGTGACGAAGACGATCAAGGTCGGCCAGGAGCCCGAGGGCGTCAAGGTCTCGGCCGACGGCCGCACGCTGTACGTGACCTCCGAGGTCGCGAGCCTGGTGCACGTCATCGACGTCGCCCAGGGCAAGGTGGTGAAGAACGTCAAGGTCGGCAAGCGCCCGCGGCGCATGGCGATCACGCCCGACGGCCAGGAGCTGTGGGTGACCAACGAGATGGACGCCAGCGTCAGCATCGTCTCGACGGCGACGCACGAGGTCGTGGCGACGCTGAAGTTCGAGGTGCGCGGCGCGCGGCCGGAGGACATCACGCCGGTGGGCATCACGATGACGCCCGACGGCCGCCGCGCCTTCGTCGCGCTGGGCAAGGCCAACCACGTGGCCTTCGTCGACGTCGCGGCGCGCAAGGTGACGGCGCTGGCGCTGGTCGGCCGCCGCGCCTGGAACGTCGCGCTGGACAAGGCCGGGCAGCGGCTGTGGGTCGTCAACGGGCTCAGCGACGACGTCACCGTCGTCGACGTCGCCAGCGCCAAGGCGATCAAGAGCATCCCGGTGGGCCGCGTGCCCTACGGCGTGGTGCTGGTCGAATGACGGCCCGCCGCTGGGCGGCCGGTGCCGCGCTGGCGCTGGCCGCGGCCGCGGCGCCGGCGGCGACGCTGAAGGCGACGCTGCTGCTGCCGGCCGACGACGCCCGCCTCGAACGCACGCGGCTGGAACGCGCCTTCCTCGGCCACCCCGGCGGCCCGGCCGGCGACGGCCTGGCGCTGGCGATCGCCGACGCCCAGTTCGAGCTCGACGCCGCCGGCGCGACGGTCGCCGTCGACACGAAGGAAGCCGCGTCGCGCGACGCCGCGCGCACCGCCGCCGCGGCGGCCGAGAAGGCCGGCGCCGCGGCGCTGGTCGTCGACCTGCCGAGCGACTGGACGCTGGCCGTCGCCGACGCGGTGAAGATCCCGGTGCTCAACGTCGGCGACGCCGCCGACCGCCTGCGCGGAGCCGATTGCCGGCCGCGCCTGTACCACCTGCTGCCCAGCGAGCGCATGCGCGCCGACGCGCTGGCGCAGACCCTGGTGGCGCGCAAGTGGAGCCAGGTGCTGCTGCTCGTCGGCCCCTCGCCCGAGGACCGCCTGCGCGCCGCCACCGCGCAGGCGTCGATCAAACGCTACGGCCTGAAGCTCGTCGCCGAGCGGCCGTTCAAGCTCTCGGCCGACCCGCGCGAACGCGAACTCGCCAACCCGCTGCTGCTGACCGGCAACGCGACCTACGACGCCGTCTGGGTCGTCGACAGCGACGGCGAGTTCGGCCGCGGCCTGCCCTACCGCACGGCGCTGCCGCGGCCGGTGGTCGGCGACGCCGGACTGGTGGCGCTGGCCTGGCATGCGCAGTTCGAGCGCTATGGCGCGCCGCAGGTCTCGCGCCGCTTCGCCAAGGCCGCCAAACGCCCGATGACGGCCCAGGACTGGGCCGCCTGGATGGCCGGCAAGGCGCTGGTCGGCGCCGCCGTCGCCGTGCCCAAGGGCCCTGCAGCGGCCTGGGCCAAGGCGCTGGCCACCGGCACGCTGGACGGCTCCAAGGGCACGGCGCTGAGCTTTCGCGCCTGGGACGGCCAGCTGCGCCAGACCATGCTGCTGAGCGACGGCCAGGGCGTCGTCGCCCAGGCGCCGATCGACGGCCTGCTGCACCCGACGAACGTGCTCGACACGCTGGGCGCCGATGCGCCGGAGAAGCTGTGCAAGCTCGCCCGCTGAACCCCCAGCGCCGGCGCCTGCTGGCCGCCGCCGCGCTGGCCGCCGCCGGCAGCGCCGGCGCCAGCGCCGGCACGCCGCACTTCCCGAGCCGGCCGATCACGCTGTGGGTGCCCTGGCCGGCCGGCGGCGCCACCGACCTGACGATGCGCCTGCTCGCTGAACTGGCCGGCGCCCAGCTCGGCCAGCGCGTGCTGATCGAGAACCGCAGCGGCGCCGGCGGCACGCTGGCGATGCCGGTGCTGCAGCAGGCCGAGCCCGACGGCTACACGATCGCCCAGATCCCGCAGCCGGTGCTGCGCGTGCCGCACACCCAGCGTGTGCTCTGGGATCCGATCCGCGACGTCACGCCGATCCTGCAGATCTCCGGCGTGACCTTCGGCGTGCTGGTGCGCGCCACCAGCCCGTTCCGCTCGCTGGAGGACCTGTTCTCGTTCGCGCGTGCCCGCCCCGGCGAGCTGGCGATCGCCACCAACGGCGTCGGCACCACGCCGCACGTCGTGCTCGAGGAGCTGTTCAGCGCGCGCGGCCTGCGCTACATCCACGTGCCCTATCGCGGCACCAGCGAGCAGCTGCTGGCCATCGAGTCCGGTCAGGTGATGGCCGGCGTCAACTCCAGCGGCTTCGCGCCGGCGGTCGACAGCGGCCGGCTCAGGCTGCTGGCGACCTTCGCCGCCCGGCGTTCGCCGCGCTGGCCGACGGTGCCGACGCTGACCGAACTGGGCTTTCCGATCGTCGCCACCTCGCCCTACGGCCTGGGCGGGCCGCGCGGCATGGCGCCGGCGGTCGTCGCCACGCTGCACGAAGCCTTCAAGCGCGCGATGTTCGAGCCGGCCTTCGGCGCCGAACTCGCCAAGTACGACCAGGACCTCGCCTATCTCGGCCCGGCCGACTACGGCCGCTGGCTGCGCGAGGAGTACGAACGTGAACGCATCGCCACCGCCCGCATGGGCCTGGGGCGCAGCTGACATGGCCGCCCCGTCCCGCGACACCGCAGCCCTGCGCCGGCGCTCGGCGCTGGAGCTGGCCGCCGTCGTCGGCGTCGCGCTGGCGACCTGGGCGCTGGCCTCGATGCTGGAGCTGCACGAGTCGCTGTCGGCCTTCTTCCAACGCCACGAGGGCTGGCAGGCCGACGAGCTGGCGATCGCGCTCGGCGTGCTCGCCGCCGGCCTGGCGCTGCACGCGCTGCGCCGCCGCCACGAAGCCGAGCAGGCGCTGGCCGCCGAGCAGCGTGCACTGGCCGACGCGGCGCGGCTGGCCGAACGCAACGCCGAGCTGGCGCGCGGCCTGATCGCGCTGCAGGAAGCCGAACGCGAGGCGATCGCGCGCGAGCTGCACGACGAGATGGGCCAGGCCGGCACCGCGCTGCGCATCGAAACCGCGTTGCTGCGCCGCGCCCTCGCCGCCGGCGACGCCGACGGCGCCGGGGCCGCCGCGGCGCGCGCCGACCTGCAGGCCGAGGCCTTGCTGCGCGGCGTGCGCGCGCTGCTGCAGCGCCTGCGCCCGGTGCACCTGGACACCCTGGGCCTGGCCGCGTCGCTGCAGGACCTGTGCGATGGCTGGCAGGCGCGCAGCGGCGTCGACTGCCGCTTCCACGACCGCGCCGACGCCGCCGCCGGCCTGGCGCCGGAGGTGGAGCTCGTCGTCTACCGCGTCGCCCAGGAGGCGCTGACCAACGTGATGCGCCACGCCCGCGCGCGGCACGCCAGCGTGCTGCTGGCCCGCGAAGGCACGACGCTGGCGCTGGTCGTCGAGGACGACGGCGTCGGCCTGCCGCCCGAAGGCCAGCGCCGCGGCCTGGGCCTGCTCGGCGCCGGCGAACGCGCGGCGGCGCTGGGCGGCACGCTGGCGCTGCACGGCGCGCCGGGCGCCGGCACGCGCATCGTGCTGACGCTGCCGCTGCGGCAGGACGTGGCACGGCACGTGCTGGAGACGGCGTCATGACGATCCGCGTGCTGATCTCCGACGACCACCCGGTGGTGCGCGAGGGCTACCGCCGCCTGCTCGACGCCGCCGGCGGCCTGCACGTCGTCGGCGAGGCCGGCGACGCCGACGCGGCCGAACAGGCCTGGGCGACGCTGGCGCCCGACGTGCTGGTCACCGACCTGGCGATGCCCGGCGGCGGCCTGGCGCTGATCGCCCGCCTGCGCCAGCGCCGCGCCGACGCGGCGGTGCTGGTCTTCAGCATGCACGACAGCGAAGCGATGGTGCGCCGCGCCTTTGAGGCCGGCGCACGCGGCTACCTCACCAAGGCCGCCGCGCCCGAGCTGCTCGTCGACGCGGTGCGTGCGCTGCACGCCGGCCAGAGCTGGCTGGACCCGGGGCTGCCGCCGGGCTGGCGGCGGCGCGACCCGCTGTGCGAAGGCGAGCGCCTGTGCAGCCTGAGCGCGCGCGAGTTCGAGGTCTTCCGCCTGCTCGCCGCCGGCAGTTCGGCGGCCGAATGCGCCCAGGCGCTCGGCCTGTCCGCCAAGACGGTGTCCAACCACCAGAGCGCGATCAAGGACAAGCTCGGCGTCGCGACCACCGCGGCGCTGGCCCACCTCGCCTGGCGCCACGGCGTCATCGCCCCGGCCGGGGCGTGAACTCCCGGAGAGGGCGAACCCGCAGGCCGGGAAATCTTCCCTGGAACCACGCCGCGGCCGCCGCTTACCGTCGGCACACCCGATCCGACCCGCCCCACCCCACGCGAGACAAGGAGCCAGAACCACTCGAACAGGAGACCCCATGTCCGCCCCGCTGCGCCTGACGGCGCCCGCTCTCGCCGCCCTCGCCTGCCTGGCCACCACCGCCCAGGCGCAAGGCCAGCCCGTCGTCGAACGCATCGAGATCATCGGCATCTCGCCGGTGCCCGGCAGCGGCGTCGCCCGCGACCGCGTGCCGGCCAACGTGCAGACCGCCGACGACCAGGACCTGCGGCGCACGCAAAGCCGCAACCTCGCCGACTTCCTGGCGAGCACGCTGCCCGGCGTCAGCGCCAACGAGATCCAGGGCAACCCGTACCAGGTCGACCTCAACTTCCGCGGCTTCACCGCCAGCCCGCTGCTGGGCACGCCGCAGGGCCTGTCGGTCTACCAGGACGGCGTGCGCGTCAACGAGGCCTTCGGCGACGTCGTCTCCTGGGACCTGATCCCGCAGGGCGCGATCGCCTCGATGACGCTGCTGCCCGGCGCCAACCCGCTGTTCGGGCTGAACACGCTGGGCGGCGCGCTGGTGCTGGAGACCAAACGCGGCGACACCCACCCCGGCACCGAAGCCAGCATCGAAGGCGGCTCCTTCGGCCGCATCGAGACCGAGCTGTCGCACGGCCGCAGGATCGGCGAGACCGGCCACCTGTTCCTGGCCGCCAACGCGATGAACGAGGACGGCTGGCGCGACCATTCGCCATCCAAGGTGCGCCAGGTTTTCGCCAAGGGCGGCGCGAAGTTCGGCGCCCTCGACTGGGACCTCGCGCTGACCCACGCCGACAACGCGCTGATCGGCAACGGCCTGCTGCCCGAGACCCTGCTGCGCGCCGACCGCGAGCAGATCTACACCCGCCCCGACCGCACCGACAACCGCATGACGATGCTGGCCTTCAACGGCCGCTTGGACGTCTCGGCGACGCAGCGCCTGGCCGCCACCGCCTACGTCCGCCGGCTCGACGCGCACACGCTCAACGGCGACCTCAACGACGACTACGACCCGCCCGCCGTCGAGGAGACCGGCGTCGAGAACCGCACCTCGACGCGGCAGCGCGGCGAAGGCCTGGCGCTGCAGTCGACCTGGGCCGGCGAGACGCACCGCGTCAGCCTGGGCGCGGCCTACGACCGCTCGCGCAGCCATTTCCGCCAGACCGAGGCCGAAGGCCTGCTCGACGCCACCCGCGCCGTCGTCGACACCGAGGAGGCCGAGGTCGACGCCTGGATCAGCGGCCGCACGCGCAGCACCAGCGTCTGGGCGCTGGACCAGATCTCGATCACGCCGACGCTGCAGGCGACGCTGTCGGCGCGCTGGCAGCAGACCCAGGTGACGACGGTCGACCGCGGCCGCATCGAGCTCGGCCTGGACACCGAACTCGACGCCGACGCACGCTACCGCAAGCTCAACCCCGCCGCCGGCCTCACCTGGCAGGCCAGCCCGGCGCTGACGGTCTACGGCCAGCTGAGCCAGGGCACACGCGCGCCCAGCCCGATCGAGCTCGGCTGCTCCGACCCCGACAACGCCTGCGTGCTGCCCAACGCGCTGCAGTCGGACCCGCCGCTCAAGCAGGTCGTCTCGCGCACCGCCGAAGCCGGCGTGCGCGGCCGCGCCGATGGCTGGCGCTGGAACGCCTCGCTGTTCCACACCGAGAACCGCGACGACCTGCTGTTCATCAGCAACGGCCGCGCCGCCGGCTACTTCAAGAACTTCGGCAAGACGCGGCGCCAGGGCGTCGAGCTCGGCGCCTCGCGCAGCGCCGGGCCGCTGTCGTGGAACGTCGCCTACAACTGGCTGCGCGCGACCTTCGAGTCGCCGGCCTGCCTGGTGGCCGAGGCCAACAGCAGCGCCGGCAGCGACCCGGCCTGCCCGGCCGACGACGAGATCGCCGTGCACCCGGGCGACCGCCTGCCGGGGCTGCCGGCGCACCAGTTCAAGGTCTCGGCGCAGTGGGCGCCGTCGGAGGCCTGGAGCGTCGGCGCGGCCTGGCGCGTGCTGTCGAGCCAGACGGTGCGCGGCAACGAGAACGGTCGCCACCGCGCCGACGGCGAGGACACCATCGGCAGCGGTCGCCTGGGCGGCTACGCGCTGCTGGACCTCACCGCACGCTGGGAGCTGGCGTCGGGCGTCGAGCTGTTCGGCCGCATCGCCAACGTCTTCGACCGCAAGTTCGCCAGCGCCGGCGCGCTGGGCGAGAACGCCTTCGATGCACGCGGCCAGTTGCGCGCCCCGGCCGACTGGACCGACGAACGTTTCGTCGGCCCCGGCGCGCCGCGCGCGGTGTGGGTCGGCCTGCGCATGAGCTTCGAGCGCTGAATTCCGCCTGATCCGCTCGGACACCGCTTCGCCGGGCTCGCTAGACTCGGCGCCGGCCGGGCAGAATGCCCGGCGCTGGAAACCCTCCGCTGCCGGGGGGATGCGAGAAGGCGCGCAACGCAGTACCCGCGCGGAAACAGGCAGCCCATGACTCAATCGCCCGCCACGGCGCGGGATCTTTTCCACCGCCGGCTCGAGCAGAGCCTGCTGGCCGCCTTTCTCCTGATGGTGACGCTGCTGTGCGCCGCCGCCGGCCTCTACGGCCGCCAGGAGCGCCAGGACCGCATCACCAGTGCCACCGAGCAGGCCGCGACGCTGACCCGCGCGCTCGAGGAACACGTGCGCCGCAGCATGGACGCGGTGGACGCCGCGCTCGATTCGTTGGCGCTCGACGCCACCGCGCGTCGCGACGGCGCACAGCGCGACCCGGACGCCATGCAGCGCGAACTGCGGCACAAGCGCGCGCTGCTGCCCCAGGTGCGCTGGCTGGCGGTCTTCGGCCCCGACCTGGAACTCCAGGCGGCCAGCGGCAGCGACGAACTGCTGGGCCAGACCGCCCAGCTGCGCCAGACGCTGGCGCGGCAGATGGAGACCGCCGACACGCGGCTGCAGATCGGCGCGCCGCTGGGCGACCCGCAGGCGCCGGCGATCCCGGTGTCGCGGCGCATCGTCGGCGCCGACGGCAGCGTGCTGGGCATCGCCGTCGCGCTGCTCGACAGCGCGCACTTCGAACGCTTCTACCGCGAGCTGCAGCTGTCGCCGGCACAAAGCCTGGTGCTGTCGCGCGGCGACGGCACGCTGCTGCTGCGCCACCCGCACTACGAGGCCATGAAGCCGGGCCTGGACATGTCGGCGCTGTCGCCGGTCTATCGCCTGCCGCGCCCGCTGGCGGGCCCGGTGACGCTGCTGGCGACCAGCGTGGTCGACGGCGTCGAGCGCCTGCTGACCTACCGCGAGATCGAGCAGCCCTCGCTGATGGTCGGCATCGGCCAGGACCTGGACCCGCTGCTCGCGCCCTGGCGCCAGCGCGTGATGTCGCTGGCCTTCGGCGTCGTCGGCGTCGTCGCCGCGCTGACCGTGCTGCTGTGGGTGGCGCTGGCGCAGATCCACAGCAGCGCCGAAGCCGCGCGCCGCCACCGCGAGACGCTGGAGCACAAGGTGCGCGAGCGCACCGCGGAGCTCGAGCACGCCAACGAGGAGCTGCGCGCCTTCACCTACTCGGCCTCGCACGACCTGCGCGGCCCGCTCAACGGCATCCACGGCGTGATGCAGCTGCTGCGCTCCAGACACGGCCACCAGCTGCCCGACACGGCGCTGGACATCCTGCACCACGCCGAGAACAGCGTCGCGAACATGGTGCGGCTGACCGAGGACCTGCTGACGCTGTCGGGCATCGGCCGGCGCACGCTGGAGCCGCAGCCGGTGGACCTGAGCGCGATGGCCTGGGAGATCGCCGCCGAACTCGCCGACGCCGATCCGGAGTACCACGTCGAGCTGCGTGTCGAGCCCGGGATGAGCGTCGTCGGCGACCCGGGGCTGCTGCGCATCGCGCTGCAGAACCTGCTGGCCAACGCCTGGAAGTACGGCTCGCGCGCCGATCAGCCGCAGGTCGAGGTGATGTCCGAGGTCTTCAACGGCGAGCGCATCTTCATCGTGCGCGACAACGGCGCCGGCTTCGACGCGGCGCACGCGCACCGGCTGTTCCAGCCTTTCCAGCGCCTGCACAGCAGCCGCGAGTTCCCCGGCACCGGCGTCGGCCTGGCGACGGTGGCGCGGGTCGTGCGCCGCCACGGCGGCCGCGTCTGGGCCGACGGCGCGCCGGGTGCCGGCGCGGCCTTCCGCTTCACGCTGCCCGAGCCCGACGATCGCACGCTGGCGCAGCCGGCCTGAGCGGCGGGCGCCCGCTAGACTGTGTGCCCCCGGGCGGCGCGGCCGCCCCGAACAGGATCGCTCCCGATGCTCACCGTCAACAAGCTCATCCCCCAGGGCCGCGGCCTCGCCGGCGCGCTGCTCAAGCGCGCCCCGGCCGTGGAGCTGGACTGGGACACGCGGCAGAAGAGCCGCTTCGACGCCACCGACAGCGCCGGGCGCACGCTCGGCGTCTTCCTGCCGCGCGGCAGCGTGGTGCGCGGTGGCGACGTGCTCGTCGCCGAGGACGGCTCGCTGGTGCGCGTGGCCGCCGCGGCGCAGCCGGTGCTCGTCGTGCGCGCCGCGACGCCTTTCGAGCTGACGCGTGCCGCCTACCACCTGGGCAACCGCCACGTGGCGCTGGAACTGCGCCACGAGCACCTGAAGCTCGAACCCGACCACGTGCTCGCCGAGATGCTGCGCCGCATGGGGCTGGACGTCGCCGAGGCGCACGAAGGCTTCGAACCCGAGGGCGGCGCCTATGCAGCCGAAGGGCACGGACACGATCACGCGCATGACCACGGGCATGACCATGCCCATGAGCACGCCCACGGCGGCTGCGGTCACGACCATGGCCACGAACACGGCGCGGGCTGCGGTCACGATCACGCCCACGATCACGCGCCGAAGCAGCACGGTCACGGCGGCGGCTGCGGTGGCCATGGCCACGGCGGTGGCTGCGGCGGCTGCGGCCACGAGCACTGAGGTGCAGGCGCCGACGCTGCTGCGCCTGATCTGGCTGGCCTCGCCGGCGCTGCCGGTCGGCGGCTTCAGCTACTCCGAAGGGCTGGAAGCGGCGGTCGACGCCGGCCGGCTGCAAGGCGAAGCCGGCGCGCGCGCCTGGCTGCTGGCGCAGCTGGAGCTGACGCTGGCGCGCGCCGACGGCCCCGCGCTGGTGCAGGCCATGCACGCCTGGCGCGACGGCGATGCGGCGCGCGTGCGCGCGCTCAACGACTGGGTGCAGGCCAGCCGCGAGAGCGCCGAGTTCCGGCTGCAGGCCGAGCAGATGGGGCGCTCGCTGGTCGAATGGCTGAAGAACGGCGAGCAGGCCGGCGACGCGCGCATCGCCGCGCTGGCCGCGCTGCCGCCGGCGCCGACCTGGCCGATCGGCTTCGCGCTCGCCGCGGTGCTGGCCGGCGCGCCCGAACGCGAGGCGCTGCTGGCCTTCGGCTTCGGCTGGTGCGAGAACCTGGTGCAGGCGGCGATGAAGGCCGTGCCGCTGGGCCAGGCCGCGGCGCAGCGCATCCTCGCCGCGCTGGCCGCGGCGCTGCCGGCGGCCGCCGAACGTGCGCTCGCCGCCGACGACGCCGGCCGTGTCGCCTTCGCGCCGATGCTGGCGGTGCTGTCGGCGCGGCACGAGGCGCAGTACTCGCGGCTGTTCAGGTCCTGAGCGCGGGCACGCTTGCTGCATGATCTGCGGCATGACGAATGCACTGCACTCCATCCCCGGCCGCACGCGCCGGCTGCCGCCGCTGCGCGTCGGCGTCGGCGGGCCGGTCGGCTCGGGCAAGACGACGCTGCTCGAGATGCTCTGCAAGACGATGCGCGAGCGCTGGGACCTCGTCGTCGTCACCAACGACATCTACACCAAGGAAGACCAGCGCCTGCTGACGGTGGCCGGCGCGCTGGACCCGGAGCGCATCGTCGGCGTCGAGACCGGCGGCTGCCCGCACACCGCGATCCGCGAGGACGCCTCGATCAACCTCGAGGCGGTGGACCGGCTGCTGGAGAAGTTCCCCGACGCCGACATCGTGTTCATCGAGTCCGGCGGCGACAACCTCGCGGCGACCTTCAGCCCCGAGCTGTCGGACCTGACGATCTACGTCATCGACGTCGCCGCCGGCGAGAAGATCCCGCGCAAGGGCGGCCCCGGCATCACCAAGAGCGACCTCTTCGTCATCAACAAGACCGACCTCGCGCCGCACGTCGGCGCCTCGCTGGAGGTGATGGCCGAGGACACGCGCCGCATGCGTGGCGGCAAGCCCTTCGTGATGACCAACCTGAAGACCCAGGCCGGGCTGGCCGAGGTCGTGGCCTTCATCGAGCGCAAGGGCCTGCTGACCGCCTGAGCGCGGCGGTTCACGTTTCTTTGCAGCGTCGGCGTCAACGCCGGGCGGGCGCGGCGCGATGATCGGATATCCCCTCCGCAAGGAGCCTCGCATGCGCAGAACGATCTCCCACCCGCTGAAGTGCGCCGCCGCGGCGCTGGCGCTGCTCGCGGCCGGGGCCGCCAGTGCCCATACCTCGGTCTCGGTCGGCGTCGACCTGGGCTGGATCGGCGCGCCGGTCTACGGCCGCGTCGTCGCCGGCGACCCGTACTGGCCGGGCCCGCGCTACTGGGGGCCGCCGGTCTACCGGCCGTGGGTAGCGCTGCCGCCGCCGGTCATCTACGCGCCGCCGCCGGTGGTCTACGCGCCCCCGGTCGTCGTCGCGCCGCCGCCGCCGCGCGTGCACGGCTCGGAATCGGTGCCGCCGCGCAAACCCGACCCGATCATCTACCCGCGCAACGGCCAGGACGATCGCCAGACCGAGACCGACCGCCAGGCCTGCAACCGCTGGGCGACGACGCAGAAGGCGGCGATGGAGGACGCCTCGGTCTTCCAGCGCGCCGTCGAAGCCTGCATGGACGGCCGCGGCTACTCGATGCGCTGACGCGCCAGCCGCCCAAAAAGACGGGGCCCGCCGGCGACGGCGGGCCCCGTGTGCTTTCGGCAGGTCTTACAGCCCGAACGCCAGCGCGACGTGATAGGTGGCGAAGGCCGCCACGTAGGCCAGCGCGAACAGGTAGCCGGCGGTGACCAGCGGCCACTTCCAGCCGCCGGTCTCGCGTTTGATCGTCGCCAGCGTCGACAGGCACTGCGGCGCGAAGACGAACCAGGCCATCAGCGCCAGCGCGGTGGCCATCGACCAGTCCTGCGCCAGCAGCGGCGCCAGCGCGCTGCCGGCCTCGTCGCCGGCGTCGCCGACCGCGTAGACCGTGGCCAGCGCCGCGACCGCGACCTCACGCGCGCCCATCGCCGGCACCAGCGCGATGCTGATCTGCCAGTTGAAGCCGATCGGCTCGAAGACGACGGCCAGCGCCTGGCCGATGCGCCCGGCCAGGCTGTATTCGATCGCCGGCTGCGTCGCGCCTTCCGGCGGCGCCGGGAAGCTCGACAGCGCCCACAGCACGACCGTCAGCACCAGGATCACGCCGCCGACGCGGCGCAGGAAGATCGTCGCGCGCTGCCACAGGCCCAGCGCCACCGAACGCACCGTCGGCCAGTGGTAGGCCGGCAGTTCCATCATCAGCGTGCGCACCTGGCGCTTGCCGCTGCCGAAACGCTTGAGCACCCAGGCGACGGCGAACGCGCCGAAGATGCCGGCCATGTAGAGCGCGAACAGCACGACGCCCTGCAGCTCCAGCCCGCCGGCCACCTGGCGCGACGGGATGAAGGCGGCGATCAGCAGCGCGTAGACCGGCAGCCGCGCCGAGCAGGTCATCATCGGCGCGAGCAGGATGGTGACGATGCGGTCGCGCGGGTCGGCGATCGTGCGCGTGGCCATGATGCCGGGGATGGCACAGGCGAAGCTCGACAGCAGCGGGATGAACGAACGCCCCGAGAGCCCGACGCCGCCCATCAGCCGGTCGAGCAGGAAGGCCGCTCGCGGCAGGTAGCCCGACTCTTCCAGCAGCAGGATGAAGAAGAACAGGATCAGGATCTGCGGCAGGAAGACGACGACCCCGCCCAGGCCGGCGATCAGACCGTCGACGACGAAGCTGCGCAGCACGCCTTCGGGCAGCGCACCGCCGACCGTCTGGCCAACGGCCGCGGTGGCGGCCTCGATCCAGCCCATCGGGGCCTCGGCCCAGGCGAACACCGCCTGGAAGACCAGGAACAGCAGCAGCGCCAGGATGGCCGGCCCGGCCACCGGATGCAGCACGACGCGGTCGATGCGGTCGCTGGCCGTCTCGGGCATCGCCTTGTCGAGGTCCAGGCGCTCCAGGATGGCCTGCACCGTGTGGTGGTCGCCGTCGAGGTGCAGCTTGTCGTGCGCGGGCTGCGGCGCGCGCCACAGCGTCTTGTCTTCGAGCAGCGCACGCAGCGCGCGGTCGCCGTCGGTCTTGATGCCGACCGTCGGCACGACCGGCACGCCGAGCTCGCGCGACAGCGCCTCGGCGTCGACCGGAATGCCGCGGCGCGCGGCCATGTCGGCCATGTTCAGCGCGACGATGCAGGGCAGGCCCAGGCGCTGCACCGCCAGCACCAGGCGCAGGTTGCGGCGCAGGTTGGTCGCGTCGACGACGCAGACGACGACGTCCGGGCGGCGTTCGCCCTTGGCGCGGCCGTAGAGCACGTCGACGGTGACGCGCTCGTCGGGCGAACGCGGGTGCAGGCTGTAGGCACCGGGCAGGTCGAGCACGCGCAGCGTCTTGCCGGCGGCGGTGCGGAACACGCCTTCCTTGCGCTCGACGGTGACGCCGGCGTAGTTGGCCACCTTCTGGCGGCTGCCGGTCAGCAGGTTGAACAGCGCCGTCTTGCCGCAGTTCGGATTGCCCACGAGGGCGACCAGCTGGCCGCCGGGATGAAAGTGGACGACGGTCTCGTGGCAGCCGCTCATAGCGGCTCGACACGCACGCAGGCGGCCTCGGCGCGGCGCAGCGCGAAGGTCGACTGGCCGACGCGCACGACCAGCGGGTCGCCGCCCCAGACGCTGCGCGTCGTCACCGTGACGCGTTCACCGGGCAGGAAGCCGATCTCGGCCAGCCAGCGCGCCCAGTCGGGCGCCAGCGCCGGCGCGGCCACCGACAGCACGCGGCACGGCAGGCCGGTGGCGGCGGCATCGAGAGAGACTGCGGCGGGCTTGGCGCCCGGGCCCGGCGCCGGAGACGGCGAACTCGCCACCGGCATCAGCGCCGGCGACGGAGTGCGGAAGAAGGAGCCAAAGCCCATGATCGGCATCAAATGCGAATATTTCTCATTATGTGCCTGGACAAAACCCTTGCACAAGCAAAACCGCCTCGCGACTTGACATCGCTCAATCCAGCCGGGGCGGCGCCGCGTCGCCGTGACTTATCGCCGCCGCGGGCGGCCATGCGACACTTCGCTGTCACCTGTCTCCCGTGCCCATGCTGATCAACTGCGTCGCCTACCGCCACGGCGTCAAGCTCGCCGACATCGCGGTCGAGGCCATCAGCGACCACCTCTCCGTCCCCGACACCCTGGTCTGGGTCGCGCTGCGGGATCCGAGCGACGAGGAACTGGCGACGATGCAGCGCGAGTTCGGCCTGCACGAACTGGCCGTCGAGGACGCGCGCCACGGCCACCAGCGGCCGAAGATCGAGGAGTACGGGGACATGCTGTTCACCGTCGTGCACCTGCTCGAGTACGGGCCGACCGACGAGCTGCAGCGCGGCGAGCTGGCGATCTTCGCCGGGCCGAACTACGTGGTCTCGGTGCGCAACGGCAGCACCCAGGGCTTCGTCGGCGTGCGTGCGCGCTGCGAACGTTCGCCCGAACTCCTCAAGCAAGGCGCCGGCTTCGTCTTCTACGCGCTGCTGGACGCGGCGGTCGACCGCTACTTCCCGCTGGTCGAGGAGCTGGAGAACCTCGTCGACGGCATCGAGACGCAGATCTTCGAGCCCGGCGCCGCGCGGCGCAGCATCGAGCAGCTCTACGACGTCAAGCGCCGCCTGGGCGTGCTGCGCCACGCGGTGCTGCCGCTGGTCGACCCGGTGATGCGCCTGCACGGCAGCCGCACGCCGACGGCCTGCACCGGCACGCAGGAGTACTTCCGCGACGTCTCAGACCACCTCATGCGCATCAACGGCACGCTCGACGCGCTGCGCGAAACCGTGACCACCGCGATCCAGGTGAACCTGTCGATGGTGACGATCGAGGAGAGCGAGACCACCAAGCGCCTGGCCGCCTGGGCCGGGATCTTCGCCGTGGCGACGGCCTTCGTCGGCGTCTGGGGAATGAATTTCAAGTACATGCCCGAGCTCGACTGGCGCTGGGGCTATCCGGCGGCGCTGGGCGTCATCGGCTCCGTCTGCGCGCTGATGTACTGGCGCTTCAAGAAACTGGGATGGCTGTGAACCAAGACAAGAAAGACACCTGCCCGCGCTGCGGCGCGTCCTTCCACTGCGGCATCGCCGGGCCCGGCCCCTGCGCCTGCACCCAGGTCAAGCTCGACACCCGCCCGCTGCGCGCGATGATGTCGCTGTACCCCAGCTGTCTGTGCCCGGACTGCCTGCGCGCCATCGCCGCCGGCGCGCCGGTGGAAGCGCCGGCACGGGGCTGAGCCCGCGCCGGCGTCGTTCTCAGCCCTCGCGCGTGCAATCGCGCTCGGGCCTTCGGCAGGCGCAGAACGCCTTCCGGCGTCCTGCGTCCAGGCTCAGTGCGCGCCGCCGGCGTCGGCGGGGGCGGCTCCGGCGCCAGGACGCCGCGGCGAGGTCATCCAGATCAGCGCGACCAGCGCGACGAACAGCAGACCCGACATGTAGAACACGTCGGTCACGGCCATCGTGTAGGCCTGCTGGTCGATCAGCCGGTTCAGCGAAGCGTTGGCCTGATCGGCGCTGTAGCCGGCGGCGGCGAACTGGGCCAGCACGCCCTGGGTCGTCGCGTCGCGTGCGCCGCTGCTGATCGCCTCGACGAGCTGGGCGTGGTGCAGCGAGGCGCGGTTGTCCCACAGCGTCGTGAACAGCGAGGTGCCGACGGCGCCCGCGGTGATGCGCACGAAGTTCGACAGCCCCGAGGCGGCCGGCATCTGCTCGGGCTTCAGGCCGTTGAAGATGATGGCCTGCAGCGGCACGAAGAAGAAGGCCATCGCCGCGCCCTGCAGCACGATGGGCAGCAGGATCACGCTGGGCGGCACCTGGGTGTTGAACCAGGAGCGCATCCACAGCACCAGCCCGAAGCCGAGGAAGGCGACGGTCGCCAGCTTGCGCGGATCCATGCGGCCGACGTTCTTGCCGACCCAGGGCGACAGCGCGATCGCCAGGATGCCGACCGGCGCCGTCACCATGCCGGCCCAGGTCGCCGTGTAGCCCATCCACTGCTGCAGCCACAGCGGCAGCAGCACGACGTTGCCGAAGAACACGCCGTAGGCCACCGACAGCGCCGTCGTGCCGAGCAGGAAGTCGCGCCGGCCGAACAGCCGCAGGTCGACGATCGGATGCCGGTCGGTCAGCTCCCAGGCGAGGAAGAACAGGAAACCGACCGCGGCGACGACCGCCAGCACGACGATCTGCGTCGACGCGAACCAGTCGAGCTCCTTGCCCTTGTCGACCATGATCTGCATCGCGCCGACCCAGATCACCAGCAGCCCGAGGCCGACGCCGTCGACCGGCACCTTGCGCGGCCCGGGGTCGCGCGTGCGGTAGATCGACCAGGTCAGCAGCGCCGCGAACAGGCCCACCGGCACGTTGATGTAGAAGATCCAGGGCCAGGACAGGTTGTCGGTCAGCCAGCCGCCGAGCAGCGGCCCGACCACCGGCGCAACCATCGTCGTCATCGCCCACAAGGCCATCGCCATGCCGGCCTTGGCCGGCGGGTAGCTGGCCAGCAGCAGGGTCTGCGACAGCGGGATCATCGGCCCCGAAACCATGCCCTGGAAGATGCGGAAGGCGATCAGCGACTCGATGTTCGGCGCCATGCCGCACAGCCAGGACGCGAGCACGAACAGCACGACGCTGGCGACGAACAGCCGCACCTGGCCGAAACGCTGCGTCAGCCAGCCGGTCAGCGGCACGGCGATGGCGTTGGCGACGGCGAACGAGGTGATGACCCAGGTGCCCTGCTGCGGGCTGACGCCCAGGTCGCCCGAGATCGCCGGGATCGAGACGTTGGCGATCGAGGTGTCGAGCACCGTCATGAAGGTCGCCAGCGACAGCGCCAGCGTGCCGGCGATGCGCGCACCGCCTTGCAGCGGCGGGAACGCCGGTGCACGCGGCGGCGCGGCAGGCCGCGGCGCCGGAGCCTCGGCCGGCGCGGAAGCGGTGGTGGCGCTCATCTCAGCCCTTGACCGGGCGCCCCAGGTTGCGGGCGATGATCTCGTGCACGCGACGATCGGCGGCTTCGCCGGCGGCGTCGAAGACCGCGGTGCGGTTGGTCGAGCGGTTCACCGCCGCCAGCACCGGCTCGCCGCGCGTGTCGGCGGTGTCGACGCTGGCTTCCATCGACAGGCCGACGCGCAGCGGGTGCTCGGACAGCTGCTTGGCGTCGAGTTCGATGCGCACCGGCACGCGCTGCACGACCTTGATCCAGTTGCCGGTCGCGTTCTGCGCCGGCAGCAGCGCGAAGGCGCTGCCGGTGCCGGCGCCGACGCCGACGACGTGGCCTTCGTACTCGACGCGGCTGCCGTAGAGGTCGGCGGTCAGCTTGACCGGCTGGCCGATGCGCATGTCGCGCAGCTGGCCTTCCTTGAAGTTGGCCTCGACCCAGACCTGCTCCAGCGGCACCACCGACATCAGCGGCGTGCCCGGCGCGACACGCTGGCCGACCTGCACCGAGCGCTTGGCGACCTGGCCGGCGATCGGCGCCGGCAGCTCGGTGCGCTGCAGCGCCAGCCAGGCCTCGCGCACCGCGGCGGCGGCGCGTTCGACGTTGGGATGGTGCTCGGGCGTCGTGCCGTCGGTCAGCGCGCGGTTGGACGTCGCCTGCTCCTGCGCGGCGGCGAGCGCCGAACGCGCCGCGGCCAGCGCGCTCCTGGCCGAGGCCAGCGTGGTCTCGGCGTGTTTCATCTCTTCGCCGCCGACGGCGCCGCTGGCCAGCAGCGGGCGGCGGCGCGCCAGGTCGTCGGCCGCACGCTGGGCCTCGGCCTCCGCCCGCGCGACCTCGGCTTCGCGCAGGCGCACGTTGGCGGCGTAGGTGGCGTCGTTGGCGTAGACGGTGCGCACCTCGCGCACGGTCTGCGCGAGCTGGGCCTCGGCGCGGTCCAGCGCCAGCTTGGCGTCGGCGGCGTCGAGCTTGACCAGCGGCTGGCCGGCCTTGACGAGGTCGGTGTCGTCGGCGAGCACCGCGAGCACGGTGCCGGCGACCTGCGGCGTGATCTGCACGACCTGGCCCTGGACGTAGGCGTTGTCGGTGCTCTCGTGGTGGCGCTGCGTCAGCAGCCACCAGCCGCCGTAGAGGATGGCGGCGGCGGCCGTGACGCCGGCGGCGGCCAGCAGGGCGGGCTTGCGCTTGGCCCCCGGATCGGCGGCGGCGGGGGTGGAAGTCGATTCGCTCATGATGACGTCGGGTTCTGGGTTCAGCGGGAGGCGACGGGCGCGGGCAGCGTGTCGGCGGCGGCGGACCAGCCGCCGCCCAGCGCACGCGTCAGCGCCACTTCGCTGGACAGGTGGCGGGCCTTCAGATCGGTGGCGGCGCGCGACTGCGCGAGCACGTTGGTCTGGGCGTTGAGCACGGTGAGGAAGTTGCCGAGACCGGCCTGGTAGCGCTGGATCGCCAGCGCGTAGGCGGCGTCGGCGGCGGCGCCGGCGTCGGCCTGGGCACGCTGCTGGCGTTCCAGCGACTGCAGCCCGGCGACCTCGTCGGCCACCTCGCGCAGCGCCCGCAGCAGCGCGCCGTTGTAGCCCTCGACCGCGGCGTCGACCTCGGCCGCCCTGGCGCCCAGGTTGGCACGCAGCCGGCCGCCTTCGAAGATCGGCAGCGACAACGCCGGGCCGATGCCCAGGTTGCGCGAGCTGGCCTTGACGAAGTCGTCCAGCCCCAGGCTGGAGAAGCCGGCGAAGGCCGTCAGGCTGACGTTGGGATAGAACAGCGTGCGCGCGACGTCGACGTCGCGCATCGCGGCCTCGACGCGCCAGCGCTGCGCGACGAGGTCGGCGCGGCGGCCCAGCAGGTCGGCCGGCAGCCCGGCGGGCAGCGGCGTCGAATGCAGCGGCGCCAGCGACGGCGTCAGGCCCTCCAGCGCGTTGGGCCCCTGGCCGGTCAGCTCGGCCAGCGCATGGCGGGCACGGGAGGTGGACTCGTCCAGCGCTTCCAGATCGACACGCGACTGGGCGATCAGCCCTTCGGCCTGGCGCAGCTCGACCGTCGTGTCCAGCCCGGCGGCGATGCGCTGGCGCACCAGCGTCAGGATCTGCTCGCGCTGGGCGAGCGACTGGCGCGCGACCTCGCGGTTCTCGACCAGGCGGCCGAGGTTGACATAGGCGCTGACGACGTTGGCCGCCAGCAGCACGCGCGCGGCCTGCAGTTCGGCCTCGGCCGCGCGGCTCTGGCCGAGCGCCGCGGCGATGGTGTTGCGCTCGCGGCCGAAGAGGTCCAGCTCCCAGCTGGCGCCGATCTGGGCGGCGTTGTTCCATTGGTAGGAGCCGGCCAGCGGCGCCGGGTACGGCCCGTTCTCGGTGAAGCGCTGGCGCGTCATGTCGACCGTGCCCTGCACCTGCGGCAATCGGCCGGCCGAGGCGACGCCGACGGCGGCTTCGGCCTGGCGCAGCCGGGCGGCGGCGACCTGCAGGCTGGGCTGGCCGTCGAGCGCGCGGTCGACGAGGCCGTCGAGCGTCGTGTCGCCGAAGCCGGTCCACCAGCGTTCGGCCGGCCAGGGCGTGGCGGTGTCGGTGGCGCCGGCGGCCGAGGCGGTGGCGAGCGTGCGCGCCGCCGGCAGCTCGCCGGGACTGGCGCAGCCGGCGGCGGCCAACGCGGCCGCCAGGGCGATCGAAGCAGGAATGAAGCGGGTCATGCAGCGGGTCTCCCCGGGGCGAAACGGTTGGTGTTGGCGATCAGGCGCGTGATGAAGTCGCGCAGCTGCATCCATTCGTCGTGGCTGAAGCCGGCGAACAGGTCGTTGTGGGCTTCGGCGAGCACGTGCGGCACGACCGCGGCCGCGGTCCGGCCGGCGTCGGTGAGGCGCAGGTGCACGACGCGGCGGTCGGTCTCCGAACGCACGCGTTCGAGCAGGCCCTTGGCCTCGAGCCGGTCGAGCATGCGGGTGATGGCGCCGGCGTCGCAGTCGAGCACACGCGCCAGTTCGTGCGCGGTCTCGGCGCGGCCGATGCTCAGCATGAACAGCGGCTTCCACTGCGCGTCGGTCAGGTCGTGTGCGGCCATGCGCACGTCGACCTCGCGCCGGATCAGCGTGCCCAGCTGCAGGATCTGGTAGCCGATGCTGGTGCCGGGGTCGTAGCAGTCACCGCTGTAGAACGACGCCGCCGGAGGTTTCTCGCTCAATCCTGTGCCCTCGCAATAATTGCTTGGGCAAAGTTTGCCACAACATGGATTGGCGTGCAGTGCGCCGCGGCGCGCCCGCCCTGGCGCCGACGTGGGTTTGAGCGATGAGCCGGCGCGGGCCGGACGTCAGGCCAGATCGGCCATGCCCTGGCCCATGCGCACGATGCGCCCCGGAGCCCAGCTCGGGTTGAAGCGGAGCGGCGCCTTCGGGAACAGCAGCACGACGGTCGAGCCGAGCAGGAAACGCCCCATCTCGGCGCCGCGTTCCAGGCGGATGTCCTGGCCGTCGTAGTTCCAGGTCCGCACGACGCCCGGCCGCGGCGGGTTGACGACGCCGTGCCAGACGGTGGCCATGCTGCCGACGATGGTCGCGCCGACCAGCACCAGCACCCAGGGCCCGGCGACCGGGCCGCCGTCGAAGACGCAGACCACACGCTCGTTGCGCGCGAACAGCCCCGGCACGCCGCGCGCCGTCAGCGGGTTCACCGAGAACAGCTCGCCCGGCACGTGCACCATGCGCAGCAGGCGGCCGGCGCAAGGCATGTGGATGCGGTGGTAGTCCTTGGGGCTGAGGTAGATCGTCGCGAACGTGCCGTCGGCGAAGCGTTCGGCCAGTTCGGCATCGCCGCCGAGCAGCGCGGTGGCGCTGTAGTCGTGGCCCTTGGCCTGGAAGATGCGCCCCTGCTCGATGGCGCCGAACTGGCTGATCGCACCGTCCACCGGGCACAGCAGGTCGGCGCTCTCCAGCGGGCGAGCACCGGGTTTCAGCGGCCGGGTGAAGAACTCGTTGAAGCTGGCGTAGCTCGCCGGGTCGGGGTTCGCGGCCTCGGACAGGTCGACGCCGTAGCGGCCGGCGAACCAGCGGATCGCGGCCGTCGTCAGGCCGCCGGCACGCGCCGAGGCGAAAGCGCCGGCCAGGCGCGTGAGGGCCTGCTTGGGCAGGACGTACTGGGGCAGGACCGCGAGCCGGTCGGACATCGGCAACCTCGGGGAACGGGAGACGGGGAGCGGGGGATCAGCGCATCGGCGACAGCTGGCGCATCGCCTTGACGGCGCCCTCGCCCATCGCGGCGCCGAAACGTTTGGCCAGGCGCTCGGCGACGTTCTCGCGCGGCGTGTAGTCGACGACGTCCTCGGCCTTGACGACCTCGCGGGCGACGTAGTCCAGGTTGCCCATCTTGTCGGCCAGGCCCAGGCGCACGGCTTCCTCGCCGTTCCAGAACAGGCCGGAGAAGGTCTCCGGCGTCTCGTGCAGGCGCTTGCCGCGGCCCTGGCGCACGACGGTGATGAACTGCTGGTGGATCTGGTCGATCATCGCCTGCGCATACGCCGTCTGCTTCGGGTTCTGCGGGCTGTACGGGTCGAGCATGCCCTTGTTCTCGCCGGCGGTGAGCAGGCGGCGCTCGATGCCGAGCTTCTCCATCAGGCCGCTGAAGCCGAAGCCGTCCATCAGCACGCCGATGCTGCCGACCAGGCTGGCCTTGTCGACGTAGATCTCGTCGGCGGCCACGGCGATGTAGTACGCGCCCGAGGCGCACATCTCCTCGACGACGGCGTAGACCTTCTTCTTGTGCAGCAGCTTCAGGCGGCGGATCTCGTCGTTGACGATGCCGGCCTGCACCGGGCTGCCGCCCGGCGAGTTGATGCGCAGCACGACGGCCTGCGCGCCCTGGTCCTCGAAGGCGCTGCGCAGCGCCGACACCAGCAGCTCGGCGCTGGCCTCGGTGTCCGGGGCGATCTCGCCACGCACCTCGACGAGCGCGGTGTGCGGCTTGCTCGGCGCGCTGGGCGTCAGGCGCTCGGACAGCCCGGCCCAGGCGATGGCCACGGCCAGCGCCAGCCAGACGAAACGGAAGAAGATGCGCCAGCGGCGGTCGGCACGCTGCTGGATCATCAGCTCGCGGGCGATCTTCTCGAGGCTGGTCTCCAGGCCGCCGAGGGCGGGAGCGGTGGCTGCGGCGGGAGCAGGTGCAGGCGGGACCGCGCCGGACGGCTGCGCCGGCGTCGGGGTGTCGTCGGTGGGGGTCATGTCGCGCTTTCGTCGGCCGGCGGGGCCGGGCGGATCTCGCGCGAAGGATACCAAGTCACCGTGCCATCGACCTCGGCGACGTCCAGCGGCACGAGCCGCCCGCCGGCGCCCGGGCCGGCGAGGCAGCGCCCGTCCTCGGGCTCGTAGACCGCGCCGTGCATCGCGCAGACGACGAAGCGGCCGTCGGCGTCGAGGAAGCGCCCGGGCTGCCAGTCGAGCTCGGCCGGCAGGTGGGCGCAGCGGTTCAGGTAGGCGACGACGCGGCCGTCGAAACGCAGCGCGAAGGCACGCGCCGGATGGCCGCGTTCATCGAGCACGTCCCAGACGTGGGCCTCGCCGCGTTCGGCCAGCGCGGCCGACGGGCACAGCGGCACGCCGGCGGCGGCGCTCACGCGTTCTCCAGCAGCCAGTCGTGCAGCTCGCGCGTGCTGTGCGCGACGTGCAGCGGCGCGTACTGGGCGAAGGCCTCGGGCTCGTGCGCGCCGTAGCTGACGCCGATGCCGGGCACGCGCGCGTTCTGCGCCATCAGCAGGTCGTGCGTCGTGTCGCCGATCATCAGCGTGCGCTCGGGCTCGGTGCCGAACTCGCGCATCAGCTGCTCCAGCATCAGCGGGTTGGGTTTGCTCGCCGTTTCGTCGGCGGTGCGCGTGCCGTCGAACATCGTCTTCAGGTCGGACGTGCGCAGCGCCTCGTCGAGGCCGCGGCGGCTCTTGCCGGTGGCGACGGCGATCCAGTGGTTGCGCGCACGCAGGTCCTGCAGCAGCTCCAGCGTGCCGGGGAACAGCACGACCGCGTCCTGGCGCGCGAACCAGTGGTGGCGGTAGCGGTTGGCGAGCTCGGGGTAGCGCTCGGGCGGCAGGCCGGGCGCGGCGTGCTTCAGCGCGTCGGCCAGGCCCAGACCGATGACGTAGGCCGCGTCGGTGTCGCTGGGCACCGCGGCGCCGACGTCGCGGCAGGCGTCCTGGATGCAGCGCACGATCAGCGCGGTGGAATCGAACAGGGTGCCGTCCCAGTCGAAGACGATGAGGTCGAAGCGGCGTGGTTTCATGGTGCGGCCAGCAGTGTCTCGCACTCCGGCGGCAGCGGCGCGTGCAAGGTGATGCGCTCGCCGCTGGCCGGATGGTCGAAGGCCAGCTCGACGGCGTGCAGGAACATGCGCGCGAAGCGCTTCTCGCGCGCGACGGTCTTGTTCAGCGCGAAGTCGCCGTACTTCGGGTCGCCGACGATCGGGTGGCCCGAGTGCGCCAAGTGCACGCGGATCTGGTGCGTGCGCCCGGTCTTCAGGCCGATCTCCAGCAGCGAGTACGGGCCGACGGCGCGCACCGAACGCACGATGGTGATCGAACGCCGCGCGTCCGGCGCGTCGGCGGCGACGACCCGCACGTGGCGCTCGCCGGCGGCGTCGGTGCCTTTGTGCAGCGCCAGGTCGAGCACCTTCAGCTTCTTCGGCCAGGCGCCGACGACCAGCGCCAGATAGTTCTTGCCGGTGTCGCGGGCGCGGAACTGGTCCTGCAGCGCGGTCAGCGCGCTGCGCTTCTTGGCCAGCAGCAGCACGCCCGAGGTCTCCTTGTCGAGCCGGTGCACCAGCTCCAGGAAACGCGCGTCGGGCCGCGCGCGGCGCAGCTGCTCGATGACGCCCGAGGACACGCCGCTGCCGCCGTGCACCGCGACGCCGGCGGGTTTGGCGATCGCCAGCAGGTGCTCGTCCTCGAACAGGATCGGGAACTCGCGTGCCGGCACCGCCGCGGCGGCGGGCTTCTCGGCGACACGCACCGGCGGCACGCGGATCTCGTCACCGGCGGCCACGCGCGTGTCGGCGCTGGCGCGGCCCTTGTTGACGCGCACCTCGCCGGAGCGGATGACGCGGTAGACGTGGGTTTTCGGCACGCCTTTCAGATGGCGCAACAGGAAATTGTCCAGGCGCTGGCCGGCGGATTCCTCGTCGACGGTGATTCTCTGCACCGCCGGCGGCGCACTGCCGGCTTTGGCCCCTATAATCCGGCGCTCCACGTTCGTGCGGTAAGTGATTGATTTTCCGGAGTTTACCCGGCGCTTACAGAAACACGACGGGAACGCTGCGGCGGCCGAGGTCGCCACAGCATCAGGTGATGCAGCGCCCGGCCGCGGGCGCGCGGGCCGGCCGCCAGAGCGAGCCGGCGGCGCGTGGCGACGGGCGAACCGAGATTCGAAGAAGAACCCGCCTCGTTTTGGAGGCACCCGAAATCCCGAGGGTCGAGACCCGGAGACACTCCACCTCGATCCCGCGTCCGACAGGACCCCAGAGCTGACGTGCCGTTCATGACGATCCACCACGCCCTCGCCCCGAGGCCCCGGCAAGACGCCGGCGCGGCCGGCGCGACGGCGTCGCCGCGCCACATGCGCTGCGACGGAACGTCGCCGGCGCGGGCAGCCGCCTGCGGAACGCACGCGCCAACGCTGCGCCGCTGATCCGTCGCTGTATCTTTTCAGCGCGGTTCGAACGCAGTCCAGGGCACTTCGCGCCAGTCGGTTCTTCCGCGTTTCTCCTGCATCGAACGAGGCAGCGCGTGCCGCGCATGGGCGGCACGCGAGAGTCGCGTGCGCCCCGCCCTTGGCGAAGCGCATGCCGGGAGAACCGATGAAACGCATGCTGATCAATGCCACGCAGCCGGAAGAGCGGCGCCTGGCGATCGTCGACGGGCAGAAACTGCTCGACTTCGAGACCGAACTCGAAGGCCGCGAACAGCGCAAGGGCAACATCTACAAGGCGGTGATCACCCGCGTCGAACCGTCGCTCGAAGCCTGCTTCGTCGACTACGGCGAGGATCGCCACGGCTTCCTGCCGTTCAAGGAAATCTCGCGCAATTACTTCAAGGACGGCGTCGACCTCAAGAACGCGCGCATCCAGGACGTCGTCAAGGAAGGCCAGGAACTGCTGGTCCAGGTCGAGAAGGAAGAACGCGGCAACAAGGGCGCGGCGCTGACGACCTTCGTCAGCCTGGCCGGCCGTTACCTCGTGCTGATGCCCAACAACCCGAAGGGCGGCGGCGTCAGCCGGCGCATCGAGGGCGAGGACCGCGAGGAGCTCAAAGAGAACCTCGAGCAGCTGCAGTATCCCAAGGGCATGAGCCTGATCGCGCGCACCGCCGGCATCGGCCGCTCGGCCGCCGAGCTGCAGTGGGACCTGAACTACATGCTCAAGCTCTGGGACGCCATCGACGGCGCCTCCAAGGCCGGCAAGGGCGCCTTCCTGATCTACCAGGAAAGCTCGCTCGTCATCCGCGCGATCCGCGACTACTTCACCGCGGACATCGGCGAGATCCTGATCGACACCGACGACATCTACGAGCAGGCGCAGCAGTTCATGAACCACGTGATGCCGGAGTCGGCATCGCGTGTGAAGCGCTACCGTGACGATGCGCCGCTGTTCAGCCGCTTCCAGATCGAGCACCAGATCGAGACCGCGTTCAGCCGCACGGTGAACCTGCCGTCGGGCGGCGCGATCGTCATCGACCACACCGAGGCCCTGGTCTCGGTGGACGTGAACTCGGCGCGCTCGACGCGCGGCAGCGACATCGAGGAAACCGCGTTCCGCACCAACCTCGAGGCCGCCGACGAGATCGCGCGCCAGATGCGGCTGCGCGACCTGGGCGGGCTGATCGTCGTCGACTTCATCGACATGGAAGAGTCGAAGAACCGCCGCGAGGTCGAACAGCGCCTGCGCGACGCGCTGCGCACCGACCGCGCCCGCGTGCAGTTCTCGTCGATCAGCAAGTTCGGCCTGCTCGAACTGAGCCGCCAGCGCCTGCGCCCGGCGCTGTCCGAAGGCAACCACATCACCTGCCCGCGCTGCAACGGCACCGGCCACATCCGCGACACCGAGAGCTCGGCGCTGCAGATCCTGCGCATGGTCCAGGAAGAGGCGATGAAGGAGAACACCGCCGCCGTGCACGTGCAGGTGCCGGTGGAAGTGACCTCCTTCCTGCTCAACGAGAAGCGCACCGAGATCACCAAGATCGAGCTCAAGCAGCGCGTCACCGTCATCCTCGTGCCGAACAAGCACCTGGAGACGCCGAACTACAAGCTCGAGCGCCTGCGCCACGACGACCCGCGCCTGGAGAACCTGCAGGCCAGCTACACGATGGTCGAGGAGCCGGACGAGGAAGTCGGCATCACGCGCCGTCGCGACGCCAACGACAAGGGCCGCAGCAAGCAGGAGCCGGTGATCAAGGGCGTGCTGCCCGACCAGCCGGCACCGCCGGCACCGGCGCCCGCGCCGGTGAAGGCCGCTGCGCCCGCGCCGCAACCGGCCGCCCCGGCCCCCGCGCCGGCAGCGCCGGCCGCGGCCCCGGCCAACGGCGGCTTCTTCGGTTGGTTCAAGCGCATGTTCACGATGCCCGAGCCGACGCCGGCCGCGGCACCGGCTGCGCCGGCCCCGGCCGCCGAAACGGCCCCGGCGACGCCGGACAAGCGTGAAGGCGGCCGCCGCGGTGGCCGTGGCGAGCGCGGCGAACGTGGCGAGCGCGCTGAACGGGGCGAACGCGGCGAACGCAACCGCAACGGCCGCACCGAAGGCCGCCAGGAAGCCCGCGAAGGGCGTGAAGGCCGCGGCGAGAACCGCCGCGACGGCCGCCGCGACGCCGCCGAAGCCGGCAGCGAGACCCGCGAGCCGCGTGCCGAACGTGGGGAACGCACCGAGCGCAGCGAGCGCGCTGAACGCGGCGAGCGTGGCAACCGCGGTCCGCGTGCCGAACGCGCTCCGCGCGCCGAGGAGAGCACCGCCGCCGCCACGCTGGCACCGGCCGCCGCCGAGGCGCTGGCGCCGGTCGACGGCGCTCCGGTCGCCGAGAACGGCGAGACCCGTGAGAGCGGCCGCCGCCGCCGCCGCCGTGGTGGCCGCGGCAACGGCGAAGGCCGGGTCGAGGAAGGCACGCTGGTCGACGGCAGCACCGTGCCGGCCGAGGACGCCGCGCCCGCGGCCACCGACGCCGCGCCGACGGTCGACGAAGCCTCCGCGCCCGAAGGCGTGTTCCCCGAAGCCCACGAACGTGAAGGCGAGCCCGAAGGTGAACGCGAAGGCGGCCGCCGCCGCGGCCGTGGCCGTGACCGCTTCCGCCGCGAACGCCGCGAAGGCGAGGCCGTCGCGACCGAAGGCGTGACCGAGGGCGCGACCGAAACCGTGGTCGGCGAAGACGCCGCGGTGACGCCGCCGGCCCCGGCCGAAGCCGTCGCCGAGCTGCCGGAAACCCCGGTCGCCGAAGCCGTGCCCGCGCCGCAGCCGCCGGCCGCGCCGCGCATCGAGCCCTACGCGCTGCCGACCGAGGCACTGAGCGCGCTGGCCGCCGACGCCGGGCTGCAATGGGTGCAGTCCGACGCCGACAAGGTGCGTGCCGCGCAGGAAGCGATCGCCGCCGAGCCGAAGCCGGTGCACGTGCCGCGTGAACCGAAGCCGGTCGTCGTCGCCGACGAAGGCCCGCTGGTGCTCGTCGAGACGCGCAAGGACCTGTCGCAGCTGAAGCTGCCGTTCGAACTCGGCGCCTGACCGGCCGTCATCGGACGAGGGCCGCCGGCCGCGAGGCCTGCGGCCCTCTTTCATGAAGGGGCGGCTCGCGCCGCGTCCCTCGTCTTCCCGTCGTTTCCGCTTTTCAACAGATGACCAAGACTGCCCTGATGCTGGCCCGCCTCGCGGGCGCCCTGACGCTGGTGATCGGCGCCGCCCACGCCTTCGGCGTGGGCGCGGTGCTGCAGCTGCACATGATCTGCGGCACGGTGTTCGTGCTCGCGCTGTGGGTGCTGGCTTTCGCCGGCTTCCGGGCCGCGCCCAAGCTGGCCGTGCTGGCCTTCAACTGGGGCGTCATCGTCGTCGCCTTCGGCATCTTCCAGCTGCGCCTGCTGCCGGGCGAGTACCACTGGACGATGCAGCTCGTGCACCTGCTGATCGGCCTGAGCGGCATGGCCCAGGCCGAGCGCCTGGCCGGCGCCGTCAAGCGGCGCGAAGCCGCGGCCTGATCAGGGCAGGCGTTCGAGCGCGCGCTGGTAGGCCGGCGCGCGCATCAGCTCGTCCCAGGCCAGCGGCTCGCTCTGCGGCAGCAGCGCCGTGCGCCGCGCCTCCGAGGTCTCGTCGGGCGTCCAGCGGCCGTCGGCGGCCGCCTGCTCCAGGCCTTCGAGCAGCGCGTCGACCGGCGCACCGCCGTCGACCGTCGACTGGTTGCACAGCAGCACCAGGTCGCAGCCAGCACCCAGCGCCAGCAGCGCCGCGTCCAGCGTCGAGCCGACGCCCTTGGCGCCTTCCATGCTGAGGTCGTCGCTGAAGACGGCGCCGTCGAAACCCAGGCGCTCGCGCAGGATCTCCTGCAGCCAGCGCCGCGAGAAACCCGCCGGCAGCGCGTCCACCTTCGGGTAGACCACGTGCGCCGGCATCACCGCCTGCAGGCTGCCGGCCAGCCAGTCGTAGGGCTGGGCGTCGTCGCCGAGGATGGCCTTGAGCGAGCGCCGGTCCACCGGCAGCGCGAGGTGCGAGTCGGCCTTGACGAAGCCGTGGCCGGGGAAGTGTTTGCCGCAGGAGGCCATGCCGGCCTGCAGCAGGCCGTGCATCAGGCTCTTGGCCAGCAGCGCCGCGACACGCGCGTCGCGATGGAAGGCGCGGTCGCCGATCACCTGGCTGGGGCCGTGGTCGAGGTCGAGCACCGGCGTGAAGCTGAAGTCGACGCCGCAGGCGCGCAGCTCGCTGGCGAGCACGTAGCCGGCCGCGGTGGCGGCCGCGGTGGCGCGCATCGCATCGTCCATCCACAGCTCGCCGAAGGCGCGCATCGGCGGCAGGTGGGTGAAGCCGTCGGTGCGGAAACGCTGCACGCGCCCGCCTTCGTGGTCGACGCAGATCAGCAGGTCCTCGCGCAGCGACTTGATCTCGGCGGTCAGCTCGACGAGCTGGCGCCGGTCGGCCCAGTTGCGTGCGAAGAGGATCAGGCCGCCGGCCAGCGGATGGCGGATGCGGCGGCGGTCGTCGTCGTTGAGCGAGGTGCCGGCGATGTCCAGCACGACGGGGGCATGAAGGCTCACGGGAGGTCCTTGGAGGCGGTGGGCGCGGCGGCGTGTTCGACGACGACGAAGGACGTGGCGTAGTCGCTCTCGTCGCTGACGGTGACGTGGGCGACGAGACCGCGCGCGGCGAACCAGGCGGCCAGATCGCCCGACAGGCGGACGAAGGGCTTGCCGCTGGCTTCGTTGAGGATCTGGCAGGCGCGCCAGGTCATCGGCATGTGCAGGCCCAGGCCGATGGCCTTGGAGAAGGCCTCCTTGGCCGAGAAGCGTGTCGCCAGGAAGGCGATGCCGCGCGCCTCGGCACGCGCACGCCGGGCGTGGAAGACGCGCAGCTCGTCGTCACCCAGCACCTTCTCGGCGAAACGGTCGCCGCGCCGCGCCAGCGTCGCCTGGATGCGGCGGATGTCGCAGACGTCGGTGCCGATGCCGTAGATCACGCCGGTCAGCCTTGCGAGGCCGAGCGGATCGACCGCTGGTAGGCGCGCACCGTCTCCGGCAGCCCCAGCTCCAGCGCGTCAGCGATCAGCGCGTGGCCGATCGACACCTCCTGCACGCCGGGCACGGCACGCAGGAAGTCGGGCAGGTTGTCGCGGTTCAGGTCGTGGCCGGCGTTGAGCTGCAGCCCGGCGGCCAGCGCGGCACGGCCGGCGGCGGCGAAACGCTCCAGCATCTCGGCCTGCTTGGGCGTGCCCCAGGCGGCGGCGTAGGGCTCGGTGTAGAGCTCGACGCGGTCGGCGCCGATCTCGCGCGCGATGGCCATCGCCTCGGGGATCGGGTCCATGAAGAGGCTGACGCGCACGCCGAAGGAATGCGCCTCGGCGATCACCGGGCGCAGGCGCTCGACGTCCTCGGGCAGGTTCCAGCCGTGGTCGGAGGTGAACTGCACCTCGCTGTCGGGCACGAAGGTCACCTGCTGCGGGCGCAGCTCGCGCACGTAGGCCATCAGGTTGTGGAAGGGGTTGCCCTCGATGTTGTATTCGGCCTGCGGCCAGTGGCGCAGCAGCGCCGCCAGCTCGTGCACGTCGTGGCCGCGGATGTGGCGCTCGTCGGGCCGCGGATGCACGGTGATGCCGTCGGCACCGGCCTCCAGGCACAGCGTGGCGGCACGCACCACGCTCGGGATGCCCAGGTGGCGGGTGTTGCGCAGCAGCGCGACCTTGTTGACGTTGACCGAAAGCTTGGTCAGGCCGCCGGCGGCGGCCTCGGGAGCGACGAGAGGATTCATCGGGAAGCGGTGTCGACGAGCTTTTGCACGTCCTGGAAGACCTGGCGCGAGCGCAGCCGGGCATGGCCGAGATGATAGTGAAGCACCGTGCGCAGCGGCCCGCGCAGCGCCGGGGCCACCGGCGTGCAGGCGGCGCGCAGCGCCGGTCCGTGGTGGGCGACGAGCGCGGCTTCGAGCCGCACCCAGTCGGCGCCGGTCAGGCCCTCGGCGTCGGCGACGACGCCGGCCTCTGGGTGCAGCGCGTAGCGCCGCGCCGGCGCCAGCGGCGCCAGCGTCAGCGTCTCGGTGCCGAGCTCGGGCAGCAACCCCAGCTCGCGCAGCAGCACGAGTTCGAAGGCACGCAGCGCCGCCGCCTCGTCGGCGGCCAGCGCGGCCAGCGTCTCGGCGTAGGCGTCGAAGAGCTGCGGGAACGCGTCCTGGCGCGCCAGCAGCTTCATCAGCAGCTCGTTGCAATAGAAGGCCGAGAACATCGCCGCCGCCGGCACCGGCGGCACGCCGCCGCCCCATTCGGCGGTGCGCAGCGTGTGGATCTCGGCAGCCTCGTCGGCCGGCGTGCGGCCCAGCTGCACGGCGATGCGCTGGAACGGCAGCAGCACCGGGCGCAGTTGCGAGGTCGGGCGCTTGGCGCCCTTGGCGGCGACGACGACACGCCCGCGCTCGCGCGTGAACAGCTCGACGATCAGGCTGGTCTCGCTCCAGTCCCAGCTGTGCAGCACGTAGGCCGACAGCGGCGCGGCAGCCGCCCGGCTCATCGGCGCGCCTCCCGGCTCACGTCACTCGTAGCCGTAGCTCCTGAGGTGGGCCTCGTCGTCGGCCCAGCCGGAACGCACCTTGACCCACAGCTCGAGGAAGACCTTGGCGTCGAGCAGGCGCTCGAGCTCCTGGCGCGACTCGGTGCCGATGCGCTTCAGGCGCTCGCCACCCTCGCCGATGACCATGCCCTTGTGGGCGTCGCGCTCGACGACGATGGTCGCAGCGATGCGGCGCAGCTGGCCCTCTTCCTCGAACTTGTCGATGACCACCGTCGACGAGTACGGCAGCTCGTCGCCGGTCAGGCGGAACAGCTTCTCGCGCACGATCTCGCTGGCGAGGAAACGGTCGCTGCGGTCGGTCAGCGCGTCTTCCTCGTAGAACCAGGGCTGCTCGGGCAGGTGCGGCTCGACGATGGCGAACAGGCGCTCGACGTCGGCCGCGGTGGTGGCCGACATCGGCACGTACTCGGCGAAGGCGTGGCGCTCCTGCATGCTCTTCAGCCAGGGCAGGATGTCGGTGCGGCGGCGCACCGCGTCGAGCTTGTTGGCGACCAGGATCACCGGCTTGTCCGGCGGCAGCAGCGCCAGCACCTTGGCGTCGTCCAGGCCGAAACGCCCGGCCTCGACCATGAACAGCACCGCGTCGACGTCGGCCACCGAGGCGGTGACGGTGCGGTTGAGCGTCTTGTTCATCGCGCCGCTGTGGCGCTTGAGGTGCGTGGTCTGGAAGCCCGGCGTGTCGACGAAGACGAACTGCGTCGCGCCCACCGTGCGGATGCCGGTGATGCGGTGGCGCGTGGTCTGCGCCTTGCGCGAGGTGATGCTGATCTTCTGGCCGACGAGCGCGTTGAGCAGCGTCGACTTGCCGACGTTGGGCCGGCCGACGATGGCGATCAGGCCGCAGCGCTGGCCCTCGACGGCGGCCGGTGCGGGCGGGATCGGGGGCAGTTCGTAAGCCTGGGACGACGAATCGTCCGGCGCTTCGTCGCCCGGGGAGGGTGTGGTGTTCATCGCGTGGGCGGGCGCTTCAGGAGCGCAAGGGGCCGCCGGGTTTGTCGTCGGCTTTCAAGCCTTCGAGCAGGCGGCGCGCGGCCTCCTGCTCGGCGGTGCGGCGGGAGCGGCCTTCGCCGCGTTCGGCGAGGCCCAGCGTGGCGACGGCGCACTCGACCTCGAAGGTCTGGGCGTGCTTCTCGCCGCGCGTGGCGACGATGCGGTAGGCCGGCACCGGCAGGCGCCGCGCCTGCAGCCATTCCTGCAGCTCGGTCTTGGCGTCCTTGGTCCAGGCGTCGGCCTCGGTGGCGGCGATGACCTCGCCGAAGAGGCGGCGCACGGCAGCCAGCGCCGGCTCGTAGCCGCCGTCCAGGAAGATCGCGCCGATCAGCGCCTCGACGGCATCGGCGAGGATCGACGGCCGCTGGGCGCCACCGCCGCGCATCTCGCCTTCGGACATGCGCAGCACCTCGGGCAGGCCCAAAGTCAGCGCGACGCGGTGCAGGCTGTCCTCGCGCACGAGGTGGGCGCGCACGCGCGTCAGGTCGCCTTCGTCGCTGCCGGAGAAACGTTCGTACAGCAGCGCCGAGACGGCGCAGTTGAGCACCGAGTCGCCGAGGAATTCGAGGCGCTCGTTGTGGTCCGCGCCCCAGCTGCGGTGCGTGAGCGCGCGCGTCAGCAGGCCGGTGCGCTCGAAGCGGTGACCGAGCCGTTGCTGCAGGGCGTCGTGCCGGGTGTCCATCACGGTGCCTTCGCCTGACCCTCGTACTTGAGCAGCAGGTAGACCGGGCCGAACAGCGGGATCTCCTTGTCGTAGGCGAAGCCGATGACGACCTTGTCGTTCTCTTTCGTGATCACGAGGTCCTTGCTGTCGATCGAGGCGATCGAGTACTCGACCTCCTTCTGGCGGTCGAACGCGGTGCGCGCTTCGGCCACCGTGGCCGGCTGGCCGGCGGCGACCTTCTCGACCGCACGCTTGATCGTCAGGTACTCGTTGATGGTCGGCACCGCACGCACCAGCACGTAGCCGATGAAGCCGACGAGCAAGGCCCAGAACAGCAGCCCGAAGAGGGTGATGCCGCGTTGGCTGGCGCGCGGCAGGCGCGGGACCGGAGTCATGTTCGCCTCTCGTTGTACGCTGCTTCGAGGGCCGGGTTCAGTGGAACGATCCGATGCGGCCCAGGTCGCCCAGGTTCATCCAGACGAAGAATGCCTTGCCGACGATGTTCTCGTCCGGAACGAATCCCCAGAAGCGCGAATCCTGCGAGTCGTCGCGGTTGTCGCCCATCATGAAGTAATGCCCGGGCGGCACCTTGCACGTCACGCCTTCGGCGCTGTACTGGCAATTCTCGTGCATCGGGAAGCTCTTGGGCTCCGGGCCGTAGAAGGCCGGGCGGTTCGGGTCGACGAGGATGCGGTGCTCCACGGCGCCCAGCTTCTCCGAGAACATCGGCGAGTAGCGCAGGCGGTCCTCGTTGTAGAAGTCGCCCAGCGGCGTCACCGGCGCCGGCTGGCCGTTGACGTAGAGCTTCTGGTTCACGTAGCGGATCTCGTCGCCCGGCACGCCGACGACACGCTTGATGTAGTCCACGCGCGGGTCGATCGGATAGCGGAAGACGACGACGTCGCCGCGCTCCGGGTCGTGGTTGGCGATGATCTTCTTGTTGATCACCGGCAGCCGGATGCCGTAGTGGTACTTGTTGACGAGGATGAGGTCGCCGACGAGCAGCGTCGGGATCATCGAGCCCGACGGGATCTTGAACGGCTCGAACATGAACGAGCGCAGCAGGAAGATCACGACGATCACCGGGAACAGCCCGGCGGTCCAGTCCAGCCACCAGGGCTGCTCGAGGATCTTCTCCTTGGCCGCGCCGACGTCGCCGTCGACCTTGGCGATGCCCTGGCGCGCGAGGTCTTCGCGGCGCGCGGCGTCCTGGCGCTCCAGCTCCGCGGCCGCGGCCTGCCGGGCCGGGCGGAAGTGGAAGCGCTCGGCCAGCCAGTAGCAGAGGGTGACGGCGCTGAGGAGGAACAGCAGCAGCGAGAAGTTGCCCGTCCACTGCCCGAGGAACCAGCCGCCGAGGTAGACGACCAGGGCGCCGTACAGGACGGCGGTCAGAGTGCTCATCAAGGTGTTTAGTCGTCCACTTGGAGGATCGCGAGGAAGGCTTCCTGAGGCACCTCGACCGAGCCGATCTGCTTCATGCGCTTCTTGCCCGCCTTCTGCTTTTCGAGCAGCTTCCGCTTGCGCGTGATGTCGCCGCCGTAGCATTTTGCCAGCACGTTCTTGCGCAGGGCCTTGATGTTCTCGCGGGCGATGATGTTCGCGCCGATCGCCGCCTGGATCGCGACGTCGTACATCTGGCGCGGGATCTGCTCGCGCATCTTGGCGGCCACGGCGCGGCCGCGGAACTGGCTCTGCGCCCGGTGCACGATCATCGCCAGCGGGTCGACGCGGTCGCCGTTGATCAGGATGTCGACCTTGACGACGTCGGCCGCGCGGTACTCCTTGAACTCGTAGTCCATCGAGGCGTAGCCGCGGCTCACCGACTTCAGCTTGTCGAAGAAGTCCAGCACGATCTCGGCCAGCGGCAGCTCGTAGGTCAGCATGACCTGCTTGCCGTGGTAGGCCATGTTCAGCTGGATGCCGCGCTTCTGGTTGGCCAGCGTCATCACCGGGCCGACCGCGTCCTGCGGCATGTACAGGTGCACCGTGACGATGGGCTCGCGGATCTCGCGGATGCGGCCCATGTCGGGCATCTTGCTGGGGTTCTCGACCTGCAGCACGGTGCCGTCGTTGAGCTCGACCTCGTAGACCACGCTGGGCGCGGTGGTCACCAGGTCCTGATCGAACTCGCGCTCCAGGCGCTCCTGCACGATCTCCATGTGCAGCAGGCCGAGGAAGCCGCAGCGAAAGCCGAAGCCCAGCGCCTGGCTGACCTCGGGCTCGTAGCGCAGCGAGCTGTCGTTGAGCTTCAGTTTCTCCAGCGCGTCGCGCAGCTGGTCGTACTCGCTGGCCTCGGTCGGGTACAGACCCGCGAAGACCTGCGGCTGGATCTCCTTGAAGCCGGGCAGCGCCTCGCTGGCCGGGCCGGCGTTGTTCGGCAGCTTCTTTTCCAGCGTGATCGTGTCGCCGACCTTGGCCGCCTGCAGCTCCTTGATGCCGGCGATCAGGAACCCCACCTCGCCGGCGTTGAGCGCCTCGCGCGGCATAGCCTTGGGCGTGAAGACGCCGATCTGCTCGAGCGGGTAGACGGCGTTGGTCGCCATCATGCGGATGCGGTCGCCCTTCTTCAGCACGCCGTCGACGACACGCACCAGCATCACGACGCCGACGTAGTTGTCGAACCAGCTGTCGATGATCATCGCGCGCGGCGCGCCGTCGGGGTTGCCGCGCGGCGCCGGCATGCGGTGCACGACGGCTTCGAGGATGTCGTCGATGCCCAGGCCGGTCTTGGCCGAGCACGGGATCGCGTCGCCGGCATCGATGCCGATGACGTCCTCGATCTCGGCCTTGGCGTTGTCCGGGTCGGCCTGCGGCAGGTCCATCTTGTTGAGGACCGGGATGACCTCGACGCCCAGATCCAGCGCGGTGTAGCAGTTGGCCACCGTCTGCGCCTCGACGCCCTGGCTGGCGTCGACGACGAGCAGTGCGCCTTCGCAGGCCGACAGCGAGCGGCTGACTTCATACGAGAAGTCGACGTGCCCCGGGGTGTCGATCAGGTTCAGGTTGTAGACCTTGCCGTCGCGCGCCTTGTATTCGAGCGCCGCGGTCTGGGCCTTGATGGTGATGCCGCGCTCGCGCTCGATGTCCATCGAGTCGAGCACCTGGGCTTCCATCTCCCGGTCGGAGAGCCCGCCGCAGCGCTGGATGATGCGGTCGGCCAGCGTGCTCTTGCCGTGGTCGATGTGGGCGATGATCGAGAAGTTGCGGATGTGGTTCATGCGGCTCACCAGCCGGCGGTCGCGGCGCGGTTATCAACCAGGGCCGGACCGGGCAGCACGAGGGCGGGAAACCGCCGTCGCGTCATGCCGTGCCGGAAACAAAAAAAAGGCACGTCCAAGAGGTGACGCGCCTTCCAACAGAACGTATGGCAACTGCTTGTTGGGCGTCCATTGTAGCCAAAAGGCCCCGCCGGCAAGCCCTCCACCGACCGCTTTCCGGGGCTTCGGGTCCGGTCATCCGGCGGACATGTCCACAAGTTTTCCACAAGGCGCGACGCCCTCGGCCTGCGCGCCGGAACGGCCGGCCACTGCATGCGGCCAGCGCGTCGCCGCGCGGCGGGACGGGCTGGATTCTAGACGCTGCGCGCACTAATCCCACGAGACGAAAACCAGAAGTGAGGAGGCGCTCACGTTCTGCCGGCTTGCGCCGTGGGCGGCGTGCGACATCCGACCCGCAGCCGTGGGGGCCGCGGCCGCGAGTTCAGCGCGCAGGGCGGATGACCAGGTAGCTGACCGCGTCGCCGCGGCGCACTAGCACGCTGATCGCCTTCGACTTCTCGGCCTTGGCCGCCAGCGACTGGAACTGGCGCGCGTCGACGACGTCGGTGTTGTCCAGCGCCAGGATCACGTCGCCCGGGCGCAGGCCGGCCCGTGCCGCAGCGCCGTCGACCGATTCGACCCGCACGCCGCCGCGCACGCCGAGCTGGCGCTTCTGCGCCTCGGCGAGGTCGGCGACCGACAGGCCGAGCGCGCTCTTGGCCGCGGGCGCGCTGCCCGGCGCACTGGCCGGGCGGGCGGCACGATCGTCCTGGAACTCGGCGACGGTGACGCTCAGCTCCTGCGTCTTGCCACGGCGGAAGACCGTCAGCCGGCTCTCGCTGCCGGGCTTGATCGCACCGACGATGCGCGGCAGCTCGCCGGAACGCTCGACCGGCTTGCCGTCGACGCGGGTGATGATGTCGCCCGCTTCGACGCCGGCCTTCTCGGCCGGGCCGCCCTTCTCGACGTTGCGCACCAGCGCGCCGGCGGGCTTGCCCAGGCCGATCGCCTCGGCGACCTCCTTGGTCACCGGCGCGATCTGCACGCCGATGCGGCCGCGCACGACACGCCCGCTGGCGCGCAGCTGGTCGGCGACACGGATCGCGTCGTCGATCGGAATCGCGAAGCTGATGCCCATGAAGCCGCCCGAGCGGCTGTAGATCTGCGAGTTGATGCCGACGACCTCGCCGCGCAGGTTCAGCAGCGGCCCGCCGGAGTTGCCGGGGTTGATCGCGACGTCGGTCTGGATGAAGTTCAGGTAGTCGCCGGTGTCGCGCTGCTTGGCGCTGACGATGCCGGCGGTGACGGTGTTGTCCAGCCCGAAGGGCGAGCCGATCGCGACGACCCACTCGCCGACCTTGAGCCGGCCGGCATCGCCGATCTTCAGCGCCGGCAGCCCGGTGGCGTCGATCTTGACGACGGCCACGTCGGTGCGCGCGTCGGCGCCGACGATGCGCGCCTTCAGCTCGCGCTGGTCGGTCAGCGTGACGATGACCTCCTCGGCGCCCTCGACGACGTGGGCGTTGGTCAGCACGTAGCCGTCGGCGCTGATGATGAAACCCGAGCCGACGCCGCGCGGCTGGGTCTGCGGGTTGGCGTCGTCGTCTTCGTCCTCGCCGCCACCGCCGCGCGGCGTCGAGCGCGGCAGCGGGATGCCGAAGCGGCGCAGGAACTCCTCGATGCCGGGATCCAGGTCCTGCGAGCCGCGGGCGCGCACGCGTTCGGTGGTGCGGATGTTGACGACGCCCGGGCCGACACGTTCGACGAGTTCGCTGAAGTCCGGCAACGCAGCGGTCGGCGCGGCCACCGGCACGGCAGCGGTCTGCGCGCCGGCGAAGCCCGGCGAGGACAAGGCCGCGGCGAGCGCGAGCGCGCCCAGCACCGGCGCCAGGCGGCCGGCGGAGGAAACGGCAGGAATCGTTCTGTCGTTCATGGCGATGCGACGGTTGCGATGGAAGACGTGGCGGGCGCCGCTAGTGCTTGCGTTGCAGCGCCTCGGAGAAAGCCTTCAGCGTGAGCGGCGGCACGTCGCCCATCACGGTGATCCAGTACAGCCCCCGGCGCTGGCGCAGCGTGCCGGTGGCACCGACCTGACCGGACAGGTCGGCATAGTCGCGGCGGCCGTCGAAAGGCTCGACGAACAGCGAGACGTGGGTCAGCCCGTCGGTGAACACCGCCTGCAGCACCTCGTCCTTGCCGGCGGCTTCCAGCGGCCGCTTGACGACGCCGGCGAGGCGGAAGCCCGGCACCGGACGCTCCAGCGCCCAGCCTTCGGCTTCGAGCTGGGTCGGCGACAGCTGCGTCTTGACGATGCGGTAGCCGTCGAGCTTGCGGATCGGCTGGGTGACGGTGTCCGGCTGCGGCCGGATGCCGAGCTCCACCGCCGAGAAGGCCGAGGACTCGAGCACGGTGCGGTCGGCCCCGACGATGTCGGCGCGCAGCATCAGCCCGGTCGCGCGGTCGGCCCACAGGCGCTGGGCGTAGCGCCAGGCGTCCTTGGGCTGCAGCAGCAGCACCTGGGCGTCGCGGCCGGCGACACGCTCCACACCTTCGAGCTTGGCGTCGTAGTGGTCGAGCGCACGCGGGTCGACGCTGCGCCGCGCCGCCGGCAGCTTGGCGATCGCCGGGCGGTCCTCGACGACGGCGACGCCGGACTGCGGCCAGATCGTGTGCACCGAGTCGTTGACGCGGTAGACACGCTGCTGGCGGCCGTCCAGCGCTTCCACGCGCTCGTAGGACTGGTCGCCGACGGCGAAGTGCGCGATGCGCGAACTCGACACCACACCGTTGGCGCTGACGACCAGGGTGCCCTGATAGTTGCGCTCGTAGGCCGCGGCGTGGATGCGCGTGAGCCAGGCGCGCGCGTCCGGCGGCGCCGCCACGGCGGAGGTCACGAACGCGAACGGGGCGAACAGCGAAGCGAGCGAGGCGAGCGAGGCGATCGGCAGCCAGTACCGGACGACGGAACGCATCGGCAGCTCAGCGGGAAGCGGCGAGCTCGGGGGCCATCACCTCGACGTTGCGCGGCACGCCGCCGGGCAGCGCGGCCGGGCCGCCGGCCATCGCGTCGCGGTGCGCGCGCAGGTAGGCGTCCAGGCGCGCATCGCGGATCAGCCGGCCCTCGACGACCAGCGCGCGCGGCGCCGCGGCGCCGGTCGTCGCCAGGCTCAGGCCCGGATTGGCGGGCGGCGCGTCGGCGAGCACCGCAGCGCCGGAAGGCGCGAGCGTCGACATGCGCGTCACGACGACGACCCCGGCGACGGCGACGAACCCGGCCGCCACCGCCGCCGGCGCCAGCCAGGCGTGGCGCCGACGGCTGCCCGCCACAGCCACCACGGCCGCCGGCTGGGCGACGGCGGGACGCTCCAGCGGCTGCGGCGCCAGCACCACCGGCTCCTCGGCCAGGCGCGCGCGCAGCCCGGTGAGAAAGGCGCAGTCGCGCGAGGCTGGATTGGCCAGGTCCTCGGAGCGCATGACGTCGCCGATCAGCTGGTAGGCGTGCCAGGTGCGCCGGGCTTCGGGGTCGTCGCGCCAGCGCGCGCAGCCCTCGTCCAGCGCCGACGGGTCGCCGTCGACCAGGGCCGACAACAGGGACGCAGTGGAATCCCCGGGAGGCGTGGCGCTGTTGCGGTTCGGGTTCATCGGATGAGTGGTGGTTCGTCGCGTGCAGGCAGGTGCCGGGTCACCAGCGTTCACCTTCGCGCGTGTCGAGAAGCGGGCGCAGCCGCGTCGCGATGGCCTCCCGGGCGCGGAAGATGCGCGAGCGCACGGTTCCGATCGGGCAATTCATCACGTCGGCAATCTCTTCGTAGCTCAGACCTTCGATCTCGCGAAGCGTGATCGCCTGACGGAGATCCTCCGACAGGGCCTCGATCGCCGCGTTCACGGCCGTCGCGATCTCCCGGCTGGCCATCAAGGCCTCGGGGGTCGCGCCATCGCTTAGTTCGTTTTCGACACGAGAAGTTTCATCGTCATCGCCCGACGATGCCAGCGAGCCCTCCGTGACCAGGGGATCACGGCGCAACTCGACCAGCGCCTTCTTGGCGGTGTTGACGGCGATGCGGTAGAGCCAGGTGTAGAACGCGCTGTCGCCGCGGAACTGCGGCAGCGCGCGGTAGGCGCGGATGAAGCTCTCCTGCGCGATGTCCTGCACCAGGCCGTCGTCGCGCACCATGCGCCCGACCAGGCGCTCGATGCGGCGCTGGTACTTGACGACGAGCATCTCGAACGCCCGCATGTCACCGCGCTTGGCGCGCTCGACCAGCAGGGCGTCGGCATCGGCGTCGGTCATGGAGCGGGCCGCGACGGCGAAGCGGGCGGCAAAGAGGCGGCGGGCGCGGCAGCGCAATATAGCGCCGCACGCAAGAGGTGAATCCGGGAGCCGGCCTCGCGCGCGCCGAGCGCGAGCCAGCGTGTGCCGCCCTCGGCCGACGTCAGGCGCAGCAGCAGCCAGCGGCCGAGATCGATCGAGACCTCGGCGGTGCAGGGTGCGCCGTCGGCGCTCCATTCGGCGCCGTCCCAGCGCAAGGCGAGCGGCCGCAAGGCGGCCAGACGCCAGGCCAGAAGGCCGGCGGCGAGCGCCGCCAGAAAAGCCGCGACCGCCGACGGATGGCCGTCGGCGAGCCAGGCGCTCGCCCAGGCCGCCACCGCGGCGGCCGCAAGGGCCGCCAGCAGCGCCTGGACGGCGCGCCAAGGCGCGCCACCCGAGCAGGTCACGGCGACCGGCGGCGGATGGCGCACGCGCTCGTCACACGCGGCGGAAGACCAGCGTGCCGTTGGTGCCGCCGAAACCGAAGTTGTTCTTCACCGCGACGTCGATCTTCATTTCCCGCGCCTGGTTGGCGCAGTAGTCGAGGTCGCACTCCGGATCGGGGTTGACGAGGTTGATCGTCGGCGGCGAGACCTGGTGATGCAGTGCGAGCACGGTGAACAGCGACTCGATGCCGCCGGCGCCGCCCAGCAGGTGGCCGGTCATCGACTTGGTCGAGTTCACGACCAGCTTCTTCGCGTGGTCACCGAAGGCCAGCTTGATCGCGTTGGTCTCGTTCAGGTCGCCCAGCGGCGTCGAGGTGCCGTGCGCGTTGAGGTACTGCACCTCGTCGGCGTTGATGCCGGCGTTGCGCAGCGCCGCCTTCATCGAGCGCTTGGGGCCGTCGACGTTCGGCGCGGTCATGTGGTACGCGTCGGCACCCATGCCGAAACCGGCGAGTTCGGCGTAGATCTTGGCGCCGCGCTTCTTCGCGTGTTCGTACTCCTCGAGCACGAGCACGCCGGCGCCCTCGCCCAGCACGAAGCCGTCGCGGTCCTTGTCCCAGGGGCGGGACGCGGCCTGCGGGTCGTCGTTGCGGGTGGACAGCGCACGCGCGGAGGCAAAACCACCGATGCCCAGCGGCGAGACGGTCGACTCCGCACCGCCGGCGATCATCACGTCCGCATCGCCGTACTCGATCAGACGCCCGGCTTCGCCGATGCAGTGCAGACCGGTGGTGCAGGCGGTGACGATCGACAGGTTCGGGCCGGTGTAGCCGAAGCGGATCGAGACGTGCCCCGAGATCATGTTGATGATCGAGGACGGCACGAAGAACGGCGAGATCCGGCGCGGACCGCGTTCACCGTACTCGGCCTGCGTCTGCTCGATCATCGGCAAGCCGCCGATGCCCGAGCCGACGATCACGCCGATGCGTTCGGCGGCGGCTTCGTCCAGTTCACTGCCCTGGGGCAGGCCGGCGTCCTGCACCGCCTGGATGGCGGCGGCCATGCCGAAGTGGATGAACGTGTCCATGTGCCGGGCTTCCTTCGCCGGGATGTAATCCTCGACGTTGAAACCCTTCACCTCGCCGGCGATCCGGCAGGCGAAAGCGGACGCATCGAACTTCGTGATCGATCCGATGCCGCTTCTGCCGGCGACGATGTTCGCCCAGCCTTCGGCCACCGAGTTGCCGACCGGGCTGACGAGCCCGAGGCCGGTGACGACGACTCTGCGCCTGGTCATGCGCAGGTCAGGCCTTCTGGTGCGCGACCGCGTAGTCGATCGCGAGCTGCACCGTGGTGATCTTCTCGGCTTCCTCGTCCGGGATCTCGATGCCGAACTCGTCTTCGAGCGCCATCACCAGCTCCACCGTGTCGAGCGAGTCGGCGCCGAGGTCGGCCACGAAGGCCTTCTCGTTGGTGACGTCGGACTCGGGCACGCCGAGCTGCTCGGCGATGATCTTCTTGACACGGGCTTCAATATCGCTCATGACTCCTCCAGGAGGGGGGTATCGGTAAACAGCCCACGATTCTACCGGTGGGGCAAGGGCCGGTTTTTTGACGAAACGACGGCCTCGTCAGGCCATGTACATGCCGCCATTGACGTGCAGCTCGGTGCCGGTCACGTAACCGGCCTCCTCGCTGCACAGGAAAGCGACCGCGTGCGCGACCTCGTCGGCCGCACCCAGGCGGCCCAGCGGGATCTGCGCCAGCAGCGCCGCCTTCTGCGCCTCGGGCAGGGTCTCGGTCATGTCGGTGGCGATGAAACCGGGCGCGACACAGTTGACGGTGATGTTGCGGCTACCGAGCTCGCGGGCCAGGGCACGCGTCATGCCGGCGACGCCCGCCTTGGCGGCGGCGTAGTTGGCCTGGCCGGCGTTGCCCGAGGCACCGACGACCGAGGTGATGTTGACGATGCGGCCCCAGCGCTGCTTCATCATCGGCCGCATCACGGCGCGGCTGAGGCGGAAGACGGCCTTGAGGTTGGTGTCCAGCACCGCATCCCAGTCCTCGTCCTTCATGCGCATCGCCAGCGTGTCGCGGGTGATGCCGGCGTTGTTGACGAGCACGTGCAGCGCACCGTGTTCCTTGACCAGGGCTTCGATCAGCGCGTCGGAGGCGGCGGCGTCGGTGACGTTGAGCACGCGGCCCTGCACGCCGGGCAGCGCAGCTTCGATCGCCGCGGCGCCGGCTTCGCTGGTGGCGGTGCCGACGACACGGAAGCCGTCGGCCGCCAGCGCGGCGGCGATGGCGCGACCGATGCCGCGCGAGGCGCCGGTGACGAGGGCGATGCGTTGAGTGTCGCTCATTGCACGAGTTCCTTGGCAGCGGCCAGCGATTGGGGATCGAGGATGGTCGTCGATGCGATCTCGGCGTCGATGCGGCGCACCAGGCCCGACAGCACCTTGCCCGGGCCGCATTCGATCACGGCCGTGCAGCCGCGAGCACGCAGCGCCTGCACCACCTCGACCCAGCGCACCGGGCCGAAGGCCTGGCGGTACAGCGCGTCGCGGATGCGCGCCGGGTCGGTCTCGACGGCGACGTCGATGTTGTTGATGACGGCAATGGTCGGCGTGGCGACCGGGGTCGTCGCCAGCTTCTCCTTCAGGCGCTCGGCGGCCGGCTGCATCAGCGCCGAGTGGAAGGGCGCGGACACCGGCAGCGGCAGCGTGCGCTTGGCCCCGGCAGCCTTCAGCGCCTGGGCGGCCAGCTCGACGGCGGCCTTGGTGCCGGCGATGACGGTCTGCTTCGGGTCGTTGAAGTTGGCGGCGGCGACACACTCGCCGGCGTCGCGCGCGGCCTGCTCGCAGCAGCGGCGCACGACCTCGCCGTCCAGGCCGAGCACGGCGACCATCGCGCCGGCGCCCACCGGCACGGCTTCCTGCATCGCCTGGGCGCGGAAACGCACCAGCGGCACGGCGTCGGCCAGGGTCAGCGCCCCGGCGGCCACCAGCGCGGCGTACTCGCCCAGCGAGTGGCCGGCAACGGCCGACGGCACGGCGCCGCCTTCGGCGAGCCAGGCGCGGTAGTTGGCGACGCCGGCGACCAGCATCACCATCTGCGTGTTGACCGTCAGGTCCAGCGCTTCCTTCGGGCCGGCGTGGATCAGCGCGGCGACGTCGAGACCGGCGGCGGCCGACGCTTCTTCCAGCGTCGCGCGCACGGCGGGGTGCTCGCCCCAGGCGTCGAGCATGCCGACGGATTGCGATCCCTGCCCGGGAAAGACGAATGCGAACTCAGCCATGGTGTGGTGTCTCCTGTCGTCGGACGGATGCGGCGGCTCAGAAGTCGAGCAGCACCGCGCCCCAGGTGAAGCCGCCGCCGACGCCCTCCAGCAGCACGGTCTCGCCGCGCTGCACGCGGCCGCTGCGCACCGCGGCATCCAGCGCCAGCGGCACCGAGGCCGCCGACGTGTTGCCGTGCTCGTCGACGGTGACGACGAGACGCTCGGGCGCCAGCTTCAGCTTGCGCGCGGTGCCGTTCATGATGCGGATGTTGGCCTGGTGCGGGATCAGCCAGTCGATGTCGGCCTCGGTGCGGCCCGCCTTGGCGAGCACCGCGCGGGCGGCATTTTCCAGCACGCCGACGGCGAGTTTGAACACCGCCTGACCGTCCATGCGCAACAGCGGATGACCGAGCACCTGGCCGCCGGAGACCGTGCCCGGCACGCAGAGGATGCCGGCGTGGCGGCCGTCGGCGTGCAGCTCGGTGGCCAGGATGCCGGGCTCGTCGCTGGCCTCCAGCACCACGGCGCCGGCGCCGTCGCCGAAGAGCACGCAGGTCGTGCGGTCGTCGAAGTCGAGGATGCGCGAGAAGACCTCGGCGCCGACGATCAGCGCGCAGCGCGCGCTGCCGGCGCGGATCATCGCGTCGGCCACGCTGAGCGCGTAGACGAAGCCCGAGCACACCGCCTGCACGTCGAAGGCCGGGCAGCCGTGCACGCCGAGCTTGGCCTGCAGGATCGTCGCCGTCGACGGGAACACCATGTCCGGCGTCGAGGTCGCGACGATGATCAGGTCGACCTCGGCGGCCGAGCGGCCGGCGGCTTCGAGCGCGCGGCGCGAGGCCTCCAGCGCCAGGTCGCTCGAGTTGACGCCGTCGTCGACGAAGTGGCGCGCGCGAATGCCGGTGCGCTCGACGATCCAGGCGTCGCTGGTCTCGAGGCCGCGCGCAGCCAGCAGCTGCACGAAGTCGTCGTTGCTGACGCGGCGCGGGGGCAGATAGCCACCGGTGCCGGTGATGCGGGAGTACGGTACTGCGGTCACGCGTTCAGGCGGCTTGCGGGGCCGCGGTATCGCCGGAGGGCATGGCCTGCAGGGTCTCCGCGATGCGGTGGTGCACGCGGTCGAGCAGGCGGTTGCGCGCGGCGTCGTAAGCCCGCGCCAGCGCCGTCTCGAACGCCAGCGCGTCCGAGGAACCGTGCGCCTTGAAAACGAGTCCGCGCAGGCCCAGCAGCGCGCCGCCGCTGTAGCGGCGATGGTCGACGCGGGCCTTGAAGCGGTTGAGCACCGGCATCGCGACGAGCGCGGCCAGCTTGGTCCACGCGCTGCGCGTGAACTCCTCCTTGATCATCTGCGAGAGCATGCCCGCCAGACCTTCGGAGGTCTTGAGCGCGACGTTGCCGACGAAACCGTCGCAGACGACGAGGTCGGTCGTGCCCTTGAAGATGTCGTTGCCTTCCACGTTGCCGTGGAAGTTGATGTGGCCGCCGGCGTGCGCCGCGCGCAGCAGTTCGCCGGCGCGCTTGATCGTCTCGCTGCCCTTGATCGTCTCTTCGCCGATATTCAGCAGGCCGACCGTCGGCTCCTCGAGGCCGTCGAGCGCCGAGACCAGCGCGCTGCCCATCACCGCGAACTGCAGCAGATGTTCGGCCGAGCAGTCGACGTTGGCACCGAGGTCCAGCACCTTGGTGAAGCGGCCGCGGGCGTTGGGCAGCAGCGCGGCGATCGCCGGGCGGTCGATGCCGTCGAAGGTCTTCAGCAGATAGCGCGACACCGCCATCAGCGCGCCGGTGTTGCCGGCACTGACACAGGCGTGCGCCGCCATCGCCGGATCGGCGAGCTTGATCTGGCCGATGGCCACGCGCATCGACGAGTCGCGCTTCTTGCGCAGCGCGACCTCCACGGGGTCGTCCATCGCGACGACCTCGGAGGCGACGACGCAGCGCGTGCGCGGCAAGCCGGAGGCGGCGGCGAGCGCGTCGGCCGTACCGACGAGCACCAGCTCGGCTGCGGGATGGCGTTCCAGGAACGCGCGGCAGGCCGGCAGGGTGACCGAAGGACCGTGGTCACCCCCCATGCAGTCCACGGCGATGCGGACCAGCGGCAGCGGCTCCAGGGCGGGATGCGGAGACACGGAAGAGCTCAACCCGGGGCTCGCGCCGACAAGACCGGCGCGGACACGAGGAACTGCGGGCGCCGGAGCACCCGGCCGGACGTCAGGCGTCGGCCTTGGTCTTCAGGACCTTGCGGCCGCGGTAGAAGCCGGTCGGGCTGATGTGGTGGCGCAGATGCACCTCGCCGGTCGTCGGCTCGACGGCCGTGCCGGGGGCGGCGACTGCGTTGTGCGAACGGTGCATGCCGCGCTTGGACGGCGACTTCTTGTTCTGCTGGACGGCCATGACAATCTCCTGGGATCGGCGCCGGAACTGCGGTCCTCGCGAGCCGAGCGACATGCTCGGTCCGGCCGGCGGAAAAGCTGTTGCTGCGCCGACTGCACTGTCGCGGCCGTCGCAAAGCCCGCCAGTATAGCACGCAGGTTTCAGCAATAGCCATGGCGGATCAATCGGGCGTCTGGCGCTTGAGCGCCGCGAGCGCGGCGAAGGGGTTCGGCGCCGCTTCTTCTGGCTCGTCGGCCTCGCCGGCGGACATCGGCAGCGGCTCGAGGCAGAGCTCGTGGCGCGGCACCAGCGGCAACGCCAGGATCAGCTCGTCTTCCACCAGTTCGTGCAGGTCGAAGGTGCGCGAGGCGACGAGCACGTCGTCCTCCAGCTCCTCGTCCAGGCGCTCGGCCTCCTGCTCGTCGTCGGCGAAGCGGAACCAGCGCTCGACGGCCAGCGGCTCGGCCACCGGCTGCAGGCAGCGCTGGCACTGCAGCGCGACGGTCGTCGAGGCCGTGAGCCGCAACCAGGTCTGGGGCGTGCCGCCGGTCACCGGACGCTGCTCGCCCTGCACCGACCAGTCGACATCGGCGGGCGCGTCGGCAGCGCCGGGCATCAGCGAAGCGCCGAGGCGCTCGAACCCGGCTTGCGGCCAGGTGGCGGACAGTGCCGCGCCAGCGGCGGCGAACGCACGCACGTCGAGGCGTCGGGGATCGTGGGTCTTCTCGCGGGCCATGTTCGAAAGAGAACCGGGCCGCGCGCCATGTGACAGTCGCATGTCGGTCCGGGGGCGCCGAGTGTAGCCGCCGGGCGGGGGCGGCACGGATGGGACAATCCGGGACATGGACACTCCGCCGCTGATCCTCGGCTCGACCTCGCGCTACCGGCGCGAGCTGCTCGAGCGCCTGCGCCTGCCGTTCACCGTCGTCGCCCCCCAGGTCGACGAGACCCCCGCCCCCGGCGAAACACCGGAGGCGCTGGCCCTGCGGCTGGCGCTGGCCAAGGCGCAGGCCGTGGCCGCTGCGCATCCGCAGGCGATCGTCATCGGCTCGGACCAGGTCGCCGACCTGGCCGGCGAGCCGATCGGCAAGCCCGGCACGCACGAACGTGCCCGCGAGCAGCTGCAGCGCATGAGCGGGCGCGAGGTCGTGTTCCAGACCGCGGTGGCCGTCGCCCGCGCCGACACCGGCTTCGCCCGCGTGCTGCTGGCGCCGGTGCGGGTGCGTTTCCGCACGCTGGGCGACGCCGAGATCGAGCATTACCTGCGGGCCGAGCAGCCTTACGACTGCGCCGGCAGCGCCAAGAGCGAAGCGCTGGGCATCGCCCTGCTCGACGCCATCGAGTCCGACGACCCGACCGCGCTCGTCGGCCTGCCGCTGATCCGCACCTGCGCGCTGCTGCGCGAAGCCGGGCTGGACCCGCTCGCCGCATGACGACCGGCACGCTGCTGCTGGTGCCCAACACGCTGGACCTGGGTGCCGAGACCGTCGACCTGCAGGAAGTGCTGCCGCTGGGCGTGCTGCGCCGCGCCGCCGCGCTGACGCACTGGGCCGCCGAAGACGCCCGCAGCGCGCGTGCGCTGCTCAAGCGCATCGGCGCCGTCGTGCCGCTGGCGCGGCCGCTGCAGGAGATCGCCATCGTCGAGCTGCCGCGCCCTCGCAAAGGCAGCCGCGAGGCCGTACCCGCGGCCGAATGGCAGGCGCTGCTGGCGCCGGCCTTGGCCGGCCACGACCTCGGCCTGGTGTCGGAGGCCGGGCTGCCAGCCGTCGCCGACCCCGGCTCAGCGCTGGTCGCAGCCGCGCACCGCGCCGGCGTGCCGGTGCAGCCGCTGACCGGCCCAAGCTCGCTGATGCTGGCGCTGGCCGCCAGCGGCCTGGAAGGCCAGCATTTCGCCTTCGTCGGCTACCTGCCGCAGGACGCCGGCGCACGCGCGACGCGCATCCGCGAGCTGGAAGGAGTCTCGCGCCGCCTCGGCCAGACGCAGCTGCTGATCGAGACGCCCTATCGCAATGCCGCGATGCTGGCGGCGCTGACCGCGACGCTGGCGCCGGCCACGCGCCTGGCGGTGTCCTGCGGGCTGACGCTGGGTGCCGGCTGGAACCGCAGCGGGCCGGTGGCTGAATGGCGCACGAAGCCACAGCAGATGCCGGAGCGGCTGCCGGCGGTGTTCTCGTTCCTGGCCGGGTAGATTACAAACGTAACCGGCGCCTCCGCCCTGCCCCGCACACCGCTGCGGCACGACCCATGTCCACCGTCATCACCTACGGCACTTTCGATCTCTTCCATATCGGCCACCTGAAGCTGCTGCAGCGCCTGCGGGCGCTGGGCGACCGCCTCGTCGTCGGCGTCTCCACCGACGAGTTCAACGCGCTGAAGGGCAAGAAGACCGTCGTGCCGTACGAACACCGTGTCGAGATCGTGCGCTCGGTGCGCTACGTCGACGTCGCATTCCCGGAACAGACCTGGGAACAGAAACGCGCCGACATCGCGCGCGAACGCGCGACCATCTTCGCGATGGGCGACGACTGGGTCGGCAAGTTCGACGACCTCAACGATGTCTGCGAAGTCGTCTACCTGCCGCGCACGCAGGAGGTGTCGACGACCGAGATCCGCCAGCTCGTGGCCGCGCTGCACGCCGACAAGCTCGCCGAGCTGAAGGCGGCGGCCAACCACCTGCAGCAGGTCATCACCACGCTCTAGGGGCGGGCGGCAGCTCGGCGCGGCGCGGCAGATCGGCGCCCCGGCGCGAGCAGGTGCAGGCCGCGGCCGTCAGCGCGAAGTCCAGCGCGGCAGCCAGATCCTCGCGCCCGAGCCCCAGGCCGCCGGCACACAGCCGGCCGCGTTCGGCCAGCCAGGTGAGCAGCGCCGCCTGCACGGTGTCGCCGGCGCCGACGGTGTCGACCAGTTCGACCGCCGGCGCGGTGCGGTGCAGCTCGGCCACCGCCGTCCAGGCGCTCGCACCCTGCGCGGCACGCGTGACGACGGCGAGTTCGACACCGGCCGCGAGCCAGGCGCGCGCCACGAGCGCCGGATCGACGCCGGGATACAGCCAGGCCAGGTCCTCGTCGCTGGCCTTCAGCAGCCGGCAGCGCGGCGCCATCCATTCCAGGGCTTCGCGCCAGCGCGCCGCATCGGGTTCGACGCCGGGGCGCACGTTGGGGTCGTAGGCGACGACGAGGCGCAGGTGTTCGCGCTCGACCAGCGCACGCAGCACCGAGGCCACCGGCTCGACGACGAGCGCATAGGAGCCCAGCTGCAGCGCCCGGACCTCCGCCGGCAAGGCCGCAGCCGCCGACGCCGGCAGCAGCCGGTCGGCCGCTCCGGCGCCGAGAAAGCGGTAGCCAGGCCGGCCGTCGGCACCGACGTCGACCATCACCAGCGTCGTCGGTGCATCGAGCTCGGGCGCCAGCCGGGTGTCGACACCCTCGGCGGCCAGCGCGGCGCGCAGGCGTCGCCCGGCGGCGTCGGCCGACAGCCCGCCGAGGTAGCCGACCGGCTGGCCCAGGCGCGCCAGACCGATCGCGACGTTGAACGGAGAGCCGCCGCAGCGGGCGTCGAGTTGGAGGCCACAGGCCGTCTCGCCCGCGGCGAAGACGTCCATCAGCGCCTCGCCGCAGACGACGATCACGGCGCCTGGACGAGACGAGCCCGCGTCAGCGCCCGCCGCCGAGCAGCGCGGCGACCTTGCGCTTGGGCCGGATGCTGGGCGTGAGCCCACGCGACGGGGCCGGGCTGGCCGCCGGCGCCGGGGCGGCCGCGATGGCCGACGGCGACGGCTCGTACGGCCGGTCGAAGATCGGGTCGGACGGCGGCGGCGGCGCGCGGCGCGGCGCGGCCTCGGCCCGCGGCGCCTCGTCGCGCTCCTCGTCGAAGCGGCGGCGCGGCCGGCGCGGGCGGTCGTCCTCGATCTCGAAGGGCTCGACCTCGATCTTCTTCTTGATCAGCTTCTCGATGTCCGAGACCAGGCGCGTGTCGTCGCGAGTGATCAGCGTCACCGCCAGGCCCGAGGCGCCGGCGCGGCCGGTGCGGCCGATGCGGTGCACGTAGTCCTCGGCGTTGAACGGCACGTCGAAGTTGAAGACCGCCGGCAGGTCGGCGATGTCCAGGCCGCGAGCGGCGACGTCGGTGGCCACCAGCAGGTCGACCTCGCCGGCCTTGAACGCGGCCAGCGCCTTCAGGCGCTCGTCCTGGCTCTTGTCGCCGTGCAGGGCCTGGGTCTTCAGGCCGTCGCGCTCGAACGAGCGCGCCAGGCGCGCCGCGCCTAGCTTGCTGTTGACGAAGACGATGGCCTGCGACAGCTCGCGCTGGCGCAGGATCTGGCGCACCGTGGCGCGCTTGTCGTCGTCGGAGACGCCGTAGAAGCGCTGCTCGACGGTGGACGCGGTGGCGTTGGGCCGCGCGACCTCGACCGTCACCGGCTCCTGCAGGTAGCTGCCGGCCAGGCGCTTGATCTCGGGCGAGAAGGTCGCCGAGAACAGCAGCGTCTGGCGCGCCTTGGGCAGGTAGGACAGGATGCGCTGCAGATCGGGCAGGAAGCCGATGTCGAGCATGCGGTCGGCTTCGTCGAGCACGACGTACTCGACCTGGTTGAGCACCGCGTTCTTGGCCTCGATGTGGTCGAGCAGCCGGCCCGGCGTGGCGATCAGGACCTCGACGCCGGCCTTCAGCTCCAGCGTCTGCGGCTTCATGTCGACGCCGCCGAAGACGACGGCCGAACGCAGCCGGGTGTGCTTGGCATAGGTCTTGACGTTGGCGGCCACCTGGTCGGCCAGCTCGCGTGTCGGCGCCAGCACCAGCGCGCGCACCGGGTGGCGCGCCGGGGACATGCTGGTGTTCTCGTGCCGCAGCATCTTCTGCAGCAGCGGGATCGTGAAAGCGGCGGTCTTGCCGGTCCCGGTCTGGGCGGCGCCCATCACGTCGCGGCCGGCCAGGACGATCGGGATCGCCTTGGCCTGGATCGGGGTCATCGAGGTGTAGCCGGCATCGGCCACGGCGCGCAGCAGCTTCGGATCGAGCGGCAGCGTGTCGAAAGCGGGAGCAGGCGCGGCGGGTTCGGTGGCCGCGGCGGCCGCGTCATCCACCGACGCGGCAAGGGGAGTATTGACGTTCATCTGGGCCCCATTATCCGCCCGATGCCGTCAAAACACCGCCAGGCAAGCGCCAACCCCGCGCGGCGGCGGCTGCGCCCGGCCTCAGCGCAGGCGATGCAGGTGCAGCCAGCGCGGCGAGCGAAAGCGCACGATGCGCCAGTACAGGCCGGTGTAGACGATGCCGAAGACGACGATGAAGCCGGCGAGCAGCGGCGTGCTGTTCCAGAACAGCATGGCCGGCACGATGGCCACCGAACACAGCAGCCACAGGTACGGCGACGTCATCGAGTTGCGGCGCACCTGCGAGCGCGGCCGGCGGCGTCCCTCGGCCCAGCGCATCACGCGACGGTAGATCAGCGAATGCAGATGGATGCCGTCGGGCGTGCTGGCCGACTGCTCGCGCAGCATCACGCGGCGGTAGATCGAGAACACGGTCTCGAACACCGGATAGACGCAGACCAGCAGCGGGAACATCGGCGACACGCCGGGGTTGCGCGCCATCAGCAGCACCGCCAGCTCGGCGACCATGAAGCCGAGGAAGTAGGCGCCGCCGTCACCGAGGAAGATCAGGCCGAGCGGGAAGTTGCAGACGAAGAAGCCCAGCACCGCGCCGACCAGCGCCACCGACAGCCAGACGATCAGCATGTCGTCGACCTGGAAGGCGACGTAGCCGATGGCCACCAGCATCAGCACCGCACACATCGACGCCAGGCCGTTGAAGCCGACGATGATGTTCAGCGAGTTGGCCACGCCGGTGACGGCGAACACCGTGAGCAGCGCCGCGACCGGGTAGAAGGACACCGCCCAGTCCAGCCCCGGGATGTCGGTGCGAGTGATCGTGGCGTCGAGCAGCGCGACCCCCAGCGCCGCGGCGATGGCCGTGAAGAACAGCCGCCGGCGCGGGCTCTGCGTCTTGGTGAGGTCTTCCGTGACCCCGGAGCCGAACGCCGGCAGCGAACACAGCAGCAGCAGCGCCGCCGGGCGCCAGACCTCGGGCGCGAGCAGGAACAGCAGCCCCGCCGCGGCCACCGAGCCGCAGAAGATGCCGACGCCGCCGACCCGAGGCACCGGCGCCGAGTGGAATTTCTGCGGCCCGGACAGGTCGTGGTCGGTAAGGTGGTGGGCGCCGCAACGTGCGTGATGGACCATCAGCAACGTGATCGACAGCGAGACCGCGAAGGCGCACAGCAGGATCCACATGAGTCTGATTCTACCGAGGCGGCGCGGCGCGTTACCGCCGATGTCGGCCGAGTTAATGAACGAAAAGAGGGGCCAGCGGGGCCGCTAGAATCCCTCGCGCGATTGCTTTGCGACGGCACCATCCGCGACTTGCAAGCCCCGCCCCGGGCTTGATAGCAACCCAGGCTTACAGCCAGCCTTCCAGGATCATCCGGCCCCCAATATGCATTGCGTTGATTCCATGTCTCGCTTGCGGCGGAACTTTGTCGCCATCTGTTTCGGATTGAGTGCCGCGTTCGCCGCCTACGCGCAGGACTCGGGCAGCACCCAGGTCGACACGGCGCCCGCCAGCAGCTCGATCCGGCTGCGCCAGGAGCCCGCCCAACAACAGCAGCAGGACCGGCGGCAACTTCCCTACGCGTCGAGCGCAGCGGATGACAAGGACAACGCGCTGCTTCGCCGCCGGCTGCCGCCGCCGGTCAGCGAGTTCGAGCGCTATGCGCGCAAGGCCGCCAACGAACCCGATCTGCGCCGCTTCGGCTACGACCTGGTCGAGCGCCTGCAGGAAGACCGCAGCGCCGACTACAACCCGTCGATCCCGGCCGACTACCTGGTGCGCGTCGGCGACGAGCTCGTCGTCACGCTGTGGGGCTCGGTCGATGCCGACCTGCGCCTGATGGTCGACCGCGGCGGCCGCATCAGCATCCCGCGCGTCGGCCCGGTGCTCGTGTCCGGCGTGCGCTACGCCGACTTGCCCGACGTCATTTCACGCCGGGTCAGCCAGGTGTTCCGCAACTTTCAGGTCAGCGTCGCGCTGGGCCAGCTGCGCGGCATGCGCGTCTACGTGACCGGCTTCGCCGACTCGCCGGGCCCGGTGGTCGTCAACAGCCTGTCGACGATGTCCCAGGCGCTGCTGGCCGCTGGCGGCCCGGCGGCGTCGGGCAGCTTCCGCAACATCGTGCTGCGCCGCGGCAAGACCATCGTCGCGCAGTTCGACCTTTACGATCTGTTGCTCAAAGGCGACCGTAGCGCCGACCAGATCCTCCAACCAGATGACGTGATCCACGTCGGCCCGATCGGCCCGCAGGTGGCGGTGGTCGGCAGCGTCAACCGGCACGCGATCTTCGAGATCAAGCGTGGCGAGACGGTGGACGATGCATTGCAGATGGCCGGTAGTTTCACATCGGTCGCCGACCTGAACCGCATTGCGTTGGACCGTCTCGGTAATGGCAATGCGAATCGATTGCTGCAATTGAGTCTGCCGGAGTCCGCCGCAATGCCGCTGGTCAACGGCGATATCCTGCGCGCATTCAACGCCGGGGATTTGGAGCGACCGGCAGGCACGCAACAAAAACGCGTTCGCGTTGAAGGCGAGGTCGCCCATCCGGGCGAATATGTCATGCCGGTGACGAGCACCGTCGCCGATGCCGTGCGCGCTGCAGGCGGGCTGACCTCCAACGGCTACCTCTACGCGACGGAGTTCACCCGCGAGAGCGTGCGCCGGACACAGCAACAGAACTACGAGCGGGCGCTGCGCGACCTGGAAGCCGACATCAACACGCAGGCTGCCACCCGGCGTGCGACCACGGCTGAAGAGGCCAATGGCATCGTCGCGACGACAGCCGTGACCAAGCGCTGGCTCGACCAGTTGCGCGAGCTGAAGCCGACTGGCCGCCTGGTGCTCAACCTGACGCCGTCCTCGGTGGAACTGCCCGATTTAGCCCTCGAAGACGGCGACCGCATCTTCGTGCCGGCACGACCGACGACGATCGGCGTCTTCGGCAGCGTCTTCAGCGCCGGCAGTTACCTTTACAACCCAAGCCGCAATGTCGGCGACTACCTGCGCCTGGCAGGCGGCCCGAAGAAAGGCGCCGACCAGAGCAGCGTGTTCGTCGTGCGAGCCAACGGCACGGTCGCCAGCAGCCTTCAGGAGTCCGGCTGGTTCACGCGAGGCAACGCGCTGGCGTCGACTGGTGTCCAGCCGGGCGACACGATCTTCGTGCCGGAAGAGATGGACAAGACGACGTGGATCCAGAACGCGAAGGACTGGACGCAACTGCTGTATCAGTTCGGCATTGGGCTGGCTGGTATCAAGAGCGCGGTGAACTGATACCAAACGAGTATGAACCAAGACCTGCGCCCTGAAGAACACTCTTCGCAAGCACCTGGCTCTGATACAGAAACGGCACTAACCCCTGCGGACATCCTCGCAGCCCTAAGATCGCGCCGGAAGCTTTTGACTCTTGCGCCAATATGCACCGGCATTGTGGTGCTGGGCGCCAGCTTCATGATCAAGCCGACCTTCACGGCAAGAACGACTTTTCTTCCACCCCAGCAACAGCAGAGCGCCACCTCCGCGGCGATTACTCAGCTCGGCGCACTTGCCGGCTTAGGGGGGAGCGCAGCGCTTAAGAGTCCGGCAGATCAATACGTCGCGCTGATGCAAAGCGAAACCGTATCGGACCGCATCATCGAAAAGTTCGATCTGATGCAGACCTATGAAGCAAAATATCGCTTCGAAGCGCGAAAGATACTCACAGAAAGCATCCGAATTTCAGTCGGAAAGAAAGACGGACTTATAACCGTCGAGGCAGATGATCATAGCCCAGAGCGCGCCGCAGAAATGGCCAATCAGTACGTCGTAGAACTTCGCCGTATGACCAGCGACCTCGCCCTGACGGAGGCGCAGCAGCGCCGGGTGTTCTTCGAGCAGCAGTTGAACTTGACACGAGACAGGCTCGAAAAAGCTCAACTCGCCCTCCAGGCCAGCGGGTTCAATCCTGGCGCCCTTAAAGCCGAACCCAAAGCTGCTGCCGACACCTATGCACGATTGGGCGCCGAAGTCACCGCCGCCGAGGTGCGCCTACAAACCCTGCGGCGTACCCTCGCAGACGGAGCGCCAGAAGTACAACAGCAGCTTGGTACTCTAACTGCACTGCGCTCGCAGTTGGCGAAAGCCGAAGCCTCCGGCCACACGAGTGACGCCGGAAGTGCCGATTACGTCAGCAGATACCGAGATTTCAAGTATCAAGAAACATTGTTTGATCTGTTCTCGCGACAGTACGAGATGGCGCGACTTGACGAGAGCCGCGAAGGCGCACTGGTGCAGGTGGTCGACGTCGCGCAGACGCCAGAGTGGAAGAGCAAACCGAAGCGGGCGCAGCTGACGATCACCGCCGGGCTGATCACTCTTGTGTTGCTGACACTGCACGTCCTTTGGCGCGAGTTCAATCCTTGGGCCACACGCAGGGCCTGATCCACGCTCAACCCCCAAAGTTCTCCCGTCCAAGAGCACCGCACGCCCAGTCACGGCCCCATTTGGAGTGGTACAGTTGCAGCGTTCAACGCATGAACACCGCCAGACCCATGCACCGTGACGAGACCGATCTTCAGGTACTGCGACAGCTTTTCGCCACGCCCGATGACAGCCAAAGGGCACTCGCCGCCCGACTGGGAATTAGCGTTGGAAAGCTGAATTATTGCCTACAGGCTTTGATTGCCAAGGGCTGGGTGAAAGTCAACAATTTTCGTCATTCAAACAATAAGCTCGCCTACACCTATCTTTTAACCACAAGGGGCATGCACGCCAAATTTAGTCTAACAAGATCTTTCATCGAACGAAAAGAAGAAGAGTTCGAGGCACTCCAGATTGAAATCAGGGACCTAAAGCGGGAGTTGGAAGCGGCGGGCATTGGGCGGGACTCGCCGCCATTCGACGAATCTATCGAGACATCCACTGGTCGATTTTTCCGAAACACTGAGGAACCTACGAGTCACGCCGACGATCACCTTAGCTTGCTCGGCAAGGCGTAACTCGGCTTCGGCCGCCGTAAACGGGCCGACAGCCAACTCCGGAATAGCGCATGCCCAAGAGAAAAGTTTCACTCATTACCGGCGTAACGGGCCAAGACGGCGCGTACTTGGCGGAACTCCTGCTCGCCAAGGGTTATGAGGTGCACGGCATCAAGCGTCGGGCGTCGCTGTTCAACACCGACCGCATCGACCACCTGTACCAGGATCCGCACGAGAAGAACCCGCGTTTCAAGCTGCACTACGGCGACCTCGCCGACAGCACCAACCTGATCCGCATCGTGCAGCAGGTGCAGCCCGACGAGATCTACAACCTCGGTGCGATGAGCCACGTGGCGGTCAGCTTCGAGGAGCCGGAGTACACGGCCAACGTCGACGGCATCGGCACGCTGCGGCTGCTGGAGGCGATCCGCATCCTCGGACTGGAGAAGAAGACGCGCTTCTACCAGGCGTCCACCTCGGAGCTCTACGGCCTCGTGCAGGAGATCCCGCAGAAGGAGACCACGCCCTTCTACCCGCGCAGCCCGTACGCGGTGGCCAAGCTCTACGGCTACTGGATCACGGTCAACTACCGCGAGGCCTACGGTCTGTACGCCTGCAACGGCATCCTGTTCAACCACGAGAGCCCGCTGCGCGGCGAGACCTTCGTGACGCGCAAGATCACGCGCGCCGTCGCCCGCATCGCGCTCGGCCTGCAGGACTGCCTGTACCTGGGCAACCTGTCGGCGCTGCGCGACTGGGGCCACGCCCGCGACTACGTCGAGATGCAGTGGCTGATGCTGCAGCAGGACCGGCCGGAAGACTTCGTCATCGCCACCGGCGTGCAGCGCAGCGTGCGCGAGTTCGTGCAGCTGGCCGCGGCCGAACTCGGCATCGAGGTCGCATTCACCGGCGAAGGTGTAGACGAGGTCGGCGTCGTCGAACGCGTGACCGGCAAGCGTGCACGCTGCAAGCCCGGCGAGGTCATCGTGCGCGTCGACCCGCGCTACTTCCGCCCGACCGAGGTCGAGACCCTGCTCGGCGACCCGACGAAGGCCCGCGAGAAGCTGGGCTGGACGCCACGCACGACGCTGGCCGAACTCGTCAAGGAGATGGTCGAGGCCGATTACGAGGCCGCGCGCCGCGACAGCCTGGTCAAGCTGGCCGGCTTCACGGCCTACGACCACCACGAGTGAAGCCCGCACACGGTCCAGCAGGACGAGTGATGAAACGCATCGACGCACGCACCGCGCGCGTGGTGATGACCGCAGGAGCTACTTACCTAGGTCGCTTCGGCACAGGGGTCGTTGTACTCATCACGCTTCCGATGGCAAAGCAGCATCTCCACCCGGAGTTATTTGGTGTCTGGATGATGCTGAGCGCCTTGCTCGGCTTCATGGCATTCGCTGACCTCGGAATCGGCAACGGCGTACTAAACAGGACCACTCATGCGCAGGCAACAAACGACAAGAAATTGCTGCTGCGCACACTGGCATCAGGGTATGCATGCACGACATTCGTAGCATCCGCATTATTTGCCGCATGGATTACCTGGGCGCATTACAGCGAAGAGCCGACAATAATCGCCGGCACAATAGCACAAACACATAAATCAGACGTACTCACGGCCTTGACGGTTTTCGCCGCCGTGTTGGCCTTAAACATACCGGCCAGTCTGATCCAGCGTGTACAGCTAGGCATGCAGCAAGGCTATTGGAACGGCATCGCCCAGTTCGTCTGCGCCATATTAACACTAGCTGCTGTGCCGTTGACGCTCCAGCATGACGGAAGCGTGGCGGGACTGGTGCTTGCGACCCTAGGAATACAAGCGGGCGTAAATATCGTCAACACCCTCATCTGGCTGGCCCGCCACGGCCTGCTTGACCCGAGCGAATGGCGCAACACGTTGGATTTCCCGACCGTAGGCGCATTACTGCGCAGTGGAAGTCTATTCTTATCACTGCAACTGGCGGCAGCTTTCGCTTTTCAATCTGACTCGATCGTAATTACCCAAACACTAGGACAGGCGGCCTACGGGGATTTCGCCGTGACGCAGAAGCTATTTCTTTTCGTGTCCATGGTTCTCAGCGCATCACTAGTAGGACTATGGCCAGCCTTCGGCGACGCAATCGCCAAAAGGAACACCGATTGGATTATCAAGACGCTTTGGCGCAGCGCTATCGGCGCCGCTTCTGTCGCACTCGCATCAGTCCTCGCCCTGTCCGCCGCTATGCCGTGGATTATGAAGAACTGGATGCATGGGCAGGTTAACCCTAGCTGGAGTCTAGTGGCGGCACTTGCTACATGGACAGTCATCGATGCCGCGGCGAATGTTCTAGGAGCATTCATGAACGGCGCAAATATTCTCCGGGCTCAGCTTTTCTTCGCAGTCACAATGGCCATTTGCGCATTTGGCGCAAAATGGTTACTCACACCCACACTTGGAACCACCGGCGCAGTACTCGCCACCATTCTAGCCTATTGCCTCATCTCGGTTCCGGGGCAAGTTTATATATTCAAGAAGGCACTTAAATCGTAGGAGCCACAACGTGAGCCAAATCAAGATCCCGATCTATAAGCCCGACTTGGGCGGCAACGAAAAGAAATACGTCAACGAGTGCCTCGACACGTCTTGGATTTCATCTCGTGGACGGTTCGTCAATGACTTTGAACTCAGCTTCGCCCGACGCATAGGCATCGAGCACGCCGCGTCAGTGAGCAACGGAACCGTCGCCCTGCACTTAGCGCTGATGGCGCTGGGCGTTGGACCGGGGGACGAAGTCATCGTACCAACCTTGACCTATATCGCCTCTGCCAACGCCGTCGCATACACCGGCGCGACACCGGTTTTCGTTGATTCGCTTCGTTCCACTTGGCAACTCGATCCAGAAGACGTTCGCCGCCATATCACTCCACGAACCCGCGCGATCATGCCAGTCCACCTGTATGGGCAGGCATGCGACATGGACGCGTTGGCGGCGATTGCCGAGGAACATCGACTGTTTATCGTTGAGGATTGCGCCGAGGGTTTCGGCACCCTCTACAAGGGGCGCCATGTCGGGACATTCGGTGACATTTCAACGTTTAGCTTTTTCGGCAACAAAACGATTACCACCGGCGAGGGCGGAATGGTGGTATCCAACGACAAGACGCTGATCGAACGCGCTCGTCATTTGAAGGGACAAGGGCTCGCGGCCCATCGCGAGTATTGGCACGATGTTGTCGGCTACAACTATCGGATGACAAATATCCAAGCCGCCATCGGATTAGCGCAACTGGAGCGCGCAGATGAGTTCATTCAAAATAAGCGCGAATTGGCAAGCCGGTACGAGAAGGCATTAAGCGACCTACCATTGGAGCCCCACGCGGAGGCACCAGAAACAGTTCACAGTTATTGGATGTATTCAGTCTTAGTGAAGCATCCAGATTTGCGCGATCCGTTGCGGCGACACTTGGCCGCGGCAGGCGTTGAAACCCGCCCATTGTTCTATCCGTTGCATACGATGCCGATGTATTCACGCAGCTATCGCAAACACAGCGTGGCGGAAGACCTTGCCTGGCGGGGAATTAACTTACCAAGCTGGCCCAGCATCCCCGATGACCAGTTCGCCCACATCGTCGCTACGATCCGAGACTTCTATGATCACAGATCGTGATTGCCTCGGCTCGGCTCAAGCGCAGGTGATCATCGTTGGTGCAGGCGGCTTTGCCGAAGAGGTGATCGATTATCTCCGCGCTACGTCCGGAGTATGTATAAGCGGGATTGTTGACGATTACCTGCGAAACGATGTCCCGACACATGTTCGCGGAGTGCCATTCCTAGGATCACTGGCAGCGGCCATGGCGCAGCATCCGGAAGCCAGATTCGTGGTTGCCGCAGGTAAACCGGCGTTTCGCGAAGAGGTCTGCGAAGCTTTGTTGAGCCAGGACCGCCAGTTGCATACAGTTATTCACCCATCGGCATTGGTCGCGTCCGATGCTTCCATCGGCGCCGGATGCATCATCGCACCATACGCCATTGTCAATGCGGGGGCGGATCTGGAGATCGGGAGCGTGCTGAACGTTTTCTGCAGCGTCGGCCATGGAGCGAGCGTCGGCCCGTACTCGGTGCTTTCACCATATGCCGCAATCAACGGATGGGCCAAGGTCGGTCGGGCCTGTTTTTTAGGTACTCGCGCGACTGTATACCCGCGGGTTCGAGTTGGTGACCGTTGCGAGATCGACACCCACTCTTACGCAAAGGCAGACGTAGACGACCGAATGATAGTAACCGTTCGCGGCGAATACAGAGTGCTAAAGAATCGTTTGGAGAAACAGCAATGATTAATCAAGAAAAACTGGTGCAAGCTTTCGTCATTGCCCTCGGAATCTCGGAGTCGTCCGTTGTCGACACGCTTACTTATGAGAGCATTCCGCAATGGGATTCAGTAGCGCACATGGCGCTAGTCACTGAACTAGAGGCCGCCTTTGACGTTATGTTGGATACAGAAGAAATCCTCGCGATGAGCTCCGTCGCAGCAACGCGAGAAATCTTAATTAAGCACGGCGCTGAGTTCTGATGGAGACGCCGTTGAACCCGACAAGCCTTTCGGGAAAAATCTGTCTGATTACCGGTGCTACACGAGGCATCGGTTTGGCATCAGCACGACTGTTCGCGGAAAACGGCGCCACGGTGGCGTTAGTCGGGCGCAATCAAAGCGAACTTGAGCGACATGCCTCCGAGCTTGATGCAATGGCGGGGCGTCCATGTGCAAGCACGTTTGTTTGCGATGTGTCGGATGACACTGCGGTCAGGGAACTGTTCCAGGCGGTGTTCAGGCAGTACAGGCGCCTCGACGTGCTGCTGTCCAACGCTGGAGTCCTGGATGATGCCTTGCTTGGCATGATCACCCGTGGACAAATTCAGCGCGTTTTCGGAACAAATACATTCGGGCTACTGTACTGCGCGCAGTATGCGAGCCGCCTCATGGCGCGCAGTGGCGGCGGCAGCATTATCAATGTCGCTTCAATTATTGGCGCCAACGGCAATGCCGGACAAGCTGTTTATGGGGGCAGCAAGGCAGCCGTGATCGGAATCACCAAATCCCTCGCAAAGGAGCTTGCCCCAAACCAGATCCGGGTAAACGCCATTGCTCCCGGCTTTATCGACACCGCAATGACCCGAGGCTTGCCGCCGGCAAAATTTGAGCAGCGCCTTGCCAGCATCGCGATGGGACGCATCGGAACGCCAGACGATGTCGCACGTACCGCACTGTTTCTTGCGAGCGATTTATCGGCTTATGTGACCGGCCAATGTATCGGTGTTGATGGCGGCATGTTGATATGACCCGTTTTTGGGAAGACTATGCGCTGCGTCGGGCCAAGGTGTATGCCGGCGAAGGGACCGGCTGGATTGGCGGAGGCGAACTCGGGGTCCTGGCCGATGCGGCCGTTAGTCATTTGCCCTCGCGCACCGTATTCGCGCTGCTTTTCGCCTCGAACCTCCCAAGCGTCGCCACATACCTTGGCGCTCTGCGCAATGGCCATATTCCGCTGCTCCTGTCGAGCGAACTATCAGAAACCTTGTTGGCAACGCTCTGTGAGCGTTACGACATCGGTTTTGTATTTGATGGTGGCGCCGAGGCTTGGCGTCGTGCCAGCACTGTTGCAGAGGCGGGGCCACTAGTCCATCCCGCGCTCGGCTTGCTGATGTCGACATCGGGTAGCACGGGCTCACCAAAGTTAGTGCGTCTGTCGCTTGATAACCTGGCCAGTAACGCTGCGAGCATTTGTCAGTATCTCAGCTTAACCCTTGATGACCGAGCGATGACTTCGCTTCCCTTGAGCTACTCGTATGGGCTCTCGGTGTTGAACAGTCATTTGGCCGCAGGAGCAGGGGTGGTACTCAGCGAAGCCGCAATTACGACCCAACCGTTTTGGCAGCTGTTCCGCGCACAGAAGGTCACGGGCCTTGCCGGGGTTCCCACTAGTTGGCGCATGTTGCGGAGAATGCGGTTCGAACGCATGCAGCTGCCCAGCCTCCGATACATGACACAGGCTGGGGGTAAGCTGGATCCGGATGAGATCATTTGGCTTGGCGAGTTGGCGGCAAATACTGGGCGAAGCGCGTACATAATGTACGGCCAGACCGAGGCTACTGCCCGAATCGCATACTTGCCGCCGGACCTGATCTTACAGAAACCGGGAAGCATCGGACATGCGATTCCCGGAGGTGAACTGGGAATCGTCGATGCCCTAGGTGAAGCTATAGAGGAGCCGGACATCGAAGGGCAACTGACGTATCGGGGACCGAACGTCATGCTAGGGTACGCAGAGTCGGTGGCAGATTTTGCCCGCGGCCCCGATGTTGAATCACTAAATACCGGAGACTTAGCGCGACGCGACCGCGATGGCCATTACTGGATCACCGGGCGGATGAAAAGTTTTGTCAAACTCTTTGGCAACAGATTCGGATTGGACGAAGTAGAGCAAGAACTTCGGCGAATGGGATTTGAAGCTGGCGCAGTCGGTCGAGACGACTTACTGATGATCGGCGTCGTTACGTCGCCGGAAAAGATCCCGGCACTTCGCCAACGGTTAGCTGAACACTATCGCTTACATCAATCAGCACTAAGCTTTTTTTCTCTTGACCGACTTCCACGCAACGACGCGGGTAAGCTGCTACATGGGGAACTGCAGCACATACTCGATCACCTTGCCGCATCGCCCACGAACACACCAAAATGGTAACCAGTTTTCTGGATTGGCCGGTCTATGGCTTGGGTGCAACCGACAAACGTGCACGCCTTGACTCGTTGCTCAATAGCTTGACTAAGCATCATAGGGACCATTGCGAACCCTACGCTCGCATACTGGCCGCGCGTGGTTACCGTGTACAAACAGTCGCTGCGGCGGAAGACATACCGTGGTTGCCGGTGCGTCTTTTCAAGATGTACGACTTGCGTAGCGTGACTTCTAACCACATATTTAAGACACTAACATCTTCCGGCACCACAGGCCAATCGCCGTCGCGCATCGCGCTGGACAAGTCAACTGCCGCAAATCAAACGACTGCACTCGTACGAATAATGCAGGAATTTTTGGGCAAGGCGCGTTTGCCAATGCTCATCATCGACCATCCAGGCGTCATTAAGGACAGATCTAGTTTTTCAGCGCGCGGCGCCGGAATCTTGGGCCTTGCTAACTTCGGGCGCGGTCACGTCTACGCGCTGAACGACGACATGAGCCTGAACATAAACGCCGTTCGCAATTTTTGCCGACAGTATTCCGGAACGCCGAAGCTGGTGTTTGGATTTACGTTCATGATCTGGCAATATTTCCTACATGAACTCGAAATGCTGGGCGAGACCCTCAACTTGACTGATTCGACACTGTTTCATAGCGGTGGCTGGAAGAAACTAGAGGCAATCGCGGTTGATAACCAGGAGTTTAAACGCCGTTTGCGCGCCGCGTGTGGCGCCATACGCATCCACAATTTCTACGGCATGGTCGAACAGGTTGGATCTGTTTTCGTTGAATGCGAGCAGGGACATCTTCATGCCCCAGCGTTTGCAGACGTAATTGTGCGCGATCCCATCACGTGGCAAGTCATGCCCGCACACAAACCGGGAGTTATTCAGGTTCTTTCGGCATTGCCGCAAAGCTATCCTGGGCACAGCCTGCTGACAGAAGATCTTGGTACGCTGCTAGGCGAAGACGATTGCAGCTGCGGACGTCGAGGGCGTTACTTCCATGTGCATGGGCGCATGCCGCGCGCCGAGATTCGCGGCTGTAGCGACACGCAAACCACTCCAACCCGCGCCTCGAAATGACGTCAGCCGATCTGGATGTAGTCCTTCCAAAAGGAGCGACCGTCGAAGCTGTCGTCAGCTCCAGCAATCTTCCACCGTTTGGTAAAGTTCAATTGGCTTTTGCCAATGAGTTGGCGAAGGCGCTTACCAGGTCGCCTGCAGTACGGGCCTTTCCGGAGCTCGTCGCTTTGGGTTTTTGGCTGCGGGCCGCAAATCTCACGAAAATCATAGATAGTTTTTTATCCACACGATTGGATGAAATCCATCTTGCGCGAGGCTTGGTCTTCCATGTGTCACCGTCAAACGTTGACACAATCTTCGTTTACTCATGGTTTGTGTCGCTACTGTGCGGAAACCGAAACATCATTAGGCTATCAAGCAAGAGCAGCCCGCAAACCTCCGCACTTCTCACAGTGCTGGAACGCCTGCTATCACAGGATGAATGGAATGACATCGCCAAGCGGACCTTGATAGTGCGCTATGGACATGACGTAGCGGCTTCTTCTGCACTTAGCGCCTGCTGCGACGTACGCGTGATCTGGGGCGGCGACGCGACAATCAATACCTTTCGTAGCATTCCCCTTAATCCAAGAGCCACCGAGCTCGCGTTTGCAAACAAGTTCTCCCTTGCGGTACTCGACGCCTCTTCGGTGGCAAACGCGCAAGATAGAGCGACACGCCAGCTCGCAGCCAACTTTTACAACGACGTTTACTGGTTCGGGCAGATGGCGTGTTCATCGCCACGAATGGTCATCTGGCTCGGTTCTGCCGAAGAGGTTGAGCTGGCGTGCAGTTCATTCTGGCCCGCACTAAAGAACGAGCTCGATCGGCGGGAATTTGCAATCGCTGCGCCGGACCATATGAATAAAGAGGTTCTTGCAGACGCGCTTGCCATTGACGATCCGTCGGTGAGGATTACAGAACCAGACGCCAGGATTACCAGAGTTTGGATGAGCTTGGCACGTGCACGCGATGACTTGCACTGCGGCGCCGGCCTGTTCCACGAAGCTCGCATCAACTCTCTGGACGAACTGAACTCAATCCTTGACCGAAAGATTCAGACCGTAAGCTACTTCGGGATTCCCCTTGAGGATTGGTCGAAATACTTGCGCACTTGCCTGCCCACGGGTATCGACCGGATTGTGCCGATAGGCAGCGCTTTGAATTTTGATTCAGTATGGGACGGACAAGACATGCTTGTTTCGTTCACCCGACAGATTACGATTCGATAAAGTCCACAAATAGCTAGGCCGGCACCCCATCTTACGCCCCGCAAACAAGTAGATATCACTCGGTCCAGCCAGGCATGCTGCAGAAAAACACAATTCAAACCTTAGAAGGACGATCAGCCGAAGCCGGCTATGGGATAGTTGGCGGCAGCCACGATGGCACCGCGCCTTTCCCAACTACCTTGGTTCGTCGTATCGGCATCCTTGCCGAAGGGTTTGCGGAGTGGGGGGGAGGAATTGACTTCCTAAGGCTAATCTGTAGCAGCATTCTCGCTGCGGACCCGACGGTCGAACTACATCTTTTGCTGCCAGACCGCGGCCCCCGCCTCGCGACGATTAGGGCTTTGCGCGGAGTGAAGCGAGCGCTGATCTCGACGTTGGTAGGTTACAGCGTCAGCGAAGAAGCAAAGCGACCGACCAGTCAGCATATTGCCGACCTCATCGGAGAGGCGGAAGCAGTGATTCACGCGCACACGATCGATATCGGATCTGGAGCGGTAGCGCGCGCGGCCCGTCGACTTAAGCTCGATGCAGTACTACCTGCGATTAAACCTCTTCAAGTCGGCAAGGATCTTCCTTGGCTCGGGTATATCTACGACTATCAGCACGTTCATCTGCCACAGCTGTTCTCACCCCAGGAAATCAAGCGTCGCGACGACGATTTTTCTCGGATGTTAGAACTCGCTCGTTGCGTTATTGTCAACGCTAGAGCCGTTGCGGCGGATATCAAGACCTATCATCCTCAACATCGCGCCAAGATACTTACATTACCCTTCGCCGCAGCACCCAACCCTCGCTGGCTAGAGTCCGCGCAGGCACCGACAGCGAAGTACGGCATCACCGGTAGATATTTCATCGTCTCCAACCAGTTCTGGCAGCACAAGGACCACCTGACCATCTGGCGCGCGTTCGCACGAATAAGGCAAGATCATCCTGACATCAGATTGGTTTGTACCGGCGAGACCCAGGACTACCGAAATCCCAACCACATGGCAACGTTGTCCGCGGAGGCAGATCGACTGGGAATTACGGATCGACTACATATACTCGGTCTTATACCAAAATCGGACCAAATCGCGCTGCTGCGTAACGCCATCGCGGTGATTCAGGCCACCTTGAGTGAAGGAGGTCCGGGTGGAGGGTGCATTTTCGACTCGGTATCACTCGGTGTTCCTAGTATCGTTTCGAATATACCAGTCAATCTGGAGCTGAATGAACCGACAGTGAGGTTCTTTAGAACAGGGGATCCGGATGCTCTAGCAGGCGCCATGCATGAGCACATAGTACGCCCGCCTTCCGCCCCGCCGTCCAAGGATCACCTCGTTGGTGAAGGGCAGAGACGCCGCATCGCCTGCGGACGGAGTTTACTGATTGCCGCCGCGGAAATGATGGTTTGAAACAAGAATTATTTTGGGCGTCGTTTCATAGCATGATTTGCTGACACCTCACGTAGCACACGTTTTGTCTGCATATAGACCGCGCAGGTACAGTGGCGCCCTCGAATCACCGCCCTGAGAAATCGCGCGACGCGTAGCAGGCATTCGCAATATTTTCGGGCCGCATCAAGAACGCTGTTTTCACTCGGGGCTCGACACGAAACATTACTGTTATCCCGATGGCGAAGCTCACTATTGGAATAGTAACCTACAACGCCGCCCAGGTATTGGAATGCGCGCTTCTTAGCATTATCCAGAAAAAGTCTACAGCGGTAGAGCTTATTGTCGTCGACGGCGCATCGACCGACGGAACCGTCGAAATCATTCGACGATACGCGAACAGTATCGATCACTGGGTGTCTGAGCCAGATCTTGGCATATATGACGCCATGAACAAGGTCTGCGCGTTGGCAACAGGTGACTGGTTGCTTTTCATCGGAGCAGACGATGAGCTTGCAGCTTCACCCGAGAACATTCTTCAACATCTAACCGAAGCTAACTCGATCTACTACGGCAACGTTCAGATTCAACGCACTGGCAGGGTTCAGGGGGGTCGATTTACAAGATATCGACTGATGCAAGAAAACATCTGCCATCAGGGCCTGATGTATCCGAGAAGCGTCTACAAGAACTGTGCGTACAAAATCGATGCGGGCATGATGGCAGATCACCTCTACAACATCGAGAGATGGGGCCAAGGATTCAGATTTCGGCATCTAAACTTGACAATTTGCCGCTTTAATGACGCGGGGCGCTCGAGCATTCCGGATGCAAGTTTGGAAGCAAGGAAACTTGTAGCCATTCGCGATAGCTTCGGTCTTGCTTGGTACTTCTTGAAGCGCGCGCGCAGTACCGCGGCGAATCTATTGAAACACAGAAATGCCGCCACTTGAATATATAAGTCAATCGCTCGAGTGGTGGGATCTATATGCCCTACTGGCAGTAGCCGCAGTTATCGCACACTGGTTACTAATTCGCCGCTGGACTGTCGGAATCTATGATCCGCTGCTGCTTGTTTTGTTGTCAAATGCGTTTGGCTGGGCCATCGTCATATTCATGACGATTCGGCACGATATCCAAAACGTATATACGGGCTCGTTTCTCGCATCGCAGCTGGCGTTATATTTGGGAATGGAGTTGGCTGGTCGACAACGACCCACCACTTGCGTTAATCGTGTGGTGCATCGAGTCAAGGATGACCCTTGGGTGCCGGTACTTATATTCGGGACTTCTGCCCTGGCTCATAGCGTCAGCACCCTGGCAACCTGGACTCTAGTTGGCATCCCGCTCTTTCGCGCATCTCGTTTGGGCGCTTTTCAAGGGTCAGGTGGCCTTGGTGTCATTGAGCGCTTATCAGACTCTTGCGCGCTCATCGCCGCATTTTCTCTAGTCTACTTGCTGGTATTTCGCCCGAAGTTGCGGCGCAACGTCTTCGTCATTGCCTACGCGATATTTCATCTCACAGCGCTCGCATTGTCGGGCTCCAAAGGTGCGCTGATGAGTGCGGTCCAGATTGTTCTGTCGCTACTGTTCGTCTTCACTGCACTGAGCGGAAAGCGGGATCGTTTCTGGGGAGGCAGGGCGGGGAAGATTTTTCTCCTGTCAGCAGTTGCTTTTGCCGTCATCGTCCTCACGATTCAAGAAGATAGTGATCTCACCTTGGCAGTACTCGGCCTGGTTTATCGAATCGTTAGCTACGGTGACGTTTACATTTACGCGTATCTGAACTCGACTGTAGAACTGATCGTCGGCGACAATCCCGTGATTGGCATGCTCGGCGGTTTTCTAAGCACTTTTCGCCTTCTTCCCGTAGACTCGATATATCCCAGCATGGGATACCAGCTTACAAACCTCATATTTCCGGAGGTAGACGTCATTGTAGGCCCCAACCCGCAGCACGCGGTCTTTGCCTACCACTACTTCGGCATATTTGGTTTTATTTTTTCATTTTTCATTGGCTGCGCTATTCGCGCAGCACAGAAAACTTTTTATTTTGGCCAGCAACGCACTTTCGTTAGCGGTCTGTCGGCATTTTGTCTGTACTTTTGTATAGCAGGCTTGTGCGTTGATTTCGAATACGGCCTATCGCGCCTCGCGAGCTTGCTGATTGGCTATTGCGTGACAGTCGCGCCCGCGCTCTATCTACGCCCGCATGCTCCTCTTGCTTTGATGCGAAATCGGCACTTGGACGTCAATTGAAATACACATACTGAATGCTTGAAAAAACTCCGGTGTGCGCCGTCGGGGTCTGCTATGACCTTGATCCTGTGAGCTTCGCATCTCGTCTCCGGAAAATCGCTCGTCGACATGGCGCGACATTAGACCTCGTTGTCGTTGCGAACAATCCCCGGCACGCTATGGCGATGGCACCAAGTTGGTTTGATCTCGTCCCGGGAAGCAATGAGTTGCTAGATTTTTCGGGGTACTTTGAGGGCCTTCAGCGACATCAAAGCAGGGCCTCAATAATACAATGTCGCAGTGTACTCTTTGTTAATGACAGCCTATTTACCAAACACGCTGCCGAACAGATTCTTGGGCGTGTTCTGCGGCTGGAGCCACTAGTTCAACAAATACTCCCCCCAGCAATCTGCGGGAAACTGGATTGCTATCGTTCGTTCGCCATGAACAATCCTTGGAGTGGACTGCCAGGCTATATCACTTCGTTTTGCTTCGCCCTCAACAAAGAGGCTTTGCAGTCTCTGGAACGGCTGCCAGCTCTCGCAGAGCTTGATGGGGTAGACAGCACACTGATGCCTGATAGTTCGGACTGGGGACGAGGGTTGCCGACTGTTATCCGCGAATATCTGAGGGCTCACTTGTCCTATCCCAGCTCGCCGTATCGCTGGCCGCGCGCCGCAAACGCCTCAACCCAACTGCTCAGCCGCAAGGCGGCATGCGCGTATTTTGAGCATCGCATGTCCGGCGTCATTGGATCGAGCGGCGTATTGCTACCAATCAATGCGGGTCCGCGAGCCGAGGCGTGTATTGCGTTCAGCGAGGCGCTCGCACGTGTCACACGCCGCCTGGGAAGGTGAAAATGATCGGCGTGATTACTGCGGTAGATATTGGACTCGCGGCCTTGAATTTCGGTCAAAGTCTTTTATGCCGTCTGCCCGGAAGCAAGAGAACGCCGACCGCAGACGTGCGTTCGCGCCCGGCTGTGCTGGTGGTACGATGCGACGCAAAAATTGGTGATTCGCTGCTTTGTCTTCCGTTTATTCGATATGTACGACAGTCATATCCTGAGCACGAAATTCATTTGCTACATCACGCTAGCGCCAGGGCGATATTTGAGCAATGTTCGGACATTGATCGTCGTATCGAAATTACGTGGAATCCTTCTTCGCCATTGTCCATTTGGCATAGGAGAAAACTCTGCGCCGCCACATTCGAGGCCATAGAGCCTGGAGTTTCTTATGATGCGGCGTTTGCCCCACGATGGGATTACGACCTATTTGGACCGTTTATGCTCTGGTATTCCGGCGCAAAACAGCGCATTGGATTCTCCAGCAAAAATAATCTTCGACGCCGCCTACGAAATTTTGGGAGCGACAGCCTATTTACCCGCACAGTAACTGACGTTTCCGTTCGTCACGAATCAATACGCGCCATCCGCCTGCTTGACAGGGATATAGCCGGACTTTCGAAATCACTACCATCGATTAACTACCGATGGTCGGCAGGTGATTTTCAATGCGTATGCGAAAGGTTGGCGGCGCTACGGATCGATACACGCCGATTGGTGGCGCTTGCCCCAGGTGCGGCCGGCGCCAGACGCCAATGGCCGCTTGATCGTTTCGCTGAACTTGGGCGGAGATATACGCAAGCGTTGGGTGCGGAAGTTATTTTGCTCGGAGCGCCTAGCGAAGCACAGGCTTGTGAAAGAATCTGCGCTGAAGCAGGAGTTCGTCTTCAAAACAACTTCGCGGGCAGATTGACACTCGCGCAGAATGCTGCGTTGTTGTCGCTAGTGGAGCAGTTCGTTGGCAACGATAGTGGCTTATCCCACTTAGCCGCAGCAGCAGGTTGTCCAAGCATCGTGCAGATATCCTGCCACCCATTGACGGGCGACGACAATCACGCAAATTCACCACTGAGGTTCGGCCCAAGCAGTCAGTACGCTACAGTTCTACAACCCAGCGTGCCTGCAGCACCCGAATGCAAGCATGGCTGCACGCATGATGATGCACCACACTGCATTCTAGGCGTCACAGTAGATCAGGTATGGGACGTAGTTGTAGGTACTCGGCGAAATTAGTTCGCGCCAACAGGCTCACGCATCATTGAAGATTTTCGGCACAGCTAGCATTTAGGCGCGCTTTCATGCCTTTAACAAAAATCCGACTTAACCGGCACACAGGCGAGGCAACCTGAGTTAATACAAATTGCGCAACTAGACCTCAGCAACGCCATGAGTCGCTGCGACACTGCAATCAAGGGACTGTATTAATGGGATCGGGCGTATCAATTTCAGTTATTACCGCCACCTGGAACTGCGCGAACACATTGACCGACTGCCTTCAATCGGTCGCCGACCAGGATTATAAAAATCGCGAGCACATCATTGTTGACGGCGCTAGTACTGACGGCACCATTGAACTCATAAACAGCCGAATCAATCAGATATCGATGTTCATGAGTGAACCCGACACAGGAATTTACGATGCATTGAACAAAGGTCTCAGACTCGCAAATGGCGATATTGTTGGATTCCTGCATGCCGATGACATCTTCGCGCATCGCAGCGTTCTTTCGCGAGTATCGGAAGCCTTTCGGGATGATAGAGTCTGCGCCGTATATGGCGATCTCGAGTATGTGCAGCAAGGCGATTTAACGAAGGTCGTTCGTCGCTGGCAGAGCAGAGAATTTCGGCAACGTGACCTCAAATGGGGCTGGATGCCCGCACATCCCACCCTTTACGTGCGGCGGGAGTGGTATTCAAGAATCGACGGCTTCGATTCCAGTTACCGTATATCTGCCGATTACTTTAGCGTGCTGAAACTTTTCACGCAGCCCGATTTTCACGCCGAGTACATACCTGACGTACTTGTTAAGATGCGACTTGGTGGCGCGAGCAACAAGTCGCTACGGGCAATCGCACGAAAGACGCGGGAGGACTGGCGCGCGCTACGGTCATGCAACATCGGAAGGGTCGGCGCCGCCTGTGCAATAACTTGGAAGAACCTGAGCAAACTTCCCCAGTTTTTGCCATAGACCAAGCGGTCGATCATCAGAATCCCGGACACAGCACGGTCAGTATCGCGCGCGATGCAGCAAAGCCGACAAGGACCGAATGTTGCGAGCGGTTAGCGACGCGATATTTGTGGCTGCGAGTGGCGCCCTTTTTTCCCCGATGATGAGGCAGCGCCTGTTTTCGATCGGACGGCTGCAACGCCGAGCCCGCGTATAGGGAAGATCGTTGGTCTCGCCAGTGTCACGCAGGCAGATCCTGCTGGACGACGCTATCAGGCGCTCCGCAGCGCTCGTGTCGTACCAAGGCGCGGCGGACATTGCTGAGTGTTGGCGAGGCGACCAATGCCACACACACCGTTCTACGCGCCTGCACGCCGTTAGCGGCGTCTGCAGCCTTAGCGGGATCTCTGGCTGTCGAGGTGCTTCCCGCGCTTTGAGCTGCTGGTGTCACCGGCCCGGTCGACGCGGCAGTTTCGCAGTGCGGGGCCCACGGCTCCAAAACAGTCTGTGTTACGAGGGGCCGGGCGCGAACGAAACGCGGTGCGTCCTCGGACCGCTCGGCGACGCCTCGACGTCAGGCCTTCCGTTTTCTCATTACGCGTTCGGGATACCGACATCAAAGGCGCGGCCAGGGGAAACAGCGTCTCTCACTCAAGACCGGGAGCCGTAGCGTCGCGCTCTGCAACTCTCAACGCCGTGTCAGCTGGCACGCGCCAATCGATACCGATCTGTGCATCGTCCCAGCGAATGACCCGCTCGCACTCCTTCGCATAGACGTCCGTCGTTTTGTAGAGGAAGTGCGTGTCGTCCTCCAGAGCCAGGAACCCGTGGGCGAAGCCTTCCGGGATCCAGAGCTGGCGCTTGTTCTCGGCCGTCAGTTCGACCCCGAACCACTTCCCGAAGTGCTCCGACCCGCGCCGGATGTCCACCGCGACGTCGAACGCCCTGCCCCGGACCACGCGCACCAGCTTGCCCTGGGGGTGCGGCGGCAACTGGTAGTGCAGGCCGCGCAGCACGCCGGCGCGGCTGCACGAGTGGTTGTCCTGGACGAAGGGGCGGGGCAGCGGCTCGCCAAGATCTTCCAGCGCGCGGCGCCAGCGCGGCTCGTTGAAACTCTCCATGAACCAGCCGCGCTCATCGCCGAACACGGCGGGTTCCACGATTAGCACGCCCGGCAGTGGTGTCTTCACCAGCTTCATCAGAAGGCCTTCTGTTCGGTCAGCAGCATCAGGTAGCGGCCGTAGCCGTTCTTCAGCATCGGTTGCGCCAGACGCTCCAGCGCCTCGGCGTCGATCCAGCCCGAGCGGTACGCGATCTCCTCCGGGCAAGCCACCTTCAAGCCCTGGCGCTTTTCCAGCGTGGCGATGAACTGCCCGGCTTCGAGCAGGCTGTCGTGCGTGCCGGTGTCCAGCCAGGCGTAGCCGCGGCGCATGATCTGGACGTCGAGCTGGCCCTGCTCGAGATAGCGCGCGTTGACGTCGGTGATCTCCAGCTCGCCACGTGCGCTCGGGCGGATGTCGGCGGCGATGTCGCAAACCTGCTCGTCGTAGAAGTACAGCCCGGTGACCGCGTAGTTGCTCTTCGGGACCTTGGGCTTCTCCTCGATCGACAGCGCGCGCTGGCCGGCGTCGAACTCGACGACGCCGTAGCGCTCGGGATCCTGCACGTGGTAGGCGAAGACGCTCGCGCCGCGCTCTCTGGCATCTGCGCGCAGCAGCAGCGCCTGAAAGTCGTGGCCGTAGAAGATGTTGTCGCCCAGCACCAGCGCGCTGGGCTGGCCGCCGATGAACTGCCGTCCCAGGATGAAGGCCTGCGCCAGGCCGTCGGGACTGGGCTGCACGCAGTACGACAGCGACAGGCCCCAGCGGCTGCCGTCGCCCAGCAGCGCCTCGAAGCGCGGCAGGTCCTGCGGCGTGCTGATGACGAGGATGTCGCGGATGCCCGCCAGCATCAGCGTCGACAGCGGGTAGTACACCATCGGCTTGTCGTACACCGGCAGCAGCTGCTTGCTGAGCGCCAGCGTCGCCGGGTGCAGGCGAGTGCCGGAACCCCCGGCCAGGATGATGCCGCGTCGCGCCATTTAACGGTCTCCAGCGGGAGTCAGGATCTCGTCGAGCATGCGCCGCACGCCGTCCTGCCAGGGCGGCAGGTGCAGGCCGAAACGCTCGCGCAGCGCGCTGGTGTCCAGGCGCGAGTTCAGCGGGCGCCTGGCCGGCGTCGGGTAGTCGCTGGTCGGCACCGGCTCGATCGCCTCGGGATCGATGCGCAGCGTGTGTCCGGCGGCGCGGGCGTGCTCGACGACGAGGCGGGCATAACCGTGCCAGCTCGTTTCGCCGCCGGCGACGCAGTGGTAGGTGCCGGCCAGCGCCGGGTCGGCGATCGCCTGGCGCAGCGCATGGGCGGTCACGTCGGCCAGCAGGTCGGCGCCGGTGGGCGCGCCGATCTGGTCGGCGACGACACGCAGCTTCTCGCGCTCGGCGGCCAGCTTGAGCATGGTCTTGGCGAAGTTGGCGCCGCGTGCCGCGTAGACCCAGCTGGTGCGCAGGATCAGGTGGCGGCAGCCGCTGGCGCGCACCAGCTCCTCGCCTTCGAGCTTAGTGCGGCCGTAGACCGACAGCGGCCCGGTCGGCGCGTCCTCGGCGCGGGCGTGGCTGCCGCTGCCGTCGAAGACGTAGTCGGTCGAGTAGTGCACCAGCCAGGCGCCGCGCGCCGCCGCTTCGCGCGCCAGCAGGCCCGGCGCCTCGGCGTTGATCCTGCGCGCCAGCTCGGGCTCGCTCTCGGCGCGATCGACCGCGGTGTGCGCGGCGGAGTTGACGATGACGTCGGGCCGGTGCGCGTCCAGCAGCGCCGGCAGCGTCTCGGGGCGCGAGAAGTCGGCGCCGGTGTCGCGGTCGAAGGCGACGATCTCGCCCAGCGGCGCCAGCGCGCGCTGCAGCTCCCAGCCCAGCTGGCCGCCACAGCCCAGCAACAGCAGCTTCATGCCGTCTCCCCGTAATGGCGTTGCAGCCAGTCGCGGTAGGCGCCGCTCTGCACGCGCGCCACCCATTCGGCGTGTTCCAGGTACCAGGCCACCGTCTTGCGGATGCCGCTCTCGAAGGTCTCGGCCGGGCGCCAGCCCAGCTCGCGCTCGATCTTGCGCGCGTCGATCGCGTAGCGGCGGTCGTGGCCGGGGCGGTCCTTCACGTGCGTGATCAGGCGCGCGTAGGGGCCGGCCGGGTCGGGCCGCAGCTCGTCGAGCAGCGCGCAGACGGTGTGCACGATCTCGATGTTGGGCTTCTCGTTCCAGCCGCCGACGTTGTAGGTCTCGCCGGGGCGGCCGCGCTCGAGCACGGTGCGGATCGCGCTGCAGTGGTCGCCGACGTAGAGCCAGTCGCGCACCTGACGGCCGTCGCCGTAGACCGGCAGCGGCTTGCCGGCCAGCGCGTTGACGATCATCAGCGGGATCAGCTTCTCGGGGAAGTGGAAGGGCCCGTAGTTGTTGCTGCAGTTGGTCGTCAGCACCGGCAGACCGTAGGTGTGGTGCCAGGCGCGCACGAGATGATCGCTGGCGGCCTTGCTGGCGCTGTACGGGCTGTTGGGCTCGTAAGGGTGGGTCTCGGTGAAGGCCGGCGCGTCCGGGGCCAGACTGCCGTAGACCTCGTCGGTGCTGACGTGGTGGAAGCGGAAGGCCGCGCGTTCACCCTCGGGCAGCGTGCTCCAGTAACCGCGTGCCGCCTCCAGCAGCGCGTAGGTGCCGTTGACGTTGGTGCGGACGAAGTCGCCCGGGCCGTGGATCGAGCGGTCGACGTGGCTCTCGGCGGCGAAGTGCACGACGGCGCGCGGCCGATGCGTGGCGAAGAGCTGCTCGACGAGCACGTGGTCGCCGATCTCGCCACGCACGAACACGTGACGATCGTCGCCACGCAGCGTCGCCAGGTTCTCGGGATTGCCGGCGTAGGTCAGCGCGTCGAGGTTGACGACGGTCTCGTCGTTCTGCGCCAGCCAGTCCAGAACGAAGTTGCTGCCGATGAAGCCGGCGCCGCCGGTCACGAGGATGGTCATGGCTGAATGCGTCCGTAGGTGTCTTCGATGCGCACGATGTCGTCTTCGCCGAGGTAGCTGCCCGACTGCACCTCGATGATCTCCAGCGGCAGCTTGCCGGGGTTGCGCAGCCGGTGCACCTCGCCCAGCGGAATGTAGGTGCTCTGGTTCTCGGCCAGCAGGATGACCTTGTCGCCCACCGTCACCTCGGCGGTGCCGCTGACGACGATCCAGTGCTCGGCGCGGTGGTGGTGCATCTGCAGGCTCAGGCTCGCGCCCGGCTTGACCAGGATGCGCTTGACCTGGTGGCGCGGCCCCGAGTCGATGCTGTCGTACCAGCCCCAGGGACGGTGCACCTTGCGGTGCAGCGTGTGCTCGCCGCGGCGCTGGCTGCCCAGCTCGGCGACGATCTGCTTGACCTCCTGGCTGCGCTCGCGGTCGGCCACCAGCACCGCGTCGGGCGTCTCGACGACGACGATGTTGTCCAGCCCGACGGCGCCGACCAGCCGGCTGGTGGCGTGCACCAGCGTGTCGCGGCTGTCGCGCACGATGGCGTCGCCGACCGTGGCGTTGCCCTGCGCGTCCTTGGCCGCGACCTGCCAGACGGCTTCCCAGGCGCCCAGGTCGTTCCAGCCGGCGTCGAGCTCGACCATGCGGATGTCCTGGCCGCTGCCGGGGCACTTCTCCATCACCGCGTAGTCCACCGACTCGGCCGGCACGGCGGCGAACTCGGCCTTGCCCGGGCGCACGAAACGCTGGTCGGTGCTGCGTGCCGCCCAGGCGGCGCGGCAGGCCGCGGCGATGTCCGGGCGCCAGCGCTCCAGCGCCGCCATCCAGACGCTGGCCTTGAGCACGAACATGCCGGCGTTCCAGAAGTAGCCGCCGTCGGCGAGGTAGCGCGCCGCGGTCTCGGCGTCGGGCTTCTCGACGAACTGGGCGACGACCCGCGCGCCGGTGCTGCGTTCGGTGCGCACGTAGCCGTAGCCGGTCTCGGGCCGGTCGGGCGTGATGCCGAGGATGACGACGGCGCCTTGCGCGGCGACCTCGATCGCGCTGGCCATCGCGGCGGCGAACGCGGCCTCGTCGGCCAGCGTCTGGTCGGCCGGCGTGACGACGAGCACCGGGTCGGCGCCGCCTTCGAGCGCCTGCAGCGCCGCCAGCGTCAGCGCCGGCGCGGTGTTGCGGCCCGTGGGCTCCAGCAGCACGGCGGCCGGCTCGATGTCCAGCTCGCGCAGCTGGTCCAGCACGAGGAAGCGGTGCTCCTCGTTGCCGACGACCAGCGGCGCGGCGGCCTTCACGGCGCCCTGGCCCAGCGCCTGCAGCCGGGCGACGGCCTGCTGGAACAGGCTGGTGTTGCCCGACAGGACCAGGAACTGCTTCGGATAACCGGCGCGCGACAGCGGCCACAGCCGCGTGCCCGAGCCTCCGGCCATGACGACCGGTTGGACGGCAATGCTCATGCTTCGAAACCCTGAATTTTTTATGTGGCCCCCGCGGGGCGCCGAGACATCGGACGCCGGCACGCGGCCGCGAGAGGGCGGTCCCGCGATTGTTTCACGCCGTCGGACGGTACTCGGCGACCACCTGCCGCAGCGCGTCCCTCACATCGGTGTCGTGGGCAGACGTGGTCTCCTCGGCCCAGCGCAACAGCGCCCCGACCTCCCCCGGCTCCTCCGCCAGCCGCGCGATGCGCAGCCGCGGCACCGGGGTCGGCAGCGTGTTGTCGGCGTCGGCGAGCAGCTCCTCGTAGAGCTTCTCGCCGGGGCGCAGGCCGGTGAACTCGATGCGGATCTCCTGCGTCGTGTGGCCGGCCAGGCGGATGAGGTCGCGCGCCAGGTCGACGATCTTCACCGGCTCGCCCATGTCCAGCACCAGCACCTGGCCGCTCTCGCCCACCGCGGCGGCCTGCAGCACCAGGCGCGCGGCCTCGGGGATGGTCATGAAGTAGCGGATGATCTCCGGGTGCGTCACCGTCACCGGGCCGCCGCGCGCGATCTGCTCCTTGAACTTCGGGATCACGCTGCCGCTGGAGCCCAGCACGTTGCCGAAGCGCACGGCCATGAAACGCGTGCCCTTGTGCTGCGCGGCCATCGTGCTGACCACCATCTCGGCGGCGCGTTTGGTGGCCCCCATCACGTTGGTCGGGTTGACGGCCTTGTCGGTGCTGATCAGCACGAAACGGCCGCAGCCCGCCTCGGCCGCGGCCAACGCCGCGTGATAGGTGCCCAGCGTGTTGTTGCGCAGCGCGGCCAGCGCGTTGTCGCCCTCTTCCATCAGCGGCACGTGCTTGAAGGCGGCGGCGTGGAACAGGACCTCGGGGCGCCAGGCGGCGCAGGCGGCGCGCAGATGCGCCAGGTCCTTGACGTCGCCGATCAGGCGCACCAGCTCGACGTGCGGGAAGCCGCGCGCCAGGTCCTGCTCGATCGAATAGAGGTTGAACTCGCTCAGCTCGTACAACACGATGCGCGCCGGCTGGAACTGCGCCACCTGACGGCACAGCTCGCTGCCGATGCTGCCGCCGGCGCCGGTGATCAGCACCGTGCGGCCGGCGATGACGGCGGCAACGCCGCGGTCGTCGAGCTTCACCGGCTCGCGGCCCAGCAGGTCCTCGGGCTGGATCTCGCGCAGGCGCTCGATGCGGCTCTTGCCGGTGCGCAGCTCGTCGACGCTGGGCACGGTGACGACCGGCAGCCCGGTGCCGGCGGCCAGGTCCAGCGCGCGCCGGCGCTGCGCCCGGCTGGCCGAGGGCAGCGCGACGACGACGTGCGTCGCGGCGCCGCGCACCGCCTTGTCGGCGATGGCGTCCAGCGGCCCCAGCACCGGCACGCCGGCGATGCGCGCGCCCTGCTTGGCCGGGTCGTCGTCGAGCAGGCCCAGCACGATCCAGCCCTGCTCGTGGATGCCCGCCAGCAGCAGCCGCGCCGCGGCGCCGGCGCCCATCACCACGGCGCGCCGGATCTCGCGCTCGCTGCCGGTGATGCGCTGGCGCGCGTGCTCGTAGAGCATGCGGTAGCCGATGCGCACGACGCACACGCCCATCAGCGCGACGAAGGGATGAAGCGCCAGCACCGCACGCGGCACCTGCGCCAGCCCCAGCCCCATGACGACGGCCGCCGAGACGCTGCCGGCCAGCACGCAGGCCAGCGTCAGCCGTTTGACTTCGCCGAAGCCGGAGAAGCGCCACATCGCCTGCGGCACGCGCAGCGCCGCGAAGGCGGCGAGGTAGGCGGCGACCACGCCCAGCATCACCCAGGGGTCGTAACCGGGGCGGGCCTCGATCCAGCGCTCGAAGCCCAGACGGAACAGGTAGGTGACGTTCCAGCAGAAGGCGATGACCAGCGCGTCGGCCAGCAGCGACAGCGGCTCGCGGTGCGGGCGGATTCGCGCCAGCACGAGGTCCAGGCGGTGCCAGACGGTGGGCGGCGTGGACCTCATGCGCGTGTCGGGAAGACGATCGGGATTCGACACGGACGGCGCACGCAAGGCCAGGCAGAGGGCAAGCCGGTCATTCTATGAGCGCCCCAGCAGCACGCCGACGCTGCGCAGCAGCACGCCCAGGTCGGTCCACAGCGTCGCGCGCTCGGCATAGGCGGCGGCGGCCTGAAGCTTGCGCGGCAGCAGCACCTCGACGTACTCGCGTTCGGGGTCGGCGGCGCGCGCCAGCAGCTCGCTCTCGTCGGCATAGGCCAGCGACACCGGGTCGGTGATGCCCGGGCGCACCGACAGCACACGCTCGCGCAGCTCGGGCGGATAGAACTCGACGTAGCGCGGCACCTCGGGGCGCGGGCCCACGAGGCTCATCGTGCCCTGCAGCACGTCGATGAACTGCGGCAGCTCGTCGATGCGCGTGCGCCGCAGCCAGCGGCCGACACGCGTGATGCGCGGGTCGTCGCCGACGGTGATCTGCAGCCCCGGCACGCCCTCGCGCATCGTGCGGAACTTGTGGATGCGAAACGGCACGCCGCCGCGGCCCACCCGCTGCTGGCGGAAGAACACCGGCCCCGGCGAGTCCAGCTTGACGGCCAGCGCCGCGGCCAGCAGCAGCGGCGACAGCAGCAGCAGCGCGACGGCGGCGCCGACGAGATCGAACAGGCGTTTGGTCAACGGATCAGGCGACAGGGGGCGCGTCGACGCCGTCGAAGAGTTCGCTCATCGGAATGCGACCGTCCAGGCAGGCGACTTCCAGCGTGTCGGACTCGCTCATGTCGTGGATGAACCACTGGCCGGCGGCGTCGCGGCGGAAGGCTTCGACACGGCGCGAGTCCGGATCGACGACGAGGTACTCGCGCAGCGACGGGACGCGGCGGTAGAGCGCGAACTTCAGCCCGCGGTCGTAGGCGACGGTCGACGGCGACAGCACCTCGACGACGAGCAGCGGCGAACGGAAGACGATGTCGGTCGCCAGGTCGGCCTTGTCGCAGGTGACGAAGACGTCGGGATATAGGACGGTGTCGTCGCCGATCTGGAGCTTGGCGGACTCGCCGAAGACGCGGCAGCCCGAGCCCTTGACGTGCTGCCGCAGCCCGGCTCGCAGGTTGTCGACGACGACGGCATGCACACGCCGCGCCCCGACCATCGCGAACACCTCGCCGCGATGGAACTCGTGGCGCTCGGGCTGTTCGTTCTCCCAGGCGAGAAAGGCTTCCAGACCGAGGACAGGCTTGGCGAGCACGTTCATCGCAGGCACCTCCGTGGCGCCATCCTAGCGCCCCAGCGCCACACGCACCGCCGCGGCGACACGCTCGACATCGGCGTCCGTCATGCGCGTGTAGATCGGCAGGCTGGCGATGCGCTCGTACGTGTGCTGGGCGCGCGGGAACTGCGCCGGGTCCAGGCCGTAGCGCTCGCGCCAGTACGGGTGCAGGTGCAGCGGGATGTAGTGCACGCTGCAGCCGATGCCCTGCTCGAACATCTTCTCGATGAAGCGCTCGCGGGTGACGCCGGCCTCGTCCGTCAGGCGCACCGGGTACAGGTGCCAGGCGTGCACATCGCCGGCGGCGGGTTTCGGCGGCAGCAGCAGCGGCAGGCCGGCGAGCAGTTCGTCGTAGCGCGCCGCGATCGCCGCGCGGCGCTGCTGGAAGGCGTGGGCGCGCTTCAACTGATGGATGCCCAGCGCCGCAGCGATGTCGGTCAGGTTGTACTTGAAGCCCGGCGCGACGATCTCGTAGTACCAGCTCGGCACCTTGGCGGTGAAGCGGTCGAAGGCGTCGCGGCTCATGCCGTGCAGGCGCATCACGCGGGCGCGTTTGGCCAGCTCGGCGTCACGCGTGACCAGCATGCCGCCTTCGCCGGTGGTGATGGTCTTGTTGGCGTAGAAGCTGAACACCGTGGCGTCGCTGGCCAGCGTGCCGACCAGCGCGCCGCCGCAGGTGGTGGGCAGCGCGTGCGCCGCGTCCTCGACGACCTTGAGGCCGTGGCGGCGTGCGAGGTCCAGGATCGCCGGCATGTCGGCCGCCAGGCCGCCGTAGTGCACCGGCAGGAGGGCCTTGGTGCGCGGGCCGATCGCCGCTTCGACGGCGGCCGGGTCGATGTTCAGCGTCGCCGGGTCGTGGTCGACGAGCTTCACGTCGGCGCCCAGGTAGCGCACGACCTCGGCGGTGGCGGTGAAGGTCCAGGTCGTCGTGATGACCTCGTCGCCGGGGCCGACGCCGGCGGCTTCCAGCGCCAGGTGCAGGCCGGCGGTGGCCGAGTTGACGGCGATGCAGTGGTACTCGTCGCCGCCCAGGAAGGCGGCGAAGTCCTGCTCGAAGCGGCGCGCCTTGGGGCCGGTGGTCACCCAGCCGGAACGCAGGGTGTCGACGACTTCGGCGATCTCGTCCCCGCCGATTTCCGGCAGGGCGAAGGGAAGAAAGGGCTGGCTCACGCCGGGGCTCCTGGCAAACGGTTCAGGGGTTCAGAGGGAATTGTCTCAAGCCGGCTTGGCGATCCAGGCCAGCACATGGGTGCTGAGCCCCGGCACCGCCGCCAGCGGCCGGTACAGCGCCGGGTGCAGCGCGCAGGCGGCGCGCGCCAGCGGCGGCGCCAGCGTCAGGCGTTCGGCGTGCACGCGGCCTTCGGGGAACAGCGCGCGCACGCGCTTCAGCGGCACGCCGCGCACGTCGCGGTTCTTCGGGTTGTCGACGGTGAAGTCGTACCAGAGCACGGCGCCGCCGGGTTTCAGCCAGCGCCACATCGCAGCGGCCAGGCGCTGCTGGAAAGCGTCGTCGAGCAGCGAGGAGAAGACGGTGTACTGCAGCACCAGGTCCTGGCTGGCCGGCGGCACCGGCGCCACGCAGGCGTCCCCCAGCCAGACCGCGGTGGCCGGCGGCAGCACGTGCCGCGCCTGGGCGTGGCGCTCCGGCAGCAGCTCCAGCCCGGTCAGGTGTTCGGGCGAGGCGCCCAGGCGCAGCAGCCCCAGCAGGTTGCCGCCGCCACCGCAGCCGACCTCGGTGATGGCCAGCGGCGCCAGGCTGCGCAGTCCGACGGCGGCCAGGCGGCGCAGCAGCGCACGTTCGCGTTCCTGCACCGTCTGCCAGACCTCGGGGCGCAGCGGCGAATAACGGTCGCCGTCATGGCGCCGGGCGTAGCGCGCGGCGACGGCGTCGGGCTCGTCGTCGGCGCAGCTCATCAGCGCAGGGCCTCGAGAAAACGCCGAGCCAGCACCGGGTAGGTGTGCTCCGCGAGCACGAAGGCGCGGCCGCGTTCGCCCATCGCGCGGCGCTCGTCGGCCGGCAGCGCCGCCAGCCGGCGCAGGCCGTCGGCGACGGCCGCCGGGTCCTGCGGCGCGACGGTCAGGCCGCAGCCGGCTTCGGCCACCGGGTCGTTGCCGGCCTCGACCGAATGCAGCACGGCGCGGCGCGCCATCATGTAGTCCATCAGCTTGTTCGGCGCGATGCCGAAGCGGTAGATCGGCACGCGCTGCCAGCCGATGTAGGCGATGTCGCAGCGCGCCAGGAAGGCCGGCACCTGGGCCTTGGGGATCGGCGGCAGCATCGTCACGTTCGCCAGCCCTTCGTCGGCCACACGCCGCGCCAGCCGCGCCTGCTCGTGGCCGCCGCCGACGAGCACGAAACGCAGCGGCTCGTGCTGCACCAGCTTGGCCGCGTCGAGCAGCGTGTCGAGCGCGTTCGGCAGCCCCATCGAGCCGGCGTAGCCGACCACCGTGCCGCCGGCGGCCGCGGCGGCCAGCGCGGCGGCGACGTCCTCGCGCAGCGGCGGCGGCTCGGCCTCCCACTCGTCGAGCGTGATGCCGTTGGGCACGACGTGCAGCCGGGCCAGGTCCAGCCCGCGCGAGGCCATGTAACCGTGCACCTTGGGTAGCATCGAGATCACGCGGTCGGCGTGGCGGTAGGCGTGGTCCTCGGCGGCCTGGCACAGCAGGATGAACGGGTGCCGGCGCGACATGCCCGACAGCTCGATCGGGCTCAGCGGCCAGAGGTCGTGCACCTCGTAGACGAGTTTCGCGCCGGCGCGCCGCGCGATGCGCTGCGCCACCCAGATGTCCATCGGGTAGGTGCTGGACGCGACGACGACCTCGGGGCGGAACTCGCGCACCAGGCGCGGCGTGTCGGCCCAGACGGCGCGCAGATAGGCCCAGATGTTCTTCACCCGCCCCAGGCCGTTGCCCTGGTACGGCGGCGTCTTGTAGAAGCGATAGCCGATGCCGTCGACGGTCAGGTCGCCGGGCGGCGGCTGGCGCGTGCGCACGTGCGAGAAGTCGGCGCCCAGCAGCAGCGCCTCGTGGCCGGCGCGCACCCATTCGCGCGCCAGGTAGTAGGGCCGGTACTCCATGCCCAGCGCCGGCGAGCCGACGTAGTGGTTCAGCACCAGCAGCCTCATCGCGGCTCCAGCGCCAGCAGGCGGTCGACGAAGGCGCGCACGCGCGGTGCGAACAAGGCCTCGCGTTCGACCCAGTCGCGGTTGGCGGCGGCGATGGCCCCGGCGCGTGCGGCCAGCGGCGCCAGGCGCTCGGGCGTCAGGCGTTCGCCGGCGGCGAGCACGATGCCGTTGTCGCCGTCGCGCACCAGCTCGCGGTTGGCCGGCAGGTCCGAGACGATGGGGATGCAGCCGTGGGCCATCGCCTCCAGCACCGAGACCGAGACCGAGTCACTGGTCGGCAGGCTCAGGTACCAGAGAGAGCGCGCGTACCAGCCGGCCTGGGTGTCGGCGTCGAGGCGGCCGACGAAGGCGGTGCGGGCGTCGGCCATCGCCTGCAGCTCCTTGCGCAGCGAGCCGTCGTTGGCGACGACCAGGCGCAGCCCGTCGCCCGGCAGCGAGGCGAAGGCCTGCAGCACACGCTCGGGCGCGTAGATCGGCTCCAGCCCGCGGTTGGCGAAGAACAGCGCCGGGTCCTTGGCCGGCGGCAGCGGCGGCATGGTCTCCAGCCCGAAGGGGAAGACCATGATGTCGAACGCGCCCAGGGCCCGCATCTTCTCGGCCATGGCCTGCGAATCGCTGGTGGTCAGCGCGCAGGCACGCAGCACGCGGCGCGTCAGCGCGCGCAGCGCGGTGCTCTTCTGCGGCGCGACGAGGATGTCGCTGCCCCAGGCCGAGCCGACGAGCCGGCCGCGCACGCCGTACAGCCGCTGCGCCAGCCAGGCCAGCGTGCCGTGCGAGGTGAGGTAGTGCGCGTGCAGCCACTCGGGGTGCACGCGGTGCAGCCAGCGCGCCAGCCGCGGCAGCTGCTTGAGCAGGCCGATGTTGCCGCCGCCGGCGTCGGGGCGAGTGGCCAGCGCCAGCCGCCGCGCGGGCGGCACGATGGCGTCGAAACCGGAAAGGAAACCGCGGCTGGACGCGACCCAGAGCTCCAGCTCGGGCAGCGCCGCCAGCGCCCGCGCCCACTTCAGCAGGTGCGGACTCTCGGCGTCGCCGATCAGCGCGTAACGGATGGGAGAAGTCATCGGGAAGTTAACGCGAGCGCGGGCACACCGGGACGACGCGCGACATCAAGCGCCGCCCGGGCCGGTGCGCCGCACCCACTCGTCGTAGTCGGCGCGCGAGCCGGGGTGCTGCGCGAACCAGGCTTCGTCGGCCTCGCGCGTGTCGCCGATCACGCGCGCCGGCTGGCCGGCGACGATCGCGAAGTCGGGCACCTCGCCGCTGACGTAGCTGAAGGCGCGCACCAGCGCTCCGCGGCCGATGCGGCTGCCTGGCGCGACGACGCTGTGCGCACCGATGAAGCTGTAGGCGCCGATCGAGGTCGGCGCGCGGCGGTAGCCGGGCGGGTCGGCCTCGCCCCAGTAGCTGCGGCCGGCCAGGCGCACGGCCTGGTGGCTGGAATGGCTGAGCACGACGCAGTGCGTGGAGATCTGGCAGCCCTCGGCGATCGTCAGCCCGCCGGAGGCGTCGATGAAGTTGAACGGACCGATGTAGACGTGGTCCTCGATCTGCAGGCGCTCGGGCGCCTCCAGCCGCGAAGCGCCGCTGATGCGCGTGTGCGCCAGCCAGACGCCGTCGCCGCGCCGCCAGCCGTAGAACATGCGCGGGCCGAACAGCGTGCGCCACCAGCGCTGCAGCGTCTCCTTCATCGCCCTGGACCTCCGGTGCGGGATGCTAGCGCCCGCAGGCCGTCGGCCCAGTGACGCCCCGGGCGCAGCACCGTCGCCAGCGGCCAGCCGGCGGCGGCGGCGAAACGCCGTGCCAGCAGCAGCACCGAAACGCCGTAGGCGAGCGAGGCCGCCAGCGCCGCACCCGCCGCGCCCCAGTGCGGCACCAGCAGCACGGACAGCGCCGCGTTCGCCGCCAGCGAGCCGGCGGCGATGCGCGCCGGCACCTGCGGCTGGCCGGCGTGGTTGGTGAAGAAGGCCGACATCGCCGACGCGCCGCCGAAGGCCAGCACGCCGGGTAGCAGCAGCGCCAGCGGCAGCAGGCTGTCGGCATAGGCCGGCCCCAGCGCCCGCGGCAGGATCAGCGCCGCCGCCAGCCAGAGCAGCGGTGCCGCCGCCAGCAGCGCCAGCCAGCTGAGGTGAAGCGCACGCAGCGTGGTCTGTGCCGCGCGCTCGCGGTCGGGCGTGCCGATGCGGCCGTAGACGGCCTGCGTCAGCGAACCCGAGACGAACCACAGCAGCTCGGCGACCATCACCGCGATCGAATAGACGCCGGTGGCCGAGAGCCCGAGCACGCGCTCGACGACGAACAGGCCGACGCGGTAGTTGGCCAGCGAAACGAGGTTCGTCAGCGCGATCGTCGCGACGAAGGGCAGTTCGGCGCGCAAGGCGCCGAGGTCCGGCGAGGCCAGCCGGCCGCGGCGCGCCAGCAGCACCAGCAGCGTGATCCCCACCGCGACCTTGGCCGCCACCCAGCAGGCCAGCAACGCCGGCAGCGCCAGCGCCTGGGCCAGCGCGACGGCGCCCAGCGCGGCCAGCGCGAGCGCCGGTGGCGCCACCGAAACCAGCGCCATCGGCGCCATGCGCCCCTGCCCCAGCCAGAGCCCAGCGACGTTGGGCGCCAGCAGCAGCAGCGGCGCGGCCAGCGCCAGCAGCCACAGCGAGGCGTAGGCCGGCGGGCCGACACGCGAGAAGATCCACAGCCCCAGCCCGGCCACGGCGCCGGCGGCGACGCAGGCCAGGACCACCGCGCCCAGCAGCGCCGGCGAGGATTCGCCGTGGTGCGAAACACGCCGTGCCAGCGCGACGCCGAAACCCGACATCAGCGCCAGCAGCAGCCCTTCGACGCTGGTGAACAGCGCGAACACACCTTGCTGCTCGGTGCCCAGGCGCGCGGCCACCGTCGTCAGCGCCAGCACCAGGCCGACGGCGGCCAGCCGGGCCGCGAGGTTGATCGCGGTGCCGCGGGCGACGGCGCGGCTCATCGCGGCCGGCGCGCCCTCAGGCCAGCGCGCGGCGCAGCGCCGCGGCGACGGTGTCCTGGTCGGCCTCGCTGAGGTCGGCGCTCATCGGCAGGCTCAGCACACGCTGCGCCAGGCGCGCGGCCACCGGGCAGGCGTCGGGCGTGGCGTAGGCGGCATAGGCCGGCTGGTGGTGCAGCGGCACCGGGTAGTGCACGGCGGTCGGCACGCCGGCGGCCTTCAGCGCGGCCTGCACCGCTTCGCGTTCGTCGACCATCACCGTGTACTGGGCGTAGACCGAGTTGCGGTCGGGGCGCACCGTGACCTGCTCGACGCCGGCCAGCAGCTCGCGGTAACGCGCGCCGATCGCCGCGCGGCGCTCCAGCTCCCAGCCGAAACGTTCGAGTTTGGCGAGCACGACGGCGCACTGCAGCGTGTCCATGCGGCCGCCGACGCCCAGCCGGGTGTGGCGGTAACGTGCGCTCTGGCCGTGCACGCGGATCTCGCGCGCCGCCTGCGCCAGCCGGTCGTCGCTGGTGAACAGCGCGCCGCCGTCGCCGTAGCAGCCCAGCGGCTTGCTCGGGAAGAAGCTGGTGGCGCCGAAGGTCGACAGCGCGCACGAACGCCGGCCGCGGTAGACGGCACCGAAGCTCTGCGCCGCGTCTTCGATGACGGCCAGCCCGTGGCGGGCGGCGATGGCGTTGATCTCGTCGAGGTCGGCGACCTGGCCGTACAGGCTCACCGGCACGATGGCCTTGGTGCGCGGGCCAATCGCCGCTTCGAGCAGCGCGACGTCGAGGTTGGCGGTGTCGGGCTCGACGTCGACGAAGACCGGGCGCGCGCCGGCGAGCACAATGGTCTCGGCGGTCGCGGCGAAGCTGAACGGCGTCGTGATGACCTCGTCGCCGGGCTGCAGGTCCAGCGCCATCAAGGCGATCAGCAGCGCCTCGGTGCCGCTGGCGACCGTGATGCAGTGTTTCGTGCCGGCGAAGGCGGCGAGCGCGCTCTCGAGCTCGGCGACTTCGGGGCCCATGATGTACTGGCCATGGTCGAGCACACGCTGGATGCGCGCGTCGATCGAGCCCTTCAGCGCCGCGTACTGCGACTTCAGGTCGGTGAACTGCATGGAATGAGGGTGTCGCCGTCGAGGCGGTAGCGTTCGCCGGTGGCCGGGCACTCGGCCTCGCCGTGGCCGCTGGGCGGCAGCGCGAGGCGTTCGCCGTGGCGGCTCATCCAGCCGATGCGGCGCGCCGGCACGCCGACGACCAGCGCGTACGCCGGCACGTCGCGGCTGACCACCGCGCCGGCGCCGACGAAGGCGTATTCGCCGATCGTCGTGCCGCAGACGATGGTGCAGTTGGCGCCCAGCGTCGCGCCGCGGCGCACCAGCGTGCGCCGGTACTCGTGTTTGCGCGGCACCGCCGAACGCGGGTTGAAGACGTTGGTGAAGACCATGCTCGGGCCGCAGAAGACGTCGTCCTCGAGCGTGACGGCGTCGTAGACCGAGACGTTGTTCTGGATCTTGACGTTGTCGCCGATGACGACGTCGTTGCCGACGTAGACGCCCTGCCCCAGCGAGCAGCCGGCGCCTATCGTCGCGCCGCCGCAGACGTGGGCGAAGTGCCAGACACGCGTGCCCTCGCCCAGCGTCGCGCCGTCGTCGACGATGGCGCTGGGGTGCACGGCGGCGTTCACGGCCACGCTCAGAAGACCAGCGGCAGGCCGACGCGGCAGCCGTCGCGTGCGCTGCGGTAGGCGGCGATGATCACTTCGAGCGAGCGCAGGCCTTCGTAGCCGTCGACCTCGGCGCTCTTCTCGCCGCGCAGCGTGCCGATGACGTTGTCGTAGTACAGCGGGTGGCCGGGGCCGTAGACCGAGGGCGCGGCGTAGCTGGCGTTCTTCACCGCCTCGTCCTCGGGCGCCGGGCTGTCGAACTCCCAGTGCTGGATCTGGTTGACGGCGACGCCGCCAATGCGCACCGTGCCGCGCTCGCCGAGGATCGTGATGCTGCCCTCGAAGTTCTTGCCGTGGGTCAGCATCGTCACGTTGATCGAGGCCAGGCCGCCCTTGCGCAGGCGCAGCGACATCACGCCGGTGTCCTCGGCCTCGATGTCGCGGCCCAGCGTGGCGGTGTAGGCGTGCACGTTGTCGACCGGGCCAACCAGCCAGTCGACCATGTCGACGTAATGGCTGGCCTGGTTCAGGAAGGCGCCGCCGTCCAGGTCCCAGCGGCCGCGCCAGGGCGCGTCGTCGTAGTACCTCTGCGGGCGCGTCCAGAAGACGTTGACAACGACGCAGTGGATGCGCCCGAAGCGCCCGGCGTCGACCGCGTGCTTGAGCAGCTGCATCGTCGGGTTGAGCCGGTTCTGCTTGACGACGAAGAGCTTGACGCCTGCGTCGCGGCAGACGCGCACCATCTCCATGCCCTCGTCCCACTTGGTCGCCATCGGCTTCTCGGTGAGCACATGGCGGCCGGCGCGTGCGGCCTTCATCGCCTGGCGCGGGTGCAGGCCGCTGGGCGTGGCCAGTGTGACGATGTCGCAGTCGCTGGCCTCGAGCAGTTCGTCGAGGCTGGCGTAGCCGGCGGCGCCGGTCTTGGCGACCGCGGCGGCGAGCGCTTCGGGGCGGTTGTCGCAGACGGCGACGAGTTGGGCGCGGTCGGCGTGCTGGCGCAGCGCCTCGATGTGATTGGCCGAGATGCGGCCGCATCCGACCAGCGCGAAGCGGATCGGGCGCTGCACGATCGGCAGGCTGGGGCTGACTTTCATCGAACCGCTCATTCTAGGCTGCGCCTAAAATTGCGGCACATCACCGGGCCCCCCATGACCGACGACAACCAACTGATCGCCGAACGCCGCGAGAAGCTGCAAGCCATCCGCGCCGCAGGCGTCGCTTTCCCCAACGACTTCAAGCCGCGCCACCACGCCGCGGACCTGCACCACAAACACGGCCAGGTGCCCAACGAGGAACTCGAGCCGCAGGCCGTCACGGTCTCGGTCGCCGGCCGCATGATGTTGAAGCGCGTGATGGGCAAAGCCTGTTTCGCGACGCTGCAGGACGCCACCGGCCGCATCCAGCTCTACGTCACGCAGGACGCCGTCGGGCCCGAGACCCTGGCCGCGTTCAAGCGCTGGGACCTGGGCGACATCCTCGGCTGCGAAGGCACGCTGTTCCGCACCAAGACCGGCGAGCTGTCGATCAAGGCGACCCGCGTTCGCCTGCTGACCAAGAGCCTGCGGCCGCTGCCGGACAAGTTCCACGGCATGACCGACCAGGAACAGAAGTACCGCCAGCGCTACGTCGACCTGATGACCGACGACGCTGCGCGCGCGCGTTTCGTCGCCCGCAGCAAGGCCGTCAGCTCGATCCGCCAGTACATGGTCGAGCACGGCTTCCTCGAGGTCGAGACGCCGATGCTGCATCCGATCCCGGGCGGCGCGAACGCCAAGCCTTTCGTCACGCACCACAACGCGCTGGACCAGGAGATGTTCCTGCGCATCGCGCCCGAGCTCTACCTGAAGCGGCTGCTGGTCGGCGGCTTCGAGCGGGTGTTCGAGATCAATCGCAACTTCCGCAACGAGGGGATCAGTGTCCGGCACAACCCCGAGTTCACGATGATGGAGTTCTACGCGGCGTACTGGACGCACCACGACCTGATGGACTTCACCGAACAGGTCCTGCGCCACGCCGCACGCGCCGCCACCGGCAGCGCCAAGCTGAGCTACGCCGGCCGCGAGGTCGACCTCGACCAGCCGTTCGCGCGCCTGTCGGTGCGCAACTCGCTGGTCGTGCACGCCGGCGTCAGCGAGAGCGAGGCCGACGACGCCGCGGCGCTGCACGCCAAGCTCAAGGAACTGGGCGAAGAGCCGCCGGCGCACTGGACGCTGGCCGAGCTGCAGTTCGGCCTGTTCGAAGCCGCGGTCGAAGAAAAGCTCTGGCAGCCGACCTTCATCGTCGACTATCCGGTCGAGGTCTCGCCGCTGGCGCGTGCGTCGGACAGCAACCCGTCGATCACCGAACGTTTCGAGCTCTTCATCACCGGGCGCGAATACGCCAACGGCTTCTCCGAGCTCAACGACGCCGAGGACCAGGCGGCACGTTTCCAGGCCCAGGTGGCGAACAAGGACGCCGGCGACGAGGAGGCGATGTATTACGACGCCGACTTCATCCGCGCGCTGGAGTACGGCATGCCCCCGGCCGGTGGTTGCGGCATCGGCATCGACCGGCTCATCATGCTGCTGACCGACAGCCCCAGCATCCGCGACGTGATCCTGTTCCCCGCCCTGCGGCGCGAGGCCTGACGCGAAGGACAGCGGCGAGTCGGCAGCGGGAGACGAAGAAGAATGGACGAACGCCTGCACGACCTCGCCGCCATCGAGGACGCCGTCTGGCACGAACTGGGCCGCTCGACCGATTCGGCCCACGACTGGCACGTCGGCGTGCTCGCCACCACCGACGGCCAGCGCGCCGACGCCCGCAGCGTCGTGCTGCGCGAGGTCGAGCCGGCGGCGCACTCGCTGATCGTCTACACCGACGCCCGCAGCCCCAAGGTCGAGCACGTCCAGGACCATCCCGAAGGCGTGCTCGTGCTCTGGTCGGCCAGCCGCGGCTGGCAGCTGCGGCTGCACGTGCACATCACGGTCGAGACCTCGGGCCTGGGCGTCTGGTCGCGCTGGGCCAAGCTGATGATGACGCCGGCGGCGCAGGACTATCTGTCGCCGCTGCCGCCCGGCAGCCGCATCGTCAAGCCGGTGCCCGAACGCGGCACACGCGCCCACTTCGCGATGATGACGATGCGCGTGGACGCGCTCGACTGGCTGGAACTGCACCCCGAAGGCCAGCGCCGCGCGCTGTTCGACGCCGAGGGCGGGCACTGGCTGGCACCTTGACACGCGGCCGGTCGCGATCCGAAGGGGCTAGACCGCCCTGACGCAACGGAAGTTTGGCAATATGCCGGAATAATGCTGGCTATGGATCCGGCGACACTGGCGACACCGTTAACGTCCCGGATAGCAAGAACACGGTTTATTCAATTCCCATCAGAGACTGTTACATGTCCAAGAAAGCAATCATTACCGGCGTAACGGGCCAAGACGGCGCGTACTTGGCGGAACTCCTGCTCGCCAAGGGTTATGAGGTGCACGGCATCAAGCGTCGGGCGTCGCTGTTCAACACCGACCGCATCGACCACCTGTACCAGGATCCGCACGAGAAGAACCCGCGTTTCAAGCTGCACTACGGCGACCTCGCCGACAGCACCAACCTGATCCGCATCGTGCAGCAGGTGCAGCCCGACGAGATCTACAACCTCGGTGCGATGAGCCACGTGGCGGTCAGCTTCGAGGAGCCGGAGTACACGGCCAACGTCGACGGCATCGGCACGCTGCGGCTGCTGGAGGCGATCCGCATCCTCGGACTGGAGAAGAAGACGCGCTTCTACCAGGCGTCCACCTCGGAGCTCTACGGCCTCGTGCAGGAGATCCCGCAGAAGGAGACCACGCCCTTCTACCCGCGCAGCCCGTACGCGGTGGCCAAGCTCTACGGCTACTGGATCACGGTCAACTACCGCGAGGCCTACGGTCTGTACGCCTGCAACGGCATCCTGTTCAACCACGAGAGCCCGCTGCGCGGCGAGACCTTCGTGACGCGCAAGATCACGCGCGCCGTCGCCCGCATCGCGCTCGGCCTGCAGGACTGCCTGTACCTGGGCAACCTGTCGGCGCTGCGCGACTGGGGCCACGCCCGCGACTACGTCGAGATGCAGTGGCTGATGCTGCAGCAGGACCGGCCGGAAGACTTCGTCATCGCCACCGGCGTGCAGCGCAGCGTGCGCGAGTTCGTGCAGCTGGCCGCGGCCGAACTCGGCATCGAGGTCGCATTCACCGGCGAAGGTGTAGACGAGGTCGGCGTCGTCGAACGCGTGACCGGCAAGCGTGCACGCTGCAAGCCCGGCGAGGTCATCGTGCGCGTCGACCCGCGCTACTTCCGCCCGACCGAGGTCGAGACCCTGCTCGGCGACCCGACGAAGGCCCGCGAGAAGCTGGGCTGGACGCCACGCACGACGCTGGCCGAACTCGTCAAGGAGATGGTCGAGGCCGATTACGAGGCCGCGCGCCGCGACAGCCTGGTCAAGCTGGCCGGCTTCACGGCCTACGACCACCACGAGTGAGCGCCGCGATGGACCTGGACGAAAGCATCTTCGTCGCCGGCCACCGCGGCCTGGTCGGCAGCGCCATCGTGCGCCGGCTGCAGGCCGCCGGCCACCGCCGGCTGCTGCTGCGCACGCACGCCGAGCTCGACCTCACCGACGCCGCGGCAACCCGCGCCTTCTTCGCCGCCGAGCGCCCGCGCCACGTCTTCCTGGCCGCGGCCAAGGTCGGCGGCATCGTCGCCAACAACGACTTCCCGGCCGACTTCATCCGCGAGAACCTGGCGATCCAGACCAGCGTCATCGACGCCGCCTGGCACGCCGGCGTCGAGCGCCTGCTGTTCCTGGGCTCGAGCTGCATCTACCCGAAACACGCGCCGCAGCCGATGCCCGAGAGCTGTTTGCTGACCGGGCCGCTGGAGCCGACCAACCGCGCCTACGCGCTGGCCAAGATCGCCGGCATCGAGATGTGCTGGAGCTACAACCGCCAGCACGGCACGCGCTACCTGGCGGCGATGCCGACCAACCTCTACGGCGCCGGCGACAACTACCACCCGACGAACAGCCACGTCATCCCGGCGCTGCTGCGCAAGTTCCACGAAGCCAAGACGCGCGGCGAGCCCAGCGTCACCGTCTGGGGCAGCGGCACGCCGCGGCGCGAGTTCCTGTGCAGCGACGACATGGCCGACGCCTGCGTCTTCCTGATGAACCTGCCCGATGAGCGTTTCGACGCGCTGCTGGGCAGCGACGAGGCCAAGACCGGACGTTTCGAGCCGCCGCTGGTCAACGTCGGCGTCGGCGAGGACGTGACGATCGCCGAACTCGCCGAGCTGGTGCGCCGCACCGTCGGCTACGAAGGCGCCATCGTCTACGACCGCAGCAAGCCCGACGGCACGCCGCGCAAGCTGATGGACGTCTCGCGCCTGGCCGCCGCCGGCTGGCGCGCCAGCACGACGCTGGCCGACGGCCTGGCGCTGGCCTACCGCGACTTCCTCGCCAGCGAAGCGCGGCGCTGAACGCCGCGCCCGCGGCGCGGTGCTTCTTCAGCGCTGCTTGAACGCCGGCTTGCGCTTGGCGACGAAGGCTGCCATGCCTTCCTTCTGGTCCTCGGTGGCGAACAGCGCGTGGAACAGCCGGCGCTCGTAGCCCAGGCCGTCGGCCAGGCCGGACTCGAAGGCGCGGTTGACGCACTCCTTGGCCATCATCACGCTGGGCCCGCTCTGGGCGTTGATGAGCTCGGCGGCGGCCAGCGCCTCGTCGAGCAGCGCGGCCGCCGGCACGATGCGCGACACCAGCCCGGCACGCTCGGCCTCGGCGGCGTCCATCATGCGGGCCGTCAGGATCATGTCCATCGCCTTGGCCTTGCCGACCGCACGCGGCAAACGCTGCGTGCCGCCGGCGCCGGGGATGATGCCGAGCTTGATCTCGGGCTGGCCGAACTTCGCCGTGTCGGCGGCGATGATGAAGTCGCACATCATCGCCAGCTCGCAGCCGCCGCCGAGCGCGAAGCCCGAGACCGCGGCGATCACCGGCTTCCTGACGCGCAGGATGCGCTCCCAGTTGCGCGTGATGAAGTCGCCCTTGTAGGCGTCCATGAAGCTGAAGCCGGCCATCGCGGTGATGTCGGCGCCGGCGGCGAAGGCCCTCTCGCTGCCGGTGATGACGATGCAGCCGACCGTGTCGTCGGCGTCGAAGGCGGCGAGCGCGTCGCCGAGCTGGTCCATCAGCGCGTCGTTCAGCGCATTGAGCTGCTTGGGCCGGTTCAGCGTGAGGAGCGCGGTGCGGCGTTCGCCGTCGCCGCGCAGTTCGGTCAGCACCAGGGGCTCAGGGGTCGTCATGCGGCATGTCTCCTGTGGTCGGTGAAGCGCCCGTGCGGGCTCGGCGCCGACTATGCCGCAAGTGCTCAGGTCGGCGCCGACTGGCGCGGCAGCTGGCGGATCAGCAGGTCGACCCAGGTGTCATCGTCCTGGCGGATGACGATGCGCACCGGCAGGTACTGCAGCGTCGGCGCGACCCACATCTCGGCGGTCAGCTCCTTGCCCGGCCGCGGCGCGCGGCGCGGCTTGACGTGCAGCGTCTCGATGTCGCCGAAACGCGTGTGCAGCGTCTCGTGGCCGATGACGTCGTAGGTCCAGACGTCGGCGCTGCGCGGCAGCGCCAGCGGCAGCTGCACCGACTTGCCGGGCTGCAGCAGCGAAGGCTGGGTCGTGAACAGCCAGGTCAGCTGCACGAACTGGCTGGCGCTGTCCTGCACGCCCGGCGGCACCGGGCCTTCGCGGCCGTTGGCGAAGCGGATGACGTCGTCGCCGAACTGCACCGTCAGGTGCTTGGGGTCGCGGAACGCGGCGCGTGTCGTCTCGTCGTAGCGCCGCGGGCGCAGGCCGTGCTCGGTGACCTCGCCGTCGCTGGACAGCCGGCGCGTGACCAGCGGCGCGAACGACGGGCCGATCGAGACCTCCAGGTGCACCTGGTAGCGCGGGCCCTCGCGCAGCCATTCCACCGTCGCCTGGCCCTGCACCGGGCCGCGGTAGTTGCCGGTCAGGTCGTAGGCGAGCTGGGTCGACGGCGGCCAGTCGAACGGCGCCGCTTCGGCCTCGCCTTCGCCGGCCGACGGCGCCGACGCGGTCGAGGCCGGCGCCGGCAAGGGATTGGCCTGGGCGAGTTGTTCATCGCCGATCGGCGGCAGCGGCTCGGAGGCCGGCGACGGCTCGGCCAGCACCTCGTCGGGCGCCGACGCGGCCGAGGCCGGTGCCGAGGCGGCCTCGGCCACCACCGCGGCCGGCTTGGGCTTGCGTGGCGCGGGACGGGCCGCGGCCGGCGGCGGCGGCGGTGGCGCACTGGGCTGCAGCGTCTGCACGAAGTGCACGTCCAGCGGCTTGGGCGGCGGGTCCTCGTCGCCGCCCAGGCCCGAACGCAGCACCTGGTCGGCAAGTTCGAGGTGCACGGCGACCAGCGCCAGCGTCAGCAAGGCCAGCGCCGCCCATCGCCGCGTGCGCCGCGCCATCAGCTGCCCAGCCAGTCCTTGCGGCGAGCCTGGGCCGCGGCAGGGGCAGCGGCATCGGCCGCCAGGCCGACGGTCGGCGCGGCCGCGGCACCCGGCACCAGCTGCAGCCGGTGCAGGCGCTGGTCGCGCGCGACCAGCAGCTCGAAGGGCGCGCCGGGCGCCAGCCATTGCGCCGCCTCTTCCAGCCGGCGCAGCCGCCAGCCCTCGGCGGCCAGCAGTTCGTCGCCGGGCGCGACACCGGCAGCCTCGGCGGCGCTGCCGCGCAGCACCTGGCGCACCACCGAGCCGGCTGCGCCTTCCGAGAGGCGCAGCCCCAGGCGCTGGGCCAGCGTGCCGGTGCCGAGTTGCGTGGCGACGCCGAAACCGGCCAGAGCATCGGCCACCGGCAGCTCGCCGGTGCCGTGCACCCAGGCCGCCAGCTCCTCGGCGAGGCCGGGCACGCCGTCGGTGAGTGCGGCAAACAGGTCGGCTTCGTCGACCGGGCGTTCGGCGTGGCGCTTCCACAGCCGGCGCATCGCCTCGTCCAGCGAACTGCCGGCGGCGCGCCGGCGCAGGTCGACGAGCAGCGCCAGCAGCGCGCCCTTGGCGTAGTAGCTGACGGTGGCGTTGGGCGTGTTCTCGTCGGCGCGGTAGTAGCGCGTCCAGGCGTCGGCCGCGGCCTGGGCGACGCTCTGCACGCGCCGGCCCGGCGTCGCCAGCACGCCGGCCAGCTGCTTGCCGAGCAGCGCCAGGTAGCGCTCGCGCGTGACCAGGCCGGTGCGCAGCAGCGACAGGTCGTCGTAGTAGGACGTGAAGCCCTCGAAGAACCAGAGCAGCGAGGTCGGCGCCTCGCGGCCCAGGTCGGCACCGACCAGCGAGCGCGGACGCAGCCGCTTGACGTTCCAGGTGTGGAAGTACTCGTGGCTGAACAGGCCCAGCAGGCCCACGTAGGCCTCGCCCGGCTCGGCCTCGCCGCGGCGCGGCAGGTCGCGACGCGAGGCGATCAGCGCCGTGCTGGCGCGGTGTTCCAGGCCGCCGTAGGCGTCCTCGGCGGCGTGCAGCAGGAAGAGGTAACGCGAGAACGGCGGCTTGCCGCGCGCGCCGTGCCAGAAGCGGATCTGCCAGCGGCAGATGCGCTCGACGTCGGCCAGCAGGCGCTCGCCGTCGAAGTTGGGCCAGGCGCCGTCGACGGCGATCTCGTGCTCGGCACCGGCGACCTCGAAACGCCCGCGCCAGAAGCGGCCGAAGGCGAAGGGGTGGTCGATGGCCTCGTCGTAGTCGGCGGCCTGCCAGCGCCGGCGGCCGGCGGCGGGCATCGCGGTGGCGACCTCCCAGCCGGTGGGCAGCGGGCCGAGCTCGATGACGTGCGGCTCGTGCTCGCGGCCCTCGGCGCGCAGCAGCCCGCTGGTGCCGTTGAAGAAGCCGCGTGAACCGTCGAGGAAGGCGCCGCGCACCGACGGGTCGTTGGCGTAGACGGTGGCCGTGACGACCAGAGCCTCGGCGCCTTCGCAGCGCGCCAGCCAGCTCGTCTTGTCCATCGGCTCCAGCACGACGTCGCGCTCGCCCTGGCGCGCCTGCAGCCCGACCAGGTGGCGCGCGAAGTCGCGGATCATGTAGCTGCCCGGGATCCACGCCGGCAGCGCCAGCCGCTGCGCCGCGGCCGGCCGCGGCAGCGTCAGCGTGACGCGGAACAGGTGGGCGTGGAGGTCGGCGAACTCGATGCGGTAACGCGGCATCTCAGCTCCCCGCGCCGGCGGCGCCCAGGAAACAGCTCAGCGAGGCGATCGCACTCAGGCGGAAACGCAGCGTCAGCCAGTGGCCCATGCCGTGGCGCTGGTAGACGCCGCGGTCCATCAGGTAGCAGACGACGAGCATCACGCCGAGCACGACGAGGCCGGCGTTGGCCGGCATCATCACGCCGGCCCAGGCGACCAGCGGCGGCACGACGCCGTTGACGAAAAGCCGGCCCTCGGGCTGGGCCTCGCGAAAGCCGATGCCCCAGTGGATGCCGCCGAGGAAGGAGACGACGGTCGCCGCATAGGCCGCCAGCGACAGCGTCGCATAGGGCAGCACCTCGGGGTGCACGATCCAGACCAGGGCGGCGCCCAGCACGAAAGGCACCAACCCGGCATAACCGAGCCGCAGCGCGGCAGGAGACAGCGTGGGAGTCATGCGGCGATTGTCGCCGCCGGAGGTCAACTCTTCCTGGACGCGGCCGCCAACAGCTTCTCGACCTGGTCGATCGGGATGGCGCCGGGCTTGCGCGTGCCGTCCTCGAAGACCACCGCCGGCGTGCCGTTGATGCGGTGGCGCTGGCCGAGCGCGACGTTGCGCGCCAACGCGTTGGCGTCGCAGGCGCCCATGGTCTTGGGCGGCACGACGCCGTCGAGCATCCAGGCGCGCCAGGTCTTGGCAGGGTCCTTGTTGCACCAGATGTCGCGCGACTTGGCGTTGGAATCCGGGCCCAGGATCGGCATCAGGAAGGCGTGGATCGTCACGTCCTTCAGGCCGGCGATGTCGCGCTCGAACCGTTTGCAGTAACCGCAGTTCGGGTCGACGAAGACCGCCAGCTGGCGCTTGCCACTGCCCTGGCGCAGCGTGATCGCGTCCTTGAACGGCAGCTTGGCGAAGTCGATCGCCGTCAGCTGGTCCTGGCGCGCCTCGGTGAGGTTGGTCAGCGTCTTGGTGTCGAGGATGGCGCCCTGGACGATGTACTCGCCCTTGGCGTCGGCGTAGAGGATCTCGGTGCCGCCGTAGCGCACCTCGTAGAGGCCGGCGATCGGGCTGGGGCGCACTTCGTCGATCTTGGGCATCGTCGGCAGGCGTTCGGCGAGCGCCTTGCGGATCGCGGCTTCCTGCGCCGCGGCGCTGCCGCAGGCGATCACGGCGGCGGCAGCCAGGGCCAGCCGCACGGTCGTCGTCTTCATCGGGGTTCCTTCGAAACGGCGGGGGGACGGTCCAGCGCACGCTCGGTGAGGAAACGCTTGAGCGGCGGCAGACGGTTCACCAGATCCAGGCCACGGTTGCGAAGTTCCCTGACCAGCGGTTCTTCGCTCGCGAACAGGTGCAGCAGCGCGTCGGTGAGCTGGCCCATCGCACGCGTCGGCAGCTCGCGTTCACGGGCGTAGCGGCGCAGCAGCTTCTCGTCGCCCAGCGCGCGCCAGGGCTCGCGCCCGGCGACAGCCGCCGACAGCGCGGCGACATCGGCCAGGCCCAGGTTCAGCCCCTGGCCGGCCAGCGGATGCACGACGTGGGCGGCGTCGCCGACCAGCACCCAGCCCGGGCCGCAGAGGCGTTCGGCGCGGCCGAAGGCGAGCGGGAAGTCGGCGCGCACGCCGGCCAGGCGCAGCGCGCCGGCGGCGCCGCCGGTGGCTTCGGCCAGCGCGGCTTCGAAACCGGCATCGTCCAGCGCCATCAGCTCGGCGGCACGCGATTCGGGCACCGACCAGACCAGGCCGTAGCCGTGGCCGGCGCGCGGCCGGTCGAAGGGCAGCAGCGCCAGGATGTCGGGCGAGCGGAACCACTGGCGCGCCAGGCCGGCATGCGCCTGCTCGGTCTGCAGCCGCGCGCAGACCGCCCGCTGGCCGTAGGGGTGCAGCGCCATCTTCACGCCCAGGCGCTCGCGCGTCGCCGAGGCCTTGCCTTCGGCGAGCACGACGAGTTCGGCCGGCACCTCGCTGCTCACGCGCTCCAGATGCGGCGCGAAGCGTGCGGCGGTGCCCAGCGCGTGTTCGAGTTCGGCGGCGTCGACGATCCAGGCTAGGGCGTCGGCGCCCTGCGACCAGGCCGAGAAGTCGAGCGAGTTGCCCGGCACGTCGCCTTCGACGCGCATGTCGTGCACCGGCGTGCGGGCATCCGGGGGCAGCGCGTCCCAGACCCGCAGCGACTGCAGCAGCGCGACCGAGGCGGCGTTGAGCGCGTAGGTGCGGATGTCGGCGCGGCCGGCCGGCGCGACCGGCGGCGTGCTGCCGAGCAGCGCAACACGCAGGCCCTGGCGGGCGAGGGACAGAGCACCGGCCAGCCCCACGGCGCCGGCGCCACGGACGAGGACGTCGCAGGAGGCCATGCGGCGGATTGTAGGGAGCGGGCCGCGCGCGCCGGGTCGACGCCGCGCAAGCCCGCGACGGCGTCACAGCGGGATCAGCCGCGTCGGCTCGGGCGCTGCGCCGTGGTTCAGCGGCCCGCTGCCGGCGCCGGTGCGCACCGCCGCGCCGGCGGCCAGCGCCTGGCGCACGTAGGCGTGCGCGGCGCGCACCGCGGTCTCCAGCGTGTCGCCCAGCGCCAGCCGCGCGGCGATCGCCGACGACAGCGAGCAGCCGGTGCCGTGCGTGTTGGCGCTGGCGATGCGCGGCGCACGCAGCCAGAGCCGGCCGCCGTCGTGCGTGGCCAGCAGGTCGGCGACCTCGTCGCCCGGCAGATGGCCGCCCTTGAGCAGCACCGCCGGCGCGCCACGCGCCAGCAGCTCGTCGGCCGCGGCGGCCATGCCGGCTTCGTCGTCCAGCCGGCGGCCGGTCAGGAAACCGGCTTCGTCAAGGTTGGGCGTGACCAGCGCGGCGCGCGGGAAGAGCTCGGCGACAAGCGCCTGCACCGCGTCGTCCTGCAGCAGGCGCGAGCCGCTGGTGGAGATCATCACCGGGTCCAGCACCACCGGCGCCAGGCGGTGGGCGTCGAGCGCGCCGGCGACGGCGTGCACGATGTCCGGCGCATGCAGCATGCCGATCTTCACCGCGTCGGTGCCGATGTCCTCGGCGACGGCGTCGATCTGGGCGCGCAGCATCGCCGGCGGCACGCCGTGGATCGCGCGCACGCCCAGCGTGTTCTGCGCCGTCAGCGCGGTGATCGCCGTCATGCCGTAGGCGCCGAGCGCGGCGACGGCCTTCAGGTCGGCCTGGATGCCGGCGCCGCCGCCGCTGTCCGAGCCGGCGACGATCAGCACGCGCGCATAGCGGTGGGTGAAGGGCGGCGGCGTCATCGGGCGCCCTCCCCGACCACGCGGGCCAGTTCGCGCGCCGCCGCTTCCGGGTCGGCGGCGGCGCAGATCGCGCTGACGACTGCGACGCTGTCGGCGCCGTGCGCGATGGCCAGCGCGGCATTGCCGGCGTGCAGTCCGCCGATCGCGACCAGCGGCAGCGCCGTCGCCTCGCGCGCGGCGCGCAGGCCCTCCAGCCCCCAGGGCGGCGCGGCGTCGGTCTTGGTCGCGGTCGCGAAGACCGGGCTGGTGCCCAGGTAGTCCAGCGGCAGCGCGGCGGCGCGGCGCACGTCGTCCAGGGTCTCGACCGACCAGCCGATGAAGACTTCGGCCGGCAGCAGCCGGCGCGCGTCCTCGACCGGCATGTCGCTCTGGCCCAGGTGCACGCCGTCGGCGCCGATGGCCAGCGCGACGTCGACGCGGTCGTTGACGACCAGCGGCACCCGCAGCGGCGCGAGCAGCGCCTTCAGCGCCCGGGCACGTTCGACGAAGGCCCGCGTGCCGAGCCGCTTCTCGCGCAGCTGCACGCAGCGCACGCCGCCACGCACCGCGGCGGCGACGATCGCCTCCAGCGACCGGCCGCCACAAAGCGTCTCGTCGGTGACCAGCATCAGCCGCAGCGCCTCGACGCCCCAGCCCTGCATCGGCGTGCGGCGCTCAGTCATCGACGATCCTCGCGCGGGCCAGGAAACCGGCTTCGTCGACGAGCTGCAGCGCGTCGACCAGCAGCGCGGCCATCGTGCCGACGCCGGCGCCAAGGGCGCGCGCCTGCTCGGCGGCGATCTCGCCGGCCACGCCCATCAGCGCGGTGGCCGCGGCGGTGGCGCGCCAGGCGTCGGGCTGCACGGCGCAGAAGGCGCCGACCAGCGCCGTCAGCGAGCAGCCGACGCCGGTGATGCGCGTCATCCATTCGTGGCCGTTGTCCAGGCGCAGCACTCGGCCGTCGGGTGCGACGACGTGGTCGACGGCACCGCTGACGCAGACCACGGCGCCGTGGTTGGCCGCCAGCGCCAGCGCCGGCTCCAGCGCGGCCTCGGTGCCGGCGCTGCTGTCGACGCCGCGCGTGGCGACGGCTTCGCCGGCCAGGCTCATGATCTCCGAGGCGTTGCCGCGGATCGCCGTCGGCCGCCCGGCGGCCAGCAGCGCCGCCAGCGTGCGGTTGCGGTAGGCGGTGGCGCCGGCGCCCACCGGGTCCAGCGCCACCGGCACGCCGCGCGCGTTGGCGGCGCGCAGCGCGATCGTCATCGCCTCGACGGCATAGGCGTCGAGCGTGCCGATGTTGATGACCAGCGCCTGGGCGATGGCCACCATGTCCTCCAGCTCCTCGTGCGCCTGGGTCATCACCGGCGAAGCCCCGGCGGCCAGCAGCACGTTGGCGTTGAAGTTGGTCACCACCACGTTGGTGATGCTGTGCACCAGCGGGCGGCGCTGGCGCAGGGCGTGGATGTCGGCCCAGAGATCGCGGGCCTGGAGTGTGGTTCTTGCCATGACGTCCTTGAAACGAAATGGCAGGTCGGCCGGCTCCGGAAGCGGCGGCGCAGCGGCACGGCGGCGGCGTCCGGACTCGACTTCCCTGCGCGAGGATTACCTCAATCAGGTTCTAAGGGACTCTCTCAGCCGGCCTGGCCGTCGGACGACGGCGGGGCCAGCACCCCCAGCGAGACCGCGCCCGGGGCGCGGTGACCGGCATTCTAGAAGCCGCCGGCGCTCACAATCGGCGCTTCTCCCGCCCATCGGAGGCCTGTTTGAGCGATCTCGACTGCCGCGTCGCGCAGCTGTTCGTCCACCCCGTCAAGTCCTGCGCCGGCATCGCCTGCAACGAGGCGCTCGTCGTCGAGACCGGCCTCGACCTGGACCGCGCCTGGATGGTGGCCGACAAGGACGGCCGCATGCTGACCCAGCGCCAGCTGCCGCGTTTGGCGCTGGTCTCGACGACGCTGCGCGGCGACGAACTGGTGCTGCGTGCGCCCGGCATGCTGACGCTGCATCTGGCGATCGACAACGTCGAGAGCGCCACCCGCGCCCGCGTCTGGGACGACGAGGTCGCGGCCTGGGACCTGGGCGCGCTGGCGGCGCAGTGGTTCAGCGACTTCCTCGGCCGCCCGGCGCGGCTGCTGCGTTTCGACCCCGAGCAGCGTCGGCTGTCCTCGCGCCGCTGGACCGGCGACATCGAGGCCGAGAACCAGTTTTCCGACGGCTTCCCGATCCTGGTCGCCTCCACCGCCTCGCTGGCCGAGCTGAACCAGCGCCTGGCGGCACGCGGCCAGCCGCCGGTGGGCATCGAACGGTTCCGCCCCAACCTCGTGCTCGACGGCCTGCAGCCCTTCGACGAGGACCATCTCGACGAGATCGTCATCGAGGCCGACGGCGGCCCGGTGCGGCTCAAGCTCGTCAAGCCCTGCGTGCGCTGCTCGATCCCGAACGTCGACCCGGCCAGCGCCGAGACCGGCGCCGAGCCCGGCGCGACGCTGGCCGGTTTCCGCGCCGACGCGCGCATGGACGGCGGCATCACCTTCGGCATGAACGCGGTGATCGTCGAAGGTTTCGGCCGCACGCTGCGCCGCGGCCAGGCCGCTGGCGCAAGCTGGGCCTTCTGAACACGCACGGCGGGCGCCGGCTGTAGGAAAATCGCCGCCTTCGCGACGGCGCCTGCCGCCGTCGCCCCGAACGCCCCCTTTCGCGAAAGCCCCTCCATGAGCCTCAAGTGCGGCATCGTGGGCCTGCCCAACGTCGGCAAGTCCACCCTCTTCAACGCCCTCACCAAGGCCGGCATCGCCGCCGAGAACTACCCGTTCTGCACGATCGAGCCCAACGTCGGCGTCGTCGAGCTGCCCGACCCGCGCCTGGTCAAGCTCTCGGAGATCGTCAAGCCCGAACGTGTCGTGCCGGCGATCGTCGAGTTCGTCGACATCGCGGGCCTCGTGGCCGGCGCCAGCAAGGGTGAAGGCCTGGGCAACCAGTTCCTGAGCCACATCCGCGAGACCGACGCCATCGTCAACGTCGTGCGCTGCTTCGACGACGAGAACGTGATCCACGTCGCCGGCCGCGTCGACCCGATCGCCGACATCGAGGTCATCCAGACCGAGCTCTGCCTGGCCGACCTGGGCACCGTCGAGAAGAGCCTGGTGCGCTACTCCAAGCAGGCGCGTGCCGGCGGCGACAAGGAGGCCCAGCGCCTGGTCGACGTGCTGCAGAAGTGCCAGGCGGCGCTGAACGAGGCGAAGCCGGTGCGCTCGATCGACTTCAGCAAGGAAGAGCTGGTCGTGCTGAAGCCGCTGTGCCTGATCACCGCCAAGCCGGCGATGTTCGTCGGCAACGTCGCCGAGGACGGCTTCGAGAACAACGCCTACCTCGAGCGCCTGCGCGAGTACGCCGCGGCGCAGAAGGCACCGGTGGTCGCGATCTGCGCCAAGACCGAGGCCGACCTGGCCGACATGTCCGACGAGGACAAGACGATGTTCCTGGCCGAGATGGGCCAGGACGAGCCGGGCCTGAACCGCCTGATCCGCGCCGCGTTCACGCTGCTGGGCCTGCAGACCTACTTCACCGCCGGCGTGAAGGAAGTGCGCGCCTGGACGATCCACATCGGCGACACCGCACCGCAGGCCGCCGGCGTCATCCACACCGACTTCGAACGCGGCTTCATCCGCGCCCAGACCATCGCCTACGAAGACTTCGTCGCCTTCGGCGGCGAACAGGGCGCCAAGGACGCCGGAAAGATGCGCGCCGAAGGCAAGGAGTACGTCGTCAAGGACGGCGACGTGATGAACTTCCTGTTCAACGTCTGATCCCCACGACCAAATCCTGAGCGGCGCGGCACGCGGCGCCGGGCGGCGGTAGAGTGATTCCGTGCGCCTGAACGCCGACGCCCCGCCCGCCGTCGCCCCCCCGCCCGCCTGGCGGGTCGCCGCCGCGACCGCGCTCGCCTACGCCGCCGTCGGCTGGATCGCGCTGCTGCTGGCGGTCCCGCCGGGCTACGCCTCGCCGCTGTACCCGCCTTCGGGCATCGCGCTGGTCGCGGCACTGGTCTACGGGCGCGCCGCGCTGCCCGGCGTGTTCGCCGGCAGCTTCCTCGTCAACGTCGTGCTCGGCGCGGCACGCGGCCAGACCGACGTCGCGGCGCAGCTCGCGCCGCTGGCCATCGGCGTCGGCGCGATGCTGCAGGCGGCGCTGGGCGCGGCGCTGGTGCGCCGGCTGGTGCCGCAACCGCTGGTGCTCGACAGCGCCCGCGACATCACCGCCACCGGCGTCTGGGGCGGCATCGTCGCCTGCCTGCTGAACCCGCTGCTGGCCACCGCCGCGCTGTGGGGCACCGGCGCGATCGCGCCGTCCCAGGTGGCGCTGAACGCGCTGACCTGGTGGGTCGGCGACACGCTGGGCGTGATGATCGGCGCGCCGCTGGCGCTGACCATCGTCGGCCGGCCCGCCGAAGCCTGGCGCCCGCGGCGGCGCACGGTCGCCGTGCCGCTGCTGGCGACGACGCTGCTGCTGTCGGGCGCGACGCTGGCCGTCGGCCGCTGGGACCGCGACCGTCTGGCCACCGCCTTCCGCAACGACGCCGCCTCGCTGGCCGCCGACACCGACCGTCTGCTGCACGAGCCGATGCAGGCGCTGCAGGCCCTGGCCGGCGCCTACCGCGCCGCCGGCGGCATGAACTCCGGCACGCTGGAAGACGCCGCCGGCTGGTGGCTGTCGCAGCCGCTGCAGCTGCGCGCGGTGGGCCACGCCAGCCGCGTCGCGCACGATGAGCTGGCCGCGTTCCAGGCGCGCCGGCGCGACGCCGGCGAAGCCGGCTTCACCATCTACACACGCGGGCCGACGAACGGCGGCGACGCCCTCGTCATCGACCTGATCGCCCCGCGCGAGGCGAACGCCCGCGCGCTGGGGGTCGACGTGACGACGGTCCCGGCGGCGCGAGCGGCCGTCGACCTCGCACGCGGCAGCGGCGAGCCGAGCGCGAGCGCCGCGTTCCGGCTGTCGCAGTCCGACCCGCACGACGACGAGAACGGCTTCGTGCTCTATTACCCGCTGTACGACGGCGCCAAGCCGCACGATCCGGCCGGGCGCCAGCAGCGTTTTGCCGGCGTGCTGTTCGTCACCGTGCGCGCCGAGCGCCTGCTCGCCGGCCTGCCGGGCAACGACGCCGCCGGGCTGCGCTGGTGCCTGGTCGACACCGAGCCCGGCGTCGAGCGCGCGCGACTGGCCGGCCCCGCCGGCTGCGAGAACGAACGCCTGGAACGCCTGTCGGCGCGCCACCGCATCGCGCTGGCCTCGCGCACGCTGGAGCTGCGCGTGAGCTCGACGGCGGCCTGGGAACGCGAGCGCCAGCAGACCAACGCCTGGGTGTTCTCGGTGGCCGGGCTGGCCGCTGCCGCGGTGCTGGGCGCGCTGCTGCTCACCGTCACCGGCCGCGCCCACCGCATCGGGCTGGCGGTCGAGGAGCGCACCGCCGAGCTGCGCCGCGAGATCGGCGAGCGCCGCCGCGCCGAGGAGGAGATGCGCGAGGTCCAGGACCGGCTGCGCGGCATTCTCGACAACGTGCCGATCGGCGTGATGTTCGCCGGCCTCGACGGCCGCCTCGTCGAGACCAACCCCTGCCTGTGCACGATGCTCGGCCGCAGCGCCGAGGAGCTGGTGAACTGCTCGCTGGACGACATCTCGCACCCCGACGAGCGCGAGGCCGACCGCCAGGCGCTGGAGGAACTGCGCAGCGGCAGGGCGAGCACGGTGCGCCGCCAGACGCGGCTGCAGCGTGCCGACGGCGCGGTGCTGCACGCGCGCACGCTGTTCACGCTGCTGCGCGACGCCGCCGGCCAGCCCTGGCGCCTGGCCGGCGTCGCCGAGGACATCACCGAGCACCGCCGGCTCGAGGAGTCCGAACGTGCGCTGCACCGCGCCGAAGCCGCCAACCGCGCGAAGACCGAGTTCCTCTCGCGCATGAGCCACGAGCTGCGCACGCCGCTGAACGCCATGATCGGCTTCGCCCAGCTGCTGGGCCTGGACCGCGACCCGCCGCTGGCGCCGCACCAGCGCGAGTGGTCGACGCAGATGCTGCGCGCCGGCTGGCACCTGCTGGCGATGATCAACGACACGCTGGACCTGGCGCGGCTGGAGACCGGCTCGGTGCAGCTCGACCTTCGCGCGCTGGACCTGCGCTCGGCCGTCGGCGCGAGCATCGAGATGATCGCCACCGCCGCCGAGCGCATGGGCGTCACCGTCGACGCCGAACTGGCGCCCGAGGCGCTGGCCGTGCTGGCCGACGACACCCGGCTCAAGCAAGTGCTGACCAACCTGCTGTCCAACGCCGTCAAGTACAACCGCGCCGGCGGCACGATCGTCGTCGAGTCGGCGGCGCCCGACGACCAGCACGTGCAGCTGCGCGTGCGCGACACCGGCCTGGGCATGACGCCCGAGCAGGTCGCCGGCCTGTTCCAGCCCTACAACCGCCTGGGCCGCGAGCAGAGCGGCATCGAGGGCACCGGCATCGGCCTGGTCATCAGCCGGCGTCTGGCCGAGCTGATGGGCGGCACGCTCGAAGGCGAGAGCAGCGCCGGCCGCGGCTCGGTCTTCACGCTGACGCTGCCGCGCGCCGAGCTCGTGGCCGGCGCGCCGCCGTCGACGATCAGCTCGCCGCTGGAGCCCTACGCCAAGCGCCGCGTGCACTACATCGAGGACAACGAGACCAACATCGAGGTCATGCGCGGCGTGCTCGCCCAGCGGCCGCAGATCGCGCTGGAGGTCTCGATGATGGGCCTGGACGGCCTGGCGGCGGTGCGCCAGCACCGGCCGCACCTGATCCTGCTGGACATGCACCTGCCCGACATCAGCGGGCTGGAGCTGCTGCGCCACCTGAAGCAGGACCGCGACGTCGCCGACATCCCGGTGATCGTCGTCAGCGCCGACGCGACGACGGCGCGCATGCAGGAGGCGCTGACGCTGGGCGCCGCGCACTACATCACCAAGCCGCTGGACGTGCGCCGCTTCCTGCGCACCGTCGACGAGGCGCTGGCCTCGCACGAAACGCGCTGGGGCCTGATCTGAGCCGCGCGCGGGCGCTCAGCCGCGGCGTCGGTCCAGCGCTGCCTGGCCGGCCGCGATCATCTCGGCATGCATGCTGCGGATCTCGTCGAGCCGGGCCCGGGCCTCGGGGTCGAGCGTGGTGCTGACCAGCAGCTCGTCGATCGCCTCCAGGCAGCGCTGCTGGCGTGCGATGCGGCGCTGGGTGAACACCTGCACCGGGTTCTCGACGAGGCGGAAATAGGCCTGGCGGTCGCCCGGGCGCGTGATGCGCTCGAAGACGCCCAGGTTCTCCAGCAACCGCGTCATCGTGCTGACGCTGGCGCGGCTGATCTGCATGCGCTCGCCGATCTCGGAGAAGCTGAACGGCCCGGGTTCGAGCATGAAGGTGGCCGCCATGCGCCCCAGGATCCGGGGCATGCCGTCGGCCTCGGCCAGCTGGCCGTGGGTTTCGATGAAGCGTTCGATGGCCGCGTCGTGGTCGGGCATGGATCTGGAACCGATGGGAGCCGCCCGGTGCGGGCGGCAGCATTACCGCGGTCACATTCAGTCTAGAACGAACAAACAGCGCTCACAACCGAGCCGCGCGCGCAGGTCGTCCCCTCACGACGACGGCCCTGCCGACGAAGGGATGCGGCTTGTGATCGCCCATTGTTCAGTCTAGACTGAACTGTCTGAACGATCCGCTCGCATCTCGGACGTTCGGGCACCAGCGGCACCTCCCGCGGGCCTGGTCGGATGCATGGGAATGCTTGTCGTGAGCCTCGAACCTCTGCGCCGCTTCGTGCAGGCCGCCAGTCTGGCCGTCAACGCAGGCGGCCTTGCCGAACCCCCTCTGCAACTGCTGGCCTGGCAGCTGCGCACCCTGCTCGGCCACGACGGCTGGCTGCCCGACGAGCTCGCGCGCCCGCACCGCGGCTGCAGCACCTACCTGCTCTACGCCGACCCGGTCGACCGTTTTTCGATCGTCAGCTACGTCACCCGGCCGGGCTACCGCTCGCCGGTGCACGACACCGGCGTCTGGGGCCTGTACGGCGTCCTGCGCGGCCGCCACCGGCTGCACCTGCACTCGCGTGCCGCCGATGGCCGCCCCGACAGCGCCGAGCAGATCGAGCTGCTGAAGCCGGGCAACGTGACGCTGCCCGATCCGGAGCGTCTGCCGATGTTCCAGATCGAGAACCCCGACGACGAGGCGCCGGGCATCGGCGTGCACGTCTACGGCGGCGTGCTCGCCGGCCTGCAGTCGCACAGCTTCGACGAGCAGGGCCGGCCGCAGACGCATGTCTTCAGCTACGCCAACTCGTGGATGCCCAATCTCTGGACACGGCGGGGCAACGACAACGTCGGCGAGAGCCTCGCCCCGGTGAGCTGGCGGCGCATGTCCAGCGTCTGAAGGCCCGCACGACGGAAGGCGTGCGCAGCCACGCCGCGTCAGACCAATCAGACATGTGAGCACATGCACACATTCCGTCGGCAAGGTCCTTTAGCACTCATCGGAAGCGAGTGCTAATATTCGACGGAACTCGAGACGCCCGACAGGACTCCCAAGCGACCATGAACCCTGCCACCACCGCCCTGACCGTCCGCGACCCGTGGGCTCTGGTGCCGTCGATCGGCAACCTGGACGCCTACATCACGGCCGTCAACCGCCTGCCGATGTTGACTGCGCAGGAGGAAGTGGCGCTCGGCAAGCGCCTGCGCGACCACGGCGACCTCGAAGCCGCCGGCCGTCTGGTGCTCTCGCACCTGCGCCTCGTCGTCTCGGTCTCGCGCCAGTACCTCGGCTACGGCCTGCCGCAAGGCGACCTGATCCAGGAAGGCAACGTCGGCCTGATGAAGGCCGTCAAGCGCTTCGACCCCGACCAGGGCGTGCGCCTGGTCAGCTACGCGCTGCACTGGATCAAGGCCGAGATCCACGAATACATCCTGAAGAACTGGCGCATGGTCAAGGTCGCGACGACCAAGGCCCAGCGCAAGCTGTTCTTCAACCTGCGCTCGATGAAGCAGGGCCTGAAGGCCGACGCCGCCGAAGCCGACCTGCACCGCAGCACGCTGACGCCCGCCGAAGTCGACACCGTCGCGCGCGAGCTCAACGTCAAGCCCGACGAAGTCATCGAGATGGAAACCCGGCTGGCCGGCGGCGACGTCGCGCTGGAGCCGCAGACCGACGACAGCGAAGAGAGCTTCGCGCCGATCGCCTACCTGGCCGACGACGCGAGCGAACCGACGCGGCTGCTCGAAGCCCGCCACCGCGACTGGCTGTCCGGCGACGGCATCGCCCAGGCCCTGTCGGTGCTCGACGAGCGCAGCCGCCGCATCGTCGAGGAGCGCTGGCTGAAGGTCAACGACGACTCCAGCGGCGGCATGACGCTGCACGAGCTGGCGGCCGAATACGGCGTCAGCGCCGAGCGCATCCGCCAGATCGAGGTCGCGGCGATGAAGAAGATGCGCAAGGCGCTCGAAGCGACCGCCTGAGGCGCCGCACCGCTGCCCCGCCGGGCCGCCTTCGGGCGGCCCGCGTCGTTTTCAGGCGGCCTTCTCGTCGAGCAGGATCTTCAGGTCGTGCTTGAGCTTGTCCAGGCCGGCGCCATAGCGCGTGAACAGCCGCACCCGGCCCTGGGCGTCGAAGACGTAGGAGCCGGCGGTGTGGTCGATCGTGTAGCTGGTCGGCGTCTGGCCGGCGACCTTGTTGTAGAAGACCTTGAACTGCTTGGCCGTGGCCTTGGTCTCGTCGGGCGTGCCGCGCAAGGCGACGAAGCTCGGGTCGAAGTTGGCGACGTAAGCCTTCAGGATCTCCGGCGTGTCGCGCTCGGGGTCGACGCTGACGAACACGCCCTGGATGCGCTCGCCGTCGGCGCCCAGCTGGCGCTTGACCTCGGCGAGCTCGACCATCGTCGTCGGACAGACGTCGGGGCACTGGGTGTAGCCGAAGAAGACCACCGTCACCTTGCCGCGGAAGTCCTGCAGGCTGCGCCGGCGGCCTTCGGCGTCGGGCAGGTTCAGCTCCCGCGCGTAGTCGGCGCCGGTGATGTCGACGCCCTCGAAACCGGCGCGCGGCGGGCTGTTGCCGCGCTCGCAGGCGGCCAGCGTGAGCGCCGCGGCGGCGGCAAGGATCAGACGACGGGAGAAGACAGCCATGGCCAGAGGTAGTGGTCGATCAGCAGGGCCGCGAACAGCAGCGACAGGTGCCAGATCGAGAAGCGGAAGGTCTGCCGCGCGAGCGCGTCGCCCCCTTCGCGCCACAGCCGCCAGGCCAGCACGACGAAGCGTGCACCGAGGACGACCGCGGCTGCGAGATAGATCCCGCCGCTCGACCGGGAGGTGAAGGGTAGCAGCGTCGCGGCGAACAGGGCGATCGTGTAGAGCAGGATCTGCAGCCGCGTGTAGGCGCTGCCGTGCGTCACCGGCAGCATCGGCAGGCCGGCGCGGCGGTAGTCCTCGACGCGGTACAGCGCCAGCGCCCAGAAGTGCGGCGGCGTCCACAGGAAGATGACGAGGAACAGCGCGACCGCCGGCGCGCCGATCTCGCCGGTCATCGCCGCCCAGCCCAGCACCGGCGGCATCGCGCCGGCGGCGCCGCCGATGACGATGTTCTGCGGCGTGCGCGGCTTGAGCACGACGGTGTAGACGATCGCGTAGCCGACGAAGGTGGCCAGCGTCAGCAGCGCCGTCAGCGCGTTCACCCACGCCAGCAGGATGGCGCAGCCCAGCGTGCACAGCGCCACGGCGAAGACCAGCGTCTCGCCCGGCGCGAGTTCGCCGCGTGCGCTGGGCCGCCAGGCGGTGCGCGCCATGCGTCGGTCGATCTCGCGTTCGACCAGGCAGTTGAAGGCCCCGGCCGCGCCGGCGACCAGCCAGATGCCCAGCGTCGCCGCCAGCAGGCGCGGCAGCTCGGGCCAGCCGGGCTGGGCCAGCAGCATGCCGATCAGCGCGCAGAAGACGACCAGCTGCACGACCCGCGGCTTGGTCAGCTGGACGAACTGCGCCGGCTTGGACGGCAGCACGAACGGGGCGGCGGCGATGCGGGCCATGGTGGTCTCCTCGGGAGTCAGGCGGCGGCGGGCCGCGGCTGCGTCTGGGCACGCGGTGCACCCACCGGCGCCGCCAGGGCGACGACGGTGGCCAGCAGCACGACCAGCGCGGCCGCGCCCGCCGAATGCGCCAGCGCGGCCGCCAGCGGCCAGCCGAGCACGACGTTGGACAGGCCGCTGGCCAGCTGCGCCAGCAGCAGCGCCGCCAGCGTGAGGCCGAAACGCTGCCAACCCGGCGAGCGCCACAGCCGCCAGGCCAGCACGGCGAGCGCCAAGGCGGCGACCAGCGCGAACAGCCGATGCGCCATGTGGATCGCGACCAGCGCCTCGAAGGGCAGCAGCGCACCGTCGCTGCCGTGGCCGAGCTCGCGCCAGATCCCGAAGCCGGCCGCGGCGTCCATCGCCGGCCAGGCCTCGCCGTTGCAGGACGGAAAACCGGTGCAGGCGAGCACCGCGTAATTGCTGCTGACCCAGCCGCCCAGCGCGGCCTGCAGCATCAGCACGGCGAAGCCGGCGAGCGCCAACGGCCGCAGCCCCGATGGCGCCGACGGCCGCGCCGCGCGCCACGACGCCTGCTGCCAGGCCAGCAGCCCCAGCAGCCCCAGGCCGCCGAGCAGGTGCAGCGTGACGACGGCCGGGAACAGCTTAAGCGTCACCGTGTACTTGCCCAGCAGGCCCTGGGCCAGCACCCAGGCCAGCGTCGCCAGCGCCCAGCCGGCGCCGTGCGGCAACGTGCGCCGGGCGCGCACGCTGGCCACCGCGAGCACCAGCACCAGCGCGCTGACGGTCATCGCCAGGTAGCGGTGGATCATCTCGACCCAGGCCTTGGACCAGGTCACCGGCCCCGAAGGCAGCGCCTGCTGCGCCGCGGCGATGTGATCGGCGGCGCCGACCGGGCTGGCGTGGCCGTAGCAGCCCGGCCAGTCGGGGCAGCCGAGACCGGAGTCCGACAGCCGCGTGAAGGAACCGAAGAGGACGAGGTCGAAGGCGAGGACCAGCGTCAGCGTGGTCAGGGCCGCGATCCGTGCCGGCGGCGCCGTGCCACGCGTGCGCCACAGCAGCCAACCCAGCGGCAGCGCCGCCAGCAGCGCGGCCAGCGCCAGCAGGCGGCCCAGGGGGGCGAGGTCGACGGCGGCCATCGTCAGCGCCCCGGGCGGTCCCAGGAGGCCGAGGCACGAAGCAGGCGCTCGAGGTCCCGGCGCGCGAGCGACGGGTCGGCGCCGGCCGGCAGGCGCATCATCTCGCGGCCCATCGGGTCGACGATCAGCAGCGCGTCCTCGGCCTCGGCCGGCCCGAGCCAGCGCGCCAGCGCCGCGGCGTCGGCACGCAGCAGCGTCACCGCCGGCGCGGCCTCGACGGCGGCCTGCAGCGCTGGCGCCGGCCGGCCGGCGTCGGGCAGCAGCCAGAGCTTGTCGACGCGGTCGCGCTCGCGGCCGAGCATCTCGCGCAGCTGGCGCTGCAGGAACAGCCGCCGCTCGCAGGCCTCGCCGCAACTCGACGGCGCGACGACCAGCAGCAGCCACTGCCCGCGCAGCGAAGCCGGCGCCACCGGCCTGCCTTCCAGGCCGGCCAGCGACAGGTCGGCCGGCAGCTCGCGCGGTGGCTGCACCAGCATGCCGGCGCGCGGCGCGCCCGCCGGCCGGACGACATAGAACGCCAGATACGAGGCCAGCACCGGCGCGGCGCAGACCGCGGCGACGGCCAGCATCGTCAGCCGCCGGCGAAGCACCAGGCCGGGCGGCGGCTCAGCGTGGCCGGCGGGCACGGAAGACCAGGATTCCGACATACAAGACGAGCGCCAGCGCGGCGAAGAGGAACCATTGGCCGGCGTAGACCCGGTGGCGCGAGACGTCGGCGCTGGGCTGCGGCATCACGCGGCGCAGGCCGTCGACCGGCGTCTGCGGGCCGTCGAGCTGCACCAGCGACAGCGGGCGCAGAGGCACGCCAATCTCGGCGCTCCAGGCGCCCAGGTCCAGGTTCTGACGGATCGCCGCGCCCGGGGCGTCGGCGCCGAAGGCGAACAGCCGCGACGGCGGCGGCGCCAGCTGCCCGGCCACCTGCACCGGCACGGCCGGCAGCAGTGGCGCGGCGATGCGGCTGCGATCGGACGCGTCGCGCGGCAGCCAGCCTCGCTGCACCGCCACCGCGCTGCCGTCGGCCAGCACCAGCGGGGTGACGAGCACGAAACCCGGCCGGCCGTCGACCTGGCGGTTGTCCAGCGCGACGGTGCGATCGGCCAGCCAGCGGCCGGCGAGCGTGACGCGGCGGTAGTGCTGCGCCGCCGCCTCGGGCGTGGCGGCCAGGGCCGCCGCCGGCAGCGGCGGCAGCGCCGCGCGTTCGGCGACCTCGGCGCGCAGCGCCAACTTGGCGGCGGCACGGTCGAGCTGCCAGAAGCCCAGGCGCACGCACAGCGCGGCGAACACCACCGTCACGATCAGCCACAACCCCGCGCCCCGGCGGGCCGGGCGGCGCGCTACGCTGGGGCGATGAAGTTCGCCATCCTCGCCCTGCTCGCTGCGGTCGTCGGCGCGCTGGCCGCCGCCGGCGTCGCGCTGCTCGGCGGCCGCGACGCCGCCACCCGCGACCGCCGCATGGCGCGCGCGCTGGCTTGGCGCATCGGGCTGTCGATCGCGCTCTTCCTCGGCGTGCTGCTGGCCTGGCAGCTCGGCTGGATCGCGCCGAACGCCGTCTGACAGCGCCGTGCTCACAGCCAGTACACCAACAGGTACAGGCCCAGCCAGACGACGTCGACGAAGTGCCAGTACCAGGCTGCGCCCTGGAAGCCGAAATGGCGCTCGGGCGTGAAGTGCCCGGCCTTCAGCCGCAGCGTGATCGAGCCCAGCATCAGCAGCCCGAGGAACACGTGGAAGCCGTGGAAGCCGGTGAGCATGAAGAAGGTCGAGCCGAAGATGCCCGAGTTCAGCTTCAGGTTCAGCTCGGTGTAGGCGTGGTGGTACTCGGTGGCCTGGACGCCGAGGAAGACCAGGCCGAGCACGATCGTCGCGGCCATCCAGCGGATCGTCGCGCCGCGTTCGCCGGCCAGCAGCCGGTGGTGGGCGACGGTGATCGTCAGCCCCGAACTCAGCAGCAGCGCGGTGTTCAGCGTCGGCAGCGGCCAGGGGCCGATGATCCCGAAGGGCTCGACGACGCCGGCCGGTGAAGCCGTGAGCCCCGGCGCCTCGCTGGGCCACAGCGGCTTGAAGTCGGGCCACAGCAGCTGGTGGTCCAGGCTGCCCAGCGAAGGCAGCGAGATCATGCGCGCGTACAGCAGCGCGCCGAAGAACGCGGCGAAGAACATCAGCTCCGAGAAGATGAACCAGGCCATGCCCCAGCGGTAGGAGCCGCCGACCTGCTCGGAATAGAGCCCGGACTCGCTCTCGCGCGCCGCCTGGCGGAACCAGTGGAACAGCACCCACAGCCAGACCGCGATGCCGGCCGCGGTGACCCAGGGCGCCCAGCGCGCGCCGTTGACCCACTGCGAGGCGCCGAGCATCACCAGCAGCATGCCGGCCGCCACCTGCACCGGAAAGCTCGACGGCGACGGGACGAAGTACGCGGACCGGGCGGGCGGATGGGCGGACATGCGGACTCCTCGTGTGGCGGTTCAGGCGGCGACGCCGCTGTCGACGACCCAGGTGGCCAGCAGCAGCAGCGCGGCGACCAGCGCGACCGCCGCGGCGATGCCGACGGCGATCACCAGCGCCGGGTTCAGGTGGCGCAGGTCCTCCTCGTGCGCGGCGCCGCGGCGCACGCCGAAGAAGGACCAGGCGACGGCCCGCAGCGTGCGGGCCAGCGGCAGGCGGCGCGGCGCATTCACGTGCCGCCCCCGGGCGCCGGCGGCGTGCGCCCGCCGACTTCGAAGAAGGTGTAGGACAGCGTGATCGTCGTCACCTCGCGCGGCAGCTTGGGGTCGACGACGAAAACCACCGGCCAGCTGCGTTCCTCGCCCGGCTGCAGCGTCCATTGGCTGAAGCAGAAGCACTCGAGCTTGCCGAAGTGCGCCGCCGCGACCTGCGGGGCGTAGCTCGGGATCGCCTGCGCGGTCATCGCCACCGGCTGGCGGTTGCGGAACACGTAGTCCACCCGCGCCAGCTCGCCGGGGTGCACGCTCAGCGTGCGCTTCTCGGGCCGGAACTCCCAGGGCCCGCGCGCGTTGGCGTCGAACTCGATGACGACGCTGCGGCTGGTGTCGACCTGGGTGTTGGCCGCCGGCGCCGCGGCGCCGCCGGTGTTGAGTTCGGCGCGCGCCAGCACGTTGATGCCCAGCGCCTCGCAGATCGCGCGGTACATCGGCACCAGCGCGTAGCCGAAGCCGAACATCGCCGCGGCGACGACGGCGAGCTTGGCGAACAGCCGCCGGTTGTCGGCCAGCAGCGCCCGCGCCGTCACCAGCGCCCCCAGCTCATGCGCAGCACGAAGGCCAGCCCGAAAGCCAGCGCCAGCGCCGCCAGCCACAGCCCCAGGCGCCGGTTGGCGCGCCGGCGCGCTTCGTGCTCGTCGAGCGCCATCGTCGCGGCCCTCAGCGCAGGATGCGCGTGGCGCTGGCGTCCAGCCGCGGCGGCGTCTCGAAGCTGTGCCACGGCGCCGGCGACGGGATCTCCCACTCCAGGCCCTCGGCGCCGTCCCAGGGCCGGGCCGCCGCCGGCTCGCCCTTGCCGCGCATCATCGGCAGCACGACGAAGACGAAGAAGTAGACCTGCATGATCCCGAAGCCGAAGGCGCCGATCGTCGACAGCGCGTTGAAGTCGGCGAACTGCACCGGGTAGTCGGCGTAGCGCCGCGGCATGCCGGCCAGCCCGAGGAAGTGCATCGGGAAGAAGGCGACGTTGAAGAACACCAGCGACAGCCAGAAGTGCACCTTGCCGTGGAACTCCGAGTACATGCGCCCGGTCCACTTCGGCCCCCAGAAATAGACCCCGGCGAAGATCGCGTACAGCGAGCCGGCGACGAGCACGTAGTGGAAGTGCGCGACGACGTAGTAGGTGTCCTGCAGCTGGATGTCGATCGGCGCCATCGACAGGATCAGCCCGGTGAAGCCGCCGATCGTGAAGACGAAGAGGAAGCCGATGGCCCAGAGCATCGGCGTCTCGAAGCTCATCGAGCCCTTCCACATCGTCGCCGTCCAGTTGAAGATCTTCACGCCGGTCGGCACCGCGATCAGCATCGTCGCGTACATGAAGAACAGCTGGCCGGTGACCGGCATGCCCGTCGTGTACATGTGGTGCGCCCAGACGATGAACGACAGGATCGCGATCGAGGCCGTGGCGTAGACCATCGAGGTGTAGCCGAACAGCTTCTTGCGTGCGAAGGCCGGCAGGATGTGACTGATGATCCCGAAGGCCGGCAGGATCATGATGTAGACCTCGGGGTGGCCGAAGAACCAGAAGATGTGCTGGTACATCACCGGGTCGCCGCCGCCCGCGGGGTTGAAGAAGCTGGTGCCGAAGTGGCGGTCGGTCAGCGTCATCGTCACCGCGCCGGCCAGCACCGGCATCACCGCGATCAGCAGGTAGGCGGTGATCAGCCAGGTCCAGCAGAACAGCGGCATCTTCATCAGCGTCATGCCGGGTGCGCGCAGGTTCAGCACCGTGACGACGATGTTGATCGAGCCCATGATCGAACTCGCGCCCATCAGGTGGATCGCGAAGATCGCCGCGTCCATGCTGGGGCCCATCTGCAGCGTCAGCGGCGCGTACAGCGTCCAGCCGGTAGCCGGCGCGCCGCCGGGCATGAAGAACGAGCCGACGAGCAGCAGCGCCGCCGGGATCAGCAGCCAGAAGCTGAGGTTGTTCATGCGCGCGAACGCCATGTCCGACGCGCCGATCTGCATCGGGATCAGCCAGTTCGCGAAGCCGACGAAGGCCGGCATGATGGCCCCGAAGACCATGATCAGCCCGTGCATCGTCGTCAGCTGGTTGAACAGCTCGGGGTTGAAGAACTGCAGCCCGGGCTGGAACAGCTCGCTGCGGATCGCCAGCGCCAGCACGCCGCCGGTGATCAGCATCGCGAAGCTGAACAGCAGGTACATCGTGCCGATGTCCTTGTGGTTGGTGGCGTAGAGCCAGCGCCGCCAGCCCTGCGGCACGCCGTGGGCGTGCTCGTGCTGCGCGCCATGTGCTGGTCCGTGCGCGGGGCCGACCGGCGGCTCGAGGACAACGCTCATTCGGGGCTCCTGCCGCCTGCGGGCGGCGTCAAGGACGGGCCTGCGCGACCTGCGCGGGCTGCACCAGCACGCCGGTCTGGTTGCTCCAGGCGTTCTTCGTGAAGGTGATGACGGCGGCGATCTCGGTGTCCGACAGCGCCTTCCACGACGGCATCGCGCCGTTGGCCGCGCCGTGCAGCACGATGTCGATCTGGCGCGCCGGGTCGTCGCGCACGATGGCGCTGCCGTCCAACGGCTTGACCGGCCCGCCGCCCTTGCCGTCGGGGCGGTGGCAAGCGGCGCAGGTCGAGGCGTAGACCTGCTGGCCGCGCGCGACGAGTTCGTCCAGCGTCCAGATGCGGGTCGGGTCGTCAGCCGCGGCGGCCATCTCGCGCTTCTTGGCCTGCACCCAGGCGGCGTAGTCCGCGGCGCCGAGCACCTTCACGTGGATCGGCATGTACGCGTGCTCCTTGCCGCAGAGCTCGACGCACTGGCCGTAGAAGTCGCCGGTGCGCTCGGCGCGGAACCAGGTGTCGCGCACGAAGCCGGGGATCGCGTCCTGCTTGACGCCCAGCGCCGGCACGCCCCAGGCGTGGATCACGTCGTTGGCCGTCGTGACGATGCGCACCTTGCGCTGCACCGGCACGACCAGCGGGTTGTCGACGCGCAGCAGGTAGTCGTTGCCCTCGGGCCGGCCGGCGTCGGACATCTGGCGCTGGCGAACGTCCAGCGTCGACAGGAAGGCGATGCCCTCGCCTTCACCCTGCAGGTAGTCGTAGCCCCACTTCCACTGGTAGCCGGTGGCCTTGATCGTCAGGTCGGCGTTGGTCGTGTCCTTCATCGCCACGACGGTGCGCGTGGCCAGCGCGCCCATCAGGATGATGATCAGGAAGGGCACGACGGTCCACGCGATCTCGACCGTGACGCTCTCGTGGAAGTTGGCCGCCTTGTGGCCCAGCGACTTGCGGTGCTTCAGGATGGACCAGAACATCACCCCGAAGACGCCGACGAAGATCACCAGGCAGATGACCATCACGACGTTGTGCAGCGAGTACTGCTCCATCGCGATGCGGGTGGCCGCGGGCTGCAGGTTGAGCTGGCGCACGCCGGGGCCGCCGGCGAGGTCCTCGACGGCCCGGGCCGCCCCCGCCGACAGCAGCAGCACGGCGGCCAGCGCCTGCGCCAGGCGCGGCCGGGCGGTAAATCCTTCTGCTGTTTCGTTCGCGCTCGCCTGGATGTCGTTCAAATCGCTGGACTCCATCAGGCTCGCGCGTCGCTAGCCGGGAGCTCTCCGGCCGGCGCGAACCATGCTTCGCAGGTCGTCGAGCGGCACCGCGGTCTGCGGTGCGACACGCGGCCGCGGCGGGGGCCGGAAGGCGTGTCCGAAGACGATCTCGAACGCGAGTGCCGGGCGACCGCCGGGAGCCGCGTCGGCCGCGAGCGCCGCCTCGAGCCGCCGGCGCCAGCGTGGCGTCCGCAGCCCGGGGTGACGCGACACGTCGACGTTGCCGCCCAGGGTTCTCAGCTCGGCAATCGCCGCTCCCGCGTCAGGCCATGTCAGCGTGATGGTTTCCTGGTCCATCACCGGGTCGGCGAAACCGGCCTCGACCAGCATGTCGCCGAGGTCGTGCATGTCGACGAAAGGCGCGAAGGGCGCCGTCCAACCCTGCTCGGCGTAGAGCGCGCTCAGCCGCTCCATGGTGCCCGGGCCCAGCGTCGAGAACATCAGGAAGCCGTCGACCGCCAGCGCCCGGTGCCAGCGCGCCATCGTGGCCTGCGGGTCGGCGACGCCATGCAGCATCATGTTCGCCCAGACCAGCTCGGCGCCGCCCGGCGCGAGTTCGGCCTCGGCCTCGACCTGCGGCGCACGCGCGCCGCTCCAGCGCCGCGGCGACCACCACGGTGTCGCCGCCGGTGCCGGCGTCGCCTCGGCTTCGACGGCGACGATCTCGGCCGACGGATACGCCGCGGCCAGCACGCTGCGGCTGGCGCCGGTGCCGGCCCACCAGTCGAGCACACGCGAGGGCTGCTTGCGGATCACCACCAGGCGGTCGGCCATGCGGCGCGCGACCTCGCCGTGCAGCCAGGGCGGCTCGTCGGCGGCACGCAGGCGGCGCAGCACACGAGCCAACGCCGCCTCGTCGAGCGGTCGGCGCGTGGAGCGCGCGGCGGCGTCGGTCTCGGGCATGCGGCCAGTATATTGAGACCATGCTCCCGGCCGCCTGGCTCGCCCGCTTGCCCGGACAGTGCGAGGTCTGCCGCAGCGCCACCCGCGCGGCGCTGTGCGCCGACTGTGTCGCACGCTTCGCCGCGCCGCGGCCACGCTGCCGCCGCTGCGCGCTGCCGCTGGCCGCCGGCGATGTCTGCGGCGAATGCCGCCAGCGGCCGCCGCCCTTCGAACACACGGCCTGTGCCGCCGACTACGGCTTCCCCTGGGACGGTCTGGTCGCGGCGCTGAAGTTCCACGGCCGCGTCGAACTCGCCGCCGCGCTGGCGCCGCTGGTCGCCGACGCCGCGGCGGCGCTGCCGGCGCCGGATGTCGTCGTGCCGGTGCCGCTGTCGGCCAAGCGGCTGGCCGAGCGTGGCTACAACCAGGCCTGGGAGATCGCCCGGCGTTGCGCCCGGCTGCGCGGCGTGCCGGCGCGAGCCGACCTGCTGGAGCGCCTGCTGGACACGCCGCCGCAGGCCGAACTGGGCCGCGCCGAACGCCTGGCCAACCTGCGCGCCGCCTTCCACGTGCCGCCGGCGGCGCGCGCCCTGCTCGCCGGCCGCCGCGTCGCGCTCGTCGACGACGTCGCGACCACCGGCACGACGCTGCGCGAAGCCGCCGCCGCCTTGCGCCAGGCCGGCGCCGCGGCGGTCGACGCCTGTATCCTGGCGCGCACGCCGGACTGAGTTATGGTCGGCCGATGTTCGACATCGTGCTCGTCCACCCCGAAATCCCGCCGAACACCGGCAACGTCATCCGCCTGGCGGCCAACACCGGCTGCCGGCTGCACCTCGTCGAACCGCTGGGTTATTCGATGGACGACAAGCAGCTGCGCCGCGCCGGGCTGGACTACCACGAGTACGCACCGGTGCGCCGCCACGCGTCCTGGGACGCGCTGCTGGAGAGCGAGCGCCCCGACCCTGCGCGCATGTTCGCGTTCACGACACGCGGCTCGCACCCGTTGGCCGAGCAGCGCTGGCAAGCCGGCGACTGGCTGGTCTTCGGCGCCGAGAGCGCCGGCCTGCCGGCCGAGCTGCTGGCACGGTTCCCCGATTCGCAGCGCGTGCGCCTGCCGATGCGCGCCGGCCAGCGCAGCCTGAACCTCAGCAACGCGGTGGCCGTCGCGGTCTTCGACGCCTGGCGCCAGAACGGATACGACGGCGCCGCATAGCCGTCCGCGCAGGCCGCGGCGGACCCGCAGCGCATCGGACGTCATACAAACTGGAGCCTCCCTCACGGAGGGAGGCTGGAGGGTGCGCTCGAACGAGCTGGAGCACCCTCTCGGAGGGGGCTCGGGGGAGCCGTGTGGTCAACAGCCGAAGGCTACTCGGCCTTCGACTGGCGGCCCATCAGCCGCCGCAGCGCGGTCTCGGGCGAAACACGGCCTTCGAGCACCTCGACGACGGCTTCGGTGATCGGCATCTCGACGCCCAGCGCACGCGCGCGCTGCAGCACCGTGGCAGCGCTGTAGACGCCTTCGGAGACGTGGCCGAGCTCGGCCAGGATGTCGGGCAGCGCCTTGCCGGCGGCCAGCGCCAGGCCGACCTTGCGGTTGCGTGACAGGTCGCCGGTGGCGGTGAGCACCAGGTCGCCCAGCCCCGACAGGCCCATGAAAGTGGCCGCCTGGCCGCCCAGCGCGACGCCCAGCCGCGTCATCTCGGCCAGCCCGCGCGTGACCAGCGCGGCGCGGGCGTTGAGCCCGGTGGCGGCCAGGCCGTCGCCGATGCCGGTGGCGATCGCGAGCACGTTCTTCACCGCGCCGCCGACCTCGACGCCGACGATGTCGCGCGCCGTGTAGACGCGCAGGCTCTCGCTGTGGAAGGCCTCGACGGCGGCCGCGGCCAGGGCGTCGGACTCGCTGGCGGCGACCAGCGCCGTCGGCTGGCCACGCAGCACCTCGAGCGCGAAGCTCGGGCCCGACAGCACGCCGCCGGCGGCGCCGGGGCGCAGTTCGCGCGCGATCTCGTGGCCGAGCAGGCCGGTGCCGCTCTCGAAACCTTTGCAGGCCCAGAGCGCCGGGCGCTCGTCGGGCAGCGAGCCCAGGTGTTCGCGCAGCCCGGCCATCGGCGTCGCGACGACCAGCAGGCCGCCTTCGCAGTGGGCGAGCGCGGCGTCGCGGTCGGCGCTGACGCGCAGGCCGGCGGGCAGCGGCTCGTCGCCGAGGTAGCGGGTGTTGCGGCCGGTGGCCGCGATCTCGGCGGCCTGGGCGGCGTCACGGGTCCACAGCAGGACCTCGTGGCGCGGCGCGGCCGCGGCGGCGAGCGCCGTGCCCCAGGCACCGGCGCCGAGGACGGCGATCTTCATCGTGTCGGCAGCGCGGGGCGGGGCCGCGAAGGCCCCGCGAAGGCGATCAGTTCGCCGAGGTGATGATCGGCGAGCCGCCGTTGGCCTGGGCGGCCTCGGCCTGCATGCGGGCCTCGAACATGGCCTGGAAGTTGACCTCGTTCAGCAGGATCGGCGGGAAGCCGGCGCGCGTGCAGACGTCCGAGACGATGGCGCGCAGGTAGGGGTAGACCATCTGCGGGCAGACGATGCTCAGGATGCCCTGCATCTGGTCTTCCGGGATGTTGCGGATCTCGAAGATGCCGGCCTGCTTGGCCTCGACGAGGAACAGCGTCTTGTCGGCGACCTTGGTCGTGACGGTGGCGGTGACGGTGACCTCGAAGATGCCGTCGGCGACGACCTCGGCGGCCATCGCGAGATTGATCTCGACCGCCGGCTGCTGCTGCTCGAGCAGGATCTGCGGCGAGTTCGGCTGCTCCAGCGACAGGTCCTTCAGGTACATGCGCTGGATCTGGAAAACGGGGGTCGCGTCGGCCATGGTGGTTCCGTGTTGGGAGGTGGCCGCCCGGGTTCGGGCGGCAGCGGCCGGCGATTATGGACCACCCCACCGGGGCCTCCGCCCCGGGTGCGTCAGCCCGCGAGCAGGGGGGCGAGGCCGCCGCGCTGGTCCAGCGCGACGAGGTCGTCGCAGCCGCCGACGTGGGTCTCGCCGATGAAGATCTGCGGCACGGTGCGGCGTCCGGTGAGCGCAATCATCGCGTCGCGCTGCTTCGGGTCCTGGTCGACGCGGATCTCTTCGATCGCCGCGACGCCGCGCTGCTTGAGCAGCGCCTTGGCGCGCAGGCAGTAGGGGCAGACCTGGGTCGTGTACATCCGGACGGGGCTCATGCACTTTCCTCGCCCGCACGAAGACAGCAGGCTCGGAGCGAATTGTCCGGCGTATGACAAGACCCAGAAGCGCGCGGGGCGTGCCGCGCGCCGGGCTCAGGCGCCCTTGGGTTCCTGCGGCGGGGTCTGCGGCTCGACCGCCGGGACCTCGGCCACGGTCGGTGCCGGCTCGGCCACCGGGGTGACCGGAGCCACCGGAGCGGCCGGCGCCTCGGCTGCCGGCGCCGGCAGCGGCTTGGCTTCCGCCTTGGCGGCCCTGGCCTTCTTCTCGGTCTTTTCAGCGTTCTCGGGCTTGTCGCCCTTGGCGCCGCTTTCCATCGGCAGGTTGGCTTCGCGCCAGGCGGCGTTGCCGCCGGCCACCGCGACGGCCTTCTCGTAACCCGCCTTCTGCAGCTGCGCCGCGGCGCGGCCGGCACGCGCGCCCGAGGCGCACAGCAGCACGATCGGCAGCGTCTTGTTGCCCGGCAGGCCCTTGGCGTCGGCCAGCGTGGCGAGCGGGATGTTGCGCGCGCCGACGGCGTGGCCCTTCTCGTACTCGGCCGGCTCGCAGACGTCGATCAGCACGCCCTTCTCGCGGTTGATGAGTCGCACCGCCTCGGCAGGCGGCACACCGCGGCCGGCGCCGCCTTGGATCGTCTGCCACACGAGCAGGCCGCCCGAGAGGGCAGCCATGAAGACGAGCATCCAGTTTTCGATGAGGAAGTTCAAGGCGTCGGGATCAAAGGCGGCAGAGGGCGCGAATTATAGAATTCGGCCCATGCACAAGCTCGTCCTGATCCGTCACGGGGAATCCACCTGGAACCTCGAGAACCGCTTCACCGGCTGGACCGACGTCCCGCTGACCGAAACCGGCGTCGCCCAGGCGCGCGAAGCGGGCCGTCTGCTGAAGGCCGCCGGCTACGAGTTCGACGTCGCCTACACCTCGGTGCTGAAGCGTGCCATCTGGACGCTCTGGCACTGCCTGGACGAGATGGAGCGCACCTGGCTGCCGGTCGTCAAGGACTGGCGCCTGAACGAACGCCACTACGGCGCGCTGCAAGGCCTGAACAAGGGCGACATGGCCAAGCAGTACGGTGACCAGCAGGTGCTGATCTGGCGCCGCAGCTACGACACGCCGCCGCCGGTGCTCGACGCCGCCGACCCGCGTGGCCAGCGCCAGGACCCGCGTTACGCCAAGCTGGCGCCCGAGCAGGTGCCGCTGACCGAGTGCCTGAAGGACACCGTCGCGCGCGTGCTGCCCTGCTGGAACGAGGTGCTGGCCCCGGCGATCAAGAGCGGCCAGCGCCTGGTCATCGCCGCGCACGGCAACAGCATCCGCGCGCTGGTGAAGTATCTGGACGGCATCAGCGACGCCGACATCGTCGGCCTGAACATCCCCAACGGCATCCCGCTGGTCTACGAGCTCGACGACGAGCTGAAGCCGATCCGCAGCTACTACCTCGGCGACCCCGAGGCCGCGGCCAAGGCCGCCGCCGCGGTGGCGAGCCAGGGCAAGGCCTGAGCCGCCCTCCCCGACTGACGAAACGCCGGCCTCGCGCCGGCGTTTTTCATTGCAGCGCCCGCGCCAGCAGCGGCACCACCGAGACGGCGTTGCTCTCGTGCGCGACGCAGTCGCTGCTCCAGACCTGGCGCACGCCGGCGCCACGCAGCTCGGCCAGGGCGTCGCCGACGAAGAGCGCGTGCGTGACGGCGACGTCGACGCTGGCCGCGCCGCGCGCCAGCAGCCCGCGGGTCGCGGCCTGCAGCGTGCGCCCGGTGCTGGCGACGTCGTCGAGCAGCACGACGGCACGCCCGGCGACCTCGGCCGCCGGCAGCGCGACGTCGACGTCGCGGTCGCCGTGGCGCTGCTTCAGGCAGACCGCGTGCTCCAGCCCGGCGGCCTCGGCGGCCACCGTCACCCACTGCTCGGATTCGGCGTCGGGGCCGACCAGCAGCGCGCCGGGCACACGTTCGGCGGCCAGCCGGCCGAGCAGCGGCGCGGCGCCCAGCGCGACGCCGCGCCGCCCGGGAACGACCTCGGCCATCGACGCGACACGGTGCAGATGGGGGTCGACGGTGACCACGGCGTCGAACCAGGCGGCCAGCGCGCGCCCCAGGTGGCGCTGGCTGACGACCTCGCCCGGCGTGAACGCGATGTCCTGGCGCATGTAGCCCAGATAGGGCGCGACCAGCGTCAGCTCGGCGGCACCGAGTTCGCGCGCGCCGCCGGCCACCAGCAGCAGCTCGGCCAGGCGTTCGTTGGGCCGCTGCAGCCCGCGCAGCAGCGCGACGCGTGACGGCAGCGCCGGTGGCAGCCGCAGCCGCGACTCGCCGTCGGGGAAGACGTGGCGATCGACCACCGCCAGCGGCCAGCCCAGTGCCGCGGCCAGCGGCCGCGCCAGCGCCAGTTCGTCGTCGAAAGCGAGCAGCAGGCTCATCGTGCGCCTCCGGTGATGGCATAGGCGCTGTCGTGCAGCGCTTCGCGGCGTGCGAAGCCGAGGTCGGCGGCGACGCAGGCGTGGATTCGGTACAGCGGCTCGCCGCGCCGCACCGCGTCGCCGAGCTTGACGAACAGGTCCAGCCCGGCGCCGGCCATCTGCGGCGCACCCGACAGCCCGGCGATGCGCGCCAGGCGCAGGTTGTCGATGCCGGCGACGACGCCGTCGGCCGGCGCCGGCACGTCGAAGACCAGCGGCCCCGGCGGCGGCGGCTCGGCGCGCCGGCCCTGGGCGTCGACGATGGCCTCCAGCCGCGCCAGCGCGCGGCCCGAGTCGAGGATCTGCGTGGCGATGCGCTCGCCGTCGCCGCCGCGCACCGCGGGGTCGAACTCGATCATGCGGCCGGCCAGGCGGATCGCCTTGGCACGCAGGTCCTGCGGCGCCTGCGGGTCGTGGCGCAGCACCTGCATCACGTCGCGCGCTTCGAGCACCGGGCCGATGCCGCGGCCGACCGGCTGGCGGCCGTCGGTCAGCACCACCTCCAGCGTCAGCCCCAGGCGCTCGGCGACGAACTCGAAGACCCGCTTCAGGCGCTGCGCCGCGGCCTCGGAATGCACCTTGGCCGTCGGCCCGACCGGGATGTCGAGCACCAGATGCGTCGAGCCGGCGGCGATCTTCTTGGACAGGATGGAGGCGATCATCTGCCCCGGCGAGTCGATCGCCAGCGGGCGCTCGACGGCGATCAGCACGTCGTCGGCCGGCGACAGCGCCGCCGTGCCGCCCCAGGCCAGGCAGCCGTTGACGGCATGCACGATCTGCTTGAGCCGCTCGGGCGCGAGTTCGACCTCGGCCAGCACCTCCATCGTGTCGGCGGTGCCGGCCGGCGAGGTGATCGCGCGCGACGAGGTCTTGGGGCACAGCAGGCCGTGCTCGGCGACGATGGGCACGACCAGCATCGACGTGCGGTTGCCCGGCACGCCGCCGATGCAGTGCTTGTCGACGATCGGCCGGCCGCCACCGCTGCCGTTCCAGTCCAGGCGCCGGCCGGCGGCGATCATCGCCTCGGTCAGGTGCAGCACCTCCTCGCGGTCGAGCTCGTACTGCTGCGTCGCGACGACGAAGGCGGCGAGTTCGACCTTGGTGTAGCGCTCGGCGGCGATGTCGGCGACGACGGCGTGCAGGTCCTCGCGCCCCAGGCGCTCGCCGGCGATCTTGCGCCGCAGCGCGGCGTGCGACGGCGGCGGCGCGGCGTGTTCGATCGAGACGGCGTCGCCGTCGGCGGCACCCAGGCGCGCGAAAGCCTGTTCGCTCAGGCCGAGCTGCAGCGGTTCGAGCAGGTGCGCGTCGTCGACGACGTTGAGCACCGCGGCGATGCTCTGGCCGCCGGCGGCGATCGTCACCTTGGACAGGGCCTGGAAACCGGCGGCGCGCACCACCGGGCAGTCGCGGTGCAGGAAGGCGACGTTCTCGCGCCAGGTGTCGATGCCGAGACGGCGTACGGCGAGGGTCGGACGGTTCATCGCAGGCACGCTCGCTCGCGCGAGGCGTTCAGCTGGGCAGCGCGCTGGCGATCTGTTCACGCACCCGCGCCGCCAGCGCGCGACGGTCGGCGTGGGCACTGGCTTCGGGCGGCAGCACCGTCAGGTGCAGCACCAGCCCTCGGGCCCGGGCGAGTTTCCAGACATTGGCGGCCAGCGTCTCGGCGCCGACCCAGGTGGCCGACGGACTGATCGCATGGCCGGGTTCGGCATAACGCAGCGCCACCGCCTGCACCGGCGTGCCGGTGGCCACCGCCGCCTGCAGCAGGTTGGCGTGGAAAGGCAGCAGCTCGCGGCCGTCGCCGGTCGTGCCTTCGGGGAAGACGGCGACCGTGTCACCGGCCTGCAGCGCCTCGGCCATGCGGTGCACGACGCGCAGCGCGTCGCGTTTGCTCTCGCGCTCCAGGTACAGCGTGCCGGCGGCGTCGACCAGGCGGTTGGCCACCGGCCAGTGGCGCACGTCGGCCTTGGAGACGAAACGCGCCTCGGGGCAGACCGAGTGGATCGCCATGATGTCCAGCCACGACAGGTGGTTGGCGACGATCAGCTTGGCGCCGGGGCGGAACTCGCCCTGCACGCGCAGCTCGATGCCCAGGCAGCGCAGCATCGCCGAGGCCCACCAGCGCGTCAGCCGGTGGCGCCCCGCGGCGTCGCGCCGCGGGAAGATCCACAACACCATCGCGACGCCGCGCAAGCCATGCAGCAGCACGGCGGTCACGCGCCAGGGAGCGCGCAGCACGGCGCTCAAGCGGCCTCGTAGGCGACCGTGCCCGCCACCAGCGTCGCGCGCACCCGGCCGGGCAAGGCCATGCCGGTGGACGCGAAGCTGAACGGCGTGTGTTTGCCCTGGCTGGCCAGCATCGCCGGCGCGACCTGCCATTCGGCCTCGGGGTCGAAGATGCAGACGTCGGCGACGCCGCCTTCGACCAGCCGGCCGGCGCTCGAGACCAGCGAGCCGACGGCCTCGCCGAGCACACGCACCGGCGATTGCGTCACCGGCGCCAGCGCCTGGGCCAGCGTCAGGCCGTGGTCGCGGCCCCAGCGCAGCGCCAGGCTCAGCAGCAGCTCCAGCCCGGTGGCGCCCGGCTCGGCTTCGCCGAAGGGCAGGTTCTTCATGTCCTCGGCGACCGGGTTGTGGTCGGACACCAGCGCGTCGATCGTGCCGTCGGCCAGCGCGGCGCGCAGCGCGTCGCGGTCGGCGCCCTGGCGCAGCGGCGGCGTCAGCCGCATGTCGGCGTTGAAGAAGCCGATATCGACGTCGGTCAGGTGCAGCGAGTTGATGCTGACGTCGGCCGTGACCGGCAGGCCCTCGGCCTTGGCGGCACGCACGAGCTTGACGCCGGCGGCGCTGGACAGCCGACACAGGTGCACGCGGCAGCCGGTGACGCGCACCAGCTCGAGGATGGTCTGCAGCGCCACCGTCTCGGCGGCCACCGGCACGCCCGACAGACCCATGCGCGTGGCCACCGCGCCCGAGGCGGCGACGCCCTTGCCCAGCCAGCCGTCCTGCGGCCGCAGCCAGACCGTGTAGCCGAAGGTCGCGGCGTACTGCATCGCGCGCAGCAGCACCTGGGTGTCCTTGATCGACACGTCGACGTGCGAGAAGCCGACGCAGCCGGCTTCGGTGAGCTCGGCCATCTCGACCAGCGTCGTGCCTTCGAGCCGGCGGGTCAGCGCGCCCAGCGGGAAGAGCCGGCAGCGGCTCAGCTTGCGGGCGCGGAACTTCAGCATCTCGACGAGACCGGGCTCGTCGAGCACCGGGTCGGTGTCGGGCAGGCAGACCAGGCTGGTGACGCCGCCGGCAGCGGCCGCCGCCAGCTCGCTCTCGAGCATGCCTTCGTGTTCCTGGCCGGGCTCGCGCAGGCGCGCGGCGAGGTCGACGAGGCCGGGCGCGACGACCAGGCCGCTGGCGTCGATCGTGCGGTCGGCCTGGAAGTCGCCGACCGAGCCGAGGCCGACGATGCGGCCGGAGGCGATCGCGAGGTCGGCCGTCTCGTCGCGGCCGGTGGCCGGGTCGACGACGCGGCCGTTGCGGATGAGGATCTTCATGGGGTTCAGGCCTGGTTGCCGGCGATCGTCGACATCACCGCCATGCGCACCGCGATGCCGAAGGTCACCTGCGGCAGGATGACGCTGTGCGTGCCGTCGGCGACCGAGGACTCGATCTCGACGCCGCGGTTGATCGGGCCCGGGTGCATGACGATGCAGTCGGGCTTGGCCAGCGCCAGCTTCTCCGGCGTCAGGCCGTAGTTCTTGAAGTACTCGCCGGCCGAGGGCAGCAGCGCGCCGCTCATGCGCTCGTTCTGCAGGCGCAGCATGATGATCACGTCGGCGTCGCGGATGCCTTCGGCCATGTCGTGGCAGACGCGCACGCCCATGCCGGCCAGGTCGCCCGGCACGAGGGTCTTGGGGCCGACGGCGCGGATCTCGGGCACGCCGAGGATGTTCAGCGCGTGGATGTCCGAGCGCGCCACGCGCGAGTGCACGATGTCGCCGACGATGGCCACCGTCAGCTGCGTGAAGTCGCGCTTGTAGTGGCGGATCGTGTACATGTCGAGCAGCCCCTGCGTCGGGTGCGCGTGGCGGCCGTCGCCGGCGTTGACCACGTGCACGTGCGGCGCGCAGTGCTGGGCGATCAGGTAGGGCGCGCCGCTCTCGCTGTGGCGCACGACGAACATGTCGGCATGCATCGCCGACAGGTTGGCGATCGTGTCCAGCAGGCTCTCGCCCTTGGCGGTGCTGCTCTTGTTGATGTCCAGGTTGATGACGTCGGCCGACAGCCGCGTCGCGGCGATCTCGAAGGTCGTGCGGGTGCGCGTGCTGTTCTCGAAGAACAGGTTGAACACGCTTTTGCCGCGCAGCAGCGGCACCTTCTTGACCTCGCGGTCGTTGACCGACAGGAAGGTGCCGGCGGTGTCCAGGATCTGCGTCAGCACCGCACGCGGCAGGCCTTCGATGGACAGCAGGTGGATCAGCTCGCCGTGGCGGTTGAGCTGGGGGTTGCGGCGCGAGAGCATCAGCGGGCCTCCCGCTGCGGAGCGTGGTCGCGGCGGCACGGGGTCATGCGGCCTCCTCGATGGCGAAGGTGAAGCGGCCGTCCTCGGTGCGCGCCAGCGACAGGCGCTGCGTGGACGGCAGGGCGATGCGCGCCGCGGCCAGCGCCGCGGCGACCGGCAGCTCGCGGCCGCCGCGGTCGACCAGCACCACCAGCGTCACGCTGGCCGGGCGGCCGAAGTCGAACAGCTCGTTGATCGCGGCGCGGATCGTGCGGCCGGTGTAGAGCACGTCGTCGATCAGCACGACGTGGCGGCCGTCGACGGAGAACGGCAGCTGCGTCGCGTCGGCGCCAGCGGCCAGGCCGCGCGAGCCGAAGTCGTCGCGGTGCAGCGCGCTGGAGATGACGCCGTGCGCGCCGGGCAGGCCCAGGTCGCGCTGCAGGCGTTCGGCCAGCCAGGCGCCGCCGGACCAGATGCCGACGAGCACGGCGTCGGGCGGGAGTACGGCGCGCAGGCCCTGGCGCAATTCGGCGTACAGGGCCTCGGCATCGAGCTGCAGGACGGTCATGGGACGAGGGTTCTCAGGTGTTGGTCGAGGATCAGCGCGGCAGCCGCGGCGTCGGCGTCGCGGGCCCCGGCGGCCAGCGCGTCGACGGTCGTGTAGCGCTCGTCGACCTCGTGCACCGGCAGCCGGAAGCGGCCGTGCAGCTGGCGGGCGAAGCGCCGCGCGCGGCGCGTATTGTCGTGCTCCGCGCCGTCGGGATGGAACGGCACGCCGACGACCAGCGCGTCGGGCTGCCACTCCTCGATCAGCCGGGCGATGGCGGCAAATCGTGCGTCGCCTTCGGCGGCGACGGTCTTCAGCGGCCGCGCCTGGGCCAGCAGCGTGTTGCCGACGGCGACGCCGACGCGGCGGACGCCGAAATCGAATGCGAGAAAGCTGCGCGCGGGTTCAGGCGGAGCGGCCGGGCTCATTCGAAAGCGTCGAGACGGGCCACGCGTCAGGCGTGCCCGGCCTCCTGCGACAGCATGCGCGGGTCGAAGCCCAGCAGCGACAGCGCCTGGTCGTAGCGCTGCTCGATCGGCGTCTCGAAGATGATCTTCGGATCGGCGTCGACGTTGAGCCAGCCGTTGCGGCGGATCTCGTCCTCGAGCTGGCCGGCGTCCCAGCCGCTGTAGCCCAGCGTCACCAGCACGCGGCGCGGGCCGCCGCCTTGCGACATCGCCTCGAGCACGTCCTTGCTGGTCGTCATCTCCAGGCCGCCGGGCACCGACATCGTCGAGCTGTAGGCGTCGCCGTCGCCGGTCTTCTCGTGCAGCACGAAGCCGCGTTCGGTCTGCACCGGGCCGCCGAAGAACACCGGCTGCTCGGCGAACTCGTCGCGGTCCAGCGGCAGTTCGACGCGTTCGAACAGGTTGCGCAGCTTGATGTCGATCGGCTTGTTGATGACGAGCCCGAGCGCGCCGCGCTCGTTGTGCTCGCACAGATAGACCACCGCGCCGGCAAAGGTCTCGTCGGCCATGCCGGGCATGGCGATGAGGAACTGGTTCGACAGGTCGATGGCGGCCATCCTCCTATCTTATTCCCGGGCACACTGCCGGATGTGAAGAACAGCATCGACCACGCCCTCGTCTGGCTGCGCCGCGACCTGCGCACCGACGACCACGCGGCCCTGTACCACGCGCTGCGCGCCGCCCGGCGCGTCTGGTGCGTCTTCCTGTTCGACCGCGACATCCTGGACGCGCTGCCGCGTGCCGACCGGCGCGTGGAGTTCATCCGCGACAGCGTCGTCGGCGTCGACGCCGAGCTGCGTGCGCTGGCGGCCTCGCACGGCATCGAAGGCGCCGGGCTGATCGTGCGCCACGGCCGGGCGCTGGAGCAGATCCCGCGCTTGGCAGCGGCGCTCGGCGTGCAGGCGGTCTTCGCCAGCCACGACGACGAGCCCGAGGCGCTGGTCCGCGACGCCCGCGTGCGCGGCGCGCTGGCCGACGCCGGCGTCGCTTTCCACAGCATGAAAGACCACGTGGTCTTCGAGCGCGACGAGGTGCTGACCCAGGGCGGCGGCCCGTTCTCGGTGTTCACGCCCTACCGCAACGCCTGGCTGAAGAAGCTCGACGACTTCTATCTCGCGTCCTACCCGGTCGAGCGTCACGCCGGCGCGCTGGCCCCCAAACCCGCCGGCGAGACGCTGCCGACGCTGGCCGAGATCGGCTTCGAGACCACCAACCTGCACGCGCTGAAGCTGCCCAGCGGCCCGGCGGGCGGCCGCGAGCTGCTGGCCGACTTCCTGGAGCGCATCGACCACTACGCCGACTGGCGCGACTTCCCGGCCGTCAAGGGGCCGAGCTACCTGGGCCCGCACCTGCGTTTCGGCACGCTGTCGATCCGCCGCCTGGCGCGCGAGGCGCACCAGCGTTCGACGGCCGGCTCGCGCGGTGCCGAGATCTGGCTGTCGGAGCTGATCTGGCGCGAGTTCTATCACCAGCTGCTGCACCACCACCCGCGAGTCGTCGGCGGCTGCTTCAAGCCCGAGTACGACCGGCTGCACTGGGAACACGGCAAACACGCCGACGAACTCTTCGCCGCCTGGTGCGAGGGCCGCACCGGTTACCCGATCGTCGACGCGGCGATGCACCAGCTCACGCGCACCGGCTACATGCACAACCGGCTGCGCATGATCAGCGCCAGCTTCCTGACCAAGGACCTCGGCATCGACTGGCGCCGCGGCGAAGCCTGGTTCGCGCGCCACTTGAACGACTTCGACCTGGCATCGAACAACGGCGGCTGGCAGTGGGCTGCCTCGACCGGCTGCGACGCCCAGCCCTATTTCCGCATCTTCAACCCGGTCGCCCAGAGCGAACGTTTCGACCCCGAGGGGCGCTTCATCCGCCGCTACCTGCCGCAGCTGGCCAGGCTGCCCGACGCCCTGCTGCACGCGCCCTGGCGCGCCCGCCCGGCCGACCTGGCCGCCGCCGGCGTCGTGCTCGGCCGCGACTACCCCGAACCGGTCGTCGCCCACGACGAAGCACGCGAACGCACACTCGCCCGTTTTGCCGCCGTCAAGCCGGTAAAACCCCGAGTCGCGATGGCCCGCAGCCGCGCCGACTGACCCCGCTCAACAAAGCCCTCGCAAGCGCAGGGCGGAGCGCAATTCGCACTTCACTTGACCCCATTTCCTGCCGATATGACGCTGTGGCGGGCCCAAGATCCGGGGCCTGCAATGGACGTCAGGAGCGTGCGCGATGCACGTCACGCAAAAAAAGATCTGGGTTCAGCTGATCAGCACGATCGCAGTGGCGCTCACGGTGGTGTGGGCCGTGGGCATCTTCTGGCAAGGCAGGGTCAACCGTGAGGCGGCGATCGAGCAGGCCACCGCCTTCTCCAGCAGCATGCACGACGCCACGATGGCCGGGCTGACCGGCATGATGGTGACGGGCACCGTGGCGCAGCGCGCCGTGCTGCTCGACCAGGTGCGCCAGCTCGACAACATCCGCGACCTGCGCGTGCTGCGCGGCGAGGCCGTGAACAAGCTCTTCGGCAACGGCACCGGCGCCGACGCGAACGACCCCGACGAGGTCGAACGCAAGGTGCTGGCCTCGGGCAAGCCCGAGGTGCACGTCGCCAGCGACGAGAAGGGCGAGTACCTGCGGGTCGTGCGCCCGGCGCTGGCCTCGAAGAACTACCTCGGCAAGGACTGCACGAGCTGCCACCAGGTGTCCGAAGGCACGGTGCTCGGCGTCGTCAGCATGAAGGTCTCGCTGGAGCAGACCAACGCGCTGATGGCCCGCCAGCGCTGGCAGACCATCCTGATGGCCATCGTCACCTGCATCCCGGTGCTGATCGTCATCTACCCCTTCATCCGCCGCGTCGTCACGCGGCCGCTGGAGGCGGGCGTCGACATGGCGCACGGCATCGCCTCGGGCGACCTGACGCGCGACGTCGTCGTCGACAGCCGCAACGAGATCGGCCACCTGCAGCGTGCGCTGCACGAGATGCGCGGCAGTCTGGCGTCGATCGTCGGCCGCGTGCGCCGCGGCACCGACACCATCGCCCAGGCCTCGGCGCACATCGCCGGCGGCAACAAGGAGCTGGAGTCGCGCACCGAGCATCAGGCCCAGGCGCTGCACGAGACCGCAGTGTCGATGTCGCGCCTGACCGACGCGACGCGCCAGAACGCCGAACACGCCAGCCAGGCCAACGCGCTGGCGATCTCGGCCTCCGACGTCGCCAAGGCCGGCGGCGCCGTCGTCGCCCAGGTCGTGACGACGATGGACTCGATCAACGCCGCGTCCAAGCGCATCGCCGAGATCAACCGCGTCATCAACGACATCGCCTTCCAGACCAACCTGCTGGCGCTGAACGCCGCGGTCGAGGCCTCGCGCGCCGGTGAACACGGCCGCGGCTTCGCCGTCGTCGCCAGCGAGGTGCGCGCGCTGGCGCAGCGCTCGTCGCAGGCGGCGCAGGAGATCAAGTCGCTGGTGGACACGACGGTCGAGCAGGTCGGCGGCGGCTCGCGCATGGCGCACCGCGCCGGCGAGACGATGACCGAGATCGTCGACAGCGTGAAGCGCGTCACCGACATCATGTCGGAGATCGACGCCGCCAGCCGCGAGCAGATGGCCGGCATCGAGGAAGTCAACCGCACGCTGGCCAGCCTGGAAGGCGTGACCGGCGACAACGCCCGCCTGGTGCAGGAAGCGGCCAACGCCACCGCGGCGCTGGCCGAGCAGGCCACCGCGCTGGACGAGGCGGTGAAGCTGTTCCGCCTGCCGGCCAAGAACGAGGCCTGAACCCCGCGCCTGCGGCCGGCGACGCCGGCCGCGGGGGCCGGGCGTGGTCTTCAGCTCAGAACAGGACGACGTCGTCGCCGTCGAGGCGCTGTTCGACGAGATCGCCGCGTGCGACCAGCGCCGCGTGGCTCTCGACGCGGTTGCGGCCGTGCTGCTTCACGTAGTAGACGGCCTGGTCGGCACGTTCGAAAGCCGAGGTCGGCGTGTCGCTGGGCCGCACCGCGGTGAAGCCGATGCTGACCGTGATGCGGCCGACACGCGGGAAGGCGTGGCCCTCGATCGTCGAGCGCAGGCGCTCGAAGGCGATGGCGGCGGCGGCCGCGTCGTCGCAGCGCATCAACACGACGAACTCCTCGCCGCCGAAGCGGTAGAGCTGGTCGCCCTGGCGGAACACGCCGCGCATCAGCCGCGCCAGCAGCAGCAGCACCTCGTCGCCGATCAGGTGGCCGTGGCAGTCGTTGACGTGCTTGAAGTGGTCGATGTCGACGACGCCCAGCCAGGCCGTGTGCCCGCCGCGGCGCAACCCCAGCCGGCCTTCGAGACTCGGCGGCACGGGCACCGTGCAGCGCATGAAGTTCTCGTCGAAGGTCTTGCGGTTGAGCAGGCCGGTCAGCGTGTCGCGCTCGCTGTAGTCCAGCAGCGACTGGAAGTTGCGGTAGACGCGCAGCACGCTGCTGATCAGGCGCAGCTGCTCGGTGCCCAGCGGCGAGTGGGTGCGCAACTCCAGCACCGCGTCGCAGTCGCGCTCCAGGTCCAGCGGCAGCAGCGTCAGCGCCGGCTGGCCGTCGAGCATCAGGCCCTCGCGCTGGCGCAGACAGGTCTGGCGCACCGGGTGCTCGGACAGCGGCGGCAGCGCCGACAGGTCGGCCCACAGCGGGTCGGCGCTGGGCACGCGGTCGCCGGCGGCGATGCGCGCCCGCGTGAACCAGCGGCGGTCCTCGCCTTCGCCGACGATGCGGTAGATCGCGATGTCCAGCGGGCGCAGCAGGTCGTGCAGCGCGCTGACCAGCGTCGCGTCCAGCGCGTCGCGGTCCCGGAACCCCGTCAGTTCCGCGAGATGGTCGGCAACCCGGGACACGCTCTAGCTCGGCCGCGCCGCTCCCGCGTAACGTGCGACGAGGGCCAGCAGCTCCTCTTCCGCATAGGGTTTGCCGAGATAGTGGTCGGCGCCCAGCGCCGCCGCGTGGTCGCGGTGCTTCTGCGCGATGCGCGAGGTGATCATCACGATCGGCAGGCCGGCCAGCGCGGCCTCGGCACGCACCGCGCGCAGCAGCTCGAAACCGTCCATGCGCGGCATCTCGATGTCCGACAGCATGACCGCCGGCCGTTCCTCGGCCAGGCGTTCGAGCGCGTCGACGCCGTCCTTGGCGGTGACGACGCGCCAGCCCTCGCGCTGCAGCAGGCGCTGCGTGACGCGGCGCACGGTCAGCGAGTCGTCGACGACGAGCACCAGCGGCGCCGCCGGCGCCTGGGGCGCGGGTTCGGCCAGCGGCGTGCCGTCGACCTGTTCCAGCCGCGCACGCGCCGCCGGGCCGTAGAGCGTGGCCAGCGCCACCGGGTTGTAGATCAGCGCCACCGCGCCGCTGGGCAGCAGCGTCACGCCGGCCAGGCCCGGCATGCGCGCGAGCTGCGGGCCGACGTTCTTGACGACCACGTCCTGGTTGCCGGCGACCTCGTCGACGTGCAGCGCGACGCGCTGCTCGGCCGAGCGCACGACGACCACCGCCTGGCTGCGCGCCGTGGTGGCACCGCGGGCCGGGCCGTCGAGCAGCGCCGCCAGCCAGTGGAAGGGCAGCGCCTGGCCGCCGTCGGTGTAGACGCCGCTCGCATAGGCCGCCTCGACCTCGGCCGGCGGGACACGCCGCACCGCTTCGATCAGCGTCGACGGCACGGCGACCGAACGCTCGCCGCAGCGCAGCATGACGACCTGCGTCACCGCGGTCGTCAACGGCAGCAGCAGCTTGAAGCTGGTGCCGCGGCCCGGCTGGTGGCCGAGCTGCACGCGCCCGCCCATTGCGTCGACCTCGGAGCGCACGACGTCCAGGCCGACGCCGCGGCCGGCGAGCTCGGTGACGTCGGCGGCGGTGCTGAAGCCCGGCGCGAAGACGAGCTGGGCCAGCGCCTCGTCGTCGACCGGCGCGCCGGCGGCGAGCAGGCCACGTTCGGCAGCGCGCTCGCGGATGCGCGCCAGGTCCAGCCCGGCGCCGTCGTCGCGCAGCTCGACGCCGACCTCGTTGCCTTCCTGGGTGATGACCAGGGTGATCGTGCCGGTCGTGTCCTTGCCGGCGGCAGCACGCGCCGCGGCCGGCTCGATGCCGTGCACGACGGCGTTGCGCAGCAGGTGCTCGAACGGGCCGGTCATGCGCTCGAGCACGCCGCGGTCGACCTCGATCGCGCCGCCCAGGATGTCCAGGCGCACGCTCTTGCCGGTCTCCTTGGCCGCCTGGCGCACGGTACGGTAGAGGCGGTCGCTGGCGCTGTCGAACTCGACCATGCGCGTGCGCAGCAGGTCGCCCTGCAGCTCGCGCGCCAGGCGCGCCTGTGCCGCCAGGTCGTCTTCTGCCGACTGCAGCGTGCGCTGCAGGCTGCGCTGCAGCGTCGCCACGTCGTTCACGGACTCGGCCATGAAGCGCGTCAGCTCCTGCAGCCGCGTGAAGCGGTCCATCTCCAGCGGGTCGAAGGTCTCGGCGGCGGCCTTGGCCGCCTCCAGCCGCGACACCATCTGCGACTCGGCCTGCAGTTCGATGTCGCGCAGCTGGGCGCGCATGCGCTCCAGGCTCTCGGTCAGCTCGCCCAGCGAACCCTGCAGCTGACGCACGCTGCCGTCGAGACGGGCGCGCGCGATGCTCACCTCGCCGGCATGGTTGACCATGCGGTCGAGCAGCGCGCCGCGCACACGCACCGCGGCGGCACCGGCCGGCGCGGCACGCTCGGGCGCGACGGCCGGCAGCGGCGTGGCGCTGGCGAAACGGCTCCAGTCGATCTCGGCGGCCGGCACTTCGGGCGGCGGCGCCAGCTCGGGCGGCGGCTCGGCCGCCAAGGCCGGCGCTGCGGCGGGCTCGGCCACCGCGACGGCGGGCGCCGCCGGCGTGCGCAGCGCCTCGAAGTCGGCGACCATCGCGTCGGCACGGGCGAGCAGGGTCTCGACCTCGCCGGCGTGCACGCCGCCGCGGTCGCCCAGGCGCTCGATCGCCGTCTCCATGCGGTGGGCGCGTTCGCCCAAGCGCATCGCGCCGGCCAGGCGCGCACCGCCCTTGAAGGTGTGCAGCGTGCGCATGCAGGCCGCGGCGGCGCCGCTGTCGGCCGGGTTGTCGACCCAGTCGCGCAGCCGCGCCAGCAGCTGCGGCAGCAGCTCGTCGGCCTCGTCCTCGAAGATCGGGAACAGCTCCGGATCGAGCGCGTCCTCGGCGTCGAGATCGTCGTCGTCCGCGTCCAGCGGCCCGAGGCCGGTGGTGTCGGCGGCGACGCGCGGCGGCAGTTCGGGCCAGCGCTCGTGTTCGGCCAGCCGTTCGACCAGCGCCGGCGAGGCCGGGCGCAGGAAGCCGGCGGCGAACTGGTGCAGCAGGCGGCGGATCTCCTCGGCGGCTTCGCCGAACAGCTCGGGCTCGCCGTCACGGCCGCGGCCGCCGGCACGCGAGCGCATCAGCGCGTGTTCGAGCGAACGCGCCAGCGCCGACAGCTCGGCATAACCGACGGTGGCCGAGCTGCCGGCCAGCGAATGCGCCAGCGCGACGGCGGCCTCGGACACCGGCCGGTGCTCGGCTTCCAGCGCCCACTCGGCCAGCTCGGTGCCCAGGCGGCGCGAGAGCTCGTCGGCTTCGTTGAGGTAGATGTTGAACAGCGGCAGCGGCACGCGCAGCGGGCCGACGATCTTGACCGGCTCCTCGTCGGCGGGCGGCTCGTCGGCCGGCGGCGGCGTCTCGGCCACCGGCTCGGGCGCGGGCACGGGTTCGGGCTCCGGCGGGGAGATAGGCTCGGCTTCCGGCAGCGGCAGCGGCTCAGCCGCGGGCTCGGCCCCGATGGCCCCGAGCCCGTCCAGCGACGGCAGCTCGGCGAAGGCTTCGGCGATGTCGGGCAGCGCCGGCATCGGCACCGCGGGCTGCGGCGGCGGCTCGCTCGGGTAGGCGGCGGCCTCGAACGCGGCTTCGTCGAAGGCCGGCAGCGGCGTCGCCTCGGCGACCGGCGGGGCGGCCTCGGGAACGCTGTCGGCCGCGGCGTCGGGTGCGGCCTCGAGCGGCCAGTCGACGCCGCCTTCCAGCACCTCGACCGCCGGCAAGGCCTCGGGTTCGGGCTCGGACTCGGCGAACACCGGCTGCGGCAAGGGCTCGTCGGCGGGCTCGTCTTCGCGGCGTTCGGGCCAGTCGGTGTCCTCGGCCGCGGGTTCGTCGGCCGGTGCTTCGGACAGCGGGGCGGCGGCCGGCTCGGCGGGTTCGGCCGGGGTCCGTTCGCCGAGGTCGAAATCGAAGTCGGCGTAGCCGGCCTCGGGCGCCGGGGGCGCGGCCGGCAGCGGCTGCAGCGCCTCGATGGCCTCGAAGGTCTCGGGCGTCTCCAGCGGCAGCTCGGCGTCGACGGGCTCCGGCTCGGCGACCGGCTCGGCGACCGCCGGCGCGGGCTCGGCCTCGGGCTCCAGCGCGCCGAGGTCGAAGCTGAAGTCGACCTCGTCGGCGGCCGGCGCCGGGCCGGCGGCCCCGAGGCCGAGGTCCAGATCCAGGTCGGCGGCGCTCGGCAGGTCGGGCACACGCTCGGCCAGCGCTGGCGCGGGTTCGGGCCCGGTGCCGAAATCGAACTCGAAGTCGGGCGCCAGCGCCTCGTCCACCGTCTCGGTGACCTCGGGCTGCTTCGGCGGCTCGGCGGCCTCTTCAGGCTCGACCTCGACGGGCAGCTCGGGCGCGACGGCTGGCGGCGCTTCGGCGGCGACGGCGGGCGCCTCGGCCGCGCTCGGCGCGGCGATCGCCAGGCGCTGGCCGTCCAGACGCAGGCCGTCGGCCGCACGCACGACCGGCGGCGAGGCATGGCCTTCGTCGCGGCCGGCGGCCAGCGCCGCGACCCAGGCGCCGAAGTAGTCCAGGGCCTCGGTCGTGAAGGCGCGCAGCGCCGGGTCCAGGCGCGGCGACTGCGCCAAGCGCGAGTTGAACAGCTGCTCGCAGGCCCAGGCGGCTTCGCCGAAGTCCTTGAGCCCGACCATGCGCGAGCTGCCCTTGAGCGTGTGGAAGGCGCGCCGCACGGCGGTCATCTCGCCCAGGTCCTCGGGCTCCTCGGCCAGGCGGGCGAGCGACTCGCGCGCCGCGGGGATCACCTCGCCGGCTTCCTCCAGGAACACGGCGCGCATCTCGTCGTCTTCGGCCGACGGGGCCGGCGCGGCCGGCGCGGGGGCCACCGGCGCGGCGGCCACCGGCGGCGGCGGCGCGGACGGCATCGGCGGCGCGACCGGCGGCGGCGCCGGGGCACGCGGCGCCTCCTGGCCCATCAGCGTCGACAGACGGCCGGTGTCGGCGTCGTAGCGGAACAGCGACTTCGCCAGCCCCGGCTGCACGCCGAGCATGTCGATCAGGAAACTGAGCGCGCCCAGGTTCTCGGCCAGGCGCTCGAAGACCAGGCGGGCCGGCTCGTGCGTCGGGTCGACCTCGGTCTGGGCCAGCGTGTCGACCTCGTCGCGCATGCGCAGCACGGCCTGCGAGGCCTGGTCCAGGCCCAGCACCGAGAGCACGCCGCGCATCGCCGACAGCTGCCCCGGCACCGGGATCAGCGCCTCGCGCTGCGCCGGGTCGCGGAAATAGGCGTCGATCTGCTTCTCGGCCTCGGACAGGCTGGCGCGCAGCTCCTGCACGACGCTGCCCATGGTCTGGCGGTCGCTGACGCGGCGGTACAGCTCCTCCATCCAGGGTTCGAGAGGCGCCTGCGGCTGGCCGCGGCGCACGTCGTCGACGCGGCGCGCCAGGCGCTGCACGCGTTCGGGCAGCGCCGGGTGGTCGAACTCGCCGTCTTCCAGCGAGGCGTCCAGGTACAGCAGCGCGGTGGCGACTTCCATCGCCAGCGGCGCCGGCGGTGCGGCCTGCGCGGCGACGGTCTGCGCGGCGGCGTCCTGCAGCACCGCGGCCAGCACCTCGCCCGACGGGAACAGCCGCTGCAGCGAGTCGCCGACCAGCGTGAACTGCTCGGCCAGGCCGGTGAGCCGGTGCTCCTCGCCGCCGGCGACGCCGGACCACGCGTCCTTGGCGCCGGCGACACGCTTGCGCGCCTGCGCGACCCAGGACGGATCGAAACGGCCCAGGCGCGCGACGTCGTAGTCGGCGGCGGCGCTGTCGTCCAGGCGCCAGGCGGCACGCACCGCGGCCAAGCGCGGCGCTTCGCCCTCGCCCGGCGAGCGCGCGCGGGCGCAGAAGAACAGCAGGTCCTGGGCGAGCCGGTCGGAGACCTCGTCGCTGCCGGCGATCGTCGTGCGCAGCTGCGACAGCAGGCGCGAGGCCATGCGCTTGGTGTAGACGTCGCCGGCCAGCAGACCACGCGCCTGGGCCTCGAAGAAGGCCGCGGCCAGATGCCACAGCGTCGCCAGCCGGCCTTGCGTGCCGGCGGCCAGCGAGGCGCAGACCTCGCCCATCGCCGTCAGGCGCGAAGGATCGGGCTGGCGCATCAGCGCCAGCGACAGCGACTCCATCGCGGTGCGTGCGGCGGCGTCGGCGGCGTGCGGGCGCACGCCGGGTTCGGGCGGCAGCTCCAGCCAGTGCCAGTCCTGCGGCCAGAGGTCGGCCGGGTGCACGCGGTCGGCGCCGGCCAGCGTCTGCACCGCCAGGTACTGCGGGAACATCGCCACCGACGACACCGGCCGGCGCGACAGCAGCCGCGCCAGGTAGTCCAGCAGCGCGAACGAGGCCTTCTCCAGCGTCTGCACGGCCTTGGCGTCGGCCAGCGCGGGCTTGGCGATCCAGCGCTGCACGACGGCCTCGCTGGCGCGCAGCATCGTCGCGGCGGCCGGCAGGCCGACCAGCTCGAGCGCGCCGACGCCCTGGTGCAGGTGCACGCGGGCCGTACGCAGCACCGCCGGTTCGACGGCGTCGACGTCGGAGGCGGCGGCGGCCTCGGCTTCCTTCAGGTGCCGGTGCAGCGCCTTGTGCGCCAGCTCGAGCGAGCGGCGCAGTTCGCCGTGCACCCAGGCCAGCGGGCTCAGGTCGTCGGCGCTGCCGCTCAGGCTGTCGGTGACGGCGTTCATCCGCGTCGTCAGGCGATCTTGAAGCGCGCGATCGACGCGCGCAGCTGCTCGGCGGCGCGCGACAGCTCGTGCACCATCTGCGCCGTCGAGCGCGTGCCCTCGCCGGTCTGCTCGGTGACGGCGAAGATGTGCTGGATGTTCTCGGCCACGCCGCCGGCGGACTCGGCTTCGCTGGAAGCCTGCGCGGCGATGCGCGCGATCAGCTCGGCCAGTTCGCGCGTCACGCGGTCGATGTCGGCCAGCGCGCTGCCGGCGGCGTCGGACAGCCGCGCGCCTTCGATCACGCCCTGCGTCGAACGCTCCATCGCGGCCACCGCGTCCTGGGTGTCGGTCTGGATGGTGCGCACGATGGCGGCAATGTTGCGCGTCGCCTCGGCGGACCGTTCGGCCAGGCGCTGCACTTCCTCGGCGACGACGCTGAAGCCGCGGCCGGCCTCGCCGGCGCTGGCGGCCTGGATGGCGGCGTTCAGCGCCAGCACGTTGGTCTGCTCGGTGATGTCCGAGATCAGCTCGGTGATCTCGCCGATCTCCTGCGAGCTCTCGCCCAGGCGCTTGATGCGCTTGGAGGTCTCCTGGATCTGGTCGCGGATCGAGTTCATGCCGCCGATCGTGTTCTGCACCGCCTGCTGGCCGGTGGCCGCGGCCTCCAGCGACTGGCGCGCGACCTCGGCGGTGCGCTGGGCGTCGGCCGACACCTCGGTGATGCGGCTGGCCATGCCGAGCACCGACTCGCCGGTCTCGCGGATGACGCGCAGCTGTTCGGTCGACGCGGCGAGCAGCTCGGACGAGGTCTGCTCGACCTGCTGCGTGGTGTCGGTCACGCGCGCCACCGTGCTCTGCACCGAGGTGACGAGCGAACGCAGTTCCTCGACGGTGTAGTTCACCGAGTCGGCGATCGCGCCGGTGATGTCCTCGGTGACGGTGGCCTGCTGCGTCAGGTCGCCCTCGGCGACGGTCTGCAGCTCGTTCATCAGACGAAGAATGGCGGCCTGGTTGGCGTCGTTGACGCGTTTGGCCTCCAGCTCCTGGCGTTCGGCTTCCAGGCGCTGGCCTTCGGCGAGGCGGGCGCGCGCGGTCTGGTCGGCGACGAACAGGCGCAGCAGGCCGAAGGCGCCGGCGGCCAGCAGCAGCGCCGACAGCACGCCGGGGATCAGGATCGCGGCACGCAGGCCGCCGGAGCCGGCGAGCTCTCCCTGCAGCTCGTCGAGGCCGCGGCGCAGCGGTTCGCTGTCGCGCACGATGGCCGCCTGCGCTTCGCGCGCGCCGACCAGCCCCTGCAGGTTGCCGAGGATGGCGCCGGCTTCGGTGCGCGTCTTGTCGTACTGGGCGATCAGCTGCTGCAGCTGCTCGCGGGCCTGCGGCTCGCGCGTGCCCGGCAGGCGCAGCTCGGGGCTGCCGTCGAGCAGGCCCTGGGCGATCTCGCGGAAGGAGTTCAGGTCCTTGCCGAGCAGGAACACGGCCTCGGCGCTGACGCCTTCGGTGGTCTGGAACTCGTTGGCGCTCTTGCCGATGCGCTGGGTCAGCATGACGAGCTGGCCGACGGCCGACAGCTCGCCGGCCGAGGCGCCGCTCTGCAGCTTCAGCGAGGACACCGTCTCGGCGGTCTCCAGCAGGTCGGCCGACTGGCGGTTGATCGTGCGCAGCGCGGCGCCGACCTGGGTCAGCGTCTTCTGCTGGGCGAGCACCGCACGCGCGCTCTTGTCGGCGCGGTCGACCATCGGCAGCAGCGCCTCGACTCGATCGGCGTGCTCGCCCGAGACCGCCGGCACCTCGCCGCCTTCGGCCAGGCCGTGCACGTTGCGCACCAGGATCTCGACGCTTTCCTTCAGTTCGCCGAAGGCCTGCGGCGTGCCCAGCAGCGCCTGCGTCACCGACTTGGCCAGGCGCTGCGACTGCGTCTGGGCCTGGCCGGCGGCCGACACCTGCTGCGCGCTGCGGCTGGCGGCGACGATGCCGGCGCCGCCGCTGAGCACCAGCCCGGTCAGGCCGATGCCGAAGGCGAAGGCCATCAGCTGCTGCTGGCGCGCCACCGGCAGGCCGCCGACGAAGGGCAGCCCGGTGGCCGCGGCCGGCGCGCCGTCCTCGGGCGCGCGGGTGTTGACATACTCGCCGGCCAGCTCGGACGGCGCGGCCTCGGAGATGATCGACGAGTCGTCGGCCCGGGTCTCGGCCGGCGCCAGCGTGCCGGGGCCGAGGCGGATCGTCGCGTCCATCGCGTCGCCGGCGACGGTGAGGGCTTCGGGTGAAGGCGCCGGCGGCGTCGGGGTGCGGCCCCGCGCGGGGCTCTTCAGCTTGTCGAGAAGGCTCATTCGGTCCTCGCGGCGTTCGTCATCGGGCGATGCCGAGAAACTGTTCGTGCTGCACCAGCGCGGCCGGATCGATCTCCTGCCACACGCGCTGACGGTCGTCGCGCCATCGGGGGCCGGCGAACGACGGGCGCGACAGCTCGTCGTCGGGCTCGCGCTGAAGCTGGGCCGCGGTGCGCAGGCCGGCCAGGCGCTCGAACAGCAGCGCCACATGGCTGCCGACGGAAGGGTTCAGGGCCAGCAGCCGGGCCTGCTCGCGCACGCCCTCGGCCGCGGCCTGGGTCGGCCGCAGGCCGAGGAAGGCGGCGAAGTCGACGACGCCGTGCAGCCCGCCACGCAGGTTGGCGACGCCGACGAACCACGGCCGGGTGTGCGGCACCGGCGCGATCGTGCCGACCGGGAAGATCTCGCCGGCTCCGGCCAGCGGCAGCAGCAGGCCGACGCCGGCGCACTCGATGGCCAGCCACGACGCCGACGGCGCCTCGGTGCGCACGGCGCTCAGCCGTTGCGCCAGGCGGCTCTGCAACTCCCGCAGGGCGTCGCGCTTGGCCATCGTGTCAGTCGAAAGCGCGGATCTTGGCGAGCAGCTCGTCGGCCTGCACCGGCTTGACGATGTAGTCGCGTGCCCCCTGGCGCAGGCCCCAGACCTTGTCGGTCTCCTGGCCCTTGCTGGTGCACATGATCACCGGCACCTCGGCGTAGCGCGGATCGCGCGTGATCTGGCGCGTGAGCTGGAAGCCGTTCTGGCCCGGCATCACGACGTCCATCAGGATCAGATCCGGCAGCTGCTCCTCGAGGCGGCGCATGGCCTCGTCGCCGTTCTCGGCGGTGCGCACGGCGTAGCCGCGCTTGCCGAGGATGTCCGACAGGTGGTGCAGCTCGGTCTTCGAGTCGTCGACGACGAGGATGTTGCGGATGGCCATCGGCGGGCGGAGTTGGGTGTTCTGACGGTGCGGCGGCGGCCGCGGCTTCAGGCGGCGGTGCGGCGGAAAGCCTCCACCGCGCGCAGCAGCTGTTCCTTGGTGAAGGGCTTGGTCAGGTAGTCCTCGGAGCCGACCATGCGGCCGCGGGCCTTGTCGAACAGACCGTCCTTGGACGACAGCATGATGACCGGGACCTTCGCGAAACGCGGGTTGCGCTTGATGATGGCGCAGGTCTGGTAACCGTCCAGCCGCGGCATCAGGATGTCGCAGAAGATCAGTTGGGGGTCGTGGTCATTGACCTTGGCGAGCGCGTCGAAGCCGTCTTCGGCGAGCACGACCTCGTGGCCGCCCTGGCGCAGGAAGATCTCGGCGCTGCGCCGGATCGTGTTGCTGTCGTCGATCACGAGGACCTTGGCGCCCGAGGGCACGGCTTCGTTCACGTCACTGCCCACCTGTCGAAAAGGAGAGCGCGGCCGTCACGATGGCCGCCGCTGGACATCAGATTTCGACCATTTCGAAATCTTCTTTACGGGCGCCGCATTCCGGACAGGTCCAATTCATCGGAACGTCGGCCCATGCGGTGCCCGCGGCAATGCCATGTTCCGGATCGCCGACGGCTTCGTCGTAGATCCAGCCGCAGATCAGACACATCCAGGTTCGGCTTTGGCTCACGTCGGGGCGGTCACTCACTACAATGGGCAACGATTGTAGTCACGCATATCCAAGAAAAATCAAGGATTTGTGAGGACATACGCACCATTCTTCAGGCTTCGCTCGAGGTCCGGCAACGCTGTCGGGCACGGGCTGGCAAAGGCAGCGAGATGACCCCCGACCCCACCCCCGCCACGGAGCTGCAGGATCCCGCGCAGGAACCGCCGCCGCCGGCGTGCGTGATCAGCTTCAACGCCAGCGACCCCAGCGGTGCCGGCGGGCTGGCCGGCGACGTCTCGACGATAGCGGCGATGGGCGCGCACGCGCTGCCGGTCGTGACCTCGATCGTGATGCGCGACACGGCCGAGGTCTTCGACCACCACGAGATCGACGACGACGCCGTCGTCGAGCAGGCGCGCACCATCCTCGAAGACGTCACGATCTCCGGCTGGAAGGTCGGTTTCCTGGGCAACGCCGAGACGGTGAGCGCCGTCGCCGAGGTGCTCTCGGATTACGCCGACGTGCCGCTGGTGGCCTACCTGCCCAGCCTGTCCTGGCTGGATGAGGAACAGCTGCAGCCCTACCTGGACGCCTTCCGCGAGCTGATCCTGCCGGCCACCGAGGTGCTGGTGGGCAGCCACAAGACGCTGCAGGACTTCCTGCTGCCCGACTGGGACAGCGAGCGTCCGCCGTCGGCGCGTGAACTCGCGGTCGCCGCCGGCGAACACGGCACGCGCTACGTGCTCGTCACCGGCGTGATGCTGGCCAGCAAGGGCCACGAGCAGTACATCGACAACGTGCTGGCGTCGCCGCAAGGCGCACTGACCGGCGAGAAGTTCGAGCGTTTCGACACCGCGTTCGTCGGCGCGGGCGACACGCTCTCCGCGGCCCTGGCCGCACTCCTGGCCGCCGGCAGCGAGCTGCAGGCGGCGGTGGGCGAAGCCCTGTCCTTCCTCGACCAGAGCCTGGACGCGGGTTTCCGCCCCGGCATGGGCAACGTCGTGCCCGACCGCTTCTTCTGGGCTTTGCCGCCGGCCGAAGACGGCGAGCCCGAACCCGGCCCCGACGAGCCGGATCCCGGTTTCGACGATCCCAAGACCCAAGGCGCCCCGCGGCGCGTGCACTGAAAACCTCTCGATGACCACCAACGAACAGCTCTTCGCCCGCGCCCAGGCCGTCATTCCCGGCGGCGTCAACTCGCCCGTGCGCGCCTTCCGCGCCGTCGGCGGCACGCCGCGCTTCATCGCCCGCGCCGAGGGCCAGTACATCTGGGACGCCGAAGACAAGCGCTACATCGACTACATCGGCTCCTGGGGCCCGATGATCCTGGGCCACGGCCACCCGGCGGTGCTCGAAGCGGTGCAGAAGGCGCTGCTCGAAGGCTTCAGCTTCGGCGCGCCGACCGAGCGCGAGATCGAACTCGCCGAGGCCATCATCGCCCAGGTGCCGAGCATCGAGCAGGTGCGCCTGGTCTCCAGCGGCACCGAAGCCGGCATGAGCACGCTGCGCCTGGCGCGCGGCGTCACCGGCCGCAGCAAGATCGTCAAGTTCGAGGGCTGCTACCACGGCCACGCCGACGCGCTGCTGGTCAAGGCCGGCTCGGGCCTGGCGACCTTCGGCCACCCGACCTCCGCCGGCGTGCCGGCCGAGGTCGTGCAGCACACGCTGGTGCTCGAATACAACAACGTCGAGCAGCTCGAGGAGACCTTCGCCGCCCAGGGCGACGAGATCGCCTGCGTGATGCTGGAGGCGATCGCCGGCAACATGAACTTCGTGCGCGCCTCTGTGCCGTTCGTGACCAAGCTGCGCGAGCTGTGCACCAAGCACGGCGCGCTGCTGGTGTTCGACGAGGTGATGACCGGCTTCCGCGTCGCGCTGGGCGGCGCACAGAGCGTCTACGCCAAGCTGATCCCGGGCTTCGAGCCCGACATGACGGTCTTCGGCAAGGTCATCGGCGGCGGCATGCCGCTGGCGGCCTTCGGCGGCAAGAAGGACGTGATGAAGCAGCTCGCGCCGCTGGGCCCGGTCTACCAGGCCGGCACGCTGTCGGGCAACCCGGTGGCCACGGCCTGCGGCCTGGCGACGCTGGCCGAGATCACCAAGCCCGGCTTCTACGAGGCGCTGACCGCCAAGACGCAGAAGATGGTGCAGGGCATCGCCGAGGCCGGCCGCGAGGCGGGCGTGCCGATCGTCACCGACAGCGAAGGCGGCATGTTCGGCTTCTTCTTCGCCGACACGCTGCCGCAGAACTACACCCAGGTGATGGCCACCGACAAGGAGCGCTTCAACCGCTTCTTCCACGGCATGCTGGACCACGGCGTCTACCTGGCGCCGGCGATGTACGAAGCCGGCTTCGTCAGCGCCGCGCACACCGACGCCGACCTGGCGGCGACGAAGGCGGCGGCGCTGGCGGCGCTGCGCGGCTGATACCCCGCAGATCGGGACGCACGGCCGCCTTCGGGCGGCCGTTTTCGTTGCGACGCTGCCTCGCCCGCGGCACTTCTTGACCGACGGCCGGGCCCGGGCCACCGGGCGCTGCTTAGACTGCGGCGCGGAGCCGACCCCAGAGTGCCGGCCCGATCAGGGAGTGTGTTCAATGCGATTGCTACACGGGACCGGCCGCTGGATCGGCCGCCTCTTCGTCGCCTGCCTGCTGGGCAGCGCCTTGTCGGCCCAGGCCGTCGATCCCACGGCCTACGTCGCGCAGGCCCAGTTCTCCGCCGCCAAGCTGTCCCCGTCGGGCAACCGGCTGGCGCTGGTGCTGCACAACGACAAGGGCCGCAACGCCCTGGCGGTGATGGACCTGCCGCCGACCAAGCCGCCGCGCGTGCTGCAGTCCTACGACCGCGCCTCGGTCGATTGGGTGCACTGGGTCAACGACGACCGCATGATCCTGCGCGTCACCGAGTGGGACACCCAGATCCGCGAGAACGGCAGCGCGATCTTCGCCATCGACCACGACGGTCAGGACGAGGTGATGCTGAGCTCGCACAGCTACTCCCGCGGCGCTTCCAAGATCCGCTCGCACGTCCTGTCCTACGCCTGGAACTTCCTGGAAGCCCTGGACGACGGCAGCGCCGACGTCATCATGACCGAGACCAAGTTCGACGCCATGGGCGACCCGAGCGGCGTGCGCCTGGGCCGGGTCAACACCAAGACCGGCGTGATGACGCCCATCGTCCTGGGCGGCGGGATCTCGCTCAACGGCATCGCCTGGGAGTTCGACGTTCACGGCACGCCGCGTGTCGTGCGCGTGCAGTCCAAGGACCGCGACCGGCTGTTCGTGCATCGCGCGGCGAAGGATGCCTGGGAACCGGTCTGGGACCGCAACGTGCTGGACAGCGACACGCTGTCGCCGATCCAGATCGAAGGCGACAAGGACCTCGTCGTCGGGGCGGCGATCGGCGGCGAGACCAACGGCCTGCACGTGCTCGACCTGAGCAAGGGTCAGATCGACCCCGAACCGCTGCTGCGCGTGGCGCGCTACGACGTCGACGGCACGATCGTCGACAAGCGCGCCGGCAAGGTCGTCGGCGCCACCCTGACGGCGGACCGCCCGACCACGGTCTGGTTCAGCGATCGCGTGGCGGCGATCCAGCAGTCCGTCGACAAGGCACTGCCCGACCGCTTCAACCACGTGCGCTGCGGCCGCTGCGACAGCTCGCGCTTCTTCGTCGTGCTGTCGCAGTCCGACCGGAACCCGGGCGAGTTCCTGCTCTACGACGACGAGAAGAAGTCGATCTCGCCGATCGGCAGCGTGCGCCCGGCGATCGACCCGGCGACGCAGGGGCGGCGCAGCTTCCACTGGATCCAGGCGCGCGACGGGCTGGCGATGCCGGTGGTCGTGACGCATCCGGCGGGCCACGACGCCAAGGAAGCCCTGCCCGCCGTCGTGCTGGTGCACGGCGGCCCCTGGGTCCAAGGCGCCAACCGGACCTGGGATGCCTGGGCGCAGTTCCTGGCGGCCAACGGCTGGCGGGTCATCGAGCCGAACTTCCGCGGCACCCTGGGCCTGGGCACCCGCCACTTCACGGCCGGGTTCAAGCAATGGGGCCAGGCGATGCAGGACGACCTGCAGGACGCGGTGCGATGGGCCGCCAAGGAAGGGCTGATCGACGCCAAGCGCGTCTGCATCTTCGGCGCCAGCTACGGCGGCTATGCCGCCCTGATGGGGCCGGTGCGCCACCCGGACACCTATCGCTGTGCCGCCAGCTTCGCCGGCGTCACCGACATCCAGCTGATGTTCACCAGCGCGCGCGCGGACGTGACCCGCAACCAGCTGCACTACGGCATGCCGCAAATGATCGGCGACCCGGACAAGGACGCGGCGATGCTGCGCGCGAACTCGCCGGTCGAGCGCGTCGCCGACATCAAGGTGCCGGTGCTGCTGGCCCAGGGCGGCTACGACCGCCGCGTTCCGAAGCAGCACGCCGACGACTTCGAGGACGCCGCGCGCAAGGCCGGGGTGAAGATCGAACGCCTCGACTATCCCTTCGAGGGCCACGGCTTCGTCGAGCTGGAAAGCCAGGTCGACTTCATGAATCGCCTCGCGGCCTTCCTGAAGCGTTCGCTGGAACCCTGACGCCCAGGCGTCAGGCCGCGGCCGGCCCTCCGGGGCCGGCTGCCTAGAATGCCCGGATGCATCTCCACATCCTCGGCATCTGCGGCACCTTCATGGGCGGCATCGCCGCCCTCGCCCGCGAAGCCGGCCACCGCGTGACCGGCTGCGACGCCAACGTCTACCCGCCGATGAGCGACCAGCTGCGCTCGCTCGGCATCGAGCTGATCGAAGGTTTCGGTGCCGAGCAGCTGGCGCTGAAACCCGACGTCTTCGTCGTCGGCAACGTCGTCACGCGCGGCAACCCGCTGATGGAAGCCGTGCTCGACGCCGGCGCCGCCTACACCAGCGGGCCGCAGTGGCTGGCCGAGAACGTGCTCTTCGGCCGCCACGTGCTGGCCGTCGCCGGCACGCACGGCAAGACGACGACGACCTCGATGCTGGCCTGGATCCTCGAGCAGGCCGGGCTGGAGCCGGGTTTCCTGGTCGGCGGCGTGCCGCTGAACTTCGGCGTCTCGGCGCGCCTGGGCGGCGGCCGGTTCTTCGTCATCGAGGCTGACGAGTACGACACGGCGCTCTTCGACAAGCGCAGCAAGTTCGTGCACTACCGGCCGCGCACGGCGATCCTGAACAACCTCGAGCACGACCACGCCGACATCTTCCCGGACCTGGCGGCGATCGAGACCCAGTTCCACCACCTCGTGCGCACCGTGCCGGCCAGCGGCCGGCTGGTCGTCAACGCGCGCGACGAGGCGCTGCAGCGTGTGCTGCAACGCGGTTGCTGGAGCGAGGTGCAGCGTTTCGGGCCGAAGCGAGAGGAGCCCGGCGCGCTGCGTGCACGCGGCGAGCCGCACGCCTTCGACGTGCTTCGCGGCAGCCTGAAGATCGGCCGCGTCGAATGGGCGCTGCTGGGCGAGCACAACCAGCTCAACGCGCTGGCGGGGATCGCCGCCGCCGAGCACGCCGGCGTCGCGCCCGAGACCGCGGCGGCTGCGCTGGCGAGCTTCCAGAACGTGCGCCGGCGGCTGGAGCTGCGCGGCGAGGCCGGCGGCGTCAAGGTCTACGACGACTTCGCCCACCACCCGACGGCGATGCGCACGACGATCGACGGCCTGCGCCGCAAGGTCGGCGCAGCGCGCATCCTGGCCGTCTTCGAGCCGCGCTCGAACACGATGAAGCTCGGCACGATGAAGGCCCAGCTGCCCTGGGCGCTGGAAGACGCCGACCTCGCCTTCGGCCTGCAGGGCGACTGGGGCTGGAGCGTCAAGGAAGCGCTGGCGCCGCTGGGCGCCAAGGCAGCGACGGCCGACACGGTGGACGCGCTGGTGGCCGCGATCGCACGCGCCGCGCGGCCCGGCGACCAGGTCGTCTGCATGAGCAACGGCGGCTTCGGCGGCATCCACGGCAAGCTGCTGGCGGCGCTGCAGGGCCATCAGTGAGCGGCGCGCCGACCCACCTGCTGTATCTGCACGGCTTCCGCTCCTCGCCGCAGTCGGCGAAGGCGCGGCGCGTCGGCGCCTGGCTGGCCGAGCACCGCCCGGAGCTGAAGTTCTGGAGCCCGCAGCTGCCGCCGTCGCCGCGTGCCGCGGTGGCGATGCTGCTCGAGGGCACGGCCGACTGGCCGGCGACCTCGGTCGTGGTCGGCAGCTCGCTCGGCGGCTTCTACGCCACCGCGGTCGCCGAGGCACGCGGCTGGACGGCCGGCGTGCTGAACCCGGCCGTCGACCCGGCGCGCGACCTCGCGGCCTACATCGGCGAGAACAAGCAGTTCCACAAGCCGGAGGAGAGCTTCTTCTTCCTGCCCGAGTACGTCGACGAGCTGCGTGCGCTGCGCCCGCCGGCGATCACCCGGCCCGAGCGCTACTTCGCCGTCGTCGCCACCGGCGACGAGCTGCTGGACTGGCGCGAGATGCACGCGCGCTATGCCGGCGCGACGATCCGCCTCGTCGAGGGCAGCGACCACGCGCTCTCGGACTTCGACGAGCACCTTCCCCACCTGCTGAGGTATCTGCGGCTATGCGATTGAAGGACAAGGTCTGCATCGTCACCGGCGCGGCGCAAGGCATCGGCGCGGCCACCGTCGCCAAGTTCGCGGCCGAAGGCGCCGTCGTCGTCGCCTGCGACCGGCGCGCCGACGCCGTGCCCGGCGCCGCCGAGAGCCTGGCGGTCGACGTGACCGTGCGCGCCCAGGTCGACGCGATGGTCGCCGCGGTGAAGGCGAAATACGGCCGCATCGACGTGCTGGTCAACAACGCCGGCATCACGCGCGACGCGCGGCTGGTGAAGATGAGCGAGGAGCAGTTCGACGCCGTCATCGACGTCAACCTGCGAGGCGTCTTCCACTGCGCGCAGGCGGTGGCGCCGATCATGATCGAGCAGGGCTCGGGCGTGATCCTCAACGCCAGCAGCGTCGTCGGCATCTACGGCAACTTCGGCCAGACCAATTACGCCGCGTCCAAGTTCGGCGTCATCGGCTTCACCAAGACCTGGAGCCGCGAGCTCGGCCCCAAGGGCGTGCGCGTCAACGCCGTCGCCCCGGGCTTCGTCGCGACGCCGATCCTGGAGACGATCCCGGCCAAGGTGCTGGAGCACATGCGCGAGCAGGTGCCGCTGCAGCGCCTGGGCCGGCCCGAGGAGATCGCCGCCGTCTACGCCTTCCTGGCCAGCGACGAGGCCAGCTATGTCAACGGTGCGGTGCTGGAAGTCTCGGGCGGGATGACGGTGTAGCGGGCTACACGCACGGTTTTCGCGCCAGCGGCGGCGCGAGGCCGGCCGACGGGGCGTGTCCCTGCGTTCATGTCCCCCGCCCCGGCCGGGGGCCGGGTCTCCTCCTTTACTTCACTCCGGGACACGCCCCGCCGACCGGCCCGAACCGGCTGTTGCACACCGCACGCCAGCTGCCCGACGCCTCGGCGGTGCCGGCCGCGGACGCCGGGCGGCCGGATCGCGGAAGTATCAGGAGGAGGCCGGGCGCAGCCCGGCCGGGGGACATGGAGCGAGCCGGCTGCCCGGTGTCCGTGGCCCGCCTCGGCAGCAGCAACGCCAGTGGCCAGCCGTGCACACAGGACATGACACCGATCGAAACCCGGCAATCCGGCGAGCCCGGCGCCCCGGCCGCTGGTGGACAATCGCCCGGTGACTTATGCCCTGTTCGACGACGCCGGGAAATTCCACGCCGGCCGCGTGATGTCCGAAGCCGAGAGCTCGATGCAGATCGAGCTCGATTCCGGCAAACGCGTGAAGGTGAAGGCGGCCAACGTGCTGCTGCGCTTCGAGAAGCCGGCCCCGGCCGAGCTGATCGCCCAGGCGCAGGCGCTGGCGGCGGAAATCGACCTCGACCTCGCCTGGGAGTTCGCGCCGGAAGGTGAGTTCGGTTTCGCCGACCTGGCACGCGACTATTTCGAAGCCTCGGCAGGCCCCGACAAGCAGGCCGCGGCGCTGTTCCGATTGTTCGAGGCGCCGCACTACTTCCGCCGCCTCGGCAAGGGCCTGTTCCGCAAGGCGCCCGAGGAGACGGTGAAGGCGGCGCTGCTGGGCATCGAGCGCAAGAAGCAGCTCGCGGCGCAGATCGAGGCCTGGGCCGGCGAGATCGCCGCCGGCGAGTGCCCGCCGCCGGTGCGCGAGCAGCTCTACCGCATCCTCTTCAAGCCCGACAAGAACGCGCCCGAGTACAAGGCCGTCGTCGAGGCCGCCAAGCGCACCCAGCGCGCGCCGCTGGACCTGCTGAAGGACGCCGGCGCGATCGACAGCCCCTACCAGTTCCACTGGCGGCGCTTCCTGTTCGAGACCTTCCCGCAGGGCACCGGCTTCCCGGCGCTGGCCGCGCCGGCGATCAAGGACGAGCTGCCGCTGGCCGCCGTGCAGGCCTTCTCGATCGACGACTCGCAGACGACCGAGATCGACGACGCGCTGTCGATCCAGGGCCTGGGCACCGGCACCGTGGTCTTCGGCGTGCACATCGCCGCGCCGGGCCTGGCGGTGCAGCCCGAGTCGCCGGTCGACAAGGTTGCGCGCGACCGTCTGTCCACCGTCTACATGCCGGGCTGGAAGATCACGATGCTGCCCGACGAGGTCGTGCAGGCCTACACGCTGATCGAAGGCCGCGACTGCCCGGCCGTCAGCCTGTATGCGACGGTCGACGAAACGACCTTCGAGGTGCGTGCCGTCGAGACCAGGCTGGAGCGCGTGCCGATCGTCGCCAACCTGCGCCACGACAAGCTCGACGACGTCATCACCGAGGCGACGCTGGCCGGCGAGGCGCCGGCCGACTACGCCTTCGCCGCCGAACTGGCCTTCTGCTGGCGCTTCGCGAAGGCGCTGAAGGCGGCGCGCGAAATCGTGCGCGGCAAGCCCGAGAACTTCAACCGCCCGGACTACAACTTCCGCCTCGAAGGCAACGTCGCCGAGCCGGACGGCAGCGAGCGTGTGCAGATCACGACCCGGCAGCGCGGCGCGCCGCTGGACCTGATCGTCTCCGAAGCGATGATCCTGGCCAACAGCCGCTGGGGCGGCTGGCTGGCCGAATGCGGCGTGCCCGGCATCTACCGCAGCCAGGCCAGCCTGCTGCCGGGCATCAAGGTGCGCATGGGCACCAAGCCGGCGCCGCACGCCGGCATGGGTGTGGCGCAGTACACCTGGGCCACGTCGCCGCTGCGGCGCTACGTCGACCTCGTCAACCAGTGGCAGATCATCGCCTGCGCGCGCCACGGCCGCACCGCGGCGCTGGCGGCGCCCTTCCGGCCCAAGGACGCGTCGCTGTTCTCGATCATCTCGGGCTTCGACGCCGCCTACTCGGCCTACAACGACTTCCAGCACGGCATCGAGCGTTTCTGGACGCTGCGCTGGATCGAGCAGAACGGCGTCACCGAACTCGAGGCCGCGGTGATGAAAGGCGGGCTGGTGCGCGCGGAGACGCTGCCGCTGGTCTTCCGCGTGCCCGGCACCGAGGACTGGCCGCGCGGCGCGCGGCTGCGTGCACGCGTCGCCGGCATCGACCTGCTGACGCTGGACCTGCACGCCTCGCTCGTCGCACGCATCGAGGACGAACCGCCCGAAGCGGTGGCCGAGGTCGACGACGAAGCCGAGGCCGTCGGCCCGCTGACGCTGGCCATCGACGTCAACGACGCCCCTGCCGGAGATGCCGCCGCTTAAGTTCGACGCGCTGGCCAGGCTGTCGGCGCTGCAATGGGCGCTGCTGGCGTCCGTCGCCGTGCACGGCGTGCTGCTGACGGTGCGCTTCGTCGACCCGGAGGCCTTCAACCGCGTGTTCCGCGACACGCCGCTGGACGTCATCCTCGTCAACGCACGCTCCAACGAGGAGCCGACCGAAGCCCAGGCCATCGCCCAGGTGCGCCTGGCCGGCGGCGGCGACGCGGCGCGCGGCCGCGCGAGCTCGCCGCTGCCGCGCTCGCACCAGACCCAGGCCGGCGACGCCGCCGACGACGCCCGCAAGCGCATCGAGGACCTGCAGGAGCAGCAGCAGCAGTTGCTGGCCCAGATGCGGCGCGAACTCGCCGCGCTGCCGCCGCCGGACCCGCGGCGCGACACCGGCAGCCCGCAGGAGCGCGAGCGCGAGGAGCACCGCCGCCAGCTGCTGCAGATGCTCGCCGAGATCGAGAAGCGCATCAACGAAGAGAACGCGCGCCCGCGCAAGCGCTACATCAGCCCGGCGACACGCGAGGAGGTCTACGCGCTGTATTACGACCTGCTGCGCCGGCGCATCGAGGACCGCGGCACGCGCAACTTCCCCGAACGCAACGGCGTCAAGCTCTACGGCGAGCTGGTGATGAACGTCACCGTCGACGCCGCCGGGCGTGTCGTCGACACCGAGATCGTGCGCCCGAGCAGCTCGCGTGTGCTCGACCAGCAGGCGATGGCCATCGTGCGCGCCGCAGCGCCTTTCGGCCCCTTCACCGCCGCGATGCGCCGCCAGGCCGACCAGATCGTCGTCACCTCGCGCTTCCGCTTCACGCGCGAGGAAGGCCTGGAAACGATTCCGCTCGCCCGCTGAGCCCCGTGACCCGTATGACCGCTCCCGATCGCTACGCTGTGCTCGGCCACCCGGTGGCGCACAGCCAGTCGCCTTTCATCCACGCCGAGTTCGCACGCCAGACCGGCGAGGCCGTCGACTACGGCCGCGTCGAATGCCCGCTCGACGGCTTCGAGGCGACGCTGCGCGCCTTCGCCGCCGGCGGCGCCCGAGGCTGCAACGTCACCGTGCCGTTCAAGTTCGAGGCCCCGCGCCTGGCCGCCCGCGTGACGCCGCGCGCCGCGCTGGCCCAGGCGGCCAACGTGCTGCGTTTCGACGCCGAAGGCTGGAGCGCCGACAACAGCGACGGCATCGGCCTGGTGCGCGACTTGGAACTGCACGCCGGCCAGCCGGTCGCCGGCCAGCGTGTGCTGCTGATCGGCGCCGGCGGTGCCGCCGCCGGCGTGCTGGGGCCGCTGATCGAGGCACGCGCCGCCGCCGTCACCGTCGTCAACCGCACGCCCGGCCGCGCCGCGGCGCTGATCGCACGCCACATGTTGCTGGCCGCCGAACACGGCTGCCAACTCGCCGCCGCCGGGCTGGACGCGCCGGGCACGGCTTACGACATCGTGCTCAACGCCAGCGCCAGCAGCCTGGCCGGCGCGGCGGTGCCGGTGCCGGCCTCGGTGCTCGCGCCGGGCGCACTCGCCGTCGACCTGATGTACGGGCCGGCGGCCGAGCCCTTTCTCGCCTGGGCACGCGCCGCCGGCGCACGCTCGCGCGACGGCCTGGGCATGCTCGTCGAGCAGGCGGCCGAAGCCTTCTGGTTCTGGCGCGGCGTGCGCCCCGAGACGGCGCCGGTGCTGGCCGCGCTGCGCGCGCGCGTGGAGGCCAAGGCGTGAAGCGCCAGGTCTGGCGGCTGGCCGTGCTCGTCGTCGTCTGCGGCCTGGCGCTGCAGGCGTTCTTCGCGCTGCGCGTCGCCGCGATGGCCGTCTTCGATCCGCAGTCCACCGCCTTCCAGCGCAGCGAGGCCTGGCGGCTGCTCGTCGAGCAGCATCGCCTGGACTGGACGCAGGACTGGGTGCCGCGCGAGCGCCTGGGCACGGCGATCCAGCGCGCCGTCATCGCCAGCGAGGACGCCGGCTTCGCCGAACATTCCGGCGTCGAATGGGACGCGATCGAACAGGCCTGGGAGCGCAACCAGCGCGCCGAGGCGCGCTTCGAGGCCGGCCGCGCGAAGACCGCCAAGATCGTCGGCGGCTCGACGATCACCCAGCAGCTGGCCAAGAACCTGCTGCTGTCGGGCGAACGAACAGCCCTGCGCAAGGCTCAGGAGTTCGCGATCACGATGATGCTCGAGGCCTTCCTGTCCAAGCAGCGCATCCTGGAGATCTATCTGAACAACGTCGAATGGGGCGAAGGCGTGTTCGGCGCCCAGGCCGCCGCGCGCCACTACTTCCGCGTCGACGCCCAGCGCATGTCGGCGACGCAGGCGGCGCGCCTGGCGGTCATGCTGCCGGCGCCCAAACGTTTCGAGAAGAAGCCCAACTCGGGCTACGTCGCCGGGCGCGCGCAGACCATCGTCGCGCGCATGGGCGCGGTGGAGCTGCCGTGAGTCACCAGGCCGAGATCGCTGCCGCCGCGGCACGGTTGGTCGTCGAGGACGGCCTGGAGTACGCCGCCGCCAAACGCAAGGCGGCGCGCGACCTGGGTCGCCGCGCCGGCCGCGCCGGCGAGCTGCCGAGCAACGAGGAAGTCGAGGACGAGGTCCGCGCCTATCTGGAGCTGTTCTGCGCCGACACCCAGCCGGCCGAGCTGCGCGCGCTGCGCGAGACGGCGCGCGTCTGGATGCGCCGGCTGGCCGAGTTCCGCCCGCACCTGGCCGGCGCCACCTGGCGCGGCACCGCGACGCGGCGCTCGGCGGTGCTCATCGACCTGTACTGCGACGATTCCAAGGCCGCCGAGATCGCGCTGATCAACGCCGGCGTCGACTACGACGTCGCCAGCATCGAACGCCCGGGCGCACCCGAGACCTCGGTGCTGATCGTCGGCAGCCGCAACGCCGAACTCGGCGAGATCGTCACGCTACAGCTCGTCGTCAACGAACACGACGCGCTGCGCGGTGCGCTGAAACCCGATGCACGCGGGCGCAGCTGGCGCGGCGACCTGGCGGCGCTGGAGCGATTGCTGGCGGAGGACGGCGCATGATCCGCCGCGCCTTGCTGGCCGCCGCGGTGGGCGGCGTCGGCGCCGGGCTGGCCTGGCGCTGGTTCGACGGCCGTCGGCTGGACCCCGGCGAAGAAGCGCTGTGGGCAGCGCGTTACCCGCGCCCGGACGGCAGCGAACTGGCACTGGCCGGGCTGCGCGGCCGGCCGCTGATCGTCAATTTCTGGGCGCCGTGGTGCCCGCCCTGCGTCAAGGAGATGCCGGCGCTGGACCGCTTGCAGCGCCGCCGCAGCGACGTCACCATTCTCGGAATTGCCATTGATCAAGCCGAGCCGGTGCGCCGTTTCCTGGAGCGCAGCCCGATCTCGTTCCCGATCGCGATCGCCGGTTTCGCCGGCATCGGCCTGTCCCAAGGCCTCGGCAACCCGGGCAGCGGGCTGCCGTACACGGTGCTGATGGCGCCGACCGGGCGGCAGATCCGCCACAAGTTCGGCGAAACGACCGAAGCCGAGCTCGAGTCCTGGCTCGCCTGATCGCCACCCCGCCCGCGCGGGCTGTTTTGAGCGATCTTCGATAATTTGCTGCCATCTGCAACCAAATTGGCGTAGAGTCCCGCCGTCTCCGCAAGGCCGCGGGCTCCGCCCCGACGCCCCAAGCGCCTTGCAGATCTGGAAAATAGGCATCAGAAGCGCGCCGATCGACCAGAGATATTGACCGGCCGCAGCCAGCCGGGCCCGACACGGGTTCAGGCTACGCCGCTCACCCAAGTTTCAGTGCGGGACACCCCCGCCCCGTCAGAAGAGGACCGACATGGACCTGAGAAAGCTCAAGACGCTCATCGACCTCGTTTCCGAGTCGAACATTTCCGAACTCGAGATCACCGAAGCCGAGGGCAAGGTCCGCATCGTCAAGGGTGGTGTCGCGACGGTCGCGATGGCGCCGATGGTCGCCGCCGCGCCGGTCGCCGCGCCGGCCCCGGCCGCCGCCGCGCCGGCCGCCGCCGAACCGGCAGCGCCGGCCGAGCCCGAAGGCAAGGTCATCAAGTCGCCGATGGTCGGCACCTTCTACCGTGCCTCCAGCCCGGGCGCCAAGCCCTTCGCCGACGTCGGCCAGCAGATCAAGGAAGGCGAGCCGGTCTGCATCATCGAGGCGATGAAGATCATGAACGAGATCGAAGCCGACTGCTCGGGCCGCATCCTGCGCATCCTGTGCGAGAACGGCCAGCCGGTCGAGTTCGGCCAGCCGCTGTTCATCGTCGAGTAAGCGCGACCGCCGTGTTCAAGAAGATCCTCATTGCGAACCGGGGCGAGATCGCCCTGCGCATCCAGCGGGCCTGTCGCGAGATGGGCATCAAGTCGGTCGTCGTCTATTCCGAAGCCGACCGCGAGGCCAAGTACGTCAAGCTCGCCGACGAGGCGGTCTGCATCGGCCCGGCGCCGTCGGCGCAGAGCTACCTCAACATGCCGGCGATCATCTCGACGGCCGAGGTCACCGACGCCGAGGCGATCCACCCCGGCTACGGCTTCCTGAGCGAGAACGCCGACTTCGCCGAACGTGTCGAGAAGAGCGGCTTCGTCTTCATCGGGCCGACGCCCGAGGCGATCCGCATGATGGGCGACAAGGTGTCGGCCAAGCAGGCGATGATCAGGAACGGCGTGCCCTGCGTGCCCGGCACCGAGGGCGCGCTGCCCGAGGACCCGAAGGAGATCATCCGCCAGGCGCGTGCCATCGGCTACCCGGTGATCATCAAGGCCGCCGGCGGCGGCGGCGGCCGCGGCATGCGTGTCGTGCACACCGAGGCGGCGCTGCTGAACGCCGTGCAGACGACGCGCACCGAAGCCGGTGCCGCCTTCGGCAACCCGGCCGTCTACATGGAGAAGTTCCTGGAGAACCCACGCCACGTGGAGATCCAGATCCTCGCCGACAACTACCGCAACGCGGTGTGGCTCGGCGAGCGCGACTGCTCGATGCAGCGCCGCCACCAGAAGGTCATCGAGGAAGCGCCGGCGCCGAACATCCCGCGGCGCATCGTCGAACGCGTCGGCGAACGCTGCGCGGCCGCCTGCAAGAAGATCGGCTACCGCGGCGCCGGCACCTTCGAGTTCCTCTACGAGAACGGCGAGTTCTATTTCATCGAGATGAACACGCGGGTGCAGGTCGAGCACCCGGTGACCGAACTCGTGACCGGCATCGACATCGTGCAGATGCAGATCCGCATCGCCGCCGGCGAGAAGCTGCCTTTCGCGCAGCGCAACATCCAGCTGCGCGGCCACGCGATCGAGTGCCGGATCAACGCCGAGGACGCCTACAAGTTCACGCCGTCGCCGGGCCGGATCACGACCTGGCACCCGCCGGGCGGCCCCGGCGTGCGCGTCGACTCGCATGCCTACGCCAACTACTACGTGCCGCCGAACTACGACTCGATGATCGGCAAGGTCATCGTGCACGGCGACACGCGCGAGCAGGCGCTGGCCCGCATGCGCAGCGCGCTCAGCGAGACGGTGATCGAAGGCATCCAGACCAACGTCCCGCTGCACCGCGAGCTGATGCTGGACGCCAAGTTCATCGAAGGCGGCACCAGCATCCATTACCTCGAGGGTTGGCTAGCCCAACATAAGAGATGACGGGTCCGACGCCGCCATCAAGCGGCCGCCGCGGAGCCGGCTCTGCCGGGCCGCTGGCGGCGCCCCCCTCGGGGGGGAGCGCCGAAGGCGCTACGGGGAGGGACTCATGATGTACGAGTTGGTCCTGCGCGCCCCCGAGGCGCTGGTGGAAGCCGTCTCCGACGCGCTGTCCGACGACCTGGACGCGCTGTCGGTCTCGGTCGAGGACGCCGACGCCGGCACCGAGGCCGAGCAGGCGCTGTTCGGCGAACCCGGCATGCCGGCGCCGCGGCCGGGCTGGGACCGCTCGACGCTGCGCGCGCTGTTCGAGGACGAAGCCGCGGCCGAACGTGCCGCGACGCTGCTGCTGGCCCAGGACTGGACCGAAGGCCTGTCGCTGCAGGCGCTGGAGCCGGTGGCCGAGCAGGACTGGGTGCGCATCACCCAGTCGCAGTTCGGCCCGGTCGAGATCACGCCCAGCTTCTGGATCGTGCCGAGCTGGCACGAACCGCCGGCGGCGGCCGAACGCGTGATCCGGCTCGACCCGGGGCTGGCCTTCGGCACCGGCACGCACCCGACGACGCGCATGTGCCTGCGCTGGATCGCCGCGCACGCCCGGTCCTGGAGCCGCGTGCTCGACTACGGCTGCGGCTCGGGCATCCTGGCGATCGCCGCGGCGCTGCACGGCGCGGCGGCGGTCGACGCGGTCGACATCGACCCGGCGGCCGTCGACTCGACGCGCGCCAACGCCACGGCCAACGGCGTGATGCTGAACGCCGGGCTGCCCGACGCTGCCGGCGGCGCCTACCCGCTGGTGCTGGCCAACATCCTGGCCACGCCGCTGAAGCTGCTGGCGCCGCTGCTGGCCGGCTTCGTCGCGCCGGGCGGCTCGCTGGTGCTGGCCGGCATCCTGGAGCGCCAGGCCGACGAGCTGAAGGCCGCGTACGCGCCGTTCCTGACCCTCGAAGTGAGCGACCGCGAGGACGGCTGGATCCTGATGACGGCATCGCGCATGGCATGATCGCCGCATGACGCTCGCCGCCCGGTGCCCGTCCTGCGGTACCGTCTTCCGTGTGGTGCAGGACCAGCTTCGGGTCTCCGACGGCTGGGTTCGCTGCGGCCGTTGCGGCGAGGTCTTCAACGCGATACAGAACCTGGTCGACCTCGACGTCGAGACGCCGGTCCCGCCGCCGCAGCGCGATCCGGAGCCGGCGGCGCCGAGCCTGGCGTCCGACCCTCGTGCGCCCTGGGACGTCGAGTTGGAGCTTCCTCCGCCGCCATCCCCGACGCCGGCGTCTGCGGCGCCTGCACCTCCGGCCACAGCGCCGCACGACGAGGCGGCCGACGAGACCCACGCCGAGACGGTGCTGCTGGAACGCACGCCGGAGGACACCGAGCCGGCCTGGGATCTGCCGCCCCCGTCGCCGGCCGGCGAGACCCTGACCGACGCGCCGGATTTCGACGAGCCGCCGGCGCGCAACGCCGAGCTGCCGTTCGACGAACCGGCGCCGCCGCTCGAGGCTCCGGCTCCGGCGCCGGCCGCCCCGGCACCCGAGCCCAAGCCGGCCTTCCTGCGTCACGCCGAGCGCCGCGAGCGCTGGCGCCGGCCGCAGGTGCGCGCCGCACTCGCCGCGGTCTGCGTGCTGGGCACCGTCGGCCTGGTCGCCCAGGCGGCCTACGAATACCGCGACTTCGTCGCCGCCCGCTGGCCGGCCGCCCGTCCCGCGCTCGAGGCGCTGTGCCGGGCGCCGGACTGCACGATCGGCGCCCCGCGTGCGATCGAGGGCCTGAGCGTCGAGAGCAGCGGCCTGGTGCGTGTCGAAGGCACGGCGATGTACCAGCTGCAACTGCTGCTGCGCAACCGCTCGGCGCTGCCGCTGGCGATGCCGTCGCTGGACCTGACGCTGTCCGACAGCCGCGGCGGCATCGTCGCGCGCCGCGTACTAACGCCCGAGCAGGCCGGACTTCGCGTGTCGGCCGTCGCACCGGCGGCCGAAATGCCGATCCAGGTCACGCTGACCACGGCCGGCAAGCCGGTGGCCGGCTATACGATCGAGATCTTCTACCCCTGACCCCGCGCGCCGGTCGCGCGCCATCCCCCCGGAGTTGCCCATGCCCGCGCTGATCTGCGGTTCGCTCGCATTCGACACCATCACGACCTACCCCGGCCGCTTCGCCGAGCAGATCCTGCCGGAGCAGATGCACATCCTGAACCTGTCGTTCCTGGTGCCGACGCTGCGGCGCGAGTTCGGCGGCTGCGCCGGCAACATCGCCTACACGCTGCAGGCACTCGGCGGCGAGTCCGTCGTGATGGCCGCGCTGGGCAGCGACGGCGGCGAGTACCTGACGCGCATGAAGGGCTGGGGCGCCGACACCTCGCTGGTGATGGTCGACGAGGCCTCGTACACGGCGCAGGCGATGATCATCACCGACGTCCAGAACAACCAGATCACCGCCTTCCACCCGGGCGCGATGCAGAACGCGCACCAGGCCAAGGTGCCGGCGCGCGCCGACCTGAAGATCGGCATCATCTCGCCCGACGGCCGCGAGGCGATGGGCGAACACGCCGAGCAGATGCACGCCGCCGGCATCCCGTTCATCTTCGATCCGGGCCAGCAGCTGCCGATGTTCGACGGCCCGGCGCTGCGCCGCATGGTCGAGATCGCGAGCTGGGTGGCGGTCAACGACTACGAAGGCCGCATCCTCTGCGAACGCATCGGCACCGACCTCGCCGGCCTGTCGCGCTCGAACCTCAAGGGCGTCGTCGTGACGCTGGGCGAGCGCGGCTGCGAGATCTGGACCGACGGCGAGCGCCGCGAGGTGCCGGGCGTGGCGGCCCGCGAGGTCGTCGACCCGACCGGCTGCGGCGACTCCTTCCGCGCCGCCCTGCTCTACGGCCTGGAGCGCGGCTGGGACCTGGAACGCTGCGCCGCGCTGGGCAACCGCATCGGCGCGCTGAAGATCGCCAGCAAGGGCGGCCAGAACCACGCCGTCGACCGCGCAGCGCTGGGCCTCTGAGGCCTGCCGCGCAGGCATGAAAAAGCCCGGCCGAGGCCGGGCTCGCGATAAACGCCGGCCGCCCAGAGCGGCCGGTTCGTTTTCGTCAGGGCTTGTTGCCGGTCGGGAACGGCCAGGCGGCCGCCGGGCTCAGCGTCGTCTTCGCGGCGGCCGCGGGAGCTGCGGCAGCAGGCGCAGGCTCGGCCTTCTTCGGCGCCGCCTTCTTCGCCGGCGCGGCCTTCTTGGCGGGCGCCGCGGCCTTCTTCGCCGGGGCAGCCGCCTTCTTGGCCGGCGCCGCGGCCTTCTTCGCCGGAGCGGCCGCCTTCTTGGCCGGCGCCGCGGCCTTCTTCGCCGGGGCAGCCGCCTTCTTGGCCGGCGCCGCAGCCTTCTTCGCCGGGGCCGCCTTCTTGGCCGGCGCCGCGGCCTTCTTCGCCGGAGCCGCCTTCTTGGCCGGAGCCGCAGCCTTCTTCGCCGGGGCCGCCTTCTTGGCCGGCGCCGCGGCCTTCTTCGCTGGGGCCGCCTTCTTGGCCGGCGCCGCAGCCTTCTTGACCGCGGCGGCCTTCTTCGCCGGAGCCGCCTTCTTGGCCGGCGCAGCGGCCTTCTTCTCAGCCACGACCTTCTTGGCCGGAGCCGCCTTCTTTGCCGGCGCAGCCTTCTTCGCCGGCGCCTTCTTCGCAGTTGCCATCACGATCTCCTTGATCAAGTTGCAAAGAGCACCGCGCCGTCATGAGCGGCACGGCAATCCGTCGTCCGGCGTTCTGACGCCCGGCAGGGGCCGGGCACTCGCCCCGGTACGACGAATGGGGCAGCGGCCACGGGGCGGCGCGTCTGGCGGCGCTGCTCCCGGACCGCGGATGTGAAACGTCGCACGGGCCCCGCGAAGGCACCGTGCGACGGCAGCGGGCCGTGGCCCGCCGGGTATCGGAAGCGGCGTTTTCCGCTCAATCCCATGACAGAGCGCCACCGCTCTGGTAGTCGATGACGCGGGTCTCGAAGAAGTTGCGCTCCTTCTTCAGGTCGATCATCTCGCTCATCCACGGGAACGGGTTCTCCTCGTTCGGGAAGAGCGGCTCCAGGCCGATCTGCGTCGCGCGCCGGTTGGCGATGTAGCGCAGGTAGCCCTTGAACATCGAGGCGTTCATGCCGAGCACGCCGCGCGGCATGGTGTCCTCGGCGTAGCGGTACTCGAGCTCGACGGCGCGCTCGAACAGCGCGCGGATCTCGGCCTTGAACGCCGGCGTCCACAGCTGCGGGTTCTCGAGCTTGATCTGGTTGATCAGGTCGATGCCGAAATTGCAGTGCATCGACTCGTCGCGCAGGATGTACTGGTACTGCTCGGCGGCACCGGTCATCTTGTTCTGCCGGCCCAGCGCCAGGATCTGCGTGAAGCCGACGTAGAAGAACAGGCCTTCCATCAGGCAGGCGAAGACGATCAGGCTCTTCAGCAGCGTCTGGTCGTTCTCGGGCGTGCCGGTGGCGAAGGCCGGGTCCATGATCGCGTCGATGAACGGGATCAGGAACTCGTCCTTGTCGCGGATCGCCGCGACCTCGTGATAGGCGTTGAAGATCTCGCCTTCGTCCAGGCCCAGCGACTCGACGATGTACTGGTAGGCGTGGGTGTGGATCGCTTCTTCGAAGGCCTGGCGCAGCAGGAACTGGCGGCACTCGGGCGCGGTGATGTGCCGGTAGGTGCCGAGCACGATGTTGTTGGCGGCCAGCGAGTCGGCGGTGACGAAGAAGCCGAGGTTGCGCTTGACGATGCGGCGCTCGTCTTCGGTCAGGCCGTTCGGGTCCTTCCAGAGCGCGATGTCGCGGCTCATGTTCACTTCCTGCGGCATCCAGTGGTTGGCGCAGGTGGCGAGGTACTTCTCCCAGGCCCACTTGTACTTGAACGGAACCAGCTGGTTCACGTCCGTCTGGCCGTTGATGATGCGCTTGTCGGCGACGTTGACGCGCCGCGTGTTGGCCGTCGTGGCCGGGCGCGAGACCGGCGTGGCATTCGTTGCCGCGACGCTTCGTGCGGCGGTGTCCGACTGGGGCGTCATCGCCACGGGGGCGATCGCCGGGGTGCTGCGAACTTCGTCTTCCCAGACCAGCATGTGTGGACGTCCTGTTCTTGAATTATCGAGGGCTTGCTCGGGATCACCAAGCACTAGTTGACATGGGTACGCATTCGGCGGCTGCATTAGGTGCCGACGAATGCGCACTCCGAGCGTTAGATGCTCCGAAGCCTTACTGGCAGGCTTCGCAATCGGGGTTGTCGATCGAGCAGAAGCGCACGTCGCTCGCCGGCTCGGCCGCCGCCGCCGAGGCGTCGAGACCGCCGTGCTGCGGCACGGCATTCATCGCGCCCGGTGCCACCGTGCTCTTCTCGGCGTGCGTGGCGCTCATCGTGCGCAGGTAGTAGGTGGTCTTCAGGCCGCGCGTCCAGGCGAGCTTGTAGATCTCGTCGAGCTTCTTGCCCGAGGCGCCGGCCATGTAGATGTTCAGCGACTGCGCCTGGTCGATCCACTTCTGGCGCCGCGCCGCGGCCTCGACCAGCCAGCGCGCATCGACCTCGAAGGCGGTGGCGTAGAGCTGCTTGAGCTCGTCGGGCACGCGGTCGATGGCGCGCAGCGAGCCGTCGAAGTGCTTCAGGTCCATCACCATCACGTCGTCCCACAGGCCCAGGCGCTTCAGGTCGCGCACCAGGTACTCGTTGACGACGGTGAACTCGCCCGACAGGTTGCTCTTCACCGAGAGGTTGCCGAAGCAGGGCTCGATCGAGGCGTCGACGCCGATGATGTTGGAGATCGTCGCCGTCGGCGCGATGGCCACGCAGTTGGAGTTGCGCATGCCGTGCGCGGCGATGCGCGCGCGCAGCGCCGCCCAGTCCAGCGTCTCGCTGCGGTCGACCTCGACGTGGCCGCCACGCGCCGCGGCCAGCAGGTCCAGCGTGTCCTGCGGCAGCACGCCGCGGTCCCAGAGCGAGCCGCGGTAGCTGGAGTAGCGGCCACGCTCCTCGGCCAGCTCGCTCGAGGCCCAGTAGGCGTGGTAGCAGAGCGCTTCCATCGAGCGGTCGGCGAACTCGACCGCGGCCTCGCTGGCGTAGGGCAGGCGCAGCTGGTACAGGCAGTCCTGGAAACCCATCAGCCCCAGGCCGACCGGGCGGTGGCGCAGGTTGGCGTCGCGCGCCTTCTTCACCGCGTAGTAGTTGATGTCGATGACGTTGTCGAGCATGCGCATCGCCGTCGACACCGTGCGCTTGAGCTTGGCCTGGTCGATGCCGCCGCCGGCGACGTGCTGGGCGAGGTTGATCGAGCCGAGGTTGCAGACCGCGATCTCGCTGGCGCTGGTGTTCAGCGTGATCTCGGTGCACAGGTTGCTGGAGTGCACGACGCCGACGTGCTGCTGCGGGCTGCGCAGGTTGCAGGCGTCCTTGAAGGTGATCCACGGATGCCCGGTCTCGAAGAGCATCGTCAGCATCTTGCGCCACAGGTCCTTGGCCGGCAGGCGCTTGAACGGGCGCATCTCGCCCTGGTCGGCCTTGCGTTCGTAGGCGACGTAGGCGTCCTCGAAGGCGGCACCGAACTTGTCGTGCAGGTCGGGGCAGCTCGACGGCGAGAACAGCGTCCAGTCGCCGCCTTCCATCACGCGCTTCATGAACAGGTCCGGGATCCAGTTCGCGGTGTTCATGTCGTGCGTGCGCCGGCGGTCGTCACCGGTGTTCTTGCGCAGCTCGAGGAACTCCTCGATGTCCAGGTGCCAGGTCTCCAGATACGCGCAGACCGCGCCCTTCCTCTTGCCGCCCTGGTTGACGGCCACCGCGGTGTCGTTGACGACCTTCAGGAAGGGCACGACGCCCTGGCTCTTGCCGTTGGTGCCCTTGATGTGGCTGCCCAGCGCACGCACCGGGGTCCAGTCGTTGCCCAGGCCGCCGGCGAACTTGGACAGCAGCGCGTTCTCCTTCAGCGCCTCGTAGATGCCTTCCAGGTCGTCGGCCACCGTCGTCAGGTAGCAAGACGACAGCTGCGAACGCCGCGTGCCGCTGTTGAACAGCGTCGGCGTCGAGGACATGAAGTCGAAGCTGGAGAGCACGTCGTAGAACTCGATCGCACGCGCCTCGCGGTCGATCTCATTGAGCGCCAGGCCCATCGCGACGCGCATGAAGAAGGCTTGCGGCAGCTCGATGCGCCGGCCGTCGACGTGCAGGAAGTAGCGGTCGTACAGCGTCTGCAGGCCGAGGTAGTCGAACTGCAGGTCGCGCTCGGGCTTGAGCGCCGCGCCCAGACGCACGAGGTCGAAGCGCTGCAGCTCTTCGTCGAGCAGCTCGGCCTGCACGCCCTGGCGCACGTACTCGGGGAAATACTCGGCGTAGCGTGCGGCCATCGCCTCGGGGCGCACGTCGGCGCCCAGGATCTCGCGGCGGATCGTGTGCAGCAGCAGCCGCGCGGTGGCGCGCGTGTAGGCCGGGTCCTTCTCGATCAGCGTGCGCGCGGCGAGGATCGACGCCTTGTAGACCTCGTCCAGCGGCACCCCGTCGTAGAGGTTGCGGCGGGTCTCGGCGAGGATGGGCTCGGCGCGCACGTCGTCGCCCAGCCCGGCGCAGGCCTGTTCGACCAGCGAACGCAGGCCCTCCAGGTCCAGCGGCACACGCTGGCCGCGATCGACGACGTGCAGCTCGGGCGCTGCCGGCTTGGGCGCGGCGGCCTGGCGCGAACGCTCCTGCGCACGGCGCTCGCGGTAGAGCACGTAGGCGCGTGCGACCTCGTGGTGGCCACCGCGCATCAGGCCGAGTTCGACCTGGTCCTGCACGTCCTCGATGTGGAAGGTGCCGCCGCCCGGGCGCGAACGCACCAGCGCGCGCACCACGCCTTCGGTCAGCTGGTCCACCGTCTCGCGCACGCTGGCCGAGGCCGCGCCCTGCGCGCCGTGCACGGCCAGGAAGGCCTTCATCAGCGCGACCGCGATCTTGTTGGGCTCGAAGGCGACGACCGAGCCGTTGCGGCGGATGATCTGGTAGCCGGTGACGGACGCGGCGGCCGGCGCGGCGGCCTGGCTGCGCACGGGCACGACGGCCTCGGTCGCGGACGACTGGACTGCTTGCATGGGGTTCCCCTGTCGGTGTGTTGGGCGGTGGGCGATGCGCGCCTTCTGCGGGTCGCGGCCGGTGGCGACCACGGCACGAGCCGCGCGTCGCAGCCACCGGGGAAGCGGCCACGACGCCGGAGCACGACGCGAGCAGACACTATATCTAGCGCCGACAAAGCCTGCAACGCACTAGGAATAGCGTTTCGATGCGTGAAATCCCGCACCGCGCGCAGGCCACGCGGCACCCGCCCGGTGCAGCCCGTGCGCCTTCGCGAGGCAGGGAAAGAGGATGCGGCGCGGCTCAGCCGGCGGCCGGCACGACCTGCAGCGCCGGCGCGCGCAGCGCGATCAGGCGCGCCAGCCGCGGCCAGTCGAAGCCGGCCCCGGGGTCGTGTTTGCGCCCCGGCGCGACGTGCTCGTGGCCGGTGACCTCGGCCAGCGGATAGGCCCGCGCCAAGGCCGGCAGCAGCCGCGCCAGGCGGGCGTATTGCGCGGTCTCGAAGACCTCGCCTTCCAGACCTTCGAGCTCGATGCCGATCGACCAGTCGTTGCAGTTCTCGCGACCGCGCCAGACCGAACGCCCGGCGTGCCAGGCGCGGGCGTCGCAGGACACGAACTGCAGCAGTTCACCGTCGCGACGGATGACGAAGTGCGCCGACACCTGCAGCCCGCGCAGGCGGGCGTAATAGGGATGGGCGTCGCAGTCCAGCGTGTTCGTGAACAGGCGTTCGATCGCGTCGCCGCCGTACTCGCCCGGCGGCAGGCTGATCGAATGCAACACGGCGAGCGTGAGCGCGGCGCCCGCCGGCCGCGGGCCGAAGTTGGGCGACGGGATGGCGCGCGCGCCGGCGTACCAGCCGTCGCGCCAGTGGCGCGGCGAGGCGGCCACTCAGTCGTCGCCGCTGCCGATGCCCAGCCGCGCCATGCGGTAGCGCATCTGGCGCAGCGACAGCCCGAGGCTGGCGCCGGCGGCGGTGCGGTTGTAGCGGTGGCGCTCGAGCGCACGCTCGAGGATCTCGCGCTCGACCTGGTCGAGGTAGGCCGCGAGGTCGCTGGGCAGCGGCACTTCGGTGGCGGCGGCGCGCCCCGGGTCGGGCACCGCCATCTCCAGGTCGAGGTGCGCGGAGTCGGCGAACGCGACCTCGGGCAGGCCCAGGTCGCGGCACTCGACGACGCTGCCGCCGGCCAGCGTGACGGCACGGTGCAGCAGGTTCTCCAGCTCGCGCACGTTGCCCGGGAAGGCGTAGCGCGACAGATGCGCCAGCGCCTCGGCCGACAGCACCGGCGGCGGCGACACGCCGGCGTCGCCGGCGATGCGTTCGAGCACCGCGGCGGCGATCGCGGGCAGGTCTCCCAGCCGCTCGCGCAGCGGCGGCACGACGATCTCGATGACGTTCAGGCGGTAGAACAGGTCCTGGCGGAAGCGCCCGGCGTGCACCTCGGCGGCCAGATCCTTGTGCGTGGCACTGACGATGCGCACGTTGACCGCCAGCTCGGCCGGCGCACCCAGCGGCCGCACCGCACGTTCCTGCACCGCGCGCAGCAGCTTGCTCTGCATCGCCAGCGGCAGGTCGCCGATCTCGTCGAGGAACAGCGTGCCGCCCTGGGCGGCCTGGAAGAAGCCTTCGCGGTCCTCGACGGCGCCGGTGAAGGCGCCGCGCCGGTAGCCGAAGAACTCGGCTTCGAGCAGCGTCTCGGGGATCGCGCCGCAGTTGACGGCGACGAAAGGCATCGCGTGGCGCGGCGAGAGCTCGTGGATCGCGCGCGCCACCAGCTCCTTGCCGGTGCCCGACTCGCCGTGCACCAGCACCGGCGCCATGCTGCGCGCGACCTTGCCGACCAGGCTGCGCACCTGCTGCAGCGCGACCGAATCGCCGACCATGCGGTCGAGCGCACGGCGCGGCGGCAGCGCGTGGCGCGCCTCGGCCGGCCGCGCCGCGCGGGCGCCGTCGGACGGCGTGCGCCCCAGCGCCGAGGCGACGACGGCGCGGAACTGGCGCAGGTCCACCGGCTTGGTCAGGTAGTCGTAGGCGCCGGCCTTCAGCGCCTCGACGGCGTTCTCGGCCGAGCCGTAGGCGGTGATGACGATGCCCTTCTCGCCGCGGCCGGCGTCCTCCAGCCGGCGCAGCAGGTCCAGCCCGGTGCCGTCGGGCAGGCGCATGTCGGTGATCAGCAGCTGGAAGCGGCGCGACTGCAGCGCCGCCCAGGCCTCCTCGACGGTCTCCGCGCTCTCGACGTCGTAGCCCTCGCGCAGCAGCGTCAGCTCGTAGAGCGTGCGCAGATCGGGCTCGTCGTCGACGACGAGCAATCGGGGCGGCGTGGGAGCGCTCACGGATTCAGTTGCAGCGAGGGATCGGCGGCCGGCAGCGCACAGCGCTTCATCGTGACGACGAACTCGTTGCGGGCGCCGACGTCGGCCTCGCGCCGACGGTAGCCGATGCTGGCGCCGTAGCGCACGCAGAGTTCGCGGCAAATATACAGGCCGAGTCCGGCGCCGCGGCTGCGGGTCGAGAAGAACGGCTCGAAGATGTAAGGCTCGACCTCGGGCGCGATCGCCGGGCCGTCGCTGGCGACGACGAGCTGGGCCTCGGCCTCCGACAAGGCGAAGAGCTGCAGCCGGATCGCCGCCGGCGCCTGGCTGGCGTAGCGGCCGGCGTTGTCCAGCAGGTTGACCAGCACGCGGCGCAGGTGCTCGGGGTCGAAGACCACGCCCAGCGGCGCGTCCGGCAACTCGACGCGCAGCCGGCTGCTCGGCCCCAGCGGCAGCGCCACCGTCGCGGCCCAGTCGGCGACCGCCTGGCCGACCTCGGCGTTGGCGTCCAGCGGCACCGGCGCGCCGGCCTGGCCTCCGGGCGCCAGTTCCATCACGTCGTCGACGATGCGCTTCAGGCGGTCGACGTTGTCGGCGACGATGCGCGCCAGCCGGCGCTGCGCCGGGGGCAGCTCGTCCTCCAGCAGCAGCGCGTTGGCCTGCAAGATCGCCGCCAGCGGATTGCGGATCTCGTGCGCGATGCCGGCCGACACGCGGCCCATCGCCGCCAGCTTCTCCTGCTGCAGCCGGGCCTGGGCGATGCGCACGTCCTCCAGCAGCAGCACGCACAGCGGCTCGCCGTTGCGCTCGTCGCCGGAGACGAGGCCGCGCACGAAGCGCACACGCAGGCGCAGCGTGCGTGGCGCACTGCCTTCGAAGGCCAGCGTCAGCTCGCGGCCGGCCTCGGGCCAGTCGCGCTCGGCCAGCGCCCGCGTCACGGCGCGCGCCAGCGGCACCCAGGCGGCCCGCGACTCCAGGCCGAACGGCGCCGGCGGGCTGAGGCCGGCGTCGACCAGCAGCGCCCGCGCCGCCGGATTGGCGGCACGCACGCGCAGCCGGCCGTCGACGACGAGCACGCCGTCGACCATCTCCTCGATGACAAGGCGGTTGAGCTGCGCCTGCTGGCGCGCGAGCTCCAGGCTGCCGCGCGCGGCCATCTCCTCGCGCGACAGCCGCGCCGAGAGCTCGCCCGACAGCAGCGCGATGACGAACAGCCCCAGGCCGGCCAGGCCGGACTGCAGCAGCGAGCCAGCGAGTTCGGCTTCCAGCCAGGCGCCGTGCGAGGCCGCCGCCAGCAGCAACAGCGCGACGCCGGCGGCGGTGGCCAGCGCCACCAGACGCGGCCCCATCACGCCGGCCATCAGCACCGGCAGCACGAGCAGCGCCGAGTAGTTGATCGGCCCGCCGCTGCCCACGAGGTGCAGGGCGCCGAAGGCCACGAGGTCGACGCCGACGGTCGCCAGCCACTGCCGGCGGCGCAGCATCGGCGTGGCCACCGGCGTCGTCAGCGGCTGGAAACGCGGCAGCAGCCACAGCGCGATCGCCTGCACCGCGTAGGCGATGCAGATCAGCGCCAGCGGCAGCGAGGCGCGCGCGCCGAGCAGGCTGCCGGCGCCCTGCGCCGCCACCAGCGCCAGCCCGAAGGCCGCACGCACCGCGGCGTAGGTGCGGTGGATGCGCGCCAGCGCGCTGTCGTCGCCGCCGACGACACGCTGAGACCACAGCGCCCGCAGGCGCTGGTCAAGTTCGATGTTGCCGCTGACGCCCCAGCTCGGGTCGAAGGTCGACTCGTGGCCGAACCACGAGGACTCGGCATGCGGCGGCGTCGCGCGCCGGTCGCTGCGCCGCCGCTCGCCCGACCGACGGTCCTGCGGCGCAGCCTCCATCGCCGGCCTAGCGCGGCCCGGCGAGGCGGTGCGCCTCGCCGCAGTAGCGACGGCCGGCGGCGTCGGCCACGGCCTCGTCGGCCGGCAGGTGCACGCCGCAATGGGCGCAGGCCACCATCTCGACCGGCGCCGCGGGCGCGGCCGGACGGCGGCGTTTCGGCGGCGGCGCGGCACGGCGCTCGCGGCCGAACATCAGCCAGAGCACGATGCCGACGACGGCAAAGACGAGCAGGTATTTCACGCCGGCGGCCGCCCCAGCAGCACCTCGAAGACGAAGCGCGAGCCGGCGTAGGCCAGCAGCAGCAGCACCGCGCCGACGTAGACCCAGCGCGTGGCCTGGCGGCCGCGCCAGCCCTGGCGGTGGCGGCCCACGAGCAGCGCGGCGAACACTGCCCAGCCCATCAGCGAGAACACGACCTTGTGGTCCCAGCGCCAGCCGACCGAGGTCAGCGCGCCCAGCGCGATCGTCGCCGTCAGCACCGAGAAACCGGCTTCGACGAAGCGGAAGGTGAGGCGTTCGAGCAGCAGCAGCGGCATGCCGGCGCGCGCCTGGTGCATGCCGGCGCGCTCGCGCAGACGGCGCTCGCTGGCGTCGAGCATCATCGCGTGCACCACCGCGGCGCCGAACAGGCTGTACGAGCCGACGCCGAGCGCGAAGTGCAGCGGCGCCAGCGGCGAGTGGTACTGGTGCGGCTCGCCCGGGAACAGCGCCGCCATCACGACGACGACCGCACCGCAGACGGCCAGCCAGCGCCGCACCGCCGGCAGGGGCATGAAGCGGTTTTCGACGGTGTGCACCGCCATCACCAGCCAGACCGTCAGCGACAGCACCGGACCGAAACCGACACGCGCGCCGGGCACTTCCTGGCCGATGCCGCCGATGTCGAGCACCAGCGCCGCGAGGTGGGCGAGCCAGCCGACGTGCAGCGCAGCGATCCAGATGCGGCCCGACTTGGCCAGCGGCAGCGCCGCGACGACATAGCCGGCAATCGCCAGCAGCGCGACGAACAGCGGCAGGCCGCCGCTCACCACGGGAGAGGCACTCGATAGAATCATGCTGACAGTGTACTTTTTGCAGGCCCTTCCCGGCCTGGAGCGGCGATGGCCTCGACCCTATCCGACCGGCTTTCGAGGCTGGTCAAGACGATGCGCGGCCAGGCCCGCATCACCGAAGGCAACGTGCAGGACATGTTGCGCGAAGTGCGCATGGCCCTGCTCGAGGCCGACGTCGCGCTGCCGGTGGTGCGCGACTTCATCGCCCGCGTCAAGGACAAGGCGCTCGGCCAGGAGGTCGTCGGCTCGCTGAACCCGGGCCAGGCCCTGGTCGGCATCGTCCACAGGGAACTCGCCGCGACGATGGGCGACGGCGTCGCCGACCTGAACCTCGCGGTGCAGCCGCCGGCGATCATCCTGATGGCCGGCCTGCAGGGCGCAGGCAAGACGACGACCACCGCCAAGCTGGCCAAGCACCTGATCGAGCGGCGCAAGAAGAAGGTGCTGACGGTCTCGGCCGACGTCTACCGCCCGGCGGCCATCGAGCAGCTGAAGACGGTGACCAAGCAGGCCGGCGCCGAGTGGTTCCCGAGCACGCCGAGCGACAAGCCGCGCGACATCGCGCTGGCCGCGCTGGACCACGCCCGGCGCCACTACTTCGACGTGCTGCTCGTCGACACCGCCGGCCGCCTGGCGATCGACGAAGCGCTGATGGCCGAGATCCGCGAGCTGCACGCCACGCTCAAGCCGGTCGAGACGCTGTTCGTCGTCGACGCGATGCAGGGCCAGGACGCGATCAACACCGCCAAGGCCTTCAAGGACGCGCTGCCGCTCACCGGCATCGTGCTGACCAAGCTCGACGGCGATTCGCGCGGCGGCGCGGCGCTGTCGGTGCGCCAGGTCGCCGGCGCGCCGATCAAGTTCGCGGGCGTCTCCGAGAAGATCGACGGCCTGGAGGTCTTCGACGCCGAGCGCCACGCCGGCCGCGTGCTCGGCATGGGCGACATCGTCGCCCTGGTCGAGGAGGTGCAGAAGGGCGTCGACCTGAAGGAGGCGCAGAAGCTCGCCGAGAAGGTCAAGTCCGGCGGCTTCGACCTGAACGACTTCCTCTCGCAGATCAGCCAGATGAAGAAGATGGGCGGCCTGGCCGGGCTGATGGACAAGCTGCCCAGCCAGATCACCGCCAAGACCAAGGGCGCCGACATGGACAAGGCGGAGCGCGACGTCCGCCGCATGGAAGGCATCATCAACTCGATGACGGCGCTGGAACGGCGCAAGCCCGAGCTCATCAAGGCCAGCCGCAAGCGCCGCATCGCCGCCGGCGCCGGCGTTCAGGTCCAGGAAGTCAACCGCCTGCTCAACCAGTTCGAGCAGATGCAGGGCGTGATGAAGAAGATGAAGGGCGGCGGCCTGATGAAGATGATGAAGCGCATGGGCGGCATGAAGGGCATGCTGCCGCCGGGGATGGGCGGCTGACAGGCCTGCCATAGCGCGCCCGCCGGCCGGCGGGCGGCCGTAGCGTCACCTCGAAAGCGTCACTCCAGCAGCGCGTTCGCGAACTCCCGCGCGTCGAAGGTCTGCAGGTCTTCCAGCCGCTCGCCGACGCCGATGAAGTAGACCGGCACGACGCGGCCCTGTTCGGCGCACCAGCGCGCGATCGCGGCCAGCACGCCGCCCTTGGCGGTGCCGTCGAGCTTGGTGACGATGAGGCCGGTGAGGCCCAGCGCGGCGTCGAAGGCCTTCACCTGGGCCAGCGCGTTCTGCCCGGTGTTGCCGTCGATGACCAGCAGCACCTCGTGCGGCGCGCCGTCCTGCGCCTTGGCGATCGTGCGCTTGATCTTCTTGAGCTCGTCCATCAGGTGCAGCTGCGTCGGCAGGCGCCCGGCGGTGTCGGCGATGACGACGTCGCAGCCGCGTGCGCGGCCGGCGGTGACGGCGTCGTAGCTCACCGCGGCGGGGTCGCCGCCTTGCTGGCTGACGATCTCCACGCGGTTGCGGTCGGCCCAGACGGCGAGCTGCTCGCGCGCCGCGGCGCGGAAGGTGTCGGCCGCGGCCAGCAGCACGCGCCGGTCGGACTCGGCGAGATGGCGCGTCAGCTTGCCGATCGTCGTCGTCTTGCCGGCGCCGTTGACGCCGGCGACCATCACGACGGTCGGCGTCGCCTGGCCGATGGCGAGCGGCTTCTGCAGCGGCGCCAGCAGCTCGGCCACGGCGTCGGCGAGCAGCGCCTTGACGACCGCCGGCTCCGTGGCCTTGGCCTCCTTCACGCGGCGCTTCAGGTCCTGCAGCAGGAACTGCGTCGCGCCGACACCGGTGTCGGCCACCAGCAGCGCCGACTCCAGGTCTTCGTACAGCGCGTCGTCGATCTTCGTGCCGGTGAAGACCTGCGTCAGGCTGCTGCCGGTCTTGCGCAAGCCGAGCTTGAGCCGATCGAGCCAGCGCGAGCGCGGCTCGGCGGCGACGGCGGGGGCTTCGGCCAGCGCCACAGGCTCGGGCGCCGGTTCGGGCTCGAGCTCGGGCTCCGGCGCAGCGGCGAGCGCGGCACGCTCCAGCTCGTCGTCCGACAGTGCCGGGGCCTGGTCAGAGGCCTCGGTCGGCGTCGGCTCCACGGGGGCGGCCAGGGCCGGTGTGACCTTCTTCTTGAAAAAGCTGAACATCGGAGGTGACGAGCTGGCGAGAGCCTTGTTATACTGTGCGGCTCAGGCGCTTTAGCTCAGTTGGTTAGAGCGACGGAATCATAATCCGCAGGTCCGGGGTTCAAGTCCCTGAAGCGCCACCAGATACCGGCCCGAGGTTCACCGCCTCGGGCCGTTTTACGTTTCACGGCCACTGGATCCACACCATGCTCCGCTGTGTCACGCTGGCGGCCCTTGCCGCCGTCCTCGCGCTGCCGGCCGCGGCGCAGATCGTCGTGCAGCGCAAGCTGGCACCGAACTCGCTGCGCGGGGAACTGGTGGTCACGCAACCGCCCGAGGTGCAGCTCAACGGCAAGCCGGCACGTCTCGCTCCCGGTGCCCGCATCCACGGCGAGAACAACCTGCTCGTGCTGTCGGGCACGATCGTCGGCCAGAAGCTCGCCGTCAACTACACGCGGGAACTGCACGGCGAACTGCTCGAAGTCTGGATCCTCAACGCCAGTGAACGCGCCCGGCTGTGGCCCAAGACCGCCGAGGAAGCCGCCAGCTGGCGCTTCGAACCCCTGTCCCAGACCTGGACCAAGTGACATGAAAAAGGTCTACATCCGCACCTTCGGCTGCCAGATGAACGAGTACGACTCGGCCAAGATGGCCGACGTGCTCAACGCCGCCGGCGGCTACGAGCCCACCGACGACCCCGAGCAGGCCGACCTCGTGCTGTTCAACACCTGCTCGGTGCGCGAGAAGGCGCAGGAGAAGGTCTTCAGCGACCTCGGCCGCGTCAAGCACCTGAAGAAGAAGGGCGTGCTGATCGGCGTCGGCGGCTGCGTCGCCAGCCAGGAAGGCGCGGCGATCATCGAACGCGCGCCCTACGTCGACATGGTCTTCGGCCCGCAGACGCTGCACCGCCTGCCGCAGATGATCGCCGCGCGCAGCGCCGAACGCCGGCCGCAGGTCGACATCAGCTTCCCCGAGATCGAGAAGTTCGACCACCTGCCGCCGCCGCGCGTCGAGGGCGCCAGCGCCTTCGTCTCGATCATGGAAGGCTGCTCCAAGTACTGCACCTACTGCGTCGTGCCCTACACGCGTGGCGAGGAAGTGAGCCGGCCGTTCGAGGACGTGCTGACCGAAGTCGCCGACCTCGCCGACCGCGGTGTCAAGGAAGTGACGCTGCTGGGCCAGAACGTCAACGCCTACCGCGGCGCGATGGGCGAGTCCGGCGAGATCGCCGACCTGGCGCTGCTGCTGGAGTACGTGGCCGAGGTGCCGGGCATCGAGCGCATCCGCTTCACGACCAGCCACCCGAACGAGTTCACGCAGCGCCTGATCGAGGCCTACGGCCGCATCCCGAAGCTCGTCTCGCACCTGCACCTGCCGGTGCAGCACGGCAGCGACCGCATCCTCTCGGCGATGAAGCGCGGCTACACCGCGCTCGAATACAAGAGCACGATCCGCAAGCTTCGCGAGCAGCGCCCCGGCATCAGCCTGTCCTCGGACTTCATCGTCGGCTTCCCCGGCGAGACCGAAGACGACTTCTCGAAGACGATGAAGCTGATCGAGGACGTCGGCTACGACGCCAGCTTCAGCTTCGTCTACAGCCAGCGCCCGGGCACGCCGGCCGCGGCGCTGGACGACGACACGCCGCAGGAACTCAAGCTCGTGCGGCTGCAGACGCTGCAGGCGGCGATCGAGGCCAACGTGCGCCGCATCAGCGCCTCGCGCGTCGGCACGCGCCAGACCATCCTCGTCGAAGGCCCGTCGAAGAAGAATCCGCAGGAGCTGATGGGCCGCACCGAGTGCAACCGCATCGTCAACTTCGACGGCGGCCCGAACCCCTCACGTCTGATCGGCCAGATGCTCGACGTGACGATCACCGAAGCGCTGCCGCACTCGCTGCGCGGCACGCCGGTGCTGGCGGGCTGAAGACATGGATCAGCGGCGGCCGGGCCCGAACCCGCGCCACCACAGCGCGATGGCGCAGGCCAGCACCATCGCGGCATACGTCAGGATTCGGCCGTCGTGGCGCGTGAGCATCAGGCCGGCGACGAGTACCAGAAGGTTGGCGATCGCGGCGTCGCGCGCCAGCCGGGTCCACGGGACGGGTTTGAGTTCGCGACGCCAGAGCAGTTTCGCAGCGCCGGCCGCCAATGAGGCGACGGCCAGCGCCGGGAGCACGAAATTGAGCAAATGCCAGAAAGCGTCCAGAGGTCCCATCGGCCTCGATTCTGCCTCGGACGCTCGCTTTGACCCTGCTCAAGCCTGACCCCTCGCTTCCTGTCGGCCGCCTCCTACAATCCTCCCCCGTGAGCGTCTTCACCCTCGGCCTCAATCACAACACCGCCCCGCTCGATCTACGGGGGCGGCTCGCATTCGCGCCGGAACAAATGCCGTCGGCGTTGCGTGCACTGCGTGAGCGCCTTCACCTGGCGACGCCCGAAGCGGCGCTGGTGTCGACGTGCAACCGCACCGAGCTCTACGTCGCGGCCGATCCGAAGACCGTACACGAGCTCGTGGTCCCGACGATGGACTGGCTGGCCGAACAAGGCGGCGTCAGCGGCGGACACCTCCAGTCGCACACCTACGTGCGCGAGGACCGCGACGCGGCGCGCCACGCCTTCCGCGTCGCCTCCGGCCTGGATTCGATGGTGCTCGGCGAGCCCCAGATCCTCGGCCAGATGAAGCAGGCCGTGCGTCAGGCCGACGAAGCCGGCACGCTGGGCACGACGCTGCACCAGCTGTTCCAGCGTTCGTTCTCGGTCGCCAAGGAAGTGCGCACCGCCACCGAGATCGGCTCGCACTCGATCAGCATGGCCGCGGCCGCCGTGCGCCTGGCCTCGCAGATCTTCGAAGACCTGGCCGACATCCACGTGCTGTTCGTCGGCGCCGGCGAGATGATCGAGCTGGTCGCGACGCACTTCTCGGCGCGCACGCCCCGCAGCATGGCGATCGCCAACCGCACGCTGGAACGCGGCGAGCACCTCGCCAGCCGCTTCGGCGCCCAGGCGCTGCGCCTGGCCGACCTGCCGCAGCGCCTGCACGAGTTCGACGCCGTCATCTCCTGCACCGCCAGCTCGCTGCCGATCATCGGCCTGGGCGCGGTCGAGAGCGCGCTGAAGCTGCGCCGCCATCGCCCGATGTTCATGGTCGACCTGGCCGTGCCGCGCGACATCGAGCCCGAAGTCGCCAAGCTGCGCGACGTCTACATGTACACGGTCGACGACCTGTCGGCCGTCGTCCAGTCGGCCGGCGAGAAGCGCCAGGCCGCCGTGCAGCAGGCCGAAGCCATCATCGACGCTGGCGTGCAGAGCTTCGCGCACTGGCTGGACCAGCGCGCCGCGGTGCCGCTGATCCAGGCGCTGAACCGCCAGGCCGAGGACTGGACTGCGATCGAGATGCAGCGTGCGCGCCGCCTGCTGGCGCGCGGCGAGCCGATCGACAGCGTGCTCGAAGCGCTGTCGCGCGGGCTGACGCACAAGATGCTGCACGGCACGCTGGCCGAGTTGCACGCCGCCGACGGCAGCGAGCGCGAACAGCTCGCCGAGACCGTCTCGCGCCTGTTCCTGCGCCAGAGCTCGCGCGCCACCAGCGCCGAGCGCTAGATCCCCTTCCCCCTCGCCCGGGCCCGCTGTCGGCGGGCCCGGGCGTTTTCACGTTGGAACGACGATGAACGATTCGCTTCGGCAACGGTTCGAGCGCCTGGGGATGCGGCTCGCCGAACTCGACGCCCTGCTGGCCGATCCGCAGGTCGCCGCCGACGTGAAGCGGCTGCGCACGCTGTCGCGCGAGCAGTCCGAGGTGGCCGACGTCGTCGGCCGCTGGCGGCGCTACCTGCAGCGCGAGCAGGACCTGGCCGCGGCGCGCGAGATGCTCGTCGCCGAGAGCGACGCCGAGATGGCGGCGATGGCCCAGCAGGAGGTCGTCGACGCCGAGGCCGACCTGGCGCGGCTGGAGCACGAGCTGCAGCTGGCGCTGATCCCGCGCGACCCCGAGGACGCGCGCAATGCCTTCGTCGAGATCCGCGCCGGCACCGGCGGCGACGAGTCGGCGCTGTTCGCCGGCGACCTGGCTCGCATGTACCTGCGCTACTTCGAGCGCCAGGGCTGGCGCGTCGAGGTGATGAGCGCCAGCGAGTCCGAACTCGGCGGCTACAAGGAGCTGGTGCTGAAGGTCGACGGCAGCGACGTCTTCGGCACGCTGCGTTTCGAGTCCGGCGGCCACCGCGTGCAGCGTGTGCCGGCCACCGAGGCCCAGGGCCGCATCCACACCAGCGCCTGCACGGTGGCCGTGATGCCCGAGCCCGACGAGGCCGAGGAAGTCCAGCTCAACCCGGCCGAGCTGCGCATCGACACCTTCCGCGCCAGCGGCGCCGGCGGCCAGCACGTCAACAAGACCGACAGCGCGATCCGCATCACCCATCTGCCCACCGGCATCGTCGCCGAGTGCCAGGACGACCGCTCGCAGCACCGCAACAAGGCCAAGGCGATGGCAGTGCTGGCCGCGCGCCTGCGCGAGAAGGACCGCGCCGAACGCGCCGCCAAGGAAGCCGCGACGCGCAAGAGCCTGGTCGGCAGCGGCGACCGCAGCGACCGCATCCGCACCTACAACTTCCCGCAAGGCCGGCTGACCGACCACCGCATCAACCTGACGCTGTACAAGCTCGGCCAGATCATGGACGGCGAGCTCGACGACGTCGTCGCGGCGCTGAAGGCCGCGCGCGCGGCCGAGCAGCTCGCGCAGCTCGAGACCGGAGAACGCTGATGCGCATCGCCGACGCACTGGCCGCCGGTCGCGAACTCGGCGTCGACCGACTCGACACGCAGCTGCTGCTGGCGCACCGCCTCGGGCGCTCGCGCGCCTGGCTGCTGGCGCACGACGAAGACCTGCTGAGCAGGGCCACCGCCACCGCTTTCAGCGCCGACCTCGCGCGCCGCGCCGCCGGCGTGCCCTTCGCCTACCTCGTCGGCGAACGCGAGTTCCACGGACTGACGCTGCGCGTCACGCCCGATGTGCTGGTGCCGCGGCCCGACACCGAGGTGCTGGTCGACTGGGCGCTGGAGCTGCTGCCGCCCGGCGCGCCGGCGCGGGTCGCCGATCTGGGCACCGGCAGCGGCGCGATCGCGCTGGCCGTGAAGAACGCGCGGCCGCAGGCCAGCCTGACGGCCAGCGACCGCAGCGCCGAGGCGCTGGCCGTCGCCGCCGACAACGCCGCCCGCCTCGGACTGGACATCGAGTTCGTGCACGGCGAATGGTGGTCGCCGCTGGCCGGCCGGCGCTTCGACCTCGTGCTGTCGAACCCGCCCTACATCGCCGGCGCCGACCCGCACCTGGCGGCGCTGCAGCACGAGCCGCGTGGCGCGCTGACCCCCGAAGGCGACGGCCTGGACGCGCTGCGCAGGATCGTCGCCGGCGCGGCGCCCCATCTGGAGGCCGGCGCCTGGCTGCTGCTGGAACACGGCTACGACCAGGCCGAGGCGGTGCAGGCGCTGCTCGTCGGCGCGGGTTTCTCCCAGGTGAGCACACGCCGTGACCTCGGCGGCCAGCCCCGCTGCACCGGCGGCCGGCGCTGATACGGCACGGCATGCCCGCGCGCGCAGCGCGGATGTCACGATTCGTCGCGTGGATTCCTGCAACGACGGCCTCATCGGAGCATGATGAAGTCTTCTGCACGAGGAGTCCTGCCATGCGCACGCGTTCCGCTCCCGTGACCTTCGCGGGCTTCGCCCTGGCCGGCGCGGCGGCAGCCGCCGACGGCCTGCTCCCCCCCGACACCGACCAGGTGTGGCCGCGCTGGCAGGCCCGGGCCCAGCTCGGCGCGACGACGCTGGCACCGGTGACGCTGGCCGGCGGCAGCCGCGAGGCGGGCTCGCTGCTCGGCGACTACTACTTCGACGCCCCCGGGCTGCGCATCCGCTCCTGGACCGGCGGCCTGCGTGCCACCGGCGGCGTCGCCTTCAGCGGCCGCGGCCTGCCGCTCGGGCCGCAGACGACGCTGCGCATGGGCGCCACGGCACTGCCGGCCGGGATGGCCGACGACACCGAAACCGTGCCGTACGTCGGCCTCGGCTACAGCGGCAGCACGCACGACGGCTGGACCTTCAGCGCCGACATCGGCCTCGTCGCCGACCGCCCCGGCAGCCTGCGCGCCGGGCGCGTGCTCTTCGGCGACCAGCCGCTGGACAACGCGCTGCGCGAGATGCAGTTCGCGCCGGTGCTGCAGCTCGGCGTGCGCTACTCGTTCTGACGCGTGCGGGCTTCCGGCGAGGCGCCCGGGCACTCCGGGACTATGGCTTATCCTTGCCGCCTTACCAAGGAAACGGCGGCAGGACAGCCATGAGCGACGTTCAACAACGCATCGACGAGTTGGTCAAGGGCCACCGGGTGATGCTCTTCATGAAGGGCACGGCCCAGTTCCCGATGTGCGGCTTCTCGGGCCGCGCGGTGCAGGTGCTCAAGGCCTGCGGCGTGGACGACTTCAAGACCTTCAACGTCCTCGAGGACGAGGAAGTGCGCCAGGGGATCAAGGACTACGCGCAGTGGCCGACGATCCCGCAGCTCTACGTCGACGGCGAGTTCGTCGGCGGCTCGGACATCATGATGGAGATGTACCAGTCGGGCGAGCTGCAGCAGCTGCTGGCCAAGGTCTGATGCCGCGCCAGCGGCTCGTCGTCGGCATCACCGGCGCCAGCGGCGCCGTGTACGGCGTGCGCCTGCTGGAGCGCGCGCGTGCGCTCGGCGTCGAGACGCACCTGGTCGCGACGCCGGCCGGCGTGCTGAACGCCCATCACGAGCTGGGCTTGTCGCGTGCAGATCTGGAGGCGCTGGCAGACCACTCCTACGCCCCGGGCGACGTCGGCGCCTGCGTCGCCAGCGGCAGCTTCGGCACCGCGGCGATGGTCGTCGCGCCGTGTTCGATGAAGACGCTGGCCGCGGTCGCGCACGGCCTGGCCGACAACCTGCTGACGCGCGCCGCCGACGTCGCGCTGAAAGAGCGCCGGCGCCTGGTGCTGATGGTGCGCGAGACGCCGCTGAACCTGGCCCATCTGCGCAACATGACGGCCGCCACCGAGATGGGCGCGATCGTCTTCCCGCCCCTGCCGGCCTTCTACCACCGGCCGCAGACCGTGGCCGAGATCGTCGACGACGGCGTCGAGCGCGTGCTCGCGCTGCTGCAGCTCGAAGGCGCCGCGCCGCGCGAATGGCGCGGCCTCTAGCCGCTGCGCCTCAGGCCTTCAGGTCCCAGCTTCGGCGCGCGCCGAACACCATGCCCGGGTACTCCGGCCGCCCGCGGCTGCCGTTGTAGCGGCCCAGCGCCATGAACAGGTCGCCGCGCTCGGCATCGAGGTAGTGGCGCAGGATCACGCAACCGAAGCGCAGGTTGGTCTGCATGTGGAACAGCCGGCTGGCGTCGCCGTCGCCGATCAGGCGCGCCCAGAACGGCATCACCTGCATGTAGCCGCGCGCGCCGGCGCGGCTGATCGCGTACTTGCGAAAACCGCTCTCGACCTGGATCAGGCCGAGCACCAGCGAGGTTTCGAGCCCGGCGCGCCGACTCTCGTACCAGACGGTCTCGAGGAACTCCAGGCGCGTGCGGTTCTCGCTCTTGCGGCGCTTGAGCTTCTCGCTGGCCGCACCCAGCCAGCGCAGATAGGCCAGACGGTCCTCGATGCGCGCGAAGCTGGGCTTGGGCGGCGCACCGTCGGCCACGGCCGCGGCCAGCGCGGTGCGTACCGCGTCGGCCAGCGGCTCCTCGACCTGGGCACCGGCTCGTGCCGCGCCGCAGGCCGCCGCCAGCGGCAGCGCCAGCAGCGCGCGGCGGCCGATCATGCCTTCAGGCGGCCCTTCACGAAGGCGACGGCCTCGGCCAGCGGCACGGTGTTCGCCGCTGTCTCGCGCCGGCCCTGCACCTCGACCGTGCCGGTCTTCAGGCCGCGGTCGGAGACGACGATGCGGTGCGGCACGCCGATCAGCTCCCAGTCGGCGAACATCGCGCCCGGGCGCTCGCCGCGGTCGTCGAGCACGACGTCGACGCCCAGCGCGGCCAGTTCGTCGTGCAGCTGATCGGCAGCGGCCTTCACGTCGGCGTTGCGGTCGTAGCCGATCGGGCAAACGGCGACGGTGAACGGCGCGATCGCGTCCGGCCAGATGATCCCGCGCTCGTCGTGGTTCTGCTCGATCGCCGCGCCCAGGATGCGCGTCACGCCGATGCCGTAGCAGCCCATCTCGAAGGGCTGCGGCTTGCCGTTCTCGTCGAGATAGGTCGCGCCCATCGGCTCGCTGTACTTCTTCGTGCCGAGGTAGAAGACGTGGCCGACCTCGATGCCGCGCTGGATCGCCAGCACGCCCTGGCCGTCGGGCGAGGGATCGCCGACGACGACGTTGCGGATGTCGGCGACGAGATCCGGCTCGGGCAGGTCGCGGCCCCAGTTGACGCCGGCGATGTGGAAGTCGGGCTCGTTGGCGCCGCAGACGAAGTCGCTCATGTTGGCGACGGTGCGGTCGGCGACCACCTTGACCGGCTTCTTCAAGCCGATCGGGCCCAGGTAGCCCGGCTTGCAGCCGAAGTGGTCTTCGATCTCGGCGACGGTGGCGAAGCGGAAGCCGCCCTTCAGGCCCGGCAGCTTGCCCGCCTTGACCTCGTTGAGCGCGTGGTCGCCGCGCACCAGCAGCAGCCAGACGGTCGTCTTGACGATGTCGCCGGCTTCGTTCTTCTCGTCGGTGGCCAGCACCAGCGACTTGACGGTGCTCGCCAGCGGAATGCCCAGCAGCGCCGCGACGTCCTCGCAGGTGCTCTTGCCCGGCGTCGGCGTCTTGGCCATCGCCTGCGCCGGCGCCGCGCGCTCGGCGATCAGCGACAGCGCTTCGGCGAGTTCGATGTTGGCGGCGTAGTCGCTGGTCGGGCAGTAGACGATCGCGTCCTCGCCGGTGTCGGCGATGACCTGGAACTCGTGCGAGGCGTCGCCGCCGATCGCGCCGGTGTCGGCCGCCACCGCGCGGTAGGTCAGGCCGAAGCGGTCGAAGATCGCGCAGTAGGCGCGGTACATCGTGTCGTAGCTCTTCAGCGCCGAGGCCTTGTCGCGGTCGAAGGAGTAGGCGTCCTTCATCGTGAACTCGCGGCCGCGCATGACGCCGAAGCGCGGGCGGCGCTCGTCGCGGAACTTGGTCTGCACGTGATAGAAGGTGCGCGGCAGCTGCTTGTAGCTGCGCAGCTCCTGGCGCGCGATGTCGGTGATGACCTCTTCGCTCGTCGGCTGGATGACGAAGTCGCGGTCGTGGCGGTCCTTCACGCGCAGCAGTTCGGGGCCGTAGGCCTGGAAGCGGCCGGTCTCCATCCAGAGCTCGGCCGGCTGCACCACCGGCATCAGCAACTCGACGGCGCCGGCGCGGTTCATCTCCTCGCGGATGATGGCCTCGACCTTGCGGATGACCCGCAAGCCCATCGGCATGTAGTTGTAGATGCCGGCGCCGAGGCGCTTGATCATCCCGGCACGCATCATCAGCTTGTGGCTGACGATTTCCGCGTCGGCGGGAGCTTCCTTGAGGGTGGAGATGAAGGTCTGGGAGGCTTTCATGGGCGCGGTGCGGGCCGTGCGGGACGGCTGCAGCCCGCGTGCGGGAAACCGAGAGCCTTTGTGCCGCACCTGCCCGGTGCAATAATGATCTGAGTCACAGATTCGGGGTCCGATTATGCTCGACCGGGAGGGCTTCCGGCCCAACGTCGGCATCGTGCTGCTGAATGCGAAGAACCAGGTGTTCTGGGGCAAGCGGCTTCGCACCCATTCCTGGCAGTTTCCGCAGGGCGGCATCAAGCACGGGGAGTCGCCCGAGCAGGCGATGTTCCGTGAGTTGCACGAAGAGGTGGGCCTCAGGCCGGAGCATGTGCAGATCATGGGCCGCACGCGCGACTGGCTGCGCTACGAGGTGCCCGAGCACTACATCCGCCGCGACGCGCGCGGCCACTACCGCGGCCAGAAGCAGATCTGGTTCCTGCTGCGTCTGGTCGGGCGCGACTGCGACATGAACCTGCGCGCCACCGACCACCCGGAGTTCGACGCCTGGCGCTGGAACGACTACTGGGTGCCGCTGGACGTCGTCATCGAGTTCAAGCGCGGCGTCTACGAACTGGCGCTGACCGAGCTCGCGCGCTACCTGCCGCGCCAGAACACGCACAACCGCTATCTGCGTGCCGGCCTGCGCACGCACCGCCAGGACGACGACGGCGCGCTCGCGCCGGTCGTGCCCGCACCCGCGCCGTCGCGCTGAAAGCGCCTCAGACCAGGACCAGGTTGGTCCGGTGGATCATCTCGGGCTCGTGGGCGTAGCCCAGCAGCGATTCGATCTGCGAGGACGCATGGCGCGAGATCAGCCGCGCCTCGGCCGACGAGTAGTTGGCCAGGCCGCGCGCGATCACCTCGCCGCCAGGCGCCAGCACCGCGATGACGTCGCCACGCGCGAACTCGCCCTGCACCTCGACGACGCCGATCGGCAGCAGGCTCTTGCCGTCCTCGCGCAGCTTGAGCGCCGCGCCGGCGTCGACGACGACCGCGCCGCGCAGCTGCAGGTGGTCGATCATCCACTGCTTGCGTGCCGCGAACTTGGGCGTGCCGGCGACCAGCGCGCTGCCGATCGCCTCGCCGCGCGCCAGGCGCAGCAGCACATCGGGCTCGCGGCCCCAGGCGATGACGGTGGAGGCACCGCTGCCGGCCGCCCGTTTGGCGGCCAGCACCTTGGTGATCATGCCGCCGCGGCCGATGCTCGAACCGGCGCCGCCGGCCATCTGCTCCAGCGCCGGATCGCCGGCGGTGGCGACGTCGATGAAGCGCGCCTCGGGATCCTTGCGCGGGTCGGCCGAGTACAGCCCGCGCTGGTCGGTCAGGATGACCAGCGCATCGGCTTCGATCAGGTTGGCGACCAGCGCGCCCAGCGTGTCGTTGTCGCCGAACTTGATTTCGTCGGTGACGACGGTGTCGTTCTCGTTGATCACCGGCACGACGCCCAGCGCGAGCAGCGTCAGCAGCGTCGAGCGCGCGTTGAGGTAGCGCTCGCGGTCGGCCAGGTCGGCGTGCGTCAGCAGCACCTGGGCGCTGCGCAGGCCCTGCTCCGACAGCCGCGTCTCGTACATCTGGGCCAGGCCCATCTGGCCGACGGCGGCCGCGGCCTGCAGTTCGTTGAGCTCCTTGGGACGCGTCGTCCAGCCCAGGCGCTTCATGCCCTCGGCGATCGCGCCGCTGGAGACCATCACGACCTCGCGGCCGTCGCGCGCCAGTGCCGCGAGCTGCCGCGACCAGTTGCCGATCGCCTCGGCGTCGACGCCTCGGCCTTCGTTGGTGACGAGGCTGGAGCCGACCTTGACGACGATGCGGCGGGCGGACGCGAGGACGGTGCTCATTCGGCTGGCGGGTTGTCGAAGCGCGGGTCGGGCAGCGGGGCTTCCTGCTGGTAGCTGGCGACGTGTTTCCAGATGCCCTCGACCAGCGGCTCCAGACCCTCGCGCGCCAGCGCCGAGATCACGTAGACCGGGCCCTTGTAGCGCAGCCGCTTGACGAAGTCCTTGACGCGCGCCTCGCGCTCCTCGGCCGGCAGCATGTCGACCTTGTTGAGCACCAGCCAGCGCGGCTTGGCGTGCAGCTCGGGGTCGTACTTCTTCAGCTCGGCGACGATGGCCTTGGCCTGCTGCACCGGGTCGACACCTTCGTCGAAAGGCGCGATGTCGACGATGTGCAGCAAGAGCCGCGTGCGCTGCAGGTGGCGCAGGAAGCGGTGGCCGAGGCCGGCGCCTTCGCTGGCGCCTTCGATCAGCCCCGGGATGTCGGCGACGACGAAGCTGCGCTCCGGGCCGACGCGCACGACGCCCAGATTCGGGTGCAGCGTCGTGAACGGGTAGTCGGCGATCTTCGGCCGGGCGTTGGAGATCGCCGAGATCAGCGTGCTCTTGCCGGCGTTGGGCATGCCCAGCAGGCCGACGTCGGCCAGCACACGCAGCTCGAGCTTGACCTTGCGCGCCTCGCCGGGCCAGCCGGGCGTCTTCTGCCGCGGCGCGCGGTTGGTGCTGGTCTTGAAGTGCAGGTTGCCGAAGCCGCCGTCGCCGCCCTTGGCGATCAGCACGCGCTGGTCGTGCTCGAGCAGCTCGCACAGCACTTCGCCGCTGTCGAGGTCGGTGATGATGGTGCCGACCGGCATGCGCAGCACGATGTCGTCGCCGGCGGCGCCGAACTGGTCCGCGCCGCGGCCGGATTCGCCGTTGCGCGCCTCGTGACGTCGCGCGTAGCGGTAGTCGATCAGCGTGTTGATGTTGCGGTCGGCCAGCGCCCAGACGCTGCCGCCGCGCCCGCCGTCGCCGCCGTTGGGGCCGCCGAACGGGATGAACTTCTCGCGCCGGAAGCTGACGCAGCCGGCGCCGCCGTTGCCCGCAGCAATGTCGATCGTGGCTTCGTCTACGAACTTCATGGTGCGCGATGATAAAAAGACAAAGCCCCGGCAGGCCGGGGCTTCGGTATCAAGGAAACGTCGGCCTCAGACCGGCGTGACGTTGACCGTGTGACGGTTCTTCTCGCCCTTGATGGCAAACGAGACGTTGCCATCGACGAGCGCGAACAGCGTGTGGTCACGGCCGATGCCGACGTTGTCGCCGGCGTGGAAACGCGTGCCGCGCTGACGGACGATGATCGAGCCGGCCGAAACGACCTGGCCGCCGAACACCTTCACGCCGAGCATCTTCGGCTTGGAGTCGCGACCGTTGCGGGTTGAGCCGCCGCCCTTTTTCTGTGCCATGGTTCAGTGCTCCTTCAGACGTTCACCGAGGCGATCTGCAGCTCGGTGTAGTTCTGGCGGTGGCCGCCGTGCTTCTGGTAGTGCTTGCGGCGACGCATCTTGAAGATGCGCACCTTGTCGTGCCGGCCGTGCGCCACGACGGTGGCCTTCACGCTTGCACCCGCGACCCAGGGAGCCCCGATCTGCAGATCCGCGCCGTTGCCGACGGCCAGAACCTGCTCGATCACGATTTCCTGGCCCACGTCCGCAGCAATCTGTTCTACCTTGATCTTTTCGCCAGCAGCAACCTTGTATTGCTTGCCACCGGTTTTTATGACCGCGTACATGTGTGCCTTCCTTGCTTTGAGATCCCTGCGTGCATGACGCCCTGTGACGGACCACAAACCACGCAGAGCCTTTCAGTATAGCATGTCTGACCGCCGTGAGCCGATCCCGCGCGTGCAAGGCTGCACGCAGCCGGCCGCGACGGCAGAGCGAGCCCCGCCGGACGACGACAAGGGGCGCCTTCCTATAATCCGACCGAATCAACCGGCGCGTCCCGTGCTTCAGACCACCGCTTCCCCTCCCAACGTCGACGACCCGATGGACGCCGCGATGCGTCAGGTCGACGCCGTCATCCGCGCCCGGCTGTCGTCGAAGGTGGCGCTGATCGACCAGATCGCCAGCTACATCATCAGCGCCGGCGGCAAACGCATGCGTCCCCGCCTGCTGCTGCTGTTCTCCGAGGCGCTGGGCTTCCGCGGCCCCGAGCGCTACGAGCTCGCGGCCGTGGTCGAGCTGATCCACACCTCGACGCTGCTGCACGACGACGTCGTCGACGAGTCCTCGCTGCGGCGCGGCCGCGCGACGGCCAACTCGATGTTCGGCAACGCCGCGGCGGTGCTGGTGGGCGACTTCCTGTACTCGCGCTCGTTCCAGATGATGGTCTCGGTCAAGAGCATGCGCGTGCTCGAGGTGCTGGCCGAGGCGACCAACGTCATCGCCGAGGGCGAGGTGCTGCAGCTGATGAACATGCACGACGCCGACCTCGCGGTCGACGAGTACCTGCGTGTCATCCGCTTCAAGACCGCCAAGCTGTTCGAGGCCAGCGCGCGCCTGGGCGCGGTACTGGCCGGCGCGTCGCCGGAGGTCGAGGAGGCCTGCGCCGACTACGGCCGCTCGCTGGGCACCGCCTTCCAGCTCGTCGACGATCTGCTCGACTACGAAGGCAACAGCGACGAACTCGGCAAGAACGTCGGCGACGACCTTCGCGAAGGCAAGCCGACGCTGCCGCTGCTGATCGCGATGGAGCGCGGCACGGCCGAGGAGCGCGAGCTGATCCGCCACGCGATCGAAAACGGCGAGCTGGAGCGCCTGGCGCAGATCATCGAGATCGTGCGCCGCACCGGGGCTCTGGAGGCCACGCGCGAGGCCGCGCAGACCCAGGCCGACATGGCCCGCGCAACGCTCGAGCTGCTGCCTGTTTCCAAAGCCCGCGAAGCTCTGCTAGAATTTTGTTTTCGCGCTGTTCACCGGTCTTCATGACCTGAGCAGCAGCGACGAAAGGCTCGACGCAAGACACGCTCTTGTGGCCGATGCCGAATCGGGGTGTAGCTTAGCCTGGTAGAGCGCTACGTTCGGGACGTAGAGGCCGGAGGTTCGAATCCTCTCACCCCGACCAGACTTCCTTCTTCACCGCAGCCCGCCGTCCTTGGACGGACACGATCGACTCGTGTCGCGGTGAGATCCCCATCGATGCCCCAGCGCCTCACGGCGGCTGGGGCATCGTGCTTTTGGGCTCGCCTCGGCTTCGCTCCGAATGCGCGGCGCAACGCCCGCCCCTGCCACCCGACCACATAACGCAAACCCGTGTGAGCGCCAATGCGCTCAGAACGCTTCGCGGCACGCCATTCGTCAGTCATTGGCCCCAGCGTCATTTCGACGCGGTCATTTAATTCCGGGCTCGGCGTCATCAATCGAGATGAAGCGAGTCTTCGTTTCGTGAAGCGATCCACTCGACGAATGAGGCGCCGAACGCGGGCGACTCAAGTTCAGCCCCGTTCGACCGAAAGCGACGCGCCCAAGCCGCACTCCCGTCACGGCCCGCGGCGCCTTGTCCAGGATCAGAGCCCACCCCGCTCGCAGCGGCCGAGCGTGACCTCTTGCGCACGGCGCGCCGAATGAACGAGAAACAAGCCGTGACAGCCAACACAATTGAGTGTCTCGCGGCTAATGCCCGCCCAATGGCGATTTCCCGCCCGGCCGGCAGATGCCACGCAAGACATCGGTCAGCGTGAAATCGTCACACCCGGAATTCGCTCAATCGAACGGCGGTTCCTGCCGATGAATGAGCATTCATTCCGGCCCGCATCGGGCCCTCACCGAAACCAATAGGAGCCCCGCCATGCACAGCTTCCGTCCCCAACGCCGCCTCGTCATCGTCGCCGCCCTGCTCGCTCTGGGTTCCGGCCTGACCGCCGCCGCGGACCTGCCGGCCGACGTCCAGGCCAAGGTCGAGCGCGCGAAGAAGCGGCTGGTCGAGATGGCGGCCGACCCGCTGCTCGTGGCCGCGGTGCGCGAGGCCAACGGCCACGACAACGGCGGCATGAACAACGGCAAGTGGGTCGACCTGAGCGACGCCGATCCGGTGGTCAAGGCCATGCTCTCCAGCAAGGCCAGCCAGCAGATCGCGAAGTGGGAGAAGTCGGAGACGACGATCAACAAGATCCTGCTGCGCGACCAGAAGGGCAACATCGTCGCCGGCAGCACCAAGCCGCTGATCTACAACAACGCCTCGCGCCCGGTGTTCGCCAACCCGATCAAGGGTCAGCCCTGGGCGGCCAACGAGATCAAGCCCGACACGACGACGCAGATCCCCAGCGTGCACGTCGCGGCCCCGGTGCTCGACGGCGGCAAGCCGATCGGCGTGATCCACGCCGGCGTCACCGCGAACTGATCGGCAGCTTCTCGCAGCTCACGGCCGAGCGCCGAGGCAACACGCCCTCTCCGAAGGAGTTCCGATGTTCAAGAACATGAAGGTTGGCGTCCGCCTGGCCCTCGGTTTCGCGACCGTGCTGGGCCTGATGGTCGTCATCAGCACGATCTCGCTGACGCGGCTGTCGGCCATCAAGGCCGATCTGGCGGCCGTCACCGGCGAGGCGCCCGAGCGCCTGGCCGGCAACCTGCGCGACCTGGCGCGCTTCCAGGGCATGGCGATCCGCGACGTCGTGCTCCAGGACGACCCGGCCTTCAAGAAGAAGGAAATCGACCAGATGCGCAAGGCGCGCGAGGACTACGACCGCACCGCCAAGGCGCTGATCGAACTGCTCGCCAGCGAACCGCAGATCAAGGCGGCCTTCGACAAGGCGCAGGTGGCGATGGCTGCCACGCGCGCCCCGGCCGAGAAGGCGGTCGAGCGCTCGATGTCCGACGATCTCGCCGGCGCCGCCGAAGTGGTGCGTTCCGAGCTGCGCCCGGCGCAGCTGGCGCACATCGCGGCGCTGGGCGAAGTGGTCGAGGCGATCAAGGAGTCGTCGCGCCAGCGCAATCTGGCCGCCGACGAGGCCTACAAGCGCGCGGTCGCGCTGATCATCGGCCTGGCGACCACGGCTCTCGTGCTGGGCAGCGTCGTCGCCTGGCGCATCCAGCGCAGCATCACGCGGCCGCTGGAGCAGGCCGTCGAGGTGGCGCAGGCCGTCGCCGAGGGCGACCTGACGCGGCGCATCGAGGTCGACGCGCAGGACGAAGTCGGCCGCGTGCTGAACGCGCTGGAGACGGTCAACGCCAACCTGAGCCGCACGATGAACCAGGTGCGCCAGGCGGCCGAAACGCTGCAGACGGCGTCCGAGGAGATCGCCACCGGCACCGCCGACCTGAGCCAGCGCACCGAGCAGCAGGCCTCGAACCTGCAGCAGACCGCGGCGTCGATGGACCAGCTGAACTCCACGGTGCGCAACAACACCGACACCGCGCGCGCGGCGGCGCAGATGGCCGGCTCGGCCAGCGCCGCGGCCACGCGCGGCGGCGAGGTCGTCACCGAGGTCGTCAGCACCATGCACGAGATCACCGAGAGCTCGCGCAAGATCGCCGACATCATCGGCGTCATCGACGGCATCGCCTTCCAGACCAACATTCTGGCGCTCAACGCCGCCGTCGAAGCGGCACGTGCCGGCGAGCAGGGCCGCGGCTTCGCGGTCGTCGCCGGCGAGGTGCGCAGCCTGGCCCAGCGCAGCGCCGGCGCGGCGCGCGAGATCAAGGCCCTGATCGGCAACTCGGTCGAGAAGGTCGAGGCCGGCTCGCGCCTCGTCGCCGACGCCGGCAGCACGATGACCGAGATCGTCACCCAGGTGCAGCGCGTCTCGCAGCTGATCCAGGAGATCAGCCAGGCCACCGTCGAGCAGACCAGCGGCATCGGCCAGGTCAACGACGCCGTGACCCAGCTCGATCAGGTGACCCAGCAGAACGCCGCACTGGTCGAGCAGACGACCGCGGCCACCGAGAGCCTGAAGCAACAGGCCCAGACGCTGGTCGACGCGGTGCGCGTCTTCCGCGTCACGACGACTGCCTGACACCAGGGGGCGGTCTTTCCATCGGGCGCGGCCACGGCGCGGGCTGCGCCCGTACGACATTGCGCCGTCATCGGAGAGCCCCCTCGTGAAGATCTTCATGGTCGGAACCCAGCGTTCCGGATCCAACCTGCTGCGCCTGATGCTCAACCAGGCGCCCAGCCTCGCGGCGCCGCATCCGCCGCACGTCCTCGAACGTTTCGCGCCGCTGATGTCGCTGTACGGCGACCTCCAGGACGACAGCGCCTTCGAGGCCCTGGTCGACGACGTCGCCCGCCTCGTCGAGGCCAACCCGGTGCCCTGGCCGGTGACGCTGGAGCGTGCCGACCTGCGCCGCCGCTGCCGCGAGCGCAGCCTGGTCGCCGTCTTCGGCGCCGTGATGGACCGCATGGCCGAGGCCGCCGGCAAGCCCGACTGGGTGTGCAAGTCGCTGGCCAACGTGCACTTCCTGCCCGAGATCGAACGCTATTTCGGCGACGACGCGCGTTACCTCTACCTGTACCGCGACGGGCGCGACGTCTGCCTGTCGTTCATGAAGGCCGTGGTCGGCGAGAAGACCGCCTACCACGTCGCCCGCCAGTGGCACGCCGAGCAGCAGCTGGCGCTGGCCTGCGGCCGGCGCGTGCCGTACGACCGCTTCCTGGCCCTGTCCTACGAGTCGCTGACCTCCGCCCCCGAGCCGGCGCTGCGCCGCCTGTGCGCCTGGCTGGGCATCGAGTTCCACTCCTCGATGCTGGACTACCACGGCTCCGAGGAAGCCGACCGCACGGCCTCGTCGGGCCGCATGTGGGAGAACGTGCGCAAGCCGGTGATCGCCGGCAACAGCCGCAAGTGGCGCACGCAGATGGGCGAGGACGAGATCATCGACTTCGAGTCGGTGGCCGGCGGCTCGCTGGCCGAACTCGGCTACGAGCTGGAGTTCGTCGGCCGCAGCCGCGAGGCGCGGCGCTACGATGAGGCGGCGCTGGCCACGCTGGACGCCGAGAACCGCCGGCGCAAGGCCCAGGCCCGCGAGACGCTGCCGCCGGCCGACGCCGCGGCCCGCAAACCGCAGGAGGACCTGCTGGCCGAGATCCGCCGCCGCGCCGTCACCGCCTGATGCCCGACACCCGCCAAGCCTCCGTCCCGGCCGCGCCGCCGGGCTACAGCGCGCCGCGCCTGTTCGCCGACTGCGCCGTGCTCGGCCTCACCGCCTGGGGCGGCTTCATGGCGCTGCTGGCCCAGGCACAGCAGCGTTTCGTGAACCGCCGCGGCTGGATCGCCGAGAAGGACTTCCTCGATCTGATCGCGCTGGTGGCGATGCTGCCCGGGCCGCAGGCGGTCAACGCGCTGGCGGTGATGGGCCACCGCCTCGGCGGCTGGCTGGGCTTCGCGGCGGCACTCGCCGGCATCGTGCTGCCGAGCTTCGTGATCCTGGTCGCGCTGTGGGCCGGTTACGCGGCGCTGGCCGGACATCCGGCACTGCTGCGGGCGGTCATCGTCGGCGTGCTGCCGCCGCTGGCGATGATCCTCGCCCAGACGGCCTGGAACCAGGCCAAGAAGGCGACGCCAGCGCCGCGCGACAAGGCGCTGGCGGTGGCCGCGGCGGTGGCGCTGCTGGCGTTGCCGTTCTGGTCGGCGTCGATCCTGGTGCTGGCCGCAGGCGGCCTGGTGAGCCGGCTCTTCTGGCCGGCGCCGCCGGCCGCGCCGGCGCCCACCAGCCCGGCAATGGCGCCGTCGCGCATCCTGCTGTGCCTGGCGCCGGCGGCGCTGGCGCTGTTCCAGCTGGTGCCGGCGCTGCTGCCGCAGGACACGGTGGCGCGCCTGGCGCTGGCCTTCGGCGGCATCGCGACGACGCTGTTCGGCGGCGCGCTGGTGATGGTGCCGCTGCTCGAAGGCCTGATCGTCGACCGCCTGGGCTGGCTGGACCACGCCGGCTTCACCGCCGGGCTGGCCGCCAGCCAGCTGACGCCGGGGCCCATCGTCGGCATCGCGACCTTCACCGGCATGGAGATCGCCGGCCTCGCCGGCGCGCTGGCGGCGACGATCGGCGTCTACACGCCGACGGCCGTCATCGCCGTCGGCGTCGACGGTGCGGCCGACCGGCTGCGCGGCCAGCGCGGCTTCCAGCACGCGATGATCGGCGTGCGCTGCGCCGTCGTCGGCCTGATCGCCGGCGCGGCGGCAACGCTGTGGTGGAAGCTGCCGCTGGCCGCCCAGCCGCTGGCCTGCGCGCTGATGACGCTGGCCGCGGCGCTGCTGGTGCTGCGCTGGCGCCAGCCGCCCTATGTGACGATCCCGGCCGGCGTGGCGCTGGCGGCCCTGCTGCTGGGCTGATCAAAGACGGTCACAAACGCCGGCGCAGCGGCCGTTGTTCGGCGTTTACAGGGGGGGGCGTATCGGCGATGATCGTCCGGTTATGCCCTGCCCGGACTGAACGCATGCCCGCCGACACCACCGTCGAGACACAGCAGACCGCGCTGTCCGGCGTCGCCCGGGTCCTGGTGCACGCCGGCAAGCTCAACGCGCGCACCGCCGAGGACCTGGCGCGCAGCGCGCGCGAGCGCAAGACCAGCTTCGTCTCGGCCGTCGTCGCCGCCGGGGCGCTCAAGCCCGACGAGCTGGCGCACGCGCTGTCGGGCGCGCTGGCCCTGCCGCTGCTGGACCTCAACGCGGTCGACCTGCAGAAGCTGCCGCGCAACCTGCTCGACGCCAAGACGGCGACGCAGTACCAGGTCATCGTGCTCGGCCGGCGCGGCAACCGGCTGTTCATCGGCGCGGCCGACCCCACCGACCAGGAAGCCGTCGAGCGCATCAAGTTCGCCACCCAGCTGACCCCGGAGTGGGTCATCGTCGAGTACGACAAGCTGATGCGCCAGCTCGACGTCCAGGGCCAGAGCGCCAACGACGTGCTCGAGTCCCTGGCCGGCGAGGACTTCGACTTCGACGTCAGCGACGACACGACGACGACCGCCGCCGAGGCCGAGGTCTCGACCGAAGTCGAGGACGCGCCGGTCGTGCGCTTCCTGCAGAAGATGCTGATCGACGCGATCAACGCCCGCGCCTCCGACCTGCACTTCGAGCCCTACGAATACAACTACCGGGTGCGCTTCCGCATCGACGGCGAGCTGCGCGAGATCACCCAGCCGCCGATCGCCATCAAGGACAAGCTCGCCTCGCGCATCAAGGTCATCTCGCGCATGGACATCGCCGAGAAGCGGGTCCCGCAGGACGGCCGGATGAAGCTGAAGTTCGGCAGCAAGGCGATCGACTTCCGCGTCAGCACGCTGCCCACGCTGTTCGGCGAGAAGGTCGTGATCCGGATCCTGGACCCTTCGTCGGCGCGCCTGGGCATCGAGGCCCTGGGCTACGAGAAGATCGAGAAGGACCGCCTGATGGCCGCGATCCAGCGGCCCTACGGCATGATCCTCGTCACCGGCCCGACCGGCAGCGGCAAGACGGTGTCGCTCTACACCTGCCTGAACATCCTCAACCAGCCGGGCGTGAACATCGCCACCGTCGAGGATCCGGCCGAAATCAACCTGCCGGGCATCAACCAGGTCAACGTCAACGACAAGGCGGGGCTGACCTTCGCCGCGGCGCTGAAGGCCTTCCTGCGCCAGGACCCGGACATCATCATGGTCGGCGAAATCCGCGACCTGGAGACCGCCGACATCGCGATCAAGGCGGCGCAGACCGGCCACCTGGTGATGAGCACGCTGCACACCAACGACGCGCCGACGACGCTGACGCGGCTGCTGAACATGGGCGTGGCGCCGTTCAACATCGCCGCCAGCGTGCTGTTGATCACCGCGCAACGCCTGGCGCGCCGTTTGTGTGAAGTCTGCAAGAAACCGGCGGACTATCCGCGCGAGGCGCTGCTCAAGGCGGGGTATACCGACGCCGATCTGGACGGAAGCTGGAAGCCGTATCGTGCGGTCGGCTGCTCCGCCTGCAACAACGGCTACAAGGGCCGCGTCGGCATCTACCAGGTGATGCCGATCACCGAGGCCATCCAGCGCGTCATCCTCTCCGAGGGCACCGCGCTGGACATCGCCGAGCAGGCGCAGCGCGAGGGCGTGCGCGACCTGCGCCAGTCCGGTCTGGTGAAGGTGCGCCTGGGCGTCACCTCGCTGGAAGAAGTCATCACCGTCACCAACGAATAACCGCCTCCCGACACGATCCATGGCCACAGCAGCATCCGCCGCGCGCGCCAAGAGCGCCGCCAAGGAACAGATCTTCGAGTGGGAGGGCAAGGACAAGAACGGCAAGCTCGTGCGCGGCGAGATCCGCGCCGGGGGCGAGGCCGTCGTCAACGCCAGCCTGCGCCGCCAGGGCATCCTGGTCACCAAGGTCAAGAAGCGCCGCACCAGCGGCGGCCGCTCGATCAAGCAGAAGGACATCGCGATCTTCACGCGCCAGCTGGCGACGATGATGAAGGCCGGCGTGCCGCTGCTGCAGGCCTTCGACATCGTCGCGCGCGGGGCGTCCAACCCGCGCATGACCAAGCTGCTGACGGACATCCGCTCGGACGTCGAGACCGGCACCAGCCTGTCGGCCGCGTTCCGCAAGCACCCGATGTACTTCGACGCGCTGTACTGCAACCTGATCGAAGCCGGCGAGGCCGGCGGCATCCTGGAAGCGCTGCTCGAGCGCCTGGCGATCTACCAGGAGAAGACGATGGCGCTGAAGCAGAAGATCAAGTCGGCGCTGATGTACCCGGTGGCGGTCATCGTCGTCGCCTTCATCGTGCTGACGGTCATCATGATCTTCGTGATTCCGGCGTTCAAGGAGGTCTTCCGCTCCTTCGGCGCCGACCTGCCGGCGCCGACGCTGTTCGTGATCGCGCTGTCCGAGTTCTTCGTCAGCTGGTGGTGGGTGATCTTCGGCCTGATCTTCGGCGGCACCTACTTCTTCCTGCAGTCCTGGAAGCGCTCGGAGAAGATGCAGATGGTCATGGACCGGCTGCTGCTGCGCCTGCCGATCTTCGGCACGCTGATCGAGAAGTCGGTGATCGCGCGCTGGACGCGCACGCTGGCGACGATGTTCGCCGCCGGCGTGCCGCTGGTCGAGGCGCTCGACTCGGTCGGCGGCGCCTCGGGCAACGCCGTCTACGCCCGGGCCACCGAGCAGATCCAGAAGGACGTCTCCACCGGCTCGGCGCTGACCACCTCGATGACCGCGACCTCGGTCTTCCCGACGATGGTGCTGCAGATGTCGGCCATCGGCGAGGAATCCGGCTCTCTGGACCACATGCTGGGCAAGGCCGCCGAGTTCTACGAGGAAGAGGTCGACGACATGGTCAAGGGCCTGTCGAGCCTGATGGAGCCCTTCATCATCGTCATCCTGGGCGTGCTGATCGGCGGCATCGTGGTCTCGATGTACCTGCCGATCTTCAAGCTGGGCGCCGTCGTTTGATCCCCGCCGACTGGAGCGCGGCGCTGCCGCTGGACCTGCTGCTGAGCCCCTGGCTGCTGGCCCTGTTCGGGCTGGCGGTGGGCAGCTTCCTCAACGTCGTCATCCACCGCGTGCCGCTGATGCTGGAACGCCAGTGGTGGGCCGACGTCGCCGGCCAGCTGACCGACCGCGACTCGTTCCGCCGCGTCTTCGGCGGCGACGCGCCGGCCGGGCTGGCCCAGGCCGGGCTCGGCCTGGAGAAGAAGCTCGACGGCCTGGCGCCGCTGACGATCGCGCGCCCGCGCTCGCGCTGCCCGTCCTGCGGCCACGCCATCCGCTGGTACGAGAACGTTCCGCTGGTGAGCTGGCTGGCGCTGCGCGGCCGCTGCTCGGCCTGCCAGGCGCGCATCTCGGCCCGTTACCCGCTGGTCGAGCTGGCGACCGCGGCGCTGTTCGGCATCGTCGCCTGGCGCCTGGGCGCGCAGCCGGCGGTGCTGCTGTGGTGCGGCGCCGTCGCCGTGCTGCTGGCGCTGGCGCTGATCGACTGGGACACGACGGTGCTGCCCGACGGCCTGACGCTGCCGCTGCTGTGGGCCGGGCTGGCCGCCACCGCGCTCGGCTGGCTGCCGGGGCAGACGCTGGGCGAGGCGATCGCCGGCGCCGCCGTCGGCTACCTCTCGCTGTGGTCGGTCTATTGGCTGTTCAAGCTCGCCACCGGCAAGGAAGGCATGGGCTACGGCGACTTCAAGCTGCTGGCCGCGCTCGGCGCCTGGCTGGGCTGGCAGGCCATCGTGCCGATCGTGCTGATGGCCTCGGTCATCGGCGCCGTCGTCGGCCTGGGCATGAAGGCCACCGGCTCGCTGCGCGAAGGCCGCTTCGTGCCTTTCGGGCCCTTCCTGGCCGGCGGCGGCCTCGTCGTGCTGCTGGCCGGCCGCGAGACCGTGCTCTCGTGGATCGGCTGGGCCTGACGCCCCGGCCGCGCCGCTTCGGCCTGACCGGCGGCATCGGCAGCGGCAAGAGCACCGTCGCGACGCTGCTGGCCGGGCTCGGCGCCGTCATCGTCGACACCGACGCCATCGCGCGCGAACTCACCGCCCCTGGCGGCGCCGCGCTGCCGGCGCTGGCCGCGGCTTTCGGGCCGGAGATCGTCGGCAGCGACGGCGCGATGGACCGCGAACGCATGCGCGCCATCGCCTTCGCCGACCCCGGCGCAAAACGCCGGCTCGAGGCCGTGCTGCACCCGATGATCGGCGCCGAGGCGCTGGCGCGCGCCGCGGCCGCCGGCGAGGCGCCGGTCGTCTTCGACGTGCCGCTGCTCGCCGAATCGGCGCACTGGCGCGCGCGCTGCGACCGCATCCTCGTCGTCGACTGTCGCGAGGAGACCCAGGTCGAGCGCGTGAAACGCCGCTCGGGCTGGAGCGAAGAGGCCGTTCGCCGCGTCATCGCCCAGCAAGCGGCACGCGCCGCGCGCCGGCGCATCGCCGACGCGGTGATCTTCAATGACGGGATGGCGCTCGGGGAACTGGCCGCCGAAGTCCGGGCGCTGTGGGCGCTGTGGAACAATGGGCCGCACTGAGCATTCCCTCCACGAAGAGCGCCCCCTTTGGTCCTGTACGAGTACCCGTTCAACGAGGGCATCCGCACGATGCTGCGGCTCGAGCACCTGTTCGACCGGCTCGGGCAGCTCGTCGCGCGCGACGCGCCGGTGGACCACCACTTCGCGCTGGCGACGATCTTCGAGATCATGGACGTCGCCTCGCGCGCCGACCTCAAGAGCGACCTGCTCAAGGAGCTGGAGCGCCACCGCGCCCAGCTGCAGTCCTACCGCGGCAACCCGCACATCTCCGAAGCCGCGCTCGACCAGATCGTCGGCCGCATCGACCACGCTTTCGACGGCCTGAACCAGCTGCAGGGCAAGGCCGGCCAGGCGCTGCAGAGCAACGACTGGCTGATGGGCATCCGCAGCCGCATCGGCATCCCGGGCGGCACCTGCGAGTTCGACCTGCCCTCGTACTACGCCTGGCAGCAGCTCGACCCGGCCAAGCGCCGCGCCGACCTGATGGGCTGGATCGCGACGCTGTCGCCGCTGGCCGAGGCGCTGCAGGTGCTGCTGGGCCTGCTGCGCGACAGCGGCGCGCCGCAGCGTGTCGTCGCCGCCGGCGGCCAGTACCAGCAGAGCCTGCCGGCCGGCCGCACCTACCAGCTGATGCGCGTGCGCCTGGACGGCGCCGACGGCCTGGTGCCCGAGATGACCGGCCACCGGCTGATGGTCGGCGTGCGCCTGATGCGCCCCGACGCCGACGGCCGGCTGCGCCTGGCCGCCGAGGACCGCGACTTCGAGCTCACGCTCTGCGCCTGACCCGTTTCCCGTTCGTTTTCGCCGTGACCGCTCCCCGCCTCGTCCCCTGCCCCGCCTGCAAGAAGCCGACGCCGTACGCGCCGGAGAACCGCTGGCGCCCGTTCTGCAGCGAACGCTGCCGCAGCATCGACCTGGGCGCCTGGGCCAGCGAGAGCTACCGCGTCGCCGCCGAGGCGCCGCCCGACGCCGGCGAAGACACGCCGGCCACGCCGCCGGCCCACTGAGGCGGGACGGGCGAGGCCGGAAGGCCTCGCTCGCCAGACACAGGCCCGAGCTGAGGCCCGCGCTGTCGGTTTTGTCGCGAAGAGCACAGCCGACCGACGCCCGACACCCTCCGCAAGTCCTTGATCCGTAAGGGATCGGGGCATGGCACGGCTCTCGCAGTGCGCGCTCGTCCTCAACCGACGGGCCCGCCATGAGCCACACAGCCTTCATCTCGATCGGTGACCTGCGCCGCGGTCGGCCCGCCCTCGGCGACGCCGCGCCCGCCGGCGCTGGCGGCTGCAGCAGCAGCGGCGGCGCCGGCAAGTCCAGCTGCGGCTCCTCGGCCGGCCCCGAGGACATGCCGGCCGAGATCTGGGACAAGGTCAAGAACCATCCCTGCTACTCCGAGGAAGCGCACCACCACTTCGCGCGCATGCACGTCGCGGTCGCCCCGGCCTGCAACATCCAGTGCCACTACTGCAACCGCAAGTACGACTGCAGCAACGAGAGCCGCCCGGGCGTCGTCAGCCAGAAGCTGACGCCCGAGCAGGCGGTGAAGAAGGTGCTGGCGGTGGCCAGCGCGATCCCGCAGATGACGGTGCTGGGCATCGCCGGCCCCGGCGACTCGCTGGCCAACCCGAAGAAGACCTTCGAGACCATGCGCCTGCTGCAGCAGCACGCGCCGGACATCAAGCTCTGCCTGTCGACCAACGGCCTGGCGCTGCCCGACTGGGTCGACGAGATCGTCAAGTACAACGTCGACCACGTCACGATCACGATCAACATGGTCGACCCGGCCGTGGGCGAGAAGATCTACCCCTGGATCTTCCACGACCACCGCCGCATCACCGGCCTGGAAGCGGCGCGCATCCTGCACGAGCGCCAGATGCTCGGCCTGGAGATGCTCACCGCGCGCGGCGTGCTCACCAAGATCAACTCGGTGCTGATCCCGGGCGTCAACGACGAGCACCTGATCGAGGTGAACCGGGCGGTCAAGGCGCGTGGCGCCTTCCTGCACAACATCATGCCGCTGATCTCGGAGCCCGAGCACGGCACCTTCTACGGCCTCACCGGCCAGCGCGGCCCGACGGCGCAGGAGCTGAAGGCGGTGCAGGACGCCTGCGCCGGCGGCGCCAACCTGATGCGCCACTGCCGCCAGTGCCGCGCCGACGCCGTCGGCATGCTCGGCGAGGACCGCAGCGACGAGTTCACGCTGGAGAAGATCGAGGACCTGGCCGTCGTCTACGACCTGGACAAGCGCCGCGCCTACCAGCAGCAGGTCGAGCTGCAGCGCCAGGCCCAGCACCAGGCCAAGGTCGACGCGCTGGCCGAGGCCTTCGACGCCGGGCTGGCCGACGACGGGCTGAAGGTGCTGGTCGCCGTCGCCAGCGAGAGCCAGGGCCTGGTCAACCAGCACTTCGGCCACGCCACCGAGTTCCAGATTTACGAGGTCGGCGCCGGTGCCGCGACTTTCGTCGGCCACCGCCGCGTCGACCTGTACTGCCAGGGCGGCTACGGCGAGGACGAGCAGCTGCCGTCCATCGTCCAGGCGCTGGCCGACTGCCACGCGGTGCTGGTCGCCAAGATCGGCGCCTGCCCGCGTGACGAGCTGAAAGCCGCCGGCATCGAGCCGGTGGACCGCTACGCCCACGAGTTCATCGAGAAGGCCGCGCTGGCCTGGTTCGCCGACTACCGCGAACGCATCGCCAGCGGCGCCGTCGTCCACCAGCCGCGCGGCGACGCGCGCATCCGCCAGGGCGCCTTCACCGGCACCGCGGCGGCCTGACCCCCGCTAGTCCCGCCCCACGAGGAGAACCCCATGGCCCTGAAGATCATCGCCTCCATGTGCTCCGGCTGCTCGGCCTGCGAAGCCGAATGCCCGAACAACGCCATCCGCGAAAAGGGCGGCACCTTCATCATCGACCCGGCCAAGTGCACCGAGTGCGAAGGCCACTTCGACGCCCCGCAGTGCATCGCCGTCTGCCCCGTCGACAACTGCATCAAGAAGGTCTGACGATGGGCGCGGCGAACGTCGTCGTCACCCCGGCCGCCGAGAAGTTCATGCGGCGCCTGCTGCGCTTCTCGGAGCACCCGGCCGGCGGCTTCCGGCTGACGGTGACGCCGGGCGGCTGCTCGGGGCTGTCGAGCAGCTTCAGCCTCGACGCCGCGCCGCAGGACGGCGACGCGGTGCTCGACGTCAACGGCCTGCGCGTCTTCCTGCCGGCGGCCAGCGCCGCGCTGCTGGACGGCGTGACGGTGGACTTCGCCGACACGCCGACCTCCAGCGGCCTGCGTTTCCACGACCCGAAGCAGGCCGCCTGCGGCTGCTCCAGCGCCGGCGCGGCGCCGCCGGCGCAGGCCAGCGTGTCGCTGGACTCGCTGCGCCGCATCAGCCGCGCCTAGGTGGGCATGGAAATGACGGCCGACGGCTTCGACGACGCGGTGCTCGGCCGCGGCCTCGACGCCGCCGCCGAGACCGCGCTGGCCGAGGCCGGCCGGCTGCGCAGCCTGGACCCGCCCGGCGCGATGGCCGCGCTGATGCGCGCCCAGGCGCTGGCGCCGGGGCATCCGGCGGTGCTGATCGCCTTCTACCGCCACCACTTCTTCGGCCACCGCCCGGCCGCGGCGCGCGACGTCGCACGCCGCGCGCTGGTCGTCGCGGCGCGTGCGCTGGGCCTGCCGACGGTCTGGCGCGAACTGCCGCGCCAGCCGCTGCCCGGCGCCCGCGGCGACGCCGGCACACGCTTCCTGCTCTTCCTGCTGAAGGGCTACGCCTACCTCAGCCTGCGCCTGGACGACCCGCTGGAGGCGCGCGACGCACTCGCCGTGCTGCGCGCGCTGGACCCGGAGGACTGCGTCGGCGGCGCCTTGCTGGAGGCCGTGCGCGTGCGTGCGCTGGTCGGCGAGGACCCCGACGCCGACGGCCTGCCGCCGGTCACGGGCGCTGCCGCCTGGGCGCGTGCCACGGGCGAGAGCGCGGGAACGCCACGATGAACGCCCCCGAGCGCGCCTGGAGCGACATCCCCGCCCGCCGCTGGGATGGCCAGGCCATCGACTGCGCCGCCTGCCCGCACAGCACGCTGCACGCCGCCGGCGGCTGCGAGCCCGGCCACGCCTGCCTGCAGGACGCCTACGCGCGCCGCATCGACCGCTTCCTGCGCCGCCACCCCGGCTTGGCCAACGGCTCGCTGGGCCATCCGTACTTCGAGGTGCGTGCGATCGCCGCGCGCCATGCCGACGTCTTCCACCTGCCGGCGCTGATGGCCGACCCCGACGAGACGGTGCGCCTGCAGGCCGCGTCTCGCCTGCCGCAGCGCCTGCTGGGCCGGCTGCGCGACGACCCGCAGCGCGAGGTGCGCATCCGCGTCGCCCAGCGCCTGGCCGAAGCCGAGCTGCCGACGCTGATGCACGACCCCGATTACGAGGTGCGCGCCACCGTCGCGCGCCGCCTGCCCGGGGCCCTGCTGCCGCTGATGATGGGCGACGCCGACCTGCAGGTGCGGCGCATCGTCGCCGAACGCGTGACGATGCCGGCGCTGTGGCGCCTGGCCGAGGACCCGGCGCCCGAGGTGCGCCGCATCGCCGCCGAGCGCCTGCCGGCCGCGCTGCTGGAGCCGCTGGCACGCGACGAGGACTGGCTGGTGCGCCATACCGCCGCCGGCCGCGCCGTCGGCGAGCTGCTGCAGCGCCTGCTGCTCGACGCCGAGCCGCTGGTGCGCGAACGCGCCGCCGAACGCCTGCAGGAACTGGAGGACCGCCGCCATGGCTGACATCGTGCGCGACGACGACGAGGTCGAACTCGCGGGGCCGCCGCGCTTCGAGATCGGCGAACGTGTCGCCGCCCGCGTCAAGGTGCGCAACGACGGCACTTACGGCGGCCGCGACATCGGCGAGGTGCTCGTCGAGCGTGGCGACGTCGGCTACGTGCGCTCGGTCGGCAGCTTTCTGCAGCAGTACTACATCTACGCCGTCGAGTTCGTCGCCAGCGGCCAGCAGGTCGGCATGCGCGCGAAGGAGCTGTGCACGCTCGACCGGCTACCGCCCGAGGTGCTGGCCCGGCTGGGCGAGCGCGCCGGGCAACTCGACGACCTGCGCTGAGGACCCACGATGCTCGATCCCCGCCTGCCGCGCTACCAATGGGGCCAGGAAGTCCTGGCCGCCGTCGACCTCTACAACGACGGCTCGGTGCCCGAAGCCGAAGAGGACCAGTTGCTGATCGTGCAAGGCGGCCCGGGCGAGATCGTCCAGGTCGGCCACCACGCCGAGGCCAACGTGCCGCTGTACATGGTCGACTTCGGCCTGTGCGTGCTCGGCTGCCTCGAGGAGGAGATCGTGCCGGTCACCGGGGCCGAGGCCGGCGGATGAACGCCGCCGTGCGCCGCCCGCCCGTCGAGCGCGGCCCGCGTGCCGCCGTCGTCGCGCTGGACGCGGCGCGCATCGAGCGTGCGCTGGCCGTGCGCAGCCGCTACCGCTACGTGCGCCCGCGCCTGGTGGCCGAAGGCGCCGGCTGGAAGATCCTCAGCGCCAACTGCTCGCGCAAGGTCGACCCCGAGGGCGGCGAGATCGCCATCGCCTGGTTCGAGCCCGACGCCGGCGGCCGCTGGCGGCTGCACGCGCGCGACCACGTCGAGGGCCGCTGGACGCTGGTCGGCGAAGGCCTGACGCTGGACGCCGCGCTGGCCCAGGTCTGCCACGACGAGACGCGGGTCTTCTGGCCGTGAGCGTCTACCTGGACCACAACGCGACCACCGCGCCGGCGCCCGAAGCCGTCGCGGCGATGCTGCACGCGCTCGAAGTCGCCTGGGCCAACCCCTCGTCGACGCACGAGCCCGGCCAGCAGGCGCGCCGGCTGCTGGCCGAGGCCCGTAGCCGGGTCGCCACCTTCCTCGGCTGCCAGCCCTCGGAGCTGGTCTTCACCAGCGGCGCGACCGAAGCCAACCACACGGCCGTGCACGCCGCGCTGGCGGCGACACGCGGCATCGGGCGCCAGCGGCTCGTGCTCAGCAGCGTCGAACACCCGGGCCTGATGGCGCTGGCCGCACGGCTGGAGGCCGAGGGCGTGCCGGTGACACGCCTGCCGGTCGACGCCGACGGCCGCGTCGACCTGGCCGCGGCGCGCGAGGCGATCGGCGCCGACGTCGCGCTGGTCAGCGTGATGGGCGCCAACAACGAGACCGGCGTGCTGATGCCGGTGGCCGAGCTGGCCGAGCTGGCGCACGCCGCCGGCGCCCGGATGCACGTCGACGCGACGCAGCTCGCCGGCAAGGCGGCGCTGGACTTCGCCGCGCTGGGCGCCGATCTGATGAGCGTCTCGGCGCACAAGCTGCACGGGCCCAAGGGCGTCGGCGCGCTCGTCGTGCGCAAGGGCTTCGCGCTGGCGCCGCTGCTGGCCGGGCGCCAGGAGCGCCACCGCCGCGGCGGCACCGAGAACCTGCCCGGCATCGCCGGCTTCGCCGCCGCCTGCGACCGCGCCGCGGCGACGCCGGCCGCCGACATCGAACGCATCGCCGCGCTGCGCGACCGGCTGGAAGCCAGCTGCGCCACCCTGCCCGGCGTGCAGGTCTACGGCCGGCGCGTCGCGCGTGTGGCCAACACCTGCTGCCTGCGTTTCGGCACGCTGGACGCCGAACTCGTGCTCGGCCGGCTGGAGCGCGCCGACGTCGTCGCCTCGTCGGGCGCGGCCTGCGCCGCCGGCGGCACGCAGCCTTCGCACGTGCTGCTGGCGATGGGCGAACCGTCGGCGCATGCGCGCGCCGCGCTGCGTTTCTCGCTCGGCCGCGACAGCACCGACGCCCACGTGCAGCAGGCGCTGGCCGCCGTGCACGCCGCCGTCGCCCCCTTGCTGCAGGACGCCGTGGCGGCGGCCTGCCCCTGAATCCACGATTCCACGACTGGAGCCGACGATGAAAGTGATGATGCGCCGCAATTCCGCCGGGGTCCTCTCGGCCTACGTGCCCAAGAAGGACCTGGAGGAGCCCGTGGTCGCGCAGGAGAAGCCGGGCCTGTGGGGCGGCACCGTGACGCTGGGCAACGGCTGGGTGCTGTCTCTGCCCGAGATGGCCGAGACGACGACGCTGCCGATCACCGTCGAAGCCAAGAAGCTGGTGGAGGACTGATGGACGCCGCCACGCTCGCCGACGCGCTGGCGCTGGCCGAGGCGGCGCCCGACCTGCGTGCCGCCGCCACGCGGCTGCGCGAGCGCCTGGCGCCGCTGCGGGTCAGCGTCGTCGACGCCGTCGACCTGCGCGACGAGACGCCGGCCGCCGCCGGCGAACGCTGCGCGCTGTTTCTCGGCGCTTCCGACGGCCACTGCTGGCAGGTCACCGCCGACCCGGCGCAGGCCGCCGCCGTCTTCGTCGCCGCACGGCGCTGAACCGGAGAACCGCGATGAGTCACACGACGATCGACACGCTGCCCGAGGCCGTCGCCACCGGCCTGGTCGCCGGCACGCTGTGCCCCTACCTCGGCCCCGGGCTGCTGGCGCTGTGCGACGGCGCGCGGCCGCCGGCCGACACGCTGGCACTGGCGGCGGTGCTGACGGCGCGCGTCTCGGTGCCGGCCAAGATCCGCAACCGGCTCACCGCCGCGGCGCAGTTCATCGAGAACTTCAAGCACCGCAAGACGCTGGTCAACGCGATGGACCAGGCCTTCGCCGCGCCGGCCGCGCCGTCGGCGCTGCACCGCTGGCTGGCGGCGCTGCCGGCGCCGCTGATCGTCGACTGCTGGTACGACGACACGCTGCGCCGCGCGCTCGCCGCTCGCGAGGACTGGGCCGAGGTGCAGGGCCTGTCGCAGAGCGAACACTTCGGCACCTGGACCGGCTGGTACGGCGCCGACGGCAGCGCCGCCGACGCGCCGCTGGAGCCGCGCACCGTGTTCTACAAACCCTGGGGCGCTCGCTCGCCGGCGTCGAACTACCTGATCTCGGACTCCGACTTCGTCGAGGTGCTGACCGAGATCGACATCCAGACGCCGATCCCGGCCGTCGTGCAGCAGCGCCGCGCGGCGCTGGGTTTCGTCTTCCTCGGCTGCCGCTTCGACGACCAGCTGCCGCGTGCCTTCGCGCGCCAGGTGATGAAACGCAGCGCCGGGCCGCACTACGCCGTGCTGCCCGAGCCGCCGACCCGCATGGAGCAGCGTTTCCTGGACGAGCAGGGCATCGTGCGCATCGCGCTGCCGCTGGCCGAGGTGGCCGAGGCGCTGACCGGCGTGCCGCAGCCGGCCTGAGCCGTGTACCACCAGGCGCTGTACGCCATCGTGATGGACGCCGGCGCCGCCGTCGGCGAGCTGACGCGGGCGATGCAGGGCGAAGACGAACTCTTCGCCAGCCCACGCACGCTGGCCGCCGTCGAGGCCCGGCTGCTGACGATGGCGCACACGCTGGGCAACCTGACGCCGGTGCTGCGCGACAAGCTGGCGCTGGCCGACTGGGCCGGCTGGCAGGCGCTGCACGCGGCCCTGCGCGACGGCCACGAGCCGCGGCGCGAGGCCGTCTGGTATGCCGTCAGCGCGCTGGTGCCGCAGACGATGGGGCTGCTGGCGGAGCTGCGGCGGCGGGAGCCGGTCTGGTTCGAGAACGGGTATTGACGGCGGGCCGGAGCGAGGCGCGCGGGCAGCGAATGGCGCAGCGACAGGCTTCGGAGTCGATTTCGGCGGACTGATCTGCGGGAGCGGCTTCGCCAACAGAAACGGCGCCTGAAGAGGCGCCGTTTCGTGTTCGGGGCTGAAAGACGGGGTGTTGCTACAGCCTCAACGTGGAGATGAGGGGCGGCCGGAGCCGAAGGCGAAGGGAACCGCAAGCGCCAGCTTGCGGACGTCACTCCCAATGGCAGGGTTAGAAGTCTGGTTGCTACTCGGCTGTTTCGCCATGGCTGTTCATGCGATTTTGAAGGTTCAGTCTTTCGTCGTGGCTCAGGAGCAATTGTATTGATGCCTCCAAGCGCTTACGAATACTCCATTGCTCCACCAAAACACCAAGCAAACCTACTGAAGTGCCGGAAAAAATTACCTTGAACAACAAGGAAGCCTGCACGCTGTCCATTGCATATATAACAAGCCCACATCCCAAGCCTGTTGCCAGCCCATTTATCAGTCTCGGGTACTTTGGTTCGAGCAGGGCATCTCTTGCCTTACCGATTTCCTGGGCTTTCCGAAAAACCAAAGCCGCTTCCATTTCGCCAATTTTATTCGTCATAAGTTCCCTGCTAAGCGATCAACGAGGAAAGACTGCTAACGAAGCTGCAGAAAGACCCCGGTGCGGCCGCCCACCGGCCTGGTTGACGCAGCAAGCGGCATCAGCGCATTTGATCTGTTCTTTCATGCACCGCCGTCGGCGTCCTGGGTTCGCCGCAGCCTATTGGCGCGGCACAGCGTTTGCAAGCTCTGACGTCATCTTCTCGACCGTCCCCGCGGTGGCCCGTTACCGCCCGTCGACAACCAGCCGTGTTTCCTGCCGGTGGTGCTGGCCGAGCAGTTGCTGCCGGCTCCTTCGAGGTCGCGCTCAACCACCTGGTCGACTCCGGCGCGGTGCCGCTGGACGCGTTCGACGCCTTCTATCGCAACGACGAGACCGGAGCGCCTGCGGTCTCGCCGGCCGTGCTGCTCAAGGCCGTGTTGCTGGGCTATTCCCGCGGCCTGGTCTCCAGCCGCGCCATCGCCTCGGCCTGCCAGCGCCTCGTCACTTCAACGCCTTCGCCCTCTCCCCCGCGCTGTAATGGCTGAAGTGCCCCTCCTTCGCCGCCGCCCGGCGCGCCAGCGCCAGCTTGCCGGCGGTCTGGCCGTGCGGCGCGATGCGCGACACCAGGCGTTCGGGTTCGCCGGCGCCGCATTGCGGGCACAACGGCACGGTGCTGCTGCGCACCAGCAGTTCGAACTCGTGGCTGCAGGCGGGGCAGCGGTATTCGTAGATCGGCATAGCGGTCTCCAGGATCAGGATTCGGGGCTGGCGCAGTGGCCGCTGGGCGAGACGCAGACGTCCAGCCGGCCGGGCGGCGCGTCGGGCAGGCCGACGAAGGCGTGGACCTCGGCGGTGTCGAAGCCGACCAGCGTCACGCCGTCTTCGCGGCGCAGCAGCGGGCGGCGGATCAGCAGCGGCTCGGCCAGCAGCAGCGCCAGCGCGGCGTCGGCGTCCAGCGCGTCGGGGTCGAGCTCGCCGCTCTTGATGCGCGGCGCCGAGCGGTTGAACCACGCCGCCGGCGGCAGCGGCGCCAGGAAGGCGAGCAGCGTCTCGCGCGTCCAGGGCTCGGCCAGCAGGTTGCGGCGCTCCAGCGTGTGGCCGGCGGCCTCCAGCGCGGCGCGCTGGCGCGCGTTGCCGCCGCAGCCGGGTTTCTCGAAGAAGGTGATGCGGGCCATGGTCGGTCCTCGGTTCAGCGCGGCGCGTCCAGCGCCAGCGCCGTGAGCGCGCTGGCCTGTTCGACGACCGCGTGGCGGATGTCGGGTTTCAGACGTGTCAGCCACTCGCGCGGCAGGCGGCTGGCGCCGCAGCGTGCGCCGGCCAGCATGCCGACCAGCGCGCCGTTGGTGTCGGCGTCCTCGCCCTGGTTGACGCAGTCGACGAGCGCGTCCTCGAAGCCTTCACGCGTGCTGAAGAAGTGCAGCACGGTCTGCATCGTGTCGACGATGTAGGCGCTGGCACGGCCGCGGTAGGGCGTGAAGCGGAACTTGGGGTGCGCGTCGACGATCGCGGCGATGCGCTCGGCACTCTGCGCCGGGCGGTCGCCCAGCAGCAGGCCCTGAAGCAACCGGCCCAGCGCCAGCGTCGCGGCATCGGACAGCGCGTGGTGGTGGGTGACTCGCGCCTGGGCCAGCGAGACACGCTCGAACAAGGCGTCGTCGCCCAGCGTCGCCAGCGCCACCGGCAGGTTGCGCATCGCCGCGCCGTTGCCGCCGTCGCCTTCGTTGTACGGGCCTTCGAGCGAACCGTCGGCGAGATAACGCTGGATGCCGCGGCGGCAGGTGTTGCCGCAGTCCACCGGCCTGGAGCGCAGCCAGCCGACGAAGGCCTCGGCGACCAGCCGCGTGTCCCAGGGCCGGCCTTCGGCGGCGCCGCGCAGCAGCGCCGCGCCCAGCGCCAGGCTCATCGTCGTGTCGTCGGTGACTTCGCCGGGTTTCAGCTTGAGCCAGCCGCCGCCGACGATGCGCCGGTGCACGCCCCAGCGGTGCACGATCTCGCGCGGCGTCATGAACTCGACCGTCGCCCCCAGCGCGTCGCCCAATGCCAGCCCGAGATAGGCGCCGAGCGCACGGTCGGCCACCGCGGCGAGGCCGCCGGCCGCGGCGATGCGCCCGGCCAGGTCCTCACTCATAGCTCACCTTCAGTTCGTAGAGCCCGCCGATGGCCAGCACCTCGCCTTCGGCCTGCAGCGAACGCGTGCTCAGCACGCCGGGCGCCAGCAGCAGCTTGCACAAGGGCACCCGCGCCTCGAACACCCAGTCGCCGAAGCAGCCGGCCTGCTCGCGCGAACGCGTGAACGAGACGATATTGTTCAGCCGCACGGTGCAGCGGCGCTCGCGCAGCGAGCCGGCGACGATCTGCTCCTCGACGTTGGAGCTGCCACGCCACAGCGTGACGTGCGGGCCGGCGCCCATCAGCTCGAAGCGCGCCAGCATCCACTGGCAGTACTCGAACACCAGGTCCAGCTGCTGCCAGATGCAGTTGTTGTGGAAGCGGCTGCCGGCCTTCTCCTCGAGGTAGCGCATCCAGGCCGGCGAGGGGTAACGCGCCAGCGCCTCGCGGTGGTAGGTCGGCACCAGGCCGAAGCGGCTCTCGGCCCAGCCCTTCAACACCGCGCCGGCGGCGCTGTTGCTGTCCAGCACCCAGCCCTGCATCAGCTTCAGGTAGCTGGTGCGCCAGCGGTGGCGCTCGGCTTCGCCGGCGTCGGCTGCCGGCGCGCCGAGGCCGAAGCCGAGGCTCATGTAGTGCTGGAAGACCTCGCGCGCCTGCTCGGCGTCGGGGCAGCGGCCGAGCAGCGCGAACAGCCCCGGCTGCGTCTCGCGCGCCCCGGCGATGCGCAGCGGCTGCGGGTGCGCGTTGAAGGCGAGGCTGGCCAGCACCGGCGCCGGGATGCCGACCAGGTTGGTCGTGTACCAGCGCTCCGGATGCGGGTCGTGGGCGTCGGCGCAGGCCACCGAACGCGGGCTCAGACGGGGCGGTTCTCGTACGGGTTGCGCACCGGGCCCATCAGCGCCAGGCCTTCCTCGAAACTGATCTTCGGGAAGCTGTCCTTGAAGGCCAACGCGCGTTCGGTGACGGCGTCGGTCTTGCCGGCGGTGTCCAGGCGCTTGAGCTCGGTCTTCTCCAGGTACAGCAGCTCGAGCATCTCGTTGTAGACCGTGGCCTCGTCGATCGGCAGCACGTAGAACGTGGCGCCGCCGTACTCGACCTGGTAGCGCTTGGACAGGTCGATGTTGTCGCAGAACAGGAAGTACTTGCCCTGCGGCGACAGCGCCTCGCCCAGCACCTCGGCGACGAGCTTCAGCGACTCGAAGGACAGCAGGAAGCCGCAGAGGAAACCGATCTGCGGCTCGCCGGCGTTGGCCGCAGCGATGACCTGCTCGCAGGCGATCTCGGGCGGGCGCGCCTCGTCGGCCAGCTTGGCCTGGAACTTCAGCGCCAGGTCGCCGCGAAAGCCGAAACGGCCGGCCTTGTGCGTCGGCGCCTTCAGCACGCTGTTGAAGAGGCGGCCTTCGGCCTCGAGGCGGGCAAAAGCGGTGTCTTGGATCGAGAGGGTCATCGGGATCTCCGCAATGGAAGGTGGCGAACGGGAAGCACCGGCGGCGCCTTCGCCAGACACCGCATCACCCAACGGACAGCAACACCCGTACCACGCCGATTCGGGCCCGGTTTCGTCGTGAACCTCACGCACCGGGCCGTCATTGCGGCGTGCGCGATCGGCCCGGGCTTCCGGCTTTGTCGTGTTTCGGACATTCGACACCGGCCGCCCCGAGAGCCTGGCATTTGCCATTTTTCCTTTGCAAGACAGGCACTTAGCAAAAGAAACGCGGGTTGGCACGGCGGTTGCGACGCGCTGCTGGCGCTGAATGCCCGACCCGACCCGAAGGCACCTCCTAGAAGAAAACCCAGCAGTCGATGGCGGCAAGGAATTCGCGAACAGGCTTTCGTGGCCACTCGTTGATTCGTCTCGACCCCAAGCTCAACTACCTAACGGAGTTCAACCCATGAGCAAGCTTCGGCAGATCGCCTTCTACGGCAAGGGTGGCATCGGCAAGTCCACCACCTCGCAGAACACCCTCGCGGCCCTGGCCGAGATGGGCCAGAAGATCCTCATCGTCGGCTGCGACCCCAAGGCCGACTCGACCCGCCTGATCCTGCACGCGAAGGCGCAGGACACCGTGCTGTCGCTGGCCGCCGAGGCCGGCTCGGTGGAGGACCTCGAACTCGAGGACGTGCTGAAGATCGGCTTCCGCGGCATCAAGTGCGTGGAGTCCGGCGGCCCGGAACCGGGCGTCGGCTGCGCCGGCCGCGGCGTCATCACCTCGATCAACTTCCTCGAGGAGAACGGCGCCTATGACGACGTCGACTACGTCAGCTACGACGTGCTGGGCGACGTGGTCTGCGGCGGCTTCGCGATGCCGATCCGCGAGAACAAGGCGCAGGAGATCTACATCGTCATGTCCGGCGAGATGATGGCCATGTACGCGGCCAACAACATCTCCAAGGGCATCCTGAAGTACGCCAACTCGGGCGGCGTGCGCCTGGGCGGCCTGATCTGCAACGAGCGCAAGACCGACAAGGAATACGAGCTCGCCGAAGCGCTGGCCAAGCGCCTGGGCACCAAGCTCATCCACTTCGTGCCGCGCAACAACGTCGTGCAGCACGCCGAGCTGCGCCGCATGACCGTCGTCGAATACGACCCGAACAGCGCCCAGGCCCAGGAGTACCGCACCCTGGCCAACAAGGTGCACGCCAACGCCGGCAACGGCGTCATCCCGACCCCGATCACGATGGACGAACTCGAAGACCTGCTGATGGAGTTCGGGATCATGAGCAAGGAAGACGAGTCCATCGTCGGCAAGACCGCGGCCCAAGCAGCGGCCTGACACAGGCCCTGCGGCACCGGGCCCGCCCCGGTGCCGGGCCGCCCACCCTGCCCACGGAGAACGACCCATGTCCATGACCGTTGAAGAGCGCAAGGCCGCCAACAAGGCCTTGATCGACGAAGTGCTGAAGGCCTATCCGGACAAGATGGCCAAGAAGCGCGCCAAGCACCTGAACGCCTACGAAGAGGGCCGTCCCGATTGCGGGGTGAAGTCCAACATCAAGTCGCTTCCCGGCGTGATGACGATCCGCGGCTGCGCCTACGCCGGCTCCAAGGGCGTGGTGTGGGGCCCGATCAAGGACATGGTGCACATCAGCCACGGCCCGGTGGGCTGCGGCCAGTACTCCTGGGCCTCGCGCCGCAACTACTACATCGGCATCACCGGGGTCGACAGCTTCGGCACGATGCAGTTCACGTCCGACTTCCAGGAGAAGGACATCGTCTTCGGCGGCGACAAGAAGCTCGAGAAGATCATCGACGAGATCGAGCAGCTGTTCCCGCTGAACAAGGGCATCTCGATCCAGAGCGAGTGCCCGATCGGCCTGATCGGCGACGACATCGAGGCCGTCAGCAAGAAGAAGAGCAAGGAGATGGGCGGCAAGACCATCATCCCGGTGCGCTGCGAAGGCTTCCGCGGCGTCAGCCAGTCGCTGGGCCACCACATCGCCAACGACGCGATCCGCGACTGGGTCTTCGACAAGACCGACCCGGCCAAGTACCCCGAGTTCGTCTCCACGCCCTACGACGTGGCGATCATCGGCGACTACAACATCGGCGGCGACGCCTGGTCCAGCCGCATCCTGCTCGAGGAGATCGGCCTGCGCGTCATCGCCCAGTGGTCCGGCGACGGCACGATCGCCGAGCTGGAGAACACGCCCAAGGCCAAGCTCAACGTCCTGCACTGCTACCGGTCGATGAACTACATCAGCCGGCACATGGAGGAGAAGTACGGCATCCCCTGGGTCGAATACAACTTCTTCGGCCCGACGCAGATCGAGAAGAGCCTGCGCGAGATCGCCAGCCACTTCGACGACACGATCAAGGCCAACGCCGAGCGCGTGATCGCCAAGTACCGGCCGATGGTCGACGCCGTCATCGCCAAGTACAAGCCGCGCCTGGACGGCAAGAAGGTGATGCTCTACGTCGGCGGCCTGCGTCCGCGCCACGTCATCGGCGCCTACGAGGACCTGGGCATGGAGATCTGCGGCACCGGCTACGAGTTCGCCCACAACGACGACTACCAGCGCACCACCCACTACATCAAGGACGGCACGCTGATCTACGACGACGTGACGGGCTACGAGTTCGAGAAGTTCGTCGAGCGCGTGCAGCCGGACCTGATCGGCTCGGGCATCAAGGAAAAGTACGTCTTCCAGAAGATGGGCCTGCCGTTCCGGCAGATGCACAGCTGGGACTACTCCGGCCCCTACCACGGCTACGACGGCTTCGCCATCTTCGCCCGTGACATGGACATCGCGATCAGCTCGCCGGTCTGGGGTCTCGCCAAGGGCGCCCCCTGGAAGAAAGCGGCCTGAGCCCGCCACCGCACCTAGGAGCACACCATGCCGCAAAACGCCGACAAGATCATCGACCACGAGCTGCTGTTCCGCGAGCCGGAGTACCAGAAGCTCTTCGCCGACAAGAAGTCGAACTTCGAATACAAGCACGCCGACGTCAGGATCGAAGAGATCCGCAACTGGACCAAGACGCCGGAATACCGCGAGAAGAACTTCGCCCGCGAAGCGCTGACCGTCAACCCGGCCAAGGCCTGCCAACCGCTGGGCGCCGTCTTCGTCGCCAACGGCTTCGCCAAGACGCTGCCGTTCGTGCACGGCTCGCAGGGCTGCGTCGCCTACTACCGCAGCCACTTCAGCCGCCACTTCAAGGAGCCGACGTCCTGCGTCAGCTCGTCGATGACCGAGGACGCCGCGGTCTTCGGCGGCCTGACCAACATGGTCGACGGCCTGGCCAACAGCTTCAACCTCTACAAGCCCGACATGATCGCGGTGTCGACGACCTGCATGGCGGAAGTCATCGGCGACGACCTCAACGCGTTCATCAAGACGGCCAAGGAGAAGGGCAGCATCCCGGCCGACTTCGACGTGCCGTTCGCGCACACCCCGGCCTTCGTCGGCAGCCACGTCACCGGCTACGACAACGCGCTGCTGGGCGTGCTGCAGCACTTCTGGGAAGGCAAGGCCGGCGTCACGGCGCCGCTGGAGCGCGTGCCCGACGAGAGCATCAACTTCATCGGCGGCTTCGACGGCTTCGTCGTCGGCAACCTGAAGGAGATCAAGCGCATCTTCGCGCTGTTCGGCGTCGAGGCGACGATCCTCTGCGACCCGTCCGAGGTCTGGAACACCCCGACCGACGGCGAGTTCCGCATGTTCTCCGGCGGCACCACCAAGGCCGAGGTCGAACGTGCGCTGCACGCCAAGGCGACCATCGTCTTCCAGGAGTTCAGCAGCGAGAAGACTGCCAAGTACCTGCGCGAGAAGGGCCACGAGGTCGTCGTGCTGAACGCGCCGGTGGGCGTGGGCGGCACCGACGAGCTGCTGATGGCGATCAGCCGCCTGACCGGCAAGCCGGTGCCGGCCGAGCTGGAGCTCGAACGCGGCCAGCTCGTCGACGCCATCGCCGACAGCCAGGCCCATCTGCACGGCAAGAAGTACGCGCTCTACGGCGACCCCGACCAGCTGATCGGCTACACCAAGTTCCTGCTCGAACTGGGCGCCGAGCCGACCCACGTGCTGTCGACCAACGGCAACGAGGACTGGGCCGAGAAGGTGCGTGCGGTGCTCGCCGCCTCGCCCTACGGCCAGGACGGCAAGGTCTACCCGAAGCGCGACCTCTGGCACCTGCGCAGCCTGCTGTTCACCGAGCCGGTGGACTTCCTGATCGGCAACACCTACGGCAAGTACCTGGAGCGCGATGCCGGGACGCCGCTGGTGCGCCTGGTGTTCCCGATCTTCGACCGCCACCACTACCACCGTTACCCCACCTGGGGCTACGAGGGCGGGATGCGGCTGCTGACGATGCTGCTCGACGAGTACTTCGAGAAGCTCGACGCCAACACCAACATCCCCGGCAAGACCGACATCTCGTTCGACATCATCCGCTGACGGCCACGGCGGGCCGGCAGGCCCGCCGTCCTCACGAGGAGAACCCGCGATGAGCAACCCCGACCGCGACGCCCCCGTTCTCGTGCGCATCACGCGCGACGGCCGCCGCGTCGAGGTCATCGCCGGCGCCGTCTGCCTGGACGGCCGCCCCGAGGCGCACGAACTCGTGTCCCTCGATGAACACCCCAACCGCAGCGCGGTGCTCGCGCTGTGTCCCGACGCCAGCCACATGGCCGGCCGGCTGGCGCTGACGCTGGCCGAAGCCTCGGTCGCGCAGGCCGCGCTGCGCCGCGCGCAGGACGCTTTCGACGGCAGCGAGGCCGCAGTGCGCGAGCGCCTGCGCCAGGCCGTCTGGCAGCGCACCCTCGTCGGCCAGGGCCTGGACGAATGATCTACGTGCTTGAACGCCCGGCCACCGGCGCCCCGCGCGCCTGGTTCGCCTACGACGCCGAAGACCTGATCGAACGTGTCGCCGACCGCCGCGGCCTGACGCCGTGGGAGGTCTGGGACCGGCGCAGCGCGCGCGAGCTGCTCGCGATGTGCGGCGAACAGCCTGAGGCCGCAGGCGTCGCCGAGCGCCTGCCGGCGCTGTGCGCGCTGGGCGCCACGCACGGCTGGGACACGCCGCTGTACCGCGCCGACGCGCTGCTCGGTCGCGGCGTGCTGGCCGCCGGGGCGCTCGACCCGCTGGACGCCAGCGCCGCGGCGCTGGACCGCGGCGATCTGCAGGCCACGATCTGGCCCGACGAGACGAGCGCGATCCTGGCATTCGAAGACGACACGCTCGCGGCGTGGCAAGGCGCCGGCTGGCGCGCCCGCCACGCGCTGCGCGAACAGCTGGTCGCCACCGAGGCGCTGGCCGACGCGTGACAAAGCCCGAGTTCGGTAACTGCGCTTGACGCCGCCGGCCTGCGGCGCATCATCGTCCCGACGGGACGGCTGTCGGTCCGGAGCGCCCAGGAGGGCGCAGCCGGCGGCCCCCGAAGCGAAGGCGAAGAACACGCATGCGTTTGCCATGGCGGTTCCTGATCGGGCTGCTGTGGGCCGCGGGAGCCCAGGCCCAGGGACAGCTCTACGGACTGGCCGGAAAAAGTACCGACGACCCCAACTACGTCGCCGCCTGGCGCGGCTGCGCCGCCGAGGCCCAGCTCTGGGGTGACCGCTGCAACGCCGTCGGCGCGCCCGGCCCGGCCCGCGCACGCGCCCAGGACGCAGCCATCGTCGGCGCGCTGCAGCACGGGCTGGCGGGCCTGGCCGTCGCGGTGACCAACTCGCGCTACCTCGGCGAATCGGCGCTGGCGCTGGCCGCCCAGCGCGGCGTGCCGGTGGTCACGATCGACAGCGACGTCGAGCCGGCGCAGCGTGCGCTGCGCCGCGTCTACATCGGCGCCGACCACGAGGAGATCGGGCGCCAGCTCGCCACGCTGGTGGCGGCACGGCGCCCCGACGGCGGCCAGCTCTGCCTGCTGGCCGGCGACACGCACGACCCCGGCATCGCGACGCGCATCACCGCGCTGCGGCGCACGCTGGCGCAGGACCCGAAGCTGCCCGAAGGCGCGCGCCTGGGCGGCGAGCGCGGCTGGCGCGAGGTCGCGCGCTGCCCCTGGTTCAACGGCGACGACCCGCAGCGTGCGCTGCGCCAGCTCGAGTTCGCGTTCCGCGAGGAACAGGCCGACGTCGTCGTCTCGCTCGGCGCCTGGCCTTTCGCCGAACCGCAGCGCTACCGCGCCGCGCTGCCGCCGCCGGGGCGCCGCGGCAGCCGGGTCGTCGTCGCCGCCACCGGCGCGCTGTCCGCGCCGCAGAAGGCTTTGCTCGCCGACGGCCTGGTGCACGGTTTCGTCTCGGTCGACTACGAGCTGATGGGTCGCTACGCCTACCGGGCGATGAAGCGGCTGGCGACCGGCCATCCGGTCGAACCGACGATCCGCATCGGCGCCGTCGTGCGCCAAGGCCTGTGAACACGAGTTCCGCCCCGTTGCGCCGGCTCTCGCGCGAGCTGCTGGTGCGCGTGGCCGCGGCCAGCGTCGTGCTGGCGCTGCTGGCGACGCTGGCCAACGCCTGGATCAGCCACCGCGACGAACGTGCGCGCCAGCGCGAGCAGGTCGAGGCCGTGCTCGGCGCCTACGTGCCCTCGCTCGCCAAATCGGTCTGGGAGCTGGACGACGCGTCGGTGCAGCTGCAGCTCGACGGCCTGCGCAGCTTCCCGGCGCTGCTGTCGGCCGAGGTCATCGGCCGCGGCATCGACGAGCGCTACGACAAGACCGGCGTCGTCGCCGCGCACGGCGGCGAGATCATCCGCCACCCCTTGCCGGCGCCCGACGGCCTGGGCGTCGTCGCCGAGCTGGTGCTGCAGCTCGACGAAGACTGGCTGGCCGGCCAGGTCTGGCGTGCGTCGCGCCAGTTCGCCTTCGCCGCGCTGGTCGAGCTGCTGCTGCTGGCGGCGCTGGTCTACGCGCTGGTCGCACGCAGCGTCTCGCGGCCGCTGGAGCGGCTGCACGCGCACGTGCGGGCGCTCGACGCCGAGCGCCTGGCCGAGCCGGCGCCGCGGCCGCCGGGCCCGGCCAACGAGCTGCACGCGCTGGCCGACGGCATCACCGGGCTGCAGCACGCGCTGCAGGCACAGCTGCAGGCCCAGGCGCGCCAGTTCGACGAGGTGCTGCGGCAGATGGCCGACGGCGCCGGCGTCGTCGACGGCCACGGCCGCATCCAGGTCTGCAACCCGGCCTGGGCGGCGATGCTGGGCTCGGCGTTGCCCGACGAGGCGCTCGGCCGCGACGCCGCCGACTGGCTGGCCGAGCCGGCCTGGCCTGCGCTGGCCGCGCGCCTGGCCACGGCCGGCACGCTGCAGGCCGAGGCGCTGACGCTGCGCCGTCCCGACGGCCGGGCGCTGCCGGCCGAAGCCAGCTTCGCCGTCCTGGCACGGGGCAGCGACGGCCGCGCCGAGCGCGTTCAGCTCGTGCTGCGCGACGTCAGCGCGCGGCGCGAGACCGAACGCACGCTGGTCGCCGCCCGCGAGGCCGCCGAGGCCGCCACGCGCGCCAAGAGCGACTTCCTGGCCAACATGAGCCACGAGATCCGCACGCCGCTCAACGCCATCCTCGGCATGACGGCGCTGGCGCTGCGCACCGAGCTCGACACCCGCCAGCGCGACTACCTCGAGAAGACGCGTGCCGCGGCGCAGTCGCTGCTGGGCATCGTCAACGTGATCCTCGACTTCTCGAAGATCGAGGCCGGCCGGCTGGAGCTGGAGCACGACGCCTTCGACCTCGACGCGGTGCTCGACGGCGTCGCCGCGATCGTCGCGCTGCAGGCCCACGACCGCGGCCTGGGCTTCGTGCTCGACCTGCCGGCCAGCGTGCCGCGTGGCCTGGTCGGCGACGCGCTCAGGCTGTCGCAGGTGCTGGTCAACCTCTGCGGCAACGCGGTGAAGTTCAGCGAACGCGGCGAGGTCGTCGTCTCGGTCGCCGCCGAAGCCGGCCCGGCCGAGGGCAGGCTGCGGCTGCGTTTCGGCGTGCACGACAACGGCATCGGCCTGTCGCAGCAGGACCTGGAGCGGCTGTTCCGCCCCTTCAGTCAGGTCGACGCGTCGACGACACGGCGCTACGGCGGCACCGGGCTGGGCCTGGCGATCAGCCGTCAGCTGGTGCAGGCGATGGGCGGCGACATCACGGTGCGCAGCACGCCGGGCCACGGCAGCGACTTCCTGTTCGACGCCGTCTTCGGCCTCGCGCCGCAGGCCGCCGCGCCGGCACGCCGGGCGCCGCGCCCGGGCCTGCGCCTGCTGGTGGCCGACGCCAGCGCCCGCGCCCGCGAGGTGCTGCAGGCGCGGGCCGCCGAACTCGGCTGCCTGGTGCGCAGCGCCGGCGATGCCGACGAGGCCGCGACACACGCGGCCGAGGGCGCCGACCTGGTGCTGATGGCCGCGGCACTGGCCGCCGCCGACCCCGGCCTGCCGGCGCGGCTGCACATGCTGGCCGGGCCGGGGCTGCGCATCGCCGTGCTCGTGCCCTACGGCGCCGACGACGCCGAGCGCACGCTGCCGCCGGGCGTCGACACGCTGCTGGCGACGCCGGTCAGCGCCGCCTCGCTGCTGGCCCTGCTGGAGTCGCTGTTCGGCCGCGACGCGCCGGCCGCCGGCGCGCCGCTGCCGCCGCCGCCGTCGCGCCGTCTGGACGGCCTGCGCGTGCTGCTCGCCGAGGACAACCCGGTGAACCAGGAGCTGACGCTGGAGCTGCTGCGCCAGGCCGGCGCCAGCACCGCGCTGGCCGGCGACGGCCTGGAGGCCCTGGCCTGGCTGGCGCGCGAACCCTTCGACGCCGTGCTGATGGACGTGCAGATGCCCGGCCTGGACGGCCTGGAGACGACGCGCCGGCTGCGCCGCCTGCCCGGCCTGGACACGCTGCCGGTGATCGCGATGACCGCGCACGCGATGGCCAGCGACCGCGAGGCCTGCCTGGCCGCCGGCATGAACGACCACCTGGCCAAACCCTTCGAGCCCGACGCGCTGATCGAGCGGCTGCGGCACTGGACGCGGGCCGACGAGGCGCCGGCCGCCGCCCCGGCGCCACCGGCGCCACCGCCCCCGGCGGCCGTGCTGCCGCCGACGCTGCCGGGGCTGGACATGGCCACCGGCCTGCGTTTCGCCGCCGGCCAGCCGGCGCTGTACCGGCGCGTGCTGGAACTCTTCGCGCAGTCGCGCGCCGGCATGCCGGCGGCGATCGGCGAACAGTGTCGCGGCGGCGATCTGGCCGCCGCGGCTTCAGCGCTGCACATGCTGAAGTCGGAGTCGGGAACGATAGGCGCCACCGCGCTGCGCGAGGCCACGCGCACGCTCGAAGCCGCGGTGCGCTCGGGCGAACACGAGGCGATCGCTGCCGCGCTGCCGCTCTTCGAGACCGAGCTGCGGCAAGTGCTGGCCGGCCTGGCGGCGGCCTTCGGCACGCCGGCAGCCAGCGTCCAGGCGTCGCGTTTGTCGTGATCCCGCCAAGGACGGCGCACCGGACGGGCTGCGCCAAGCCCTTGTCAGCACAGGAGAAAGTGCACGCCGCGCGACTGGCATCGATCGTGCAACACGGCCAGGGCCGCCCACAGGAGCCCGCCGCATGTCCGCATCGCTCAACGCCAGGATCGCCCAGGTCTTCGACGAGCCCGGCTGCGACGTCAACCAGACCAAGGGCGAGAAGGCGCGCAAGAAAGGCTGCACCAAGCAGCTGACGCCCGGTGCCGCCGCCGGCGGCTGCGCCTTCGACGGCGCCAAGATCGCGCTGCAGCCGATCGCCGACGTCGCCCACCTCGTGCACGGCCCGATCGCCTGCGAAGGCAACAGCTGGGACAACCGGCACAGCGCGAGTTCCGGCCCGACGATCTACCGCACCGGCTTCACCACCGACATCGACGAGTTCGACGTCGTCTACGGCGGCGAGAAGCGGCTGTTCAAGGCCATACGCGAGATCGCCGAGACCGTGCGCCCGCCGGCGATCTTCGTCTACCAGACCTGCGTGCCGGCGATGATCGGCGACGACATCGAGGCCGTCTGCAAACGCGCCAGCGAACGTTTCGGCCTGCCGGTCGTGCCGGTCGACGTGCCGGGTTTCGCCGGGCCGAAGAACCTGGGCAACAAGCTCGGCGCCGAGGCGCTGCTGGACCACGTCATCGGCACCGTCGAGCCCGAGGTCAGCACGCCCTACGACATCAACGTCATCGGCGAATACAACCTCTCGGGCGAGCTCTGGCAGGTCAAGCCGCTGCTGGACGCGCTGGGCGTGCGCGTGCTGGCCTGCATCACCGGCGACGGCCGCTACCGCGAGATCGCGTCGGCGCACCGGGCGCGGGCGAACATGATGGTCTGCTCGAAGTCGATGATCAACGTCGCCACGCGCATGCAGCAGCGCTGGGGCATCCCGTACTTCGAAGGCTCGTTCTACGGCATCGCCGACATGAGCCGGACGCTGCGCGACATCGCCCGGCTGCTGGTGCAGACCGGCGCGCCGGCCGACATCGTCGACCGCGCCGAGGCGCTGATCGCCGCCGAGGAGCCGCGCGCCTACGAGCGCCTGCGCGCCTACCGCGAACGCCTGGCCGGCAAGCGTGTGCTGCTGATCACCGGCGGCGTCAAGAGCTGGTCGGTGGTCTCGGCGCTGCAGGAAGCCGGGCTGGAGATCGTCGGCACCAGCGTCAAGAAGAGCACCAAGGAAGACAAGCAGCGCATCCAGGAGATCATGGGCGACGACGCCCACATGATCGAGGACCTCGCGCCGCGCGAGATGTACCGCATGCTGCGCGAGGCGCGCGCCGACATCATGCTGTCCGGCGGCCGCAGCCAGTTCGTCGCGCTGAAGGCGCGCATGCCCTGGATGGACATCAACCAGGAGCGCCACCACGCCTTCGCCGGCTACGAGGGCATCGTGACCATGGTCGCCGAGATCGACAAGGCGATCTTCAACCCGGTCTGGCAGCAGGTGCGTGCGCCCGCGCCCTGGGAAGCCCCGGCCGTGGCGCTGGCGGCCTGAATGGGAGCGCACGATGGCCCTGGTCACCGAAAGCAAGAAGTCCTGCAGCGTCAACCCGCTGAAGATGAGCGCGCCGCTGGGCGCCAGCTTCGCCTTCATGGGGCTGGAGTTCTGCATGCCGCTGATGCACGGCTCGCAGGGCTGCACCTCCTTCGGCCTGGTGCTGCTGGTGCGCCACTTCAAGGAGGCGATCCCGCTGCAGACGACGGCGATGAACGAGGCGACGACCATCATGGGCGGCGACGACAACCTCGTGAAGGCGCTGCTCAACATCCGCCAGCGCGCCAAGCCCCAGGTCATCGGCATCTGCTCGACCGGGCTCACCGAGACCAAGGGCGACGACGTCGACGGCACGATCCGCCTCGCGCGCCAGCAGCACCCCGAGCTGGCCGACACGGCCGTCGTCTACGCCTCGACGCCCGACTACGTCGGCGCCTTCCAGGACGGCTGGGCCGCCGCCGTCACGGCGCTGGTGTCGACCCTGCCGCGCGTCGATGAACCGCGCCGCGACGGCGTCGTCGCGCTGCTGCCCGGCTGCCACCTGACGCCGGCCGACCTGGAGGAGCTGCGCGAGACGATCGAGGCCTTCGGCCTGCAGGCCGTCGTCGTGCCCGACATCTCGGGCTCGCTCGACGGCCACATCCCCGACACCTGGCAGGGCACGACGATCGGCGGCACGCCGCGCGCCGAGATCGAGGCCCTGGGCGGCGTGATGGAGGTGCTGGCCGTCGGCGAGCAGATGCGCCCGGCCGCCGAGGCGCTGCAGGCGCGCTGCGGCGTGCCGTTCACGCTGTTCGACCGCCTGACCGGGCTGGCCGCCAGCGACGCCTTCGTGCGCCGCCTGGCCGAGCTCTCCGGCCGCGAGGTGCCGGCGAAGCTGCGCCGCCAGCGCAGCCAGCTCGTCGACGCGATGCTCGACGCCCACTTCCACACCGGCAACGCGAAGATCGCGCTGGCCGCCGAGCCCGACCTGCTCTGGGCCGCCGGCAGCTTTCTCGCCGAGATGGGCGCCGAACTCGCGACCTGCGTGACGACGACCCGTTCGCCGCTGCTCGAACGCCTGCCGACCAGCGAGGTGCTGATCGGCGACCTCGAGGACTTCGAACGTTCGGCCGAAGCCACCGGCGCCGAGCTGCTGATGACGCATTCGCACGGCCGCCAGGCCGCCGAACGCCTGGGGCGGCCGCTGTTCCGCCTGGGCATCCCGATGTTCGACCGCATCGGCAACGCCCATGTGCGCATGGTCGGCTACCGCGGCACACGCGACTTCGTCAACGCCGTCGGCAACGCGCTGATCGACTGCATCGGTCACCACGGCCCCGACGACTGGCCGCTGCCGGCCGCCAGCCTGGCCGCCGCCCAAGCCGTGCCGCCGGCCGTCGCCCACGTCAGCGCCGTCATCCCGCGCCGCCGCCCGGCGGCCACCGATCCCGTCACTTCCCGGAGCGAACCATGAAAGTCGCCTTCGCCACACAGGACCAGCAGCGCGTCGACGCGCACTTCGGCTGGGCCCCGCACCTGGCGGTCTACGACGTCACCCCCGAGGGCTACGCCTTCGTGCAGGACTTCGCCTTCGGCGACGGCCTGGACGAAGACGGCGACGAGGACAAGCTCAGCCCCAAGCTCGCCGCGATCGCCGACTGCGCCATCGTCTACGTCGCCGCGATCGGCGGCTCGGCGGCGGCGCGTGTCGTCGCCAGCCGCATCCACCCGGTCAAGGTGACGCAGCCCGAGCCCATCCTGGACATCCTCGACAAGCTGCAGAACGTGCTGCGCGGCACGCCGCCGCCGTGGCTGCGCAAGGCGCTGATGAAGGGCCAGGAACGGTCCTTCGACTTCGAGAACGACGCCGAGGTGAAGCGATGAGCGCCGCCGTCGAGAGCCCGGCGGCCGACGAGGCCGCGCTGCAGGACGGCTTCGTGCGCGAGCTGATCAAGCAGATCCGCGCCCAGGACACGCACGGCACCTGGGACGGCAAGAGCGACGCGACGCTGCTCGAGCCCTTCATCCTGACCGCCGAGCAGCGCCGCGCGCTGCCGATCATGGGCGACCCCGACCCCGACACGCTGTGGCGGCTGGACCTGTTCCACAACGCCGTCGGCCTGGCGATCGAACGCGCCACCGGGATCATGGTCAGCCCGATGACCAAGATGAGCCACGAAGGTTTCGGCCGCACGGTGCTGACCGCCGGCCGGCTGGTCGTCGTCAACCGCCATCTGCGCGACGTGCACCGCTTCGGCTACCCGAGCCTGGCCAAGCTGGCCGAGGCCGGCAGCAAGCTGGTCGCCGAAGGCGTGTCGATGATCAACGCCCACCGCGACGTCGCGACCTGGGGAGCATGAGATGGCCGACCTGGAAGCCTTGAAGGCCGAGATCAAGAAGCTCAACGCCCGCGCGACGCAGGCCAAGATGGACCTGCACGACCTGTCGGAGGAACTTCCGACGAACTGGGAGCGCATCCCCGAGGTCGCCCGGGTCGCCCACGAGGCGCATGCGGCGCTGGTCGCCGCACGCGCGCAGCTCGCCGCGGCCCAGGCCGCCTGACGGAGAACACCGTGTCCGACTTCAGCATCACCCTGCCCTCGGGCGCCACCTGGACGCCCTCCTTCGTGCAGAAGATCGACGAAGGCAAGTGCATCGGCTGCGGCCGCTGCTTCCGTGTCTGCCCGCGCGGCGTGCTCGAGCTGATCGGCCTCGACGAGGACGGCGAGCGTGTCTCGCTGGACCCGGACGGCGACGAGGACGAGGAGTACGAGAAGAAGGTCATGACGATCGCGCGCGGCGAGCTGTGCATCGGCTGCACCGCCTGCTCGAAGATCTGCCCGAAGAAGTGCTACACGCACGCCCCGGTGGCCGCCTGATGGAGCCGCGGCCGGTGCCCGAGGCGCTGGCGCGACGCGCGGCGCGTGCCGACGAGGTCGAGGACCTGGTCGCGCTGCTGCTCGACCACGCCGAAGGCCCGCGCGAGGCCGCGGCCGCCGTCGCCGAGACGCTGGCCGTCGCCTGCCTGGGCGACAACCACCTCTGGCAGGACCTGCAGCTGGGTTCGCGTGCCGAGCTGTCGGCGCTGATGACCTGGTGGTTCCCGGCGCTGGTGCGCAAGAACAGCGCCGACATGAAGTGGAAGAAGTTCCTCTACAAGCAGCTGTGCGAACGCGAGCAGCTCTTCGTCTGCAAGGCGCCGAGCTGCGCCGTCTGCTGCGACCACGCGCTGTGTTTCGGCCCCGAGGACGGCGCGCGCCGCGCCGTGGCCGCCGTCGCCTGAACCGAGCCCGGCCATGCTGACCGCCGCGATGCTGCAGCTGGTGCAGGAATGCGGCGAAGGCGTGCTGATCCTCACCGACGGTGTCGTCGAGCCCGAGTTCCGCCATTCGCAGCTGACCCGCGCCGAAGTGCGCCGGCTGCTGCTGGTCGTCGCGCGCACGCTGGACGCGCTGCCGCCCGAGGCGCGCGAGGCCATGCCCGAGATCGACCTCGACGGCTGGCGTGTCGTCGGCAGCGCCCTGCTCGACGACGGCCCCGGCGCCGACGACGCCGCCTGGTTCGCCGCCAGCTCGCTGCTGCCGGCGACGCTGGGCTGGCTGAAGCTGTACCGGCGCGAGGCGCCGCAGCTCTTCGACTACCGGCCCTGAGTCATTCGTCGGGCGTCGCGCGCAGCAGCGCGCTGACGACCTCGTCGCCCAGCCGCGCGTGCGGGGCGATGCGCTCGATCAGCTCCAGCCGCTCGCGTGCCGTGTCCAGGTCGCCGGCACGCAGGGCGATGAAGGCCAGCGCCTTCTGCATGAAGAGCCAGAAACGCGCGGGGCCGTCGGCGTTGAAGTCGGGCGCCGGCCCGCCGATCACGCGGCCTTCGCCGTCCAGCCCGGCGGCGCGGCCGGCTTCGAGCAAACCGCGCGCGGCGGCCCGTTCGGCGAGCTCGAACTCGCGCCGCTGCGCGTGGTGCTTGGCGAGCGCGAAGTACAGCACCAGAGCCTGCGGCGCGATGGCCTGCGCCGTCCACAGCAAGGCTCCACGCTGCGCCGGCCCGGCCACCGCGGCCTGGCGCAGCAGGCCGTGGACCGACGCCGGCACGGGGCCGCCGAAGAAGGCGTCGGACGCAACACCGGTGAACAGGTTCATGGGCGCTCCCTTGTCTGCCCGCTGGCGGGCCTGCGTCTGGGCAAGCACGGCAGGTGCCAGGCCGCCGTCGTCGCAATGGCGACAAAAGCGACAGGTCCCGCCGCGCCCACGGCAGTTCCGACGATCGGGCCGATGCGACGCAAGTGTCTGATCCAGATCATCTTTTTGCCGGGCATCGGGTTGGCACGGTCCCTGCGATATGGGGGATGCCTCGCCCACTTCCGTCGGAGCCTCGTGATGGATCCCAGCGCCAAGCCGATCTACCTGGACTACGCGGCCACGACGCCGGTCGACCCGCGTGTCGTGCAGGCGATGCTGCCCTATCTGTATGAACAGTTCGGGAACCCCGCCTCACGCAGCCACGCTTTCGGCTGGGCCGCGGAAGAGGCGGTGGAGATCGCCCGCGAACACGTCGCCGCGCTCGTCGGCGCCGACCCGCGCGAGATCGTCTGGACCTCCGGCGCCACCGAGAGCAACAACCTCGCGATCAAGGGCGCGGCGCAGTTCAACCGCTCGCGCGGCCGCCACCTCATCACCGTGAAGACCGAGCACAAGGCGGTGCTGGACACGATGCGCGAACTCGAACGCGCCGGCTGGGAGGTGAGCTACCTCGACGTCGGCGCCGACGGCCTCGTCGACCCGGCGGCCTTCGAGGCCGCGCTGCGGCCCGACACCGTGCTCGCCTCGGTGATGCTGGTCAACAACGAGATCGGCGTCGTTCAGGACGTCGTCGCGCTGGGCCGCATCTGCCGCGCCTGCGGCGTGCTGCTGCACGTCGACGCCGCCCAGGCCACCGGCAAGGTGGCGATCGACTTCGCCTCCTGGCCGGTGGACCTGATGAGCCTGTCGGCGCACAAGACCTACGGCCCCAAGGGCATCGGCGCGCTGGTCGTGCGGCGCAAGCCGCGTGTGCGCATCGAGGCCCAGACCCACGGCGGCGGCCACGAGCGCGGCATGCGCTCGGGCACGCTGCCCACGCACCAGATCGTCGGCATGGGCGAGGCCTACCGCCTGGCGCGCGTGTCGATGGCCGTCGAGAACGAACGCATCCGCGTGCTGCGCGACCGGCTGCTGGCCGGGCTGTCGGACATCCCCGAGATCCGCGTCAACGGCTCGCTCGAATCGCGCGTGCCGCACAACCTCAACGTCAGCTTCCAGTTCGTCGAAGGCGAGTCGCTGCTGATGGGCCTGAAGGGCATCGCCGTCTCGTCGGGCTCGGCCTGCACCTCGGCCAGCCTGGAGCCGAGCTACGTGCTGCGTGCGCTGGGCCTGTCGGACGAGATCGCGCACAGCTCGATCCGCTTCTCGGTCGGCCGCTTCACGACCGAGGCCGAGATCGACGCCGCCGTCGCGCAGACGCGCCGCACCGTCGAGCGCCTGCGCGAGCTGAGCCCGCTGTGGGACCTGCATTGCGCCGGCGTCGACCTCGCCGCGGTGCAGTGGGCGGCGCACTGAATCCTTTGCACACCCGGAGGCCGACATGGCGTACAGCGAGAAGGTCATCGACCACTACGAGAACCCGCGCAACGTGGGCGGCTTCGCGGCCGGCGACGACACGGTGGCCACCGGCATGGTCGGCGCGCCGGCCTGCGGCGACGTGATGAAGCTGCAGATCAAGGTCGACCCGAGCACCGGCGTCATCGAGGACGCGCGCTTCAAGACCTACGGCTGCGGTTCGGCGATCGCGTCGAGCTCGCTGGTCACCGAGTGGGTCAAGGGCAAGACGCTGGAGCAGGCGCTGGCGATCAAGAACACCGCGATCGCCGAGGAACTGGCGCTGCCGCCGGTGAAGATCCACTGCTCCATCCTCGCCGAGGACGCGATCAAGGCCGCGGTGGCCGACTACCGCCAGCGCCACGCCGGCCCGGGCGGGCTGATCGAGGAGCGCGCCTGCTCGCCCTCGTCGCCCGATCAACAGCACAGCGAAGCGGCCTGAAGCGCCGCGCCGACCAACAGGAGTCCACGATGGCCTGCCAATCCCAAGGGAACGTCGCCCCGTCCGAACTCGTGCCGCGCGCCGACCCGCCGCTGCTGCCCGAAGGCGAGCAGCCGATCCGCATCAGCGACGCCGTCGTCGCCAAGGTCAGCGAACTGCTGGCCGAAGAAGGCGACCCCAGCCTGCAGCTGCGCATCTACGTCACCGGCGGCGGCTGCTCGGGCTTCCAGTACGGCTTCGCTTTCGACGACGAGGTCAAGGAAGACGACGTGCGCGTCGCGCGCGAGCCGATCACCGTCGTCGTCGACGCGATGAGCCTGCAGTACCTCGTCGGCGCCGAGATCGACTACGAGGACCGCCTGGACGGCGCGCGCTTCGTCATCCGCAACCCGAACGCGACCAGCACCTGCGGTTGCGGTTCGTCCTTCACGGTCTGACCATGGCCATCAGCGTCACCCCCAAGGCCGCGGCCCAAATCCGCAAGGCGCTGGCCAAACGCGGCAGCGGCGTCGGCCTGCGGCTGGACGTCAAGACCAGCGGCTGCTCGGGCTATGCCTACGCGCTGGAGTTCGCCGACGCCGCCGCGCCCGAGGACCTGGCTTTCGAGTGCGAAGGCGTGCAGCTCTTCGTCGCCGCCAACAGCCTGCCGCTGCTCGACGGCACGCGGCTGGACTGGGTGCGCGAAGGCCTGAACGAAGGCTTCAAGTTCGACAACCCGAACGCCGCCGCCACCTGCGGCTGCGGCGAGTCCTTCGCGGTCTGAGGTCACGATGGCGCTGCTGCAGATCGCCGAACCGGGCCGCGCCGCCGCGCCGCACCAGCACCGGCTGGCCGTCGGCATCGACCTGGGCACGACGAACTCGCTGGTCGCCACGGTGCGCAGCGGCCAGGCCGTCGTGCTGCCCGACGGCGAAGGCCGGCGCCTCGTGCCTTCTGTCGTGCACTACGGCGAGGATGGCGTGCTGACCGTCGGCGCCGCCGCCACCGCCTTCGCCGCCACCGACCCGCAGAACACCATCGCCTCGGCCAAACGCCTGATCGGCCGCGCGCTGGAAGACATCGCCGCCGGCACCCTGCCTTATGCGCTGGAGCGCCTGAGCGACAGCGCCGTCGGCGTACGCACCCGCGCCGGCATCAAGAGCCCGGTCGACGTCGGCGGCGAAGTGCTGCAGGTGCTGAAGGAACGCGCCGAGGCCTCGCTGGGCGGCGAGCTCGTCGGCGCGGTGATCACCGTGCCGGCCTACTTCGACGACGCCCAGCGCCAGGCGACCAAGGACGCCGCGGCGCTGGCCGGGATCAACGTGCTGCGCCTGCTGAACGAACCGACCGCCGCGGCCATCGCCTACGGCCTGGAGTCGGCCAGCGAAGGCGTCTACGTCGTCTACGACCTGGGCGGCGGCACCTTCGACGTCAGCATCCTGCGGCTGTCGCGCGGCGTCTTCGAGGTCGTCGCGACCGCCGGCGACGCGGTGCTCGGCGGCGACGACTTCGACCACGCGCTGGCGCAGTGGTTCGCCGGCGAGACCGGCGGCTGGCACCCGGCCTACCTGGCGCGGCTGCACGCCGCCGCACGCCACGCCAAGGAGACGCTGAGCGAGCTGGACCGCGTGGTGATGCACTGCCTGCGCGCCGACGGCACGCCGGCGACGGCGACGATCACGCGCACCCAGTTCGAGACGCTGACGCGGCCGCTGGTCGAGCGCACGCTGGGCCCGGTCAAACGCGCCCTGCGCGACGCGAAGCTCAAGCCGGCCGAGGTCGACGGCGTCGTGCTGGTCGGCGGCGCGACGCGCATGCCGGCGGTGCGTGCCGCCGTGGGCGCGCTGTTCGGCCGCGAGCCCTACACCGGCATCGACCCCGACGAGGCGGTGGCGCTGGGCGCGGCGATCCAGGCCGACCAGCTGGCCGGCAACCGCGGCGCCGACGGCCTGCTGCTGCTGGACGTGAACCCGCTGTCGCTGGGCCTGGAGACCATGGGCGGGCTGGTCGAGAAGATCATCCCGCGCAACAGCACCGTGCCGACGGCGCGCGCCCAGGACTTCACGACCTTCAAGGACGGCCAGACGGCGATGGTGCTGCACGTCGTGCAGGGCGAACGCGAGCTGGTGTCGGAGTGCCGCTCTCTGGCGCGCTTCACGCTGCGCGGCATCCCGCCGATGGTCGCCGGCGCGGCGCGCATCCGCGTCACCTTCCAGATCGACGCCGACGGGCTGCTGTCGGTCAGCGCCGTCGAGCAGACCTCGGGCGCACGCGCCCAGGTCGAGGTCAAGCCGAGCTACGGCCTGGGCACCGAGCAGGTGGCCGGCATGCTGCAGCACGCGCTGGGCCACGCCGCCGAGGACGCCGCGGCACGCGCGCTGCGCGAAGCCGAGATCGACGCCCGCCGCCTGCTAGACGCCACCGAGGCCGCGCTGCACGAAGACGGCGAGCGCCTGCTGTCCAGCCCCGAGCTGTTCCAGATCCTGCGTGCGATGCAGGACGTCATCGACGCGCTGGCAGAATGCGCCGAGGGTGAAGGCACGACGCCGGAGGCCCACCGGGCGCTGCGAGAGCGCCTGCGTCGTGCGGGCGACGAGCTCAACCGGATCACGACGCCGTTCGCGGCGCGCCGAATGGACGAGCGCGTGCGCAGTGCGCTGTCCGGTCGCACGCTTGAACAGATGGCCGCATGAGCGCTCAGGACTTGTCCGGGGCTCATTCCCGCCTGGCGGGACCGGCCGCAGGCCGAAGGGCGCCCCAATGAGCGACGACAACACCACCCGCATCACCGTCCTGCCGCACGCCCAGCTCTGCCCCGACGGCCTCGTCTTCGAGGCCGAGGCCGGCAACTCGCTGGTCGACGAGTTGCTGATGAACGGCATCGCGGTCGAACACGCCTGCGACAAGGTCGGCGCCTGCGCCACCTGCCACGTCTACCTGCGCCAGGGCGCCGAACACGTGAACCCGGTCGACGACGACGAGGACGAGCAGCTCTCCGACGCCTGGGGGCTGGAAGCCGACTCGCGGCTGTCGTGCTGCGTGAAGGTCGGCGGGCCGGAGCTGGTGATCGAGTTGCCGCGCTACTCCAAGAACCACGCAAGAGAGCGCTGAGCTTTCGCGCTCCACACGAGGCGCCCCCGGCCCCCAAGCCGCGGGCGCCTCGTCGTTTTGGGCGCGGCCGTGGCCGGGCTGTCACCAATCGGACAAAACGCACAGCCCCGCGAAAAGATGAAAAGTCGTTGCACGACAGTCACTTGCGAAGAACGTGGCGGTGGCACGGGGCTTGCGGAATGGGCAGGGCAAGCAGGAGCCCACCCATGTCCGGCCGCCCTCTTCCCCTCCGACTGACGATCAACGACACGACGCTGCGCGACGGCGAACAGACCGCCGGCGTCGCGTTCACCGACGACGAGAAGCTCGCCATCGCCGGCGCGCTCGACGCCGCCGGCGTGCCGGAGATGGAGATCGGCATCCCGGCGATGGGCGCGCACGAGGTCGAGCTGATCCAGGCGATCACCGGCCGCGTGCGCCAGGCGCGCACGATGGTCTGGGCGCGCATGGCCGACAGCGACATCGCCGCCGCGCTGCGCTGCGGCGCCGACATCGTGCACGTCTCGGTGCCGGTGTCCGACATCCAGATCGCGCGCAAGCTCGGCCGCGACCGCGGCTGGGTGCTGCAGACCATCCGCCACCACGTCGCGCGCCTGGCCGACGGCGGCGTCTCGGTCAGCGTCGGCTTCGAGGACGCCTCGCGCGCCGATGGCGACTTCCTCGCCGCCGCCGCCGCCGCGGCCCAGGCCGCGGGCGCGCGCCGCGTGCGCTACGCCGACACGCTGGGCCTGCTCGACCCCTTCCAGACGCATCTGCGCATCGCCGCGCTGCGCGCCGAGGTCGACGTCGAGATCGAGATCCACGCCCACGACGACCTGGGCCTGGCGACGGCCAACACGCTGGCCGCGGCGATGGCCGGCGCCACGCACGCCAGCACCACCGTCAACGGCCTCGGCGAACGCGCCGGCAACGCGGCGATGGAAGAGGTGGTGATGGCGCTGCGCCACGTGCACGGCATCGAGTGCGGCATCCGCACCGAGGCGTTGCCGGCGATCAGCGCGCTGGTCGCGCACGCCTCCGGGCGGCCGGTGGCGCCGGGCAAGTCCATCGTCGGCGAGGCGGTGTTCAGCCACGAGAGCGGCATCCACGTCGACGGCCTGCTGAAGGACCGACGCAACTACGAGGCCTTCGCGCCCGAGGAGCTGGGCCGCACGCACCGCCTGGTGCTGGGCAAGCACTCCGGCAGCGCGGCGGTCATCGAGCGTTACGCGCGCCTGGGCCTGCCGGTGGCGCCGCGCCAGGTGCCGGGGCTGCTGGCGCGCATCCGCGCCCACGTCGCCGACACCAAGGGCGAGCCCAGCGCCGACGACCTGGCGCGCTTCTACCTCGACCTGTGCGAGGACACGCCCGCGTTCGCCCATGCCTGAGAGATCCCAGGAGACGCCGATGATCAGCCTCACCCAACGCCTGCAGAGCCTGTCCAGCGCCGAGGACTTTCTGCGCTTCTTCGGCATCGCCTACGAGGAGCGCGTCGTGCAGGTGAACCGGCTGCATATCCTCAAGCGCTTCCACCAGTACCTGAACGCCACGCCCGGGCTGGCGGGGCTCGACGAGCTCGAGACCTTCCGCCGCTACCGCGAGCTGCTGACGCAGGCCTATGCCGACTTCGTCGCCTCCAGCGCCCAGCGCGAGAAGGTGTTCAAGGTCTTCCAGGACGCCGAAGGCGTGCGTGCGGTGCCGCTGGCCTCGCTGCGCCAGAGCCTGGCCGAGCGCCGCCGCGCCGGCGTCTGAACGTTCACGAGGAATCCCATGCACATCGTCGTCTGCATCAAGCAGGTGCCGGACTCGGCGCAGATCCGCGTCCATCCGGTGACCAACACCATCATGCGCCAGGGCGTGCCGGCGATCGTCAACCCGTACGACCTGTTCGCGCTGGAAGAGGCGCTGCGCCTGAAGGACCAGTTCGGCGGCCGCGTCACCGTGCTCTGCATGGGCCCGCCGCAGGCCGAGGACGCGCTGCGCAAGTGCATCAGCTTCGGTGCCACCGACGCGATCCTGGTCACCGACCGCTCCTTCGCCGGCGCCGACACGCTGGCCACCAGCTACGCGCTGGCCGCGGCGATCCGCAAGATCGGCCAGGAGCAGGCCGTCGACCTGATCTTCACCGGCAAGCAGACGATCGACGGCGACACCGCCCAGGTCGGTCCCGGCATCGCCAAGCGCCTGGGCGTGAACCTGCTGACCTACGTCAGCCGCATCGTCGAGGTCGACCTGGACGGCCGCCGCATCCGCGTCGAGCGCCGCGCCGAAGGCGGCGTGCAGCTGCTGCAGACGACGCTGCCCTCGCTGATCACGATGCTCGAAGGCACCAACGAGATGCGCTTCGCGACGATGGCCGACATGCTGCGCGCCGGCCGCTGCCCGGTGCGGCGCTGGAACAAGGACGACGCCGGCATCGAGGACGTCTCCAAGATCGGCCTGAAGGGCTCGCCGACCGTCGTCAGCAAGGTCTTCGGCCCGACGCCGCGCGCGACCAAGGCCGAGATGCAGGTCGTCGCCGACTCCAGCGTCAACGACGTCTGCCTGAACCTGCTGCAGAAGATCTTCACCACCCACCCGACTCTGGAAGAAGAGACGGTGGAGCGCCTGAGCGCCTGAAGGAGTCGAGATGAGCGAAGCCGCCAAGCCCGCGCCCGCCAAACCGGCCGGTCGCGCCGGGCGCAACACCGAACTGCCCGAACACCTGAAGGCCTACAAGGGCGTCTGGGTCTTCATCGAACACGACCGCGGCCACGTGCACAGCGTCAGCTGGGAGCTGATGGGCGAGGCGCGAAAACTCGCCGACACGCTGGGCGTCACCGTCAGCGGCGTGCTGATGGGCGGCCCGGGCGACGACCTGGAACGCTACGCCAAGGAGGCCTACGCCTACGGCGCCGACCGCTGCTACCTGGTGCGCGACCCGGTGCTGCAGGGCTACCGCAACGAGCCCTTCACCAAGGGCCTGACCGACCTCGTCAACACCTACCAGCCCGAGATCCTGCTGCTGGGCGCGACGACGATGGGCCGCGACCTCGCCGGCAGCGTCGCGACGACGCTGGGCACCGGCCTCACCGCCGACTGCACCGAGCTGCGCATCGACGGCCGCGCGCTGGCCGCCACGCGGCCGACCTTCGGCGGCTCGCTGCTGTGCACGATCATGACCCTGGCCTACCGCCCGCAGATGGCCACCGTGCGCCCGCGCGTGATGGCCATGCCGCGCCGCGACGACACGCGCAGCGGCGACATCGTCGAGATGGCGCTGGGCATGGTCGAGACCGACATCGTCACCAAGCTGCTCGACTTCATCCCCGACGCCACCCGCAACACCGTCAACCTGGCCTACGCCGACATCATCGTCACCGGCGGCAAGGGGCTGAAGACGGCGGAGAACTTCAAGCTCGTCTGGGACCTGGCGCGCGTGCTCGGCGCCGAGGTCGGCGCCACGCGCGCCGTCACCCAGGCCGGCTGGACCGAGACCGAGCGCCAGGTCGGCCAGACCGGCAAGACGGTGCGGCCCAAGCTCTACATCGCCGCCGGCGTCTCGGGCGCGATCCAGCACCGCGTCGGCATGGAGAGTTCGGACTGCATCGTCGCGATCAACACCGACCCGAACGCGCCGATCTTCGACTTCGCCCACCACGGCATCGTCGGCAACGCGATGCAGGTGCTGCCGGTGCTGACGCAAGCCTTCCGCAACCACCTGGCCAAGCGCGTGCGTATCGCCGCCTGAAGGAGCCCACGATGTCCCACGAGAAGTTCGATGCCATCGTCGTCGGCGCCGGCCCGTCCGGCAACGCGGCCGCGCTGACGATGGCCAAGGCCGGGCTGAAGGTGCTGCAGATCGAGCGCGGCGAGTACCCCGGCAGCAAGAACGTGCAGGGCGCGATCCTCTACGCCGACGCGCTGGAGAAGCTGATCCCCGACTTCCGCGACGACGCGCCGCTGGAGCGCCACATCATCGAGCAGCGCATGTGGGTGCTCGACGACAACAGCTTCGTCGGCAGCCACTACCGCAGCGACGACTACAACAAGCCGCCGTACAACCGCTACACGATCATCCGCGCCCAGTTCGACAAGTGGTTCAGCTCCAAGGTGCGCGAAGCCGGCGCGCTGGTGATCTGCGAGACCACCGTCGAGGAACTGCTGATGGACGGCGACCGCTGCGTCGGCGTGCGCTGCGACCGCATCGGCGGCGAGGTGCATGCCGACGTCGTCGTGCTCGCCGACGGCGTCAACTCGCTGCTGGCGCGCAAGGCCGGATTCCACGGCGAGATCCAGGCCAGGAACGTCGCGCTGGCGGTCAAGGAGATCCTCTTCATGCCCGAGGAGGTGATCCAGCAGCGCTTCAACGTCAAGGAGGAGGAAGGCGTCGTCATCGAGATGGTCGGCACCGTCACCGAAGGCATGGTCGGCACCGGCTTCCTCTACACGAACAAGGACTCGCTGACGATCGGCGTCGGCTGCCTGCTGTCGGACTTCAAGGGCAACGAGAAGCGCACCACGCCCTACGCGCTGCTGGACAAGCTGAAGAAGCACCCGAGCATCGCGCCGATGCTCGAAGGCGGCGAGATGAAGGAATACGCCGCGCACCTCATCCCTGAAGGCGGGCTGCGCGCCGTGCCGCAGCTCTACGGCAACGGCTGGCTCATCGTCGGCGACTCGGCCGGCTTCGTGAACGCCGTGCACCGCGAAGGCTCCAACCTGGCGATGACCAGCGGCCGCCTGGCCGGCGAGACGGTCGCCGCGGCCAAGGCCGCCGGCAAGGCGATGAACGCGGCCACGCTCGCGGCCTACAAGGCGGCGCTGGACGCCAGCTTCGTCATGAAGGACCTGAAGAAGTACAAGCACCTGCCCGAGGTGCTGGAGCGCAGCCCGCACTTCTTCGACACCTACCCCGCGCTGGTCAACCGCGCCGCCAAGACCTATTTCACGGTCGACGGCGTCGACAAGTCGACCAAGCAGCGCGAGATCCTGGGCAGCTTCAAGGCCGCCCGCCGCGTCACCGGGCTGTTCGGCGACGCGTTCAAGCTGTGGAGGGCGATGCGATGAGCGCGACGGTCGTCAACGTCGAGGAGAAGCTGTTCCAGAACCGGTACAAGGTCGACCACGGCCGGCCGCACATCCGGATCAAGAAGCCCGAGGTCTGCGCCAACACCTGCCAGTCGCAGGCCTGCACCTACGTCTGCCCGGCCAGCTGCTACAAGGCCGAAGGCAACGGCACGGTGACGCTGATCACCGACGGCTGCCTGGAATGTGGCAGCTGCCGCGTGATCTGCACCGAGCACGCCAACGTCGAGTGGGACTGGCCGCGTGGCGGCTACGGCATCCTCTTCAAATTTGGATGATTTCGCCCCCGGCCGCCTGGCGGCCGCCCCCCGAGGGGGCACCGGCCCCGACCGGGGGACCCGGATCGGGCCCGGCCCGCGCCGGCGACGCCGCTCCCCTGGTCGCCTGCGGCGACCTGTCCCCGAAGGGGTGGGTGCGCCGACGGTGACAGCAGAAAGACCCATGGCATGAACGACGTCGAGAAATTCCTCGCCCACGCCGTCGCGCTGGAGCGCGACGCGGCCCGGCGCTACGAAGACCTGGCGGCTTCGATGGGCACCGACGGCAACGCCGAGTTGCGTGCCTTCTTCGCCCGCATGGCGCACTTCTCGCGCCTGCACCTGGCCGAGGCGCAGGCGCGCGCGGGCTGGCGCACGCTGCCCGAGCTGGCCGCCGACGAGTTCGAGTGGCCCGACGGCATCCCGCCGGAAACCGCCGACTGGGCCGGCGTCGACCCGATGATGGCCCCCGCCGACGCGCTGGCCCTGGCGCTGGACAGCGAGCGCCGCGGCCACGCCTTCTACGCGGCGATCGCGGCGATCAGCCCCGACCCCGAGGTGCGCGCACTGGCCGGCGAGTTCGCCGCCGAAGAAGCGCAGCACGTCGCCGAACTCGAGAAGCTCGCCGCTGCCGCCGCGCGCTGAGCCCCGCCCGCGCACGAGCCGCGGGCCATTTGCGTTGCATCAAGCGGCCGACGGCATCCCTCGCCTGTCGGCGCGATTCGGCGTGCTTCTTGCACTGGCATGCTCGACCGGCGGCGGCATGGCGGGCAATGCCCGACAACGATGCGCCGGGCGCCCCGAGGTGGCCCGCCGCACCGCCTCGCCCCGCCCGTCAGACGCAGGAGGTGCGTGATGTCGAGTCGCACGGCGCTGAGCGAGCGCTATCAGGTTCAGCTCAGCACGGTTTACGAGGTGTGCCGCGTGCTGGGCGCGTCGCTGGATATCGCGCGCACCTTCCGCGTGGCGCTGAACACGCTGGCCTCGCAGCTGGGCCTGCAGCGGGCGATGGTCGTGATGCCGGCCGAAGACGGCGGCAACCTGCTGCGCATCCACAGCTGGGTGGGCCTGGACCGCGAGCAGGCCGCGCGCGGCCACTGGCGCAGCGGCGAAGGCGTCATCGGCCGCGTCTACGCCAGCGGCATGGCCGCCGTCGTGCCCGACGTGCAGGAGTCGCCCGAGTTCCTGGACCGCACCGGCGCCTTCGGCGCGCGCGGCGACCGGCCGCTGGCCTTCGTCGTCGTGCCGATGAAGACCGAACGCGCCACCGTCGGCGTGCTCGCCGCGCAGCGTGTGATGGACGACGGCGCCCGGCTCACCGACGACCAGCGCCTGCTGACGATGGTCGCGACCCTGCTGGCGCAGTCGGCGGCGCTGCATGTCGCCGTCGCCGAAGAACATTCGCGCCTGCTGCAGGAGACGACGCGGCTGCAGAAGGCGCTGGCACGCGAGCCTCGCGGCCGGCTGGCGATCGACAACGTGATCGGCGAGTCGCGCGCGATGCAGCAGGTGTTCACCGAGGTGCACCAGGCCGCGCCCTCGCGCGCCACGGTGCTGCTGCGCGGCGAGAGCGGCACCGGCAAGGAGGCGATCGCACGCGCGATCCACTTCCTGTCGCCGCGCAAGGACGCGCCCTTCATCAAGGTCAACTGCGCGGCGCTGACCGAGTCGCTGCTGGAAAGCGAGCTCTTCGGCCACGAACGCGGCGCCTTCACCGGCGCCGTCGGCGAACGCAAGGGCCGCTTCGAGCTGGCCCACGGCGGCACGCTGTTCCTCGACGAGATCGGCGACATCTCGCCGGGCTTCCAGGCCAAGCTGCTGCGCGTGCTGCAGGAGCGCGAGTTCGAGCGTGTCGGCGGCAGCAAGGCGGTGAAGGTCGACGTGCGCCTGATCTGCGCCACCAACCGCGACCTCGAGAAGATGGTCCAGCGCGGCGAGTACCGCGCCGACCTGTACTACCGCATCAACGTCGTCTCGATCTTCCTGCCGCCGCTGCGCGAACGCCGCAGCGACATCCCGCCGCTGGTCAACCACTTCATCGAGCGCTTCAACCAGGAGAACCGGCGCCAGCTGAAGGTCACGCCCGAGGCGATGAAGGTGCTGACGAGCTGCTACTGGCCGGGCAACGTGCGCGAGCTGGAGAACTGCATCGAGCGCACCGCGACCATGGTCCAGGGCGACCTGATCCGCGACCTGGCCTTCCCCTGCCGCAACAACCGCTGCCTGACGCAGACGCTGCACTTCCTGGACAAGGCCGACGCGGTGGCCGCCGCGGCCGCCGGCAACGGTTTCAACGGCCACGTGCTGGCGCCGACCAACGGCCATGCCGCGCCGCCGGCCGCCGCCGACGGCGGCTGGTCGGTGCCCGCGCCGGCGCCGGCACCGCCGCTGGGCGATCTGGACGCCGGCGCGCCGGCGCCGGCCGCCGACGGCGTCACGCGCATCGGCCCGACGCAGCAGCTGCCGCCGCCGGTCTCGCGTCTGGCCGGCACCGCGCCCGACGGCGAACGCGAACGCCTGATCTGGGCGATGGAGCAGTGCGGCTGGGTCCAGGCCAAGGCCGCACGGCTGCTGCGCATCACGCCGCGCCAGCTCGGCTACGCGCTGCAGAAGCACCGCATCGAGGTGCGCAAGCTCTGACCCCGCCGCCGCGCCCGCGCGGCGCGGCGACATCCGCAGCCCGCCCGCCACGGCCTGTGGGGGAATGGATTTCCCGCCTCTTGAAGCGCCGGAACCGGCCCCTATAATCAGTCTGCTAGCACTCGCCACGGGTGAGTGCTAACGACCGAGGCAGATTCGCTGCCCCCCGGTTGCCGCATGTCAGCGAGCGCTGCCTGCGCGGCGCTCCAGTGCCATAACGTGACTCCCAAGGAGATGTGAATGAAGCTTCGTCCGCTGCACGATCGCGTGATCGTCAAGCGTCTCGAAAACGAGACCAAGACCGCCTCCGGCATCGTCATCCCCGACAACGCCGCCGAAAAGCCCGATCAGGGTGAAGTCCTGGCGGTCGGCCCGGGCAAGCGCAACGACAAGGGCGACTTCGTCGTGCTGAACGTCAAGGTCGGCGACCGCGTTCTGTTCGGCAAGTACAGCGGCCAGACCGTCAAGGTCGACGGCGACGAGCTGCTGGTGATGCGCGAAGAAGACCTCTTCGCCGTCGTCGAGAAGTAATCCCCCTCCCCCCAGAATTCGAAGAGGTAGCACATGGCTGCTAAAGACGTGGTTTTCGGCGCCGACGCGCGCCACCGCATGGTCGAAGGCGTGAACGTTCTCGCCAACGCCGTCAAGGTCACCCTGGGCCCCAAGGGCCGCAACGTGGTGCTCGAGCGCTCGTTCGGCGCCCCCACCGTCACCAAGGACGGTGTCTCGGTCGCCAAGGAGATCGAGCTCAAGGACAAGCTCCAGAACATGGGCGCGCAGATGGTCAAGGAAGTCGCTTCCAAGACCAGCGACAACGCCGGTGACGGCACCACGACCGCGACCGTGCTGGCGCAGTCGATCGTGCGCGAAGGCATGAAGTTCGTCGCCGCGGGCATGAACCCGATGGACCTCAAGCGCGGCATCGACAAGGCCGTCGCCGCCCTGACGGAAGAGCTGAAGAAGGCCAGCAAGCCGACGACGACCAGCAAGGAAATCGGCCAGGTCGGCGCGATCTCCGCCAACAGCGACGAGTCGATCGGCAAGATCATCGCCGACGCGATGGACAAGGTCGGCAAGGAAGGCGTCATCACCGTCGAAGACGGCAAGAGCCTGAACAACGAACTCGACGTCGTCGAGGGCATGCAGTTCGACCGCGGCTACCTGTCGCCGTACTTCATCAACAACCCGGAAAAGCAGGTCGCGGTGCTCGAGAGCCCGTTCGTCCTGCTGTTCGACAAGAAGATCAGCAACATCCGTGACCTGCTCCCGATCCTCGAGCAAGTCGCCAAGGCGGGCCGCCCGCTGCTGATCATCGCCGAGGAAGTCGAAGGCGAAGCGCTGGCCACCCTGGTGGTCAACACCATCCGCGGCATCCTGAAGGTCGTCGCCGTGAAGGCCCCGGGCTTCGGTGACCGCCGCAAGGCCATGCTCGAAGACATCGCCATCCTGACGGGCGGCAAGGTCATCGCCGAGGAAGTCGGCCTGACGCTCGAGAAGGCCACGCTGGCCGACCTGGGCCAAGCCAAGCGCGTCGAAGTCGCCAAGGAAAACACCACGATCATCGACGGCGCCGGCAAGGCCGCCGACATCGAGGCGCGCGTCAAGCAGATCCGCGTCCAGATCGAGGAAGCGACCTCCGACTACGACCGCGAGAAGCTGCAAGAGCGCGTGGCCAAGCTGGCCGGCGGCGTGGCCGTCATCAAGGTCGGTGCCGCCACCGAAGTCGAGATGAAGGAAAAGAAGGCCCGTGTCGAAGACGCGCTGCACGCCACCCGTGCCGCCGTCGAAGAAGGCATCGTGGCCGGTGGCGGTGTCGCGCTGCTGCGCGCCCGCGCCGCCGTGGCCGGTGGCCTGAAGGGCGACAACCACGACCAGGACGCCGGCATCAAGATCGTGCTGCGCGCCGTCGAACAGCCGCTGCGCGAGATCGTCGCCAACGCCGGTGGCGAGCCCAGCGTCGTGATCAACAAGGTCCTCGAAGGCGCCGGCAACTTCGGCTACAACGCCGCCAACGACACCTACGGCGACATGATCGAGATGGGCATCCTGGATCCGACCAAGGTGACCCGTACCGCGCTGCAGAACGCCGCCTCCGTCGCCAGCCTGATGCTGACGACCGAGTGCATGGTCGCCGAGGCGCCGAAGGAAGAAGCCCCGATGCCCGCCGGCGGCGGCATGGGCGGCATGGGCGGCATGGGCATGGACATGTAATTCGGCGGCGCGGCGCCTCAGGGCGCCGCCTGCCGGACGGCTGCGCACGGGCTTCGGCCCGTGTGCACCTGCCCGCCAAACCCCAGCCCGTCTCCGCAAGGAGACGGGTTTTTTTCATTTCTGACCGGAATCCGGCCGCTTACCGGGCTTATTGCACACCCGACGCCGGCCGATAATCGCGAAGCGATGTCGTTTCTCAAACCGCCAGCCGAGCTCCAGCAGTTCATCGACGATGAACTGCTGCGCATGCCGCTGGTCGTCGACCAGACGCTGGACGGCGCGATCGACCGCATGCGCCAGAGCCTGCCGACGCTGGCGCCGCAGCCGCGCGCGTCGACGGCCGACGTGCTGCAGGCGCTGGGCAACAACCGCGAGCACCTGACCGACTACTACCTGCGCTCGCTGAAGCGCCAGCTCGCCGATCGCGCGCAGGCCAACACCGGCGCGCCGGCCCTGCCGTCGACGCTGTCGCTGGTCGACGAGGACTCGGTGGCGATCGACGTCGAGCTGTCGCACGTCATCGAGCTGATCCGCAGCACCGCCGAGTACGAGCTGCGCGAGCTGCAGACCTTCACCGCGGCGCTGGTCGGCGATATGGATCTCGCGCACGACCACAACCCTTTCGGGCCGGCGCAGCACGCGCGGGCGCTGTGGGCGGCGGCGCAGGCGCTGCCGCTGTCGCGCGGCCATCAGCTGCTGTTCATGCGCAATGCCGCGCCGGCGCTGGCGGCCGCGCTGCGCCGCGCCTATGCCGCCTCGTCGTCGCGGCTGGAGAGCCTGGGCGTCACGCCGGCGGCCTACCGCACGATGATCCTGCCCTCGGGCGCGCGGCGCTCGCGCCGGCCCGAGATCAGCCTGGGCGCCGGCCTGGACCTGGTGCGCTCGGCGGTCGCGCCGGGCAACGAACTCGGTTTCGACGGCCCGGCGCTGGAACTCGAACCGGCCCTCGCCGCCCCGCCGGGCAGCCAGGACACGCCGGCGGGCGAACGCCGCGCCGTCGAGCTGCTGACCGGCCTCTTCGACGCGATGCTCGCCGACCGGCGGCTGGCGCAGGACATCGCGCTGATGCTGTCGCGCCTGCAGTCGGTCGCCACGCGGCTGGTGCTGCGCGAGCCGCGGGCGCTGGAGGACGAGACCCACGCGATGTGGCGCTTCGTCGACGCGCTGGCCCATCTGGGCGACGTGCTGCCGCCTCAGGGCAACCCGGAACGCACGCAGACGCTGCGCTTCGCGCAAGGCCTGGTCGAGCACCTGGCGGCCGAGCCGGCGCCGGCCGCACCGCTGTTCGACTGGGCGGCCGAGCGCCTGCAGCACCAGGCCCAGCACCGCTTCGCGCGCCGCTGCACCGACGCGGCGGCACAGATCGCCGAGCTGCAGCGCCTGGAGGAGCGGCTGTGCTCCTCGGCAGCGCCGCCGTCGACGATGGGCGGCGCGCTCGACATCGCGCAGCTCGACACCGTGCCGGCCGACCTGATGCCGGCCGACGGGCCCGGCGAACCGCGCGACGCCCTGGCCTGGCTGCAGGCGCGGCGCCCCGCCGACTGGGTGCACGTCTTCCTGCAGGGCCGCTGGGTCAAGGCGCAGGTGCTGTGGCCGGGCGAACTCGGCGAGCTGTGGCTGCTCGGCGACGCCGAGAGCCCCGAGACCTGGGCCGTGCGCCGGCGCGCGCTGCTGACGCTGCGCACCGAAGGCCTGCTCGCGACGCTGAAGCCGCGTTCGCTGGTGCGCTCCGCCGCCAAGCGCGTGATGCGGCGGTCCTTCCAGCTTTAAGCGGCCGCCGGCGCGATCCAGCCGCGCAGCGTCGCGGCCACGTCTTCCAGCCCGCGGCGCGACAGCGCCGAGAACAGCGCGACGCCGATCTCGGCGTTCTCCGTGGCGACCTCGCCCAGCACCTGCTGGGCGCCGGCCAGCGCCGCGTCGGCCTCGCGGCGGTTGAGCTTGTCGCACTTGGTCAGCACGGCCAGCAGCCGCACCTCGCCGGTGGCCACACGCGGCGCGATCAGCGCGAGCAGGCGACGGTCCAGGTCGGTGAAGCCCAGGCGCGAGTCGATCATCAGCACCACGCCGTGCAGCGCGCGCCGCAGTTCGAGGTACTGCGCCATCACCTCCTGCCAGCGCAGCTTGGCGCGGCGGTCCACGGCGGCGTAGCCGTAGCCCGGCAGGTCGGCGAACAGCGCGTCGGGCGCGTCCTTCGGGCCGACCTCGAAGAGGTTGATGTGCTGCGTGCGGCCCGGCGTGCGCGACGCGAACGCCAGGCGCCGCTGCTGCGCCAGCGTGTTGATCGCGGTGGACTTGCCGGCGTTGCTGCGGCCGACGAAGGCGATTTCCGGCAATTCGCTCTGCGGGAGCTGGTCCATCCGGCTCGCCGTCGTGAGGAATCGCGCGGTGTGCGCCCAGGCCAGAGCACTCTTTTCAGCGTCGCTTGGCACATCTCGAAAGGTAGACGTCATGGGCCATTGTAAAATCCTGCGGTTTGACACCCGAACACCTGCCGACCGAGGCCCCCGCCGCATGAAGTTCGCCGTCGCCCTGACCCTCGCCGCGCTCGCCGCCGGCCCCGCCTTCGCCCAGGAAGCGAAGCCCGCCAAGCCGGACCTGGCCAAGGGCCAGATCACGGCCGCCACCTGCCAGGCCTGCCACACGGCCGACGGGTCGCGTGGTGTGCCGACCTACCCGATCCTGCAAGGCCAGCACGCGGCCTACATCGTCAAGCAGCTCACCGAGTTCAAGGCCGGCAAGCGCATGAACCCCATCATGATGGGCATGGCCGCGCCGCTGAGCCCGGAAGACATGGTCAACGTCGCCGCGTTCTTCGCGTCGAAGGCGCCGGTCAAGGGCGAGTCGACCTCCAAGGAGACGCTGGCCCTGGGCCAATCGATCTTCCGCGGCGGCATCGCCTCGAAGAAGGTCCCGGCCTGCGCCGGCTGCCACAGCCCGAACGGCGCCGGCATCCCCGCGCAGTACCCGCGCCTGGGTGGCCAGCACGTCGAATACACGACGACGCAGCTGAACACCTTCCGCTCGGGCGAACGCGCCAACAGCATCCAGATGACGGCCATCGCCGCCAAGCTGAGCGACGCCGAGATCAAGGCCGTGGCCGACTACATCGCCGGCCTGCACTGATCGCACACAGCGCATGCTCGACGGGCCGGCTCATGCCGGCCCGTTTTGTTTGGGGCGCCGCCATGCCCCACGGCGCACCTGTGATCTGCGCGCCCGGCCGACGCGCGGCGGCGCTTTGCGCTACCTTGCGCTGTCGTCTTCCACCGAGCCCTCAATGCTGTACCTGAAGGACCGCGGCCACGTTCACCCGCTGGCCAGCGAGATCACCCCGCGCGAAGTCTGGCGCCAGCGCCGAACGCTGATCCAGGGCCTGGCCGCGGGCGCGGCGACAGCAGCGATGCCGGCGCTGGCCGCCACCACGCGACCCGGCAAACGCGACGCGCTGCCCGGCGCGCGCAGCGCGGTGCCGGGCGCGGCGACGATGGAAGCGCCGACGGCCTACGCCGACGTCACCAGCTACAACAACTTCTACGAGTTCGGCACCGACAAGGCCGACCCCGCGCAGCGCGCGCAGGGGCTGCAGACCCGGCCCTGGACCGTCGTCGTCGACGGCCTGGTGAAGAAACCCGGCCGCTGGGACCTGGACGCGCTGCTGAAGCTCGCGCCGATGGAAGAACGCGTCTACCGCCTGCGCTGCGTCGAAGGCTGGTCGATGGTCATCCCCTGGGTCGGCTACTCGCTGTCCGAGCTGATCCGCCGCGTCGAGCCGCTGGGCAGCGCGCGCTACGTGCAGTTCGAGACTCTGGGCGACGCCAAGCAGATGCCCGGGCTGCGCTCGAACATCATCCCCTGGCCTTACGTCGAAGGGCTGCGGATGGACGAGGCGATGCACCCGCTCGCGCTGCTTGCCTTCGGCCTCTACGGCGAGGTTCTGCCGCCGCAGAACGGCGCGCCGCTGCGCCTGGTGGTGCCCTGGAAGTACGGCTTCAAGTCGGCCAAGAGCCTGGTCGCGATCCGCTTCGTCGAGCAGCAGCCGCGCAGCGCCTGGCAGCGCACCGCGCCTCAGGAGTACGGCTTCTACGCCAACGTCAACCCGACGGTCGACCACCCGCGCTGGAGCCAGGCCACCGAGCGCCGCATCGGCGACGGCCTGTTCGCCAAGCGCCGGCCGACGCAGATGTTCAACGGCTACGAGCCGCAGGTCGGCCAGCTCTACGCCGGGCTGGACCTGAAAACGAACTACTGAGCCCGTGGCCTCGGTCAACAAGCTGCTGGCCACGCCGGCGGCCAAGCCGATCGTCTTCGTGCTCGCGCTGCTGCCGGCGGCTTGGCTGGTCTGGGGCGCCGTCGCCAACACGCTGGGCGCCAACCCGGCCGAGGCGCTGATCCGCGCCACCGGCGACTGGACGCTGCGTTTCCTGTGCCTGACGCTGGCCGTGACGCCGCTGCGCCAGATGACCGGCTGGCACGCGCTGGCGCGGCTGCGGCGCATGCTGGGCCTGTTCACCTTCTTCTACGGCGTCGTGCACTTCCTGTGCTTCGCCTGGCTGGACATGGGCTTCGACGTCGACGCCATCGTGCACGACATCGCCAAGCGCCCGTTCATCCTCGTCGGCACCGCAGCGCTGCTGACGATGCTGCCGCTGGCCGCGACCTCGTTCAACGCGGCGATCAAGGCCCTGGGCGCGCGGCGCTGGCAGGCGTTGCACCGCGCCGTCTACGCGACGGCCGGCCTCGCGCTGCTGCACTTCTTCTGGATGCGCTCGGGCAAACACGATTACGCCGAGGTCGCGGTCTATGCCGCGATCCTCGGCGTCCTGCTCGGCTGGCGCCTCTGGCGCCGGCTGCGGCCGGCGCCGCGCCCGGCGCTGCCCTAGCGCGCCAGCACCGGCGCCAGCGCGCGCCCGGTGTGCGTGCCGGCGGCCACCACCTGCTCCGGCGTGCCGGCGGCCACCACGCGGCCGCCTTCGCCGCCGCCCTCGGGGCCCAGGTCGAGGATCCAGTCGGCCTCGGCGATGACGTCCAGGTCGTGTTCGATGACGACGACGCTGTGGCCGGCGTCGACCAGCCGGTGCAGCACGCGCGCCAGGCGTTCGACGTCGGCCATGTGCAGGCCGACCGTCGGTTCGTCGAGCACGTACAGCGTGTGCGGCAATCGGTTGCCGCGCCGCGTGACGTCGTCGCGCACCTTGGACAGCTCGGTGACGAGCTTGATGCGCTGCGCCTCGCCGCCCGACAGCGTCGGGCTCGGCTGGCCCAGCGTCAGATAGCCCAGGCCGACGTCCTTCAGCAACTGCAGCGGGTGGGCGATCGCCGGCATGCTGGCGAAGAAGCCGACGGCCTCGTCGACCTCCATGCGCAGCACGTCGCCGATGCTCTTGCCGCGCCAGGTGACGGCCAGCGTCTCCGGGTTGAAGCGGGCACCGTGGCAGGTGTCGCAGGGCACCTTCACGTCGGGCAGGAAGCTCATCTCGATCGTGCGCATGCCCTGGCCTTCGCAGGCCGGGCAGCGGCCGTCGCCGGTGTTGAAGCTGAAGCGGTTGGCGGCGTAGCCGCGCGCCTTGGCTTCCAGCGTCTCGGCGAAGAGCTTGCGGATCGCGTCCCAGAAGCCGATGTAGGTCGCCGGGCAGGAGCGCGGCGTCTTGCCGATCGGCGTCTGGTCGACCTCGAGCACGCGGTCGATGGGCTCGAAGCCCGTCAGCCCGCTGCAGCCGACGAGGCCGTGGAAGCCGTTGGCGACGATCGCGTCGCGCCCGGCCCGGGTCGACTTCTGCGTCACCGCGGCCTGCACGCTGGCCAGCAGCACGTCGCGCGCCAGCGTGCTCTTGCCCGAGCCGCTGACGCCGGTGACGGCGACCAGGCGCTTCAGCGGCACCGTGACGTCGACCGACTTCAGGTTGTGCAGCGACGCGCCGGTGAGGCGCAGCGCCGGTGCGTCGGCCTCGACCGGGCGGCGCGCCTGCAGCGGGTGCTTCGGCGGCGCGGCGAGGAAACGCCCGGTCAGCGACTCGGGCGCCGCCGACAGGTCGGCCACCGAACCCTGGGCGACGAGGCGGCCGCCGCGCACGCCGGCGCTCGGGCCGATGTCGATGATGTGCTCGGCGCGCCGGATCGTGTCCTCGTCGTGCTCGACGACGACCAGCGTGTTGCCCTGGTCGCCGAGCTTGTGCAGCGCGTCGAGCAGGATGCGGTTGTCGCGCGGGTGCAGGCCGATCGTCGGCTCGTCGAGCACGTAGCAGACGCCCTGCAGGTTGCTGCCCAGCTGCGCCGCCAGGCGGATGCGCTGCGCCTCGCCGCCCGACAGCGTCGGCGCGGCACGGTCCAGCGTCAGATAGCCCAGGCCGACGTCCTCGAGGAACTGCAGCCGGCTGCGGATCTCGGCGACGATGTCGCGCGCGATCTCGGCGTCGCGGCCGGTCAGTTCCAGCTGCTCGACCCAGGCGCGCGTCTCGCGCACCGACAGCCGGGCGATGGCGCCGATCGACTCGTCGTCGAAAGTCACCGCCAGCGCCGCCGGGTTCAGGCGTGCGCCGTGGCATTCCGGACACGGCTGGTCGGCCAGGCCCTCGAGCTCGGGCTCCTCGGACGGGAAGCTCTGTTCGCGGCCCTTGTTGTCCTCGTCGCGCACCGAGTCGTCGAAGGCCTTGCGCTGCTCGCGCGTCAGCGCCAGGCCGGTGCCGACGCAGTGCGTGCACCAGCCGTGTTTGCTGTTGTAGCTGAACATGCGCGGGTCCAGCTCGGGGTAGCTGGTGCCGCAGACCGGGCAGGCGCGTTTGGTCGAGAAGACCTTCAGTTCGCCGAGGCCGCGGCCGTTGCCGCCGCCGTCCATCGCCTCGGCCAGGCCGTCCAGCGGATGCAGCAGGTGCAGCACGCCCTTGCCCAGCTCCAGCGCCTTGGACAGCAACGAGCGCAGCTCGGCTTCGCCGGCCGGGTCGACGACCAGGGAGCCGACCGGCAGCTCGATGGTGTGCTCCTTGAAGCGGTCCAGCCGCGGGAACGGCGACACCGGCACGAACTCGCCGTCGACACGCAGATGCGTGTGGCCGCGCGCCGAGGCCCACTTGGCGAGGTCGGTGTAGACGCCCTTGCGGTTGACGACCAGCGGCGCCAGCAGGCCGACGTGCTGGCCGCGGTGGTCGCGCAGCAGCTGCGCGGCGATGCTCTCGGTGCTCTGCGCGCGCACCGGCGCGCCGTCCTTGACGCAGTGCTGCAGCCCGAGCTTCACCCACAGCAGGCGCAGGAAGTGCCACAGCTCGGTGGTCGTCGCGACCGTGCTCTTGCGGCCGCCGCGCGACAGGCGCTGCTCGATGGCCACCGTCGGCGGGATGCCCCAGACGGCGTCGACCTCGGGACGGCCGGCCGGCTGCACGATGCTGCGCGCGTAGGCGTTCAGGCTCTCCAGGTAGCGCCGCTGGCCTTCGTTGAACAGGATGTCGAAGGCCAGCGTGCTCTTGCCCGAGCCGCTGACCCCGGTGACGACGTTGAACTTGCCGCGCGGGATCTGCACCGACAGGTTCTTGAGGTTGTGTTCCTTGGCGTTGACGATGCGGATCGTGTCGTCCTCGGCCTGGCGCTCGCGCCGGCGGGCGCGCACCAGCGTCTGCAGCGGCAGGCCGTCGGCGCCTTCGGCCGAGCGCTCGGCGGCGCGCGCCACGCCCAGGCCCAGCGCCGCCTCGTACTCGCGCAGCGCGACGCCGGTGTGCGAGGCCAGATGCGCCTTCAGGTCCTCGGGCGTGCCGGCGCAGACGAGTTCGCCGCCAGCCTCGCCGCCTTCGGGGCCGAGGTCGACGATCCAGTCGGCGGCGCGGATGACGTCGAGGTTGTGCTCGATGACCAGCAGCGAATGCCCCGCCTCCAGCAGCTTGCGCAAGGCGCGCATCAGCTTGGCGATGTCGTCGAAGTGCAGGCCGGTGGTCGGCTCGTCGAACAGGAACAGCGTGCCGCGCCGTGCCGCGGGCTGGCGCGGCCCGGCGGCGGCCTCTGCCAGGAAGCCGGCGAGCTTGAGCCGCTGCGCCTCGCCGCCCGACAGCGTCGGCACCGGCTGGCCCAGGCGCACGTAGTCCAGGCCGACGTCGACGATGGGCTGCAGGCGCTGCACGACCTCGCGGTCCTGCTGGAACCAGTGCGCGGCCTCGGCGACGGTGAGGTCCAGCACGTCGGCGATCGACAGCTGCATGGGCCCGCGCACCAGCTTCACGTCGAGGATCTCGGCGCGGTAGCGGCGGCCGTCGCAGTCGGGGCAGCGCAGGTAGACGTCGGACAGGAACTGCATCTCGACGTGCTCGAAGCCCGAGCCGCCGCAGGTCGGGCAGCGGCCGTCGCCGGCGTTGAAGCTGAAGGTGCCGGCGGTGTAGCCGCGCTCGCGCGCCAGCGGCGCGTCGGCGAACAGCTTGCGCAGCTCGTCGAAGGCGCCGACGTAGCTCGCCGGGTTGCTGCGTGCGGTCTTGCCGATCGGGCTCTGGTCGACGAAGACGGCGTCGGCCAGCCAGTCGGTGCCGAGCAGGCGATCGTGCGCGCCCGGGGTCTCGGTCGGCTTGCCGAAGTGGCGCGCCAGCGCCGGGTACAGCACGTCCTGGATCAGGGTGCTCTTGCCCGAGCCGCTGACGCCGGTGACGACGACCAGGCGCTGCAGCGGCAGCTCGACGCTGACGTTCTTCAGGTTGTGCTCGCGCGCGCCTTCCAGCAGCAGCCGCGGCGTCGAGGCCGCGACCGCGCGCCGGATGCCCATGCCGACCTGGCGCCGGCCGCCGAGGTAGGCGCCGGTCAGCGTGTCGGCCTCGCGCGCGGTGTCGGGCGTGCCGTCGAAGACGATGCGGCCGCCGCGTTCACCGGGGCCGGGGCCCATGTCGATCAGGCGGTCGGCGGCCAGCATCACCGCCGGGTCGTGCTCGACGACGACCAGCGTGTTGCCGGCGTCGCGCAGCCGGTGCATCGCGGTGACGATGCGCCCCATGTCGCGCGGGTGCAGGCCGATCGAGGGCTCGTCGAGCACGAACATCGTGTTGACCAGCGAGGTGCCGAGCGCGGTCGTCAGGTTGATGCGCTGGACCTCGCCGCCGGACAGCGTGCGGCTCTGGCGGTCCAGCGTCAGGTAGCCCAGGCCGACGTCGTTGAGGTACTTGAGCCGCGTGCGCACCTCGTCGAGCAGCAGCTTCAGCGCCTCGTCGAGCATCGTGCCGGGCAGCGTCAGGCCGTCGAAGAAACGCCGCAGGCGCTCGATCGACAGCTGCATCAGGTCGTGCAGGCCGAGACCGGGCAGCGCTTGGAGCTGCTCGCGCGTCCAGGCGACACCGACCGGCAGGTAGCGCTGCGACGGCGGCAGCACCGCGTCGGCGTCGGCCTTCGTGCCCAGGCGCCAGAGCAGCGGTTCGAGCTTGAGCCGCGCGCCGCCGCAGGCCGTGCAGGGCGTGTAGCTGCGGTACTTGGACAAGAGCACGCGGATGTGCATCTTGTAGGCCTTGCTCTCCAGGTAACCGAAGAAGCGGCGGATGCCGTACCACTGCTTGTTCCAGTTGCCGGTCCAGTTCGGCGAGCCTTCGATGACCCAGTCGCGCTGCGCCTTGGTCAGCTGGTTCCAGGCGGTGTCGCGCGGGATGCCGGCCTCGCCGGCGTACTTGATCAGGTCGTCCTGGCACTCGGCCCAGGCCGGCGTCTGCAGCGGCTTGATGGCGCCGTTGCGCAGCGTCTTGCGCTCGTCGGGGATGACGAGGCCGAAGTCGACGCCGATGACACGCCCGAAGCCGCGGCAGGTGTCGCAGGCGCCGTAGGCCGAGTTGAAGCTGAACATCGCCGGCTGCGGCTCGGCGTAGCGGATGTCGCTCTCGGGGCAGTGCAGCCCGGTGCTGTATTTCCAGGTCGTGCCGTCGTCGCCGACGTGCACCGTGAGCCGGCCGCCGCCGCGCTTGAGCGCGAGCTCGATCGCTTCCATCACGCGCGCGCGCTCGGCGCCCGCGAAGCGCAGGCGGTCGGCGACGACGTCGAGGATCTTGCGGCCCTCGACGACACGCTCGCTTTGCACGCGCGTGAAGCCGGCAGCCGACAGCCACTGCTCCTGCTGCTCGGGCGTGGTGTCCGCCGGCAGCTCGACCGGGAAGCTGAACACGAGCCGCGGGTCGCCGGCCGCGGCGGCGCGCGCGGCGAGGTCGTCGTGGATGGTCTCCGGCGTGTCGTGGCGCACCGGCAGCGCGGTCTGGCGGTCGAAGAGCTGGGCCGCGCGGGCGTACAGCAGCTTCAGGTGGTCGTTCAGCTCGGTCATCGTGCCGACCGTGCTGCGGCTGGTGCGCACCGGGTTGGTCTGGTCGATGGCGATCGCCGGCGGCACACCGTCGACCCGGTCGACCGCCGGGCGGTCCATGCGGTCCAGGAACTGGCGCGCGTAGGCGCTGAAGGTCTCGACGTAGCGCCGCTGGCCTTCGGCATACAGCGTGTCGAAGACCAGGCTGGACTTGCCCGAGCCGCTGGGGCCGGTCACCACCGTCAACTCGCCGGTGTGGATGTCCAGGTCGAGGTTCTTGAGGTTGTGCTGGCGGGCGCCGCGGATGCGGATGGAGCCGGACGACATCTTGGAGGGGCTCGGCGAATGGGCGAACCGGTCATTCTAGGAGCCGGCCGCGACGCCTGCCGGCGGTGGGGCAGGCGTCGCGAGTCCTCTCGCAGCGTGAACTCCTGGGCTGCCGCCGCCCCCCTAGAACGCAGGGTTCTGGCTATGCTCCCCGACTTCGCAGCCCCTGCCGCCCCGCCATGCGTGACCTCCGGCGTATCGCCGCCGTCTTCTGCCTCGGCGTCCTGACGAGCCTCGCCGCCACGGCCCAGATCGTGATCGGCCAGACCACCGGGCTCAGCGGCCCGGCCGCGGCGGGCGCGGGCGAAAACGTCGCCGGCGCCAAGCTCTGGTTCGACTACGTCAACGCCACCGGCGGCATCGGCGGCAAGCGCCTCGAACTGGTGACGCTGGACGACCGCTTCGAGCCGGCGCGCGCCGCCGAGAACGCGCTGCGGCTGATCATGGTGCGCCAGGTGACGGCGCTGTTCATGAGCCGCGGCACGCCGCACACCGAGGCCTTCCGCCACATGCTGGCGCAGTACCAGGTGCCGCTGGTCGCGCCGGCGACCGGCGCGATGGTGCTGCATAAGCCGGTCGACCCCTGGGTCTTCAACCTGCGTGCGCCCTACCAGCGCGAAGCCGAGAAGCTGGTGCGCCACCTGGTGACGATCGGCATGTCGCGCATCGGCGTCGTGCACGTCGACGACGCCTTCGGCAGCGACGCGATGGCCGGCGCGATGCGCGGCTTCGAACACGCCAAGCTGAAGCCGGTCTTCGTCGAGGCCTACCCGCGCGCCAAGCCGGCGTTCGGCGCCGCGGTGCAGAAGGCCAAGGCCGAGGACGCGCAGGCCGTCGTGATCATCGGCTCGGCCGACGCGGTGGCCGACGCCGCGCACGCGCTGCGCGCCGCCGGCTCGCGCGCCCAGATCGGCACGCTGTCGAACAACGCCTCGGCCGGATTCATCAAGGAGATGGGCGAGGCCGCCGCGGGCACGATCGTCATGCAGACCTTCCCCAGCGAGCGGGCGCTGTCCACGCCGCTGGTGCGCGAAGCCAGCGAGCTCGCACGCGCCGCCGGCATCGCCGAGCTGACGCCGGCGATGATCGAAGGCTTCGCCGGCGCCAAGGTGCTGGTCGAAGGCCTGCGCCGCGCCGGCGCCAACCCGACGCGCCAGTCGCTGCGCCAGGCGCTCGAAGGCCTGCAGCGTGTCGACCTCGGCGGGCTGGAGATCGGCTACGGCCCGAACGACCACTCGGGGCTGGACTACACCGAGCTGTCGATCATCAGCGACGGGCGTTTCCGCCGCTGAGCGGCCTCACTTCGGCACGACCAGCGTGCCGTCGCCGAAGACGATGCGCGCGCCCTCGGCCGGCGCAGCCTGGATCGCCGGCACGTTGGCCGAGGTCAGCGCCGGCGCCGCGCCCGGGCTGCCGCCGCGCGGCACGGTGTGCACCACCTGGCTGGGCGGCAGCGCCGCGCCCTGCGTCAGGTGGGCCCACATCGCATCCATCGCGCGGTTGAAGTAGACGTGCAGCGGGATGAAACGGGCGTCGTAGCCGAGGAAGGCGCCCAGCGAGATGAAGCTGTCGAAGTGCTGCGCGTTCGTCACCTCGACGTAGCGCACGTTGTCGGCCGCGCCCTGGGCCTGGACGCGTGCGTAGTAGGCGCGGGCCGTGTGGTTGACGGGCAGCAGCGCGTCGCTGCGGCCGGCGACGATCAGCACCGGCTTGCCGCGCAGGCGGCCGTCCAGCCGCACCTCGGTGACGCCGCGGCGCACGCGCTGCGCGGCTTCGCGCTGGGCGCCGGTCAGCAGACGGTCGGCGGCATCGCGGCCGGTGACCAGCGAGCGCTGGCACAGCGCGCCGTCGAGGGCGAAGTCGGCCAGGCCGGTGCCCGGCGAGACGGCGAGGAAGTCCAGCTTCGCGCCGCCCGAGGATGCGTCGTAGACGATGTTGACGCCGGTCGTCGGCGGCACGCCGTTGCCGGTCGAGAAGATCGACGCGACGGCGCTCGCCGACGGCGCGATCGGCGTGCCGGCCGCGTCGGTGTTGGCGAAGCTGAAGCCGCAGAGCCGGTCCTCGACGCCGAAGCGGCCGTAGGCGTTGGTGTAGGTCGTGGCGATCGAGTTGGTCGCGAAGCGGTAGTGCGACTGGTGCAGGAAGTCGGCGTCGGTGGTCCAGCCGTAGGCGTGCAGCCGGGCAAGCGCGTCGTCGGCCTGTTCGGCCAGCGTCGCGCCGGCGACCAGGCCCTTGGCCGCCAGCGCCGTGCAGCGGTTCTGCGCCGACGCGGTGAAGGCCGCCGGCCAGAAGGCCGAGGCCACCGCCGTGCCGCCGCCGGCCGCCGGCGCCAGCAGCGCGCAGGGCTGGTAGAGGTTGGCGAACGTGAAGTAGTCGGCCAGCGGCCGGCCGATCGTCGCCACCGGCGTGTCGCCCTCGCGGATCGCCAGGCCGTGCATCCAGCGCGGCTGGGCGTTCGGTTCGCTGACCGCGACGCCGTCGATCAGGCCTTCGCGGTCCTGCTCGGCCGCGGCCAGCGCGGCGCCGCCGCCGTTGGAGACGCTGCTGGCGATGACGATCGTGTTGCGCGGCTGCAGCGTCGCTTCGCGGCGGCCGTCGCGGCCGACCTTGCCGTAACGTTCGTTGAGCACCCAGAACGCGAAACGCACCGCTTCCAGCGTGTGGCGGCCCCAGTCGGCCTCGGGGTTCTGCTTCGAGTGCGCGTGCTTGTAGGCGACGCGGTACGGCGCCTGGGCGAGCAAGGCCTCGCGCTCGGCGTCGGACAGCGGCGCGCGGAACAGCGCCTCGGTGCCGGCGCTGGCGGCGTCGACGACGCGGCCGTCGCGCAGCGTCACCAGGTTGGCGCCCAGCTCGTGCTGGCCGTTGCCGCTGCCCTTGTCGGTGTAGGCGACGGCGCAGCCGTGTTTCAGCCCCCATTCGCCGGCGGTGCCGATGGCGCCGTAGATGCCGCGCGAGCCCGAGGACGTCGCGGTGACGATGCACGGCCGCGCCGGGTCGAAGCGGTCGGGCACCTGGACCATCAGCGTGACGTTCTGGAGGCCGCTGCCGTCGTCGTACCAGGCCAGCGTCTCGCGCCCGGGCACCTTGCCCTCGCCCAGCGTGTCGCGGCCCTCGGCGTCGATGTTCGGGCCGTAGAACACGCCCATGCCGCCGGCGGCGGTGTAGTCGACGAGCGCGCGGTAGTTCACGTAGATCGCGTTGCGCCGCAGCTCGGCCGGCGTCGGGTGCAGCGGGTCGGCGAAGGCCGGTGCCGCGCCCATCAGCCCGGTCTTGCCGAGGCCGGCGGTCAGCAGGTCGTCGGCGACGCCGTCGTAGACGGTCTCGGTGACCGGCCCGCGCACGCCGGCGGGCAGGGTGTTGGCCGGTGCGGCCGAGGCGGCGCCGGCGCAGAGCAGGCAGGCGGCCGCGATGGCCGTCCAGGTCGGGGTGTGCTTCACGGTCGGTTCTCCTGACGGGGGAGCGGGCCGTTGCCTCGCCCGGCGCTGCGGGCGCCGGCGCGCAGGATGCACTGCGGCCGGCGCGCCGCGGCAGCGGAAAAACCCACCGCCCGGATCGCGGGGGGCCGGACCTGCGGGTCAGCCCCCGGGCTTCACCCGGGCGTCATCGCGGCGCCGCGATGGCAGCATCGTTCGGCCCGCCCTCCGCGGGCGACAAGAGGAGGAGCCATGCCGACCTGGTCCCGCCGCCGGCTGATCGCCGCGGGTTCCACCCTGCTCGCCCCGGCCTGGGCGCGTGCCCAGTCGACGGGCTCGCGCCCGGTGACGATCGTCGTGCCCTTCCCGCCCGGCGGCGGCACCGACGCCTTCGCGCGCCCGCTGTTCGGCGCGATGACGCGCGCCGCCGGCCGCCAGTACCTGATCGACAACCGCGGCGGCGCCGGCGGCAACCTCGGCGCCGGCATCGCCGCCAAGGCCGCGCCCGACGGCACGAACTTCTTCATGGGCGCGGTGCACCATGCGATCGCGCCGGCGATGTACCCGAAGCTGGACTACAGCCTGGAGCACGACTTCGTCCCGGTGACGATGGTCGCCAGCGTGCCGCAGGTCATCGTCGTCAACCCGCAGCGTGTCGCGGCGCGCACGCTGCCGCAGCTGCTGGAGCTGCTGCGCGCCAAGCCGGGCGGTCTGAACTACGGCTCGGCCGGCAACGGCACCTCGCACCACCTGGCCGGCGAGCTGTTCAAGCAGCAGTCCAGGACCTTCATCACCCACATCCCCTACCGCGGCGCCGGGCCGGCGCTGCAGGACCTGATCGCCGGCCAGGTGGACCTGATGTTCGACGGCCTGGCCTCGTCGGCGGCGCACATCCGGTCGGGCAAGCTGCACGCGATCGCCGTCGCCGGCACGCGCCGCGCGCCGGGCTTCCCCGACATCGCGACGGCACGCGAGCAGGGCCTGCCCGACTACGTCGTCTCGACCTGGTACGCGCTGTTCGCGCCGAAGGCGACACCGCGCGACGCGGTCGAGCGTTTCGGCGCCGAGGTGCGGCGTGCGATCGCCAGCGACGAGCTGCGCGCCACCTGGACCGGTCTGGGCGCCGAGCCGCCGGACCTGCAGGGCGAGGCGCTGGGGAAGTTCGTCGCCGCTGAAACGCGGCGCTGGGCCGAGGTCGTCAAACGTTCCGGAGCCAAGCTCGACTGAACACGGTGGGAAGCTCGGCCCGGAAGGCCTAGGATCGGACCCGCTTTCCGCTCCCGACAGGATGACGATGTCCGACCAGAACCTGTTCAGCGCGCTGCGCGCTGCGTTCCCCGAAGACCTGGACTCGATCGCGATCGATTGCGGCGACAGCCCCCACCCCCTGGCCTACACCTGGCGCGACCTGGACCGCGGCACCGCGATGCTGGCCAACCTGCTGGCCTCGCTGGAGCTGCCGCCGGCCTCGCGCGTGCTGATGCACGTCGACAAGAGCGTCGAGGCGCTGATGCTGCACCTGGCGGTGCTGCGCGCCGGCCACGTCGTCGTGCCGCTGAACATCGCCTACCAGGCCGCCGAGATCGAGTACTTCATCGGCGACGCCGAGCCGGCGGTCGTCGTCTGCACGCCGCGCCATTTCGGCTGGACCAGCCGCCTCGCCTTCCAGGCCGGCACGCAACACGTCTACACGCTGGGCGACGACCGCAGCGGCACGCTGCTCGACCGGGCCGCGTTCCAGCCCGACACGCAGCACCCGGTGAGGCGTGACGCCGGCGACCTGGCGGCCATCGTCTACACCAGCGGCACCACCGGCCGCAGCAAGGGCGCGATGCTCTCGCACGGCAACCTGCTGAGCAACGCGCGCGTGCTGCACGAGGCCTGGGCCTGGCAGCGCGACGACGTGCTGATCCATGCGCTGCCGATCTTCCACGTGCACGGGCTGTTCGTCGCCTCGCACGGCGCGCTGCTGGCCGGCGCGCGCATGATCTGGTTCTCGCGTTTCGACGCCGCCGCGGTCGTCGAGCGCCTGCCCGAGGCCACCGTCTTCATGGGCGTGCCGACGCTGTACGTGCGCATGCTGCACGAGCCGGCGCTGGACCGCGAACGCTGCGCGAACATGCGGCTCTTCGTCAGCGGCTCGGCGCCGCTGCTGGTGGACACCTTCCGCGCCTGGCGCAACCGCACCGGCCACGTGATCCTCGAGCGCTACGGCATGAGCGAGACCGTCATGCTGACCTCCAACCCCTACCGCCCCGAAGACGAGCGCCGCGCCGGCACCGTCGGCCCGGCGCTGCCCGGCGTCGAGCTGCGGGCACGAGGCGAAGACGGCGAGCCGGCCCCGGCCGGCGAGATCGGCGGCATCGAGGTGCGCGGGCCCAACGTCTTCTCGGGCTACTGGCGCATGCCGGAGAAGACCGCCGAGGAGTTCACCGCCGACGGCTGGTTCAAGACCGGCGACGTCGGCCGCATCGACGCCGACGGCTGGGTGACGATCGTCGGCCGCAGCAAGGACCTGGTGATCACCGGCGGCTTCAACGTCTACCCGGCCGAGGTCGAGGCGCTGATCGACGACCTGCCGGGCGTCGTCGAGTCGGCGGTGGTCGGCGTGCCGCACCCGGACTTCGGCGAAGCCGTCGTCGCCGTCGTCGTGCCGCAGCCGGGCGCGACGCTGGACGGCGAGGCGCTGGTCGCGACACTGAAGGACCGCATCGCGCACTTCAAGGTGCCGAAGAAGGTCTTCATCGAACACGAACTGCCGCGCAACACGATGGGCAAGGTGCAGAAGAACCTGTTGCGCGATCGCTACCGCACGAGCTTCATTGCCGATTGAAATGTCGCCAGACGGAATTGATTACCGTCAAGCGGCATTTTGTTTGCGGATCCTGTGAATTCGGCGTTTGTCCAAGACAGACAAACGCACAAAATTCCGAGTGTCCTGGTGGACTGGCTTTTTGACCGGCCCATAATTACGGATATGAACAAGACACAGCCGATCCGTCTGTTGCCCGAACCGGGCTGTGGCGGCTGCATGCCCAGCCATGCCGGCTGCGGCGGCGGCTTCGGTCGCCCCTGCCCTGCGCCTGAACTGCGCGGCAATCCGGCGCTGGTGCATGGCGTTCTGCAGTCGCTGCGCGGCGTCGTCGATGCCGACGGCGGCAACATCGTCGACCGCCAGCTCGTCAAGGCGCTGCACATCGGCGAAGACGAAGCCGAACTGACGCTCGCCTTCCCGCCGAGCTGCGGCGCCGGCCGCGACCTCGCCGAAGGCGCGTTCCACGCCCTGCGCCGCGCGCTGCCCGACACCGACGTCTACGTCCGCCACGCGGTCTGAGGCTTCTCATCCCAAGGCAAAAGGCCGGGCAATCGCCCGGCCTTTTGCCTTGCGCGACCGCGCCTAAGCGCGGTCGCAGCGCGGAACTCAGTCCGCGGCGTAGATGTCGCGGTCCTTGGTTTCGCGGATGAACAGCAGGCCGATGACGAAACACACCGAGGCGATGACGATCGGGTACCACAGGCCGTGGTACATGTTGCCGTTGGCCGCGACCATCGCGAAGGTGATCGACGGCAGCAGGCCGCCGAACCAGCCGTTGCCGATGTGGTACGGCAGGCTCATCGAGGTGTAGCGGATGCGGGTCGGGAACAGCTCGACGAGCATCGCCGCGATCGGGCCGTAGACCATGGTCACGTAGATCACGAGGATGGTCAGGATGCCGACGATGGACCACCACTGCCCGCTCAGGAACTCGATCGGCTTGGCCTTGGCCGGGTAGCCCGCGCCCTTCAGCGTCTCGCTCAGCTCCTTCTTGAAGCCGGCGATGGCCTTGGTCGAATCTTCCGAGAACTTGTGGCCGCCGGCGATCGTCGTCGCCGTCGGCGGCGTGATCTGCTTGTCGCCGATCATCACGATGGTCGGCGAGCCGGCCGGCAGCGCCTCGTTGTCGTAGCTGGCCGAGTTCTGCGTCAGCGCACGCTTGGCGATGTCGCAGCCGGAGGTGAAGTCGACCTCGCGTGCGATCGGGCTGCCCTGGAACGAGCAGGTGGCCGGGTCGGCGCGCACGACGATCTGCGAGGCGGCCTGGGCGGCGGCCAGTTCCGGGTTCGCGGCGTTGGTCAGCGCCTTGAACAGCGGGAAGTAGGTCAGCACCGCCAGCAGCATGCCGGCCAGGATGATGGGCTTGCGGCCGATCTTGTCCGACAGCGTGCCGAAGACGACGAAGAACGGCGTGCCGATCAGCAGCGAGGCGGCGATCATGATGTTCGCCGTCGCCGGGTCGACCTTGAGCGAGCTGGTCAGGAAGAACAGCGCGTAGAACTGGCCCGAGTACCAGACCACGCCCTGGCCCATCACCAGGCCGAACAGCGCCAGCAGCACGATCCTCAGGTTCTTCCACTGGCCGAAGCTCTCGGTCAGCGGCGCCTTGGAGGTCTTGCCCTCCTCCTTCATCTTGCGGAACGCGGGCGACTCGTTCATCGACAGCCGGATCCAGACGCTGATGGCCAGCAGCAGGATCGAGACGATGAACGGGATGCGCCAGCCCCAGGCGGCGAAGGTCTCTTCACCCAGCGCGGTGCGGGTGCCGAGGATAACCGCCAGGCTCAGGAACAGGCCCAGCGTCGCGGTGGTCTGGATCCACGAGGTGTAGGCGCCACGCTTGCCGTGCGGCGCGTGTTCGGCGACGTAGGTCGCGGCACCGCCGTACTCGCCGCCCAGGGCCAGGCCCTGCAGGATGCGCAGGCCGATCAGGATGATCGGCGCGGCGATGCCGATCGAGGCGTAGCTGGGCAGCACGCCGACGATGAAGGTCGACAGGCCCATGATCAGGATCGTCACCAGGAAGGTGTACTTGCGGCCGATCATGTCGCCCAGGCGGCCGAAGACCAGGGCGCCGAAGGGCCGCACGATGAAGCCGGCGGCAAAGGCCAGCAGCGAGGCGATGAACTGCGCCGTCGGATCGAGCGCGGCGAAGAACTGCTTGCCGATGATCACGGCGAGCGAGCCGTAGAGGTAGAAGTCGTACCACTCGAACACCGTGCCCAGCGAGGAGGCGAAGATGACCTTCTTCTCCTCGCGGGTCATGGGGGCGTTCGAGGGCACCGCAGCGGTCGTGGATGCCATGGGGGATGTCTCCTGATTTGAAGTGCCGCACGCCCACGGCGGCACGTGCGGCGCAATGTCGAATCGAGCTCTGACCGCTTTCTGACGTCAAACTGAACGGTTGCTTACGTTTTCCGGTCGAACCCGCAAGCCGCATTCCGCATCGCAGGAGTCGCTAGGGGGTGTGAGGGAAATTCCCGACTGCTTCACCCGGGTTCGCGGGTGCGGGGTTTTCCAGGAGAAAACGGCCCGCGCCGGGCCTTGCGACGGCGGCCGACGCGCGGGCGCTCAGTAGTTCAGCTTGGCCAGCGCACTGCGCCGCGAGGCTTCCAGCGCCTGCTCCAGCGTGCGGATGCCCGCGGCCTGCAGCAGCGGCAGCATCTTCAGGAAGACCTCGGCGGTGACGATCGCGTCGCCCAGCGCCGTGTGGCGCCCCAGCACCGGCACGCCCAGGCGTTCGGCGATGGCCTCCAGCGAGTGGCGCTCCTGGTTCGGGTGCAGCACCTGCGACAGCAGCAGCGTGTCGAGCACCGGCATGTCGAAGCTGACGCCGGTGGCGCGTTCCTTCAGCTCCAGGAAACGCAGGTCGAAGGCCGCGTTGTGGGCGACCAGCACGGTCTCCTGCGCGAAGGCGTGGAAGGCCGGCAGCACCTCGCGGATCGTCGGCTGGCCGGCGACCATCGCCGGCGTGATGCCGTGGATGGCGATCGTGCGCTCGGGGATCGAGCGCTGCGGGTCGACGATCTGCTCGAAGCTCTCGTGGCGGCGCAGCTTGCCGGCGACGATGCGCGTCGCGCCGATCTGCAGGATCTCGTCGCCGGCCGAAGGCTCCAGCCCGGTGGTCTCGGTGTCGAACACCGTGTAGGCCAGCTCGGCCAGCGAGCGTTCGGCCAGCTCGACGGCCATCTCGCGGGTCTGGAACAGGTCGAAGTCGTAGAACTCGGGCCGGCTCTCGCGCCGCGCCAGCAGCTCGCCGGCCAGCGGCTCGGCGGCGTCGGCCAGCGGCAGCAGGAAGCGGAAGAAGGCCTCGGCGCGCACACGCTCGCGCTCGAACCAGAACGCGCCTCCGTGGCGCTGCACGACGTCGCGCACGGTCAGCGCGCTGGCTTCGCCGCCGACACGCATCGCCTCGGTCTCCCAGGCCACCGCGGTCTCGGTGCTGACGCCGGGGCCGATCCAGGCCAGGTCGAGCTGGGCACGCGTGCCGGCGCGCTGCAGCCGGATCTGCACCACCTTGACGCCGTACTCGTCGACGACACGCCCGGCGAGGAAGACCAGGGCCTGGATCAGCGAGAAGCTGTCGAGCTTGAGCCACAGCGCCGGGTCGACCTCGGTGCCGGCGGTGCGGCAGCGGTGCTCGGCCTCGATGCGGCGCAGCGCCGCGGTGACGAAGTCGGCGCCCTGCATGTCCTCCAGCGGCCAGCGCGTGCGCATCGTCTCGGTCGTGTAGTGCGCCAACTCGCCGATGCGGTGGCCCAGCGCACGCACCTCGTCGCGGATCACGCCCTGCAGCCGCGCGGCCGTGGCGGCGTCGAGCGCCGGGTCCTCGATCAGCTCGACGGCGGCCTGCAGGTTGGCCAGCGAGGCGCGCCCGGCTTCGGTGTGCTCGTGCAGCCGGCGGTCGCGTTCGGACTCCTCGGCGAAGTCGCGCGTGATGTTGTCGAGCATCAGCACGAAGCCGGCGAGCGGGCCGCCGTCGTGCTCGCGCACCGGCGCCAGCTGCACGCGCAGCAGCTGGCCGCTGCGCGTGGCGGTGACGAACTGCGCCGACGGATGCGCGACGCCGCGCTGCAGGCGCTGCTGCACCATCTCCAGCGCATGGGCGACGAGCGCGCGGTCGAAGACGGCGTAGATCGAGCGCCCGATGCCCAGGTACTCGACGCCGCCGATCGCCGGCGCCGGCGACAGCGCGCGGAACTGCAGCCGCGCGCGGCCGTTGTAGAGCAGGATGCGGCCGTCGAGGTTGCAGACGACGACGCTCTGCGCCAGCTCGGCCATCAGCGCCGCCAGCCGGCTCTTCTCCTGCTCGGCCTGGCGGCTGGCCTCGCGCACCTTGGTGTCAAGCTCGGCGCGCCAGACGGCGCGCTCGCGCAGCAGCCGGTTGACGGTCTCGACCAGCGCCCTGCTGCCGGCGCTGCCGCGCGGCTCCAGCTCGCGCCCCGGCGCGCCGGCCAGCAGCACCTGCAGCAGCTCGGCGACGCGCCCCGGCGCCGCGCCCCAGCGGTGCCAGGCCCAGCGCAGCCAGACGCCGGCGGCCAGCGCCACCACGACGAGCGCCAGCAGCAGCAGCGCCGCACGCGGCGCGAGCAGCGCCGAGAGCGCGGAGCGTTCGGCCGGCTCCAGCGTCGCCGCCAGCAGCAGGGCGACCAGCGCCGCGGCCAGCGCCAGCAGCGCCGCCGGCGCCAGCGCGGCCAGCCACTCGTGGCGGTCGGGTTTCATGACAGCAGTCGGCGCACCCGTTCGGCGAGGTCGCGGGTCGAAAACGGCTTGGCGACGTAGGCGTCGGCGCCCAGCCCCAGACCGTGGGCGACGTCGGTGTCGCGGCAGCGTGCGCTGAGCAGCACGCACTTGGTGGCGGCCAGGGCCTCGTCGGCACGCAGCGCCTGCAGCACCTCGAAGCCGCTGCGCCCGGGCATCACGACGTCCATCAGCAGCAGGTCGGGATGCTCGCGGCGCGCGGTGTCCAGCGCCTCGTCGCCGTCGCGCGCGACGAGCACGCGCCAGCCTTCGCGCTTCATCAGGCACTCGAGCGGGATGACGCTGTTGGGCTCGGCGTCGGCCAGGAGCACGGTCTTCATCGCAGTCTCCTCTCGTCGTCGCGGCCACGAAGGCCGGCGGGCGCGTCGTCGCGGCGCCCGGCGCGATGCTGCGCGATCCGCGCGCGCCGCGCCAGTGGCGGCGAACCCGCGTCGGCCGGGACGAGACGGGGCCGCGCCATCGTTCAGAGCTTGTCGAAGCGGAAGTGCTGGCGCAGGTAGGCGCGCAGGCGTTTGACGACGGCCAGCGAGTCGCGCAGCGGCTCGCGCTCCAGCAGGCCCAGCGCCGAAGGCAGGACCTCGTTGTCGGCTTCGCGGCCGGCGGCACGTGCCTGCAGCTGGTGCTGCAGGCGCAGCGTCATCAGCAGGTGCAGCGCGTCCTCCAGGTCGCGCGCCAGCGTGGTGTCCAGCGCGCCGGCGGCGACCAGCGCATGCAGCCGCGCGACGGTGCCGGTCTCGCGCAGATGGCGCTGCAGCGCGAGCGCACGCACGCCCTGCACGATGGGGAACAGGCCCAGCTTCTTCAGGTCCAGCGCCGCTTCCTCGCGCCGGCCGGGCAGCCAGCCCAGCCAGTGGTGCGGCTCCTGGAACTGGTCGGCCGCGGCGGCGAAACGTGCGAGGTAGGCGTCGTGGTCGCCGAACAGGCGGTGCAGGTGCTCGCGCAGGCCGTCGAGCAGCGTGGCGTCGCCGGCCACCGCGACGGCGTCGCAGAAGATCGCCAGACGCATCGGGCCGTCGGCGTCGCGGCCCATCACCCACTCGCGCAGCTGCTCGCGCCACGCGGCGACCGGGCGCCGCCACAGCGGGTTGGTGACCATGATGCCGCCGGGGCACGGCGGGTAGCCGAAGTCGGCCAGCGCGGCGCTGAAGCGCTGCACCGCGGCCTCGGTGTCGGGGTGCTCGAAACCGTCGCGCAGGATCAGCGCGTTGTCCTGGTCGGTCTTCAGCACCTGCTCGCCGCGGCCTTCGCTGCCCATCACCAGCAGGCAGCTGTGGGCGACGAGCTCGGCCGGCGCGACCAGCGACCACAGCCGCTGGAACAGCCGCGCGTGCAGCTCGCCGACGAGGTGCGCGATGCGCTCGACGTGCACGCCGCTGGTGGCGAACAGGCCCACCATGCGGTCGATCTGCAGCGCCGCGGCCTTCAGCTCGTCGACCGAGCCGGCCTCGTCGATCTGCAGCGCCGCCAGGTGCGAGTGGTTGGCGACGAAGCTCACCAGATCGAGCTGGCCGAGCAGGCCGACGATGCGCTCGCCGTCGCGCACCAGCACGCGGTGCACGCGGTGGCGCACCATCAGCCACAGCGCCTCGAAGACCTCGGCGTCGGCCTGCACGGCGATGACCGGGAACCGCGCGACCTCGCGCACCGCCAGCGCCGCCGGCGGCTCGGGCCGCAGCAGCGCGTCGCGCAGGTCGGTGGTCGTGAAGATGCCCAGGCGTTCGCCGTCCTGCACCAGTGCGTGGGTCAGCCCGCGCTCGGAGAGCTGGCGGCACAGCGACACCAGGTCGGTGCCGCCGTCGACGACGAAGGCCTTGCGGACGTAGGCGTCGCGCACCCGCGCCGTGACCAGCGACAGCACTTCCTGCCGGGGGTCGGACACGGGTGCGCGCCCTGCGTTCAGTGGCCGCTGGCGGCGGAGGCGCCGATGCCGGTCTCCGACCGCACCTGCTGGGCCAGGAAGCCGGCGCGGTCGACCTTGGCGCGCGCGCTCTTGTCGAGCACCGAGAACAGCCAGATGCCGACGAAGCCGATGGTCATCGAGAACAGCGCCGGGCTGGTGTACGGGAACAGCGCCGAGCCCTTGGGGTTGCCCAGCGTCGCTTCCCACACCGACGGCGAGACGATGGTCAGGCCGACCGAGGAGATCAGGCCGAGGAAACCGCCGATCACCGCGCCCTTGGTCGTGCAGTCCTTCCACAGCACGCTCATGAAGAGCACCGGGAAGTTGGCCGACGCGGCGATCGCGAAGGCCAGCGAGACCATGAAGGCGATGTTCTGCTTCTCGAAGGCGATGCCCAGCACGACGGCGACGATGCCCAGGCAGATCGTCGTGATCTTCGAGACCTTCAGCTCGGCGGCGCTGTCGGCCTTGCCCTTCTTGATGACGGTGGCGTAGAGGTCGTGCGAGACCGCCGAGGCGCCCGACAGCGTCAGCCCGGCGACCACCGCGAGGATGGTCGCGAAGGCCACCGCCGAGATGAAGCCGAGGAAGACGTTGCCGCCGACCGCGTTGGCCAGGTGCACCGCGGCCATGTTGTTGCCGCCCAGCAGCCCGCCCTTGGCGTCGAGGAAGCCGGGGTTGGTCAGCACGAAGGTGATGGCGCCGAAGCCGATGATGAAGGTCAGCAGGTAGAAGTAGCCGATCCAGCCGGTGGCCCACATCACCGACTTGCGCGCTTCCTTGGCGTTGGGCACGGTGAAGAAGCGCATCAGGATGTGCGGCAGGCCGGCGGTGCCGAACATCAGCGCCATGCCGAAGCTGATCGCCGAGATCGGGTCCTTCACGAAGGTGCCCGGGCCCATGATCGCCTGGCCCAGCGTCGCCGCCTCCTCCGGCGTCTTGCCGCCCTTGGTCGCGATGTCGGCCTTGATGCGCACCGCCTCGGCGAACATCGCCTCGGGCGAGAAGCCGAAGTGCAGCATCACCATGAAGGCCATGAACGAGGCGCCGCCCAGCAGCAGGCAGGCCTTGATGATCTGCACCCAGGTGGTGGCGGTCATGCCGCCGAAGAGCACGTAGACCATCATCAGCGCGCCGACGATGACCACCGCGATCCAGTACTCCAGGCCGAACAGCAGCTTGATCAGCTGGCCGGCGCCGACCATCTGCGCGATCAGGTAGAACGCGACGACGACCAGCGTGCCCGAGGCCGCGAACACGCGCACCGGCGTCTGCTCGAAGCGGAACGCGGCGACGTCGGCGAAGGTGAACTTGCCCAGGTTGCGCAGGCGTTCGGCCATCAGGAAGGTGATGACCGGCCAGCCGACGAGAAAGCCGATCGAGTAGATCAGGCCGTCGAAGCCCGAGGCCATCACCGCGGCCGAGATGCCCAGGAACGACGCCGCCGACATGTAGTCGCCGGCGATCGCCAGGCCGTTCTGGAAGCCGGTGATGCCGCCGCCGGCGGTGTAGAAGTCGGACGCGCTGCGCGTGCGCGCCGCGGCCCACTTGGTGATGAACAGCGTGCCGACGACGAACAGGCCGAACATGCCGATCGCCGTCCAGTTGGTCGCCTGCTTCTCGGCCTGGCCGAGGTCGGCACCGGCGGACCAGGCCGCGAACGAGACGCCGCCCAGCGCGGCCAGCGTCAGCAGGCGGCGCAGCGTGGTGGAGGTGGTGGTGGAGAGTTGCATCACTTCAGGACCGCCTTCGCGACCTCTTCGGCCAAGTCGTCGTAGGAGCTGTTCGCGCGGCGCACGTAGATCGCCGTGATGACGATCGTGAAGACGATGACGCCGAAGCCGATCGGGATGCCGATCGTCATGACGCCGTCGCCGATGCGCTGGGCCAGGAACTGCTTGTCGAAGGCGACGAGCGTGATGAAGCCGTAGTAGACGACCATCATCGCCGCCGTCAGCCACCAGCCGAAGCTCGAGCGCTTGGACTTCAGTTCCTGGTACTTCGGGTGGCTCGCGATACGCCGTGCGAGTTCTGCGTCCATGGTGTTGTCTCCGGAATATGAGGACTTGGCACCCATGGTTCGGGCACGGACTGACCGAGTTCTGACGGTTTCCCAACAGCGCCTGACGGCGAACTGAACGCCGGCTTACACGCGGGGCGTTTCTCCTGGGAGCGCGGGCCCGGGCGGGCCACGCTCCCGATTTGCCCTATCAGGGATAGTCCCGACGGTCGTTCGGACGACGGTCAACCGCCGGCTTCGGGATGCCCCGGAGTGCGTTCAGCGCGTGGGGGCGCGCAGTCGGTCGGCGAGCATCGGCAGCCCGTCCAGGCCCCAGAACTGCTCGCCGGCGAACTCGATCGTCGGCACGCCGAAGACGCCGCGTGCGGCGGCCTCCTCGGTGTTGGCGCGCAGCGCGGCCTTCACCGCGTCGCTGGCCGGGTCGGCGGCCGGCGCCAGCGTCGTGCTCAGCGCCGCCAGGCGCGCCGGGTCGTGCGGGTCGCCGCCCGCGGCCCAGACGTGGCGCAGCACGGCCTCGACGACACGCCGGTTGGGGCCGCAGGCGATGATCAGCCGCAGCAGCGCCAGCGAGCTGAACGGGTGCGGCTGCGGCAGCTCGAAGGGCAGCCCGTGCTGCGCCGCCAGCCAGCGGGTCTGGCGGTAGATCCAGTCGCGTTTGGGCGCCGCCTCGACCGGCGCCTTCTGGCCCCAGTGCTGCAGCAGCGCGCCCAGCAGCACCGGGCGGTACTCGATCTCGACGTCCAGGCCTTCCAGCGCGTCGGGCAGGCGCTCGAACGCCAGGTAGGCGTAGGGCGAGACGACGTCGAAGCGGAAGACCAGGTGCTTCATCGCGGCGCTCCGGGGCGCTGCTGCCAGACGACGCGGCGTTCGGCCAGACGGTCGAGCACCGCGCGGCGCTCGTCGTCGGGCATCGTCGACCAGGCGGCGATCTCGTCGAGCGTGCGCAGACAGCCTTCGCACCAGCCGCTGGCCGCGTCCATGCGGCAGACGTCGATGCAGGGCGAGGGCACGCCCGAGCCGAAACGCGTGCTCACTGGGGCACCCTACGGCCTGCGGCCGGTCCCGCCACGCGGGAATGAGTCCCGGACAAGTCCTGAGGGCTCACTGGGGCACCCTTCGGCCTGGCGGCCGGTCCCGCCACGCGGGAATGAGCCCCGGACAAGTCCTGAGCGCTCATGGCTGCTGCACCACGTCGGCGACCGGCGCGCCGGTCAGCTGCTCCAGCTCGGCCGGCGACAGCCTGAAGACGCCGTGCGGATGCCCGGCGGCGGCCCAGATGACGTCGAAGCGGAACAGGTCGCGGTCGATCAGCGTGAAGGCCGGCGTCGTGTGCGCCAGCGGCGAGACGCCGCCGATCGAGAAGCCGGTGCGCGCCTTGACGAAGTCGGCGTCGGCGCGGCCCAGCGCGCCGGCGATGGCCGCGACGCGCTTCTCGCAGACGCGGCGGTCGCCCGAGGTGACGACCAGCACCGCGCTGTCGTCGGCCTTGCGGCGGAAGATGACGCTCTTGGCGATCTGGCCGACCTCGACGCCCAGCGCCGCGGCGGCTTCGGCCGAGGTGCGAGCCGGCGTGACCAGCCACAGCGGCGCATGCGGGTGGCCACGTTCGGCCAGGGCGCGCGTGACGCGCTGGAAACCTTCGGGACGGTCGAGCAGGGGATCGATGGCGTTCATGGTTCAGGAGGAAGCGGCGGCGGCACGGCGCGCCAGCAGCGCGCGCGCAGCGCGCGAGGCCGTGGGCCGGCCGACGACGCCCGAGATGTAGGCGCCGGCGTCGACCAGTCGGTCCAGGTCCAGCCCGGTGGCGATGCCCAGGCCGTGCAGCAGGTAGACCACGTCCTCGGTGGCGACGTTGCCGGTCGCGCCCTTGGCGTAGGGGCAGCCGCCGAGGCCGGCGATGCTGGTGTCGAAGACGTGCACGCCCAGATCCAGGCAGGCCAGGATGTTGGCCAGCGCCTGGCCGTAGGTGTCGTGGAAGTGGCCGCTGACCTCGGCCAGCGGGTAGTGCTTCAGCGCGCGCTCCAGCGCCCGCTGCGCCGCCAGCGGCGTGCCGACGCCGATCGTGTCGGCGATGCCGACGTGGTCGACGCCGATCGCCTTCATGCCGACGACGACGCGTTCGACCTCGTCGGGCCTGACCTCGCCCTGGTAGGGGCAGCCGAGCGCGCAGGACACCGCGCCGCGCACCTTGAGGCCGGCGGCGTGCGCGGCCTCGACGACCGGCGCGAAACGCTCCAGGCTCTCGGCGATCGAGCAGTTGATGTTGCGCCGGCTGAAGGCCTCGCTGGCGGCGCCGAAGACGACGACCTCGTCGGGGCGCGTGGCCAGCGCCGCTTCCAGGCCCTTGAGGTTGGGCGTCAGCACCGAGTAGCGCACGCCGGCGCGGCGTTCGATGCCGGCCATGACCTGCGCCGCGTCGGCCATCTGCGGCACCCATTTCGGGCTGACGAAGCTGGTGACCTCGATCTCGCGGCAGCCGGCGTCCTGCAGCCGGCGCACGAGCTCGATCTTCTCGGCGGCGCCGACCGGCGCGGCCTCGTTCTGCAGGCCGTCGCGCGGGCCGACCTCGACCAGGGTGACACGGTCCGGTTTCATCGCCGGGCACTATAGCGAGCGAGGCATCACCTGGCCGGCCGCCGGGTCCGGACGGCGCTCATTCGTCCCCCGACAGACGCAGCAGCTCGCTGCCTTCGGCGACGGTGTCGCCGGCGCGCACCAGCAGCGCCTCGACGACGCCGTCGCGCGGCGCGGTGATCGTGTGCTCCATCTTCATCGCCTCCAGCACCGCCAGCGCCTGGCCGCGGCGCACCGCCTGGCCGGCCTCGACGGCGATCGCGACGATCTTGCCGGGCATCGGCGCGCTCAGCCGGCCGGTTTCGCCGGCGTGGTCGCCGGCATGCGCGATGGGGTCGTGCAGCGTGACGAGCAGCTGGCCGTCCGGTGCGAAGACCGCGCGCCGCTCGCCGTCGCGGTGCACGGCCAGCAGCCGGCGTTGGTCGCCCAGGCGCACTTCGTGGCGGCCGTCGCCCAGCGCCCGCGCCAGCAATGGCCAGCGCTGCTCGCCCAGCTCCAGCACCGCTTCGCCGTCATGGCGGCGCTGTACCGTCGCGACGACACGTTCACCGCCGATCTCGAGCTCGAAGCGCCGGCGCGCGCCGCCGCGCAACCGCCAGCCGTCGCGCCGCGACCAGGGGTCGGCGTCGACCGTCGTGGCCTCGGCGGCACAGGCATCGGCGACGACGGCGGCGGCGGCCCACTCGGGCGCCAGGCCCGGCGCGTCGAACAGCGCCGCGTGCTCGCGTTCGATCAGCGCGGTGTCCAGGTCGGCCTGGACGAAGGAGCGGCTGGCGACGACGCGGCGCAGGAAGGCGACGTTGTTCGCCGGGCCGACGAGGCGCGTCGCGGCCAGCGCCGCGTCCAGCCGGGCCAGCGCCTGGGCGCGGTCTTCGCCCCAGACGATCAGCTTGGCGATCATCGAGTCGTACCAGGGCGTGATCTCGTCGCCTTCGCCGAAACCGCCGTCCAGGCGCGGCAGGTGTTCGTCGCGGCGGAACTCGACGTGTTCGGGCCAGCGTGCGACCACCAGCCGCCCGGTCGCCGGCAGGAAGCCGGCCTCGGGGTTCTCGGCGCAGATGCGGGCCTCGATCGCGTGGCCGCGCTGCACGATGTCGGCCTGGCGCGCCGGCAGCGGCTCGCCGGCGGCCACACGCAGCTGCCACTCGACGAGGTCCAGCCCGGTCACGGCCTCGGTCACCGGGTGCTCGACCTGCAGCCGGGTGTTCATCTCCATGAAATAGAAACGCAGGTCGCCGTCGTCCAGCTCCTCGGCGATGAACTCGACGGTGCCGGCGCCGACGTAGCCGACGGCCTGCGCCGCGGCCACCGCGGCGGCGCCCATCTCGGCGCGGCGTGCGGCCGTCAGCCCGGGCGCCGGCGACTCCTCCAGCACCTTCTGGTGGCGGCGCTGCACCGAGCAGTCGCGTTCGCCGAGGTGGATGCAGTGCCCCTGCGTGTCGGCGAAGACCTGGATCTCGATGTGGCGGGGTTTGAGCACGTAGCGCTCGACGAGCACGTGGGCGTCGCCGAAGCTGGCCTGGGCCTCGCGCTGGCAGGACGCCAGCGCGGCGGCGAAGTCCTCGGCGCGGTCGACACGGCGCATGCCCTTGCCGCCGCCGCCGGCGCTGGCCTTGATCAGCACCGGGTAGCCGATGCGCCCGGCTTCGTCGGCCAGGCGCGCCGGGTCGTTGTCCTCGCCGTGGTAGCCCGGCACCAGCGGCACGCCGGCCTGGGCCATCAGCGCCTTGGCCGCGGCCTTGCTGCCCATCGCGCGGATCGCCGCCGGCGGCGGGCCGATGAAGACCAGCCCGGCGTCGGCGCAGGCCTGGGCGAAGTCCTCGTTCTCGCTCAGGAAACCGTAGCCCGGGTGCACGGCCTCGGCGCCGGTGGCGCGCGCGGCGTCGAGCATGCGCTGCCAGCGCAGATAGCTGTCGCGCGGCGCGGCGCCGCCCAGCGCCACGGCCTCGTCGCAGGCCATCACGTGGCGCGCGCCGGCGTCGGCGTCCGAGTAGACGGCGACGGTGCGCACGCCCAGGCGGCGCGCGGTGGCGGCGACGCGGCAGGCGATCTCGCCGCGGTTGGCGATCAGGATCTTGCGGAACATCGGCTCTCTCTCGGCTGCGAGCGGGTTCAGGACGGGCGCGGCCGCCAGCGCGCCAGCAGCCCCTTGAGGAAGCGCCAGAGCACGACGACGACGACGATGCACACGACGGTGGCCAGCGCGACGGCGACGATCGCCGCCACCGGGTGCTCCCATGCCAGCCACAGCAGCGCCGGCACCATCGCGTCGCCGGCCAGCGACAGCGCGACGTTGCTGAAGGGCTCGGGCGAGGTGTTGGCCGCGGCGCGCAGGCTGGCCTTGGCGGCGTGCGCGCTGGCCGCCAGCCCGCCGCCCAGCAGCGCCGCGAGCAGCGTCCAGGTCGCCGAGTCGGCGCCGAGCGCGGCGGCGGCCAGCGCCGCGCCGGCGGGGATGCGCAGCAGCGTCTGCACGCCGTCCCAGACGGTGTCGACGGCGGGGATCTTGTCGGCCAGGAACTCGACCGCGCTCATCAGGCCGCTGGCGCCCAGCACCAGCGGCTGCTGCAGGATCTGCAGGCCCGACGGCAGTTCGACCCAGCCGAGGAAACCGACGGCGCCGGTGATGAACAGCACCGCGTACAGGCGCAGCCCGCTGGCCCAGCCGAGTGCGGCGGCCAGCGCGACGAGCTGCGTCGTGTCCAGGTTCATCGCCAGGCCGGATCGCGTTTGCCGAGGAAGGCCGAGACGCCTTCGCGGCCTTCCGAGCCGGCACGCGCGTCGGCGATGCGGCGTGCGGTGTCGGCGCGCAGCGCGGCGTCGATCTCGCGGCCGGCGAGGTCCTGCACCAGGCGTTTGCAGGCGCGCACCGCCTGCGGGCCGTTGGCGGTGATCGCCGCGACGAGTTCGGCGACCTTGGCGTCCAGCGCCTCGGGCGCGACGCATTCGTGCACGAAGCCCAGCCCCTTCGCTTCTGCGGCGCTGAAACGCTCCGCGGTGACGAAAAAGCGGCGCGAGGCCTGCTCGCCGAGCGCACGCACGACGTAGGGGCCGATCGTCGCCGGCAGCAGCCCGAGCCGGGCTTCGCTGAGGCAGAACTGCATGCCGTCGGCGGCGACGAGGATGTCGCAGACCGCCGCCAGCCCGACGCCGCCGGCGTAGCAGTCGCCGTGCAGCCGGCCGACCACCGGCACCGGGCAGCGCCAGACGGTCCACAGCATCTCGGCCAGGCGCGCGGCGTCGGCCTGGTTCTCGTCCCAGGAGTAGCCGGCCATCGCGCGCATCCAGCCCAGGTCGGCACCGGCGCAGAAGGCCTTGCCGCGGCCGCCGAGCACGACGACACGCAGCGCCTCGTCGGCGGCGAAAGCGGCGAAGGCCGCCGTCAGCTCGGCGACGACGCCGTCGTTGAAGGCGTTGCGCACCTCCGGCCGGTTCAGCCAGACCTCGGCGACCTGCGGCGAGGGACGGCGGATCTCCAGCGTCGGGTTCATCGCACAGCCTCGGCCTGCAGCAGGTAGACCAGATCCAGCTCGGGCGCCGGGCGGCCGAGAGTGGTCAGCGCGGCGCTGATCTGGCCGCGGTGGTGCGTGGCGTGGTTGAAGACGTGGGCCAGCGTCGCGGCGAACGGCAGCGACACCGTGCCACCGGCCAGGCGCAGGTAGTCCAGCCGGCCGCCGAAGCGCGCCGCCGGCCAGCCGGCGATCAGCGGCAGCCAGGCTTCGGCGCCGTCGAGCAGGCGCTGGCGCAGCCGGGCGCGGTCGCTCTCCAGCTCTTCGTCCAGGCGCATCGGCGGCGTCGTGCCGTCGTTGAAGCGCGCCGACCACAGACGGTGCTCGGCGACCAGCAGGTGGTTCAGCGTGCCGTGAATGCTGCGGAAATAGAGACCGAGGTCGCGGCGGTAGTCGGCCTCGGGCACGGCGTCGACGGCGTCGAGCAGGCGGCGCGTCGCCCAGAGGTTGTAGCGCGCCAGCATGGCGAGGTGCTCGCGCAGCGCCTCGGCGCCGGAGTCGGAGGTCGTGGTCATGCTCACATGCGGAAGACGCCGAAACGTGGCGTCTCGGGAATCGGTGCGTTGAGACTGGCCGACAGCGCCAGCGCGAGCACACGCCGCGTGTCGGCCGGGTCGATGACGCCGTCGTCCCAGAGTCGGGCGCTGGCGTAGTACGGGTGCGCCTGGCGCGCGAACTGGTCGAGGATCGGCTGCTTGAACGCGGCTTCCTCTTCGGCCGACCAGGCGCCGCCCTTGGCTTCGATGGCATCGCGGCGCACGGTGGCCAGCACGCTGGCGGCCTGCTCGCCGCCCATCACGCCGATGCGTGCGTTCGGCCACATCCACAGCAGGCGCGGGCCGTAGGCGCGGCCGCACATGCCGTAGTTGCCGGCGCCGAAGCTGCCGCCGATGATCACCGTGAACTTGGGCACCGTCGCCGTCGCCACCGCGGTGACCATCTTCGCGCCGTGTTTGGCGATGCCCTCGGCCTCGGCCTTGCGGCCGACCATGAAGCCGGTGATGTTCTGCAGGAAGACGAGCGGCACGCGGCGCTGGCAGCACAGCTCGATGAAGTGCGCGCCCTTCATCGCGCTCTCGGAGAACAGCACGCCGTTGTTGGCGACGATGCCCACCGGCAGGCCCTCGATGTGCGCGAAGCCAGTGACCAGCGTCGTGCCGTAGCGCGCCTTGAACTCGTCGAACTCCGAACCGTCGACCAGGCGCGCGATGACCTCGTGCACGTCGAAGGGCTTGCGAGCGTCGGTCGGGATGACGCCGTGAAGTTCGGCCGGGTCGAACAGCGGCGGCCGCGGCGGCACGAGGCGCAGCGGCTCGGGCTTCTTCCAGTTGAGGTTGGCGACCACCGCGCGCGCGATCGCCAGCGCGTGCAGGTCGTTCTCGGCCAGATGGTCGGCCACGCCCGACAGCCGGGTGTGCACGTCGCCGCCGCCCAGGTCCTCGGCGCTGACGAGCTCGCCGGTGGCGGCCTTCACCAGCGGCGGGCCGCCGAGGAAGATCGTGCCCTGGTGGCGCACGATGATCGTCTCGTCGCTCATCGCCGGCACGTAGGCGCCGCCGGCGGTGCACGAGCCCATGACGACGGCGATCTGCGGGATGCCCAGCGCCGACATCTGCGCCTGGTTGTAGAAGATGCGGCCGAAGTGGTCGCGGTCGGGGAAGACCTCGTCCTGGTTCGGCAGGTTGGCGCCGCCCGAGTCGACGAGGTAGACGCAGGGCAGGCGGTTCTCCTGCGCGATCTCCTGAGCGCGCAGGTGTTTCTTCACCGTGACGGGATAGTAGGTGCCGCCCTTCACGGTGGCGTCGTTGCAGACCACCATGCACTCGACGCCGCTGACACGGCCGATACCGGCGATCAGCCCGCCGCCGGGCGCGGCGCCGTCGTACATCCCGAGGCCGGCGAGCGCGCCGATCTCCAGGAACGGCGTGTCGGGGTCGAGCAGCATCTCGACGCGCTCGCGCGGCAGCAGCTTGCCGCGCGCCGCGTGTTTTGCGCGCGCGGCCTCGCCGCCGCCTTCGGCGATGCGCGCAAGCTGGGCGTTCAGGTCGCCGACGAGCTGGCGCATGGCCAGCGCGCTGGCCTGGAACTCCTCCGAGCGCGGGTTGAGCTGCGAGGTCAGGACCGGCACGGTGTCTCCTGCGGCCGTCTGCGCGGCCAATTGACGTTTACGTTAACGTCAATTCTGGCAGCGCGCCCGCGCCGCCGCCTCAGGGACGGCCCGGGGGAAACCGTCCCCCCACGCCGATCGTCGGATACACGCGCCGCACCGATCCCGGGCTTAGCATGGCGGCATGTTGTGGTTGGAAGCGCTGCTCGCCGCCGTGGCGATCGCCGCGGCGCTAGCGATGCGGCCCTGGCGTGGCGTCGGGCCGGAGGGCCCGCCCTGGCCCTGGCTGGCCTGGGCCGCAGCGCTGCCGGTGATGTGGGGCGCCGACCGTTTTGCAGACAGCGCCGTCGCGCAGCCGCTGTCGGGCGCCTGCCTGCTGATGCTGATGATGGGCTGGCCGCTGGCGGTGCTGGCGATGGTCCCGGTCGCGCTGGTGACCATGGTCGCCGGAGGGTTGACGCCTGGCGCCGGCCTCGAACGTTTCGTCTGGCTGGGCCTGATGCCGGCGACGATGGCCGTCGTCTTCGGCGCCGCGGTGCGGCGCTGGCTGCCCAAGCATCTGTTCGTCTACATCCTCGGCCGCGGCTTCTTCGTCACCGCGGTCGCCGGCGCGCTGGCCGGCGGCCTGGCCGCGGTGCTGCACCCGCCGCCCGGCGGCCTGGGCGACGACGACCTCGCGCTCGCGCGCTGGCTCGCCGCCTGGGGCGACGCCTGGCTGGCCGGCATCCTGGTCGCGATCTTCGTCGCCTTCCGCCCGCACTGGCTGGCGACCTACACCGACCGGCTGTATCTACCCCGGACCTGATCAGTCGCGCCAGAAGGCGGGCATGAAGAGGACGAGGACGGTGAGCAGCTCCAGCCGCCCGACCAGCATCGCGAACGCGCAGATCCAGGTCTGCACGTCGCTCAGGCTGCCGTAGTTGACCGCCGGGCCGACCTCGCCGAGGCCGGGGCCGATGTTGTTGACGCAGGCGATGACGGCGGTGAAGGCCGTCACCGGCTCCAGCCCGGTGGCCAGCAGCGCCATCGTCAGGCCGACCAGCACCGCGCCGTAGGTCATCATGTAGCCGATCACGTTCTGCATCGTGCGGTCGCCGATGGCGCGGCCGTTGAGCACCACCGGGTTGACGACGTTCGGGTGCACGATGCGCACGAACTCGTGGCGCGCCTGCTTGAGCAGCAGGATCAGCCGGACCATCTTGATGCCGCCACCGGTCGAGCCGGCGCAGGTGGCGAAACAGCCCAGCAGGATCATCCACAGCGACGCGAACAGCGGCCACTGCGCGTAGTCGTAGGTCGCGTAGCCGGCGGTCGTGGCCACCGAGACGACGTGGAACAGCGAGTGGCGCAGCGCCAGCGTCAGGCTGGCATAGGCGCCGCTGGCCCACAGGTACAGCGCGATCAGCAACGCGCTGCCGAGCACCACGAGGTAGAAGGCGCGTGCCTCGGCGTTGCGCCACAGCGGCGCCGGCGAGCGCTCGCGCCAGACGACGTAGTACATCGTCAGGTTGACGCCCGACAGCATCATGAAGACGACGGACACCGCCTCGATGGCCGGCGAGTTCCAGTGGCCGAAGCTGGCGTCGTAGGACGAGAAGCCGCCCAGGCTGACCGTCGAGCCCATGTGCACGAAGGCGTCGAACCAGCTCATGCCGGCGGCGCGGTAGGCCAGCGCGCAGGCCAGCGACAGCAGCACGTAGACGCCCCAGATCGCGCGCGCCGTGTCGGCGATGCGCGGCGTCAGTTTGCTGTCCTTCATCGGCCCGGTGACCTCGGCGCGGAACAGCTGCGAGCCGCCGATGCCCAGCATCGGCAGGATGGCCACCGCCAGCACGATGATGCCCAGGCCGCCGACCCAGGTCATCAGGCAGCGCCAGACGTGCACCGCGCCGGGCATCGTGTCCAGGCCCGAGAACACCGTCGCGCCGGAGGCGGTGAGCGCCGACACGGCTTCGAAGTAGGCGTCGGTGACCGAGCTGCCGGGCAGCATCAGCAGCAGCGGCAAGGCGCCGAAAGCCGGCAGCACGGTCCAGGTCAGGCCGACGAGCAGGAAGCCGTCTCGCGGCTGCAGCTCGCGGCGGAAGCGCCGCGTCAGCAGGCTGGCCGCGACGCCGATCGCGAAGCTGGTGGCCGCGGCCTTGACCAGCGCGTCGACCACCGGCTCGGCGGCGTAGACGGCCCAGGCCAGCGGCACCAGCATCAGCAGCGAGAACATCGCCACCATGCGGCCGATCATCGCGACGACGGCGAGAGCGTCCATCGTCGAGTTCAGAAGAAGAAGGTGGCCGAGACCTGGAACAGGCGTTCGACCTCGCGCAGCAGGCGCTTGGTCGGCACGAAGACGATGACGTGGTCGCCGGTCTGCACGACGGTGTCGTGGTGCGCGATCAGCACCTCGGCACGCGCGGGCTGGCGCCGGCCCTCGGCGTCCTGCAGGCCGCGCACGATGGCGCCGACCTGGGCGCCGGCCGGCAGCGCGATCTCGTCGATGCGCCGGCCGGCCATGCGGCAGGTCTTGCGGTCGCCGCGCACCACGCCTTCCAGCGCCTCGGCGGCGCCGTGGCGCAGGCTGTGCACGGCCTCGACGTCGCCGCGGCGCACGTAGGCCAGCAGCTCGCCGATGACGGTCTGCGCCGGCGAGATCGCGATGTCGATCTGCCCGCCCTGCACCAGGTCGGCATAGGCCTGGCGGTTGATCAGCGAGAACACGCGCCGCGCGCCCAGCCGCTTGGCCAGCAGGCAGGCCATGATGTTGTCCTCGTCGTCGTCGGTGAGCGCCAGGAACAGGTCCATGTCGCGCACGCCCTCGCCTTCGAGCAGCTCCTCGTCGGTGATGTCGCCGTTGAGCACCAGCACCGGTGCCGGCAGCTCGGTGGCCAGGTACTCGCAGCGCTGGCGGTCGCGTTCGACGAGCTTGATGCGCTGGCGATCGCGCAGCTCGCGCGCCAGCCGCAGGCCGACCTTGCCGCCGCCGCCGATCATCAGCCGCCGCACCGGCTCGATGCGCGGCGCCAGCGCATGCAGCACCTGGCGGATGTCGACGGTGGCGGCGAGCACGAAGACCTCGTCGCCGGGTTCGATGCACGTGTCGCCGTCCAGCGCCTCGACGACCTTGTCGCCGCGGTAGATGGCGACGACGCGCATCGCCGCGGCCGGCGCCACCGCCGGGATCTCGGCCAGGCGGCGGCCGACCAGCGGCGCGACGGCGCCGGCACGCACCGCGATCAGGCTCACCAGCCCGTCGGCGAACTCCAGCACCTGCAGCGCCTCGGGGTACTCGATCAGCTTGCGGATGTAGGCGGTGACGCTCTGCTCGGGGCAGATCACCTGGTTGACGGCGAAACCGCCTTCGGTGGCCAGCAGCGGGCTGCCGTCGACGAACTCGGGGCTGCGCAGCCGGGCGATCGTCGTCGGCACGCGAAAGGCGTCGTGCGCGACCTTGCAGGCGACGAGGTTGGTCTCGTCCAGCGGCGCGCAGGAGATCAGCATGTCGGCGTCCTCGATGCCGGCTTCGCGCAGCACGCTGGGCTGGATGCCGTTGCCGACGACGCCGCGCAGGTCCATGCGGTCCTGCAGCTCGCGCAGGCGCACCGGGTCGGTGTCGATGATCGTGATGTCGTTGCGCTCCGAAAGCAGGCTCGCCGCGACGCTCTGCCCGACGCGCCCGGCGCCGAGGACGAGGATCTTCATGGCGCGGGATTATCGACAGCCGCCCAGGCGCCGGGATAGAGGCGTTCCAGCACCGCACGCAGCGCCGCCGCCAGCGGCGCACGCAGGCCGGCGGCCAGCGCCTCGGCCTCGCCGGCGTTGTCGTGGCGCGTGCTGCGCGCGGCCCACAGCGCGTCGAGCGCCGGCGCCTGCGCGGCCAGCGCCTCGGCGACGACGGCGCGCCAGTGCGGCGGCGCCTCGCCCTGGGCCCATTCGCCGCGGCCACGGCCGAAGTGGGCGACGGCCAGGTAGCGCAGCAGAGCCGCCTCGGCCAGCGGCGCCATCGCCTCGGCGCTCCAGCCGGCGAAACCGCGGTCGGTGCCGCGCACGACGTTGAGCCCGCGTGCGATGCCGGCGGCGCCCAGCGCGCCGAGCAGCCCGCCGGCGAGCATGCCGCCGCCCATCGTCAGGCCGCCGGTGGCGAGGTCGGCCTTGAGCCCGGCCAGCGCGCCGCTCAGCACGCCGCCGACCAGCGCCGCGCGGCCTTCGCCGACCCGCGCGTGCAGTTCCACCTGGGCGGCGACACGGTCGAGGATCTCGCGTTCGGCACGCCCGTCCAGCCCGTGCAACGCCAGCAGCCGGCCGGTGCTGGCGCGCACCTCGGTGTCCAGCATGTCGGCCAGCGCCCGGCGCGCGGCGTCGGCATCCTGGCGGCGCGACAGCCAGCCGCCATCGGCCAGCGGCGCGCGTGCGCTGGCGATGCGCGCCAGGCTGGCGGCGAGCTCGCCGACCGCGGCGTCGAAGCTCGCACGCCGCGTCGCCGCCCAGGCCGCGGCCAGGCGCGAGGCCGCAGCGCGCGCCTCGCCGTCGAGCGCCGCGGCGATGGCGCCCAGCAGCACGCCCTCCTGCACCCAGCAGCGCGCGAAAGCGTCCATCGGCAGCACCGCATGCACCGGCGCCTGCCCGGCCAGGCGGCTGCGCCAGCGCTCGACCTCGGCGGCTTCCAGCTCGGGCGCACGCGGCGCGCCGAGCTGGTTGAGCAGCACGACCACCGGCTTGCCGATCCAGGCCAGCAACGCCATCTCCGGGCCGACGTAACCGGCGGCCTCGGGCGACTCGGCGGCGTTGACGAGGTAGAGCACGACGTCGCTGGTCTCGCGCACATGACGCAGCGCCTGCTGCGTGGCCCAGAACGGGCGGTCGCGCCAGCGGTCCCAGACCTCGCTGAGGAACCAGCCGATCGCGCTGCCGTCCTGCTGCAGCCGGCGCACCAGGCGCACGGTGTCGCCGAAACCGGGCGTGTCCCAGAGTTCGAGCACGTCGCCTGCGGGGCTCTGCAGCAGCGGGTGCATCTCGGCGAACTCGGTGACGTGCGGCGCGTCGCGCACCTCGCCGATGTCGCGGCCGAGCAGCGTGCGCGCCAGCGTCGTCTTGCCGACGTTGGTGTGCGAGACCAGCGACAGGCGCAGGCTCGTCATCGCCCCAGCGCGCGTTTGAACGCCGCCTCGGCGGCCGCGGGCTCGGCGGCCTCGAGCTCGGCGCAGACCAGCGCCAGCCCCTGGGCATCGGCCAGCGCCTGCCAGGCGGCGCGGCGCTGGGCCAGGCGCTCCGGGTAGGCGCCGAAGCGGCGCCGGAAGGCCGACTCGTCGGCCAGCAGCACCAGCGGCAGATCGCGCCCCAGCGCGGCGGCGAAACGCCCCTGGGCCTCGGCCTCGGGCGTCGCGCCGAGGTCGAAGACGGCGATGCGCAGCGTGTCGCCGGGCTCGGGGCGCAGCGCCCGCGCCGCGTCCTCGTCGCCGAAGGCGGTCAGCGGGCCAATGCGCAGCCGCACCTCGTCGCCGAACACCGAGGCCAGCAGCGCGCGCAGGCCCAGCGCCGCCTGGGCGCTGAGACCGGCCGCGTAGGGCAGCACCTGGGCCTGGGCGCGCGTGCCGAGCTGCTGCAGCCGCAGGCGCTCGAAGTAGGGCTCGGCCAGGGGCAGCGGGAAGCGCCGCGCCAGCGAGGCGGAGCGCGCCGCGGCGACGGCGGCGAGCAGCAGCCGCGGCACGACGACGGCCAGCGCCAGCGTCGCGGCGTAGAGGTGGATCCAGGCCGCCGCCGGTGCACTGGCCGCGGCGCCGGCCTGCAGCCGCAGCGGCGCGGCGTCGGGCACGGCGATGCCGGTGAGCCAGGAGGCCGGCGCCAGCAGCGCCTGCAGCAGCGGCTGCACCGCACCGGGTTCGAGGAAGGTGCTCTGCCAGCCGGCGCGGTAGTCCAGCACCAGGCCGCGCAGGTACAGGCCGGCGACCAGGCCCAGCGCCAGCATCGCGGCCGCGGCGTGCAGCAGCGTGGTCGCACGCGCCAGCGACAGCGGCATCGCGCGCCGCGTCCACAGCGCGCCGACGCCGGCGCCGTCACCCGCCCAGCGCCGCGCCAGCAGCGCGCGCAGCCCGGCCAGCGGGCGCGGCACCAGCAGGCCGACGTAGACCACGAGATTCCAGGCGACGACCGCCCAGACCGGCGGCGCCAGCAGGTCGATGCGCTGCATCGAGCCGACGTGGTCGACCGCGGCGCCGAACACGAACGCGGCGAGCAGCAGACCGAAGGCGAAGAGGCCGCGGCGCGGGCCGCCTTCCAGCCAGCGGCGCGACGCGGCGTCGCGCGGCAGCAGGCGTTCGAGCGCGTGGCGCGTGCGGTCGACGAGGAAACGTTCGAACGGGGCGTCGGCCGCGGCCGTCTGCTGCGCCAGCCGGGTGGCCCAGGCGCGGTCTTCGGCGGTCCACAGCGGCGAGTCCCCGGCCGTCTCGATGGCCTGGACCAGGACGACGCGGCGTGCCTCTTCTTCGGTCATTGCGCCGCACTGTAGCGCGGCAGGGCGGGCGAAAACCTCAGGCGCCGGCGGGACGCACACGCAGCGTCGCGCGGCCAATCACGCAGGGCTTGCCGGCGACGCTGGCGCGGCCGTCGGCGTGCGCGATGACACCGCCGCGGCGCGAGGGTTCGAGCTGGGTGACACGCCAGACCAGGTGCAGGTCCTGCTCGGCGAACACCGGCGCCTTGAAGGCGAAGTTGGCGTTGAGCAGCAGCAACTCGCGTTCGAGCCCGTCGTCGGAACGCGAGAAACGCGAGGCCAGCAGTCCGAGCAGGCGCGAGACGGTCTGCTGGCCGCTGGCGATCGGCTCGCCGAAATGGGCGCGCTCGGCCGCGTCGCGGTCGCGGTGCAGCGGGTTGGCGTCGCCCGACAGGCGTGCAAACTCGGCGATCTCGTCGCGCGTGTAGCGCAGGCGCTCGTGCGCCTCTTCGCCGACCTCGATCAGCGGGCTCGTCTCGGCGTCGGCATCGGCGGGTGCGGGCAGCGTGGCGAGGCGGTTCATCGACCCGGGGGCTCCGAAAAACGCCCCGGGCGGGATGCCCGGGGACTGTTATTCAGTCTGCCCGCAAAGCCGGCCGGCGCCCAAGCCCGGTTTCGTAACACGGCATCACCAACCGCATCACGCAACGGGCCTCGGAAGCGAAGACTTACAGAACTTCGACCGCCATCGCCGTCGCCTCGCCGCCGCCGATGCACAGCGCGGCGACGCCGCGGCGCAGGCCGCGCTGGCGCAGCGCGCCCAGCAGCGTGACGACGATGCGCGCGCCCGAGGCGCCGATCGGGTGGCCCAGCGCGCAGGCGCCGCCGTGCACGTTGACGATCTCGTGCGCCAGCTCGTACTCGTGCATCGCGGCCATCGTCACCGCGGCGAAGGCTTCGTTGACTTCCCAGAGGTCGACGTCGGCGGCCTTCCAGCCGGCCTTGGCCAGCACCTTGCCGATCGCGCCGACCGGCGCGGTGGTGAACCAGTCCGGCGCCTGGGCATGCACGGCCTGCGAGACGATGCGCGCCAGCGGCGTGATGCCGTGGCGGGCCGCGGTCGACTCGCGCATCAGCACCAGCGCGGCGGCGCCGTCGGAGATGCTGGAGGCGCTGGCGGCGGTGATCGTGCCGTCCTTCTTGAACGCCGGCTTCAGGCCCGGGATCTTGTCCGGCCGCGCCTTGAACGGCTGCTCGTCGCGGCGCACGACGGTGTCGCCGCCCTTGCCGGCCAGCGTCACCGGCGCGATCTCCCAGTCGAAGCTGCCGTCCTCGTTGGCCTGCTTGGAGCGCGCCGTCGAGGCGATGGCGAACGCGTCCTGGGCCTCGCGGCTGAAGCCGTACTTGGCGACGCACTGCTCGGCGAACACGCCCATCGCCTTGCCGCGTTCGTAGGCGTCTTCGAGGCCGTCGAGCGCCATGTGGTCGTACATCGGCGCGGCACCGTACTTGACGCCCTTGCGCGCGAACACGAGGTGCGGCGCGTTGGTCATGCTTTCCATGCCGCCGGCGACCAGCACGTCGGCGCTGCCGGCGGCGAGCATGTCGTGCGCGAACATCATCGTGCGCATGCCCGAGCCGCACATCTTGCTGAGCGTGACGGCGCCGGCCGAATCGGGCAGCCCGGCGCGGCGCAGCGCCTGGCGCGCCGGCGCCTGACCCTGGCCGGCCATCAGGCAGTTGCCGAGCAGCACCTCGTCGACGGCGTCGCCGGGCACGCCGGCGCGCTCGACCGCGGCCTTCACCGCGACGGCGCCCAGCTCCCAGGCCTGCAGCGAGGCGAAGTCGCCGAGCAGGCCGCCGATCGGCGTGCGCGCCGCCGAGGCGATGACGATGGATTCAGGCATCTCGTGTCTCCTTGTGTTGTCGTGGCTCGTCGCGCCGGCCGAGCGAAAAACGTTTGGCCGGCTCGTAGGGGAAGACGTCGTGCACGTGGCCGGCGGCGATGCGCTCCTTGTGCGTCTGCCAGAACGCCGCGTCGAGCAGGTCGGCGTGGTGCGCCATGAAGACCTCGCGCACCGCCGGGTTGCCCAGCAGGAAGGGGCCGAAGGTCTCGGGGAACACGTCCTTCGGGCCGACCGAGTACCAGATCTCGCCCGACATCTCGTCCTCCTCGTTGCGCGGCGGCGGCACGCGGCGGAAGTTGCAGTCGGTGACGTACTCGATCTCGTCGTAGTCGTAGAAGACGACCTTGCCGTGGCGCGTGACGCCGAAGTTCTTCCACAGCATGTCGCCGGGGAAGATGTTGGCGGCCACCAGGTCCTTGATCGCGTTGCCGTACTCGACGACGGCGTGCGCCACCTGGTCCGGCGGCGCCTCCTGCAGGAAGATGTTCAGCGGGATCATCCGCCGCTCGATGTAGAGGTGGCGGATGATCAGCATGTCGCCGTCCTCCTCGAGCAGGCTGCCGCAGAAGCGGCGCAGCTCGGCGACCAGCTCGTCCTCGAAGCGGTGGCGCGGGAAGGCCACGCTGCTGTACTCCAGCGTGTCGGCCATACGCCCGACGCGGTCGTGCTGCTTGACCAGCAGGTACTTGGACTTGATCTGCTCGCGCGTCGTCTCCTTCTGCGGCGGGTAGTAGTCCTTGATGACCTTGAAGACGTACGGGAAGGACGGCAGGTCGAAGACCAGCATCACCATGCCCTTGATGCCCGGGGCGATGCGGAACTTGTCGCTGCTGTAGCGCAGGTGGGCCAGGAAGTCCCGGTAGAACATGTTCTTGCCCTGCTTCTGCAGCCCCAGCGCGCTGTAGAGCTCGGAGCGCGCCTTGTGCGGCATCATCGAGCGCAGGAACTGCACGTAGGCCGACGGCACCTCCATGTCGACCATGAAGTAGGCGCGCGCGAAGCTGAACAGCATCAGCAGGTCGTCCTCGCCGAACAGCGCCGCGTCGATGACCAGGCCGCTCTCGCCGTGCAGGATGGGCAGCGCGAACGGCGTCTCGTTGAAGCCGTTGATGATCTTGCCGACCAGGTAGGCGCCCTTGTTCCGGTAGAACAGGCTGGACAGCACCTGGATCTGGAAGTTGGCGCGCGGGCGAAAGCCCCCCAGCTCCGACAGCATCGCCTGCAGCACGCTCTCGACGTCGCGGTCCAGGTCCTCGAACGGCGGCTCGAGCTGGAAGTTGTGCACGATGCGGTGCCAGGTCTCGTTGAGAGTCGTGTGCGTCGGGTAGTAGGCGCGGTAGGTCGGACGCGTGCCGGGCTCGTCGCTCTCCAGGTACTCGGTGCTGATCGCCGGGCGGACGAAGATGAAGTCGTTGTTGAAGTAGCTGCGGTGCAGCAGCTTGGCCGTCACCGAGTTGAAGAAGGTCTCGGCCAGCTCGGGCTGGCGGTGGTCGGTCAGCAGGCCGATGTAGTGCAGCTTGACCTGCTGCCAGGTGTTCATCGACAGCTCGGCGACGTGGAACTCGCCGCGCAGCCGCTGCACCGCCTCGGCCACGCGCAGGTCGTAGAACTCGATGCGCTCGCGCTGCGCCTGCTGCTGGCCGTGCCAGTCGGCGCGCTCGAAACGCTGCTTGGCGGCGGCGCTCGTCTCGCGGAACAGGCGGTAGTGGCGGTTGAAGCCGTCCAGCATCGCGCGTGCGATCTCGTACGCGCGGCCGTCCCCGAGATGGCGCGGGAACATCAGCCGTCCTTGAAGCGGCGGTGCAGCGCCGCCAGCGCCGCCTCGTAGGCCGGCTCGACGCCGTCCGGGCCCGAGGCGGTGATCGACAGGTCTTCCAAGAGGCCGTTGTGCAGGCCATAGACCCAGCCGTGCACGACGACTTCCTGGCCGCGCTTCCAGGCGTCCTCGACGACGGTCGTGCGGCAGACGTTGCGCGCCTGCTCCAGCACGTTCAGCTCGCACAGCGCGTCGACGCGCCGGTCGTTGCTCAGCCCGTCGAGAAAGCCGCGGTGACGGTCACGCACGTCCTGCACGTGGCGCAGCCAGTTGTCGACCAGGCCGACACGCAGGTTGCCGAGCGCGGCCATCACGCCGCCGCAGCGCGAATGGCCGACGACCATGATGTGGCGCACGCGCAGCTGGTCGACCGCGTACTGCAGCACCGACAGGCAGTTCAGGTCGGTCGGGATGACGACGTTGGCGACGTTGCGGTGCACGAACAGGTCGCCCGGCAGCAGGCCCACCAGCTCGTTGGCCGGCACGCGGCTGTCGGCGCAGCCGATCCACAGGTACTGCGGCGTCTGCTGGTGCAGCAGCTTGGTGAAGAAACCGGGCTGGCGGCCTTCGATCTCGTCCGCCCAGGCTCGGTTGTTGGCGAACAGATCGGACAGCGTCTGGGTCATGGCAGCGTGCGTCTATGGGATGCGAAGAAGTTTACGCAGCCATCCTGACGCGATCGTTCACATCGTCTCCGCGAACAGCTCGCGGCCGATCAGCATGCGGCGGATCTCGGAGGTGCCGGCGCCGATCTCGTAGAGCTTGGCGTCGCGCCACAGCCGGCCCAGCGGGTAGTCGTTGATGTAGCCGTTGCCGCCGAAGATCTGGATGCCCTCGCCGGCCATCCAGGTCGCCTTCTCGGCGCACCACAGGATGACGCTGGCGCAGTCCTTGCGCACCCGGCGCACGTGGCCCGTGCCCAGCGCGTCGAGGTTCTTGCCGATCGTGTAGCAGAACGAGCGCCCGGCCTGCAGCACGGTGTACATGTCGGCCAGCTTGGCCTGGATGAGCTGGAACTCGCCGATGCTCTGGCCGAACTGCTTGCGCTCGTGCACGTAGGGCACGACCTCGTCCATCACCGCCTGCATGATGCCGATCGGCCCGGCGGCGAGCACCGCGCGCTCGTAGTCCAGCCCGCTCATCAGCACCTTGGCGCCGCCGTTGAGCTCGCCGAGCACGTTCTCGGCCGGCACCTCGACGTCCTGGAAGACGAGTTCGCCGGTGTGGCTGCCGCGCATGCCCAGCTTGTCGAGCTTCTGCGCCACCGAGAAGCCCTTCATGCCCTTCTCGACGATGAAGGCGGTGACGCCGCGGCCGCCGAGCTCGGGCTCGGTCTTGGCGTAGACGACCAGCGTGTCGGCGTCGGGGCCGTTGGTGATCCACATCTTGCTGCCGTTGAGCACGTAGACGCCGCCACGCTCGACGGCGCGCAGCTTCATCGACAGCACGTCGCTGCCGGCGCCGGGCTCGCTCATCGCCAGAGCACCGACGTGCTCGCCGCTGATCAGCCTGGGCAGGTAACGCTGCCGCTGGGCTTCGCTGCCGTTGCGGCGGATCTGGTTGACGCAGAGGTTGCTGTGCGCGCCGTAGCTCAGCCCCACCGAGGCGCTGGCGCGCGAGATCTCCTCCATCGCGACCATGTGCGCGAGGTAGCCGAGGCCGGCGCCGCCGTACTCTTCGGGCGCGGTGATGCCGAGCACGCCCAGCTCGCCGAGCTTGCGCCACAGGTCCATCGGGAAGCGGTCGCTGCGGTCGATCTCGGCGGCGCGCGGGGCGATCTCGGCGACGGCGAAGGCGCGCACCGCGTCGCGCAGCGCCTCGATGTCGTCGCCGAGCATGAAGTCCAGGCCGGGCAGGCTCATGCTTGTCTCCAGGGTTGGCAGCCGGTCGATGCCGGCCGCTCGTTGACGTTTACGTAAACGTCAATCTACCCGGCCCCGCCGCCGGGCTCAACGAGGGCTGACCCGACGTCGTGGTGCCGGCGCCGCGGCCGCCAGCAGCGTGCGGCAGCGTTCCTCGTGCTGCGCGATCTCGGCCAGCGTGACCTCCAGGTCCTCGCGCTGCTGCTCGAGCTGTCGCCGGTGCGCGGACAGCGTGCCGAGGAAGGCCTGCAGCTGCTGCGCCGTGTCCGACGGCGAGTCGTACATGTCGACGAGCTGCTTGATCTCCTGCAGCGAGAAGCCCAGACGCTTGCCGCGCAGCGTGAGCTTGAGCCGCGTGCGGTCGCGCGCGGCGTAGACGCGCTGGCGGCCCTGGCGCTCGGGCGTCAGCAGGCCGACGTCCTCGTAGAAGCGGATCGCGCGCGGCGTGATGTCGAACTCGTGCGCGAGCTCGGTGATGGTGTAGGTGCGGCTGCCGGCGCGCGTCGTATCCATGGGCGAGTGACGTTGACGTCAACGTAAAGCGGAACGCCCGACTGTAAGCCGCGGCCGGCGAACAAACCCTGGGGCCGGCCCGGAGGCGGCCAGCAAACACGAGGAGAACGGGAGGAGACGGCGGACGGGGTGTGCCCCGGGGTATCGAGCGGGCAGCGGATCCTTGCAGATCCGCCGCCACTCGCCGGTTTCATGGAACCGATCCCTGCGCCGACGGTGATGACAGCGTTGTTCCAGAGTGTGACGCAAGACTTCCTGGGCGCCCATACACCAAGTGACGGATTCCGCCCCCAAACCTTTGTGGGTTGCAAGGTTCTGGCCTGACAAACGTCAAGCCCGCAGACTCAGTCGAAGACCGGCAGCACCTCGTGGCGCAGCGCGCCGCGCGCCTGCTCGTAGTCGGGCATCACCGAGCGCACGACGCCCCAGAAGGCCGCGCTGTGGTTCATCTCGCGCAGATGGGCGAGCTCGTGCGTGACGACGTAGTCGATCACCGGCAGCGCGAAGTGCACCAGGCGCCAGTTCAGCCGGATCGAGCCGTTGGCGCTGGCGCTGCCCCAGCGTGTGGCCGCCGAACTCAGCGTCAGCCGGCCGACCTTGACGCCCAGCTGCGGCGCGAAGCCGGCGATGCGTTCCTCGAAGACACGCCGGGCCTGGCGCTGCAGCCAGCTCTGCACCGCGTCGCGCCACTGCTCGCGCGTCGCGCCCTGCGGCAGGCCCAGGCGCAGCGTGCCGCTCTCGGCGTCGAGCACGGCGCCGGTGGCCGTCGGGTCCAGGCGCAGCACCAGCTCGCGGCCGAGGAAGGGAATCGTCGCGCCGTCGCGCCAGTCCACGCGGGCCGCGGCCAGACGCCGGCCACGTTCGCGCTGCTCGTGCAGCTTGCGCAGGATCCAGCCGGCCTTGGCGCGCAGCGCAGCGTCGATGTCGGCCGCGCCCACCCAGCGCGGCGCGCTGACGCTCAGGCCTTCGGCGCCGACGACGAAGCCGATGCTGCGCCGGCGCGCGCGCCGCAGCTCGTAGCCGACGAGGTGTTCGCCGAGGCGGATCTCGCGCTGGGCACGCGGATGAAGGAAACCACCCGGCGACGGCGCTGCCGCACGCGCGGCAGGAGGCGGCGCGGGGGGCGCGGGCGGCGCGTCGAACAACGAGAGCTGGCTCGTGGACGCGGCGTCGGGCACGGACGGCATACCCGATTCTAGGAAAGCCGCGTCAGGTCTCGCGATAGGGCGCGAACAGGTCGCGCAGCGGCGTCGGTGCGACCGCCTCGCCGACGCTGAGCGAACGTTCGATCTCCGAGAGGTGGCGGCGCATCTCGCCGGCGGCGCCGTTGCCGACGCCGGCCAGCGCCGTCAGCAGCCCGGTGTGGGTGTGCGCGGCACAGCTGCGGTCGGTGCCGCCCTGGTACAGCGCGATCAGCAGCGAAGTCGTCGGCAGCAGTTCGTCGAGCAGGCGCACGAAGACCGGGTTGCCGGCGAAACGCGCCAGCGCGCGGTGGAACTCGCCCGACAGCCGGATCGCCGCCGGTGCGTCGCCGCGCGCCTCGGCCTCGGCCTCCTGGCGCACCAGCGCGTCGAGTTCGGCACGCTGCTCGGCGCTGAGCTTGCCGGCCAGCCGCCGCGCGAGCTCGCACTCGACGACGCGCCGTGCGTCGAAGACCTGGGCCGCCTGCTCGCGCGTGGGCTGCGGCACGCGCGCGCCGCGGTTGTGCTCCAACTCGACGACCTGGTCCTGGCCCAGCCGGTGCAGCGCCTGGCGCACGACGGTGCGCGAGACGCCGAAACCTTCGGCCAGCTCCACTTCGCGCAGCCTGGTGCCCGGCGCCAGCCGGTGCTCGACGATCGCGGCGTGGATCGTGTCGTAGACGCGCTGCGTCGCGGTGGCGGGAGCGGTGGCGGTCTTCATGCGCCGCCTCCGCGCCGGCGCCAGGCCCAGACGACGGCCAGCGTCGTGCCGACGACGACGAAGGAGACCACCGTCGTCACCGTGCCCAGCGCGTAGATGACCGGCGTCGTGACCGTCGTCGTCAGGCCCTGCAGCTCCAGCGGCAAGGTGTTGAGGTCGCCCATCGCCTGCGAGGAGCGCGCGATCTCGTCCCAGGACAAAGTGAAGCCGAACATGCCGATGCCGACCAGGCTGGGGCCGATCAGCGGCAGCACCACGTGCTGCAGGCTCTGGCGCGGCGTCGCGCCGAGGTCGCGCGCTGCTTCCTCGTAGGCCGGGTTGAAGCGGTTGAAGACGGCGAACATGATCAGCAGGCCGAAGGGCAGCGTCCAGGTCAGCTGCGCGCCCAGCCCCGAGCTGAACAGCCCCAGCGTGCTGACGAAACCTTCGGCCAGCGACGGCGCGTGCGCCTCCAGCCAGCCGTGCAGCGCGCCGTCGAGCAGCCGGAACATCAGCCCGATGCCCAGCGAGACGACGATGGACGGCATGATCAGGCTGGCGACGACGACGTAGAACAGCGCCGTGCCGCCTGGCAGGCGCTTGCGGTAGGCCAGGCCCGCGGCCAGCGACAGCGCCACCGTCAGCACCATGACCACCGCGCCCAGCGCCAGCGAGCGCCGGAACGCGGCACCGATGTCCACCGTGCCGATGCCTTCCCAGAGCTGGCGGAACCAGTGCAGCGAGACGCCGCGCAGCGGGAAGGTGAGCCCGCCTTCGGGGCCCTGGAAGCTGAGCACGAAGATCGCGAACATCGGGCCGTAGAGGAACAGCACGAAGGCGCAGAAGAACAGCGCGAGGAACCAGAAGCTCGCGGGGCGCGGTCGGCGTTCGGCGGCCATCTAGAGCTCCTTGCGCAGGTCGACGAGGCGCATCAGCGCGACGATCATCATCAGCACCACCGCCAGCAGCACGACGGCATTGGCCGCCGCGGCCGGGAACTGCAGGTAGCTGGCCTGCACCTGGATCGTCTTGCCGACCGAGGCGATCTGCTGGCCGCCCATCACGCCGACGGTGACGAAGTCGCCCATCACCAGCGCGACAACGAAGATCGAGCCGATCAGGATGCCGGTGCGGCTGAGCGGCAGCACGACGTGGCGCACGGTCTGCCAGGGGCTGGCGCCGCCGTCGCGTGCGGCCTCGATCAGCGAGCGGTCGATGCGCATCATCGAGTTGAAGATCGGCACGATCATGAACATCGTGTACAGGTGCACGAAGGCCAGCACGACCGAGAAGTCGGAGTACAGCAGCCACTCGACCGGCTGCTTCACCAGGCCCAGGCCGAGCAGCGCGTCGTTGACCAGGCCGTTGCGGCCCAGCAGCGGGATCCACGAGATCATGCGGATCACGTTGCTGGTCCAGAACGGCACGGTGCAGACGATGAAGAGCACCGTCTGCACCAGCGTCGAGCGCACGTGGAAGGCGAGGAAATAGGCGACCGTGAAGCCGACGACGCCGGTGATGGCCCAGGTCAGCAGCGCGAACTTCAGCGTCGAGCCATAGGTGCTCAGCGTGACGCACAGGTCGTCCGCGCCGCCGCCGCAGCCGGAGAACAGGTCCAGGTAGGCCTGCGGCGTGAACGCCGGGATCAGCTCGTAGTCGGTCGCCTGCCAGAAGCTGACGGTGACGATCAGCACCAGCGGGATGAGAAAGAAGATGGCGAACACCGCCGCCAGCGGCGCGGCTTGAAGCCAGGCGACGAGGCGTCGGTTCATCATCGGATCGAAGCGAAGGCAGCCGTGGCGCTCACGCGGCCACGAACTCGTTCCACTTCTGCACCATGTACTGGTTCTCGTCCATGATCGAGTTCCAGCACGCGATGCCACCCATGCGCGCTTCGTAGCTGCCGCCGTCGCGCACGCTGCCGGCCTTGGCCAGCAGGTCGCCGGTGGGGCTCTTGATGTCCTTGGCGGCGGGCTTGCCTTCCATCCAGTAGGCCCACTCGTAGGCTTCCATCTTGGCCTTGGCGGTCTCCAGCACTGCGCTGTAGTAGCCCTGGCGGTTGAGGTAGGCGCCGGCCCAGCCGTCGAGGAACCAGTTGATGAACTCGTAGGCCGCATCGGCCTTGCGGCCCGTCAGCGTGCGCGGGATGCCGAAGCCGGCGGCCCAGGCGCGGTAGCCTTCCTTCAGCGGCTGGAACACGCAGGGGATGCCCTTGGTGCGCACCGCGGTCACCGCCGGCGACCACATCGACTGGATCACGACCTCGCCCGAGGCCATCAGGTTGACGCTCTCGTTGAAGTCCTTCCACAGCGCGCGGAACTGGCCGGCACGCTTGGCCTCGATCAGCGTCTTGATCGTGAGGTCGATCTCCTTCTTGGTCATGTTCCCCTTGTCGGGGTACTTGTAGAGGCCCATCGCCTCGACGACCATCGCCGCGTCCATGATCCCGATCGACGGGATGTTGAGGATCGCCGCCTTGCCCTTGAACTCGGGGTTCAGCAGTTCCTTCCAGCTCTCGATCGGGCGCTTGATCAGGTCGGGGCGGATGCCCAGCGTGTCGGCGTTGTAGACCGTCGGGATCAGCGTCATGTACTGGGTCGGCGCGGCGGAGAAGGTCTTCGCGTCGGGCTTGTCCAGGTACATCACCTTCTTCGGCGCCGTGCCCTGGTCGCCGACCTTCTTGCCGCCGACCTCGCCCTTGGTGAAGAGCGTGGTGATCTTGTCGGCGTTCTTGATGCGCTTGGTGTCGATGCCCAGCAGGTTGCCGGTCGGCAGGATCTTCTTCAGGCTGAAGTACTCGGTGTCGATCAGGTCGAACGAGTTCGGCGCCGTCACCGCGCGCTTGGTGACGTCGTCGGTGGTCACCGCGATGTACTGGATCTTGATGCCGGTGTCGGCCTCGAACTTCTCGGCGATGCGGCGGTCCTGGTTGACCGCGGTGCCGAGGTAGCGCAGCGTGATCTTCTCCTGCGCGTGCACGTAGGGGAAACCGGCCAGGCCGACGCCGGCGGCGCCGGCCATCTTCAGGATCTGGCGGCGCGAGGTGCCGGCCGCACGTTGTTGATCGCTCATCGAGGGTGCTCCTGGGGGTGAGGTGTTGTCAGGCTTCGAGCGGGTGCGCTTCGGCTTCGGGCCAGCGCATGGCCAGTCGCTGCCCGGGCTCGAACGGGCGCGCGTGGAAATCGGCATCGGACAGCGCCGCGGTCCAGGTGTGGACCGGCGCCTCGTCGTCGGCGGCATCTGCGGCGTCGGCGATGTCGCCCAGGGCCTGCACGTGCACCTGCACCTGCGCGCCCTGGTACTCGATCGCCCGCACCGTGACGGGCAGGCCCTCGCCGTCGGCCGTCAGGCGCATGCGGTCGCTGCGCACAGCCACCTTGCCGGCCGGCGTCTCGATGACGTTGTGCGCACCGATGAAGCGGGCGACGAACTCGGTGCGCGGGCGCTCGAAGACCTCGCGTGCGCTGCCGGCCTGCTCGATACGGCCGTGGTTCATCACGACGACCAGGTCGGCCAGCGCCATCGCCTCTTCCTGCGAGTGCGTGACGTGCACGAAGCTCATGCCCAGTTCCTGGTGCCAGCGCTTGAGTTCGGCGCGCATCTTCAGGCGCAGGAAGGGGTCCAGCGCCGACAGCGGCTCGTCGAGCAGCAGCACACGCGGGCGCATCATCAGCGCGCGCGCCAGCGCCACACGCTGCTGCTGGCCGCCCGACAGCGCCGCCGGCAGGCGTGCCGCGTAAGGCGTCATCGCCACCAGCTCCAGCAGCTCGCGCGCCCTCGCCTCGCGTTCGGCTCGCGCGACGCCCTTCATGCGGGCGCTGAAGGCGACGTTGTCCAGTACCGTCAGATGCGGGAACAGCGCGTAGCTCTGGAACATCATCGCCGTGCCGCGTTCGGCCGGCGACAGGTGCGTCACCTCGCGCCCGGCGACGATGACGTGGCCCGAGGTCGGCGTCTCGTGGCCGGCGATCATGCGCAGCGTCGAGGTCTTGCCGCAGCCCGAGGGCCCGAGCAGGCAGCAGTAGCTGCCGCCGGCGATCTTCAGCTCGATGCCGGCCACGGCGACCGCGTCGCCGTAGTGCTTGGCGAGCGCTGCGAGTTCCAGGTCGGTGCGGGTGCTCATCGACGCCGGCTGAACGCAACGAGCGTGCCACAACCGGCGCCGCGGGCCCGCCCCTTGCAGAAGGTGTTTTGTCGACAGCCGGGCACCAAGCGCACTCACCAGCCCGGTGAAACACGCACCAGCCCGGCCACTTTGTATGCAAACTGCACCGCGATGGACGGAAGGCGGACGATGAGACTGCTGCTGCTGAACCCCAACACCTCGGCCGCGATGACCGCGGCGATCGGCGCCGCGGCGCGCGAGGTTGCCGCGCCCGGCACCGAGATCGTCGCGCGCCAGCCGAGCTTCGGCCCGGCGTCGATCGAAGGCCATTTCGACGACGCCTTCGGCGCCGCCGGCGTCGCCGAGCAGGCGCGGCTGGCGGCCGGCGAAGGTTTCGACGCCACCGTCGTCGCCTGCTTCGGCGACCCGGGTGTCGACGCCGCACGCGAGGTGATGGCCGGCCCGGTGCTGGGCGTCGCCGAAGCCGCCTTCCACGCCGCGGCGATGCTGGCCACCGGCTTCTCGGTCGTGACGACGATGACCCGCACCTGCGTCATCGCCGAGCGCCTGGTGCAGCGCTACGGCTTCGAACGCGTCTGCCGCGGCATCCACGGCACCGACATCCCGGTGCTGGACCTGGAGGCGGCCGGCGAGGCCTTGGTCGACACGCTGGAAGCCGCGGCGCGGCGTGCGCTGGCCGCCGACCGCAGCGAGGCCGTCGTGCTCGGCTGCGCCGGCATGGCCGGGCTGGCGGGCACGCTGCAGGCGCGGCTGGGCGTGCCGGTCGTCGACGGCGTCGCCGCCGCGGTCAAGTTCGCCGAGGCGCTGGCGGCGCTGGGGCTGAAGACGCCGAAGACCGGCGACTACGCGTCGCCGCGGTCCAAGCCCTGGGCCGGCTGGGCGGCGGGTTTCGGCGCGTAGGCCTCGGGGTCCAGGCGGTGCATCTCGGCCTCGATCCAGGCCTCGACTTCACGCATCAGCTCGTCGGGCTGGCGACCGGTCGAATCGATGGGTGCGCCGATCGAGACCTCGACCAGCCCCGGCCGCAGCAGCATGCTCCTGGCCGGCCAGCAGCGGCCGGCGGCCACGGCGATCGGCACGATGGGCACGCCGGCGGTGACCGCCAGGCGCGCGGCGCCGGTCTTGTAGGCGCCCTGGGTGCCGCGCGGCGTGCGTGTGCCCTCGGGGAACATGATCACCCAGTTGCCCAGGTCGAACAGGCGCCGACCCTGCTTGGCGACCTTGTTCCAGGCCTCGGCGCGGCGCGAGCGGTCGATGTGGATCATGTCCAGCCGCGCCAGCGCCCAGCCGAAGAACGGCACCCACAGCAGCTCGCGCTTGAAGACGTAGGCGATCGGATGCGGCATCAGCATCGGCAGCGCGAAGGTCTCCCAGGTCGACTGGTGCTTGGCGGCGAGCACGACGGCCGAATAGCGGTCGGCGCGTGTCGGCACGTTCTCGATGCCGTGCACGCGCCAGGCGACACCGCAGATGACGCGTGCGCTGCGGATCGCCAGCGTCACCCAGCCGACGCAGATGCGGTAGCAGACGCGTTTGGGCGCGACCAGCGAAGCCAGCAGCAGCACCGTCGCCCAGGGCGCGACGGTCAGCGTCAGCCAGGCCCAGTACAGCGCCGAGCGCGCCAGCCAGCCGGCGCGCATCAGCTGCGGTCTCCCGCGGCGGCCTCCTGCGGCTGGCTGCGGTCGCGCTGCAGCACGTAGTCGGCGAAAGCCGAGAGACTGGCGTGGGCGCGTGCGCCCGGCACCTGGTGCAGCGTGTGGTGCAGCTGCTCGTCGTCGAGCGCGGCGGCGCGGCCGGAGAGGATCAGGTGCGGCTCGCAGCCGGCGGCGCGCGCGGCGACAAGGTCACGCACCGTGTCGCCGGCCATCGGCACGCTCTTCAGGTCGACGCCGTAGCGCCGGCCGACGTCCAGCAGCATGCCCGGCAGCGGCTTGCGGCAGTCGCACTGCTCCTCGGGCGTGTGCGGACAGAAGAACACCGCGTCGAAACGCCCGCCCAGCGCCGCGAGCTGGCGCTGCATGTGCGCGTGCACGGCGTTGACCGAGACCATGTCGATCATGCCGCGGCCGATGCCGGCCTGGTTGGTCGCCAGCACGACGTGCCAGCCGGCGTGGTTCAGCCGCGCGACGGCCTCCAGCGAGCCCTTGATCGGGACCCATTCCTCGGGCCCCTTGACGTGATCCTCGCGGTACTCGTTGAGGATGCCGTCGCGGCCCAGGATCACGAGCTTGAGCGACGGCGCGGGCATGGACTCTCTCCTCGGCAATACGAAGAACAGCGCCCGCTACCGCTCAAGCTTCCCGCCACGGATCCGGCTCTGCCGGTCCGTCGGCGGACGGCCCCCTCGGGGGTAGCGAGCGCGAGCGAGCTCGGGGGCGTCATGTCGCCAACCGCGAGAGGTCGGCGACGCGGTTCATCGCGGCGTGCAGCGTGGCCAGCAGCGCGAGGCGGTTGCGGCGCAGCGCCGGGTCCTCGGCGTTGACCATCACGGCGTCGAAGAAGGCGTCGACCGGCGCCTTCAGCGCCGCCAGCGCCTGCAGCGAGGCGGTGTAGTCGGCGCGGGCGAAGGCTTCGTCGGCTTGCGGCGCGACACGGCCCAGCGCGTCGAACAGCGCCGCTTCGGCCGGCTCGACCAGGCGTGCCGGTTCGACGGCGCCGCCGGCGGCCTCGTCGCTCTTCTTCAGGATGTTGCCGACCCGCTTGTTGGCCGCGGCCAGCGCCGGCGCCTCGGGCAGCGCGGCAAACGCCCGCACCGCCGCCAGGCGCTGCGGCAGTTCGGCCCAGCGTTCGGCGCGCAAGGCGACGACGGCGTCGACCTCGTGCGCGCTGTAGCCCTGCTCGCGCAGCCAGCCGATCAGGCGCTCGTCGAGGAAACGCAGCACCTCGGCCTGGGCCTGGCCGTGACCGGCCGGGAAGGCGGCGAAGGCCGCCGAGACCAGCGCCGGCACCGACAGCGGCAGCGCCTTCTCGACCAGCATGCGGATCACGCCCAGCGCGTGGCGGCGCAGCGCGAACGGGTCCTTGTCGCCGGTGGGCAGCTGGCCGATGCCGAACAGGCCGGCCAGCGTCTCCAGCTTGTCGGCCAGCGCGACCGTGATGCCGGCCAGGCCGGCGTCGGTGCGCGGCAGCGCGTCGCCGGCGAAACGCGGCCGGTACTGGTCCTCGACGGCCAGCGCGACGGCTTCGGTCTCGCCGTCGTGGCGCGCGTAGTAGCCGCCCATCACACCCTGCAGCTCGGGGAACTCGCCGACCATGTCGGTCAGCAGGTCGGCCTTGGCCAGCAGCGCGGCGCGGTCGGCCAGCGCGGCCAGTTCGGCACCGCCGAGCTGCTCGCCGATGTGGCGCGCGATCGTGCGCACACGCTCGACACGTTCGCCCTGGCTACCCAGCTTGCCGTGGTAGACCACCTTGGCCAGCGCCGGGATGCGCGATTCCAGCGTCTTCTTGCGGTCCTGGTCGAAGAAGAACTTGGCGTCGGCCAGGCGCGGGCGCACGACACGCTCGTTGCCGCCGACGACGCGGCTGGCGTCGGCCGGGCGGATGTTGCTGACGACGAGGAAACGTTCGGTCAGCCGGCCCTGGCCGTCGAGCAGCGGGAAGTACTTCTGGTTGGCCTTCATCGTCAGGATCAGGCACTCCTGCGGCACGGCCAGGAACTCGGGCTCGAAACGCGCCAGCAGCACGTTCGGGCGTTCGACCAGCGCCGTCACCTCGTCGAGCAGCGCGTCGTCGTCGATCGGCTTCAGGCCTTCCTTCGCGGCGGCCTCGTTCAGCTGGCGCACGATCTCGGCGCGGCGCTCGGCGAAGCTGGCGATGACGGCGCCTTCTTCGCGCAGCTGCGCGGCGTAGCTGTCGGCGTCGCGGATCTCGACGGTCGGCGTCGCCGCCTCGAAACGGTGGCCGTGCGTCGTGCGGCCGGCCTGCAGGCCGAGCACGCCGACCGGCACGATGTCGGCGCCGTGCAGCGCGATCAGGCCGTGCGCCGGGCGCACGAAGTCGACGCTGGTCCAGCCGTCGGCGAGCTGGTACTTCATCACCTTGGGAATCGGCAGCTTGGCGACGGCGTCGGCCAGCGCCTTCTGCAGGCCCTCGGCCAGCGTCGCGCCGGGCTGCACGCTGTCCAGGTACAGCGCCTCGTTCTTGCCTTCGCCCTGGCGCTTGAGCTGCGCCACGACCTCGGCGCCGTGGCCCAGCGCGGCCAGTTTCTTCAGCAGCGCCGGCGAGGCGCTGCCGTCGGCGGCCAGCGCCACGGCCACCGGCATCAGCTTGGTGCTGACGGCCTGGTCGGGCGCCTTGGAGGCGACGCCGGCGACATGCACCGCCTGCCGGCGCGGCGAAGCGTAGGCGGTGACGGCGGCGTCGGCCGCGGCCAGCTGCTGGGCGCGCAGGCCGTCGGCCAGCACGGCGGCGAAAGCCTCGCCCAGCTTCTTCAGCGCCTTGGGCGGCAGTTCCTCGACGAAAAGTTCGACGAGCAGGTTCTTCTTGTCGTTCATGGTTCAGGCCGCCTTCTTCGCGAGCTGCGCGGCGACTTCGTCGGCCCACTCGCGCGGCGCGAGCGGGAAGCCCAGGCGGGCGCGGCTGTCGAGGTAGCTCTGGGCGACGGCGCGCGCCAGGTTGCGGATGCGGCCGATGTAGGCGGCACGTTCGGTGACGCTGATCGCGCCGCGCGCGTCGAGCAGGTTGAAGGTGTGCGCGGCCTTCAGCAGCTGTTCGTAGGCCGGAAGCGCGAGCTGCTGCTCCATCAGGTACTTCGACTGCTTCTCGTGCGCCGAGAAGGCCGAAAGCAGGAACTCGACGTCGCTGTGCTCGAAGTTGTAGGTGCTCTGCTCGACCTCGTTCTGGTGGTAGACGTCGCCGTACTTCAGCGTGTCGGTCCACTGCAGGTCGTAGACGTTGTCCACGCCCTGCAGGTACATCGCCAGGCGCTCCAGACCGTAGGTGATCTCGCCGGTGATCGGCTTGCAGTCGATGCCGCCGACCTGCTGGAAGTAGGTGAACTGGGTCACCTCCATGCCGTTCAGCCAGACCTCCCAGCCCAGGCCCCAGCAGCCCAGCGTCGGGTTCTCCCAGTCGTCCTCGACGAAACGCACGTCGTTGGACTTCAGGTCGAAGCCCAGCGCTTCGAGCGAACCGAGGTAGAGGTCGAGGATGTTGGCCGGCGCGGGCTTGAGCACCACCTGATATTGATAGTAGTGCTGCAGGCGGTTCGGGTTCTCGCCGTAGCGGCCGTCCTTGGGGCGGCGGCTGGGCTGCACGTAGGCCGCCTTCCAGGGTTCCGGGCCGATCGAACGCAGGAAGGTCGCGGTGTGGCTGGTGCCGGCGCCGACTTCCATGTCGTAAGGCTGCAGCAGGGCACAGCCCTGGGCGTCCCAGTAGGACTGCAGCTTGAGGATGATCTGCTGGAAGGTGAGCATGACGGCAGGCGCGTACGGAAAACCCGGAAGTTTACGCAGCCCGCCGCCTCCACCCCGCCGACAGCATCACGACCAGCGCCGCCAGCAGCGCCAGCGGCCACAGCCCGAAACGCGCCGCCCACCAGGCAAACGGCGTGACGCCGGTGCGGCCCTCGACCTCGGTTTCGAGCACGCCGCGTGTGCCGGGCGCGAGCTCGGCCGTCACCTCGGCGTGGGCATCGATGACCACCGTCATGCCGGTGTTGGTGGCGCGGATCATCGGCCGCTGGAACTCCAGCGCGCGCAGGCGAGAGATGTTCAGATGCTGCGGCAGCGCCACCGTGTCGCCGAACCAGGCGATGTTGGAGACGTTGGCGAAGATCGTCGGCGCGGCCGCCGGGTCGGCGAAACGCCGCGCCAGCTCCTCGCCGAACAGATCCTCGTAACAGATGTTCGGGCCGATGCGCTGGCCGAGCGCGGCGAACGAAGGCGGGTTCACGACGCCGCGGTCGAAGTCGCCCAGCGGGATGTTCATCGCCTCGGTGAACCAGCGGAAACCCGTCGGCACGAACTCGCCGAAAGGCACGAGGTGGTGCTTGTCGTAGCGGTAGCGCTCGCCGTCGGAGAGCCCGGCGACCGAGTTCGTGTAGCCGCGGTCGAAGTCGCCCAGCGGCACGCCGACCAGCGCCGCGCGCCCCGGCGCGGCGAAACGCGCGACCAGCCGGTCCCAGTAGCCGGGCGCGAACTCGGCGAGCTGGAACGGCAGCAGCGGCACCGCGGTCTCGGGCGCGACGACGAGCTGGCCGCGCGCGCCGTCCAGCGCCTGCTCCAGCCAGGCCATCGCCTCGGGCATGCGCTCGACGGCGAACTTCTCGTCCTGGGCGACGTTGGTCTGCACCAGCGTCACCGTCAGCGCGCCGGCCGGGGCGTCGAAACGCTGCAGCGCCGCCAGCCCGGGCAGGCCGAGCAGAGCCAGCGCCGCGAGCAGCGGCGCCACGCGCCCGCGCCGCAGCGTCGCGGCGTGCGCCAGCAAGGCCGCGGCGAAAGCCAGCACCGCGCCCAGGCCGTAGACGCCGACCCAGGGCGCCAACGCCGCCAGCGGCGCGTCGACCAGCGCGTAGCCCGAGGCGACCCAGGGAAAGCCGGTGAACAGCACGCCGCGCGCCAGCTCGGCCAGCAGCCACAGCGCCGCGAACAGCGCCGCGTCGGGCGCGGCGCGGCCGCGCCGCCAGCGGGCGAACGCGGCCATCGCCGCCGCAAGATAGAGAGACAGCGCCGCGGCCAGCGCGGCGACGCCGGCGGCCGCCAGCGGCGCCGGCAGCCCGCCGTAGCGGTGCATGCTGACGTACAGCCACCAGGTGCCCGCCGCCAGCCAGCCGAAGCCGTAGGCCCAGCCCAGCAGCGCGGCGCGCCCCGGCGCGGCACGGCCGCAGGCCAGCGCCAGCAGCGCCGTCGACACCACGGCCAGCGGCCAAGCCGTGGTCTGCACGAAGGCCAGCGTCTGCAGCGCGCCGAGCGCGGCCATCACCAGCGGCAGCGACCAGCGCCCGCGTGCCGCCGGCCGTGCCGTCGTGAACATGATCCGGGTCATCGCCGCCCCTCGCGGGCGGCGTTCACGGCCGCGGCGCGCGTCATGCGCGCGGCTCGCCGGATGCGCCGATGCGCCAGACGCGGAACCAGCGCACGGCGCCGCCGCGCGTCAGCATCACCGTGAAGCGCAGGCCGCCGATCTCCAGCGACTCGCCGCGCCGCGGCACGCGGCCGAACTCCTGCGCGACGAGGCCGCCGATGGTGTCGAAGTCCTCGGTCGGCAGCTCGACGGCGAAGGCGCGGTTGACGGCCTCGATCTCGACGTCGCCGGCGACGCGCTGCGAGCCGTCGGCCAGCGTGTAGATGCCGGCGTCGCCGCGGCCGTCGTCGCGATCGTCGAACTCGTCCTCGATCTCGCCGACGATCTCCTCGAGCACGTCCTCGATCGTGATCAGCCCGGCGGTGTTGCCGAACTCGTCGATGACGATCGCCAGATGGTTGCGGTTGGAGCGGAAGTCGCGCAGCAGCTCGTTCAGGCGCTTGCTCTCGGGCACGAAGACCGCCGGGCGCAGCAACGTGCGCAGGTTCAGCCCGGGCGCGCGCTGCAGCTTCAGCAGATCCTTGGCCAGCAGGATGCCGATGACGTTCTCGCGCTTGTCCTCGTAGACCGGGAAACGCGAATGGCCGGCGTCGATGACGGCCGACAGGAGGGCGTCGTAGTCGGCTTCGATGTCCAGCATGTCCATGCGCGGCGCGGCGACCATCACGTCGCCGGCGCTGAGGTCGGCCATGCGCAGAACGCCTTCGAGCATCAGCCGCGACTCGGGCTCGATCAGCTCGCGCTGTTCGGCCTCGGCCAGGGTCTTCATCAGTTCGTCCTTGCTGTCGGGGCCGGGCGAGACGAGCTCGACCAGGCGCTCGAAGAAGGAGCGTTTGTCCGCGGGCGACGCCGCCGCGCCACGCGCGGACTTGGGAGAAGGAGGTTCGGACACGAGGGTGTCGGCAGTAGGGGTAACGAAGAATACCCCACGCGCTTGACACGGTCGGGGGCTTGCAAGACAGTCTGCCGCCCTCAACTGGGAGGGCCTCTTCCTCCCCCAGACTCCCCCGACACCATGAGTAACGGACTGATCCCGGCCACCATCCTCACGGGCTTCCTGGGCAGCGGCAAGACGACGCTGCTCAAGCGCGTGCTGACCGAAGCGCACGGCCAGAAGATCGCCGTCATCGAGAACGAGTTCGGCGAGGAGAACATCGACAACGACATCCTCGTCGCCGACACCGAGGAACAGATCATCCAGATGAGCAACGGCTGCGTCTGCTGCACGATCCGCGAGGATCTGCGCTCGACGCTGTCGGACCTGGCCGAACGCCGCCGCAAGGGCCTGATCGCCTTCGACCGCGTGGTCATCGAGACCACCGGCCTGGCCGACCCCGGCCCGGTGGCGCAGACCTTCTTCATGGACGACGAGATCGCCGAGAGCTATCTGCTCGACTCGGTGGTCACGCTGGTCGACGCGGTGCACGCCGACGAGCAGCTCAACACGCGCCAGGAGGCGCGCCGCCAGGTGGGCTTCGCCGACCGGCTGTTCATCAGCAAGGCCGACCTCGCGCCCACCGCCGCGCTCGACGCGCTGCAGTACCGCCTGCGCCAGATGAACCCGCGCGCGCCGCAGCGCTCGGTGCATTTCGGCGAGGTCGCGATCGCCGAGATCTTCGACATCAAGGGCTTCAACCTCAGCGCCAAGCTCGACATCGACCCGGACTTCCTGGCCGACCAGGCGCACGGGCACGACCACCACCATCACCACCACGATGGCGAGGCCTGCGACCACCCCAGCCACCACGCGCACGACGACGACGTGAAGTCCTTCGTCTTCCGCGCCAAGCGGCCGTTCAGCCCCGCCAAGCTGGAGGACTTCCTCGGCTCGGTGGTCCAGGTCTACGGCCCGAAGATGCTGCGCTACAAGGGCGTGCTGTACATGAAGGGCAGCGACCGCAAGGTCGTCTTCCAGGGCGTGCACCAGCTGATGGGCAGCGACCTCGGCCCCAAGTGGGCGCCCGGCGAAGACAAGCTCAGCAAGCTCGTGTTCATCGGCATCGACCTGCCCCGGGACATCCTCGAACAGGGCCTGGAGCAGTGCCTCGTCTGAGGCCGGCCACCTGCCTCGGCGGGGGTGCCCCGCAGCGCCCCCGGCCGTGGCTACAATCCGCGCGCTTCGCGGGCCGCCGGCCCCGAGGACCCGACCCAGGGCTGCGGGTATAACAGGACATTCAGCGCGTCCCTGGACACAGGGCGAGGAGAGACTCCCGTGAGCAAGTCCCCAGCCAAGCCCGCGGTCGCCGCAGCCAAGACGGCCTCCAAGGCCGGCAAGGCCCCGGCAACGCCCGCCCCCTCGCCCGCTCCGGCACAGCCGGAGAACCGTTTCACTGCCCGTTTCGCGCCGGCCCGCCCGGCGCCCAAGAATTCGACCGAACCGATGGACGTCATCAAGCCGGCCGCCAAGGCCGACCCCAAGCTCGCCGATGCCTGGAAAAACAAGGCCGGCCGCGACCTGACCGAGGCCGAACTGCTCGCGATGCCCGACAGCGAGTACATGAACGACAAGCAGATCGAGTTCTTCCGCGCCCGTCTGCAGGGCCAGAAGGACGACCTGCTGTCCAACGCCGGTGAGACCACCGAGCACCTGCGCGAGGACACCTCGATCGTGCCGGACCCGGCCGACCGCGCGACGATCGAAGAAGAGCACGCACTGGAGCTGCGCACCCGCGACCGCGAGCGCAAGCTGCTGAAGAAGATCTCCCAGGCGATGGCCCGCCTGGACAGCGGCGAATACGGCTACTGCGACGAGACCGGCGAGCCGATCGGCCTGGCGCGCCTGCTGGCACGTCCGACCGCGACGCTGTCGCTGGAAGCGCAACAACGCCGCGAGCTCAAGCAGAAGATGTTCGGCGACTGAAGCCGGGCCTGAGCACGGCACACGCTGCCGTGCTGCCGCGGGCTACATTACGACCATGGCGGACCCCAAGGACGGCGAGAGCTTCTTCCGCAAGGTGGTGCGGTTCGTCGCCAACCCGACGACCGACTGGACCGAGCTGAACTCGCGCCAGGACGACAACCGCGAGCTCGAACTCGAGAAGACCGAGCTCAAGGCGATGATCGAGCGCAAGCGGCGCAACGATTTCGTCCGCAAGCGCGAGTTCGACATGCTGCGCCGCGTGCGCCGCGAAGGGCTGTCGCCCGACCAGCTCGCCGCCCTGGGCGGCTCGTCGCGCCTGGACGACTCGGAAGCCCGGCTGCCGGAATCCTCCGGCACGCGCGGCGACTCCGGCGTCAAGGAGAAGATCGACGCCATCGAGCAGCAGATGGTCGGCGACGGCTACGACGCCGCACGCAGCGGCCGCGCACCGGCGACGCCGGTCGTCGCGCGCGAACCCGCGCCGCGCAGCCCGGCGCCAGCGCCCGCCGGCGGCCTGGAGTTCGCGCCGCTGACCGCGCCGATCCCCGGCCAGCCGCTCAGCGACCTGCCGCCGCCGCCCACCGCGCCGGGCGTGATCCCGACGCTGACGCTGCCGACCTCGGTGCCCAGCGGCGTGATGCCGATGTCCAGCGAGTTCGGCAGCCCGTTCGCCGTCGAGGTCAGCGAGGTCGTGCACGACCCCGAGCTCGACGAGGCGGTGATCGCCTTCGCCAACGCCGACTTCAACACCTGCGAGCAGGCGCTGCAGCAGCTCACCGGCGTCGGCGGCACGCGCGCCCAGCACGCCGAGACCTGGCTGGTGCTGTTCGACCTGTACCGCGCGATCGGCCAGCAGGCGCGTTTCGAGAGCCTGGCGATCGACTACGCGCAGCAGTTCGGCTGGTCGGCGCCGCAGTGGTATTCGCTGCCCAAGCTGGTGGCCGAAGCGGTGGCCGAGGAGCGCCCGCGCGGCAACGGCCCGTCGACGCGAGCCTCGGGCGAGGTCGGCTGGACCTGCCCCGAAGCGCTGGACCTGGACGCGCTGGCGCGCCTGCGCTCGCTGACGCTGCAGATGCCGCTGCCCTGGGTCTTCGACTGGAGCCGGCTGCGCTCGATCGACCCCGAGGCGGCGATGCAGCTGTCGACGCTGTTCCGGCTGTGGGCCGGGCAGGCGCTGGAGATGCGCTGGATCGCCGGCGACCAGCTCTTCGCCGTGCTCGCCGAAGCCGCGCCGACCGGCGTGCGCGACGCCGACCCAGCCTACTGGCTGACGCGCCTCGACGCGCTGCGCCTGGCCAACCGCGCCGACCAGTTCGACGAGGCGGCGATCGACTATTGCGTCACCTACGAGGTCTCGCCGCCGTCGTGGGAGCCGGCGCGCTGCCGCGTGCGCATCAGCGGCACCGGGCTGTCGACGCGCACGCCGCCGATGTCGATGGTCGGCGAGGTGTCGACCAGCTTCCTCGAGTCGGCGATGCCCGACGACACCGTGCTGCAGGTCGAACAGGCCCACGTCGAGCTCTCCGGCCAGCTGGTCGGCGACATCGCCTCGACGCTGGCGCTGCTCGACGGCCAGCTCGGCGCGGCGCCGCTGGTCAGCGTCTCCTGCGCGCGCCTGATCCGCGTCGACTTCATCGCCGCCGGCGACCTGCTCAACTGGGTCATCACCAAGGGCGAGACCGAGAAGCGCTCGGTGATGTTCGTCGACGCCCACCGCCTCGTCGCGCTGTTCTTCGGCGCGATGGGCATCAACGCCCACGCCAAGGTCCAGGTGCGCAAGGTCTAGGCGGGCACCGCCCGGACTTGAAGCGGCCGCGGCCGGCCTCACTTGCAACGGACCATGGAATCCTTTCACGGCACGACCATCCTCAGCGTGCGCCGCGGCCCCCTCGTCGCGCTCGGCGGCGACGGCCAGGTGACGCTCGGCAACATCGTCGTCAAGTCGAGCGCGCGCAAGGTGCGCAAGCTCTACCGCGACCAGGTGCTCGCCGGCTTCGCCGGGGCCACCGCCGACGCCTTCACGCTGTTCGAACGCTTCGAGGCCAAGCTCGAGAAGCACCAGGGCCATCTGCAGCGTGCGTCCATCGAACTCACCAAGGACTGGCGCACCGACCGCGTGCTGCGCCGCCTGGAGGCGATGCTGGCGGTGGCCGATGCGACCAGCTCGCTGATCATCACCGGCAACGGCGACGTGCTGGAACCCGAGCACGGCATCGTCGCGATCGGCTCCGGTGGCGCCTACGCCCAGGCCGCCGCGCGCGCGCTGCTGCAGCACACCGAGCTGGCGCCGCAGGACATCGTCAAGCGCTCGCTCGAGATCGCCGGCGACCTGTGCATCTACACCAACCAGTCGCACACCATCGAGGTGCTGGGCGCCTGAAACCCGGCCCGCACCCCGCCCACCGCTCCACCCTCGCCCGGCCCCCCGCGGCCGGCGCCCCGCGATGACCTACTCGATGACCCCGCAGGAGATCGTCTCCGAGCTCGACCGCCACATCGTCGGCCAGAACGCCGCCAAACGCGCCGTCGCGATCGCGCTGCGCAACCGCTGGCGCCGCCAGCAGGTCGACGAGAAGCTGCGCGGCGAGATCACGCCGAAGAACATCCTGATGATCGGCCCGACCGGCGTCGGCAAGACCGAGATCGCGCGCCGCCTGGCCAAGCTGGCCGACGCGCCTTTCGTCAAGGTCGAGGCGACCAAGTTCACCGAGGTCGGCTACGTCGGCAAGGACGTCGACACCATCGTGCGCGACCTCGTCGAGGTGGCAGTCAAGCAGGAGCGCGAACGCGCCATCCGCCGCCAGCGCGCCAAGGCCGAGGACGCCGCCGAGGAGCGCGTGCTCGACGCCCTGGTGCCGCCGCCGCGCGACCTGCGCGAGAGCAGCGACAACACCGCCCGCCAGGTGATGCGCAAGCGCCTGCGCGAAGGCGCGCTGGCCGACAAGGAGATCGAGATCGAGGTCGCCGATCCCAAGCCCTCGCTCGAGATCCTCGGGCCCCAGGGCATGGAGGAGATGGCCGAGCAGTTGAAGGGCCTGTTCTCGCAGATGGGCCAGGGCAAGCGCAACGTGCGCAAGCTGAAGATCGCCGAGGCGCTGGAGAAGCTGACCGAGGAGGAAGCCGGCAAGCTGGTCAACGAGGAGGAGATCCGCACCGCCGCGCTGGCCAACGCCGAAGGCAACGGCATCGTCTTCATCGACGAGATCGACAAGGTAGCCTCGCGCTCCGAGCACGGCGGCGCCGACGTCTCGCGCCAGGGCGTGCAGCGCGACCTGCTGCCGCTGGTCGAAGGCACCGCCGTCAGCACCAAGTACGGCATCGTCAAGACCGACCACATCCTGTTCATCGCCAGCGGCGCCTTCCACCTGGCCAAGCCCAGCGACCTGATCCCGGAGCTGCAGGGGCGTTTCCCGATTCGCGTCGAGCTGGGCTCGCTGTCGGTCGACGACTTCGAGGCCATTTTGACCAGCACCCACGCCAGCCTGGTCAAGCAGTACCAGGCGCTGCTGGCCACCGAAGGCGTGACGCTGGAGCTGGCGCCCGAGGCCGTGCGCCGCATCGCCCAGATCGCCTACGAGGTCAACGAACGCACCGAGAACATCGGCGCACGCCGCCTGGCGACGGTGATGGAGCGCCTGCTCGACGACATCAGCTTCGACGCGCCCAACCGCGGCGGCCAGACGGTGACGGTGGACGCCGCCGAAGTCGACCGCCGCCTGGGCGAGCTGTCGCGCGACGAGGACCTGTCGCGCTACATCCTTTAGGCGGTCAACGAGCCCGAGCCGGCTCCTAGGCGCCGGCCATCAAGCTTCCCGCCACGACCCGGCTTCGCCGGGTCGTCGGCGGACGGCCTTGCAGGCCGCGCCGGGCCAGTGGCCCGGCCCTTCGCCAGGCGCGATCCGTCCACAGGACGGCTCTCGTCCGGGCTCAGCCCCTTGGGGGGTAGCGAGCGAATGCGAGCTTGGGGGCTCCATCAGCGCTGGGCTTGCAGAGCCAGCAGGCCTTCGAAGATCAACGAATCGACGATCTCGAACGGCGGGTGCACCAGCGGTGCGAGCTTGACCGCCGCGCCGCCGGTCATCAGCAGCAGCGCCGACGCGCCGGTGACCTGAACTAGGCGCCGGTGCTGGCGCTCGATGGCGCCGGCCAGCGCCGCCGCGCCGCCGCTCATCAGCGCGTCGCTGGTGTTCTTCGGGAAGTCGACGACGTCGCCGGTGGGCACCTTCAGCCCCGCGGTGCCCATCTCCAGCGCACGCAGCATCAGGCCGAAGCCCGGCAGGATCAGCCCGCCGAGGAAACGGCCGTCGGCGTCGATCGCGTCGACGGTGACCGCGGTGCCGACCATGACGATCAGCGCCGGGCGCCGCGAACCGGTGGCCAGCGCACGCTGGCGCGCGCCGATCAGCGCCGCCCAGCGGTCGGCACCGAGGCGGTTCGGGTGTTCGTAGCCGTTGATCACGCCGCAGTCCTGCGCCGTCGGCACCACCCAGCGCGGCTCCAGGTCCCAGATCTCGAGCTGCTCCTCGGCGCGGCGACGCACGACGTCGCCGGCCACGGCGCAGCCCAGCATCGCGGTCGGCGCCGGCAGCGCCTTCCAGTCGGTGTCGGCGAGCGTGTCGATGGTTTCGAGGAACGCGGCCCCGTGCGCCAGCAGCGTCGCGCCAGGCTGCGGGGCGTCGTACAGGCCCCACTTCAGGCGCGTGTTGCCGATATCGATGGCGAGAAAAGTCATGGTGAACGAGGGGCCGGGCGGCACGAGGGCGCGAGAGTAACAGTGCCGCGAGGGTAGCGCCCGTCCGGCTGTCGAGCGGGATAACCCCGACGGTTTCGCTCCGCCGCGGCGGCGGCAGCGCGGCATGATCGGCCATTGACGTTGACGTAAACGTCAATCGCGTGCAACCGCCTCACCGACGACCGCCATGACCGAGCTGTCCGCCGACTACCAGGCCCTCGCCGCCTACCGCCCGACGCACAAGGTGCGTTTCGTCACCGCCGCCAGCCTGTTCGACGGCCACGACGCGTCGATCAACATCATGCGGCGCATCCTGCAGAGCATGGGCTGCGAGGTGATCCACCTCGGCCACAACCGCTCGGTCGACGAGGTCGTCACCGCGGCGCTGCAGGAGGACGTGCAGGGCATCGCGATCAGCAGCTACCAGGGCGGCCACGTCGAGTACTTCAAGTACATGGTCGACCAGCTGCGCGCACGCGGCGGCGAGCAGGTGCAGGTCTTCGGCGGCGGCGGCGGCGTCATCGTGCCGGCCGAGATCCGCGAGCTGCAGGCCTACGGCGTCACGCGCCTGTACAGCCCCGAGGACGGCCAGCGCATGGGCCTGGCCGGCATGATCGGCGAGATGGTGATGCGCTGCGACCGCGACCTGTCGCCGCAGGCGCCCACCGAAGTCGCCGCGCTGCAGGGCCATGGCGACGCCGCCTGGCGCGCGCTGGCGCAGGCCATCACGGCGCTGGAGAACGGCCGCGCCGACCCCGGCTTCAAGGCCGCGCTGGCCGCCGCCGGGCGCAAGGCGCCGGTCGTCGGCATCACCGGCACCGGCGGCGCCGGCAAGTCCAGCCTGACCGACGAGCTGATCCGCCGCCTGCGCCTGGACCAGGACGACCGGCTGCGCATCGCGGTGATCTCGATCGACCCCAGCCGGCGGCGCACCGGCGGCGCGCTGCTCGGCGACCGCATCCGCATGAACGCCATCGCGCCGTGGCCCAAGCCGGCCGGCCAGGACGGCGCTCATGATTCCGGGGCCCGGGTCTTCATGCGCAGCCTCGCCACCCGCGACTACGGCAGCGAGATCAGCCAGGCCCTGCCCGACGTGCTGCTGGCGGTGCAGGCCGCCGGCTTCGACCTCGTCGTCGTCGAGACCTCGGGCATCGGCCAGGGCGACGCGGCCATCGTGCCGCACGTCGACGTGCCGGTCTACGTGATGACGCCCGAGTTCGGAGCCGCCAGCCAGCTTGAGAAGATCGACATGCTGGACTTCGCCGAGTTCGTGGCGATCAACAAGTTCGACCGCAAAGGCGCGGCCGACGCCTGGCGCGACGTCTGCAAGCAGGTGCAGCGCAACCGCGGCGCCTTCGGCGACAAGCCCGAGACGATGCCTGTCTTCGGCACGATGGCCAGCCGCTTCAACGACGACGGCGTCACCGCGCTGGCCCAGGCGATGAAGCCGCGCCTGGCGGCACTGGGCCTGCCGCTGGCCGAAGGCCGGCTGGACGCGGTGGCCACCCGCGTCTCGACCTGCCAGCACGCCATCGTGCCGCCCGGGCGCACGCGCTACCTCGCCGACATCGCCGACGCGGTGCGCGGCTACAAGCGCCGCGCGCGCGAGCAGGCGGCGCTGGCGCGCGAAGCCCAGCAGCTGCGCGCCACGGCGGCGATGCTGCGCGCCGACAAGCCCGAGCGCCACCGCGCCGCCGAGGCCGTCACCGACCTCGCCGAGCAGCGCGAGGCGCGCCTGGACCCGCAGGCGCGCAAGCTGCTGGCGCAGTGGGACGAGATGCAGCGCGCCTATTCCGGCGCCGAGTACGTCGTGAAGATCCGCGACCGCGAGATTCGCACCGCGCTGACGCACACCACGCTGTCGGGCAACACGATCCGCAAGGTCGCGCTGCCGACCTGGGAGGACCACGGCGAGCGCCTGAAGTGGCTGCTGCTGGAGAACGTGCCGGGCTCGTTCCCGTACACCGCCGGCGTCTTCGCCTTCAAGCGCGAGAACGAGGACCCGACGCGCATGTTCGCCGGCGAAGGCGACGCCTTCCGCACCAACCGGCGCTTCAAGCTGCTGTCCGAGGGCATGCCGGCCAAGCGCCTGTCCACCGCCTTCGACTCGGTGACGCTGTACGGCCACGACCCCGAGCGCCGGCCCGACGTCTACGGCAAGGTCGGCAACTCCGGCGTGTCGATCGCCACGCTCGACGACCTGAAGGTGCTGTACTCGGGCTTCGACCTGTGCAGCGCCAGCACCTCGGTCAGCATGACGATCAACGGCCCGGCGCCGACGATCCTGGCGATGTTCATGAACACCGCCGTCGACCAGCAGCTGGAGAAGTTCCGCGCCGACAACGGCCGCGAGCCGACCGACGACGAGGCGGCCAAGATCCGCGCCTGGGTGTTCGAGAACGTGCGCGGCACGGTGCAGGCCGACATCCTCAAGGAGGACCAGGGCCAGAACACCTGCATCTTCTCGACCGAGTTCAGCCTCAAGGTGATGGGCGACATCGCCCAGTGGTTCGTGCACCACGGCGTGCGCAACTTCTATTCGGTGTCGATCTCGGGCTATCACATCGCCGAGGCCGGAGCCAACCCGATCAGCCAGCTCGCGTTCACGCTCGCCAACGGCTTCACCTACGTGGAGGCGTATCTCGCGCGCGGCATGCACATCGACGACTTCGCGCCCAACCTGAGCTTCTTCTTCAGCAACGGCATGGACCCGGAGTACACGGTGATGGGCCGCGTCGCGCGCCGCATCTGGGCGCTGGCGATGAAGGAGCGTTACGGCACCAACGAACGCAGCCAGAAGCTGAAGTACCACATCCAGACCAGCGGCCGCAGCCTGCACGCCCAGGAGATCGCGTTCAACGACATCCGCACCACGCTGCAGGCGCTGATCGCGGTCTACGACAACTGCAACTCGCTGCACACCAACGCCTACGACGAGGCGATCACCACACCCACCGAGGAGAGCGTGCGCCGGGCGATGGCGATCCAGCTGATCATCAACCGCGAGTGGGGCCTGGCGAAGAACGAGAACCCGAACCAGGGCGCCTTCGTCATCGACGAGCTGACCGAACTCGTCGAGGAGGCCGTGCTGGCCGAGTTCGAGCGCATCGCCGAACGCGGCGGCGTGCTCGGCGCGATGGAGACCGGCTACCAGCGCGGCCGCATCCAGGAAGAAAGCCTGCACTACGAGACGCTGAAGCACGACGGCCGGCACCCGATCATCGGCGTCAACACCTTCCGCAACCCGCACGGCGACCCGGTGCCCGAGACGATCGAGCTCGCGCGTTCGACCGAAGACGAGAAGCAGAGCCAGCTCGCGCGGCTGGCCGACTTCCACGCCCGCCACGCCGCCGAGGCGCCGGCGATGCTGCGCCGGCTGCAGCAGGCGGTGATCGCCGACGCCAACGTCTTCGAGGTGCTGATGGACGCGGTGCGCGTCTGCTCCCTGGGGCAGATCACGGCCGCGCTGTTCGAAGTCGGCGGGCAGTACCGGCGCTCGATGTAGGCGCGGCGCGCGGACCCGGGGCTGGTGCCGGCGCGGTGCCGCTCGGGCTTCAGACGCCCGACAGCACGACGTCCAGGGCCGCGACCAGCACGCCGGCCTGCTCGGCGACGTTGTCCACCGGCTGGCGGAGCAAGCGGGCAGGCAGCGGCGACGCGTAATGCGCCAGAGCGTTCAGGCGCTGGCCCTTGACCGTGACGACCGGGCACAGCTTGGCCGGCACCTTGCCGGCGAAGTCCAGCCGCGCCAGCGGCAGCGTCAGCCGGGTGGCCAGCGCGTCCAGCAGGTCGCTCTGGATCACCACGACATACGGAATGCCGGCGGCCGAACTCGCGCTGGGGTTGGCGAAGACGTCGTACTGCGCCACGGCTTCACCAGGGCCGCAGATCGTCGCCGGGAATGCCGTTGGCCTCCACCCAGGCGTTCTGCGCCGCGATCCAGTCGCCGAACTCGGCTTCGAAGGCCTGTCGGCGCGCGCTGAGCCCGGCATGCTGCTGGTTCGCCTGCAGCGCCTGATAGTGCTCGACCGACACGATGACGGTGTCGATCTGGCCCGCTTTCTCCACGAACACCGGTTCGCGTTTGGCCTGGGCGCAGATGCTGCCGAACCGGTTCTTGGCCTCGGTCGCGGTGACACGCATCGTGGTTCCTCCTCGCAGATTAGCTATTTTAGCCAACGGCAGAAGCCTCGGCGCCGGGCATGCGGGCGCCCCCGCCCCGTCCGGTGGCCGGATGTCCCCAAAGCGGCGGACACTGCCAATAATCGGAGCATGAGCGCGGCAGCCGTCCGTCCGAAGGCACGCGCCCAGGCACGCCGCCTGGGCCGTCGCGCCTGGGCCCTGCTGCACGAGGATTCGCAGCGTTCGGCCCAGCTCGCCGCCCAGGCGCTGGACAGCGCCGGCGACGACCCGGTGGCACGCGGCTGGGCGCTGCTCACGCGCGGCTTCCACGAACTCTTCTTCGCCACGCCGGCCGAGGCGCAGCCGGTGCTGGAAGCGGCCGAAGCCGCGTTCACCGCCGCCGGCGACGCCGCCGGCCGCATCCTCGCCGGCACCGGGCTGGCGCGTGCCGCCTGGCGCGCCGGGCATTACGACGGCGCGCTGGGGCTGGCGCTGTCGCTGCGCGGCGAAGGCCTGCGCGTGCTGCGCGGCGAACAGCGCGGCGTGCTGCTCAACGCCATCGCCGGCTGCTACTCGGCGCAAGGCCGCAGCGACCTCGCCTTCGCCTACATGTACGAGGCGCTGCGCGACGCCGGCAGCGCCAGCGGCCACGGCCTGGACGCGGTGCTGCACTGCAACCTCGCGCACGAGCTGCTGCAGATCGGCGACTGCCACGAGGCGCTGCGCCACGTGGACACCGGCATCCAGCGCTGCGCCCGGCTGCACAACCCGCGCCTGGCCAGCGTCTTGTGGATCAACCGCGTCATCGGCCTGACCGAGCTCGACCGCACGCACGAGGCGGTGGCCGACATCCACCGCATCTGCGCCCTGCCCGCCGACGCCTCCGGCCGCGGCCGGCTGGCGACGCATTACGAGACGCTGGCGATCGCCGCGCTGCGTGCCGGCGAGACGGCGCTCGGCACCGAGCTGGTGGCACGCGCCGAGGCGGCCTACCGCGCCGGCATCCCCGACGAGCAGGTCGAACTGGCCGTGGCGCGCGCGCTGCTGGCGCGCGCCCAGGGCCGGCCCGCCGCCGCGCTGGCGGCGCTGGACAGCGCCCGCGCGCTCGCCGGCGAGCCACCGGCGCAGGGCCTGAGCCTGCGCGTGCGCGGCCTGTACCTGCTGACGCGCGCCGACCAACTCGAAGCCCTGGGCGACGTCGCCGGCGCGCTGGCGACGATGCGCGAGTGGCAGCGAGTTCACCTGCAGCGCTCGGCCCTGGCCTCGCGCGCCCGCTACCAGGCCGCAGCGCTGCAGACCGAGCTGCTGCGGCTGCAGCAGCAGGTCGACGAGCAGGACGCACGCCGGCGCGAGCTGGAGGCGCTGAACCTGCAGCTCTCGCGCCGCGTCGCCGAGGTCCAGGCGCTGCAGGAACAGCTGCGCCAGCAGGCGACACGCGACGAGCTCACCGGCCTCTTCAACCGCCGCCACCTCAACGAGACGCTGCCGCAGATGCTGGCGCTGGCGCATCGCGAGGGCCAGCCGCTGGCGGTGGCGATCCTCGACCTGGACCACTTCAAGTCGGTCAACGACCGCCACGGCCACCCTTGCGGCGACCGCTTGCTCGCCGCCTTCGGCCGGCTGCTGGCGGCGAGCTGCCGGCGCAGCGACGTCGCCTGCCGCTACGGCGGCGAGGAGTTCTGCCTGCTGCTGCCGCGCACCGACGCCGCGGCCGCGCGGCGCAAGCTGCAGGCGCTGCTGCGGCGCTGGCGTGCCGAGCGTTTCGACCTCGGCGGCGTGCAGCTGCAGTCGCTGTCGTTCTCGGCCGGCGTCGCCGATTCGCTGGCCTGCCCGGGCCACGAAGCGGCGCTGCTGAAGGCCGCCGACGACCAGCTGCTGGCCGCCAAGCGCCAGGGCCGCAACCGCGTGCTGGCCGCCGGCGGCGCGCCGGACATCCCGGCCGCCGCCTGACACCGGTCACGGGCCCAGGCGATACTCGCCCGGCGGCGGCGCCCCGACCGCCGGCTTGCCAGGGACCCATGCCGAACGCCCCGTTCATCGCCCCCGCCCGCTTCGACGACCCGGCCGCGGCCCTCGCCCGGGTGCACGAGATCTACGCCGCCGGCATCGCCTATCTGCGCGAGCAGCTGCGCGCCTACGTCGGCGGTGCCAGGCTCCAAGGCCATGTGCGCGCCTGCTACCCCTTCGTGCGCGTGCGCACCAGCACCGTCGCGCGCGGCGACTCGCGGCTGTCCTACGGCTTCGTCGCCGGCCCCGGCGTCTACGAGACGACGCTGACCCGGCCCGACCTCTTCGAGCGCTACTACCTCGAGCAGCTCACGCTGCTCAAGGAGAACCACGGCGTCGAACTGGAGGTCGGCACCAGCACCCAGCCGATCCCGCTGCACTTCGCCGTCGGCGAGGGCGACCACCTCGAAGGCACGCTGGAGCCGGCGCGCCGGCTGCTGCTGCGCGACCTGTTCGACCTGCCCGACCTGGGTGCAATGGACGACGGCATCGCCAACGGCACCTACGAACCCGGCCGCGGCGAGGCGCAGCCGCTGGCGCTGTTCACCGCGCCGCGTGTGGACTACTCGCTGCAGCGCCTGCGCCACTACACCGGCACCGCGCCGGCGCACTTCCAGAACTTCGTGCTGTTCACGAACTACCAGTTCTACATCGACGAGTTCGTGCGCCTGGGGCGCGAGGCGATGGCCGATCCGGCGTCGCCTTACCTGGCCTTCGTCGAGCCGGGCAACGTCGTCACGCGCCGCACGGGCCTGACGGCCGAGCCGGGCGACGAGGCCGGCGTCGTGCCGCCGCGGCTGCCGCAGATGCCGGCCTACCACCTCGTCGGCCCCGGCGACGGCGGCATCACGATGATCAACATCGGCGTCGGCCCGTCGAACGCGAAGACGATCACCGACCACGTCGCGGTGCTGCGCCCTCACGCCTGGCTGATGCTCGGCCACTGCGCCGGGCTGCGCAACACGCAGCAGCTGGGCGACTACGTGCTCGCCCACGGTTACGTGCGCGAGGACCACGTGCTCGACGAGGAACTGCCGCTGTGGGTGCCGATCCCGCCGCTGGCCGAGGTGCAGCTGGCGCTGGAGCAGGCGGTCGCCGAAGTCACCCAGCTCTCGGGCTACGAGTTGAAGCGCGTGATGCGCACCGGCACGGTGGCCAGCACCGACAACCGCAACTGGGAGCTGCTGCCCGGCCGCAATGCCGCGACGACGCCCGAGCGCCGCTTCAGCCAGAGCCGCGCCGTCGCGCTGGACATGGAGAGCGCGACGATCGCCGCCAACGGCTTCCGCTTCCGCGTGCCCTACGGCACCTTGCTGTGCGTCAGCGACAAGCCGCTGCACGGCGAGATCAAGCTGCCGGGCATGGCCAACACCTTCTACCGCGAGCGTGTCGACCAGCACCTGCGCATCGGCATGCGCGCCGTCGAGCTGCTGCGCGAGGAGAAGCCGGGCCGGCTGCACAGCCGCAAGCTGCGCAGCTTCGCCGAGGTCGCCTTCCAATAAGCTTTTGTTTACACGAGCACCCGACACTTGCGGGTGACCGTGCATGACCGACGTCTCGTGAGAACTCGAATTCTTGACCGCGTGGCCACCGTCGCCGCGGCGGCCGTGCTCGTAGGCTGCGCCGTGGCGCCGCCCGAACCCGCCGACCGCGCCCGCCTGGAACCGACGCTGCCCGCCGCCTGGAGCCGCAACGCCCCGGCCGCCACCCCCACCGACGCCTGGTGGGCCGGCTTCGACGACCCGCTGCTGCTGTCGCTGGTCGACGACGCGCTGGCCGCCAACCTGGACCTCGCCTCGGCGCGCGCCGCCGTCGCGCGCGCCAAGGCATTGCGCGACCTGGCCGACGCCGGGCGCTGGCTGCAGGTCGGCAGCTCGGCCAGCGGCGGCCGCGTGCGCTCCGGCGAGAACTATTCGCGCCAGCTCTCGATGGGCCTGGACGCGAGCTGGGAGCCCGACTTCTTCGGCCTCAACGCCAGCACGACGGCCGCGGCCGAGGCCGACCTCGCCGCCGCCGGCGCGACGCTGCAGGCCACGCGCCTGACGGTCGCCGCCGAGACCGCCACCGCCTATCTGCAATGGCAGGGCACGCGCGAGCTGCTGGCCATCGCCCGCGAGTCGGTCGACAGCCAGGCGCAGACGCTGCAGCTGGTGCAGTGGCGGCTGCAGGCCGGCCTGGCGAACGCGGTCGACGCCGAGCAGGCGCGCGCCAACCTGGAGCAGACCCGCGCCCAGCTGCCGGCGCAGCAGACCACGCTGCAGCAGACCGAGAACACGCTCGCCATCCTGCTCGGCCGGCCGCCGGCGACGCTGGGCGCGCGCCTGGCCGACGCTCCGGCGGCCGCGCCGCGGGTGCCGGCGGTGCCGGCCGGCGTGCCCGCCGAGCTGCTGCGCCGCCGCCCCGACCTGCGCGCCGCCGAATGGAGCGTCAGCGCCGAACTCGCGACGCTGGACGCGCGCCGCGCCCAGCGCCTGCCGGACTTTTCCCTCAGCGGCAGCGTCGCGCTGCGCGCCGCCACCTGGTCGGGCCTGGGCGGCCCGGGCGCGGTGGCCGCCAGCCTGCTGGCCGGCGTCTCCTGGCCGGTGCTCGACGGCGGCGCGACCCGCGCGCAGATCGCGGCGCAGCAGGCGACACTGGAGTCGGCCCAGGCCAGCTACCACGCGGCCGTGCTGAACGCGCTGGGCGACGTCGAGGACAGCCTGGTCGCGCTGGACCGCGGCGGCGAACGTGTCGCGGCGCTGGAACGCGCCGCCGAGGCCGCGGCCAACGCCGCCGAGCTGGCACGGGCACGTTACCGCAGCGGGCTGATCGACTTCGGCACGCTGCTCGACGCCGAACGCAGCCTGCTGTCGGCGCGCAGCACGCTGGCCAGCGCACGCACCGACCTCGCACTCGCCGGAGTGCGCCTGTACAAGGGCCTGGGCGGCGGCTGGACCGCCGAGGCGACGAGACCATGACCGAAACGAAGACCGATCCGAACGAGGTCCAGGCGCTGCTGGGCGCCGAGGCCCACCGCCCCTGGTGGCGCCGCACGACCGTCTGGCTGATCGCCGGTGCCCTGGTGCTGGTGGCGGCCGGCGTCGTCGTCGCGCAAAAGCGTGCGGCGAGCAACGCCGCGCCGCGTTTCATCACCACGCCGCTGGCGCGCGGCACCTTGTCGATCACCGTCACCGCCACCGGCACGCTGCAGCCGACACGCTCGGTGGCCGTCGGCAGCGAGCTGTCGGGCACCGTCGCGCGTGTGCTCGTCGACGTCAACGACCGCGTCAAGAAAGGCCAGGTGCTGGTCGAGTTGGACACCGCCAAGCTGCGCGACTCGGTGAACGGCTCGCGCGCCAACCTGCAGGCCGCCATCGCCCAGCGCCACCAGGCCGAGGCGACGCTGGCCGAAGCCCGCGCCAACCTCGCGCGCTACGAGGAGGTGGCGCGCCTGTCGGGCGGCAAGGTGCCGTCGGCGGCCGAGCTGGACACCGCGCGGGCGACCGCGCTGCGCGCCGAGGCCGACCTCGCCGCCGCGCAGGCCAGCGTCGCCCAGGTGCAGACCACGCTTTCGACCAACGAGACCAACCTCGCCAAGGCCTCGATCCGCTCGCCGATCGACGGCACGGTGCTGGCGCGCAGCGTCGAGCCCGGCAACGCCGTTGCCGCTTCGCTGCAGGCAGTGACGCTGTTCACGCTGGCCGAGGACCTGACGAAGATGAAGCTCTCGGTCGATGTCGACGAAGCCGACGTCGGCCAGGTGAGCAACGGCCAGAAGGCACGCTTCACCGTCGCCGCGCAGCCCGGTCGCCAGTACCCGGCGCGCATCACGCGCGTGGCCTTCGGCTCGACCAAGACCGACAACGTCGTCACCTACACCACCGATCTGGAGGTCGACAACGGCGACCTGTCGCTGCGCCCGGGCATGACGGCGACGGCGACGATCGCCGCCACCGAACGCGAGAACGTGCTGCTGGTGCCCAACAGCGCGCTGCGCTTCAAGCCCAACCTGGCCGGCGCGCCGGGCGCCGGCGGCGGCAACGACGGCATCATGTCCAAGCTGATGCCGCGCCCGCCCGGCATGAGCGGCTACCGCCGCTCGCTCGGCGGCCCGGGCAAGAGCGCCGACAGCGGCAAGGGCACGATCTGGGTGCTGAAGGACGGCCAGCCGGTGGCGCTGGAAGTGAAGAAAGGCCTGTCCGACGGCCGCCAGACCGAGGTCTCGGGCCCCGGCGTCGCCGAGGGGCTGGCGGTGATCACCGATCAGGCGAGCGCGGCGCCATGAGTTCCCTGCTGGAGCTTTCCGGCATCACCAAGACCTACGGCGAAGGCAGCGCCGCGTTCCGCGCCTTGCGCGGCATCGACCTGGAGATCCCGGCCGGCGAGTTCACCGCGGTGATGGGCCCCAGCGGCTCGGGCAAGTCGACGGTGATGAACCTGATCGGCTGCCTGGACACGCCGACCAGCGGCAGCTACCGCTTCCGCGGCGTCGAGGTCACGGGCATGAGCCGCGACCAGCGCGCGCTGCTGCGCCGCCGCCACATCGGCTTCGTCTTCCAGGGCTTCCACCTGCTGGCGCGCACCAGCGCGCAGGAGAACGTCGAGCTGCCGCTGCTGTACCGCGGCGAAGGCGCCAAGCAGCGCCACGCCGCGGCGCGGCGCGCGCTCGAGCAGGTCGGCCTGGCGGGCTGGGAGCACCACACGCCGGCCGAGCTCTCGGGCGGCCAGCAGCAGCGCGTGGCGATCGCGCGCGCCATCGTCACCGAGCCGACGCTGCTGCTCGCCGACGAGCCCACCGGCAACCTGGACAGCGAACGGGGCCGCGAGGTGATGTCGCTGCTGGTCGCGCTCAACCGCGAGCACCGCATCACCGTCGTGATGGTCACGCACGAGCCCGACATGGCGGCCTACGCCCAGCGCATCGTGCGTTTCCGCGACGGTCTGATCGCCGGCGACGAACGGGTCGCGGAGGCCGAACGATGCTGCTGAACACGCTGCTGCTGGCGCTGCGTGCGATCCGGCGCAACCTGATGCGCTCGGTGCTGACGACGCTGGGCATCGTCATCGGCGTGGCCGCGGTCGTCACGATGGTCACCGTCGGCAACGGCGCGACCAAGGCCGTGCAGACGCAGATCCAGAGCCTGGGCAGCAACCTGCTGATGGTGCGCCCGGGCCAGCGCCTGGGGCCGGGCGGCTTCTCCGGCGGGCCGTCGTTCAAGCTCGCCGACGCGACCGCGATCGCGACCCAGATCGGCGGCGTCGCCGCGGTCGCGCCCGAGGTGCGCGCCAGCGTCACCGTCGTCGCCGACAACCGCAACTGGGCCACCACCGTCACCGGCAGCACCAACGACTACTTCCCGGCCGGCAACTGGAAGATCGCCGCCGGGCGCATGTTCGAGCAGCCCGAACTGGACTCGGGTGCGGCGGTCTGCATCATCGGCCAGACGGTGCGGCGCGAGCTCTTCGGCGCCAACGCCGACCCGCTGGGCCGCGGCATCCGCGTCAAGCAGTTCAGCTGCAGCGTCATCGGCCTGCTGGCGCCCAAGGGCCAGGGCGCGATGGGCATGGACCAGGACGACATCATCATCGTGCCGGCCTACACCGCGCAGCGCCGCCTGACCGGCAGCACGCGCGTGCAGACCCTGCTGGTGTCGCGCCGCGACGGCAGCGACGCCGAACGCGTGAAGGCCGGCATCACCGAGCTGCTGCGCGAACGCCGCAAGCTCGGGCCCAACGACGACGACAACTTCAACGTGCTCGACACCCAGCAGGTGGCCGACACGCTGTCGGGCACGACCAAGCTGCTGACCTCGCTGCTCGGCGCGGTGGCCGCGGTCAGCCTGCTGGTCGGCGGCATCGGCATCATGAACATCATGCTGGTCAGCGTCACCGAGCGCACACGCGAGATCGGCCTGCGGCTGGCGATCGGCGCGATGGAGCGCGAGGTGCTGGCGCAGTTCCTGATCGAGGCCGTGGTGCTGGCGGCGCTGGGCGGCCTGGTCGGCCTGGTGCTGGCGACCGGCGCGTCGATCGGCATCTCGGCGCTGCTGTCGGTGCCTTACGAGTTCCAGCCCGGCATCAACCTGCTGGCCTTCGGTTTCTCGGCGGCGATCGGCGTCGTCTTCGGCTTCGTGCCGGCGCGGCGTGCCGCGCGCCTGGACCCTATCGAGGCCCTGCGCCACGAGTGAGCAGCGGGCGCAGCGCGATCAGCCCCAGCAGCGGGCCGATCGCCAGCGCCGGCACCACCGTTTCCAGCGGCCAGCGCGCCGCCGCGGCGACGAAGAGCTGGATGCTGGCGATCGAGATTCCGAAGCCGATGCTGTTGGCCAGCGTCAGCACGCTGCCGACCAGCGCCGGCGGCGCGTTCGTCGCCGTCAGCGCCGAGAACTGCGGCGAGTCGCCGGCCACCGTGATGCCCCAGAGCACGAGCCAGGCGCCGAACAGCGGCGCCGGCGCGTGCAGCAGCCAGGGCGCGAGCAGGCAGCACAGGCCGCTGGTCGCGAGCTGGATGCCGGCGACACGCGCGCTGCCCCAGCGCGACGCCGCCCAGCCGCCGCCGGCGCAGCCCACGGCGCCGGCGCCGAGCACGACGAAAGCCGCCCAGGACAGCGAGGCACCGGCCAGCCGCGTCGCCAGCACCGCCGGCACCAGCACCCACATCGTGTAGAGCTCCCACATGTGGCCGAAGTAGCCGAGGATCGACGCGCGCACGCGGCGGTCGGTGGCCGCGGCCCAGAGCGCACGCAGCGGCAGCCCGGAGCCCGAGGCGCGTGGATGCGGCGGTTCGGGCACCAGCAGGAAGACCAGCAGGCCGGCGGCCGCCGACGCCAGCGCGACGCCGTCGAAGACCACGCTCCAGGGCCAGCCGGCCGACAGCGCACGCAGCGCGTGCGGGCTGGCGCTGCCCAGGATCAGCGCGCCGATCAGGAGCCCCAGCGCCGGCCCCAGCCCACGCGGGAACCACAGCGCCGCGAGCTTCATGCCCACCGGGTAGATGCCGGCCAGGCAGAAGCCGCCCAGCGTGCGCCAGACGAGCAGCGCGTCGAAGTCGGCCGCATGCTGCCGCGCCATTGCGGCGCAGCCAGCGCCGGCCAGCGCGCAGACCAGGAACACGAGCCGCGCCGCAAAGCGGTCGGCCACCGCCAGCAGCGCGAACAGCAGCGCCCCGGCGATGAAGCCCAGCTGCACCGCGGAGGTCAGCGTGCCGACGGCCGTCGCCGGCCAGCCAAACGCGGCCTGCAGCTCGGGCATCACGGCGTTGGCGGCGAACCACGTCGAGGTGCCGGCCAGCTGCGCCAGCACGATGACCGGCAGCACGCGGCGGGGGGCGCGCACGGCGGCGCGGGTGGACTCGTCGGGCATCGTCGCGACGAGGCTAGCGGCTGCCATCGGCCGGCCAAAGCGGGGGCGAACCCGGGGTTGACGGCTTGCGCCGGGTCAAGCGGCCGATTCGTGACCGGCTTGTGTCGCCTGGGGGGATCCCTTAACCTGACCTCGGCCTATCCGTTGACAAAACTCAGGCCGCCCGGCGGCCGAACGCTAAGGAGAAGAGCATGCCCAGCCCCCTGTCTGGCGCAAGCGTAGGCATCGAGTCGATCCGCACGCTGGCTTTCGTCGGCCCCTCGGCCGCAGGCAAGACCACCCTGGCCGAAGCCCTGTTGCAGCGCACCGGCGCGATCGGCGCCGCCGGCAGCATCGAACGCGGCTCCACCGTAAGCGACCACGCCCCGCTCGAGAAGCGCATGCAGCACTCGCTGAACGCCAGCGTGATGCACCTGACGCACGCCGACACGCGCATCCACTTCATCGACACCCCGGGGGGCCCGGACTTCCTCGGCCAGAGCCTGCCGGCGCTGGAAGCGGTAGAGACCGCCGCGGTCGTCATCAACGCCGGTACCGGCATCGAGCCGATGGCGCAGCGCATGATGGACTACGCCGCGTCGCGCCACCTCGACCGGCTCGTCGTCGTCAACAAGATCGACGCCGCCGGTGTCGACCTCGCCGGCCTGCTGGCGCAGATCCAGGCCGCGTTCGGCAAGGAATGCCTGCCGCTGAACCTGCCCGCCGCGGGCGGCAGCAAGGTCGTCGACTGCTTTTACAACCGCGAGGGCGACAGCGACTTCGGCTCGGTCGACGCGGCGCACCGCGCGCTCGTCGAGCAGGTCGTCGAGGTCGACTCGGACTTCGTCGACCGCTACCTCAACGACGGCGACGTCGACCCGTCGGAACTGCACAAGCCGCTGGAGCAGGCGCTGCGCGAAGGCCATCTGATCCCGGTGTGCTTCGTCTCGGCCCGCACCGGCGCCGGCGTCGCCGAACTGCTGGACGTCATCGTCAAGCTGCTGCCCAACCCGACCGAAAGCAACCCGCCGGAGTTCCTGAACGGCGAAGGCGCGGCCGCGGTGACGATGCAGGCCGAGCCCGACCCGGCCAAACACGTGCTGGCGCACGTCTTCAAGGTCACGGTCGACCCGTACGTCGGCAAGATGGGCATCTTCCGCGTCCACCAGGGCACGGTGCAGCAGAACCAGATGCTCTACGTCGGCGACGGCCGCAAGCCCTTCAAGGTGACGCACCTGTACCTGCTGCAGGGCAAGGAGCACGTGGAGGTGACGCGTGCGCTGCCCGGCGACATCGTCGCCGTGCCCAAGGTCGACGAGCTGCACTTCGACGCCGTGCTGCACGACGCCGCCGAGGACGACCACATCCACCTCAAGCCGCTGGACTTCCCGGTGCCGGTGCACGGCCTGGCGATCGGCCCCAAGCGCCACGGCGACGAGCAGCGCATGTGGGAGATCCTGGGCAAGCTGATCGACGAGGACCCCTGCCTGAAGGTCGAGCACATCGCCTCGACCAACGAGACCGTGATCTACGGCCTCGGCGACCTGCACCTGCGCACGCTGCTGGAGCGCCTGCGCGAGGTCTACAAGTTCGAGGTCACGACGCGGCCGCCGCGCATCGCCTACCGCGAGACGATCACCGCCAACGCCGAAGGCCACCACCGCCACAAGAAGCAGACCGGCGGCGCCGGCCAGTTCGGCGAGGTGTTCCTGAAGGTCGAGCCGCTGCCGCGCGGCGCCGGCTTCGAGTTCGCCGACCAGACCAAGGGCGGCGTGATCCCGAACCAGTTCATCCCCGCCGTCGAGAAGGGCGTGCGCGAGGTGCTGGTCGGCGGCGCGATCGCCGGCTATCCGGTGGTCGACGTGCGGGTCATCGTCTACGACGGCAAGAGCCACAGCGTCGACAGCAAGGAGATCGCCTTCGCCACGGCCGGCCGCAAGGCCTTCATGGCGGCGATCCGCGAAGCCCGACCGATCGTGCTGGAGCCGATCGTGACGATCGAGATCGTCGCGCCCGACGCGGCGATGGGCGACATCACCGGCGACCTGTCGGCCAAACGCGGCCTGGTGACCGGCACCGCCAATGCGGCGCCCGGCACGGTGGTGATCCGCGGCCAGGTGCCGATGTCCGAGCTCTCGGGCTACCAGTCGCGCCTGAACGCGATGACCGCCGGCCAGGGCCGCTACACGATCGAGCTGTCGCACTACGACCCGGTGCCGCCGACGGTGCAGCAGCAGCTGCAGAGCCAGCACCAGGTCAAGGAAGACGACTAAGCCTCCACGGGCGGGCCGCCGGGAGGCGCCCCGCCTGTTTCGCCCCGCCGGGCGCAGGGTTTGTGGGGCAGTTCCTAGAATCCGCCCGGTCGAAAGGGGAGTAGCCGCGCCCATCGGGCGCCGCGGCCCCCCGTCATCACGGAGCACCGGCTCGCCGCCGCCCTGCTCCCGGGACCGCACGGGATCTCCCGCGCAAGACCTTTCGGCACGAATCGTCCGTTCGTTGCCATTCCTGGAGGTCTCGTGGAGAGCATTGCACCGCTGTGGTTGTGGGTCGTCTTCGTCGTCTCGGTCGTCGTCGCGCTGGTCGTCGACTTCGTCGTCATGCGCCATCAGGGCGCACACGCCGTCGGCGTGCGCGAGGCGCTGCGCTGGTCGCTCGTCTGGGTCGCGCTGAGCCTGGCCTTCAACGCGCTGTTCTGGTGGGCGCTGCAGGGCACCCACGGCGCCGAGGTCGCCAACACACGCGCGCTCGAGTTCCTGACCGGCTACCTGATCGAGAAGAGCCTGGCGGTCGACAACATCTTCGTCTTCCTGATGATCTTCAGCTACTTCGCGGTGCCGCCGGCATTCCAGAAGCGGGTGCTGATGATCGGCATCGTCGGCGCGATCGTGCTGCGCACGCTGATGATCCTGGTCGGCTCCTGGCTGATCGCCGAGTTCCACTGGCTGCTCTACGTCTTCGGCGCCTTCCTGCTGATCACCGGCATCAAGATGTGGCGCCACGCCGGCGAGGCGCCTGACATGGAAGCCAACCCGGCGCTCAAGCTGCTGCGCCGCGTGCTGCCGGTCAGCCGCGGCCTGGACGGCGAGAAGTTCTTCACCGTCGAGGACGGCAAGCGCATCGCGACGCCGCTGCTGCTGGTCGTCGCGCTGGTCGGCATCACCGACGTCATCTTCGCCGTCGACTCGATCCCGGCGATCTTCGCCATCACGACCGACCCGTTCATCGTGCTGACCTCCAACGTCTTCGCGATCCTCGGCCTGCGCGCGATGTACTTCCTGCTCGCCGCGGCAGCCGAGAAGTTCCACCTGCTCGGCTACGGCCTGGCCGTCGTGCTCAGCTTCATCGGCACGAAGATGCTGCTGATCGACGTCTTCAAGATCCCGGTACTGGTGTCGCTGGGCGTCATCGCCGCGATCCTCGCGGTGACGATGGTCTGGAGCCTGAAGACGGCGCCGAAGCTCAAGACTTAACAAGGCAGATACGAATCATTCGCGTTCATGCTAGAGTCGTCGTATGAACACGATGGCTCTGGCACCGCAGATGCCCCCGCGCCGCCGCCGCCCGGCGTTCAGTCTCGTCGTCGTCGCTGCGCACGTTGTGCTGTTCTGGTTGGCGCTGGAGTTCGGCGTGCTCGAACGCGCGGTGGCCAGCGCCGCGCCGCTGGTCGTGCAGATCGTCGCGCCGACGGTGCAGCGTGAGCCGCAGCCCGAGCCGCTGATCCCCCGCCCCAAGATCGCACCGCCGCCGCTGGCCACCGTGCCGGTGCCGGAGGTTCCGGTCCAGCGCGAGACCCCGGCCGAGACGATCCGCGTCGCCGCCGCGCCCGCCAACCCGGTGCCGCCGGCGCCGACCGCCGCCCCGGCGCCCGCGCCGGTCACGCCCACCATCCGCCAGGTCCCGCCCAGCGCGCTGCGCTACCTCGTCGAGCCGCCGGTCGCCGTGCCGCTGGCGTCGCGTCGGCTGCGCGAGTCGGGCACCGTCGTGCTGCGTGTCGTCGTCGACGTGCGCGGCCATCCCCGCAGCGTGACGCTGCGGCGCTCGTCGGGCTTCCCCCGCCTGGACGAGCAGGCGCTGGGCGCAATGCGCCAGGCGCGTTTTCTCCCCTGCACCGACAACGGCCAGCCCGTCGAGTGCGAATCCGACGCTCCCATCGTCTACGAACTGGAGAACTGATGTCCCCGAAGACGCTCACGCTCGGCGCGCTGGCCGCCGGGTTCGGGCTCGTTCCGCTCGCGGTGGCGCAAACCGCACCCACCGAAGCCGACGAGACGACAACCCTTCCCGCGGTCCGTGCCAAGGCCGCCGCCGAGCCCGACGGCAAGTCGAGCTACCAGGCGACGACCACACGCATCGGCAAAGGCACGCAGGACCTGCGTGACGTGCCGCAGTCGGTCACCGTCATCACCGAACGGCTGATCGACGACCGGAATCTCGACACCCTGAAGGAAGCGCTGAAGAACACCGGCGGCATCTCCTTCCAGGCCGCCGAGGGCGGCGAGGAGGACATCCGGCTGCGCGGCTTCTCGCTGCAGTCCACCGGGGACATCTTCATCGACGGCATGCGCGATCCGGCGTTCTACGACCGCGATTCGTTCAACTGGGACCGTCTGGAACTGCTGCGCGGCTCGGCCTCGATGCTCTTCGGCCGCGGCTCCACCGGCGGCGCGGCCAACCAGGTGACCAAGCAGCCGCGCCTGCTGAGTGCCAACGAAGTCGGCGTGACGCTCGGCAGCGGCGAGTACGCCCGCGCGACGGCCGACTTCAACGTCAGGACCGGCGAGGAGGCCGCGCTGCGCATCAACGCGATGGCGACCAAGGCCGACGACTGGGGCAACAAGATCGACAAGCGCGGCATCGCGCCGACCTACCGCTGGGGCATCGGCAGCGCCGACGAGTTCAGCGTCGGCGCGTATTACCTGGACAACGACAACGGCGTGAACTACGGCCTGCCCTGGCTGACGCCCGGCACGCGCGGTGGCGACTGGCTGTGGCCGACGAGCCCGAAGAACACCTACGAACTGGCGAGCGACTACGCGCAGACCGGCACGCGCCAGGCCAACTTCAGCCACCTGCACCGCTTCGAGGACCGCTCCGAACTGCGCACTGCCGTGCGCGCCGCGCACTACTGGCGCGACCAGCGCGCCAGCGCCATCCGCTTCGCGCCGGCGTCGGCGCAGCCCGGCGGCCTGCCGGTGACCTCCGACACCTTCGGCCCGGACACGGTGCTGACACGCTCCAACGGCAGCGGCGTGCAGCTGAAGAACATGGAGATGGACACCGTCTACGTCCAGAGCGACTACAGCGGCCGCCACCGCTGGGGCGGACTCGAGCACTCGCTGCAGGCCGGCATCGACCTGGCCGACGAACAGTTCGACAACTACGGCGTCGCCGCCGGCTCGCCGACGTTGGTCAAGCCGCCGACGACCGTCGGCACGCCGGCCGACGGTGCCTGGGTCGACGAGTCGGCGCGCAAGCTGACGCGCACGCGGACCTTCGACGCCAAGGCCGTCGGCGTCTACGCGCAGGATCTGGTGCAGGTCGCACCGTCGTGGAAGCTGCTCGCCGGCCTGCGCTGGGACCGGCTGGACGGCGACTACAAGGCCATCACCGCGCAAGGCCAGCCGACGACGGGCAATCCGCCGCAGCCCAACCCCTGCTACACGCCGGCCGGCACCTCGTACAGCCGCAGCGACTCGCTGTGGAGCAAACGTTTCGGCGTGCTCTACCAGCCGTCGCCGTTCAGCTCGTACCACGCGTCCTACGGCACCTCGTTCAACACCGCCGGCGACACCTACCAGTACGACGCCGGCACCTCGAAGGTCGACCCGGAGTCCAGCCGCAACCTCGAGTTGGGCGCCAAGCTCGACAGCGAGGACGGACGCTTCACGACCCGCGTCGCGGTCTTCCACTCGACCAAGTACAACGAGCGCAACCGCGACAGCGAGACCGTCAACGCGTGCAACTACGTGCTCTCCGGCGAGCGCCACGCCGCGGGCTTCGAGTTCGACATCGCCGGACGGCTGACACCGGCCTGGGAGGTCTACGCCTCCTACTCGTGGATCCCGGAGGCCGAGGTCGACAAGTCCAGCGGCGCCGCCGGCACCGAGCCTGCGGGATCTCGTCCCGGACTGACGCCGCGCCACAGCGGCTCGCTGTGGACGACCTACCAGGTCTCGCCGAAGATCCGCGTCGGCGCCGGCCTCAACGGCCGCAGCCGAGACAAGCCGGTGGGGCTGGCAGCGGATTCGAAGATCAGCGCGCCGAAGTGGATCACCGCCGACCTGATGGCCGAGTACGCGACCGACGAGCTGAGCTACAAGGTGAACATCACGAACGTGACCGACGAGCACTATGCCGATCAGCTCTACCGCGGCCACTACATCGCCGGCAAGCCGCGCACCATCCAGTTCACGACGGTGCTGAAGTTCTGATGCTGCTGCGCCTGGACGGAGTGCTCGCCCCCGAAGCCCTCGCCGAAGCGCGGGCGCTGCTCGCTCGCGGCGAGTGGGTCGACGGTCGCACGACGGCCGGGGCGCAGGCCGCGCAGGTCAAGCGCAATCGCCAGCTGCGCGCCGACGCCCCCGAGACCCAGGCGCTGCAGCAGCTGGTGCTCGGCGCGCTCGAGCGCCACGCCTTGTTCTTCACCGCGGCGCTGCCCAAGCGCGTGCTGCCGCCCGGCTTCAACCGCTACGGCGGCGAAGCCAACCACTACGGCAACCACGTCGACCAGGCGATCCGCTACCACCCGCAGACGCGGCAGGCGATCCGCACCGACATCTCATGCACGGTGTTCCTGTCCGACCCGGCCGACTACGACGGCGGCGAACTCGTCATCGAGGACACCTTCGGTGAGCGCCGCGTCAAGTTCGCGGCGGGTGACGCCGTGCTCTACCCGGGCACCAGCGTGCACCGCGTCGAGCCGGTGACACGCGGCGAACGGCTGGCGGCGTTCTTCTGGATCGAGAGCCTGGTGCGCAGCGACGAGCAGCGCCGCCTGCTCTTCGACCTGGACATGTCGCTCGTGGCGCTGCGCGAGCGACACGGCGAGAGCGCCGAGACGGTGGCACTGACCGGCACGTATCACAACCTGCTGCGGCAGTGGGCGGACAGCTGAACACGCCGCCGGTCAACGCCGGCGACTACCAGGCACTGGCGCAGGAGCGGCTGGACGCCAACGCCTGGGCCTACTTCGCCGGAGGCGCTGGCGACGAGATCACGCTGCGCGACAACCGTGCAGCCTGGGAGGCGCTGCGCCTGCTGCCGCGCATCGGAACGTCGCTCGCCGGCGCCGACACCAGCGTCGAGCTGCTCGGCCGGCGCTGGCCGACGCCGCTGCTGCTGGCGCCGGTGGCGTACCTGCGCATGGCGCATCCCGACGGCGAACGCGCCGCCGCGTTGGCCGCCGCGGCCCAGGGCTGCGGTCTGGTGCTGAGCTCGCAGGCCAGCACCCGGCTGGAAGACGTCGCGGCCCTGGTACGCGACGAGGCCGGCCGCGGGCCGCTGTGGTTCCAGCTCTACCGCCAGCGCGATGCCGGCCTCACGCGCGAGCTGATCACCCGGGCCCACACGGCCGGTTTCGAGGCCCTGGTGCTGACCGTCGACGCTCCCGTCAGCGGCGCCCGCGACCGCGAACGGCGGGCCGGATTCCGCCTGCCGCCGGGCGTGTCTGCGGTGAACCTGCCACCGCCGAGCGCGGGTGGCGGCACGCTGCTGCAGCAGGCAGCGGAGCACGTACTGGATTGGGCGGCGATCGAGGCGCTGGCCGCCGCGTCGCCGCTGCCGCTGCTGCTCAAAGGCGTGCTGCACCCGGACGACGCGCGACGGGCGCTGAGCTGCGGGGTCGCCGGTCTCGTGGTGTCCAACCATGGTGGACGCACGCTGGATACGACCGTCAGCACGGCCTGGGCGCTGCCACGCATCGCCGACGCGGTGGGCGGCGCGCTGCCGCTGCTCGTCGACGGCGGCATCCGGCGCGGCACCGACGTCGTCAAGGCGCTGGCGCTGGGCGCGACCGCCGTGCTGCTGGGGCGCCCCCAGGTCTGGGCGCTGGCGACCGCGGGCGCGCCGGGCGTCGCGCACCTGCTGCGTCTGCTGCGCGACGAACTCGAGATCGCGCTGGCGTTGTGCGGCTGCCCTGGCAGCGCGCGCATCGGTCGCGGCCTGATCGCCGGCGGCTGAGACATGAGGCCGGTGAAGCCGGCTTTATCATCGCGGGTGATGCAAACGGCTGCTCCCGATCTCGCGCAGGTGCGCCTGGACAACGCACTCCGCCTGTTCGAGGAGTTCGTGCGCCAGACCGCACGCCACGCCGATGCCGCCACCCTGCGCGGCCTGGAGCGGCGCTTCGCCGAACGCGTGCAGATCCAGCCCAGCTACTGGAGCCAGATCAAGAGCCGCTCGCGCCAGATCGGCGAACGCCTGGCACGCCAGTTCGAGCAGCTCTGCCACAAGCCGCGCGGCTGGATGGACCTGCCGCACGACGGCAGTGCCGAACGCAGCGCCGAACCCGCGGCCGCCGCCACGACGACGGCCACCGCGGCCGCGCCACTGCCGGACAACGTGCCGCGCGACGACGACGAACGGTTCATCGTCGGCCTGGTGCTGACCTACTATCGCCGCCATCCGCAACGGGCGCGCACGCGGCTGCTGGACTTGCTCGGCGAGGTGCTGACTCCGCCGGCCGAGACTGCGCCCGCCCGTCCGGCCGGCTCCCCGGCCACGCGCACGCCGGCCCGGCCCGCTGCGTCCACGGCCGCAGCCGAGGATCCGGCGGATCTCTGGCGCCGCAGCCAGACCGGCGTCGCACCGCTGAAGCCGCGCAAGTAAGGCTCACGCGCGCCCTGGCGCGCCCGTTCCCTCGATCGACAGGCCGTTCCGCGGGCGTGGCAGACGCGGCACGCCCCCCTTGTTCGTTCGCCACGAAACGCTTGCCCTATTGATAACGTTGTCTTTATCATGCGCGCAAGCCCGCTGCATCAGCCCCTGGCCGCAGCGCCCTTCCACCCCCGATCGGATTCGATGAAGCCCGCACGAGCGTTCTGCCCGTTCCGTCGCCCCAGTTTGGCGGCCGCCGCTTTCGTCGTGTCCGTTCTCGTCACCCGCCCCGGGTCGACGCCGCTCGCCTGACGCCTTTGCTGGCGTGTCGACGGCCCGGGCATCCCCGGGCCGTTTCGTTTGTGCGGCCCGCTTTCGAGGAGAAGTTCGATGAAGACCACTGTCAGCCGCAAGCCCCGCAACCCGTTCGCCGTCGCGGCCAGCCGCCGGCGTGCCGGCCCGCACCGCCCGGGCAACGGCGCCCTGCGCCAACGCGCCCGCGACGCGATGCGCCGCGAACTCGAGACCGTGACCCACAGCCCCTGAACAGCACGCGGGACGGCCGCCGCCGCGGCGCACCCGCAGGAGACGATGATGAGAACCACCGCCCAGATCCTGGTGCCCGCGACCCGCGGCACGGCCCGCCGGCTCGCCGCCCGCACGCTGGTCGCCACCAGCCGCTGGCTGAGCCGCGTAGCCGCCTGGCTGCATGCCGAACGGCGCTTGCCGCCCGGTGAGCCCGTGCTCGAGTTCTACGCCGAGGCCGGCGCCCCCGAAGGCGCGCTGTACCTCGACGGCCAGCTCGTCGGGCACATCGCCGGCGTCACGCGCCTGTGACGCGTTCCTGCGCGGCTTAAGTGGACGCGCACGCGGCCGATAAATCCGCATAGAGTGTCCTCATGAGCCCGCCCGTTCCTGTCCGCCCGACGACGTTCGCGACGCCCGCGCGCGACGTCGACGGCTGGGCGCGGCGCTTCGACACCGCGTCGATGCCGATCCTGGCCGAGACTGCGGCAACGCTGCAGGGCCTGCGCGAGAACGAGGACGAGGTCGACGCCCATCTGCTCACCGAGACGGTCGCCGCCGATCCTCTGCTGACGCTGAAGCTGCTGTCGCACGTCGCCCGCGCGCAGCGCACGCGGAGCTTCGACACACGCGGCGACGTCGAGACGGTGACCGCGGCCCTGGTGATGCTCGGCATCGCGCCCTTCTTCCGCCTCTTCGCCGATTCGGCCGTCGTCGAAGACTGGCTCGGCGACCAGCCCGAGGCGCTCGAAGGTTTTCGCCGCGTGCTCGTGCGCGCGCACCGTGCAGCCAACTTCGCCACCGCGTTCGCCGTGCACCGCATGGATCACGACGTCGCCGTGATCCGCGAAGCCGCGCTGCTGCACGACTTCGCCGAGATGCTGGTCTGGCTGCATGCGCCGACGCTGGCATTGGAGATCGCGCGCATGCAGACCGACGACCCGGCGCTGCGCAGCGTCGTCGCTCAGGAGCAGGTGCTCAACATCCGGCTGACCGATTTGCAGCAGACGCTGCTGACGCAGTGGCGCCTGCCGCCGCTGCTGGTGAAGATCACCAACGAGCGTCACTCCGAGGCGGTGCAGGTGCGCAACGTGCTGCTGGCGATCCGCCTCGCACGACATACCTCGGCCGGCTGGGACAACCCGGCGATTCCCGACGACGTCGTCGACATCGCCTCGCTGCTGAACATGCGCATCGAGCCGACCTGGGCTCTGCTGCGCGACATCGACGGCTGAAGCGCTGCGCTACAGCGGCAGCGCGGTCGTCGACTTCAGGCGCTGCAGCACGAAGCTCGTCTTGCAGTCGCGCACCGCGGGGTGCTTGAGCAGCGTGTCCATCACGAAGCGCGAGTAGTGCTCCATGTCCTGCACGACGACGCGCAGCAGGTAGTCGATGTCGCCGCTGAGCGCGACACACTCGATGACCTCGGGCCAGGCCTGCACTGCGGCGGCGAACAGGTCCAGCGGGCTGCGGGCCTGCGGATCGTTGTGCTTCTCCAGGCGCACGGTCAGGTAGGCCGTCAGGCCCAGCCCGACGCGCTCGGGCGCGAGCAGCGCCACGTAGCCGGAGATGACGCCACCGTCTTCCAGACGCTTCACGCGACGAAGCGCGGCGCTCGGCGACAGCGACACGCGGGCCGCCAGCTCGTCGTAGGTGATGCGACCCTGCGCCTGCAGCACCTGCAGGATGCGTCGGTCCACGGCGTCGAGCGGGTCGGAAGGATCCATCGCGGTCATTCTTGCAGTTTTCCTGCGTCTTGACACCTATCAAGGCATTCGAACGCGCGCATCCTGCGCGGGCGCGGCGCTAGAGTGAACCGTGCGGTCCTGTGCCGCGCAGCCAGGAGACGGCATGAGCATCGCACTGGGCGCGGCCGCGCGCGACGGGAAGAATTCCGGGGTGGCGCCGGTGACTTATGGCGAAGGCGAGCGGCCGCCACGCGGCGACTACTCACGCGCCCGCGACGACTATTGCTGCGAGCAGGACTGGGCCGCCTACACCGAGGCGGAACACGATCTCTACCGACGGCTGCACGCACGCCAGTCGGCGCTGCTGCCCGGCCACGCCTGCGACGCCTTCGTGCGCGCACTGGGCCGGCTCGGGGCGCCGGAGCGCATCCCGCGCTTCGACGCGGTGTCCGACACGCTGGAGCGCAGCACCGGATGGCGGCTCGTCGCCGTGCCCGGGTTGATCCCCGAGGAGGCTTTCTTCCGCCTGCTCGCCGCGCGGCGCTTTCCGGTCACCGACTGGATCCGGCGGCCCGACGAGTTCGACTACATCGTCGAACCCGACCTGTTCCACGATCTCTTCGGCCATGTGCCGCTGCTGTTCGACCCGGTGTTCGCCGACTTCATGCAGGCCTACGGCGAAGGCGGGCTGAAGGCGGCGCGCCTCGGTGCCTGCGAGTTGCTGGCACGCCTGTACTGGTACACGGTCGAGTTCGGGCTGATCGCCACGCCGTCCGGCTTGCGCGCCTACGGTGCGGGCCTGCTCAGCTCCGGCGCCGAACTGTCGTACTGCGTACGTTCGCCACAGCCGCGTCGCGTCGAGTTCGAACCGGCGCGCATGATGCGCAGCCGTTATCGCATCGACAGCGTCCAGCCGACCTACTTCGTCATCCGGTCCTTCGAGCAGCTGTTCGACGCCTGCGCACCGGACTTCGCCCCGGTGTATGCCGCGGTGCGCGAAACGATGGCACGCGAGGGCGAGATCGAAGCCGGCGCCGGCGCTCCGGGTGACCGGGCGGCGGGGCCGTTCAGTCTTGCAACCAGCGCTGCAGTTCGGCCCACGGCTCCGGGCGCATGACCATGTCGACGTGGGCGACGCCGCTCAGATGGCGGTTGTCGGCTCCGGGCCAGGTGGCCGTCGACGGCGGGAAGACGATGTTGTCGCAGTGGCCGTAGAAACAGGTCAGCGAGCGCGCCAGCTCGGGTGACTCGCGCTCGGCCAGGCTGCGCAGCCAGCCCGAGTCTTGGCGCATCTGGCGCCCGTTGAGCGAGAACGCGAACCGCGCCAGCCAGGTCCCGCGGTGCGGCGTGCCGATCGTGATCGCATGGTGCACACGCATCGCGTCGCCGCGCTCGGCCCACCAGCGACGCAGCGCCAGGCCGCCCATGCTGTGCGCAACGATCACCGGCGCGCGGCCGGTGGCCTGCTCGATGCGCCGCACCGCGTCTTCGATGATCTCCACGTACTGGTCGATCGAGCCGAAGATCGGCGCGAGGTCGACCGCGACACAAGGCACGCCGGCGGCGTGCAGGCGTGCCAGCCACGGGTTCCAGATGCCACGATTGCAGACGAAGCCGTGAACCAGCACCACGCCGCGCCGGCCCCGGCTGTCGGGCGGCAGGTGGTCGGCGAAGCGAAGACTGCGAAACGGCTGCTGCCAGCAGAAGACACGCGGCGCGGCATGCACCTCGCCCCACCAGGCGCCGAGTAGTTCGGCCGGACGCGCACGCGGCGCCGGGTCGCTGCCAAGGGCCGCACGGAGCATGATGAACTCGAGCGCCAGGACGGCCGAGTAACCCAGCACGATGACCAGGGCACCGGCTGCGGCGAGCATGGCGCGCCCTTCGGCCAGCCAGTACAGCGCCCAGCCCCCGGCGAACGCCGCCAGGCCCAGCGTCGTGAGCTGCTGCAGACGGGCGAGCCGCATCACGCGGTGCGCAGCCAAGCTTGCGGCGGGAGAAACGAAGCGGGCTTGAGTCGACCGGTCGCGCACATGGGACGCAATGTTGCATCATCCGGGCGGCGCGCCATTGCGCCATGCGAAAGACGTCCGCCGTGTCTCCCGAAGGCCTGGCCATCCTCGAGAACCTGCAGCAGGTCGCCGCCGAACGCCGGCGCCGCGATGCCGACCCGACGCTGGCGGCGCGCACGCACGCGATCAAGGACTATCAGCATCGCCGGTTCTCGCACACCTACGCGGACCTGCTGGCGCAGCCGCGTTATGCGCAGTCCTCGCGCTTCTTCCTCGACGAGCTCTACGGCCCGCAGGACTTCACCGACCGCGACAGCCAGTTCGCCCGCGTCGTCCCCGGGCTGGTGCGGATCTTCCCGCACGAGCTGGTCGGCACGGTGCAGGCGCTGTCAGAGCTGCATGCGCTGTCGGAAGCGATGGACAGCGCGATGGGCGCGCAGCTGAAGTCGGCGCGTGTCGATGCACGCGTTTACACCGGCGCCTGGCAGGCGGTCGGACAACCGCGCGTACGAGCGCGACAGATCGAGTTGATGGTGATGGTCGGCAGCGCGCTCGATCGCTATACCCGCAACCCCCTGCTTCGCCACAGCCTGCGCCTGATGCGCACCCCGGCGCGGGCCGCCGGCCTGTCGGCTCTCCAGCACTTTCTGGAGACGGGCTTCGACACCTTCCGGGCGATGAAGGGTGCCGACGACTTTCTCCAGACGATCGCCGGACGTGAACGCGAGTTGGCGGCACAGTTGTTCGCGATCGACCTGGACTCGGCCCACGCCGACACCGAACTCGCGGCTCTGCCCTGAGGCCGCGCATGCTCGTCCCTACGGGGATAGGACTCGGGCTCTCGCGCCGAGAATCGGAGCATGGAGTCTGCCGCCTTCGTGCGGTCGGCATTCGAGCAGCTCGGTTTGCAGTTGTTCGAACGTGGCTGGCTGTCGTCCAACAACGTGCTGTTTCGAGCGTCGCGTTCGACGCCGGCGACGATCGTCGACACTGGCTACGGATCACACGAGGCACAGACGCAGGCACTGGTGCAAGAGGCGCTCGGCGACGTCGCGCTCGAACGCATCGTGAACACGCACCTGCATTCCGATCACGTAGGCGGCAATGCGGGCCTTCAGACGCGCTGGGGCTGCGAGACGCTGGTCCCGGAGCCCTCCTTCGACCTGGCGCGGCGCTGGGACGAAACCCGCCTGAGCTACGAGCACACGGGGCAGACATGCCCGAGATTCAAGGTCGATTCGCCGTTGGAGGCTGGAGGGGTCCTTCGTCTCGGCGACTACCGCTGGAAGGTCGCCACGGCACCGGGGCACGATCCCGATGCGGTCTTGCTCTATCAGCCGGACAGTGGCGTCGCGCTGACCGGTGATGCGCTCTGGGAGCGGCGCCTGGCGATCGTGTTTCCCGCGCTCGAAGACGATCGTGCTTTCGATGACGCGCTGTCGGCCTTGGACCTGGTGGAGCGCTTGGCGCCAAGGGTCGTCATTCCAGGACATGGGCGGGCCTTCACCGACGTCGCCGGCGCGGTACAGCGCAGCCGTCAGCGCCTGCACCAGTTCATTCGCCAGCCGGAACGTCATCTCGACTACGCCGAACGTGCGTTGCTGATGTTCCACATGCTCGAACACCGGCGGCGAACAGTGTCCGAACTGTTGACGTGGCTCGCCAGCACGCCGGTCTTCGTGCGAATCGTCGCGAGGCGCGGCCTCGGGGCTGGTGAAGCCGAGATCAACGCTCGCCGTGTCGTGGATTCATTGCTCGCCGGAGGTCAGTTGCAGCGGCACGGGGAGTGGGTGACGCTACCGGGATCGCCGGGCTGACGCTCGGCGGGGTGTCGCACGCCGCGGCGTGATTTTTTATCGCCCGGGTCGCGACCGGTACCGACGGAGTTGCGGCCGGAATGCCGCTCGTCTGGATCTGTCCGTCATCACGTGCCGTCGCCAATCGGTTTCGTTCGCACAAAAACAAAATCGTTCGGGCAAAAACAAAAAGGCCCGGTTCGTGAGAACCGGGCCTTCGAATAAATAGCCTGACGATGTCCTACTTTCACACGGGAACCCGCACTATCATCGGCGCAAAGGCGTTTCACTTTCCTGTTCGGGATGGGAAGGAGTGGGACCACCTCGCTATGGTCATCAGGCTTGACTTGTCGCCTCGCTGCTTCTTGCTGGGCAGCTAGGCCAATTCATAGAGCTTTGAAAATCAGCTTGTTCGATTGCGCTACTGGCATAACCCGTTTGACTCACCGTCAAAGTTATAGGGTCAAGCCGCACGAGCAATTAGTACCGGTTAGCTCAACGCATTACTGCGCTTCCACACCCGGCCTATCAACGTCCTGGTCTCGAACGACTCTTCAGGGGGCTCAAGGCCCCGGCAAGACTCATCTTGGAACGAGTTTCCCGCTTAGATGCTTTCAGCGGTTATCTCTTCCGCACTTAGCTACTCGGCAATGCCACTGGCGTGACAACCGATACACCAGAGGTGCGTCCACTCCGGTCCTCTCGTACTAGGAGCAGGCTTCCTCAATCTTGCAGCGCCCACGGAAGATAGGGACCAAACTGTCTCACGACGTTTTAAACCCAGCTCACGTACCTCTTTAAATGGCGAACAGCCATACCCTTGGGACCGGCTACAGCCCCAGGATGAGATGAGCCGACATCGAGGTGCCAAACACCGCCGTCGATATGAACTCTTGGGCGGTATCAGCCTGTTATCCCCAGAGTACCTTTTATCCGTTGAGCGATGGCCCTTCCATACAGAACCACCGGATCACTTAGTCCTACTTTCGTACCTGCTCGACTTGTCAGTCTCGCAGTCAAGCACGCTTATGCCTATGCACTATTAGCACGATTTCCGACCGTGCCTAGCGTACCTTCGAACTCCTCCGTTACGCTTTGGGAGGAGACCGCCCCAGTCAAACTGCCTACCATACACTGTCCCCAACCCGGATAACGGGCCAAGGTTAGAACCTCAAACACACCAGGGTGGTATTTCAACGTCGGCTCCACGATACCTAGCGGCACCGCTTCAAAGCCTCCCACCTATCCTACACAGATCTGTTCAAAGTCCAATGTAAAGCTACAGTAAAGGTTCATGGGGTCTTTCCGTCTTTCCGCGGGGAGATTGCATCATCACAAACATTTCAACTTCGCTGAGTCTCTGGAGGAGACAGTGTGGCCATCGTTACGCCATTCGTGCAGGTCGGAACTTACCCGACAAGGAATTTCGCTACCTTAGGACCGTTATAGTTACGGCCGCCGTTTACTGGGACTTCAATCAAGAGCTTGCACCCCATCATTTAATCTTCCAGCACCGGGCAGGCGTCACACCCTATACGTCGACTTTCGTCTTTGCAGAGTGCTGTGTTTTTAATAAACAGTCGCAGCCACCGATTCTCTGCGGCCTCATTGGGCTCCCCAAGTAAATGGTTCACCTACTAAAGGCACACCTTCTTCCGAAGTTACGGTGTCAATTTGCCGAGTTCCTTCTCCAGAGTTCTCTCAAGCGCCTTAGAATACTCATCTCGCGCACCAGTGTCGGTTTGCGGTACGGTCGTCTATAGCTGAAGCTTAGTGGCTTTTCCTGGAAGCAGGGTATCACTCGCTTCGGCGGCAAGCCGCCTCGTTATCACCCCTCATCTAAGACCCCCGGATTTGCCTAAGGGCCACGACTACAGGCTTGAACCGGGACATCCAACACCCGGCCGAGCTAACCTTCTCCGTCCCCACATCGCACTATAGATCGGTACAGGAATATTGACCTGTTTCCCATCAGCTACGCATCTCTGCCTCGCCTTAGGGGCCGACTCACCCTACGCCGATGAACGTTGCGTAGGAAACCTTGCGCTTTCGGCGAGGGGGCTTTTCACCCCCTTTAACGCTACTCATGTCAGCATTCGCACTTCCGATACCTCCAGCAGACCTCACGATCCACCTTCGCAGGCGTACGGAACGCTCTCCTACCACTTGCACTTGCGTGCAAATCCGCAGCTTCGGTAACTGGCTTAGCCCCGTTACATCTTCCGCGCAGGACGACTCGATCAGTGAGCTATTACGCTTTCTTTAAATGGTGGCTGCTTCTAAGCCAACATCCTGACTGTTTTAGCCTTCCCACTTCGTTTCCCACTTAGCCAATTTTGGGGACCTTAGCTGGCGGTCTGGGTTGTTTCCCTCTTGTGTCCGGACGTTAGCACCCGGTGCACTGTCTCCCAAGCTGTACTCATCGGTATTCGGAGTTTGCAATGGTTTGGTAAGTCGCCATGACCCCCTAGCCATAACAGTGCTCTACCCCCGACGGTAATACTTGAGGCACTACCTAAATAGTTTTCGGAGAGAACCAGCTATCTCCAAGTTTGTTTAGCCTTTCACCCCTATCCACAGCTCATCCGCTAGTTTTGCAACACTAGTCGGTTCGGACCTCCAGCAGGTGTTACCCTACCTTCATCCTGGCCATGGATAGATCACTTGGTTTCGGGTCTACACCCAGCGACTAGACGCCCTATTCGGACTCGGTTTCCCTTCGCCTTCCCTATTCGGTTAAGCTTGCCACTGAATGTAAGTCGCTGACCCATTATACAAAAGGTACGCCGTCACCCTTGCGGGCTCCGACTTTTTGTATGCATGCGGTTTCAGGATCTATTTCACTCCCCTCCCGGGGTTCTTTTCGCCTTTCCCTCACGGTACTAGTTCGCTATCGGTCGATTACGAGTATTTAGCCTTGGAGGATGGTCCCCCCATGTTCAGACAGGGTTTCACGTGCCCCGCCCTACTTGTCGTACGCTTAGTTCCACAGAAGACTTTTCTCATACAGGGCTATCACCTGCTATGGCCGGACTTTCCAGACCGTTCTGATAAATCGACTGCTAAAACGTACAGGCTCCTCCGATTTCGCTCGCCACTACTTTCGGAATCTCGGTTGATGTCTTTTCCTCGAGCTACTGAGATGTTTCAGTTCACCCGGTTCGCTTCGCCACCCTATGTATTCAGATGACGATACCCTTGCGGGTGGGTTTCCCCATTCGGAAATCCCCGGATCAAAGCTTGCTTGCCAGCTCCCCGAGGCTTATCGCAGACTGCCACGTCCTTCATCGCCTGTAATCGCCAAGGCATCCACCACATGCACTTAGTCACTTGACCCTATAACTTTGACGCCGAAGCTCTCGCTTCAGACATCCGGTCAATGACAGATTTGAGTATTCACGCGTTATGCCGAACTTCAATTCTCGCGAATCAAAGTTTGTATTGACGCAATCAAACTGTCGCTGATGGCACGGCGCATCCCGAAAGATGCTTTCCATCAGCAACGCTGATTTTCGACTCTATGAATTGTTAAAGAACGACAGCCGATCTAAACGATCGAACCGCAAAACACTCAGACAAGTGCTTTGCGCTTCAAACGCTACGTGGGATTCTTGGTGGAGGTGAACGGGATCGAACCGATGACCCCCTGCTTGCAAAGCAGGTGCTCTCCCAGCTGAGCTACACCCCCAAGATGATGGTGGGTCTGGTTGGATTCGAACCAACGACCCCCGCCTTATCAAGACGGTGCTCTAACCGACTGAGCTACAGACCCGCACGCTCGGGAAAGTCTGTCGTCAACAACAGCCGATAAGTGTGAGCGCTTAAACTTGAGTGCTTTTTTCCAGAAAGGAGGTGATCCAGCCGCACCTTCCGATACGGCTACCTTGTTACGACTTCACCCCAGTCACGAACCCTGCCGTGGTAATCGCCCTCCTTGCGGTTAGGCTAACTACTTCTGGCAGAACCCGCTCCCATGGTGTGACGGGCGGTGTGTACAAGACCCGGGAACGTATTCACCGCGGCAAGCTGATCCGCGATTACTAGCGATTCCGACTTCACGCAGTCGAGTTGCAGACTGCGATCCGGACTACGACCGGTTTTCTGGGATTGGCTCCCCCTCGCGGGTTGGCAGCCCTCTGTACCGGCCATTGTATGACGTGTGTAGCCCTACCCATAAGGGCCATGATGACCTGACGTCATCCCCACCTTCCTCCGGTTTGTCACCGGCAGTCTCATTAGAGTGCCCTTACGTAGCAACTAATGACAAGGGTTGCGCTCGTTGCGGGACTTAACCCAACATCTCACGACACGAGCTGACGACGGCCATGCAGCACCTGTGTCCAGGTTCTCTTTCGAGCACTCCCACATCTCTGCAGGATTCCTAGCATGTCAAGGGTAGGTAAGGTTTTTCGCGTTGCGTCGAATTAAACCACATCATCCACCGCTTGTGCGGGTCCCCGTCAATTCCTTTGAGTTTCAACCTTGCGGCCGTACTCCCCAGGCGGTCAACTTCACGCGTTAGCTACGTTACTGAGAAGAAACCCTCCCAACAACCAGTTGACATCGTTTAGGGCGTGGACTACCAGGGTATCTAATCCTGTTTGCTCCCCACGCTTTCGTGCATGAGCGTCAGTGCAGGCCCAGGGGATTGCCTTCGCCATCGGTGTTCCTCCGCATATCTACGCATTTCACTGCTACACGCGGAATTCCATCCCCCTCTGCCGCACTCAAGCTATGCAGTCACAAATGCAGTTCCCAGGTTAAGCCCGGGGATTTCACATCTGTCTTACATAACCGCCTGCGCACGCTTTACGCCCAGTAATTCCGATTAACGCTTGCACCCTACGTATTACCGCGGCTGCTGGCACGTAGTTAGCCGGTGCTTATTCTTCAGGTACCGTCATCCTCCCGAGGTATTAACCCAGAAGATTTCTTCCCTGACAAAAGCGGTTTACAACCCGAAGGCCTTCTTCCCGCACGCGGCATGGCTGGATCAGGCTTGCGCCCATTGTCCAAAATTCCCCACTGCTGCCTCCCGTAGGAGTCTGGGCCGTGTCTCAGTCCCAGTGTGGCTGGTCGTCCTCTCAGACCAGCTACAGATCGTAGGCTTGGTAGGCCTTTACCCCACCAACTACCTAATCTGACATCGGCCGCTCCAATAGCGCGAGGCCTTTCGGTCCCCCGCTTTCACCCATAGGTCGTATGCGGTATTAATCCGGCTTTCGCCGGGCTATCCCCCACTACTGGGCACGTTCCGATGCATTACTCACCCGTTCGCCACTCGTCAGCACCTTGCGGCCTGTTACCGTTCGACTTGCATGCGTAAGGCATGCCGCCAGCGTTCAATCTGAGCCAGGATCAAACTCTTCAGTTCGATCTTGAATTTGCTCAATAGGAATTGAAGTGAACTTCACTTCAGTTTCCATGAGCGTTTAAAGTCACTAGGACCTCGAAGTCTTGCGACTTCTTGGCACTCGCCTTCAAACGCCCACGCTTATCGGCTGTATGTTGTTAAAGAACTTCGCTGCTTTCGCGGCGTCGCCGATTAGTTATCAGCGAAGACCGAGATTCTGACATTTTTTAAAAACTCTGTCAAGCACTCGGCTTTTCTGCTTTTCGCTGAAACCCTTTCGGGATTTCTCGGCAACCGCTTCTTTCGAAGCACCGCCGTCGATCAGCAGAGCCTGCGACTGTAGCACGGGTTCCAATCGGCTTGCAAGCGGCCCGCCGAAAAAAGTTCTGAGAGGACCGGTTGCTCGTAGATGAAGAGGCACTCGCGGAGTGCCGATCACCTAGCAGAACGCGCTCTAGAGCGGAGCGTCCGGCCACGCCAAGCGGCAAGCCCGCGCGCCCTCAGTGAACGATGGCGGCAGAGAAGAGCCGCGCCGCCTCGAGTGCCGGGTCTTCGGCACGCAGCACCGCATCCACGTTGGCCAGCAGTCGGCGTGTGTCCGCACGCAGCACCCGCTGCTTGATCGACGCGATGCGCGCCGGGTGCATCGAGAAACTGCGCAAGCCCATGGCCAGCAGCAGGTCGGTGAAGGCAGCGTCCCCGGCCATCTCGCCGCAGACGCTGACATCCTTGCCGCGCGCGTTGGCCTGGGAGATGGTCTCGTCGATCAGACGCAACACCGCCGGATGCCAGGGGTCGAACAGATGCGACACGGCGTCGTCGGTACGGTCGATCGCCAGCGTGTACTGGATCAGGTCGTTGGTGCCGATCGAGACGAAATCGAAGTGATCGAGGAAGCGTCCGACCATCAGCGCCGCAGCCGGCACCTCGATCATCGCGCCGATCTCGACCTCGCCATAGGCGCAGCCGGCGTCGTCGAGCTGCTGCCGCGCCCGCGTCAGCGCGTCCAGCGTCATGCGGATCTCGCCGAGGTGGGCGACCATCGGCACCAGGATGCGCACCTTCCCGAAAGCACTCGCGCGCAGGATGGCCCGGAGCTGCTGGCGAAACATGTCCGGCTCGGCCAGGCTCCAGCGGATGGCGCGCAAACCCAGCGCCGGGTTCAGCGCATGCTCGTGGCGCAGCTCCTGCAGACTCATGCGGTCCAGCGGCTTGTCGGCTCCGATGTCGACGGTGCGGATCGTCACCGGCAGCCCCTGCATCGCGACGACGGCGTCGCGATAGGCCGCGAACTGCTCCTCCTCACCCGGCAGGTCGCCGCCGCGGTTCATGAACAGGAACTCGCTGCGGAACAGGCCGACACCGACGGCACCCGACTCCAACGCCCCCGCGGCGTCACCCGGCAACTCGATGTTGGCCAGCAGCTCCACCGCCTGGCCGTCCAGCGTGACCGCCGGTGTGTGGCGCAGACGGTTCAGGCGCGCCCGTTCGAGTTCGCTCTGGCGCTGGCGGAAACGGTACTCCTCCAGCACGATCGGCGACGGGTTGACGATGACGACACCGGCATCGCCGTCGATGACCAGCCAGTCGTCCTGGCGGATGAGCCGGCTGGCCTCGCGAGCGCCGACGACCGCCGGGATGTCCAGGCTGCGGGCGACGATCGCGGTGTGCGAGGTGCGCCCGCCGACGTCGGTGACGAAGCCGGTGAAGACGCTGCGCTTGAACTGGATCATGTCCGCCGGCGCGACGTCGTTGGCCACCAGCACCAGCGGCTCCTCGCCACCGAAGTCGCGCGTGTGCACGATCTCCGGCGCGACGGGAGCGGCGGTCTGGCCGGGCTTCACGCGCGCCAGGTAGCGCAGCAGTCGTTCGGCGAGCTGCTCGACGTCGGCCTTGCGCTCGCGCAGGTACTCGTCGTCCATCTCGTCGAACTGGCGGGCCAGCACCTCGAGCTGCGCCGACAACGCCCACTCGGCGTTGTAGTGGCGCTCGACGATCCATTGTTTGGTCGCGGCGCTCATCGTCTCGTCGTGCAGCAGCATCTGGTGCACGTCGAGCAGCGCCGACAGTTCCGCCGGCGCATCCGGCGACAGGTCACGCTTGAGCGTGGCGAGTTCGGCCGACACCGCGTCGCGCGCCTGGCGCAGGCGTTCGATTTCCTGGTCGACGCGTTCGGACGGCACGAAGTAGTGCGCGACGTCGACGCGGCTGGAGGCCACGAGCACGGCGCGACCGATCGCGACGCCGCGCGAGACGGGAGTGCCGAAGACCTGGATGCTCATGCGTTCGGCTCCCGTCGGCGTGTCACTGGCCTTCGCCGAACTTGCCGTCGATCAGCGCACGCAGCGCGTCCATCGCGGCCTGTTCGTCCTCGCCTTCGGTCTCGATCTCGACCTCGGCACCCAGCCCTGCGGCCAGCATCATCACCCCCATGATGCTCTTGGCGTTCACCCTGCGGCCGTTGCGACTGAGGAAGACCTCGCTGCGGTAACTGCCGGCCAGCTTGGTCAGCTTGGCCGAGGCGCGGGCGTGAAGACCGAGCTTATTGCTGATGGTGATTCGGGTCTTGATCATGTGGGCCCGGGGGGACTGCCTGATTCTGCCGGCGCGCGCCGCCGATCTGCATGACACCCTGCGCGCCCCCGGCCACGGCGCGCGCGACCAGTTCGTCCAGCGGAAGGTGGGCATAACACAGCGTGCGCCAGAGCATCGGCACGTTGACGCCGGCCACGACTCGCGCGCTGACGCCGTCGGCCAGCTCCAGCGCCGCGTTGCACGGCGTGGCGCCGAAGACGTCGACGAGGATCAGCGCCTCCTGCGCACCCAGCTGCGCCAGCAGCGCCCGCGCGCGTTCGACGACCTGCTCGGGCTGCATGCCGGGCTCGACATCCAGGGCCGCCAGCCCCGAGCCGCAATCCGGATAGACATGGGACGCGACCGCTCGCAGAGACGACGCGAGCGGGGCGTGGGCGATGACGAGCAGGGCAGCCATGGCGTAAGTGCGCGGATTATCGGCAGCTTTCGCCCCGACTTGCGCACCGTTCTTGCCGCAGGGCTTCCGTCGGCCGGACGGCCGGAGGCCCAAGGGTGACGTGCACCATGCCGCGGCAGCGCCAGAATCGGCGCATGGACCAGCTCAAACCGGGCGCGCTCGCGGGGCTGCGCGTGCTCGACCTCTCGCGCGTGCTCGCCGGCCCCTGGTGCACGCAGACGCTCGCCGACCTCGGCGCCGACGTCGTCAAGGTGGAGCGCCCGCGCTCGGCGCGCCACCCCGGCGGCGACGACACGCGCGGCTGGGGCCCGCCGTTCCTGAAGGACGCCGACGGCCACGACAGCGCCGAGGCCGCCTACTTCGTCGGCACCAACCGCAACAAGCGCTCGGTGACGATCGACATCGCGCACCCCGACGGCCAGGCGCTGGTGCGCCGGCTCGCCGACACCGCCGACGTGATGATCGAGAACTTCAAGGTCGGCGACATGGCGCGCTACGGCCTGGACGCCCAGACGATCCGCGCGACACACCCGCGGCTCGTCTACTGCTCGATCACGGGCTACGGCCAGACCGGGCCGTATCGCGACCGCGCCGGCTACGACTACGCCATCCAGGGCCTGGGCGGGCTGATGAGCGTGACCGGCGAGCGCGACGGCCTGCCCGGCGCCGGGCCGCAGAAGGTCGGCGTCGCGGTCGCCGACCTCTTCACCGGGATGTACGCGACGGTGGCGATCCTCGCCGCGCTGCGCCACCGCGACGCCACCGGCGAAGGCCAGGCGATCGACATGGCACTGCTGGACACGCAGGTCGCGATGCTCGCCAACCTGGGCGCCAACTATCTGGCGACGAAGACGCCGCCGCGGCGTGTCGGCAACGCCCACGCCAACATCGTGCCTTACCAGGTGTTCGAGGTCGCCGACGGCCACATGATCCTGGCGGTGGGCAACGACGGCCAGTTCAAGCGCTTCTGCGAGATCGCCGGCTGCGCCCAACTGGCCGCCGACGAACGCTTCGCGACGAACGCCGCACGCGTGCGCAACCGCCAGACCTTGATCCCGCTGCTGGAGCCGCTGCTGCACTCCCGCCCGCGTGCCGACTGGCTGGCCGCGCTCGACGCCGCCGGCGTGCCCTGCGGGCCGATCAATGACCTCGGCGAAGTCTTCGCCGACGAGCAGGTGCGCGATCGCGGCATGGTGACGCAGGCCACGCACCCGCAACTCGGCGAAATCGAACTGGTGGCGAGCCCGATGAAGCTGTCGGCGACGCCGCCGACGGTGCGCCGGGCGCCGCCGCTGCTGGGCGAGCACACCGACGAGGTGCTGCGCGAGATCGGCCTGGCCGAAGCCGAGATCGCCGCGCTGCGCGAGCGCGGCGTCGTCTGAGCGGCTAGAGCGAGAAGACCTTGCGCAGGATCGCGCTGCCGGTGCCCACCGGGTCGGCGCGGATCTTCTTCTCCTCCTCGCCGATCATGAAGTACAGGCCGTCGAGCGTCTTGGCGGTGACGTACTGCTGCACGTTCGCGTCTTCCTTGCGCACCAGGCCGAAGCCCATCGCCTTGCCGGCCACCGCGTTGTAGCGGTCGGCGAGCTTCACCTTCTCGGTGGCGCGGGTGACGATGGGAAGGAACTTCAGGCCCAGCGGCTCGCGCGTCTTGCGCGCGAAAAAGTCGGTGACCGAGGTGTCGCCGCCACGCACGATCTTCAGCGCGTCCTCGACGCTGATCGACTGCGCGGCGCTGACCAGCAGCGTGCGCGCCTCGGGCACCGCGGCTTCGGCGGCACGGTTCATCGCCGTCACCAGCTCGTCCAGGCGTTTGCCCTGGCCGGCCGCACGCAGCATGCCGGCCGCATCGTCGAGCGCGCCGGGCAGCGGGATGCGCACCTGCGGGTTGCCGAGGAAACCATCGCTGCGCCCCAGGAAAGCCACTGCGGCGACCGCGCCGCGCTCCAGCGCCGCACGCACGCCGGCGGCGGCGTCGGTTTCGCTCAGCGCGGCGGCGCGGCCGGCGAGCGGCCACGCGCTCGTCGCGGCGGCCAGGGTCCACGCGAAATGCCTGCGATCCATCGTGTCTCCATCAAGACGGGGATCCGATCGTGCGCGCCAGCGCGCGCGCTGGCAACCGATCAGCCTTCGGTGACGCCGGCTGCGTGCGCCTGCTGGTCGGCGTGGTAGCTCGAACGCACCATCGCGCCGACGGCGGCGTGGCTGAAGCCCATCGCCGCGGCCTCGCGCTCGAACATCTTGAAGGTGTCCGGGTGCACGTAGCGGCGCACCGGCAGGTGGTGGCCGCTGGGCGCCAGGTACTGGCCGATGGTCAGCATCTCGATGCCGTGGGCGCGCATCTCGCGCATCACCTCGAGGATCTCCTCGTCGGTCTCGCCCAGGCCGACCATCAGCCCGCTCTTCGTCGGCACGCCCGGCACCTCCTCCTTGAAGCGCTTGAGCAGGTTCAGGCTGAAGGCGTAGTCGGCGCCCGGCCGCGACTCCTTGTACAGGCGCGGCACGGTCTCCAGGTTGTGGTTCATGACGTCCGGCGGCGCGGTCTTCAGGATCGCCAGCGCCTTGTCCAGGCGGCCGCGGAAGTCAGGCACCAGGACCTCGATGCGCGTCGCCGGCGACTGCTCGCGGATCGCGGTGATGCAGTCGACGAAGTGCTGGGCGCCGCCGTCGCGCAGGTCGTCGCGGTCGACGCTGGTGACGACGACGTACTTCAGCTTCAGCGCGGCGACGGTCTGCGCCAGCTTCTTCGGCTCCTCGGCGTCCAGCGGGTCCGGGCGGCCGTGGCCGACGTCGCAGAACGGGCAGCGCCTCGTGCACTTGTCGCCCATGATCATGAAGGTCGCCGTACCCTTGCCGAAGCACTCGCCGATGTTCGGGCACGAGGCTTCCTCGCAGACCGTGTGCAGCTTCTGTTCGCGCAACACGTTCTTGATCTCGTAGAAGCGCGAGGACGCCGAACCGGCCTTCACGCGGATCCACTCCGGCTTCTTCAGCACCTCGGCCGGCACCACCTTGATCGGGATGCGCGAGGTCTTGGCCTGCGACTTCTGCTTGGCGGTCGGGTCGTAGGCCGGGGTCTGGGGGTCGGTCATGGCGCGGAGAGGCGGGCGTGAAGGCCCGGGATTATCCGCCCCGGCCCGTGGCCGCCCGGGCGTCAGGGTCGGGCGACCTCAGGCCGGCGCCAGCCGCCGCGCCAGCGCCTGGCCGAAGGCGCGCGCCGCGTCCTCCCAGGCGACCTCGACGCCCAGCGAGCGCAGGTCCACCGTCTTCAGCCCCTTGTAGCCGCAGGGGTCGATGCGCTCGAAGGGCTGCAGGTCCATCGCGACGTTCAGCGCCGCACCGTGGTAGGTGCAGTGGCCGCTGACCTTGATGCCGAGCGCGGCGATCTTGCCCAGGCCGGCGAACGGGTCGTCGTCGCGCGGCACCAGGCGGGCGTGGCCGAAGGGGTCGTCCAGGCGCACGTAGATGCCCGGCGCGCCGCGCACGCGGTGGCCGGTGACGCCGACGGCGCCGAGCACGTCCAGCACCGCCTCCTCGAGCCGGAAGACGTACTCCTTGACGAAGTAGCCGGCGCGCCGCAGGTCGACCAGCGGGTAGGCGACGACCTGGCCGGGGCCGTGGTACGTCACCTGGCCGCCGCGGTTGGTGCGCACGACCGGGATCTCGCCGGCGGCCAGCACATGCGCGTCGCGCCCGGCGATGCCTTGCGTGAAGACCGGCGGGTGCTCGACGAGCCAGATCTCGTCTTCGGTGGCGGCGGTGCGCGCCTCGGTGAAGCCGCGCATCGCGGCCTCGGTCTCGGCGTAGTCGCGCCGGCCCTGCAGCAGCAGCCGCATCGCCGTCAGAGCACGACCTTGACCATCGGGTGCGTGCTCAGCGTGCGGTAGAGCTCGTCGAGCTGCTCGCGGCTCGTCGCCGTGACGACGATCGTCAACCCGAGGTAGTTGCCGCCCTTGCTCGGGCGGCGCTCGACGCGCTCGCGGTCGAACTCGGGGTCGAAGCGCAGCGCCACCGCGACGATGGCTTCCTCGAAGCCTTCGACGTGCGCACCCATCACCTTGATCGGGAAGGCGCTCGGGTACTCGATGAGGCTTTGTTCGGGCGGGATGTCGGCCATCTTGACTTCAGATCGACTGCAGGCGCTTGGCCTGCTGGTAAGCCTCGTACAGGCGGGCGTAGACTGGCCCCGGCTTGCCGCGCAGCGCGCCGTGGCCCACCGGCACGCCGTCGACGCGGGTCACCGGCAGAACTTCCTTGGTGGCCGAGCTCAGCAGCACCTCGTCGGCCGACAGCAGCTCGGCCTCGGAGACCGGGCGCAGGCTGTAGGGGATGTCGCAGTCCTCGCACAGCTCGCGCAGCAGCTCGAAGCGGATGCCTTCGAGCACGTGTTCGCTCTTGGGCGCGCCGATCAGCGCGCCTTCCTGCACGATCCAGACGTTGCTCGACGAGGCCTCGGTGAGGAAGCCGTCGCGGAACATGATCGTCTCGACCGCGCCGTGGTCGGCCGACATCTGGCGCGCGAGCACGTTGCCCAGCAGGCTGGTGCTCTTGATGTCGCCGCGCTCCCAGCGGAAGTCGCGCGCGGTGATGCAGGCCACGCCGTGGTGGCGCTGGTCGGCGGTTGCGTGCTTCAGCGGGTTGACCATCATGAAGACGGTCGGCTCCAGGCCCTCGGGCATCACGTGGTCGCGCGGCGCGACGCCGCGCGTCACCTGGATGTAGACGACCTGGTCGTCGACGCCGCGCGTCTCGGCCAGCGTCTGCACCAGGCAGCGGCAGCGTTCCAGCCACTCGTCGCGCGTGTGCGGGTTCGGGATGCGGATCCTCGCCAGGCTGCGCTCCAGCCGCGCCAGGTGCTCGTCGAAGCGGAACAGCCGCCGGCCGTAGACCGGCACGACGTCGTAGATCCCGTCGCCGAAGATGAAGCCGCGGTCCAGGACCGGGATCTTCGCCTCGGCGAGCGGGGTGTAGTGGCCGTTCAGGTAGCAGAGCGTGTCGGGCAGGGCGATCGCCATGACGGTCTCGGTGTGGACGCCGCGTGAAGCTCCCAGATTACTTGATCCAGAGCCGCACGGCATCCCAGGCGCGGCCGAAGATGCCGGCCAGCCCCACCGGCTCCAGCACCTGCAGCGGGATCTGCGCCACCGTCGTGCCGCCGGCGGTCGTCACCTTCAGCGTGCCGACGCGCTGGCCCTGCTGCAGCGGCGCGACCAGCGGGTCGGTGCGCTCGATCGAGGTCTTCAGCTTCTCGCCCTCGCCGCGCGGCACGGCGACGAAGATCGCGCCCGGCGCGCCCAGGCGGGCTTCGGACTTGTTGCCCTTCCAGACCGGCACGGTGGCCACGGCCTTGCCGGCGTCGAACAGGCGGATCGCATCCCAGGCGGCGTAGCCCCAGTTCAGCAGCTTCTGGCTCTCGTTGGCCCGGGCCTGCATCGAGGCCGTGCCCATCACCACCGACAGCAGCCGGCGCTTGCCGTTGGGCATGTCGCGCTGGGCGCTGGCGACCAGGCAGTAGCCGGCGGCTTCGGTGTAGCCGGTCTTCATGCCGTCGACGCTCGGGTCGCGGCCCAGCAGCAGGTTGCGGTTGTCCTGGCGGATGTTGTTGAACGCGAAGGCCCGCTCCGAATAGATCGGATAGAACTTCGGGTGGTCCTGGATGATGCGCGTGGCGATGTAGGCGATCTCGCGCGGCGTCGTCTTGTGGCCCGGCTCGGTCAGCCCCGAGGGGTTCTTGAACTGCGTGTTCTTCAGGCCCCAGGCCTGGGCCTGCTTGTTCATCATCGCGACGAAGTTCTCGACCGTGCCGCCGACCGCCTCGGCCAGCGCCACCGTCGCGTCGTTGCCGCTCTGCACGATCATGCCGCGCAGCAGTTCGTCGACGCGCGGCTGCATGCGCGTGTCGATGAACATCAGCGAGCCGCCGTACTTGCGCTCGTCCCAGGCGCGCGTGGACACCGGCAGGCGCTGGTCCAGCGTCAGCTTGCCGTCGCGGATCGCGTTGAACACCAGGTAGGCGCTCATCAGCTTGGTCAGCGAGGCCGGGTCGGCCGGGGTGTCGGCGTCGCGTTCGGCCAGCACCTGGTTGGCGCTGACGTCGATCAGGATGTACTGGCGCGCGGCGATCTCGGGCGGCACCGGCGCCTGGGCGTGGGCGCCGGCCACGAAGAAGGCCAGCGCCAGGGAGAGGATTCGTTTCATCGGAAGGGTCGGGTGGGTCAGCGGTGCCAGGCACCGACGACGATCTGCTTGAGCAGCGTGAGCTGCCCGTGAAAGAAATGGCCGGCGCCGGGCACCACCGTCAGCGGCAGCGACTGGGGACGCGCCCAGTCGAGCACCGCCGCCAGCGGCACGACCTCGTCGGCCTCGCCGTGGATCACGACGCTGTCCTGAGGCACCGGCGCGGCGCGGAAGTTCCGTACCGCCGGCGCGACGAGCACCTGGCGCTCGACCGGCGTGCCGGCGTCGGCCAGGCGCGCGGCCAGCTGGGTGGTGATCGCGCCGCCGAAGGAGAAGCCGCCGACGGCCAGCGGCAGCGAGGGGTCGCGGAAGGCGGCGGCGACGGCCAGCGCGTCGTCCAGCTCGCCGACGCCGGCATCCCATTCGCCGCCGGAGCCGCCGACGCCGCGGAAGTTGAAGCGCACCGCACGGTAGCCCAGCTGCACGAAGGCGCGCGCCAGCGTCTGCACGACCTTGTTGTCCAGCGTGCCGCCGTGCAGCGGGTGCGGGTGGCAGAGCACGGCGACGCCGCGCAGGCCGGCCGCGGGGGCGTCGATCGCGACGTCCAGCGGGCCGACCGGGCCGGGAATCGCCCGGCGCTCGGTGGCGGCGTTCATCGGCCGACGTCGGGCGGCAGCATCAGGCGCTCGACCGGCCGCCCGTTCTTCAGGTGCGACTCGACGATCTCGTCGATGTCCTCGCGGTCGACGTAGGTGTACCAGGTGCCTTCGGGGTAGACGACGGCCACCGGGCCGCCGGCGCAGCGGTGCAGGCAGCCGGCCTTGTTGACGCGCACGCCGCCGGCTCCGGACAGGCCTTCGGCCTTGACGCGCGCCTTGCAGTGCTCGAACGCCTCCTGCGCACCTTGGCGGGCGCAGCTCGACTCTCCGGCGGGCCGCTCGTTGAGGCAGAAGAAGATGTGGTGCCGGAAATAACTCATTGCGGGATTGTAGGCAGCGCCCCCGGCACGGGCGCCGCGCAAGGGCTCAGTCGCGACTGGCCAGGCGGGCGAGCAGCCAGCCGCCGGCGGCATAAGGCCAGAGCCAGCCGATCCACTGCGACAGCCCGTGGAAACGCACGAAGCGGCCCTGCTCCCAGCTCTGCAGGCTGTCGGCGAAGTAGGGGTCGGCTGGGGCCTGGGCGACGAGCGTGACCAGCACGGTCAGCACCACCAGCCCCAGGCCGCAGGCGACGCGCCGGCCGACCGGCGCCAGCACCAGCGCGATGCCGGCCGCCGCCAGCAGCGCCGGGCCGACGGTCGGCGTCAGCCAGGCCAGCGCGTGCTGCGGGCCGAAGTTCAGCAGCGTCGACAGCGTCATCGCCGCCGTGCCCAGCGCCAGCGCGCCGGCCACCAGCACCGCGCGCCGCCAGCCCGGCGCGACGACCGAATACGCCACCAGGCAGGGCGCGAGCAGGCCCAGCACCGTGACCGCGGCCTCGGCCGGCGGCCACAGGCGATCGGTCGGCGTCGGCACCGAGGCCAGCAGCTCGTAGACCGGGTCGGCCCAGGGCACCTCGTCCAGCCAGTCGAGCGCGTAGCCGCGCAGACGCTCGCCGAACTGGCCCAGGCCCAGCGGCACCGGCGCCGGGAACAGCAGGCCCATCGGCCACAGCGCCAGCAGCGCCAGCGCCCCGGCGCTGCGCGGCACGAACCAGCGCTGGCGCAGGCCGTGCCAGCGGTCGATCAGGCCGACCGCGTGCAGCGCCGCGCCGGCCAGCGCGCCGACCGCGCCGCCGGCAGCGTTGAGCACGAAGTCCTTCAGCGACGAGTAGCGGGTCGGCAGGAACTGCTGCGTGACCTCGGCGCCGTAGGACATCGCCGCCGGCAGCAGCACGCCCAGCGCCAGCGAGGGCAGCGGCCGCCAGCCGCTGCGCCGTGCGGCGATCAGTAGCAGCGCCCCGAGCGGCACGTAGCCGACGAAGTTGGACCAGTCGTCGAACGGCGTCGCCCAGCGCGGCCAGTGCAGCACGAGCAGCGCCGTGAACTGCTGGCCCGGCGGCCAGCGCCAGCCCTCGAACGGGAACAGGCTGGCGTAGACGATCAGCGCCGCGAACGCCGCCGCCAGCGGCGTCGCCGAGCTGCGGTGACGTTCGCTCGTCACGCCTGCGCCGCGCCCTCTAGAAGGGCTTGACGACGACCAGCACGACGATCGCCATGAACAGGATCACCGTGACTTCGTTGAAGACCCGGAACCACTTGTGCGAGCGCTTGTTGGCCGAGTTCTCGAAGTCCTTGAGCACGCGGCGGCAGAACTCCTGGTAGACGAGGATCCCGGCCACCAGCGTCAGCTTGGCGTGCAGCCAGCCGGCCCCCGCGCCGACGCCGTAATACAGCCACAGCAGCAGCCCCAGCACGAAGGTCGGGACCATCAGGATCATCATGAAGCGGTACAGCTTGCGCGCCATCAGCAGCAGGCGCTCGCGCTCGGCATGACTGTCCGGCGGCACCATCGCCAGATTGACGAACAGACGCGGCAGATAGAACAGCCCGGCGAACCAGCTCGCCACGAAGATGATGTGGAAGGCCTTGACCCAGAGGTAGCTCATCGGGCCATTATGGCGGGCGCCACGAGGCGGAAAAAAGGAGGCCCCGGCCGGGGGCCGGGGCCAGCAAGCCTTATCGCTGTCATCACGGTAAGGCACCTGCTCAGGGAGGAAAAGCAGGGAATGACCGCCGCGCGTGCGGCTATCATTCATCGGTCACTTTAGCAGAGTGACCGGCGAAGAGCCAACCGAAATCCGTCGGGCCTTCGCAGGCGTGTGACACGCTCCAGAACCCCCAGGATCCGATCGTGCGTACCCTCCCTCCGTTCCCCGCGAGCCGGCCCCGCCGGCTGCGCCGCGATGCCTTCACCCGCGCCCTCGTGCGCGAGAACCGGCTGGCCCCCGAAGACTTCATCCTCCCGGTGTTCGTGCTCGAAGGCACGAAGCAAGTGCAGGACGTGCCGAGCATGCCCGGCGTGCAGCGCATGAGCCAGGACATGCTGTTCGGCGTCGCCGAGCAGTGCGTCGAACTGGGCATCCCGGTGCTGGCACTGTTCCCGAACATCGACGCGTCGCTGAAGACGCCCGACGGCCGCGAAGCGACCAACCCCGACGGCCTGATCCCGCGCACCGTGCGCGCGCTGAAGGAACGTTTCCCCGAGCTCGGCGTGATGACCGACGTCGCGCTGGACCCGTACACCAGCCACGGCCAGGACGGCGTTCTCGACGAGACCGGCTACATCATCAACGACGTCACCGTCGAGGTGCTGACCGCCCAGGCGCTGACGCACGCCGCGGCCGGCGTCGACATCGTCGCGCCCAGCGACATGATGGACGGCCGCATCGGCGCGATCCGCAGCGCGCTGGAGGCCGGCGGCCACATCCACACGCGCATCATGGCCTACAGCGCCAAGTACGCGAGCGCCTTCTACGGCCCGTTCCGCGACGCCGTCGGCACCCGCGGCACGCTGGGCAAGAGCGACAAGAAGGTCTACCAGATGGACCCGGGCAACTCGAACGAGGCCCTGCGCGAAGTGGCGCTGGACATCGCCGAGGGAGCCGACATGGTGATGGTCAAGCCCGGCCTGCCGTACCTGGACATCGTGCGCCGCGTGAAGGACGAGTTCGGCATGCCGACCTTCGCCTATCAGGTCAGCGGCGAGTACGCGATGATCAAGGCCGCCGCCGCCAACGGCTGGCTGGACCACGACGCCGTGATGATGGAAGCGCTGCTCGCCTTCAAGCGCGCCGGCGCCGACGGCATCCTGACCTACTTCGCGCTCGACGCCGCGCGTCTGCTGCGGCAGCGCTGATCCGCCTGCATGCGGGTCTTCCACGTCGGCGCGCCGGGTTTCCGTGAACTCGACGCGCTGCCGGAAGCGCTGCCGGCCGAGGGCTTCCTCTGGATCGGCAGCGCGCGCCGCGTCTTCGAGCTGCGGCAAGGCGAGTTGCAGGCGGCGCTGCAGCGCTGGAGCCTCGGCGCGCTCGTCGACCTGCACGTCTCGGACCTGCTGAACAACCAGCTGCCGAGCCACTACGACTACACCTCCTGGTACGACCTGCTGGTCTTCCGCCGCCTCGCGGCGGCGGCCGGCAGCCAGGATCTGTTCGTCGACGACGAACACGGCACGATGGCCAGCGCCGAACGCGCGCTGCGAGCGATCGACACCAGCCCGGTCGGCTTCGCCGTCTTCGACCGCGTGCTGATCACCGTGCACCCGACCGACTGCGCCGTGCACGAGCACTTCGCCGCGCGCCTGGCCGGCGCCGGCGCGCGCCTGCCGGCCAGCCCGCCGGACCTGATGCTGCGCATGGTCAACCACATGGTCGACAGCTACCTCGACCTGCGCCGGCTGCTGACGCGCCAGCTCGGCTACCTGCAGCAACGCCTGCTCGACCCGAAGAGCCGCTTCGGCGACTGGAGCGTGCTACTGCAGTCGCGCACCGCACTGCACGCGCTGGAAGACACCTGCGAGGACCAGCGCAGCGCGATGCAGGAATGGATCGACGCGCTCGACGAATGGCCCGAACCCGCCGAAGCCGCGGCCCAGCGCGAACGCGAGCTGCTGCGCGTGCGCTCGCGCGACGTGCTCGAACACGTCGAACGCGTGCTCTCGCACGTGCGCCGGCTCGAGCACTCGGCCGAGACCGCGGTGCAGATGCACTTCTCGGCGGTGGCCCACCGCACCAACGACATCATGCGCACGCTGACGGTGCTGACCGCCGTCTTCCTGCCGCTGAACCTGATCACCGGCTTCTTCGGCATGAACTTCGACTTCCTGCCGCTGGTGCATTCGAGCAACGGCATCTGGGTCGCGATCTGGCTGATGCTGGCCGTCGGCGTCGGCCTGGCGGTGTTCTTCTGGCGCAAGCGCTACCTCGGCGAACAACGCCGCTGACCCCCGTTCCCCGATGAGCCGTCCCACCCGCCGCCAGCTGGCGGTCCTGCTGCTGCTGACCCTGATCTGGGGCCTGAACTGGCCGGTGATGAAACTCGGCGTCAGCGGCTTCCCGCCGCTGTCCTTCCGCGCCGTGTCGATGCTCGCCGGGCTGCCGCTGTTCGGCCTGGCGCTGCTGGCGATGCGCGTGCCGCTGGCTCTGCCGCGCGAGCACTGGGGCGAGCTGCTGCGGCTGACGGTGTCCAACATGCTGGTCTGGCACGTCGTCGTGATCCTCGCGATCCCGTCGCTGAGCTCGGGCCGCGCGGCGATCCTCGGCTATTCGATGCCGGTGTTCGCGGCGCTCTGGGGCCGCTGGCTGTTCGGCGACCGGCTGGGCTGGCGCCAGCTCGCCGGCGTCGCCGCCGCCGGGCTGGGTGTCGTGCTGCTGCTGGCGCACGAGGCCGGGCGCCTGGCCGGCGCGCCCTGGGCCGCGGCGGCGATGCTGCTGGCCGCGGCGACCTGGGCCTATGGCACGCACCGCCTGCGCCGCAGCACGATCCCGGTGCCGCTGCTGGCGGTGTCGTTCTGGATGACGGCGGTGACGACGCTGGTGATGAGCGTGCTGGCGCTGGCCTTCGAGTCGCAGCGCTGGACCATGCCCTCGGCGCCGGGGGCCTGGGCCATCGCCTACAACGCCATCGGCGTGTTCTGCTTCGCGCAGGCGGCCTGGTTCTACCTGGCGCGCACGCTGCCGCCGGTGGCCAGCTCGATCAGCGTGATGATGATCCCGGTGCTGGGCACCTTCTCCGGTGCGCTGGTGCTCGGCGAGACGCTGCACTGGCAGGACTTCGCCGCGATGCTGCTGATCGTCGCCGCGATCGCCTCGGTGCTGGCGCGGCCCAAGGCCGGCTGACCCGCTGCGGGATCAGCCGCGGGCGTAGGGGTCGGCGAAGCCCAGCGCGGCGAGCAGCTCGGTCTCGCGCGCTTCCATCGCCTCGGCCTCGCCGTCGTCCTCGTGGTCCCAGCCCTGCGCGTGCAGCGTGCCGTGCACCAGCAGGTGGGCGTAGTGCGCCTCCAGCGTGACGCCCTGCTCGGCGGCCTCGCGCTCGACGACCGGCGCACAGAGGACCAGGTCGGCGACGACCTCGGGCTCGTGCTCGTAGTCGAAGGTCAGCACGTTGGTCGCGTAGTCCTTGCCGCGGTACTCGCGGTTGAGCGTGCGGCCTTCGTCCTCGTCGACGATGCGCACCGCGATGCGGCCGGAGGTTTCGAGCGCCGCGCGCACGAAGCGCGCGACGCGGTGGCGCGCCAGCGCGCCGCGGTGGCGGGCGTCGGCGAACTGCAGCGACAGTTGGAGTTCAGGCTTCACGCGGCTCCCGGGCGGCGTCGTAGGCCTCGACGATGCGCGCCACCAGCGGGTGGCGCACGACGTCGGCGGCGGTGAAATCGGTGAACGCGATGCCCGGCACGCGCTTGAGGATGTGCCGCGCCTCGACCAGGCCGCTGGCCATGCCCTTGGGCAGGTCGACCTGGCTGACGTCGCCGGTGACGACGCATTTGCTGCCGAAGCCGATGCGCGTGAGGAACATCTTCATCTGCTCGCGCGTCGTGTTCTGCGCCTCGTCGAGGATGACGAAAGCGTGGTTCAGCGTGCGCCCGCGCATGAAGGCCAGCGGCGCGATCTCGATCAGCCCGCGCTCGAAGGCCTTGGCGACGCGGTCGAAGCCCATCAGGTCGTAGAGCGCGTCGTAGAGCGGCCGCAGATAAGGGTCGACCTTCTGCGCCAGGTCGCCGGGCAGGAAACCCAGGCGCTCGCCGGCTTCGACCGCCGGGCGCGTCAGCACGATGCGCTGCACGCCGTGGCGCTCCAGCGCGTCGACGGCGCAGGCGACGGCGAGAAAGGTCTTGCCGGTGCCGGCCGGGCCGATGCCGAACGTGATGTCGTGCGCCAGGATCTGGCGCAGGTACTGCACCTGATTCGGCGTGCGGCCGACGAGGTCGGCATGGCGCGTATGCAGCACGATGCGCTCGGCGCTGCCTTCTGCAGGCGTGCCGGGCGCGGGCGGCGGCATCGCGCCGGCTTCGGCCAGCGCGAGCTGCAGCCGGCGTTCGCCGATCGGCGCCTCGGCCTGTTCATACAACCGGTCGAGCAGGGCGACGGCGCGTTCGACCGCCGGGCGCGGCCCGTCGATGCGGAAGCTGTCGTCGCGGCGCGCGAGCGTCACGCCGAGGCCGGCTTCGATGGCGCGCAGGTGCGCGTCGAGCGGCCCGCAGAGGTGGGCGAGGCGACGGTGGTCGGCCGGGGCGAGCGTGTGGCGGCGGATCAAGCGGCGAGGATGCGGGGGGACGACAGGAACTGCCATTGTCGCAGCGCCGCCGGGCAAGCGGCATGCCTCAGAATCGACCGACATGTCGCCGCCCGCCCTGCTCCGCCGCCTGTCGTCGCTGCTGACCGTGTTGCTGTTCGCCCTGCTGTCGCTGCCGGCGGCGGCGCAGACGCTGCGCATCACCTCGGCGCTGGCGGCGCCGGGCGACACGCCCGGTTTCCCGGCCGACGCCGACGCCCAGCCGGTCAGCCTGCCCGACGACTGGTCGCGTTCGCGCCCCGGCGCCAGCGGCCCGGTCTGGTACCGCATCGGCTTTCGCGCCCCCGAGCGCCCGGGCGACGACGAGCTGAGCGCGCTGTACATCGAACGCGCCTGCACCAACCTCGAGGTCTACCTCAACGGCCAGCTGGTCTTCAGCGGCGGGCGCATGCGCGAGCCGCTGACCAACAACTGCGGCCAGCCGCAGCTGGTGACGCTGCCGTCGGCGCTGATCGCGCCCGAGCTGAACACGCTGGACATCAAGGTCGCCGGCCAGTCGATGGCGCGCGTGGGCTCGCGCTGGCGCGCCGGCGGGCTGTCGGCGCTGGAACTCGGGCCGCAGTCGCTGCTGCTGCACCGCCAGGCGCGCCAGCACACCTTCGCCGTCGCGCTGCCGCAGGCGCTGTCGGCGACGCTGCTGCTGATGGGCAGCTTCATGTTCGTGCTCGGCACGATCAACCGGCGCGAGTCGCACCTGGCCTACTTCGGCGCGCTGACCGTGCTGTGGTCGGCGCTGGAGGCGCGGCTGTGGCTGCGCACCGTGCCGGTGGACGCCGCCGTCGCCGAGTTCCTGCTCTGTTCGCTGCTGGCCTTCATCACGCTGGCGGCGGTGCAGTTCCTGCTGCGCTACGCCCAGCACCGCAGCCGCATCGCCGACCGGCTGCTGCCGCTGCAGTGCGCGGCGATGCCGGCGACCCTGGTGCTCGCCGGCCCCGAGCGCCTGCACGTGCTGACGATGCTGTGGTCGCTGGTGCTCGGACTGCAGGTCGGCGCCGCAGCGATCTACTACCTGCGCGCGCAGTGGCGCGGGCATTCGCGCTCGTCGTGGGTGATGGCGGCGACGCTGGGCACGCTGGCGCTGGCCGGGCTGGTGGAGTTCGTCTCGCAGCAGGTCGGCGGCAGCCCGATGCCGGCGCAGGCCGCGCGTCTGGTGGCGCCGCTGATGTTCGTCGTCGTCGGCCTGCGCCTGGTGCAGCAGCACGGCCGCGCGCTGCAGGAAGCCGAACTCGGCCGCGCCCATCTCGAGGAGCGCGTGCGCGAAGCCACCGCCGAGATCGAACGCAACTTCCGTCAGCTCGCCGAGCTGCGTGTCGAGCAGATCACCGAGCGCGAACGCAAGCGCATCGCCGCCGACCTGCACGACGACCTGGGCGCCAAGCTGCTGACCATCGTGCACACCAGCGACGACCAGCGCATCTCGACGCTGGCGCGCGAGGCGCTGGAGGAGATGCGGCTGTCGGTGCGCGGCCTCACCGGCCGTGCGGTGCGCCTGGCCGACGCGCTGGGCGACTGGCGTGCCGAGGTCGTCAACCGGCTCGCGCAGGCCGGCATCCAGGCCGAGTGGGAAGCGCCCGAGGACCTGACGCAGATGCTGTCGGCGCGCGCCTTCGTGCAGACCACGCGCATCCTGCGCGAGGCGACGAGCAACATCATCAAACACAGCGGCGGCTCGCACGCCTCGGTGACCTGCACGGTGGCCGACGGCGACTTCAAGGTCGTTGTCCAGGACGACGGCGACGGCATCAAGATCGAGAACGACGGCCGGCTGGACCGCGGCCACGGCATGGCGACGATGAAGAACCGCGCCAAGCAGCTGCAGGGCCAGTGTCTCGTCGAGTCCGCGCCGGGGCGCGGGACCGTGATACGGCTCACGATCCCGCTCGACCGGGCGCTCGAGGCCGCCTCCTAGTCCGTCCCGCGATACCCTGCTGCTGTTAGCATAAGTTTTCGGCCCGAACGAGCCCGATTCCATGAAGAACGTCCTGCTGCTCGAAGACCTGCCCGAGATCCGCGCCTGGATGCGCAAGCTGGTGCTCCAGGTCTTCCCGACCGCCCAGATCTCGGAAAGCGCCCGCGTCCAGGACGCGATCTCGCTGGCCGCGGCCGTCAAGTTCGAACTCGCGCTGATCGACCTGGGCCTGCCCGACGGCAGCGGCGTCGATGTCGTCACCAAGCTGCGCGACGTGCAGCCCGACGCCCAGTCGGTCGTGGTCACGATCCACGACGACGACGAGCACCTGTTCCCGGCGCTGCAGGCCGGCGCCTTCGGCTACATCCTGAAGGAGCAGCCGCGCGAGCTGATCGTCGAGCAGTTGCAGCGCATCAGCCAGGGCGAGCCGCCGCTGTCGCCGTCGATCGCGCGGCGCATGATGGCCCACTTCACGCAGAAGGCGAAGCCGCAGACCTCGCTGCTGCCGCACGTGCAGCTGACCGACCGCGAGAGCGAAGTGCTGCTGCGCGTGGCCAAGGGCTACACGCTGCCCGAGATCGGCGTGCAGCTGGGCCTGTCGCGCCACACGATCGCCGACTACGTCAAGCAGATCTACCGCAAGCTCAACGTGAGCTCGCGCGCCGAGGCCGCGCTCGAGGCGCAGCGCCAGGGCCTGTTCCGCTGATCCCCCGCCGGGCCCGCGGCCCGGCGCGGCGACAATCGCGGCCATGATCGGACGACTCTCCGGCACGCTGGCCGAAAAGAATCCCCCGCAGCTGCTCGTCGACGTCGGCGGCGTCGGCTACGAGGTCGACGTGCCGATGAGCACGTTCTACCACCTGCCCGCGCTCGGCGAGCGCGTCGTGCTGCTGACCGAGTTCGTCGTACGCGAGGACGCGCAGCAGCTCTTCGGCTTTCTCACAGCGAGCGAACGCGCGACCTTCCGGCTGCTGGTCAAGATCAGCGGCGTCGGCCCGCGCATGGCGCTGGCGCTGCTGTCGGGGCTGTCGGTGGCCGAGCTGTCGCAGGCCGTCGCGGCGCAGGACGGCGCGCGCCTCGTCAAGGTGCCGGGCATCGGCAAGAAGACCGCCGAACGCGTGCTGCTGGAGTTGAAGGGCAAGCTCGCGCCCGACCTGGGCCTGCCCTCGGCCGCCGGCGGCGCCGGCGACGCCCATGCCGACATCGTGCAGGCGCTGATGGCGCTGGGCTACAACGAGCGCGAGGCGCAGGCGGCGGCCAAGGCGCTGCCCAAGGACGTCGGGGTCAGCGAGGGCATCAAGCTGGCCCTGAAAGCCTTGAACCGTTAGCCCCCGAGCTCGCTTTCGCTCGCTACCCCCCGAGGGGGCCGTCCGCCAACGGACCGGCGGAGCCGGTCCGTGGCGGGAAGCTGGGTCGCGCGGGGATCAGCGGACCTCGCTCGCCGGACTCAGTGACCGCTGTGCTTCATCGCCGGCATCGCGGCGTTCATCGCCTTCACCGGCACTTGCAGCTCGACGCTCTCGCGCTTCTTGTCGGCGCCTTCGAAGACCAGCGTCACCGGCACCGTCGCGCCGGCTTCCAGCGGCTGCTTCAGATCCATGAGCATCACGTGGTAGCCGCCGGGCTTGAGCTCGACGGTCTGGCCGGCCGGCAGCGCCAGGCCGTTGGGCAGCGCACGCATCTTCATCACGTTGCCTTCCATCGCCATCTCGTGGACCTCGGCGACGCCGGCCACCGGCGAGGAGACGCCGACCAGGCGCGAACCCTGCACCGAGCTGATCTGGGCGAACAGGCCGGTCGCCTTCTGCTGGGCGACGGTGCCGCGGATCCAGGCGTCCTTGACGGTGGTCTGCGCCGAGGCGGCCGCTGCGGCCAGGCTCATCAGCACGCCGATCGCGGCGGCGGCGGTACGGTTCATCGGAAACACTCCTTAGGTCGTCGGCGGCGGCCGACGCGGCCACCGGGTCGGGCAGTCTAGCTCGCCATAATCCGCCCACATGGCGATCAAGACCGACGACTTCGGCACTCCCCCGGCCCCGCGCGTGGTCAGCGCCGCCCCCGCCTCGCCCAACGAGGAGGCGATCGAGCGTGCGCTGCGACCCAAGGTGCTGGACGAGTACGTCGGCCAGGCGCGTGCACGCGAGCAGCTGGAGATCTTCATCCACGCCGCACGCGGCCGCGCCGAGGCGCTGGACCACGTGCTGCTGTTCGGCCCGCCGGGGCTGGGCAAGACGACGCTGGCGCACATCGTCGCCGCGGAACTGGGCGTCAACCTGCGCCAGACCTCGGGCCCGGTGCTGGAGAAGCCGCGCGACCTGGCGGCGATCCTGACCAATCTCGAGAAGAACGACGTGCTGTTCATCGACGAGATCCACCGCCTGTCGCCGGTCGTCGAGGAGATCCTCTACCCGGCGCTGGAGGACTACCAGATCGACATCATGATCGGCGACGGCCCGGCGGCGCGTTCGATCAAGCTCGACCTGCAGCCCTTCACGCTGGTCGGCGCCACCACGCGCGCCGGCATGCTGACCAACCCGCTGCGCGACCGCTTCGGCATCGTCGCGCGGCTGGAGTTCTATACCTCCGACGAGCTGACGCGCATCGTCACGCGCTCGGCCGGGCTGCTCGGCGTCGAGGTCGACCCGGCCGGCGCGCTGGAAGTCGCGCGGCGCTCGCGCGGCACGCCGCGCATCGCCAACCGGCTGCTGCGCCGCGTGCGCGACTACGCCCAGGTCAAGGGCGACGGCCGCATCGATGCGCCGATCGCCGACAAGGCGCTGGCGCTGCTGGACGTCGACCCGCTGGGCTTCGACGTCATGGACCGCAAGCTGCTGGAGGCGGTGATCCACCGCTTCGACGGCGGCCCGGTGGGCCTGGACAACGTCGCCGCGGCGATCGGCGAGGAGTCGGGCACGATCGAGGACGTCATCGAGCCCTACCTGATCCAGCAGGGCTACCTGCAGCGCACGCCGCGCGGCCGCGTCGCGACGCTCGCCGCCTACCGCCACCTGGGCCTCGCGCCGCCGCAGCGCGCCGGGGGCGACCTGTTCGGCGTCAACTGAAGTGCGCCCGCGGGGCCGCGGTGTGAAGGGCGTCACGCGCGGCGCGGCCGGTTAACAGTCGGTAACGACCTCGCCGGCATACTGCCTCAAGCCACATCGCCGGACGCCGATGTCCCGTGGGAGCGGATGGCCCGGTCGCACGCCCGTCCGCACCGCCGCCGCTGGCGCCGTTCGATGCCGACACGACCGAGACCCCGATGACGCTCCGTTCACGCCCCGCCGCGCGCGCCGGTTTCACGCTGATCGAACTGATGATCGCGCTGGCCATCCTGGCCATCCTGGCTGCCGTCGCGCTGCCCTCCTACAACAGCTACGTGCGCCGCTCGAAGATCCCGGTCGGCCTGGATGCGCTGTCGGCCTTCGCCACGCGCATGGAGCAGCGCTACCAGGACGTGGGCAGCTACGGCAGCAACGGCAACTGCGCGTTCACGCCGAGCAACGTCAACAACTTCACGCTGAGCTGCGAACTCACCAACAGCGGCCAGGGTTTCACCGCCACGGCCACGGGCACCGGCACGGTCTCCGACTTCACCTTCACGATCAACGCCAGCGGCGCGCGCACGACGACCTACAAGAGCACCACGCTGACCTGCTGGAGCACCAAGGGCACGGTATGCGACACCTGAAGCGCCGCGGCCTGACGCTGATCGAACTGATGGTGGCACTGGCCATCGGCGCGATGCTGATGCTCGCAGCCGCGCCGCACTTCGCCGAGTTCGTCTCCAACTCGCGCCTGCGCGAGGCCGGCAACGTGCTCTACACGCAGGCCCTGTACGCGCAGAGCGAGGCGCTCAAGCGCAACGGTACGGTGCGCCTGGGCATCGACGGTTCGACGGTGACCGTGACCGACGTCGGCGGCAACACGACGCTGCGCACCGTCACGCTGTCCGGCAGCGTCGCCGCCTCCGAGGCCAAGACGATCAGCTTCAACGGCCGCGGCATGATCGCCGCCGACGCGTCGATCGACCTCGGGCTGCCCGACCAGACCTGCTCGGCCGACCTGCGCTGCCCCGGCCTGCGCGTCGAAGGCGGCGGCGCGATCCGGCTGTGCGGCGACAACACCGGGACCTGCTGATGCGCACGCCACAGCTTCGCCGCCAGGCGGGATTCGGCCTGATCGACGCGCTGATCGCCCTGGCCATCCTGTCGATCGGCCTGCTCGGCCTGACGCGGCTGCAGGCCCGCTCGCTGAGCTACGGCACCGAGGCCGACCAGCGCGTCAAGGCCGTGCAGTTCGGCAGCGAACTGCTGAGCACCGCGATGGTCGACTCGGGCAATCCAGGGTGCTACCTGCTGCCGACCGCCGGCACCTGCGCGAGCGATGCCGCCAAGACCTATGCCGAGGGGCTGAAGACGCGTGTCGCCGGCACCCTGCCCGACGGCGCGGTGACGGTGACCTACGACGCCACCAAGCACCAGATGAAGATCGTCATCACCTGGACCGGCAAGGGCAGCCGCGAGAGCGGGGCCAGCGACACCACGCGCCGCATGGAGGCCAGCACCTATGTCTGAGGCGCGCCGCCGCGGGCTGCGTTCGCAGCGCGGCCTGTCGATCATCGAGGTCATGGTCGGCATGGTGATCGCGCTGATCATCAGCCTCGCCGCAGCCGGCAGCGCCCGCACCTTCACGGCCTCGCAACGCCAGGGCATCGGCTCCGGCGGCGTCGCCATCAACCTGACGACGGCGATGGCCACGCTCAAGGACGACGCGTCCTCGGCGGGCCTGGGATTCTTCGGCACGCGCGACTCGAACAACGTCTCGCAGTTCGCCTGTCACAAGATGCACCTGTCGTACAGGGCGACCAAGCTCTTCGACGGCACGGCCTTCTCGCCGATGTTGATCACGCACGGCACGCACAACGACCAGGTCGACCTCGTCTTCGCGAGCAGCATCGACGGCGGCGCCGACGTGTTGCTGTCGGGCACCGCCGGCGCCACCAGCGCGCAGACCCAGTCGCTGCTGACGGCAGCGGTCGATCAGCTGGTGATGCTGATCCCCGGCTCGGCCGGCTCGAGCAGCGAACCCTGCCTGGTGCGCGGCGTCACCTCCGTCACCGCGGCCACAAACGACTCGCCGCTGACCTTCGCCTTCGCCAACACCAACGACTACAACAAGGCGGCGTTCACGAACACGCCCGCGTTCACCGAGACCAACAAGGACCGCATCGTCGTCCTGGGCACGCTGAACTGGCGCCGCTACCGGCTCGACGGCACGACGCTGCTGTACGAGCAGCCCATCACCGGCACCTCGTCGACGCTGCTGCGCAACGTGATGTCCTTCCGCGCCCAGTACGGCGTCGCGACCAACGCCACCAGCAACGACCTGAGCTGGGTCGACGCGACGAACACCTGGGCCGCCGTCTCGGGCACCCTCGTCGACCGCATCCGCGCGGTGCGTTTCGGCGTCGTGGTGCGCAACGCCCAGCCCGAGCGGCCGCGCGCCGGCGGCTCGTGCGAAGCCAGCGCCAGCAAGCCCACGGACCCGTTCGACCCCGATACCGAGGTCGAACCCGACGTCGCCAACTGGCAGTGCTACCACTACCGCAGCGAGACCGTCGTCGTCCCGCTGCGCAACTTCGTCTGGTAAGGCCGATGAAGCGTGCCCTGCGCCGCCTGAAGCGCCGCGCCGAGCGTGGCGTGACGATGGTCGTCGTGCTGATCCTGCTGACCGTGATGCTGCTGGGCGGCCTGGTGCTGGCGCGCATGACCGAGGCCAGCACGATCGCCGGCGGCAACGTCGCCTTCCACGAGTCGGCGCTGCAGGCCAGCGAGATCGGTCTGAACACCGCGTTCACGGCCGTCAGGAACCTGAGCAACGAGCAGATGGCCGCCAACAACTGGTACTCGCCGGTCGAAGTGGCCAAGGACAGCAAGGGCGTGCCGAACGTCACCTGGAGCAACGCGCCTTCGATCGCCGTCGGCGCCAACACGGTGCGCTACGTCGTCGAGCGCGCCTGCACCGTCGCCGACGTGGACTACCCGCTGCGCGAATGCCTGGTCAAGCAGATTCCCCAGCCCAAGAGCCGGGTCGCCGGGTCCGAAGAGCTCGAGCCGCCCAACTCCAAGCAGTTCCGCATCACGGTGCGCGTCGAGGGCCCGAAGGGCACCGTCGTCACCGTGCAGTCTCTCGTGACCAAATGAGCAAGGGCCGAACGATGAAGTCCGTCCTGCAGTTCTCCACGTCCGCCGCCGCGCTGGCCGTGCTGCTGGCCGCGGCCACCGCGTCGGCCACCGACATCGCCGAGCTGCCGCTGAAGGCCTCGGTGCTGGCCAAGCCGAACGTCATCTGGGGCCTCGACGACTCGGGGTCGATGGACTTCGAGGTCATGCTCAAGACCAACGACGGCGCGTTCTGGTGGGACACCACCAACAGCACCGGCTACAGCGCGGGCCAGCCGATCTTCTACGACGCCGGCACGTCCAGCACCCAGTACCGCAAGCTCGCCTACCTGTTTCCCAACGGCTCGGGCGACGGCGAGCGCGAGCTGACCGACAGCACCAACGACCATTTCGCGATCATGCCGAGCGACGACTTCGCCTGGCTGCGATCGTCCGCGTACAACCCGCTGTACTACAACCCCGGCGTCACCTACAAACCCTGGTCGCCGGCCTACATCGGCAGCGCGGTGCAGGAGTTCGGCAACGCGACAGCGTCGTCGGCCAAGTCGCACCCGCTGTACGCCTCGTCGATGGACCTGACGACCAACGTCACGATCCCGTCGTCCTTCGACTCCACGCAGCTCAACCGCACCTTCATCGCGTTGAAGGGCATGAAGATCCCGTCGGGCGCGCGCTACTGCAACTACAACTCCGGCAGCGTCTGCAGTTCGCCGAACTCCGCGTCGAGCACCTTCACGGTGACCTCGTCGACGCCGCAGCGCGTCTGGATGTCCTACTACCCGGCGACCTACTACACCAAGCTGTCGTCGGCGACCTGCCCGACCGGCGCGACCTGCGTCGACGCCCCCGACGGCGCCAAGCTCCAGCGCCACGAGATCAAGGCGGCGAACTACTCGACGACCGCCGAATACAACGCCGCGATCCAGAACTTCGCCAACTGGTTCCAGTACTACCGCAAGCGCAAGCTGATGCTCAGCGCCGCCAGCGGCCAGGTGCTGGAGTCGCTGACCGGCCTGCGCATGGGCGTGGTCAACTTCAACAACCAGGCCAGCGTCACGATGTACGACATCGACTCGACGAGCGCCTCGACCAACGGTCGGCGGCTGGCCGGCATCTTCTACGCGAACCCCTCCAGCGGCGGCACGCCGACGCGCGAGACGCTGAAGTACATCGGCGGCCAGTTCACCGGCAACAGCAGCGTCATCCAGTACGCCTGCCAGCGCAACAACGTCTTCGTCGTCACCGACGGCTTCGCCTACGCCAACAGCGTCTCGCCGCCGAGCTACGACCAGTCGACCTACGGCACCGGCGCGCCCTACGAGACGATCTACAGCAACACGCTGGCCGATCTGGCGCTCGCCTACTACACGATCAACCTCAACAGCACCTTCGCCACCGGCAAGGTGCCCGCGACCACCACCGACACCAACACCAACCTGCACCTGAACACCTACGCGATGACGCTGGGTGCCAAGGGCACGATCTTCGTCGACGAGAACACGGCGGTGCCGACCACGACCTCGGCCTGGCCGAATCCGAGCTCGGACCGCAGCCCGACCGCGGTCGACGACCTCTGGCACGCGACGATCAACGGCCGCGGCAAGATGTACACCGCGTCGACGCCGACCGAGACCGCCGAGCGCATCCAGCTCGCGATGAACGACATGCTGAGCGCCGTCGGTGCCCAGAGCGGGGTCGCGGTCAGCACGGTGAACCTGCTGCGCGGCGACGGCTACGCCTACATGGCGACCTACAACCCGGCCGGCTGGTCGGGCGACCTGACGGCCAACACGATCGACGCCACGACCGCCGTCATCGCGACCGCGCCGTCCTGGTCCGCGGACACCCAGCTGCGCGCCCGCAACCTGACGGACAACCCGCGCCAGATCGCCACCGACAGCGGCAGCGGCGGCGTCGCCTTCACCGCCGCCAACGTCGGCGACACCGTCAACCCGAGCGCCGTCTACGGCACCTCGGCGGACCTCTTCGCCTACCTGCGCGGCGCGCGCACGCTCGAAGGCACGACCTACCGCCGGCGCACCAGCCTGATGGGCGCGGTGATCAACGCCGAGCCGGTCATCAGCCGCAGCGACAACGTCGTCTACCTCGCCTCGGGCGAAGGCATGCTGCACGCCTTCGACATCGCCAAGACGACCGCCAACGACGGCACGGTGAGCTTCGACGGCGACGAGCTCTGGGCCTTCGTGCCCAACGCGGTGCTGCCCGACATCGGCCAGACCGCCAAGCGCGCCTACACCTTCAAGACCCAGCTCGACGGCACGCCGGTGATCGGCAAGACCGGCACGTCGAGCAAGCTGCTCGTCGCCGGCATGGGCGCGGCGGGCCGCAACTACTACGCGCTGGACGTCAGCGACCCCCGCAGCAACACCGAGGCCAACGCCGCCTCCTGGGTGAAGTGGCAGTTCCCGGGGGCGTCGACCAGCAGCTACACGAGCAAGGTCGGCCAGACGCTGGGCAAACCCGTCATCGCCAAGGTCGGCGAGAACTACCGCGTCATCGTCACCTCGGGCTACAACGCGACCGTCGACAACCGCGGCCGGCTGTTCGTGCTCGACAAGGACACCGGCGCCGTCGTCAACGAGTACGTGACGAGCGACAGCTCGCCGGCCAGCGACACCGGCCTGGCGCACGTCTCCGGCTACCTCGAGGACGACGGCACGGTGCGCTACGTCTACGGCGGCGACCTGCTGGGCAACCTCTGGCGCTTCGACCTGACGCTCGAGCCGACGAACGCCAACGCCGTCGTCAAGGTGGCGGTGCTCAAGGACACCAGCGGCAACCTGCAGCCGGTGACGGCGGCGCCCGAACTGGTCGGCATCGACAGCCGGCGCGTCGTCCTGATCGGCACCGGGCGCCTGCTCGCCGTCAGCGACTTCGGCAGCAGCCGGGTGCAGACCTTCTACGCCATCGCCGACGGCAGCACGCTGGGCCTCACCGGCAGCACCGGGGCGCGCGCCTCGCTGGTCAAACGCGTCTACACGCGCAACACCAGCACCGGCAACGGCGCCATCACCGACAAGGACGGCGACGCCTCGGACAACGAACGCTTCGACGCCATCGACTGGACGACGCAACGCGGCTGGTACATGGACCTGCCCGCCGGTGAACAGGCCAACACCAGCCCGTCGGTGGCCTACGGCGCGATCGCGTTCACGACCAACGTCGCCGGCCGGACCGACTGCACCGCCTCGTCGTGGCTGTACATCCTCGACTTCAAGACCGGCTCGGTCTACGAGAACTCGAGCTTCGTCTCGACCCAGATCTCGCCGGTGGCCAACGCTTCCGGGGTCAACGCCGTCGTCACCACCGACGGCAAGGTGCGCGGCCTGGTGCAGACGACCAACGGCGACCCGACCACCAAGGACCTGGCGCTCAAGCCGACGATCCCCTCGGCGAAGAACTCCTGGCGCGAGGTGCGCAGCGAGTGAGGCCGCCGGCCGGCGCCGCGGCGCTCAGGCCGAGGCGTCGTCCAGGCCACCTTCGAGGTGGCCGTGGTCGTTCCAGCCGACCAGCACCAGCGCGCCGTCGGCGTGCAGCAGGCGGTTGATGCTGGCGTTGCCCAGCGTCCAGGTGCGCGGCGCGTCCAGCGCGATGCGTGTCGCGGCGCGGTACAGGCAGTCCAGCACGCCGCCGTGGGCGACGACGGCGATCGTCTGCCCCGGGTGGCGGGCGGCCAGCGCCAGCACCGTCGGCACGACACGGCCGTAGAAATCGACCAGGCGCTCGCCGCCTTCGGGGCCCCATTGCGGGTCGCGCCGGCGCCAGCGCAGCGTCTCCTCGGGCCAGCGCTGCTCGATCTCCGGGAAGGCCTGGCCCTCGAAACGGCCGAAGGCGCGTTCGCGCAGCCCGGGCTCGGGCGTCACCGGCAGGCCGGCGACGGCGCCGATCGCCGCCGCGGTGTCGGCAGCGCGCAGGAGGTCGCTGCTGTAGATCGCCTCCAGGCCTTCGTCGGCCAGCGCCTCGGCGGCGCGCGCCGCCTGCCAGCGGCCGACGCGGTTCAGGCCGATGTCGAGCTGCCCCTGGATGCGCTGGCCGACGTTCCAGTCGGTCTCCCCGTGCCGCAGCACGACGAGGCGGGTGGCCTCGTTCATGCGCGGCCCCCGTCGGCGGCGCGCACCGTCACCGCACGAGACGCCGGTTCAGCGTGTAGGTACCCGAGAAGGTGGCTTCGGCGCAGACGTGGCCGGCCAGCGCACGCCGCACCACCGGGCCGGTGAACGAGCCCTCGACCGGCAGACGGTCGAGCACGACGGCGTAGAGCGTGAACACGTAGTGGTGCACCAGCGAGTCGTTGAACGGCGGGAACGGACCGTCGTAGCCGTGGTACTGGCCGGCGAACTGGGCATCGCCCGCGAACCAGCCGGTGTAGTCGTTCAGGCCCTGGCGCGCGCCGTTGGGCAGATCCGGGCCGGGTTTGCCGCGAGGCGTGAAGCCGCGGCTGTACTCGCCCTCGGCGATGACCGCCGGGCGCGGCGGCAGGTCGACGAGCACCCAGTGGAAGAAGTCCACGCGCTCGAGGTCGGCCGGCACCTCGCGGTCGGGCTGGTTGACGTCGTCGGGACGGCTGGGCACGTCGAAGTCGTGGCAGATCAGCACCAGCGAGCGCGCCTCGGCCGGCACGTCGCTCCAGGCGAGGTGCGGGTTGAGGTTCTCGCCGAAGCCGACCTGCCCCGCCTCGTCGAGACGGCCGGCGGCGTAGCGCGCCGGGATGCGGTCGCCGTTGGTCCAGCTGTCGCTCCAGAGTTTCATCGTGTTCCCTCTTCGGTCCGGTGCCGCGGCACCGCGCACGCCGGCCTTCTCCGGGCCGGGCTCAGACTCCCCAGACGATCGGCTCGTCGGCCTCGCGGGCGCGGCGCAGCATCTGGATCATCGGCCAGACGCGGCTGCGCAGCGAGACCTGGCGCGCGACGCGCGCCGCCTCCCCCGCATCGCCGGCCGACGCCTCGCGGCGGGCCTCGTCGTCCTCGACGGCGGCCTGTTCGAGCGCGTCGATCGCGGCGTCCATCGCGCCGACCTCGATGATGCCCTTGGGCGCGGGCTCGCGCCCGATCAGGCGCAGCACGCGGTCGCCGTGCGGCCCGAGCATGATCAGGTCGCCGGTGGCCTGGCTCTTGAACTTGTAGATCATCCGGCTGAGTAGACGTACTGGCGGTTGAACGGGTAGGCCGATTGTGCTCCGCGCAGCGCACCTTCGCCCAGACGGCCGCTGGGCCGCGTGGCCAGCAACTGGTGCAGCGCCATCCAGCCGCGCTCGAAGCCCATCGCGCTGCCGGCCAGGTACAGGCGGAAGGCGCGCAGCGTGCGCTCGTCGGCGACGCGGCGCGCCGCCTCCAGCCGCGCCTCCAGCGCGTCGGACCAGCTCCACAGCGTGCGCGCATAGTGCGGCCGCAGGTTCTCCATGTCCACCGTCTCCAGCCCCTGCTCGGCCATCACGCGCAGCACGTGCGAGACGTGCAGCAGCTCGCCGCCGGGGAAGATGTGGCGTTCGACGAAGTCGCCGATGCCGGCGCCGAGCTGGGCGTTGCGCGTGCCCCCGGCGGTGATGCCGTGGTTCAGCAGCAGGCCGCCGGGCGCCAGCAGGCGGCGGATCTTGGCGAAGTAGGCCGGCAGCCGCGCCCGGCCGACGTGCTCGAACATGCCGACCGAGGCGATGCGGTCCCAGGGCTCGTCTTCGGGCAGATCGCGCCAGTCCAGCAGCCGCATCTGCACCCGCCCGCGCAGCCCGCGCTCGTCGATCAGGCGCTCGACGTGCGCCTGCTGGTGGCGCGACAGCGTGATGCCGGTGGCCTGGACGCCGTGGTGCTCGGCGGCCCACAGCAGCAGCGCGCCCCAGCCGGCGCCGATGTCCAGCAGGCGCAGGCCCGGGCGCAGCAGCAGCTTGCGGCACACCAGTTCCAGCTTGGCCTCCTGCGCCTGCGCCAGCGTCAGCCCCGGCTGCGCCCAGTAGGCGCAGGAATAGACGCGCCGCGGGTCCAGCCACAGCGCATAGAACGCGTCGGAGACGTCGTAGTGGCGGCGCACCTGCCAGGCGTCGCGCTGCGGGCGGTGGCGCCAGGCCGAACGCAGCCAGTCCAGCGGGCCGGCGCGCGACGCGGCCGTCGGGGCCGTGTCGGGCACCAGTTCGCCGGCGAGCTCGATGATGCGGTGCATCGGCCCTTCGAGCTCGACGCGGCCCTCGACGTAATCGCGCGCGATGCGGCCGATGCGCCCGCGCAGCAGCGGCGCCAGCGCACGCCAGGAGCGCGCCCGCAGCAGCACCGCGGCGTCGCCCGGCCCGACGCGGCGGCCGTCGGGCAGTTCGACGGCCAGCGCCCGGGCGGCCGCGGGCGCCAGGCCGCCGAGGCGGTCGAGCACGAGCTCGTCGAGCATGGGCACCTCCGCGCCGCCCGTCGCGGGCGAACCCGCAACGCCGGCAAACGGCGCGCCCGTCAGCGCACGAGGCGGATGTGGCGGCCGCCGGCGGTCGGCATCGGCCGCGGGCGCGGCGGCGGCAGGTGGCGCTCGAACGAGGCCGGGTCCATCGCCGGGGCGTAGAGGAAGCCCTGGAAGCTCTCGCAGCCCAGTTCGGCGAGGAAACGCCGCTGGGCCTCGTTCTCGACGCCTTCGGCGACGACACGCTTGCCCAGCGCCTGGGCGAGCTGGCTGATCGCGCGCACCAGGCCGACGTCGGTGTCGTCGTCGGGCAGGCCGGCGACGAAGCTGCGGTCGATCTTCAGCCGCCCGATCGGCATGCGCTTGAGCGCACCCAGGCAGGAGTAGCCGGTGCCGAAGTCGTCCAGCGCCAGCTGCACGCCCAGGCGGTCCAGCGCCTGCAGCCGCTCCAGCGCCTCGTCGGCCTTCTCGACGAGGATGGACTCGGTCAGCTCCAGCTCCAGCAGATGCGCCGGCAGGCCGCTGACGGCCAGCACGTCGGCCACCTGCGAGACGAAGTCGGGCTGGCGGAACTGCAGCGCCGAGACGTTGATCGCCACGGTCAGCGAACGGCCCGCCTCGTGCCACAGCGCCGCCTGGCGCACCGCCTGCGACAGCACCCAACTGCCCAGCGTGACGATGAAGCCGCTGTCCTCGGCGACGGGGATGAACGCCGCCGGCGCGATCTCGCCCAACTGCGGGTCGCGCCAGCGCAGCAGCGCCTCGGCGCCGCAGACGGCGCCGTCGCGGAAGCGGATCTGCGGCTGGTAGTGCAGGCGGAAGTGGCCGGCCTTCAGCGCCTCGCGCATCGCGTGCACCATGCGCACGTGCGAATGCGCGTCGCCGCCGGGCACCGGCTCGGCGAAGCGGTAGCCGGCGCGGCCGGCGGCCTTGGCGCGGCGCACCGCGGCCTCGGCCTGGCGCACCAGGTCGTCCAGCGCCTGGCCGTCCTGCGGGCACAGCGCGATGCCGACGCTGCAGGTCAGCGAGAACGGCGTGCCGTCGGCGTCGAAAGGCTGGGTGTTGACGACCTTGAGCACGCGCAGCACGGCCTTCTGCGCGCTGGCCTGGTCGGCGTCCTGCAGCAGCGCGGCGAAGTTGTCGCCGCCGATGCGCGCCAGCACGTCCTGCGAGCGCAGCGCCGCGCCGATGCGCTCGGCGACCTCGCAGAGCACTCGGTTGGCGACCTGCTGGCCGAAGCTGTCGTTGACGCGGCGGAAATGGTCCAGGTCGACGACCAGCAGCGCGAACGGCTGCTGCTCGCGGCGCCAGCGCAGCGCGGCTTCGGCCACCTTCTCGGCCAGCAGCGTGCGGTTGGGCAGGCGCGTCAGCGCGTCGTGCGAGGACAGCGTCTCCGACAGCGCGCGCACCTTGACCAGCTCGGTCTGGTCGGAGAACGAATAGACCCGGCCCTGCGGCCCGGCACGGCCCCACAGCGGGCGCGTCACGCGCTGCACGGTCTGGCCCTCGACGAGCTCCAGCCGCTCGGTCGAGGACAGCAGCGGCGCCGCGCGCAGTGCCGCCAGGCGGCGGTCGTAGCCTTCGGCGTCCAGCGTGCGCCGGCGCATCCAGTCGTGGATGCCGGTGCTGTCGCGCGCTTCCAGCAGTTCCTCGGGCACGGCCCAGATCTGGCCGAAGCGGCGGTTGAAGGCGCGCACCCGGCCTTCGAGGTCGGTGACGAGGATGCCGTCGCCGGTCGATTCCAGCGTCGCCTGCAGTTCGGCGACGACGGCCTCGCGTTCGTCCTCGGCGCGCTGTTCGCCGCTGCGGTCGCGCAGCGTCACCAGGGCGTGCGTCGGCACGCCGGCGGCGCCGCCGGGCAGCGGCTGCACGTGGCGTTCGACCGGCAGCGTGCCGCCGCCGGGCGTGCAAACCAGGCTGTCAGAGCGCAGCGGCGCGTAGCGGCCGGTGGCGATGTCGGCCCAGTAGGCGATGTCCTCGGGCGTGGCCAGCCACTGGGTCACGCGGCGGCCGAGCAGTTCGGCGACGGGCGACTCGAGCAGGCGCGTGGCCTCGGGGTTGGCGGCGACCACGGTCTGCCCGGCGAGCTCGATGATCCAGCCGGCCATCGGCAGGCTGTCGAGGAGCGGCGCCCAGGCAGCGATCAGGTTCACGCCCCGATCTCCTCGTCCAGGGCCTCGACCTCGGCGCGCGTCGGCGCGGGCTCGAAGAAATAGGTCAGGCGGTGGCGCGGCGCCAGGTACTCCAGCGCCTCGCGCGGCAGCTTGGCCGGGCTCAGGCTGCGGCGGATGCCGACCTCGGGCTCGGTCTCCAGGTCCAGGAACAACGCCTCGTCGCGCGCGATGCGCGCGTCGTGCACCAGCAGGCGCGGGCGCAGCGGGCGCGAGGAGTTGACGCTGACGACCATCGCGTAGCGCTCGTCGGACAGCTGCACCACCGAACCCGCCGGGTACACGCCCATCATCTTGATGAAGGCGTTGAGGATCGCCGGGTCGTACTTGGTGCGCGACTGCGCGAACAGGATCGACAGCGCCTCGTGCGGCGTCAGCGCCCGGGCCAGCAGCGCCGGGTTGCAGAGGTTGTCGTAGCGGTTGACCAGCGCGACGATGCGCGCCCCGGTGGCCATGCGCTCGACCGTCAGCCGCATCGGGAAGCCCGAACCGTCGGCGTGTTCGTGGTGCTGGGCCAGCACCAGCAGCGCCGCCGGCGCCAGCGTCATGCGCCGGCCCTGCGCGACGCCGCGCGCGACGTGGTCGCGGTAGGCGTTGAGTTCGGCGCTGGTGAAGCCGTCGTCCAGGTGGTGCAGGCGGTCGGGGATGTCGATCTTGCCGACGTCGTGCAGCAGCGCGCCGACGCCCAGGTCCAGCATCTCGTCGCGCGCCAGGCCGAAGGCGCGGCCCAGCAGCAGCGAGATCACGGCGACGTTGAGCGCGTGCGCGGTCGCGCGGTCACCGGCACCGGTGCTCAGCAGGCGGATGCACATCTCGCCGTCGACCAGCATCTTGTCCAGCAGCGCGCCGGTCAGCGACTCGGTCGTCAGACGCGCCTGCTCGGGACGCTGCGGCACCGAGTCCAGGGCATCGCGCCAGGCGCGTCCGGCCTCGATGTACTGGCGCTCGCACTGCTGCGCCGCGGCGCGCTGGGCGGCCAGCGCCTCGCGGCGGCGGCGGGCGGCGCGCTGCTCGGGCGTGTCGAAGGGCGCTGCCGGCGTGGCGGCGGCGCCGGCCGGCGCCTCGGCGGGCGGCTCGTCGTCGAGCGCGCTGCGCTCCGGCGCCCAGCGCAGACGCTGCAGCCCGAGCGAGCGGATCGTCGCGATCTGCTCGGGAGAGCTGATGCGAAAGCTCGACAGCGGGAACGGGTGCGACATCCACCCGAGATCGAGGTGGACGTACATCCCGACCCGCAAATCCTGGACGGCGATCGTTTGCGACATCGAAGAAGTGGTCCGGTTGGCCGTCATGCCGGGCACGACGGCGGTATCGACTCCATTTCGGCGCCGCGCGGCTTTACTTGAACCCTCGCCGCGACATTGCGTGACGCGCACACGACCCGGGTCAAGGACGGCACGAGGAAACGCCGAAATGCACCAAATTCGAGCAATCCTGCCGTGATGATGCGCCAGCTTCGTGCGCGCTCTGATTTATCACAATCCGGCATGACCTGAGCACGATCAAACTGGCTGCCAGACCATCGGAGCGGGCCAGCCAAAAGCCGGCCTGTGGAGCCATGAGCGTTGTCGAGATCCTGAAAGCCCTGTTGCCCGACCTGGAATCGCAGCAGGAACGCGACGAGAACTACCTCGCCACCAGCGAGGACGACGCCGACCTCGAGCGGCGATTGCACGAACTCGACGACCGCGGCCGCGACGTTCCGGCGCAGGCGATCGCCCTGGGCCTGTACGAACGCTGATCAGCCCAGCCAGGCGGCCAGCGCCACCGCGACGGCCGTCGGGTCGGTGATGCCGACAAAAACCAGGCCGACGACTGCACCACCGAGGTGCGCGTCGTGGTTGACGCGGCCGAAATCCTGGCGCGACGCCCAGATCGTGTACGCGAGGTAGCCCAGCGCGAACAAGGGCGCGGGCAGCGGCACCGGCAGCGGGAAGACGTAGATCGACCCGGTCGGGAAATAGACGATCGAGGCGAACAGCACCGCCAGCACCGCACCCGAGGCGCCCAGCGTGCGGTAGGCCGGCTCGCGCCGGTGCTGCAGCCAGGTGCCGAAGGCGCTGCCGGCGATGCCCGCCGAGTACAGCAGGGCGAACGCGGCGCTGCCGATGCGCCGCTCCAGCGCGAACGCGAACGCCCAGAAGGTGAACGCGTTGAACAGCAGGTGCGGCCAGTCGGCGTGCAGGAAGGCCGAGCTGACGACCGTGCCCCACTGGCCGCGGCGCGTCACCCAGAACGGCCGGAACAGGCCGCGTTCGAGCCAGTCCTCGCGCCAGCGCAGCGCCACCGCGCTGGCGACGACGATGGCGAGCAGCAGCAGCGTCGCGACGGGGGCGCCGAACATCGTGCCGGCGCTCAATCCCAGGGCGCGTCGGCCGTCGTCGCCGTCGTCGTCGCGGCCGCCGCCAGCGTGGGCGCGGGAAGCGGCGCCGGCGCGGCGTCACTGCGCTCCTGCCAGCCGCCCAGCGCCTCGGCCAGGTCGGCGATCAGCCCGGTCATCTCGCCGGTGACCAGCGCGACGTCGCCGTCGAAGTCGCGTCCTTCACGCTGCGCCTGGGCCTCGGCCTGCTCGAGCACGCCGTCGAGCAGCTTGATGCGCTTGATGGCCATCGATTCCGCGAGCACGAAGGACACCCGGCCCTGCCAGGTCATCGCCAGCTGCGTCGGCAGCTTGCCGGCGCGGATGTGCTCGCCGATCTCGTCGAGCTCCAGCGTGTGGCGCGCGTAGCGCACCGCGGCCTTCTCGCTGTCCGGCTGCTTGAGCTCGCAGTCGCGGTCGATCGTGAAGCCGGCCGGCGCTTCCTTGTCGGCCAGCCAGGCGGCCATCGCGGTGGCCGGCGCGAGCTGGGTCTGCGCCAGCCCGAGGCGAAAGCCCCCGCCCATCAGCTCGACGAGGCGGGTGACGATGGCGTCGGCCTTCTTCGCGCCGGTGACGCCGAGCACGACCAGCCCGGCCTTGGGCGCGATCCAGACCATGGTCGCCGAGCGCTTGGGGAAGGCGCGCGGCAGCAGTTCGCGCACGATCTCCTCCTTCAGCTCCTTGGCGCGTTTGCCCTTGGGGCGGCGGCCGGTCTCCTGCTCGACGGCGTCGAGCCGGCGCTCGAGCTCGTCCTTGACGACGCCGCCGGGCACGGCCTTGGTCTCGGCGCGCAGCTTCAGGATGATCTGGCCGCCGACGTTCTCGGCCAGCGCGCCGTGGTTCTCGCCGCGCGGCTCGACGAAACCCGAGGACTCGGGGTCGGTGGCGCCGCAGGGCAGGAAGCGGGCGCCGGCCAGACGGTCCTCGATCTCGGCGAGATCGGGCGCGTCCCAGTGTTCGATGCGGTAGACGAGGGCGTTCTTGAACATGCGGCGGGAAGTGGAGTCGGTCCCCGGCGGGCGGGGAAACGGTCGAATCTAGCAGGTCGGGCGACAGCGCCGCGCGCCGGCGGGTCACCCGGATAATCGGCCGGCGCCGCCGTGGCGCCCCGCCGTACGCTGAAGTGACGCCCGTCCCCGACCTCCCGCCGCCGCTGCCCGATCTCCAGGTTCCGATGCTCGACGCCGCCGTGCCGCGGCGCGGCCGCGCGCTGATGCTGCAGGGCACCGCGTCGGACGTCGGCAAGAGCCTGCTCGTCGCCGGCCTGTGCCGCGCCTACGCGCGCCGCGGCCTCGCCGTGCGCCCGTTCAAGGCGCAGAACATGAGCAACAACGCCGCGGTGAGCGCCGACTCCGACCTGCCGCCCAACGCCGACGGCAGCCTGCCACGCGGCGAGATCGGCCGCGCCCAGGCGCTGCAGGCGCGCGCCTGCGGCGTGCCGCCGTCGATCCACCACAACCCGGTGCTGCTCAAGCCCCAGTTCGGCGTCGGCTCGCAGGTCGTGCTGCGCGGCCGCGCGCTGGGCAACTGGCCGGCGCGCCACTATCACAACCTCAAGCCGCTGTTGATGCCGGCGGTGATGGACAGCTACCGCCGCGTCGCCGCCGAGGCCGACCTGGTGATCGTCGAAGGCGCCGGCGCCGGCACCGAGGTCTACCTGCGCCACTGCGACATCACCAACATGCGCCTGGCCGAGGACGCCGACCTGCCGGTGGTGCTGGTCACCGACAACGACCGCGGCGGCGCCATCGCCGCCGTCGTCGGCACCCACGTGCTGCACACGCCCGAAGAGCGCGCGCGCATCGTCGGCTACGTCGTCAACAAGTTCCGCGGCCACTTCTCGCTGTACGAACCGGCCTGCCGGGTGATGAGCGAACACACCGGCTGGCCGCTGCTGGGCGTCGTCGAGTGGTTCGACGCCGCGACACGCCTGCCGGCCGAAGACGCGCTGGCGCTGGAGCGTGCGCTGCCCGGCGGCAGCGCCGGCGTGAAGATCGTCGTGCCGCAGCTCGGCCGCACCGCCAACTTCGACGATCTGGACCCGCTGGCCGCCGAGCCCGGCGTCGCCTTGCACTGGCTGCTGCCCGGCGAGGCGCTGCCGGCCGACACCGACCTCGTGCTGCTGCCCGGCTCCAAGACCACGCGCGCCGACCTCGAGACGCTGCACCGCGAAGGCTGGGCCACCGACATCCTGGCCCACGTGCGCCGCGGCGGGCGCGTCGTCGGCCTGTGCGCCGGCTTCCAGATGCTGGGCCGCGTCGTGCGCGACCCCGAGGGCCTGGAAGGCGCGCCGGGCGAGACACCCGGCCTGGGCCTGCTCGACGTCGAGACCGTCATCACGCACGACAAGCGCCTGGTCGAAATCGACCGCCAGGACCTGGCCAGCGGCTGCCGCGTGCGCGGCTACGAGATGCACATGGGCCGCACGGCCGGTGACGGCCTGGCGCGCCCCTGGCTGCAGCTCGACGACGGCGCCGGCGGCGCCACGCCCGAAGGCGCGGTCTCGGCCGACGGCCGCGTGATGGGCAGCTACGTGCACGGCCTGTTCGCCGCCGACGGCTGGCGCCGCCACTTCCTCGAACGCATCGGCGCGCAGCGCTCGGCGCTGGACTACGAGGCCCAGGTCGAATCGACGCTGGACGCGCTGGCCGATCACGTCGAACGCGCGCTGGACCTCGACGCGCTGCTGGCGCTGGCGCGATGAACGACGCGCTGCCGTTCAGCCCGGCGCCGGCCGCGCCGCGGCGCGCGCGCCGGCTGATGGTGCAGGGCACCGGCTCGGACGTCGGCAAAAGCCTGCTCGTCGCCGGGCTGGCGCGGGCCTATGCACGCCGCGGCCTGGCGGTGCAGCCGTTCAAGGCGCAGAACATGAGCAACAACGCCGCGGTGGCCGGCGAGGCCGAAGGCGGCGGCAGCGGCGAGATCGGCCGCGCCCAGGCGCTGCAGGCGCGCGCCGCCGGCGTGCCGCGTTCGGTGCACCAGAACCCGGTGCTGCTCAAACCCGACAGCGACGTCGATGCCCAGGTCGTGCTGCGCGGGCGGGTGCTCGGGCGCTGGCCGGCGGCGGGTTACCAGGCGCTGAAACCCCGGCTGCTGCCGGCGGTGCTCGACAGCCTGGAGCGACTGTCGCAGCAGGCCGACCTGGTGCTGATCGAAGGCGCCGGCTGCGGCGCCGAGGCTTATCTCAGGCCGCAGGACATCAGCAACATGGGCCTGGCCGAAGCCGCCGACCTGCCGGTGCTGCTGCTCGGCGACGAGTCGCGCGGCGGCGTCACCGCCGCGGCCATCGGCCACCACACGCTGTGGTCGGCGAGCGAACGGGCGCGCGTGGCCGGCGTGCTGGTCAACAAGTTCCGCGGCGACCCGGCGGTGTTCGCGCCGGCCGCGGCGCAGATCGAGGCCGCCACCGGCTGGCCGGTGCGCGGGCTGGTGCGCTGGTTCGACGGCGCCGCGCGGCTGCCGCAGGAAGATTCGCTGGCGCTGGACGCCGCCGCCCGCCGCCGCAGCGGCGGCAGCCTCGTCATCGCCGTGCTGCGCACGCCGCGCCTGGCCAATGCCGACGACCTGGACCCGCTGGCCGCCGAGCCCGGCATCACGCTGCGCTGGGTGCAGCCGGGCGAGACTATCCCGCGCGAAGCGCAGGTCGTCGTCATCGCCGGTTCCAAGTCGACACGCGCCGACCTCGCCTTCGTGCACGCCCAGGGCTGGACGCACGACCTGCACGCCCACGTGCGCCACGGCGGCCGGGTCGTCGGCCTGTGCGCCGGCTTGCAGATGCTGGGCCACGCGGTGCACGACCCCGAGGGCCTGGAAGGCGAACCCGGCTCGACGCCCGGGCTGGGCCTGCTGGATCTGGAGACGACGATCACGCCGGCCAAACGATTGCTCGACGTCGACGCGCTGGACACCGCCAGCGGCGAACGTGTGCGCGGCTACGAGATGCACATGGGCCGTAGCGAGGGCGCGGCGCTGTCACGCCCCTGGCTGCGCCTGGACGGCCGTGCCGAAGGCGCGATGTCGGCCGACGGCCGTGTCGCCGGCAGCTACCTGCACGGCCTGTTCGCCGCCGACGGCTGGCGCCGGCGCTGGCTGGCGGCCTTGGGTGTCACGGGCGGCGTCGACTACGACGCGCGCGTCGAAGCCCTGCTCGACGCCTACGCCGCCCAGCTCGAAGCCGACCTGGACCTGGACGCGTTGCTGGCGCTGGCGCGCTGAATCAGGCGCCGGTCGTCTCGTCGGGCAGCGCGTTCTCGGGCTGCTGCGGGTAGCGCCGCGTCTGCGGCAGGCCGCGCCAGTGCACCGGGCGCTCCAGCCACTTCTGGATGAAGTTCCAGGACTGGCGGTAGCCGTCGTGCGGCAGCGTGCAGGCCGAGCAGTCCTTGCGCGTCACGCCGTTGGCGCTGACGAAGACCTGGTAGTTGCCCGGGCACTCCAGCGCGCTCAGCGGGCAGTAGCAGAACAGGCAGTTGAACTCGCGCTTGACGCCCGGGTGGCAGGGGTAGAACGGGCAGTCGCTGTTCGTGAAGCCCTTGTAGGCCTCGTTGGTCGTCGTGTCCTTGGGCTGCATGGCGCGGGCTCCGTCGTGGACCGTCATGCTAACCAGCGCCGCGCCGCCTTGCCTGACAAGGGGCTCGTATGATCGCCGGCCCCCGCACGACGCCAGAACCTTGCATCCCGGACACGAACTGATCCTCGGCGGCCAGCGCAGCGGCAAGACGCGCCGCGCCGAGCAGCTGGCCGCCGTCTGGCTGGCCACGCCGGGCCACGAGGCCGTCGTCGTCGCCACCGCGACGGTCAGCGACGAGGAGATGCGCGCACGCATCGAACGCCACCGCGCCGACCGCGCCGCGACGCTGGCGCGCGCCGGCTGCATCGAGGAGCCGCTGGCGATCGCCGCGGTGATCGCCGCGCAGTCGGCGCCGCAGCGACTGCTGGTCGTCGACTGCCTGACGCTGTGGCTGACGAACGCGCTGTGGCCGGCGATCGTCGGCCTGGACGCGCCGGCGCTCGACGACGCCGGCTTCGACGCCGCCTGCCGCGAGCTGTGCGAGGCGCTGCGCGCCGCGCCCGGCCCGGTGGTGCTGGTCAGCAACGAGACCGGCCTGGGCCCGGTGCCGGCCGACGCCGCGACGCGGCGCTGGCTGGACGCCCTGGGCCGGCTGCACCAGGCGGTGGCCGCGGCCTGCGCGCGCGTCACGCTGGTCGTCGCCGGCCAGGCGCTGGCCGTCAAACGCTGATCAGATCAGCGGCCGGCGGCGGTAGAACAGCAGCCCCGGCACCGCCAGGCCGACGGCCAGCGCGGCGATCACGTGCGCCGAGGCCAGCCCCGACTCGATGGCGCTGGCGAGCAGGTCGGGGCTGACGCCGTGGCGCTGCATCTGCGCCACCGCGATCAGCGCGGTGAACAGCTGCACGCCCGGGATCATCGGGATCATCGCGGCGACGGTGAAGGCCTTGGGGTGGGCGCGCAGCCGCTGCGCGCCCCAGATCGCCAGCAGGCTGACGGTGGCCGCGGCGACCAGCGTCGCCCATTCCAGCGGCATGCCGGCGCCGGCCGGGCCGAGCGCGTGGCGCAGCCCGCGGCCGAGCGCGCCGCCGACCGCGCAGAAAGGCAGCACCGGCGCCGGCACCGCGAAGGACAGGCCGAAGCCCACCGCCGCGACGGCCGCCAGCAGCGCCTGGGCCAGCAGTTCGAAGACGAAATCGCTCATCGCCAGCCCCAGACGTTCCAGACGCTGGTCGCCAGCAGGATGCCGCCGCAGGTCGCCGCCGACAGCATGGTCGCCACGGTCCAGCGCGTGATGCCGGTCGTGGCGTAGCCCTTGACCATGTCCGACACCGCGTTGATCAGCGGGAAGCCCGGCACCAGCATCAGCACGCTGGCGGCCATCGCGGTGCGCGGCTGCGCGCCGATGCCCAGGCGCAGGCCCAGCGCCGCGACCGAGGTCGCGACGAAGGCGGTGACGAAGAAGTTCAGCAGCGGGTTGAAGTGCAGCCGCGCCAGGCGCAGGCGCACGAACATCGCCGCGCCGCTGGCGGCCAGCGCGACCCCGCAGCTCACCGCGTCGGCGCCGGCCAGGCGCGCGAAGGCGGCACAGGCCAGGCCGACGGCGGCCGCCACCACCCAGGCCGGGTAGCGCAGCGGCTGCACGCCGTGCACACGTTCGCGGTAGGTGGCGAGATCGATGCGCCCGGCTTCGAATTCGAGCACCGCACGCTGCACCTCGATGACCAGGTGCATGTTGATGCCGCGGTCCTCGCAGCGCTGGGCGACGGTGACGCCGCGGCCGCCGACGACCGTGGTGACGATGACCGCGCTGGACATCGGCGCGACGTCGACCGAGGCGACGCCCAGGCGCGGCCCGAGGCGCCGGGCCATGCCTTCGACGAGCGCGCTCTCGGCGCCGTGCTGCATCAGCAGCACCGCGGTGTGGGCGCACAGACGGGTGATCTCGTGCTGGGCAGGCTCGTCGAGCCCGGCCGGGGCGTCGCTCGACGCCGGGGTGCGGGGGAATAACTTCAAGACAACTCCGACGGCGCGCCGGTGGTCCGGCGTTTTCTTGTTTTGCGGCGATTCTTCCAGATTCGCCGTCGGCGCAAGGCCGGGGCCCGCGGCGGCCCCGGCCGGAGCTCAGATGCGGAAGACCTCGACCGCTTCGCGCAGCCGGCGCGCCTGGTCTTTCAGGCTCTCGGCGGCGGCGCCGGATTGTTCGACGAGCGCGGCGTTCTGCTGCGTCGCCCGGTCGAGTTCGGCGACCGCGCGGTTGACCTCGCCGATGCCGGTGGACTGCTCGGTCGTCGCGCCGGTGATCTCGGAGATCGTCGTCGAGACGCGCGCCACGCTGTGCTCCAGCGCCGCCATCGCGTCGCCGGCACGCGTCACCAGCGCGCTGCCGGCCTCGACACGTTCGACCGACTCCTGGATCAGCGACTTGATCTCGCGCGCCGCCTGGGCGCTGCGCTGCGCCAGCGTGCGCACCTCGCCGGCGACGACCGCGAAGCCGCGGCCCTGCTCGCCGGCGCGCGCGGCTTCGACCGCGGCGTTCAGCGCCAGGATGTTGGTCTGGAAGGCGATGCCGTCGATGACGGCGATGATCTCGGCGACGCGGCGCGAGCTGTCGTTGATCGCGCCCATCGTCTCGACGACCTTGCCGACGGCCTCGTTGCCGCTGACGGCCGAAGCCGCGGCCTCGCCGGCCAGGCCCTGGGCCTGGCGCGCCGACTGGGCGGTGGTCTGCACCGTGCCGGTGAGCTGCTCCATCGCCGACGCGGTCTGCTGCAGGTTGGATGCGGTCTGCTCGGTGCGCGCCGAGAGGTCGGCGCTGCCGACGGCGATCTCGCCGGACGCCGTGCCGATGTTGTCGACCGAAGAACGCACGCTGGCGATCGTCGCGCGCAGCGCCTTCACCGTCGCGTCGAGCTCGGCCATCAGGCTGGCGGGGTGGGCGCTGGACAGCGACACCGTCAGGTCGCCGGCGGCCACCGCCTTCATCGCCGCCATCGCCTGCGCCGGCTCGCCGCCGATCTGGCGCAGCACGACACGGGCGATCCAGAAGCCCGCCAGGCCCAGCGCGACGATGACCGCGGCGGCCACCGCGATGGTCTTCGCCAGCCCGGCGTAGACCTTGGCGTCGATGTCGTCCATGTACAGCCCCGAGCCGACCATCCAGTTCCAGCCCGGCACGAGCTGCATGTAGTTCGTCTTCAGCAGCGGCTGCGTCTGGCCCAGCTTGGGGAACAGGATCTGGGTGAAGGCCTTGCCGTCAGGGCTGGCCTTCAGCGGGTCGATCATCGCCTTGATGATGTCGACGCCGTTGGCGTCGAGCACCTTGCCGACCATGCGCTGGCCGGCCCACTCCGGCCGTGCCGGGTGCACGACGTTCACCTGGTCCAGCGTCCAGACGAAGAAGTAGTCCTTGCCTTCGGGGCCCCAGCGCGCCTCGCGCATCGCGGCCTTGGCCGCCTCCTGCGCTTGTTCGGGGCTCATCTTGCCGGCCTCGGCCTTGAGGCGGAAACCGTTGATGATGGAGTAGGCGGTCTGCACCGCGGCGACGATCTCGCTGCGGCGGTCTTCGATGAGCTGGTTGCGCATCTGCCACGACGACAGGCCGGCCAGCAGGCACAGCCCGGCGATCGCCAGCGTGGTGAGGCCGACGATCTTGGAACGGAAGGACGAAAAGATCTTCAAGAGAAACTCCGACGGCAAGCCACCCGTGAACCGGGTTGATGTTTTTTCAATTCTGGCTTGCACCGAGTCGTATGACGACCGTCGACCGGACGGCCGACGACAAGGTCACACACAAGGCGGAAACCTCACGCGCCCGGCGAGCGGGCGCGTTGCCTCTTGAGCGATATTAAAGACGCGAGGCCGGCGCCTCGCTAGAGACACCCGCCGGCGTCAGATGCGGAAGACCTCGACGGCTTCGCGCAGCCGGCGCGCCTGTTCCTTCAGGCTCTCGGCCGCGGCGCCCGATTGCTCGACCAGCGCGGCGTTCTGCTGCGTCGCGCGGTCGAGCTCGGCGACCGCCTTGTTGACTTCGCCGATGCCGGTGGACTGCTCGTGCGCGGCACCGGTGATTTCGGAGATCGTCGTCGAGACGCGGCCGACGCTCTGCTCCAACGCGACCATCGCGTCGCCGGCGCGCGTCACCAGCGCGCTGCCGGCGTCCACCCGTTCGACCGACTCCTGGATCAGCGACTTGATCTCGCGCGCCGCCTGGGCGCTGCGCTGGGCCAGCGTGCGCACCTCCCCGGCGACGACCGCGAAGCCGCGGCCCTGCTCGCCGGCGCGCGCGGCTTCGACCGCGGCGTTCAGCGCCAGGATGTTGGTCTGGAAGGCGATGCCGTCGATCGTGCCGATGATGTCGCCGATGCGCCGCGAGCTGTCGTTGATCGCGCCCATCGTCTCGACGACCTTGCCGACCGCCTGGCTGCCGCTGACGGCCGAGGCCGCGGCCTGCTCCGACAGCTCGTGCGCCTGGCGCGCCGACTGCGCGGTGCTCTGCACGGTGCCGGTCAGCTCCTCCATCGCCGAAGCCGTCTGCTGCAGGTTGGACGCGGTCTGCTCGGTGCGCGCCGACAGGTCGGCACTGCCGACGGCGATCTCGCCGGACGCGGTGCTGATGCTGTCGATCGAACCGCGCACGCTGGCGATCGTCGAGCGCAGCGACTTCACCGTCTGGTCGATCTCGGCCATCAGGCTGTCGGCGTGGCCGACCGGCACGGTCACCGTCAGGTCGCCGGCCGCGACCGACTTCATCGCCGCCATCGCCTGCGCGGGCTCGCCGCCGATCTGGCGCAGCACGACACGCGCGATCCAGAAACCGGCGGCGCCGAGCACCAGGATCACCGAACCGGCCAGCGCCAGCATCTTCAGCGCCGCAGCGCGCACCTGGGCCTGGATGCCGTCCAGGTACAGGCCCGAGCCGACCATCCAGTCCCAGCCGGCCACGCGCTGCACGTACTGCAGCTTGGCCTGCGGCACGGTCTCACCCGGCTTGGGGAACATGACCTCGACGAAGGTCTTGCCGTCGGCGCTGGCTTTCAGGCTGGCGATCATCGTGCCGATGACGTCGACGCCGTTGGCGTCGAGCACCTTGCCGACCAGGCGCTGGCCGGCCCACTCGGGCTTGCTCGGCACGAGCACGTTAACCGAGTCCAGCGTCCAGATGTAGAAGTAGTCCTTGCCCTCGGGGCCGTAGCGCGAGTCGCGCAGCGCGGTCACCGCCGCGGCCTTGGCCTCGTCGACGCTCATCTTGCCGGCCTCGGCCTTGGCGCGGAACGAGTCGACGATCGTGAACGCCGACTGCACCGCGGTGACCAGCTCGGCCCGCCGGCCGTCGATCAGCTGGTTGCGCAGCTGCCAGAACGAGATCGCCGACAGCAGGCACATGCCGGCGACGGCGAGGACGATGAGGCCGACGATCTTCGAGCGGAATGACGAGAAGGGATTCAACGCGGGCTCCTGCAATGCGGGTCCGGCCGCGCGAGCGCGCAGCAGAAACTTGTTTCAAGTTCGGGCTGCAGCCGTCCTTCTTGAGGTCGATCAGCGCTGATTGCAGTGAAAAGGTGAAATCCGCAAGCATTCCGCACGATTTCGAAGCACACGCCAAGGCTGTCGGTCGGCCTTACAGAAGTTCGCCGCCCGCCTCGAGTTCGCTCATAACTCATTGACGTACAACGAGTTATGACCTTGGCCCGCACTTTGCAGAAGCCCGGCTGCCCCGGCACGAGCCGGACCCGGACTTCACAACACCAGAGAAAGGTCAAGATGAACACGAGTCTCCGAACCCTGGCGCTCGCTGCAGCGGCAGGCCTGGCGATGGCGTCGGCCGGTGCCGCGACCGTCACCATCCCGCAGTCGGCGCTGAAAGCCTCGCCGGGCGTCTACACCCCGGGGGGCTACTACACCAACGACCTCGGCGCCAACATCGTCACCACCGGCGGCGGCAACGCGGCCAACATCGGCCAGGCCGACGGCCGCAACGACGACGGCTACATGCAGCTGAACCTGGGCTTCGACTTCAGCTTCTTCGGCACGACGTACAACAGCGTGTACATCAACAACAACGGCAACGTCAGCTTCGGCGGCGGCATCTCGGCCTTCATCCCGAGCGGCCCGACCGGGGCCAACGCGCCGGTGATCTCGCCGTACTTCAGCGACGTCGACACACGCGCCAGCGCTTCCGGCGTCGTGCACTACAAGCTCGCGGCCAACGAGCTGGTGGTCACCTGGGACAACGTCGGCTACTTCGACAGCAACGGCGCGCCGCTGAACTCGTTCCAGCTCGTGCTGCGCTCGGACGCGCTCTCGGTCCCCGTCGGCGAAGGCAAGATCGGCTTCTTCTACGAGCAGATGCTCTGGGAGAACACCGACACCAGCCAGGTGGCCGCCGTGGGCTTCGGCGACGGCCTGGGCAATGCCGAGGTGCTGCAGGGCTCCACGCAGGCCGGCCTGTTCCCGGCGCTGAACAACAAGTACGTCTGGTTCGACGCCAATCTCGACGTCGTCGACCCCAACGAGGTCCCCGAACCGACGACGCTGGCGCTGGTGCTGGCGGCGCTGGGCGCCGCGGGCTTCTCGACGCGCCGCCGCACGAGCTGAGCAGGGCGGCAGAAGGCGAAGGGGCACCTCGGTGCCCCTTTCTTCTTGAATCGGACCGGCATCGAGCCCAGGCCGCACGGCGCTGCGGCCCGAGGCCTGTGGCCTGAAACTCAGGCCGGCGGCGGCAGCCGCGCCAGCGTGCCGCGGCGCAGGGCTTCGGGTCGCTCGCGCCACGGAATCTGGCCGTCTTCCAGCGCCTGGTGCCGCGCCGCGGCGGCCAGCAGGTCGGCGGCGCTGGCCGCGTCGGCCTGCAGGTCGCCGAAGACGTAGCTGTACTTGCCCGGCGCCTGCAGCGCGGCGCTGCAGCCGCGGCCGCAGGCCGACAGGCAGGCGACGGCGCGCACCTGCGGCGCGCCCGGCGTCTCGGCGGCCAGCGCCTGCACGGCGTCGAACAACTGCTGGCCGGCGGCGACGCCCTCGCGCGGCGCGCCCGCCGGGCGGCAGGTGTGGCAGACCAGCAGTTCGGTGATCGGGTTCATCGTCGTTCTCCTTGGATGTGGTGGGCCGGCACGCAGCGCGCGCCCCAGCGCTCGGCCCAGGCGGCGCAGCGGCCGATCGGTACCGGGCCGTCGTCGTGGTCGACGATCACGACCTGGGCCGCGGCACGCGGCGCCGGCGGTTCGCCGGGGCAGCGGCCGTCGCTCAGCAGCCAGAGCCAGGCACCGGCGTAGCGCTGCAGCACCGGCTCGGCGGCGGCCAGCGCCTGCGCCAGCGGCGTGCCGCCGCCACCGCCCAGCGGCGGCAGGCGCACCGCGGCGGCGCGGCGCGCCGGGCCGGGGGCGATCAGCCACTGCAGCCCGGCGCCGCCGAACGCCAGCAGGCCGAGCTGGTCGCCGTGGCGCGCGGCCTGTGCGACCAGCCAGGCGGCGACACCTTTGGCGCGCGCCAGCCGGCCGCCGCGGCGCATCGAGCCCGAGGTGTCGAGCAGCACCAGATGGCAGCGTGGCGGCGGCGCGGCGGCGGCACGGCGGCGCAGGTGTTCGGGCGCCAGCGGCTGCGGGCCTTTGGCGATCAGCGTGCACAGCCAGTCGGGCGCGCCGCCGCTCGTGGCCGCGGCGCCGGCCAGCGTGCCGCCCGGTGCGGGAAGCGGCCACCGCGGCAGGCCGGCATGCCGGCCCGGGCCGCGGCGGCCTAGGCTTTTGGGCGCCAGGTGCCGGGCAGCGAGGCGGTCTCGAAACCCGCCGGCTGCGGCGGCAGCGCGCCCCAGTCGCCGTCTCCGCCGCTGCAGGCCGCGGGCGGTGGTGGTGGCGCTTCGGGGCGCGCGGCCGGCGGCGGCGCCGGGTGGCGGCGGCGGTGCAGCAGCGCGTCGTCGGCGACGGCGTCGACGTCCTGGACAAGCACGGCGTCGCGGCCGTCCAGCGCCGCCAGCGCACGCGCGGCGCGCAGCATCACGAGGTCGGCACGCAGGCCGTCGACGCCGGCGGCGTGCGCCAGGTCGGCGGCACGCGCCAGCGCGGCGTCGCCGAGCTCGACCGCGTCCAGCCGCGCGCGCGCGGTGGCGATCGCACGCGCCAGCGCGGCGTCGTGCGCGGCGTGTTCGGACGCCACCCGCTGCGGGTCGCGATCGAACGCCAGGCGGGCGCGCAGGATGGCCTGGCGCGCCGCGGTGTCGGCCGGGTTGGCGATGACGACCGACAGCCCGAAGCGGTCCAGCAGCTGCGGCCGCAGCTCGCCTTCCTCGGGGTTCATCGTGCCGACGAGCACGAAACGCGAGGCGTGGCGCTCGGAGATGCCGTCGCGCTCGACCGTGTGCACGCCGCTGGCGGCGGCGTCGAGCAGCGCGTCGACCAGCGCGTCGGGCAGCAGGTTGACCTCGTCGACGTAGAGCACGCCGCCGTGGGCGCGCGCCAGGATGCCGGGCTTGAAGCGCAGCCGGCCGTCGCGCAGCACGTCCTCGACGTCCAGCGTGCCGACCAGCTGCTCCAGGCTGGCCGCCAGCGGCAGCGTGACGAAGGGCGCACCGGGCAGCAGCGCCGCCAGCGCACGCGCCGCGGTCGACTTGGCGGTGCCGCGCGGGCCGCTGATCAGCACGCCGCCCAGGCTTTCGTCGACGGCGGCCAGCAGCAGCGCCTGCTGCAGCCGCGGCTGGCCGACGAGGGCGCTGAACGGGTAGGCGGGGATCTCGGTCTCGGGGTTCATGCGTTCAGGCTTCGTCTTCGAGGCGCTGCTCCAGCGCCAGCAGGTGCGCGGTGATGCGTTCGCGCTCGGCGCCAGGCTCGCGCCACAGGCCGCGCTGCATCGCCTCCAGCAGGCGCTCGCCGACGGCGCGCAGCGCCCCGGGGTTGTGGCGCAGCAGGAACTCGCGTGTCGTCTCGTCGTGCAGATAGGCGTCGGCGACCAGCGCGTACTGGTGGTCCTCGACCAGGCCGGTGGTGGCCGAAAACGCGAACAGGAAGTCCACCGTCGCGGCGATCTCGAACGCGCCCTTGTAGCCGTGGCGGCGGATGCCTTCGAGCCACTTCGGGTTCACGGCGCGGGCGCGCAGCACACGCGCGATCTCCTCGCGCAGCGGGCGCACACGCGGCGCGCCGGGCACGCTCAGGTCGCCGTGGTAGAGCGCCGGCGCGCTGCCGCGCAGCGCCTCGACGGCGGCGGCCATGCCGCCCTGGAACTGGTAGTAGTCGTCGGAGTCGAGCAGGTCGTGCTCGTGGTTGTCCTGGTTGTGCGCGACCAGGTCCAGGCCCTGCAGCCGGGTCTCGAGCGCGGCGCGCGCCGCCTGGCCGTCGCTGCCGCCGCCGTAGGCGTAGGCGCCGGCACGCAGATAGGCCTCGGCCAGGTCGCCACGGCCCTGCCAGCGCCGGCCGGCGATCAGCTCCTGCAGCCCGGCGCCGTAGCCGCCGGGGCGCGGGCCGAAGACACGCCAGTTCGCCTGGCGCCGCGCGGCCTCGGCGTCCAGCCCGGCCTGCTCGGCGGCCCGCGCCTCGCGCTGCACACGCGCGCGCACCGGGTTCTCGTCGTCGCTCTCGTCTTCGGCCGGCACGGCGGCGACGGCACGCACCGCGGCGTCGAAGAGCTCGATCAGGTTCGGGAAGGCGTCGCGGAAAAAACCCGAGACACGCAGCGTGACGTCGATGCGCGGCCGGCCGAGCACGGCCACCGGCAGCAACTCGACGTCGAGCACACGGCCGCTGCCGGCGGCCCACTTGGGCCGCGCGCCCAGCAGCGCCAGCGCCTGGGCCAGGTCTTCGCCGCCCGAGCGCATCGTGCTCGTGCCCCAGACCGACAGGCCGACCGTGGCCGGCAGCGCGCCGTGGTCCTGCAGATGGCGTTCGACCAGCCGCTCGGCGGCGGCGCGCCCGGTGGTCCAGGCGGCGACGGTGGGCACGGCGCGCGTGTCGACGGCGTAGAAGTTGCGCCCGGTCGGCAAGGTGTCGGCGCGGCCGCGCGACGGCGCGCCGCTGGGCCCGGGCGGCACGACACGCCCGGCCAGGCCACGCAGCAGCTGGCGCATCTCCTCGGCGCCGCAGGCGTCCAACCGCGGCGCCAGCACGTCGCGCAGCGTGGCCAGCACCGGCGCGGTCTGCGGCCAGGCGGCGGCGTCTGCGGCCGGCGCGTCGGGCTGCAGCGCATGCGCTTCGAGCAGGCGCTCGGCCAGCAGCTCCAGGCGTTCACGCGTGTGGCCGGCGTGGCGCCAGGGCGTGTCGGCCAGAGACAGCAGCAGCGCCGGGCGCGGGCCGTCCCAGGGCCGGGCCCAGTCGGGCGCCAGCGGGTCGAAGTCCAGCGCCAGGTCGGCGGCCAGCGCACGCAGCAGGCTGGCGTCGCCCGGCGCGGCGCCGCGCTCGAAACGCGCCAGCGCACGCAGCGTGTCGCGCCGCGCCCGGCCTTCGGGCGAGCGGCCGAAGACGTGCAGGCCGTCGCGGATCTGCGCTTCCTTCAGCTCGCAGAGGAAGGCGTCGAGGCGGCGCAGCAGCGCCTCGCGCTGGCCGTCGTCCTCGGGCGCGTCGAAGCCCAGTTCGCGGTGCAGCCCGGCGCCGATCACCTGGCCGAGCAGCACCTGGCGCAGCCGGCGTGCGCGCGGCGGGTCCAGCGCCAGCGCCTCGTAGTACTCGTCCATCGTGCGTTCGATGTCGAGCAGCGCGCCGTAGGACTCGGCGCGCGTCAGCGGCGGCATCAGGTGGTCGACGATGACCGCCTGCGTGCGGCGTTTGGCCTGGCAGCCTTCACCGGGGTCGTTGACGATGAACGGGTACAGGTGCGGCATCGGCCCGAGCAGCAGGTCGGGCCAGCAGGCCTCGCCGAGCGCGACGCTCTTGCCCGGCAGCCATTCCAGGTTGCCGTGTTTGCCGACGTGCACGACGGCGTCGGCCGCCCAGTGGCGGCGCAGCCAGAAATAGAACGCCAGATAGGCGTGCGGCGGCACGAGGTCGGCGTCGTGGTAACGCGCCAGCAGGTCGGGCCCGCGCGAGCGCGCCGGCTGCACGCCGACGAAGACCCGGCCCAGGCGCAGCCCCGGGATCATGAAACGCCCGGCACGCAGCATCGGGTCGGCCTCGGGCGCGCCCCAGAGCGCGAGCACGGCGTCGCGGCAGACGGCCGGCAGACGCTCGAACTCGGCGCGGTAGTCGGCCAGCGCCAGGCTTTGCAGCGCCGGGCGCGCGTCGTTGGCCTCGGTGTCGTTGGTGACGCCGGCGGCCAGCGTGTGCATCAGCGCCTCGCTGTCGGGCGGCAAGGCGCCGACGGCGTAGCCCGCCTCGTGCAGCGCCTGCAGGATCAGCCGCGTCGAGGCCGGCGTATCCAGGCCGACGCCGTTGGCCAGGCGTGCGTCGTCGTTCGGGTAGTTGGCCAGCACCAGCGCCAGGCGCTGTTCGGCCGGCGGCGTGCGGCGCAGCCGGCACCAGCGCCGCGCCAGCTCGGCGACGAAGCGCATGCGCTCGGGCTCGGGCTGGTAGCGCACGACGTCGATCTCGGTGCGCTCGCAGCGCCAGGCCACGCCTTTGAAGCTGATCGCGCGCGTCGCGATGCGGCCGTCGACCTCGGGCAGCACGACCTGCATCGCCAGGTCGCGTGGCGCCAGGCCGTGCGGGTCTTCGGCCCAGCGTTCGCGCGTGCTGCCGGCCAGCAGCAGCTGCAGCACCGGCGCGTCGCCGGCCAGCGGCGTGAAACCGGCACCGGCGCCGCCGAGCGCGAACGCCGTCGCGTTGAGCACGACGTCGACCGCGTGGCGCGCCGCCAGCGCGCGCAGCAGCGCCAGGCTCTCGGGGTTCTTCAGCGTGTCCACCGCCAGCGCCAGCGGCTCCATTCCGGCGGCGGCCAGCGCCGCGAGCTGGGCGTCGAAGACCGCCGTGTTGCCCGACTGCAGATGCGCCCGGTAGAAAACCAGCAGCGCCACCGGCGCGCCGGCCGGGCGCGAAGGCCAGGCGGCGGCGTCGCGCGGCACGTAAGGCAGCGCACAAGGCAGCGGCTCGGGCAGCGACGGGCGTTCGCCGCGGCCGAAGGCGGCGTGCGCGACGAGCGCGAAGAAGGCCTCGGCCTGCGCCGGCCCGCCGTCGCGCAGGCAGCGCCAGAGCAGGCGGCAGTCGTTGGCCGCGGCGGTGGAACGCGCGAGCAGCTGCGGGTCTTCGCCGAAGTCGCCCGAGAACAGCGCCAGCCACTGGCCGCGCCGGCGCGCCGTGCGCCCGGCCTGCTCGACGAGATAGGCCCAGTCGGCGGCGTTGCCGAGGTGGTCGACGACGACCGCACGCGCGTGCTGCAGCACCTCGTCGACGTAGAGGTCCACCGACGCCGGCTGGCGCAGCGCCATCAGGTTGGCCAGGCGGACGCTGGGGAAGTCGGCGGGCAGCGCCGCGGCGGTGTCGGCCAGCAGCGCCAGCGTGCTGTCGGCGGCGCTGAGCACGACGATCTCGCCCGGCGTCTGCGCCAGGCGCACGACGCCGCGGCCCTCGTCGTCGACGAGGCCGGCGGCGCGTGTGGACAGCAGGTGCATCCGGCCTCAGCCGGCGGACAACGCCTGCTGCAGCTCGCGCTGCAGCACGGCCGCGTCGAGCTCGGCGCCGATCAGCACCAGGCGCGAGACACGTGCCTCGCCCGGGCGCCAGGCGCGGTCGAAGTGGCTGTCCAGGCGCGCGCCGACGCCTTGCACGACGAGGCGCATCGCCGCTCCCGGCAGCGCGACGAAACCCTTGGCGCGGTAGATCTCGTGGCGCGAGACGAGCGCGGCCAGCGCCTGCAGCAGGCGCTCGCGGTCCGTCACCTCGACCGTCAGCGCGACCGAGTCGAACTCGTCGTGGTCGTGATCCTCTTCTTCGTCGTGGTGGGTGCGGCGGGCGTCGATGCTGTCCTCGACGGCGCGGCCCAGGCCCAGCAGCACGTCGGGCGCCAGGCGCCCGTGCTGCGCTGCGAGCAGCTTGACGGCAGCCGGCGCGCCGGCGCGCACCTGGGCCTCGACGGCGGCCAGCGCCGCGGCGTCGAGCACGTCGGTCTTGTTCAGCACGACGAGGTCGGCGGTGGCGAGCTGGTCGGCGAAGAGCTCGGCCAGCGGCGACTCGTGGTCGAGGTTGTCGTCGGCGCGGCGCTGCAGGTCGACGGCCTGCGGGTCGTCGGCGAACCGGCCTTCGGCCACCGCCGGCGCGTCGACGACGGTGACGACGGCGTCCACCGTGAAGGCGTGGCGCAGCGTCGGCCACTGGAAGGCCTGCACCAGCGGCTTGGGCAGCGCCAGGCCCGAGGTCTCGATGACGAGGTGGTCGATGCGATCGCGGCGTTCGGCCAGACGCTCCATCACCGGCGCGAACTCCTCCTGCACGGTGCAGCACAAACAGCCGTTGGCGAGTTCGACGAGGTTGCCGTCGTCGCGGCCTTCTTCGTCGCAGCCGATGCCGCAGCCGCGCAGCAGCTCGCCGTCGATGCCGAGTTCGCCGAACTCGTTGACGATGACGGCGATGCGGCGGCCGCCGGCGTTCGTCAGCAGGTGGCGCAGCAGCGTCGTCTTGCCGGCCCCGAGGAAGCCGGTGACGATGGTCGCGGGGATCTTGTGCATGGGTTCAGTCCTCGATGCCGCGCTGCGCGGGCACGCCGGCGTCGTAGTGGTGTTTCAGCTTCGTCATCTCGGTGACCGTGTCGGCGGCCTCGATCAGCTCCGGCGGCGCGCCGCGCCCGGTCAGCAGCACGTTGACCTGCGGCGGGCGCGCGCGCAGGCAGGCGAGCAGCTCGTCCAGCGGGATCCAGCCGTAGCGCAGCGGCGCCATCACCTCGTCGAGCACGACGAGGAAGTGCGCGCCCGACAGCACCGTGTCGCGCACACGGTGCCAGCCGGCCAGCGCCAGCTCGGCGGAGTGGCCGAGGTCGCGGCTCTTCCAGCTGAAGCCGTCGCCCAGGCCCTCGATCGGGATGCCCAGTTGCTCGAACAGCCGGTGCTCGCCGAAACGTGCCGAGGGCACTTTCATGAACTGGAAGATCTTCACCGCCTTGCCGCGGCCGTGGGCGCGCAGCGCCAGGCCGAAGGCGGCGGTGCTCTTGCCCTTGCCCGGCCCGGTGTGCACGATCACCAGCCCCCGGCGTTCGCCCTGAGGGCGCGGCTTGTCGCGATCGAACGGGGGCGTTTCGATCTGCATGGCACCAGCCCGTCAGGCGGCGGCGGTGAGCCGCTCGTCCAGGCAGGCGCGCGCCCAGCCGGCTTCGCGCCAGCGGCGCACGGCGCGCACGATCAGCAGCGTGAACACCGGCTCCAGCGCCACCAGCACGAGGTAGGACGAAGCGAAACGCGCCCAGTCGGCGAACGGCGTCGCTTCCTGGCCGATGGCGAGCCAGAAGCCGACCATCGCCGTGACGCCGGCGTAGTAGGCGGCGTCCAGGCGCAGCACCGTGGCGACACGCGCTTCGCTGACCTGCGCGGCCGACAGCCGGCGGCCGATGCCGAAGTGCACCGCGGTGAGCGGCACGACCAGCGACAGCGTGTTCACCGCCAGGTGCACCAGGTCCTGCGGCTCGAACAGCAGGCCTTGCAGCAGCAAGCCGAGCGCGAAGCCGAACAGCGTCGGCAGATAGCCCAGCAGCAGGTAGATCGGCATCGCGCCGATGAAGTGCAGCTCCGACGGGCCGACGGCCATGTGGAAGGACTGCATGAACAGCGAGAAGAACACCGCCGCGAGCGCCGTGCGCAGCCACAGCGCCGGGCGCTTGGCGAGCGCGGGCAGGTGCGCCAGCAGCACGCCGCTGGCGGCGACGTTGGCAGCGAGGATCTTGGTCTGGGCGAGGACGCCGGGTTCGATGTGCATCGGGTGCTCCTGGGTCGAGACGGCGCGACGACGGCCGCCCGCCGCCGCACGAAGCGGCTCGGGCGCGGCGACACGGCACGCGCGGGAGGGGGAGGGCTCGGAAACGAAAGACGGGTTCGACGCGCCCGGCCGCTTCCCCGCGGCGTGCGCTACACGGCGCGCCGCTCGCGCGGCACGCCACCTCGTTGGCCGGTATCCGGGCTGGCGGACCTGTCCGTGACGCCTTCCCGGTGGCGACGCTGGTGCGCCGCCGTCCCAGTGGCCGTGTCACGGGCCGGAAGGGCCGGCACGAGGCCGTCTTTCCGTCCGCTTACCGTTGCGGGGGCAGCTCAGGTTGGGGCTCGCACCGTGACGGCCTCGCCCTTCCTGATTCCCGTTGAACTGCCTCGGCGGAGAGCCTCGGCGAGCACCAACGCGGCGCATGATACAGGTCAGGTCCCGCGACGGGGCTGCCGACGGCGCTGGTTATGATTCCGGCCGTTGGTGCTCGCGCCCACCCTCCGGTGGATGCAGTTCAACGGGAATCAGGGAGGGGCCACAGGCCCCCAACCTGAGCTGCCCCCGCAACGGTAAGCGGACGGGGCCTCACCGGCCCCAGCTCGTGTCGAAGCCACTGGGAGTCGTCTCCTGGGAAGGACACACGGGTCGTCTCCGTCAGCCCGGATACCGGCCAACGAGGTGGCGCGCCGCGCGAGCGGCTCGCCGTAAGGCGCCAGGCTGCGGGGAAGCGGCCAGGGCGCGTACGCCGGTATTCCCATGTCTTCCAACGCGCCGGAGCTCCGGCCCGACGCTGCCACGCCTTGCGCCTGGGGCGACGCCGAAGCGGCGTTCTACGCCCGCAGCATCGTGCGCAGCGGCTATGCCCGCGCCGTGCTGCCGCTGCTGCCGCGCGCGCTGCCCGATCTGCTCGACATCGGCGCCGGCAACGGCGTGCTCAGCCGCCGCATGCTGGCGCCGGGGGCGCGCTGGCACGCCGTCGAACCGCAAGCCGAGATGCAGCGCCGGCTGCAGGCGCTGCGCCCGGCGCTGGCCGCACGCGGCATCCGGCTCGAACTCTCGCCGGTCGACTGGACGCAGCTGGACCCCGCCGTCGCCGCCGACACGCTGCTGGCCGCGCACCTGCCGCCGGCGCAGCGTGAGCCCGCCGCCTTCCACGACGCGATGGCCGCACGCTGGCGCCGCTGCATGGCCTGGGTCGTGCCGGCGCAGGCCGGGCCGGCGACGTTCTGCCTGGCCGGTGTGCTGACGCCCGAGCTGCACGGTGCCGACACGCGCCCGGTCTTCGAGCGTGTGCTCGCCGCGCTGGGCCCCGGGCGCGCGCCGCAGGCGCTGCACTTCGCCGACTGGCGCTACGAGGTGTGTTTCGAGTCGCTGGCCGCGGCCCAGGCGCACGTCATCGAACGCCTGCGGCTGCCGCCCGGCGACGAACGCCGGCCGCAGGTGCTGGCCCAGGTCGCCGCCTCGGCGCGGCCCGGCCGTCGCGGCCTGCGCCTGGGCTGCGCCAAACGCAGCGCGGTGCTGCTCTGGCGCCGCGATTGACCCTGTTTTCCCTCCCTCCAAAAGAAGAGACGAAGAAGATGAAGCCACAGGAAAGATCACCGTCGCGCCGCTGGCGCCCCGTCGTGCTGGCGCTGGCGCTGCCGGCCGTCGCGCAGGCCCAGAGCGAGGCCGTCGAGACGGTGCAGATCACCGCCGAACGCCGCGTCGTCACCGCGACGCGCGCCGCCGAGGACCCGCTGGACCTGCCGTTCAGCACCTACGCCGTCGGCCGCGACGAGATGGACGCCGTCGGCGCGCGCACGCTCGAGGACGCGCTGCGCGCGGTGCCCGGGCTGCAGCACGGCACCCAGGGCAACTACTTCACGCGTTTCGAGACCCGCGGCCTGCGCGACACCCAGGACGTGCTGGTGCTGATCGACGGCGTGCCGCTGCGCCTGCTGCAGGGCAATGCCGACCTGACGCTGGTCGCGCCCGACCTGCTGGAACGCATCGAGTTCATCAAGGGCCCGGCTTCGGCGCTGTACGGCCGCAACGCGATCGGCGGCGTCGTGCAGATGTTCATCGAGCCCGAGGCCGAAGGCGGCAGCGCGCGCGCGACGCTGGGCAGCTTCGGCCGCCGCGACCTCGGCCTGCGCCAGCGCTGGGACGGCGAACGCGGCCACCTGTCGGTGGGCGCGGCCTACAGCCGCGTCGACGGCTTCCAGGACGGCACGCCGCGTGACCAGGCCACCGCCAGCGTCGGCGGCGAGCTGGCGATGACACGCGACTGGGCCAGCAGCGTGCAGCTCTTCTCCAGCCAGGTGAACGCCAAACGCGGCTCGATCGTGCCGCTGAAGGACGGCCACCCGATGTTCGGCATAGCCCCGGAAGACAACTACGGCATCCCCGGCGCCCACGTCGACGGCGAGTACCTGAGCCTGGCCTGGCGCAACCGCGTGCGCCTGACGCCGGCGCTGAGTTTCGAGCACCTGAGCAGCTGGGCGCGCTACGACCGCCTGTTCCAGGGCGGCATCACCATCGTGCCGCCGCCGGCCGCGGTGACCAAGGGCTGGTCGGAGACCGACACCCAGGACCGCGGGCTGTTCCACGAGTTCACGCTGAACGCCAAGGCCGAGCTGGGCGCGACGCATCACGCGCTGCAGCTGGGGCTGAACCTCGAGTCCGGCTGGCAGGACCAGGCCTCGCCGTCGTTCAGCGGCGCGCCGACCTACCGCGGCCCCGACTACGACACGCCGGTCAGCAACATCGGCAAGGACCCGCGCGGCATCCGCGGTGCGGTGACCGACTCGCGTTTCGACCAGAGCGTGCGCAGCCTGTACCTGCAGGACCGCATCGACATCGGCACGCTGAGCCTGAGCGCCGGCCTGCGTCGCGACCACTTCGAGCAGACGCTGTGGCGCAGCGGCACCGCCGTGCAGGCGCGCCAGGACGAAGGCCGCACCAGCCCGCGCCTGGGCGCCGACTGGCGCTACGCGGCGTCCGCCACCAGCGAGAACGCGCTGTTCGCCAACTGGGCCGAAGGCTTCCGGCCGCAGGCCGTGGCGCTGAACACGCGCTCGGGCGTCGTCGTGCCGGCGCTGCTGCGCCCGGAGGTCACGCGCAGCCTCGAGATCGGCGCCAAGGGCCGCGCCGTCGACGAGCGCTGGAGCTACCAGGTGGCGCTGTTCCAGGCCGACAAGACCGACGGCCAGCGATCGTTCCGCACCGGGCCCGACAGCTTCATCTTCACCAACGCCAGCTCGCGCGTGCGCGGGCTGGAAACGCTGCTGCGCGGGCGGCTGTCGGCCGCCTGGTCGGGTTATGCCCACTACACCTGGCAGGACGCGCGGCTGCGCGACTTCCCGACTTTCGACGCCGCCGGCAACCCGGGGCCCAACTACGCCGGCAACCGCATGCGCATGTCGGCACGCCACATCGCCGGCGCCGGCCTCGCCTGGTCGCAAGGCGACTGGCGGTGGACGGGCAGCGCCAACTACGTCGGCCGGCGCCCGCTGCGCGACAACGTCGAGCACTCGCAGATCCTGCCCTCGTACACGCTGCTGTCGACGGCCGTCACCTGGCAGGCGACGCCGCGGCTGTCGGTGCAGGCCGGCGTCGACAACCTGGCCGACGTCGAGTACATCGCCGACGACTTCTCGGCCCAGGACGCGGGCTGCTTCGGCACGCCGCGCAGCCTGTTCCTGCGGCTGAAAGCGCAGTGGTGAGCGGGCCCTCGTCGCCCGCGCGGCGTGCGCTGCTGGCCGGCGCGGCGCTGTGCGGCGCCGGGCACGAGGCCCGGGCGGCCGCCTGGCCGCGCAGCGTCGTCGACGCGAGCGGGCGAACGCTGCGGCTGGCGGCGCCGCCACAGCGCATCGTCGCGATCTTCCCGAGCAACATCGAGATCGTCTTCGCGCTCGGGCTGGAGGCGCGCGTCGCGGCGATCGGCGGGCGTGTGCGATATCCCGAGGCGGCGCTGGCCAAACCCTCGGTCGGCGGCGCGCTCGGCTACTCGCCCGAGGCGGTGGCGGCGCTGCGGCCGGACCTGATCGTGCTGACGCCGTCGCACGGCAGCGCGCTGGGCCTGGTCGAGCCTTTCGAACGCGCCGGCGTCGCGGTGCTGGTGCTGGCGCATCCGGACCTGGCGGCGGCGCGGCGCAACATCGAGCTCGTCGGCCGCGCCACCGGCAGCGAAACCGCCGCGGCGGCGCTGCTGGCGCGTTTCGACGGCTCGCTGGCGTCGATCCGCCAGGCCTGGCAGGGCCGGCCGCAGCCGAGCGTGTACCTGGAGACCGCGGCCGCCGCACGCGGCGCCTACCAGACCGTCGGCCGCGGCCATTACGCCGACGACGCGCTGGCCTGCGCCGGCGGGCGCAACGTCTTCAGCGACCTGGCCGGCGCGCAGCAGGTCAGCGCCGAGGCGGTGCTGCTGCGCGACCCGGAAGTCATCGTCTCGCTGCAGGCGGTGCCGCGGCCGGCCGCGGAGATCGCCGCCCGGCCGGGCTGGTCGCGGCTGCGCGCGGTGCGCGAGGGGCGGGTCGTCGTGCTGCCGCGCAGCCACTTCCTGATCCCCGGGCCGCGCCAGACCGAGGCCGTGCTGGCCTACGCCCGCGCGCTGCATCCGCAGGCCTTCGGAGCGGCAGCATGAGGGCCCGGCATGCGACGCCGCTGCTGGCCGCCGCGCTGCTGGTGGCAGCGGTGCTGGCGCTCAGCGGCGGCGCGGCCTGGGTGGCGCCGGCGCAATGGCTGGGCGGCGACGGGCTGATGCACGACCTGGTCTGGGTCTGGCGCGCGCCGCGTGTCGCGGCGGCGTTTTTCGTCGGCGCCTGCCTGGCGCTGGCCGGGCTGCTGTTCCAGGGCGTGTTCCGCAACCCGCTGGCCGAACCCTATCTGCTGGGCAGCGCCTCGGGTGCCGCGGTGGGCGCGGCCATCGCGCTGCTGCTGCCGCAGTGGCTGCCGCCGGGCTGGTCGCTGCCGCTGCTGGCTTTTGCCGGCGCCTGGGGCGCGAGCTGGCTGGTGCTGGCCGTCGGCCGTGCCGGCGGCGGCTGGCAGCCGGCGCGGCTGCTGCTGGCCGGCGTCGCGCTGGCGGCCATCCTGTCGGCGCTGCGCGGGCTGCTGCTGATGCTCTTCGGCGACGAGTCGACCAATCTGCGCGCGCTGATCTCCTGGCAGCTGGGCGGCGTGCAGACGCCGACCGCAGCGCAGTGCGCGGCCTTCGTGCCGCTGCTGGTGCTGCTGGCCGCCGGCGCCCGGCGGCTGGCGTTCGGGCTGGACGCGCTGGGCCTGGGCGAACAGGCGGCACACGGCATGGGCGTGCGCGTGCCGCGGCTGGTCGCGCAGGCGGTGCTGCTGGCGGCGCTGGCCACCGCGCTGGCGGTCTGCTGGGGCGGGCTGATCGGCTTCGTCGGCCTGGTGGTGCCGCATCTGCTGCGCTGGTGGCTGGGGCCGCTGCACGGCCGGCTGGTGCCGGCCTGCGTGCTCGCCGGTGGCACGGCGATGGTGCTGGTGGACCTGATCGCCCGCGCGGCGCTGGCGCCCAGCGAGATCCCGGCCGGGCTGCTGACGGCGCTGGTCGGCGGGCCCTTTTTCCTGGGCTTGCTGCTGAGGCGACGGGAGTGACGATGGAGACGACGACATGTCCCGCCCTGGCGGTGCAGGGGCTGCAGGTGCGTGCCGGCGCTCGCACGCTGCTGCACGGCATCGACGCCTCGTGGCCGGCGCGCGGCCTGTTCGCGCTGGTCGGCGCCAACGGCGCCGGCAAGAGCACGCTGCTGCAGGCCTTGATCGGGCTGCGCCCGGCACACGCCGGCGAGGTGCGCCTGCTCGGCCGCCCGCTGGCCGGCTGGAAGCCGCGCGCGCTGGCGCAGGCCATCGGCTACCTGCCGCAGCAGACGCACAGTCACTGGGACCTGACGGTCGACGAGCTGCTGCAGCTGGCACTGGCGCCGCCGAGCGCGGCGCTGATCGAGGCCTGCGAACTCGGGCCGCTGCGCCAGCGCCGGCTGCACACGCTGTCCGGCGGCGAGGCAGCGCGCGCGGCGCTGGCGCGCGCCATCGCGCACCGCCCGCCGCTGCTGCTGGCCGACGAGCCGGCCGCGCACCTGGACCTGCCGCACCAGCACCAGCTGATGCGCCTGCTGCGCGCCTGCGCCGCCGACGCCGCGGTGCTGGTGGTGCTGCACGACCTGCACCTGGCGGCGCGCTACTGCGACGAGGTCACGCTGCTGGCCGAGGGCCGCGTGATGGCCGCCGGCCATCCGGACGAGGTGCTGCGCAGCGCTTCGCTGAGCCAGGCCTACGGCAGCGCCGTGGTGCGCTGCGACCTGGGCCGCCAGCGCTTCTTCACTGCCGAGGACTGAACGGCGCCGAAAAGACAAAGGGCCCGGCTTCTTCCGAAACCGGGCCCTCGAATCTTGGAGCGGGATAAGAGGCTCGAACTCTCGACCTATACCTTGGCAAGGTATCGCTCTACCAACTGAGCTAATCCCGCATCTCTTGGTGGCCTGGGGCGGAATCGAACCACCGACACGCGGATTTTCAATCCGCTGCTCTACCAACTGAGCTACCAGGCCAAGAGCCCGCGACTATAGCACAGGTTTCAGGAAGTGCCGCGTTTGTTGCGCGAAAGATCGACGCCCAGCTGCTTGAGCTTGCGGTACAGGTGGGTGCGCTCGAGGCCGGTCTTCTCGGCCACGCGCGTCATCGAGCCGCCTTCCTTGGCGAGGTGGAACTCGAAGTAGCTCTTCTCGAATGCGTCGCGCGCCTCGCGCAGCGGGCGGTCGAGGTCGAAGCTCTGCTCGGGGCGCGGACCGCTGGGCACCGGCGCGGCCGGCACCGGGACGGCGGCCGACGGCGCCAGCGGGCTGCCGTTGACGTAGGGCCGCGTCATCGCCAGCGGATCGCGCAGGCCGGGCACCGCCGGGGCCGCGGCAGCGGCCAGGCGCTGGCCCGGGCGCACCAGGGCCTGCTCGACGGCGCGCAGCAGCTTCTGCAGCGTGATCGGCTTTTCGAGGAAGGCCACGGCGCCGTGTTTGGTCGCCTCGACCGCGGTGTCGATCGTGCCGTGGCCGCTCATCATGATGACCGGCATCGTCAGCAGCCCCGTCGCGCCCCATTCCTTGAGCAGCGAGATGCCGTCGACGTCGGGCATCCAGATGTCCAGCAGCACGAGGTCGGGGCGCAAGGACTCGCGCACGTGTCGGGCCTGGGCCGCGTTCTCCGCGAGTTCGACCGTGTGGCCTTCGTCGCTGAGGATCTCCGAGAGCAGGGCGCGAATGCCCAGCTCGTCGTCCACTACCAGAATCGTTGCCATGCGCTGAGGTCAATGCACCTGCGTTGCGTCACCGGAAGCCGTCGCCGGACCGTCGTCGGTCGCGGGATTCGGCGCAGGTGCGAGTAAGGAAAATGATAGCGAAACTCGTGCCCCGATCACCGGATGTTCGATCCCCTCGCCGGCATGCAGGTTGACGACCCGCAGCCGCGCGTGGTGTTCGTCGGCGATCTTCTTGACGACGGCCAGCCCGAGGCCCGTGCCCTTGGCCTTGGTCGTCACGTAGGGCTCGAAGGCCCGCTTGAGCACTTTCTCGGGGAAACCGGGCCCGTTGTCCTGCACGAACAGGCGCACCGAACGCAGCTCGCCGTTGTCGCCCACCGAACGCGCCGTGCCGATCTCGACATGCCCGTCGGGGCGCTCGGAGATCGCGTCGAGCGCGTTCTGCACGAGGTTGTGGATGACCTGGCGCAGCTGCGTCGCGTCGCCCATGATGCGCGGCAGCGGCTCGGCCAGCCGCACGACGAGCTGGCCGCCGTCGTGCGCCTGGCCGTACAGCCCCAGCACCTCGTGGGCCAGCGCGTTCAGGTCCAGCGGCTTCATCTGCGCCGCCGGCAGCCGGGCGTAGTCGCGGAACTCGTTGACCAGGCGCTGCATCGCGTCGACCTGCGAGACGATGGTCGCCACCGAGCGCAGCAGCAGCGCCTGGTCGTTGCCTTCGAGCTTGCTCTCCAGCCGGTGCTGCAGGCGCTCGGCCGAGAGCTGGATGGGCGTCAGCGGGTTCTTGATCTCGTGCGCCAGCCGGCGCGCGACCTCGGCCCAGGCCTGCGAGCGCTGCGCCGAGACGACTTCGGTGATGTCGTCGAAGACCATCAGCCGCTGCTCGCCGGGCAGCGGCGCGCCGCGCACCAGCAGGGTCAGCGTCACGCCTTCGGGGCGCGCCAGCTCGAAGGCATCCTGCCAGTGGTCGCCGCCGGCTTCGGTGCGGTCGGCGAGCTGCTCGTAGCGCTGCTCGACGCTGCGCGCGAAGCCCTCCAGCTCGGGCAGCTCGCCCAGGTGGCGGCCGCGCCAGGCCGCCACCGGCAGGCCGAGGATGCGCGTCGCGCCCGGGTTCACGGTGTCGATGCAGCCTTCGCGGTCGAAGACGATGACGCCGGCGGTCAGCGTGTCCAGGATGGTCTGCAGCCGGGTGCGCGCGCCTTCGAGCTGGGCGACGCCGCGCTGCACCTGCTCGCGCGCGTCGGCGAGCTGCGCCGTCATGTCGGCGAACGAACGCGTCAGCCCGCCGAGCTCGTCGCCCGAGGCGAACACCGGCTTGGGCTGCAGATCGCCGGCGGCCACCTGGCGCACGCCGTCGGCCAGCAGCAGCAGCGGCCGCGCGAGCTGGTTGCCCAGCAGGATGGCCAGCAGCACGGCGCCGAAGACGGCCAGGATCAGCGCCAGCGTCAGCGTGCCGATGTACATGCGCGACAGGCTGTCGCGCGCCAGCGCACGCTGCTGGTACTCGCCGTGCGCGGCCTGCACCGCCAGCGCGTCCAGCGCCAGCTTGCGCGGCAGCGGCTGCATCACCATCAGGAAGCGGTCCTGGCCGGGCGCCAGGCGGATGCTGGCGTCGGGCAGCAGGGCCAGCGCGCGCACGCGTGGCGCGGCCGGCTCGCCGGCGGCCAGCGCCTCCTCGTCCAGGCCTTCGATCTGGCTGGCCCAGCCCAGCGAGCGCGCCTGGCGCAGCAGCGTCGTCGACGGCCGCTCCGGCGGCGTCGCGCCGGGCGAGACGCCGGCGGTGGCCAGGATCTGGCCCGAGTGGCCGAGCAGCGCCAGCTCGCGCGCGCCGAGCTGCTCGCGCAGGCGTTCCAGCGTCAGCGGCGACGGCGAATGCATGTCGCCCAGGCGTTCGGCGGCCAGCCGCGCCTTGGCGCCGACGTCGGCCTGCAGCGCGTCCAGCGTCGTCTTGCCCAGCGACAGCCCGGCGTCCAGCGCGCCGGCCACCTTGACGTCGAACCAGGCGTCGATGCTGCGCGAGACGAACTGGTAGGACACGGTGTAGATCACCAGCCCCGGCAGCACGCCGACCAGCGCGAAGATGCCGGCCAGCTTGATCAGCAGCTTGCTGCCGAACTTGCCGCGTTTGAGCCGCAGCACCAGCCGCACCGAGGCAATGCCGATGACCAGCAGCAGCAGCCCGGCGACTGCGGCGTTCACCCAGAACAGCCAGACGAAATGGCGCTCGTAGAAACCGCCGCCGGCCGTCGACAGCGACAGCACGAAGGCCAGCACGAGCGCGGCGCCGGTGCCCGCGACCAGCGCGACGATCCAGATCCAGCGGGCCGTGCGACTCATGGCAGCTCGACCGGCAACTCGCGCTCCGCGCCGATCGCCCAGTCGGCCTGGCCGCCCAGGCCGATCTGCATCGGGCTGGGCAGCTGGCTGGTGTCCAGGCGCCAGCTGAACTCGATGTAGTAGTCCTTGCCGGACTCGAGCTGCGACAGGTCGGCGATGCGCCAGCCGGCGCTGCGCGTGACCGCGGCCATCGCCTCGGCCAGCGTGGGGTAGGTCTGGTTCAGGCCGCCGAGGCCGACACGCCAGCTGGAGGTCAGCGCCTGGTAGACGACGCGCCAGCTGCGCGAGACGCGCGCGATGCGTTCGTCGCGCCAGTACCAGCGGTCGCGGCGCAGCGTCGCCTGGGCGACGAAGTACACCGGCACGCCGCGCATCATCGCGTCCTCGACGGCCTTGGGCAGCGTCACGCGGGCGGCGAACTCCAGCGTCAGCGCACCTTCGCTGCGGCCGGTCTGCAGCTGGATCAGCTCGACGCCCTGGCCCCCGGGAGCGGCGCCGGCCGCACCCGCCCAGCCGAGCAGGACCGACAGCCCCAGGCCCAGCAGCAGTCTTCGGCGGACCGGCGGCAATCGCATGACGGGAAGGACTCGGGGCTCAGGCCTTGTGGATCAGGGCGTAGTAGAAGCCGTCGTGCAGCGCGCGGCGCGGCGTGGCCGACGGATGCGGCGAATTGTCGGCCAGCGGCAGCAGGTGTCCGGGCGACTGCGGATCGAGGCTCGCTCCGGCGTCGCCGTGGCGTTGCAAAAACGCGTCGATCTGCTCGGCACCCTCGCTGCGGAACAGCGAGCAGGTGGCGTAGACCAGGCGCCCGCCGGGGGCTAGCAGCGGCCACAGCGCGTCCAGCATCTCGGCCTGCAGCCGTGCCAGCGCGGTGATGTCGTCGGGACGGCGCAGCCAGCGCACGTCGGGGTGGCGGCGCACGATGCCCGAGGCGCTGCAGGGCGCGTCGAGCAGGATGGCGTCGAAGGGGCGGCCGTCCCACCAGTTCGCGGTGTCGCGCGCGTCGCTGGCGCGTACCTGGGCCTGCAGCTGCAGCCGGTGCAGGTTCTCCTGCACGCGCACCAGGCGCACCGGGTCGCTGTCCAGCGCCAGCAGGTCCAGGTCGGCAAGTTCCAGCAGGTGCGCGGTCTTGCCGCCCGGGGCGGCGCAGGCGTCGAGCACACGCGCGCCGGCCGGCAGCCCCGCGCCGACGAGCAGCGGCGCGGCGCGCTGCGCGGCCGCGTCCTGCACCGAGACCTCGCCTTCGGCGAAACCGGGCAGCTGCGTCACCGGGCAGGGCTCGGCGAGCACGATGGCCTGGCCGCCGAGCGCCGGGTCGTCGACCAGGCTGGCGGCGCGCCCCTGCGCCGCGAGGCGCTGCAGATAGGCCTCGCCGCTGCCGCGGCGGCGGTTGACGCGCAGCGTGAAAGGCGGGTGCACGTTGGCCGCCGCAAGCAGCGCCTGCCACTGCGTCGGCCAGTCGTGGCGCACGCGCTCGATCCACCACAGCGGGTGGTTGAAGGCGCCCAGCGGCTGGTGCCGCGCCGAATTGGCGAGGTGCTCGCGCTCGCGCACGAAGCGGCGCAGCACGGCGTTGATGAAGCCGGCGGCGACCGGCGTGCGGTGGCGCGCCGCATGCACCGCCTGGTCGACCAGCGTGTGGTCGGCATAAGGCGAGGGCTCGCCGGTCGGCCAGAGCAGCGCCAGCGCGGTCAGCAGCAGCGATTCGACGTGCGGCGGCGGCGTCTTCGGCGCAACGATGGCGCGCACCTCGCCGGCGCTGCCCAGCCAGCGCATCACGTGAAAAGTGAGCGCCTGCACGCCGGGACGCGCATCGGGCGCCACGCGCGCCAGCACGTCGGTCAGCGAACGGCCCTGGCGCACCGCGAGCACGGCGTCGGCGGTCAGGTCGAGCAGCCGCGACAGCGGCACGGACGAAGTCGGAGTGGTCACCAGGGCAGTCTAAGCGGAGCCTGCACGCTGGCGAAGCGCGCCGCACAATACCGAGTCCCTTCGCCACCGGCCGACCGGCCCGCCTCTTCCCATGGCCAAGACCGTCCTGCCCCCGGAGCCCGCGACGCCGCGCCTGCTGCGCAGCGAGGATGAACTGGCCACGCTGCCGGTCTCCGAACGCATCCGCTACCGCCTGGTCTGCGCGGACAAGCGCTTCCACGCCAACGACAACATCGCCGACTTCGTGCGCGAGGGCGAACTGCCCGAGCTGAAGAAGGAGGTGCAGGCCAAGCTCGAGGAGCTGCTGCGCGCGCTGGTCATCGACACCGAGAGCGACCACAACACGCAGGAGACGGCCAAGCGGGTGGCCAAGATGTACATCGACGAGGTCTTCCGCGGCCGCTTCCACCCGATGCCGTCGGTGACCGAGTTCCCCAACGCCGAGCGCCTGAACGAGCTGATGATCGTCGGCCCGATCACCGTGCGCAGCGCCTGCAGCCACCACCTGTGCCCGATCTTCGGCAAGGTCTGGATCGGCCTGCTGCCCAACGAGCACAGCAACCTGATCGGGCTGTCCAAGTACGCCCGCATCACCGACTGGATCATGAGCCGGCCGCAGATCCAGGAGGAGGCGGTGACGATGCTCGCCAACGAACTGCAGGAGCGCGTGCGCCCCGACGGCCTGGCCATCGTGATGGAAGCCGACCACTTCTGCATGCACTGGCGCGGCGTCAAGGACACCGACAGCGCGATGGTCAACAGCGTGATGCGCGGCGCGTTCCTGAAGGATCCGAACCTGCGGCGCGAATTCCTCTCGCTGCTGCCGCGCAAGCAAGACTGAAAGGCCCGCGATGCTCGTCCGCCTCATGTACGTCAGCCGCGCCGTGCCGGCGCTGGACCCCGAGGAGCTGCAGTCCATCCTGCGCGCCTCGCGTGCGCAGAACCCGGCGCTGGGCATCACCGGGGTGCTGTGTTATTCCGACGGCATCTTCGTGCAGGTGCTCGAAGGCGGCCGCAGCGCCGTCAACCGCCTGTACGCGCGCATCGTCGGCGACCCGCGCCACACCGAGGTCGAGATCCTCAGCTACGAGGAGATCGGCGAACGCCGCTTCGCCGGCTGGTCGATGGGCCAGGTCAGCATCGCGCGGCTGAACCCGGCGCTGCTCCTGAAGTACTCGGAGACCGCGACGCTGGACCCCTACGCGGTCTCGGGCCAGGTCAGCAAGGCGCTGTTCGACGAACTGGTGGCCACCGCGGCCATCGTCGGCCAGTCCTGATTCAGAGCCGGCCGGCCGGCCCGAAGCGGTACAGCGGCACCAGCAGCCGCGTCGGGAACTCGGCGATCGCCTCGTCGTAGGCGGCGCCGGCTTCGTTGAAGCGCTGGCGCGCGAAAGCCAGCCGCGAACCGCCGTCGGCCAGCACCACGGCCTGCTCGGCGATCGCCGGCTCGACCTTCAGCAGCGGATGCTGCTCCAGCAGCGCCAGCACGCGGCTGGCCGCGGCGCCCATCGCCGCCTCCCCCTTGACCAGCACCAGCGCGGCCTCCAGCCGCACCGGACGCGCGCCCAGCGCAGCGGCGGCCTCGCGCACCTGGGCCTCGGCGGCGAGCAGCGCGTCCAGCGCCTTGGCTTCGCCGGCCATCGGTTCGCGCAGCGCCTGGGCCAGCGCCTGCGCGGCCTCGCCGCGGCGTGCCAGCGCCTCGGCGACCTGCTGCCAGGCGGTGCCGATGGCCGTGCGCAGCGCCATCAGCCGGTTGTAGGCGCCGACCATCCAGAACACGAGCACGGCCGCAAGGGCCAGCACGGCGATCTGCAGTGCGGACACGGTCAGCGCCGGATCTCGCCCTGGCCGAGCACGATCCACTTCAGCGAGGTCAGCCCCTCCAGGCCGACCGGGCCGCGGGCGTGGAACTTGTCGGTCGAGATGCCGATCTCGGCGCCCAGGCCGTACTCGAAGCCGTCGGCGAAACGCGTGCTGGCGTTGACCATCACGCTGGCCGAATCGACCTCGCGCAGGAAGCGCATCGCGTTCGGGTGGTTCGTCGTCAGGATGGTGTCGGTGTGGTGCGAGCCGTGGCGGTTGACGTGGGCGATGGCCTCGTCGAGGCCGGCGACGACCTTGATGCTGATGACCGGCGCCAGGTACTCGGTGTCCCAGTCGGCCTCGGTGGCGTCGACGACCCGCGCGCCGGGCACGGCGGCGAGCATCGCCTTGGCGGCCGGGCAGCAGCGCATCTCGACGCCCTTGGCGGCGAAGACCGCGCCGATGCGCGGCAGGAAGGCCGCGGCCTGCGCCGCGTGCACCAGCAGCGACTCGGTCGCGTTGCAGGGGCTGTACTTCTGCGTCTTGGCGTTGTCGGTGACGACGACCGCCTGCTCCAGGTCGACCTCGGCGTCGACGTAAATATGGCAGTTGCCGTCCAGGTGCTTGATGACCGGCACGCGCGCCTCGGCAGCGATGCGCTCGATCAGGCTCTTGCCGCCGCGCGGGATGACGACGTCGACGTACTGCGGCATCGTGATCAGCCGCCCGACCGCGGCGCGGTCGGTGGTCTCGACGAGCTGCACCGCGTCGGCCGGCAGGCCGGCTTCGACCAGCGCGCCCTGCACCAGCTTCCACAGCGCGAGGTTGGAATGCAGCGCCTCCGAGCCGCCGCGCAGGATGCAGGCGTTGCCGCTCTTGATCGCCAGCGACGCGGCCTCGATCGTCACGTTCGGGCGGCTCTCGTAGATCATGCCGAAGACGCCCAGCGGCACGCGCATGCGGCCCACCGAGATGCCGGTCGGGCGGCGGCGCAGCTCGCTGATCTCGCCGATCGGGTCGGGCATCGCGGCGATCTGCTCGCAGCCTTCGGCGACCGTCTCGACGACCTTGGCCGTGAGCTTGAGCCGGTCGACCATCGGCTCGGCCAGCCCGGCGGCGCGCGCGGCGGCGAGGTCGAGTTCGTTGGCCTGCTGCAGCGGGCCGAGCTTCGTGCGCAGCGCGGCGGCCAGGCGGCGCAGCGCGTCGTCCTTGGCGGCGGAGCCGGCACGCGCCATCGCGGTGGAAGCGGCGCGCGCGGCGGCGCCGACGCGGTCCATGTAGGCGGCGATGTCGTCGATCGGGTTCATGGCGGGATTGTCCCGCATCCGCCCGGGCGGGCTTTCAGCGCAGCGTGCCCGGCGGCACCAGGCCGCGGCGCGGGATCGGCGTCGAGAACACGATCTGGGTGCGCGTCTCGCCCCAGGCGTTGATCGAGCCGAGGAAGGCCTCCAGCGCCGGCAGGTCGGCGGCGACGACGGTCAGCAGATACGAGTCGGCACCGGCGACGTGGTGGCATTCCAGCACCTCGGCGGCGCGGCCGATCTGCTCGAGAAAGGCCTTCTTCGCCGGCTGGCCGGAGACGGTGAGGCCGACGATCGCGCGCACCGTGTAGCCGGCACGCGCGGCGTCGACGTCGGCAGCGACGCCGCGCACGACGCCGGCGTCCTGCAGCCGCTTCAGGCGTTCGGCCGTCGCCGGGATCGACAGCCCGGCGGCTTCGGCCAGCACCTTCAGCGGGGCGCGACCGTCGCGCTGCAGCGCGAGCAGCAGCTTCCAGGCCTTGTCGTCGAGCACGTTTTCGGTCATGTGGCAGTTTGGCCTGAAATTTAGGTATATCGCAAGAATTCAGCCTGAGGAATCGCCTGGATCGACCGCCAAAGGCTTCGCACAATGAAGCCGTGGACGCTCAACTCACCCTCTTCCTGCAAGCCGGCGCGATCGGGCTGTCGATCGCCGCGCCGGTGGGCCAGATCGGCCTGCTGGCGATCCAGCGCACGCTGCAGTACGGCGCCGCCGCCGGCATCGCCACCGGGCTGGGCGCGGCGGTCGCCGACGCGATCTACGGCGCCGTCGGCGCCTTCGGCGTCACCGCGCTGATCGCCTTTCTCGTCGAGCAGCGCACGCTGCTGGCCGGCGGCGGCTCGGCGCTGCTGCTGTGGATGGCCTGGCGCATCGCGCGCCAGCCGCCGGCGCGGCGCGCGGGCGGGCCCGGCGAGCGGGCGCCGCTGGCGCGGCTCTTCGCCGGCACCTTCGTGCTGACGCTGGCCAATCCGACGACCATCCTGTCCTTCATCGCCGTCTTCGGCGCGCTGGCCGGGCGCAGCGCGGTGGCCTCGCCGTGGGTGATGGTCGCCGGCGTCGCCGCCGGCTCGGCGCTGTGGTGGTTCATCCTGGCCGGCGCAGTCGGCCGGCTGCGCACGCGTTTCGATGCCCGCTGGCAGCACCGGGTCAACCTCGTGTCGGCGGCGCTGCTGGCCGGTTTTGCGCTCTGGCAGCTGGCGGCGCTGCTGCGCTGAATCAGCCGGCGAGCACGCGCTGCAGCCAGGCCGCCACGGCCTCGGGCGCGGCGTCGAGCTCGATCGTCTTGCGCCGCCCGGTCTGGCCGTGAGTCAGCCGCACCGCACGCTTGGGCAGGTCCAGCTCGTCGGCCAGCCAGGCGACGAGCGTGTCGTTGGCCTTGCCGTCGACCGGCGGCGCGTTCAGGCGCACGCGCAGCGCGCCGTCGTGCAGGCCGTCGGCGCCGGTGCGGCGCGCATTGGGCACGACCGCCACGCGCAGCCGGCTGGCCGCCGCGCCGGCCGCACTCAGGCACGGCGGCGCGTCGTTCACGCCGCGGTCTTGCGTGCCGGCGCCTTCTTCGCCGGCGGCCGCGCGGCACGCGGCTCGAACTCGAAACCGACCTTGCCTTCCTTGGTGTCGTAGACGAGGAAGGCCTTGAACTTGCGCTTGGTCTTGTTCGAGACGAAGTCCTCGAGCAGCTTGGTGCGGCCGGTGGTCAGCAGGCGCGTCATCTCCTCGTGCGTCACCGGCTGCTGCAGGATCACGGCGCCGCTCTTGAAGTCGCAGGTCGCGTGCGGGCCGACGGCGTGCTCGCAGACGTAGCTCGTGCCGTGCTCGTAGACATGGCTGCGGCACTTCGGGCACGGGCCCAGGCTCTGCTGGCCGCTGAAGTCCACCGGCTCGCCTTCGCCTTCGGCGGGCTTGTCGTCGTCGCCGAAGTCGAACTCCAGCTTCCAGTTGCCGATCTCCTCGTCGCGCACGATGCGCAGCTCGGCGCTGAACGGCCAGCCGGCCTTGGAACGGAAGCCTTCCAGCGGGCCCAGGCGCTTGTCGCGCAGCAGCGCGTCGGCCTCGGCGAGCTCGAAGGTGCGGCCGGCCGGCAGCTTGGTGATGCTGAAGCCGCAGCCGCTACCTTCGGGCGAACCGGCGGCGCCGATGCAGGCGAAGCGGCGGTAGTTCTCCTTGACCACGCCGCCGCAGTTCGGGCAGGGCGAGGCCAGCGTCGCGTAGTCGCCGGGAATCGTGTCGCGGTCGTATTCCTTGGCCTTCTTGACGATGCGCTCGGCCATCTTGGCGATCTCGGCCATGAAGCGCTCGCGGCTCAGCTTGCCGTGCTCCATCTGCGACAGCTGGTACTCCCAGTTGCCGGTCAGCTCGGGCTTGGTCAGGTCCTCGATCGCCAGGCCGCGGAGCAGCGTCATCAGCTGGAAGGCCTTGGCGGTGGGCACCAGCTCGCGGCCTTCACGCAGCATGTACTTCTCGAGGATCAGGCCTTCGATGATCGCGGCGCGCGTCGCCGGCGTGCCCAGGCCCTTCTCGGCCATGGCCTGGCGCAGCTCGTCGTCGTCGATCAGCTTGCCCGCGCCTTCCATCGCCGACAGCAGCGTCGCTTCGGTGTAGCGCGCCGGCGGCTTGGTCTTCAGCTGTTTGACGTCCACGCCCTCGGTGCGCACGGTCTCGCCTTGCGTCACCGGCACCAGGTTGGCGTCCTCGTCCTGGGCTTCCTTGCCGTAGACCGCCAGCCAGCCCGGGTTGACCAGCACCTTGCCGTTGGTCTGGAAGTGGTGCGTCGCGCCGGCCGTCGCGACCTTGCTGATGCGCGTCGTGACCATGTACTCGGCCGCCGGATAGAACACGGCGATGAAGCGCTTGACGACCAGGTCGTAGAGCTTGGCCTCGATCTCGGTCAGGCTCTTCGGGGCCTGCAGCGTCGGGATGATGGCGAAGTGGTCCGAGACCTTGGTGTTGTCGAAGACACGCTTGGTGGGCTTCACGTAGCCGGCGTCCAGCCCCTTGCGCGCGTGCTGCGACAGCGCCGCCAGCGGGCCCGGCAGCTCTTCCTCGGCGAGCATCGCGAAGGTCTGCTTGACGACGGCCACGTAGTCCTCGGGCAGCGCGCGCGAGTCGGTCCGCGGGTAGGTCAGCACCTTGTGCTTTTCGTACAGCGCCTGGGCGATCGACAGCGTCGTCTTGGCCGAGAAACCGAAGCGCGAGTTGGCCTCGCGCTGCAGCGTCGTCAGGTCGTAGAGCAGCGGGCTGCTCTGCGAGCTGGGCTTGGCTTCCTCGGTGACGGTGGCCGGCTGGCCGCGCACGGCGGCGGCGATGGCCTGGGCGTCGGCCTCGTTCCACAGGCGGTCGGCACGCGCTTCGGCGTCGTCGGGGTTCTTCTTCCACTTCGGGTCGAACCACTTGCCCTCGTACTGCCCGGCCTGGGCGTCGAAGGCGGCGCGCACTTCCCAGTAGTCGCGTGCAACGTGCTTGCGGATCTTCTCCTCGCGCTCGACGACGATCGACAGCGTCGGCGTCTGCACCCGGCCCACCGTGGTGAGGAAGAAGCCGCCGTCGCGCGAGTTGAAGGCCGTCATCGCGCGCGTGCCGTTGATGCCGACCAGCCAGTCCGCCTCGGAACGGCTGCGCGCGGCGTCGGCCAGGCCCTGCATCTGCTCGTCGCTGCGCAGCTTGTCGAAGCCGTCGCGGATGGCCTGCGGCGTCATGCTCTGCAGCCACAGGCGGCGGATCGGCTTGGTGAAGGGCTTGCCGGCCGCGGCGTACTGGACGATCAGGCGGAAGATCAGCTCGCCTTCGCGCCCCGCGTCGCAGGCGTTGACGAGATCGGTGACGTCCTTGCGCTTGACCAGCTTGACCACCGCCGACAGCCGCGACTTGGACTTGTCGATCGGCGCCAGCTCGAAGTGCGGCGGCACCACCGGCAGATGGGCGAAGCTCCACTTGCCGCGCTTGACGTCGTAGGCCTCGGGAGCCTTGATCTCCACGAGGTGGCCGACCGCCGAGGTGACGACGTACTGGTCGTTCTCGAAATGGTCGGCGTGTTTCTCGAACTTGCCGGCGACCGGCGTCAGCGCACGCGCGATGTCCTGCGCGACGCTGGGCTTCTCCGCAATGATGAGAGTCTTGGTCATGTCTGCCTTGGCTCACGGCGAAGCAAGCCGTGCCTAAAATCCGCCGTCTTTCACGCGCACGCACACACGCGCGCGCCCCTGTAATTTCAATGTACCCAATGAAGAAGACCGTGCAACCAGCGGCGCCAAGGGGCGATGCGCGACGCATCCAGGTGCGGCGCAGCGGCGTGCACGGCAAGGGGGTGTTCGCATTGCAGGCGATCGCCGCCGGCACGCGTCTGATCGAATACAAAGGCGAGCTGATCGACTGGCCAGAAGCGCTGCGCCGCCACCCGCACGACCCGGCCCAGCCCAACCACACCTTCTACTTCCACGTCGACGACGGCCACGTGATCGACGCCAACGTCGGCGGCAACGCCTCGCGCTGGATCAACCACGCCTGCGACCCGAACTGCGAGGCCCAGCAGCTGGCCGACGGCCGCGTCTTCATCGACGCGCTGCGCGACATCGAAGCCGGCGAAGAGCTTTTCTACGACTACGGCCTGGTGATCGACGAGCGCTACACCGCCAAGCTTAAGAAGGAATACGCCTGCCACTGCGGCAGCCCGAACTGCCGCGGCACGATGCTCGCGCCCAAGCGCCGCTGAGACCATGGACGCCCCGGTGCCCACGCCATTTCACGCCGGCCAGGCCGAGCCGCTGCGCTGGGGTGCCGAGGAAGTCTGGCAACAGCTGCAGCCGCTGCTGCCCGGCGTCAGCGTCGAGGTCGTCGCGAGCACCGATTCCACCAACACCCGCCTGATCGAACGCGCCCGCGCCCAGGCCGGCCAGCGCGACGCGCCGGTCACGCGCCCGGGCGAGCTGCGCGGCTTCGGCGACCTGCCGCGGGCGCCCTACGGCCGCCGCGCCGGCGACACCGAGCCCTGCCTGCTGGTGGCCGAACACCAGACCGGCGGCCGCGGCCGCCTGGGCCGCGACTGGCTGGGTGCGGCGGGTGCGTCGCTGACCTTCTCGCTGTCGCTGCCGCTGGCGCCGCGCGACTGGTCGGGGCTGTCGCTGGCGGTCGGCGTCGCGCTCGCCGAGGCGCTGGACGTCGCGCCGCCGCGCATCGGGCTGAAGTGGCCCAACGACCTCTGGATCCTCGACGGCCCCGGCCGCGGCCGCAAGCTCGGCGGCATCCTGATCGAGACCGTGCCGGTCGGCCAGCGCCGCATGTGCATCGTCGGCGTCGGCCTGAACGTGCTGCCGCAGCCGGCCGAAGGCCTGACCCACGGCTACGCTTGCCTGCAGGAGCTCGACGGCGAGGCCAGCGCGCCGCGTGCGCTGGCCGCGGTGGCGGCGCCGCTGGTGCAGGCGCTGCTGCGTTTCGAGGCCCAGGGCTTCGCCGCCTTCCAGGCCGGCTTCGAACGCCGCGACCTGCTCGCCGGCCTGCCGGTGACGACCACCGGCCCCGAACCGCTGCACGGCGTCGCCGAAGGCGTCGACGAACGCGGCGCGCTGCGCGTGCGCGCCGGCACGCTGCACACGCTGGTCAGCGGCGAGGTCAGCGTTCGCCTGCGGGACGACACATGCTGAGGGCCCTGGCCGCCCTGCTGATCGGCGCCAACCTGCTGTTCTTCGCCTGGGCGCGGGGCTGGCTCGACCCCGCCGTGCCGCCACCGCAGCACGGCCAGCGCGAGCCGGCACGGCTGGCGGCGCAGATCCAGCCCGAGACGATCCGCATCGTCACGCCTCAGGCCGCCAGCGCCGCGGCGGCCAGCGTCGCCTGCGTCGAGGCCGGCCCGTTCAACGACGCCGACGCCGCCAGCGCCGAACAGGCGCTGATCGCCACCGGCCTGCCGGGCGACCTTTGGAAGCGGCGCGACCAGGCCCAGCCCTCGGTCTGGCTGGTCTACATCGGCCGCTTCCCCGACGGCGCCTCGATGCGCTCGCGCGCCGACGCGCTGCAGAAGCTGCGTGTGCCCTACGAGACGCTGGAGGCGCCGCCGGAGCTGGCCCCCGGCCTCGTGCTGTCGCGCCACGACTCGCGCGAAGACGCCGAACGCGGGCTCGCCGCCATCTCGACCAAAGGCGTGAAGACGGCCCGCGCCGTCGCCCTGCCGCCCCCGCCGCCGCAGCACTGGCTGCGGGTCGCGCGCGCCGACGCGACGTTGCAGGCGCGCCTGGCCGACGCGGCGCTGCCCGGCGGCACACGCTTTCACCGCTGCGCGCGCTGAACTCGCGCCGGCCATGAAAAACGGCCCCGCGTGGGGGCCGTCTTCGAGTCCCGGCCGCAGCCGGGTTCAGGGTCTTCAGGCCGAGATGACTCGCACCATCTCGAGAACCTTGCAGGAGTAGCCCCACTCGTTGTCGTACCAGGCCACGACCTTCACGAAGGTCTTGTCCAGCGCGATGCCGGCGTCGGCGTCGAAGACCGAGGTGCAGCTCTCGCCGCGGAAGTCGGTGGCGACGACCTTGTCGGTGGTGTAGCCGAGCACGCCCTTCATCGGGCCCTCGCTGGCGGCCTTCATCGCCGCGCAGATTTCCTCGTAGCTCGCTTCCTTGTTCAGCTCGACGGTCAGGTCGACGACCGAGACGTCGGAGGTCGGCACGCGGAAGGACATGCCGGTGAGCTTCTTGTTCAGCTCGGGGATGACCTTGCCGACGGCCTTGGCGGCGCCGGTGGAGCTGGGGATGATGTTCTCGAGGATGCCGCGGCCGCCGCGCCAGTCCTTGTTGCTCGGGCCGTCGACGGTCTTCTGCGTCGCGGTGGCGGCGTGCACCGTGGTCATCAGGCCGCGCTTGATGCCGAAGGTGTCGTTGAGCACCTTGGCGACCGGCGCCAGGCAGTTGGTCGTGCAGCTGGCGTTGGAGACGATGGCCTGGCCGGCGTAGGTCTTGTCGTTGACGCCGTAGACGAACATCGGCGTGTCGTCCTTGGACGGCGCGCTCATGATGACCTTCTTGGCGCCGGCGGCCAGGTGCTTCTCGGCGGTTTCCTTGGTCAGGAACAGGCCCGTCGATTCGACGACGATGTCGGCGCCGACCTCGCCCCACTTCAGCTCGGCCGGATCCTTGATCGCGGTGAGGCGGATCTTCTTGCCGTTGACGATCAGCGTGTGGCCGTCGACCGAGATGTCGCCCTTGAAGCGGCCGTGCACGCTGTCGTACTGCAGCATGTAGGCCAGGTAGTCGGGTTCCAGCAGATCGTTGATCGCGACGACTTCGATGTCGTCGAAATGCTTGATCGCGGCGCGGAACACCATGCGCCCGATGCGGCCGAAGCCGTTGATGCCGATCTTGATGGTCATGTCGTCTCTCCTGAACGGTGAAGGTGAACGGGCTTCGGCGCCTGGGCGACCGGACCTCGCGGCCCGGCCGGCGCCACTAGGGAGCGATCTTGCCGCAGGCGGCGCGACGGGTCACGCGCCGCCCTGCAGGCGGTGGTGGGCAAAGGCGAACGGTGCCTGCCACCGGGTCAGCGGTCGAGCACCTTGCGCACGACCGCGGCGACGTTCTCCGGCGTGAAGCCGAAGAGCTTGAACAGCACGCCGGCCGGCGCGCTTTCGCCGTAGCGGTCGAGACCGACGACGGCCGCGCAGCCGTACTTCCACCAGCCGTCGGTGACGCCGGCCTCGACGGCGATGCGCGGCAGCTTGGCCGGCAGCACCGAGAGCTTGTACTCGACGCTCTGGCGGTCGAAGGTCGTCGTGCTGGGCATGCTCACGACACGCACCGCGATGCCGGCGGCGGCCAGCTGCGCCTGCGCGTGCAGCGCCAGCTGCACCTCGCTGCCGGTGGCGATGATCACCGCCTGCGGCGCCTTCTTCAGGCCCACCTCGGCCGGCTCGGCGAGCACGTAGGCGCCCTTGCCGATGTCTTCCAGCGTCGCCTTGGGCGCGTAGGGCAGGTTCTGGCGCGACAGCAGCAGCGCCGTCGGGCGGTCGGTGTTGCCGATCGCCACCGTCCAGGCCACCGTCGTCTCGGCGGTGTCGGCGGGGCGCCAGACGTCCAGGTTCGGGATCAGGCGCAGCGACGCGGCGTGCTCGACGCTCTGGTGCGTCGGGCCGTCTTCGCCCAGGCCGATCGAGTCGTGGGTGAAGACGTGCACGACACGCTGCTTCATCAGCGCGGCCATGCGGATCGCGTTGCGGCTGTAGTCGCTGAACGTGAGGAAGGTGCCGCCGTAGGGGATGAAGCCGCCGTGCAGCGCGACGCCGTTCATCACCGCCGCCATGCCGAACTCGCGCACGCCGTAGTTGATGTGGCGGCCGCCGTTGGCCGCGCCGTCGTCGCCGAAGCGCAGCGCCGGCGTCGAGCTGGTGTTGGTCAGGTTGGAGCCGGTCAGGTCGGCCGAGCCGCCGAGCAGCTCGGGCAGGGCCTTGGTGAAGGCTTCCAGGGCCAGCTGGCTGGCCTTGCGCGTGGCCACCGTCTCGGCCTTGTCGTGCGCGGCGATCGCGGCGTCGGCGGCGATGCGCGCGAAGCCGGCGGGCAGCTCGCCCTTCATGCGGCGCTCGTACTCGGCGGCCAGCTCGGGGAAGGCGCTGCGGTAGGCGGCGAAGGCCTTGTTCCAGGCGGCTTGCGCGGCGCTGCCGGTCTTGCGCGCGTCCCAGGCGGCGTAGGCGGTCTTGGGCACGACGAAGGGCTCGTGCTTCCAGCCCAGGCCTTCGCGCACCAGCGCGATCTCGGCGGCGCCCAGCGGCTCGCCGTGCGCCTTGGAGGTGCCGGCGCGGTTGGGCGAGCCCTTGCCGATCGTCGTCTTGCAGATCACCAGCGTCGGCTTGGTGGCCGAGGCGCGGGCCTGGGTCAGCGCGGCGTCGACGGCGGCGACGTCATGGCCGTCGACCGGGCCGACGACGTTCCAGCCGTAGGCGTCGAAACGCTTGGCGACGTCGTCGACGTACCAGGGCGTGACCTGGCCGTCGATCGAGATGCCGTTGTCGTCGTACAGCGCGACCAGCTTGTTGAGCTTCCAGGCACCGGCCAGCGCGCAGGCCTCGTGGCTGATGCCTTCCATCAGGCAGCCGTCGCCGAGGAAGACGTAGGTGCGGTGGTCGACGATCTCGTGGCCCGGGCGGTTGAACTGCTGGGCCAGCAGCTTCTCGGCCAGCGCCATGCCGACGGCGTTGGTGATGCCCTGGCCCAGCGGGCCGGTCGTCGTCTCGACACCCGGCGTGACGTCGACTTCGGGGTGGCCCGGGGTCTTGCTGTGCAGCTGGCGGAAGTTGCGCAGCTCCTCGACGGGCAGGTCGTAGCCGGTCAGGTGCAGCAGCGCGTAGATCAGCATCGAGCCGTGGCCATTGCTGAGCACGAAACGGTCGCGCTCGGCCCACTTCGGGTCGGCCGGGTTGTGCTTGAGGTGGCGACCCCAGAGCGCGACGGCCATCTCGGCCATGCCCATCGGGGCGCCGGGGTGGCCGGAGTTGGCTTGCTGCACCGCGTCCATCGCGAGCGCGCGCACCGCGTTGGCCATCAGCGCGGTGTCAGGGGAGGAGGTCTTGGCCATGCTGCGCCGGCGGCCTCGTGGGCGCCGTCGGGGGTGAAGAAAGCCTTGGATTCTAGGGCGCCCCTACACTGCCGCCCGATGAGCGCCCGAGCCCTGATCCTCGCCGCCGGCCGCGGCGAGCGCATGCGACCGCTGACCGACACCACCCCGAAGCCGCTGCTGCCGGTGCGCGGCCGGCCGATGATCGAATGGCATCTGCTGGCGCTGGCGAAGGCCGGCGTGCGCGAGGTGGTCATCAACACCGCCTGGCTCGAAGAGCAGTTCCAGGCCGCGCTGGGCGACGGCTCGCGCTGGGGACTCACGATCCGCTGGTCGGCCGAAGGCGCGGCCTGGGGCGGCGCGCTGGAAACCGCCGGCGGCATCGCCACCGCGCTGCGCTGGCTGGCGCCGAACGGCGACGAAGCCTTCTGGGTCGTCTCGGGCGACATCGTCGCGCCGGACTTCGGCTTCGACGACGCCGACCGCCGCCGCTTCGAGGACAGCGGCGACCTGGGCCACCTCTGGCTGGTGCCCAACCCCGAGTTCAACGCCCGCGGCGACTTCGCGCTCGGCCCCGGCGGACGCCTGTCACGCGACGGCGAGCGCGCCTGGACCTACGCCAACCTGGCGCTGCTGCGCCCGGCGATCGTCGCCGGCATCGCGCCCGGCACACGCGCGCCGCTGGGCCCGGCGCTGTTCGCCGCCGCCGCGGCCGGCCGCCTTTCGGGCCAGGCCTGGCGCGGCGAGTGGCACAACGTCGGCACGCCGGCGCAGCTCGCGGCGCTGGGCTGACAGTCAGCGGTCGGCCAGCCCGGCGGTGACGGCGTCGATGCGCGCCATCACCTCGGGCGTCAGGCGCTCGACCAGCGCCATCGCACCCAGGTTGGCCTTCAGCTGGTCGACGCGCGAGGCGCCGGTGATGACGCTGCTGACGCGCGGGTTGCGGGCCACCCAGGCGATCGCCAGCTGGGCCAGCGTGCCACCCAGTTCGGCGGCGATCGGTTCGAGCTTGGCGACGGCTTCGTTCTTGGCCGCGTCGGTCAGGCCGTCGCGCAGGAAGGCCATGTTCTCCAGCGCGCCGCGGCTGCCGGCGGGCACGCCGCCGCGGTACTTGCCGGTCAGCAGGCCCGAGGCCAGCGGGCTCCAGGTCGTCAGGCCCAGGCCCAGGTCTTCGTAGAGGCGGGCGTACTCCTGCTCGACGCGGCGGCGGTGGAACAGGTGGTACTGCGGCTGCTCGACCACCGGCTTGTGCCAGCCGTGGCGCTCGGCCAGTTCCCAGGCGGCGCGGATGTCGGCGGCGCTCCATTCGCTGGTGCCCCAGTACAGCGCCTTGCCCTGCACGATGAGGTCGTTCATCGCACGCGCCGTCTCCTCGATCGGCGTGTTCGGATCGGGGCGGTGGCAGTAGACGACGTCGATGAAGTCCAGGCCGAAGCGCTGGAGCGAGCCGTCGACCGCCTGCATCAGGTACTTGCGGTTCAGCGTGTCCTTGCGGTTGACGGCATCGCCCGTGCGGTCCAGGCCCCAGAAGTACTTGCTGGTGACGACGTAGTTCAGGCGCGGCCAGGCCAGGCGGCGCAGCGCCTCGCCCATCACGACCTCGCTCTGGCCGGCGGCGTAGACCTCGGCGTTGTCGAAGAAGTTGACGCCGGCGTCGTAGGCGGCGGCCATCATCTCGACGGCGGCGTCGACGTCGACCTGGTTGTGGTACGTGACCCAGGAGCCCAGCGAGAGCGCGCTGACGCGCAGGCCAGAGCGGCCCAGACGGCGGTATTGCATGTGTGAACCTGACGGATGAGAGGAATGCGGCCGATGCTAGTGGGTCGCTGCGGCGACAGCAGCGCCCGCGCCGGGCGGCCACAATCGGCGCGATGGGAACGCTTTACCTCGTGCGCCACGGCCAGGCCTCGTTCGGCGCCGACGACTACGACGTGCTCAGCGAACTGGGCCAGCGCCAGTGCCGCCAGCTGGGCATCTGGTTCCGCGAACGCGGCATCACCTTCGACGCCGCCTTCCACGGTTCGCTCAAGCGCCAGCGCGCCTCCTACGAGGCGATCGCCGAGGGCCACGGCGCGGTGCCGCCGGCAGCGCTGCGGCCGCAGCTCGACGAGTACGACAGCCTGGCGCTGCTGAAGGCCGCACACCCCGAGCCGCTGCCGGCGGCCGACACGCCCGAGTCCTACCGCCGGTACTTCCAGCTGCTGCGCTCGGCGCTGGTGCGCTGGATGGCCGGCGAGATCGCGCCCGAGGGCATGCCGAGCTACGCCGACTGGCGCGCCGGCATCGTCGGCGTGCTCGACGAGGTACAGCGCATCCAGGACGGCAACGTGCTGCTGGTGGCCAGCGGCGGGCCGATCTGCACCGCGCTCGGCCACCTGCTGCGCACGCCGCACGAGGTGACGATCGACCTCAACCTGCGCATCCGCAACAGCGCGCTGACCGAGGTCGCGATCACGCCGAAGCGGCTGATGCTGGTCGCCTTCAACCACCTGCCGCACCTGGACCACCCCGAACGCCGGGACTGGGTGACCTCGACCTGAGCGGGCCCAAGCCGGACGGCGAGAATCGGCCCATGCACGAGGTCCACATCGCCGTCGTCGGCGCCGGCCCGGTCGGGCTGGCGCTGGCCCTGCACGCCGCGCGGCTGCTGCCGGCCGCGCGCATCACCGTCTTCGACGCCCGAGCGGCGACGCACGACGTCGCCGCCGACCCGCGCACGCTGGCGCTGTCGCTGGGCAGCGTGCAGTTCCTGCAGCGCCTGGTCGACTGGGCGCCGCCGCAGGCGATCGCCGAGGTGCAGGTCTCGCAGCAGCCGCCGTCCTTCGGCGACGCCGAGGTGCGCATCCGCGCCGCCGAGATGGGCGTGCCGCTGCTCGGCGCGGTGGCGACGTATGGCGAAGTCGTCGCGCCGCTGCAGCGCGGCTGGGAGGCCGCCGTGGCCGCCGAACCGCGCCGGCTGCGGCTGCGCCTGGGCACCGCGGTGCAGGCGGTCAAGCCGATGGCCGGCGGCGTCGAGCTCGACGCCGACATCGCCGAGTGTTTCGACCTCGCCGTCGTCGCCGAAGGCGGCGTCTTCGCCGGCCAGGTGCGCAAGGCCGTCGTGCACGACTACCGCCAGACGGCCTGGGTCGGCACGCTGGCGCTGGACGGCCTGCCGCCGGGCGTGGCCTTCGAACGTTTCACGCGCGAGGGGCCGCTGGCGCTGCTGCCGCGCGCCGACGGCCGCGCCGCGCTGGTCTGGTGCGTGCCCAGCGACGCCGACCCGGTGCGCCCACTCGATGCGCGCCAGCGCCTGGCGCTGCTGGCCGACCGCCTGCCGGCCGCCGCCGGGCGGCCGCGCGAGATCACGCCGCTGAAGGACTTCGCGCTCGGCCTGAATGCCGAACGCACGCTGGTCGACGGCCGCTCGGTGCGCATCGGCAACGCCGCGCAGACGCTGCACCCGGTCGCCGGCCAGGGCCTGAACCTGGGGCTGCGCGACGCCCACGAACTCGTCGCCGCGCTGCGCCATGCGGCCGACGTCGACGCCGCGCTGGCGCGCGTCGAATGGGCGCGTTCGCCCGACCGCTGGGCGACGATCGCGACGACCGACTTCCTGGCGCGCAGCTTCACCTGGCAGCTGCCCGGGCTGGGCCTGGCGCGCGGTCTCGGCCTGGCGGCGCTGCAGCAGGTCGCGCCGGCGCGCCACTGGCTGGCGCGGCGGATGATGTTCGGCAGCCGCTGACTACAGCCGCCGGTGCGCCAGCGCCGGCAGCTGAGTGCGCACCTCGGCCAGGCGCTGCGCCGAGACCTCGGCGAGCACCACGCCTTCGCCCTCCGGCCGCACCGCCAGCACCTCGCCCCAGGGGTCGGCGACCAGGCTGTGGCCCCAGGTGCGGCGGCCGCTCTCGTGCTGGCCGCCTTGGGCCGGCGCGAGCACGTAGCACTGGTTCTCGACGGCGCGGGCGCGCAGCAGCAGCTCCCAGTGCGCGCGGCCGGTCGTGTAGGTGAAGGCCGCGGGCACGCACAGCAGGTCGCAGGGCGGGGCCATCAGCGCGCGGTACAGCTCGGGGAAACGCAGGTCGTAGCAGACCGACAGGCCGACCCGCAGCGGCCCGCACTGCAGCGCCACCGGGGTGTCGCCGGGCGCGAGCGTCGTCGCCTCGGCATAGCGTTCGCGGCCGTTGTCGAAGGCGAAGAGGTGGATCTTGTCGTAGTGCGCGGCCTCGACGCCGTCGGGGCCGTAGACGCAGCAGCGGTTGTAGACACGCTGGCCGTCGGGCGCACGCAGCGGCAGCGTGCCGCCGACCAGCCAGACGCCGTGGCGGCGCGCGGTGTCGGCGAGGAAACGCTGGATCGCGCCGTCGCCCTCGGGTTCGGCGAACGGCAGCTTGTCGGTGTCGCGCAGGCCGATCAGGCAGAAGTACTCGGGCAGCGCGACGAGGCCGGCGCCGGCGGCGGCGGCTTCGCCGACCAGGCGTGCGGCGGCTTCGAGATTGCGCCCGAGATCGGGCGTGCTGACCATCTGGACGGCGGCGACTTTCATGGAGCCATTCTGCGTCAGCGCAGTCGCGCAGTTCACGTTCGGCCCTGCCGCCTGCACGCCGAGGGCCTTCAGCGCAGAATCGGCGCCCTCGACAAGAGCCAAGACCTTCGGAGGGTCGTCCATGTCAGCCGTCCAGAGCGCCGCGCCGTCGGCGGCGCACAGCCGTTTCGTGCAGCGCATCCGGCGCCGCTACGAAGCCGAGCGTGCGTTGCTGCCGCCGGGAGCGCCCGGTTTCGAGACCATCGTCGCGCTCGTCGCCACGCTGCGCGAACGTGGCCGCGAACTGCCGGCCGCGCTGCGTGTCGCGCGCCAGCTGGTGCTCGAACGGCTGGCGGTGCTGGATGTCGAAGACGCCGCGCCGCTGGAGACCGTCACCGCGACGATGACCTGGCTGGCCGAGGCCTCGCTGGAACTGGCGCTGGCCCAGGCGCGCCTGGACGCCGACGAACGCTACGGCGCGGCGCTGGACGCCGACGGCCGCCCGGTGGACCTGTGGATCATCGGCATGGGCAAGCTCGGCGCGCGCGAGCTCAACGTCTCGTCGGACATCGACCTGATCTACGTCTACGAGGACGAGGGCCAGACCGCCGGCCCGCGCCCGGTCTCGTTCCACGAGTACTTCGCCTTCGTCGCCAAGCGGCTGTACGCTCTGGTCGGCGAGACCACCGAGGACGGCTTCGTCTTCCGCGTCGACCTGGCGCTGCGGCCCAACGGCAACTCGGGGCCGCCGGTCGTGAGCCTGGGCATGCTGGAGGAGTACTTCCAGGTCCAGGGCCGCGAGTGGGAGCGTTTCGCGTGGCTGAAGAGCCGCATCGTCGCACCGCGTGCGGCGGTCGGCACGCAGCGCGCGCTGGCGCTGCGCTCGCTGGTCACGCCTTTCGTCTACCGCCGCTACCTGGACTACGGCGTCTTCGAGGGCCTGCGCCAGCTGCACCGCAAGATCCGCGACGAGGCCCAGCGTCGCGCCGCCGGCCGGCCCGAACGCGCCAACGACGTCAAGCTCTCGCGCGGCGGCATCCGCGAGATCGAGTTCATCGTCCAGCTGATGCAGGTGGTGCGCGGCGGCCAGTTCCCCGAGATCCGCACGCGCAGCAGCTTGCGCGCGCTGGGCAAGCTGGCGGCCGGCGGGCTGATGTCGCCCGAGACCGCGCAGCGCCTGGCCGACGCCTACGCGCTGCTGCGGCGCATCGAGCACCGCATCCAGTACCTCGACGACCAGCAGACGCATCTGCTGCCCACCGGCGACGAGGACCTGGCCTGGATCGCCGCCAGCCTGGACGGCGGCGACACCGGCACGATGCTCGACCGCCTCTGCGAGGCGCGCGAAACGGTGGCCGCCGAGTTCGACGCCTTGCTGATGGAAGGCGCCGGCGGCGCCAAGAGCCAGGGCCGCAACGGCTGCCGCCAGTGCGGCACCGGGCCGCTGCCGATCGACAGCGAGCAGTTGCTGGAGAAGATGCCGGCGGCGCTGGCCGAGCGGCTGCGCCACTGGGCGACACAGCCGCGCGTGCAGGCGCTGCGCGACGAGAGCCGGCTGCGCCTGGGCCGGCTGATGCAGGCCGCGGCACGCGGCATCGCCGAGGGTGGCTGCACCGAGCAGGCGGCGCTGCGTTTCGTCGACTGGGTCGAGCCGCTGCTGCGCCGCGAAAGTTATCTCGCGCTGCTCGCCGAGCGTCCCGAGGTCCAGCGCCGGCTGCTGCGCCTGCTGGGCCTGGCGCGCTGGCCGATGCAGTACCTGATGCGCCACCCGGGTGTCATCGACGAACTGGCCGACGCCAGGCTGCAGCACCAGCGTTTCGACCGCGAGAGCTTCGCCGCCGAGCTGGAGGAACGCCGCGCCGCCTGGGACCGCGCCGGCGAATGCGACGAGGAGCGGCTGCTGGACATGCTGCGCCAGGCGCACCACGCCGAGGTCTTCCGCACGCTGGTGCGCGACGTCGAAGGCGAGCTGACCGTCGAGCAGGTCGCCGACGACCTGTCGGCACTCGCCGACACCATGCTCGCGATCACCGTGCGCTGGGCCTGGAGCCGCTTCCGCCAGGCCCACCGCGAGCAGCCGGCGCTGGCCGTCATCGCCTACGGCAAGCTCGGCGGCAAGGAGCTGGGCTACGGCAGCGACCTGGACGTCGTCTTCCTCTTCGACGACGCCGACGAAGCCGACCCGGCACGCGCCCAGGAGATCTACGGCGCCTTCGTGCGCAAGCTGATCACCTGGCTGACGCTGCGCACCGCGGCCGGCGAGCTGTTCGACATCGACACCGCGCTGCGGCCCAACGGCAACTCGGGGCTGCTGGTGACCTCGATCGCGTCCTTCGAGCGCTACCAGGTCGGCCGCGGCAGCAACACCGCGTGGACCTGGGAGCACCAGGCGATCACGCGCGCGCGCTGCGCCGCCGGCGGCCCGGCTCTGGCCGCGGCCTTCGACGCCACGCGGCGCGCGGTGCTGGTCGCCGAACGCGACCCGCAGGCGCTGCGCGAGGAGATCGGCGCGATGCGCCGCAAGGTGCGCGACGCCCATCCGGTGCGCGCCGGGCGCTACGACGTCAAGCACTCTGCGGGCGGCATGATGGACGTCGAGTTCGCCGTCCAGTACCTGGTGCTGGCGCATTCGCGCACCCATCCGGAGCTGATCGGCAACCTGGGCAACATCGCGCTGCTGCTCATCGCCGAAGACGGCGGCCTGCTGCCGGCCGGCGTCGGCCGCGCCGCCGCCGACGCCTACCGCGAGCTGCGCCGCGCGCAGCACACCGCACGCCTGGACGAGCAGCCGACGCAGTTCGAGCCCGAGCGCCTGGCGCCGCAGCGCGACGCCGTGCTGGCGCTCTGGCGCGCGGTCTTCGGCGAAGGCTGAAGTCCCCGATGTCCCCGACCGACCGCCGCGCGCGGCTGGACGGCCGCGCCGTCGTGCTCGTCGTCGTCTGCTGCGCGCTCTGGGGCCTGAACCAGGTGGCGACCAAGCTCGCGCTGGCCGAGATCCCGCCGCTGATGCAGGCCGCGATGCGCTCGGCCGGCGCCGCGCTGCTGGTCGCGGCCTGGGCACGCTGGCGCGGCATCCGCTTGTTCGAACACGACGGCACGGCGTGCGCCGGGCTGGCGATGGGGCTGCTGTTCGCGCTGGAATTCGGCTGCATCTTCATCGGCCTGCAGCACACCGCGGCCTCGCGCATGGTGGTCTTCATCTACCTCGCGCCCTTCGTCGTCGCGCTGGGCATGCCTTTCGTCGCGCACGACGAACGCCTGCGCCCGGCGCAGCTGGCCGGGCTGGCGGCGGCTTTCGCCGGCGTCGTCTGGGCCTTCGCCGAGGGGCTGCACGCGCCGACCGCCGGTAGCCGCAAGTGGCTGGGCGACGCGCTCGGCGTCGCCGCGGCGGTGATCTGGGGCCTGACGACGCTGACGCTGCGCGGCAGCCGGCTGGCCAGCGCGGCGCCCGAGAAGACGCTGCTGTGGCAGCTCGCGGTGTCGGCGCTCGCGCTGGCTGCGGCGTCCTGGGCCGGCGGCGAGACGCTGGTGGCGGTGCCGGGGCCGGGCGCGCTGTGGCCGCTGGCCTTCCAGATCGTCGTCGTCACCTTCGCCAGCTACCTCGTGTGGTTCTGGCTGCTGCGCCACTACCCGGCGACGCGGCTGTCGGCGTTCACGCTGCTGACGCCGGTGTTCGGGCTGCTGGCCGGCGTGCTGATCCTCGGCGAACCGGCGACGGCGCGCCTGCTGGTCGCGCTGGCGGCGGTCTGCGCCGGCATCGCGCTGGTCAATCGCGCCTGATCACCAGCGCCGCGTAACGCCGCGCCTGGCGCGCGTCGCGCGTGTACAGCGGCAGCAGCGTCCATTCGTGCGGCCGGGCATCGGGCTGCGCGGCCAGCGTGCGGGCCTCGTCGGCCGCGTCCTCGCCGGCGGCGACGTAGACCGTCACGCCACGCGCCGCCGCCGCTTCGGCGGGCAGCAGCAGCCGCGCCTGCGGGAACTGCGGGCGCAAGCCGGCGGCCAGGCGCGGCGGCGAGACGACCAGCGTGTCGACCCGGGGCGCGACGGCGCGCAGTTCGCCGGCCAGCGCGCCGACCGGTTCGTTCAGTTCGTCGGGATCGGCCTTCCAGCCGGCCAGCGGCGCGCGCAGCGTGATGCCCACCAGCAGCAGCGCGGCCAGCACGACGGTGGCGAGCTCGAAGCGGCGCACCGCGGCGGCCGGCGGTGCCGCCGGCAGCAGCAGCCAGCCGGCCAGCGGCACGAGGAACAGCATCGGCTGCATCCAGCGCCCCTTGAAGTGCGTCACGCCACCGGCCAGCGCCATCGCCACCAGCATCAGCGCCAGCAGCCCGAAGTAGACGAGCACCGCGCGGCGCACCTGCGGCGGCTGCGCCGGCGCGGCCCCGGCGCGGGCGGCGCGCCAGGCCGGACGCACGACCATCAGCCCGAAGACCAGCCCCCAGAGCGCGACCATGCTGACGACCGCGTTCACCGCGCTCCAGACGCCGGCCAGGCGCGCCACGAAGCCGCCGTCGCCGTGGTCCAGCGCCATCTTCTGTGCCGTGCCGCGGGTGACTTCGGCGGCGTGCTGCAGCGCCCAGGCCGCGTGCGGCAGCACGACGAGCAGCGCCACGGCGACGGCCGCCAGCGTCCAGCGCGAGAACACGCGATCGCGCAGCGTCGGTGACACGAGCGCGGTGCCGACCAGCAGCGCATGCAGGATCAGCAGGTTGTACTTGGCCAGCAGACCGAACCCGACCGCGGCGCCGAAGGCGAGGTAGAGCGCCGGCCGCGGCCGCAGCATCAGTCGCACGAACACCCCCAGCGCCAGCGCCGCGCAGGCGGTGGCCAGCACGGTGTGCGTCAGGTCGCGCTGCGACTCCCAGCCGATCTGCGGCAGCCACAGCATCGCCGCGGCAACCAGGCCGGCTGCCGAGCCGACCAGCGGCCAGGCGGCCCAGGCCAGCGCCGCATAGGTGCCCAGCAGCAGCAGGTTCTTCAGCAGCGCCAGGCCGGCGATCGAGGGCCCGGTGATCTGGAACACCGCCCATTGCAGCCAGGTGTAGAGCGGCGGCTGGGCGCCGTAGCCCCAGGCGAGGTGGCGCGTCCACAACAGCTGCTCGGCCTCGTCCAGTTCCGGCGCCGGCGACACGAGCACCCGCGACAGGGCCTGCAGCGCGAAATAGGCGAATGCGATCCAGATCCAGCGCCGCACACCCGAATCGGGTGGTAGGCCAACGTGGGCAGAAGAAGACATCGATCCAGCGGATGGACTACGGGTTAACTCGGGTCTAATGCGCAGCGTATTCCATCGGGACGAAACTTTGCCTGCACGAAACGTCCCGCGCTGTCTGATGCTGCAACCCGTCGATTCTTCCTCCTCCATGGCCGCCGGCACGGTGCCGGCGGTGACGGCGCCCGAGGTTTCGGTCGTCATCCCGATCTACAACGAAGCCGAGAACCTGCGCGACCTCGTCGCCCGCGTGCACGAGGCGCTGGCCCCGCGGCCGGGCGGCTTCGAGCTGATCTGCGTGGACGACGGTTCGCGCGACGGCAGCGACAAGCTGCTGGTCGAGCTCGCCGCCGAACGTCCCTGGCTGAAGCCGGTGATCCTGGCACGCAACTACGGCCAGTCGACGGCACTGCAGGCGGGCTTCGAACGGGCGCTGGGGCGCTACGTCGCGACGCTCGACGGCGACCTGCAGAACGACCCGCTGGACCTGCCGGCGCTGCTCGACCGCCTCGAAACCGACGATTCGATCGACATGATCTCGGGCTGGCGCGAGCACCGCCAGGACCGCGCGATCTCGCGCCGCCTGCCTTCGCGCATGGCCAACCGGCTGATCTCCTGGGCGACCAAGGTCGAGCTGCACGACTACGGCTGCGCGCTGAAGGTCTACCGCCGCGAGATCATCGAGCGCATCCACCTCTACGGCGAGCTGCACCGTTTCATCCCGTCGCTGGCCAAGGAGGCCGGCGCGCGCATCGCCGAGGTGCCGGTGCGCCACCACGCACGCACGCGCGGCGTTTCCAAGTACGGCATCGACCGCACCTTCCGCGTCATCCTGGACCTGCTGCTGATCGTCTTCGTGCTGCGCTATCGGCAGCGGCCGCTGCACGTCTTCGGCGGGCTGGGGCTGTCGCTGGCGACGCCGGGCGTGCTGATCCTGGCCTACCTGATGGCGCTGAAGATCCTGGGCGAGGAGATCGGCCACCGGCCGCTGCTGATGGCCGGCACGATGCTCGTGCTCGTGGGCCTGCAGTTCATCGTCGCCGGGCTGATCAGCGAGATGCTGGTGCGCATCTATCACGAAGGCGGGGCGAGGCCGCAGTACCACGTGCGCAGCGCGCGCATGCCGGCCGACGGCAGCCGGTGACCGGCGGCTTCGCCAAACGCGGCTGGCGGCTGGTCGCCGCGCCGCTGCTGCTGGCGGCGGTGTTCTGGCTCGCCGGGCCGGCCGACGTCTGGGGCACGCTGCGCCGGGCCGACGCCGGCTGGCTGGCCGTCGGGCTGGCCAGCGCCTTCGCCGCGAACCTGGTGTCGGCGCTGCGCTGGCGCGCGCTGTGCGCCTGGATGCAGATGGTGGTGACGCGGCGCTGGGCCGTCGTCACCTACTTCCGCGGCGTGGCGGTCAACGTCGCGCTGCCGGGCGCGGTGGTCGGCGGCGACGTGCTGCGCGCCACGGCGCTGCAGCGCCAGGGCCATCCCGGCGTGCCGGCGGCGATGTCGGTGCTCGGCGACCGCGTCAGCGGGCTGTGGATGCTGATCGCGCTCGGGCTCGCGGCGCTGGTCTGGGGGCTGGGCTCTCCCGAGTGGCAGGCCTTCGTCACCCGCTGGCCGGCGCTGGCGCCGTGGGGCTCGCGGCCGCTGCTGCTGGGCTTGCTGGCGGCCTTCGTCGCGCTGCCCTGGCTCGTGCTGCGGCTGGCCGCGCGCGGGCTGGCGGTGGGCACGCGGCTGGCCGGTGCGCTGGCGCCGCTGCTGCAGCACCCAAAGGCGGCGCAGCAGTACGCGGCGCAGGTGCTGCTGTCGCTGGCGGTGCAGGCCTTGTCGGTGCTGGCGCTGGGCTGCGGTGCCGCCGCTGTCGGCGCGCCGGTGGCGCCCTGGGCGCTGGCTGCCGCCGCGGTGCCGATCTTCCTGATGGCGACGCTGCCGGTCAGCTTCGGCGGCTGGGGCACGCGCGAGGCGGCGGCGGCCGTCTGCCTGGTCCCGCTGGGCGTGGCGCCGGCGCAGGCGGTGACGCTGTCGGTGATCTACGGCCTGTACCCGATCGTGCAGGCGGCCGTGGCGCTGGCCTCGGCCGAGGGCGGCCTGAAGCCGCCGCGCTGAGCCCCGGCGCCGCTCAGGCCGGCTGGGCGCCGCGCCCGAGTTCCTTGCGGTAGCGGTTGAGGTCCTGGACGCTGGCGAAGCTGCGCCCGAACAGCAGGCTGAGGTTGTGCAGGATGCGTTCGACGACGCGGCCTTCCCACTCGGCGTCGAAGCGGATCTGGCGGTCCAGCCAGGCTTCGAGCCAGGCCGGGTCGGGCAGCCGGCTCTGCACCGTGTCGTTGGGGAACAGCTTGGCGTTGACGTGCAGGTTGGTCGGGTGCAGCGCCTGCGCGGTGCGGCGCGCGCTGGCCATCAGCACGCCGACCTTGGCGAAGGCGCTGCGCGCCTCGTCGCCGCAGCGCACGAGCGCCCGCTTCATGTAGCGCAGGTAGGCGCCGCCGTGGCGCGCTTCGTCGCGCGCCAGCGTCTCGTAGATCGCCTGGATCACCGGCTCGGTGTGCCACTCGGCGGCGCGGCGGTACCAGTGGTTGAGCCGGATCTCGCCGCAGAAGTGCAGCATCAGCGTCTCCAGCGCCGGCGCCGGGTCGAACTCGAAACGCACCGCGTGCAGTTCGTCCTCGGTCGGCGCGAGGTCGGGGCGGAAACGCCGCAGGTACTCCATCAGCACCAGCGAGTGTTTCTGCTCCTCGAAGAACCAGACGCTCATGAACGCCGAGAAGTCGCTGTCCTCGCGGTTGTCGCGCAGGAACATCTCGGTGGCCGGCAGCGCCGCCCACTCGGTGATGGCGTTCATCTTGATGGTCTGCGCCTGCTCGTCGCTGAGGCGTGCGGCATCGAAGCGCTCCCACGGAATGTCCGTGTCGAGGTTCCAGCGCACGGCTTCGAGCTGCTTGAAGAGTTCGGGATACAGCATGGCGGGCTCGTGAAGTCGTGACGCCCGAGTCTAGGCAGCCGCGTGCAACCGCGTGCGCGTCGGGTTGTTCAGCGCGGCGTCTCGCGCCAGCGGCGCAGCTCGGGCGCGATCTGGTCCAGCGCATCGATCGGCAGCACGCCCTCCAGGCGACGCCGGAACAGCACCGGCGCGCTGCCGCCGACCCAGATGCCGACCTCGGCCGGCAGCTTCTCGCGCAGCTCGGCCAGACCGTCGACGACCTGGTTGGGACTCATGCAGCCGGAGAAGCTGAGGGCGACGATGTCGGCGCGATAGGCGCCCGCGGCCAGCACGATGTCCCACAGCGGCGTCTGCGTGCCCAGGGCGATGCAGCGGCAGCCGTCCATCGCCATCAGCGTCTCGCACATCAGCAGGCCCAGGCCGTGCGGCTCGCCGGGGAAGGTGCTCAGCAGCACCGACGGCGTGCCGCCGTCCAGCGGCTCGGGCACCGAGGCGATCGCCTGGCGCAGCAGGCTCTGCACGGTCTCGGTGTACAGGTGCTCCTCGTAGACCTCGACCTGGCCGCGCAGCCAGGCGTCGCCGACGGCGGTGTTCAGCGGCGCGACGACGTCGACGACGAAACGCGAGATGCCGTGGCGCACCAGCATCCGGCCGAGCTCGCGCCGCAGGCCGGCGGGGTCGTGGCGGCGCAGGAGGTCGAGGGCGCGCTCCAGGTCGGCGGAGGCCACCGTGTTGTCGGCGCGGCGCTGCGGCTGGTCGACGGTGGACGCGGTCAGTTCGTTGAGCTCGGCGGCCGGCATCGGGACGATGCGGCCGGGGCGGTGGCCGGCATCGAGCAGGCGCTTGATGAGGCGGAGCTTCTCGACCTGTTCCAGGGGGTAGGCGCGTTCGCCCTGCGGATCGCGCGAGGGGGACGGGAAGCCGTAGCGACGCTCCCAGACACGCAAAGTGTCCTTGCTGAGGCCGGTGTCGCGTTCGACGGCGGCGATCGACAGCGTCAGCGCTTCAACGTTGGTGCGCTCGTTCATCCGCAGCGCCTTGGTGTTGTCCTGGACAAAGCCATGATGGATTTCGAAAGTTGACCTAATATAGGCCTAAGTCGCACGTTTGAACAGGACAAGACATCGTCAAAGCCGCGACCTGCACTGCAAGAACTTAAATGTGACTGTATAGTCACTAAGCATACCGAGAGGTTCACATGACGCCGATGCCGCAGCAGATCCCACGTTCCGCCACCTGTCCGCCGTCAAGGTCTGCGGAACTTTGCGCGCCGACGCCGGTCACAGCGGGCAAGAAGGTCGCCAACGCGGCCGCAGTTCTCCTGTCGTGCGGACTCACGGGTCTCCTGTCTGCCAAGCCTGAGCGTTTCTCCTCCTCCTCCCTCCCTCCCTCGTTCGCTCAGCGCCGCCGCACGGCAGTCTTTCTCTCCCGGCGTACCGCCTCGTGCGGTACGCCGGCCCTCCGGGGTCGGGTCCACCTGAACGCGCACGGCGCGGCGGGGAGTCGCTGATGCGCCGCGTCGCTGTCGTCGGCTCCGGGATCGCCGGCCTGGCCGCTGCCTACGAACTGTCCTCCGATGCCCGCGTCACGCTGTTCGAGGCGGGCGACTATTTCGGCGGCCACACGAACACGATCGACCTGACGGTCGACGGCGTCACGCACGGCGTGGACACCGGCTTCCTGGTCTTCAACCACCGCACCTACCCGAACCTGCTGCGCCTGTTCGCCGAACTCGGCGTCGAAACCGCACCGTCGGACATGTCGTTCTCGGTGCAGGCGCGCGAGCACGGCCTGGAATGGAGCGGCTCGGACCTGAACTCCGTCTTCGCCCAGCGCCGCAACCTGCTGCGCCCGCGCTTCCTGAAGATGCTGGCCGAGATCGTGCGCTTCAACCGCCTGGCCACCGCGATCGCCGAGGCCAGCGCCGAGGACGCGCTGGCCGAGCCGATCGGCGAGTTCCTCGACCGCCACGGCTTCGGCAACGACTTCCGCGACTGGTACTTCCTGCCGATGATCGGCTGCATCTGGTCCTGCCCGACCGAACAGATGCTGCGCTTCCCGGTCGCGACGATGATCCGGTTCTGCCACAACCACGGCCTGATCCAGGTGAACGACCGGCCGCAGTGGCACACCGTGCGCGGCGGCGCCCGCAACTACGTCGAGAAGATGCTGCCGCGCATCGCCGACGCGCGCGTGTCCAGCCCGGTGTTCCAGGTGCGCCGCGATGCCGACGGCGTGGCCGTCACCTCGACGGCGGGCACCGAGCGTTTCGACGAACTGGTGCTGGCCTGCCACAGCGACCAGGCGCTGGCGCTGCTGGCCGACGCCAGCGAGGACGAACGCGCCGTGCTCGGCGCGATCCGCTACCAGCCCAACCGCGCCGTGGTGCACGCCGACGCCTCGGTGCTGCCCCAGCGCAAGCTGGCCTGGGCCTCGTGGAACTACGTGCGTTCGCCCGACCGCGGCCGCGAGCAGGCCGCCGTCTGCCTGCACTACCTGCTCAACCGGCTGCAGCCGCTGCCCTGGACAAAGCCGGTCATCGTCTCGCTGAACCCCGAGATCGAGCCGGCGCCGGAGACCGTCTTCCGCGAGATCGAGTACGCACACCCGGTGTTCGACCTCGGCGCGATCGAGGCCCAGCGCCGCGTGCCGGCGCTGCAGGGCCGCAGCCGCACCTGGTTCTGCGGCGCCTGGACCCGCTACGGCTTCCACGAAGACGGCCTGGCCTCGGCGCTGGACGTCGTGCGCGCGGTGCGCGCCCACTGGCAGGCCGGCCGCCCGGCGCTGCACGAGGCCGCGTGATGGACGCCACCACGGGCACCACGCCGCAGGCCCTGCTGGGCACCGGCGTCGTGCGCCACCGGCGCCTGAAGCCGGCCGGGCACGCCTTCGAGTACACGACCTACTTCATGCTGCTGCCGATGCGACGGCTGCGCGCCGCGCCCGAGGCCGCGGTGCGGCGCAACCGCTTCGGCCTCGTGGCCTTCCACGACGCCGACCACGGCGACGGCCGCGCCGACTCGCTGGCCTGGCTGGAGGAACTGCTGGCCGCCGAAGGCATCGCCGACGCCGACGGCGAGATCTGGCTGCACACCTACCCGCGCGTGCTGGGCTACGTCTTCAAGCCGGTGAGCTTCTGGTACTGCGAGCGGCGCGACGGCTCGCTGGCGGCGATCGTCGCCGAGGTCAACAACACCTTCGGCGAGCGCCACTGCTACTTGCTCGCCGGCGAGGACCTGCGCTGGGGCCGCGAGCTCGTCGCGCGCAAGGTCTTCCACGTCTCGCCGTTCTGCCGCGTCGAAGGCCGCTACCGTTTCCGCTTCCTGCGCACCGCCGAGCGCACGGTGGCGCGCGTGGACCACGACGACGACGAGGGCCCGCTGCTGCTGACCAGCGTCAGCGGCCGCCTGGCCCCGCTGACCGCGGCCGCCGCACGCGCGGCCTTCTTCGGCATGCCGATGATGTCCCTGGGCGTCATCGTGCGCATCCACTGGCAGGCGCTGCAGCTATGGCTCAAGCGCGTGCCGTTCATCAGCAAGCCCGAACCGCCCCGGGCGTTCACGACCCGCTGACCCAGGAACCGCCATGACGACGACGACCGCCAACGCCTTCGCCCTGCCCGAGTCCGCTCCCGCGGCCGCCCGCACCGTCTTCCGCCTGCTGCGGCGGCTGGCCGTCGGCACGCTGGACGTGCAGCTGCCCGACGGCAGCCTGGCCCATTTCGGCACCGGCCGCGAAGGCGAGCCGCGCGCTTCGATGCGCATGCTCGACTGGAGCGTCTGCTCGGCGACGCTCAAGAGCGGCGACATCGGCTTCGCCGAGGCCTACCTCGACGGCCTCTGGACCTCGCCCGACGTCGTCGCGCTGCTGCAGCTGTTCATCGCCAACCGCGAGGCCGTCGAGGACGCGATCTACGGCCGTTGGTGGGGCTCGCTGCTGCACCGCTTCAAGCACCTGCTCAACCGCAACTCGCGCCGCGGCAGCCGCAAGAACATCCACGCCCACTACGACCTGGGCAACACGTTCTACCGGCTCTGGCTGGACGAGACGATGAACTACTCGAGCGCCTGGTTCGACGGCGACACGAGCAAGCCCATGCCCGAGGCCCAGCGCGCCAAGGTGCGGCGCGCGCTGCGCGAGTGCGGCGTGCGCGCCGGCGACCGCGTGCTCGAGATCGGCTGCGGCTGGGGCGCGGTGGCCGAGGCCGCGACCAACGAGTTCGGTGCCCGCGTCACCGGCGTCACGCTGTCGACCGAGCAGCTGGCCTACGCCCGCGAGCGCCTGGCGCGCCTGGGCCTGGGCACCCAGGCCGACCTGCGGCTGCAGGACTACCGCGACATCCAGGACGGCCCGTTCGACGCCGTCGTCTCGATCGAGATGTTCGAGGCCGTCGGCCGCGAGTACTGGGGCAGCTACTTCCGCACCGTGCGCGACCGGCTCAAGCCCGGCGGCCGCGCCTGCATCCAGTCGATCACGATCCGCGACGACCTGTTCGCGCGCTACCTGCGCTCGACCGACTTCATCCAGCAGTACGTCTTCCCCGGCGGCCTGCTGCCCAGCGCCTCGGCCTTCCGCGCCGAGGCGCGCAAGGCCGGGCTGGAGGTCGTCGGCGAACTCGCTTTCGGAGCCGACTACGCCGAGACGCTGCGCCGCTGGCGCGTGGCCTTCCTCGCCCAGGAGAACACGGTGCGCGCCCAGGGCTTCGACACGCGCTTCGTGCGCATCTGGGAGTTCTACCTCGCGTACTGCGAGGCGGCCTTCGCCACCGGCAACACCGACGTCGTGCAGTTCACGCTGCGCCGGACCTGAATGGACGCCACGCGTCGCGCCCTGCTGGCCGCCGCGTTCGCCCCCGGCGTGGTGCTCGCGTCCCGGCCGCTGACGCCGCCGCCCGAGCTGGCCGCCTATGCGCCGCTCGCGCTGCGCGGCGAAGGCCGGCTGCGCGTGCTCGGCTTCGCGATCTACGACGCCCGGCTGTGGACCGGCGAGGGCTTCGCGCCCGAGCGCTGGGCCGACGCGCCGCTGGCGCTGGAGATCCGTTACGCGCGCGGCTTCGCCGGCCGCGACATCGCCGAGCGCTCGATCGCCGAGATGCGCCGCCAGGGTGAACTGCCCGAGGCCCAGGCCCGGGCCTGGCAGCAGGCGATGGCCACGATGTTCCCCGACGTGAAGCCCGGCGACCGCCTGGTCGGCGTGCGCGGAGCCGACGGCGGCACGCGTTTCTACGCCAACGGCCGGCGCATGGGCGAGCTCGACGACACCGAGTTCGGCCGCCGCTTCTTCGGCATCTGGCTGGCGCCGCAGACCTCGGAGCCGACGCTGCGCTCGCGCCTGCTCGGCCAGATCGGATGAACGCCATGGGCCTGGAGACACGCGCGGGCGCCGGCGCGGCGCCGCGCTGGCGTGGCGGCTTCGCCGACGGCCTGCGCTACGGCGCGCTCGGCCTGCCGCTGGCCTTCGTCGCGCTGCCGCTGTACGTGCTGCTGCCGGCGCACTACGCCGCCGAATACGGCGTGCCGCTGGCGACGCTGGGCGCGCTGCTGCTCGCGGTGCGCGCGTTCGACGCCGTCGTCGACCCGGCGATCGGCCGCCTCGTCGACCGCCTGTTCGCCGGCTCGCCGGCGCGGCTGCTGGCCGTCGCCGCGGCGGCGGCGCTGCTGCTGGCCGCCGCCTTCCACGGCCTGTTCTTCCCGCCGGTGGCCGGCGGCACGGCGCTGCTGGCCTGGTGCGCGGCGCTGCTCGTCGCCGCCTACCTGGCCTACAGCCTGCTCGCCGTGCTGCACCAGGCCTGGGGCGCGCGCCTGGGTGGCGACGCCGCGGTGCGTGCACGCATCGTCTCCTGGCGCGAAGGGCTGGCGCTGGCCGGCGTGCTGGTCGCCAGCGTGCTGCCCTCGCTGGCCGGGCTGCAGGCCACCAGCGCGGTCTTCGCCGTCGCGCTGGCGCTCGCGCTGCTGCTGCTGGCCGGTGCACCGCGCGCCGAGCCGGCGCCGGCCGCCCAGCGCTTCGATTGGCGCGCACCGCTGGCGACGCCGGCCTTCCGCCGCCTGCTCGCCGTCTTCCTCGTCAACGGCATCGCCAGCGCGGTGCCGGCGACGCTGGTGCTGTTCTTCGTGCGCGACCGGCTGCAGGCCCAGTCCTGGGAGCCGGTGTTCCTGGCCGCCTACTTCGCCGCCGGCGCGCTGGCGATGCCGCTGTGGGTGAGGCTGGTGCCGCGCCTCGGCCTGGCCGGCGCCTGGCTGGCCGGCATGGCGCTGGCCGTCGCCGCCTTCGTCTGGGCGGCGACGCTGGGGCCGGGCGACACGACGGCTTTCGCCGCGGTCTGCGTGGCCAGCGGCGTCGCGCTGGGCGCCGACCTGGCGCTGCCCGGCGCGCTGCTGGCCGGCATCGTGCGCGGCGCCGGCCACGGCGGCCGCGAAGGCGCGTACTTCGGCTGGTGGAACCTGGCCACCAAGCTGAACCTGGCGCTGGCCGCCGGGCTGGCGCTGCCGCTGCTGGGCCTGGCGGGTTACGCGCCGGGCGCCCGTGAACCCCAGGCGCTGGCGGCGCTGGCCGCCGCCTACTGCCTGCTGCCCTGTGTGCTGAAAACCGCCGCCGCCGCGCTGCTGTGGCGCTGGCGGCACCGACTCGACGAGGAGAACCCACGATGAACCGACGCCTGCTGCTAGGGCTGGCCGCCGCCGCGGCGCTGGCCGGCTGCGCCGGCCCGACCCCCGCCGACTACGCCGCCGAGAGCCCCAAGCTCGACCTGAAGACCTTCTTCAACGGCGAGATGACGGCGCACGGGATGTTCGCCGACCGCTCGGGCAAGGTGGTGCGCCGCTTCACGGTGCAGATGACCGGCACCTGGAACGGCGACGACGGCGTGCTCGACGAACGTTTCACCTACAGCGACGGCAAGACCGAGCGCCGCGTCTGGAAGCTCAAGTCGCTGGGCGGCGGGCGCTACGAGGGCCGCGCCGACGACGTCGTCGGCGTCGCCCTGGGCACGGCCGCCGGCAACGCGCTGAACTGGCGCTACACGCTGAAGCTGCCGGTCGACGGCAGCGTCTACGAGGTCCAGTTCGACGACTGGATGTTCCAGATGGACGACAAGGTGATGCTGAACAAGGCCGAGATGAGCAAGTTCGGCGTTCGCCTCGGCGAAGTCACGCTCGCCTTCCAGAAGCACTGAACAATGGCCCTGAACCCCCCGCTGGCCGACTGGAAGGGCCGCAGCGCCTGGCTCGTCGGCGCCTCCACCGGCATCGGCCGCGCGACCGCCTCGCGGCTGCATGCGCTGGGTGCCCGCGTCACCGTCTCGGCGCGCGACGCCGAAGCGCTGGCACGTTTCGTCGCCGCGCATCCGGGCAGCGTCGCGCTGCCGCTGAACGTGACCGACCGCGCCGCGGTGCAGGCCGCGGCCAAGCAGGTGTTCACACAAAGCGGCACGCCCGACCTCGCGCTGTACTGCGCCGGCACCTACACGCCGATGCGCGCCACGGCCTTCGACCTCGACGTCGCGCTGCAGCACGTGCAGGTCAACTACGCCGGCGCGCTGCACTGGCTGGACGCGCTGCTGCCGGCAATGCGCGCGCGCGCCGCCGCCGGCCAGGGCGCGCACCTGAGCCTGGTCGGCAGCGTCGCCGGCTACCGTGGCCTGCCGCAGTCGCTGGCCTACGGGCCGACGAAGGCGGCGCTGATCAACCTCGCCGAGACGCTGTACCTGGACCTGCACCCGGCCGGCGTCGGCGTGTCGATCGTCAACCCGGGGTTCGTCGACACGCCGCTGACGGCGCAGAACGGTTTCCGCATGCCGGCGCTGCTGACGCCCGAAGAAGCCGCCGAAGCCATGCTGCGCGGCTGGGCGCGCGGCGACTTCGAGATCCACTTCCCGCGCCGCTTCACGCTGTGGCTGAAGGCGCTGCGCCACATCGGCTACGGCCCGTACTTCGCCGCGGTGCGGCGTTCCACCGGCCTGTGACGATGAAGACCGCACACCCCGACCCGCGCGTGCAGCGCCTGGTGCAGGCCTTCGAGACGCTGTCGCCGGCCGACCTGGCGCGGCTGGGCGAGGTCTACGCACCTGATGCCGTCTTCAAGGACCCGTTCAACGAGGTCCGCGGCGCTCCCGCGATCGCGGCGATCTTCGAGCACATGTTCCGCACGCTGGAAGCGCCGCGTTTCGTCGTGCACGAAGCGGTGGCCGCCGGCGAGCAGTGTTTCCTGACCTGGGACATGCACTACCGCATGAAGCGCTTCGTGCGCGGCGAGCAGACGATCCGCGGCGCGACCCACGTGCGCTTCGCCGCCGACGGCCGCGTCGCGCTGCACCGCGACTACTGGGACGCCGCCGAGGAGCTCTACGAGAAGCTGCCCGCCGTCGGCGCCGCGATGCGCTGGCTCAAGCGCCGCGCGTCGAGCTGACCGAAGCCGCCCGCGTCTAGCGTTGTCCTTCGGTCAGCGCATCCACCTGGAAGCGCCCGCTCTTGTCGACGAGCCAGATCTCGGTGAACCGCGCGAAGCCCAGCCGCGCCGGCGCCGGGTAGGGCGCGGCGCGTTTGATCATCGCGACGACCCAGGGCGCGACCTCGTCGGCCGCCGGCTTGCGCACGACGTGCACGTTGGCGACCTGGCCCATCGCGTCGATCTCGGTCTCGACGACCATCACCGAATACAGCAGCGGCGGCAGGCGGCCCTTGTAGATGCGCGCCGGATAGGCGGAATAGAGGTGGCGCGCGGCCTCCACGCGGTACTGCTTCTCGTGCTCGGCGGCCGACGCCGGCGGCGGCGTGCCCAGCTCGGGGGCGGGCACGGTGGCGAACTGGGCCTGGGCCGGGCCGGCAAACGCCAGCGCCGTCAGCACGGCGACCGCGGCGGCGCGTCGCAGGCGGGCGCTCGCGGTCAGGGGCAAGAGTCGATTCATGGGTCCTGCGTCCGAATCGTGTCGAGGCGACCGTGACGGGCAGTCGCGGCCAGAGCCTACACGATGCGCGGAGGCCGGCGCATCGTCGCCGGCTTGGCCCGGCGCCGCAATTGCTGGGCAGGAACTAACGCAACCAGCCTTTTCGGCGGAAGTAAAGAAAGGGCGCGGCCACCGAAGCGACCATCAGCGCGATCGCGAACGGGTAGCCGTAGGTCCAGTCGAGCTCGGGCATCGAGCGGAAGTTCATGCCGTAGATGCTCGCGATCAGCGTCGGCGGCAGCAGCCCGACCGAGGCGACCGAGAAGATCTTGATGATCTTGTTCTGGTTGATGTTGATGAAGCCGACGGTGGCGTCCATCAGGAAGTTGATCTTGTCGAACAGGAACGCGGTGTGCGAGTCCAGCGAGTCGATGTCGCGCAGGATCTGGCGCGCCTCCTCGAACTGCTCGGCGTTCAACATGCGGCTGCGCATCAGGAAGCTAAGCGCGCGCCGCGTGTCCATCATGTTGCGGCGGATGCGGCCGTTCAGGTCTTCCTCGCGCGCGATCGCTGCCAGCGCCTCGCCGGCGCTGCGGTCGTCGACGTCCTGCGTCAGCACGCGCGCGCTGACACGCTCCAGGTTGTCGTAGACGCCTTCCAGCGCATCGGCCGAGTACTCGGCGTCGGCGTCGTAGAGCTTGAGCAGCACGTCCTTGGCGTCCTCGATCAGCGCCGGGATGCGGCGTGCGCGCAGACGCAACAGGCGGAACACCGGCAGGTCCTCGGCGTGCACCGAGAACAGCACCTTCTCGTAGAGGATGAAGGCCACGCGCACGTTGCGCGAGCCCTGGCGTTCGGGGCCGGTGTCGCCGTCGATCAGGAAGTCCGAGCGGATGTGCAACTCGCCGTTGTCTTCCTCGTAGAAACGGGCCGATTCCTCCAGGTCCTCGTCGACGACGTCCTCGGGAATCGACAGGCCGAAACGCGAGCGGACCCAGTCCTTCTCTTCGGCGGTAGGCGCTTCGAGATCGACCCAGACCGGCTGCAGGCCGGCCAGCGCATCGGGGTTGTCGATCTCTTCCTGGAACAGCCGGCCGTTGGCCAGCGTGAAGACGTTGAGCATCGCGATCTCTCGGCGTCGCGCCGCCGCGGTCCTGATGCCGCTGCGGCCGGTCGATGGTCTGGAGGGGGTTGTAGACCGCCACGCTCCAGGCTTCGACGCCGGAGCGGACGGTCAACGACTAGGGGGTTGTTCCATGGGGTGGTCCCGGTGAACGGGGAAGCCGGGATTATTGCACCGCACCGGTGGCACCCGCGTGACGCGCGGGCCGCTGCGAGTCCCTCGCCAGAGGCAGCCAGAGGGTCACCGTCGTGCCGCGTCCGGGGGTGCTGGCGATGTCGACGCGGCCGCCCTGCAGCTCGACGATTTCCTTCACCAGGCTCATGCCCAGCCCGGTGCCCGGGATGCTGCCGGAAGGGTCGGCGCGGTAGAAACGCTCGAAGATGCGCGCCAGCTGTTCCGGCGACATGCCGATGCCGTGATCGGTGACCCGCACGCCGACCGCCGGCTCGCCGCGCAGCTCGCCGGACTGCGTCGTGACCAGGATCGAGCCGCCCTCGGGCGAATACTTCACCGCGTTGGACAGCACGTTGGTCAGCGCGCGGTTGGTCTTCTCGGGGTCGACGTCGAGCACGCAGTCCGGGTGCGCGACGTCGATCTGCAACTCGTGCGCGGCGCCTTCGATCAGCATCGGCCCGACGGCCTGGGTGACCAGGCTGTCCAGGCGGCAGGGTTCGCGCTTCAGGTCCTTGCCCTGGCGGGCCTCGATGCGCGCCAGGTCGAGCAGCTCGTTGACCATGTTGATCAGCAGCGAGGCCTGGCGGTGGATGGTCTCCAGCATGTCGCGCCGGCGCTCCTCGGACACCGGGCGGCGCAGCAGCAGCTCGGTGAAGCCGAAGACGCTGACCATCGGCGTGCGCAGCTCGTGCGCGGCGGTGGTCAGGAACTCGCTCTTCATGCGGTCGACCTCGGTCTCGCGCGTGATGTCGCGGAAGAACAGGATGGTCTCGTGGTGGCCCGGCCCGGCGCGGCGCGCCATGCGCGCGAGCACGCGGCGCTCGGGGCGCACCAGCTGCAGCAGGTCGGGGCCGTCGGTGCGGTCGCCGGCGGCCAGCGCCAGCGACACCGGCGCGTAAGGCGTGGCCGGGTCGCACTGCTTGAGGAAACGCCGGTCGAACTCGTCGACGCCGATGCCGGCTTCGGCGCTGGCCGCATCCCAGCCCGACATCGCGAGGAAGGCCGGGTTGCAGTAGACGAGCTGGCCGCCTTCGGCCTCGTCGCCGGCGTCGAAGACGACGAAGCCGTCGGGCGACAGGTCGAAGACCGCGTTCAGCCGCGCGCTGCGCTCGGCGATCGCCATGCGCGCGCGTTCGCGCTCGGTGACGTCGTTGAGCACGCCGACGTAGTGCTGCGGCGCGCCTTCGGCGTTGGGCACCGGCGAGACCGTCAGCTCGTTGAAGAACAGCGTGCCGTCCTTGCGGTAGTTGCGCAGCACGACCTGGGTCGACTGGCCCTGCTCGATGGCCTGCTTGAGCTCGGCGAGCTGCGGCTGCTCGCGGTCCTCGCCCTGCAGGAAGCCACAACCGCGCCCGATGCTCTCGTCGCTGGCGTAGCCGGTGATGCGGCCGAACGCCGGGTTGGCGTAGAAGATCGGGAAACCCGGCAACGACATGTCGCAGATGATGACGCCGTTGGTCGTGCACTCCAGCGCCCGGCTGTACAGGTTGAGCATCGAGAAGGTCATGCGCTGCTCGGTCATGTCGCGCACGACCGCGGCGTAGCGCAGGCCGTCGGTGGTCTCGGTGCGCGACAGCGACACCTCGGCCGGGAACGGCGTGCCGCCGCGGCGGCTGGCCTCGATCTCGAAGCGCGCGACGTAGGTGCCGCTGGAGCGCATGTACAGCCCCGCCAGCGTGCGCCGCTCGGCGTCCTCACAGCTCAGGCCGGGCAGCAGGTCGGACACCGGGCGGCCCAGCGCCTCCTCGGGCTGCAGGCCGAAGATGCTGCTGACGCCGGGGTTGACGACGCGCACGCGACCGGCGGCATCCAGGCCGAGGATGACGTCGGGCACGGCCTGCAGGATGGCCTCGTTGCGCGACTCGGCGCGGCCGATCGCTTCCATCTGGTCGCGCAGCCGGGTCGAGGTCTCGTTGAGCGCATCGGCCAGCTCGCGGAACTCGCGGCTGCCGCCGTGCGGCTGGATCTGCGCGCCGGCGTTGCGGCCCAGCTCGGCCGAGAACTGCACCAGGCGCTGCAACGGCGCCAGCGCGCGCTGGATGAACCAGTAGGTCGCGACGATGGTCATCAGGCTGACCAGCGCGATCGCCAGCACCGCCTCGTAGGACAGCGCACCGAGCCGGCTGCGCTCGGCATCCAGCGAATAGGTGAGGCCGAAGCTGCCGAGCCGCCCGCCGGGGCCGGCCGGCGCCCAGACCTGCACCGCGCCCTCGCCGACGAAACCGGTGCGCCCGGCCAGCGCCGGCACGCCGCGCGCAGGCGTCGCACTGGGCGTCTCGCGCCCGACCAGGCCTTCGGCCGACTGGCGCAGCGACAGCAGCTGCACGCCGCCGGCGTCGACGACTTCCAGCCGCTCGACGCCGGGCATGCCGGCGAAGCTGCGCAGCAGCGCATCCAGCTCGGCAGCGTCACCGGCTTCCAGCGCCGGCGTGGCGGCCGCCGCGGCACCGAGCGCGATGGACTGCGCCCAGCGCTGCGCGGTGTCGACGGCGACGTCGTCCAGGCGCGAGGCCGAGACGCGGAACAGCAAGGCCATCGCCAGCACCATGCTGACGACGAGCAGGGCCAGCAACTGGTGGCGCAGCCGCCGCGGCCACCCGGGCACGCGCCACGGCCGCGCCGCCATCAGGCGGTCTCCAGCAGGCGCTCGATGGTGTCGATCAGCTGCAGCGGGCTGAAGGGCTTGACGAGGTACTCGTCGGCGCCGGCGGCCTGGCCGGCCTCGCGGTCGCGCGCCTGGCCGCGCGCGGTGAGCAGCACGATCTTAATCGGGCGTGTCACCGGGTCGCTCTTCAGGCGCTGGCAGACCTGCAGGCCGTCGAGCTCGCCGGGCATCATGACGTCGAGCAGCACCAGATCCGGATGCACCGCCTGCGCCAGCCGCAGGCCGTAGGCGCCGTCGGCGGCTTCGTGGATCTCGTAGGCCTCGAACTCCAGCGTCATGCGGATCAGCTTGCGGATGTCGGCCTGGTCTTCGACGATGAGGACGCGCTTCATGGCGGCTCCTGGTGAAACGGGTGCGGGCGGATCAGCGCGGCGCCGAATCGGCGGAACGCTTGCGGGCGCGCGCCATCAGCGCGGCCAGATCACGGGCGTATTGCTGCGCCTGGACGATGTCCAGCTGCGAGTTGTCGTTGCGGAACGGCGCGCCGGTCGGCAGGTCGATGACGAAGTTGCGCATGCCGTCGTCGTCCTCCTCGCGCAGCTGGCCGCCGTGCAGCGAGACGATGTGCTGGCAGAGCTTGAAACCGATCTGGTCGCGGGCGTCGCGCTTGGCCGGCGCGCGCTGCCCGGCCACCTGGCTGCGCGGCAGGTCGACGGCGTCGGCGTATCGTGGCGCGAACATGCCGCAGTCGCGGAAGACGATGACCGCACGCGGGCCCATTTGGCGGTGTTCGATGTCGAGCACAGCACCGGCCGGCGAGCTGCGCAGCGCCGACTCCAGGCACTCGAGGAAGACGCGGCGCAGCCAGTGCTCGCTGCCGTACAGCGTCGCCAGGCTGGCGGCGTCGGTCTGGGCACGGAAGCGCACCTTGATCTGGCGCGACATCGCGACCGGTTCCACCTCGGCCCAGACGGTCTGCAGCAGCGACCAGAGTTCGATGCGGTCGTTGGCGAACAGCGCGCCGCTCCCCCAGAGCTGCGCCAGGTCGACGAGCTTGTCGAGCACGCGCACGAGCTCGTGCACGCCGTCGACGAGGGCGTCGACCTCGGGCCCGCCGCCGTGCTCGCGCGCCAGCGCGATCGCGTTGCGCGTCTCGGCCATCGGGTCGCGCAGGTCGGTGCGGATCACCTGCATCAGGTTGTCGAATGCCGAACCGGCGTCGTCCGACGCGTCAGGGGCGATCAGCACGAAGGCGTCCTCGCGCGAGAGCCCCGGGATCACCCGGCACTGCAGTTCGGGAGCGGGCAGTCCGGGAGCACTGGCCACGCCGACCGAGACGAGCTTCCTGGCGGTTTGCTGGGTCACCGCGGCGGACACGGCTGCGACCATGTCCGGATCGAAGAGCTTGTGGCCCGGCGCGAGGCCGGTGCGCAGACAGGCGTCGCTGTTGGCATAGCGCACCGTCGCGTCGCGATGGACCCACAGCAACCCCGATTTCAGGTTCTCGAGCAGCTCGGTCAGCGTGGAGTGCATGGTTGGCGTTCGTCCCTGAGTCGCATTTTGCATATTTATCATTTTTGCGTGCGGCAATCGATCACGCTTTGTCGGCCGGCGACGCGCAAAAGCGACGCCCGGCCAGCCCGCGGCGGCCGGGATATCCTGCGCACCCTCTTTCCTCGCCCGAGGCCTGTCGTGATCCGCCTGTCCTTCATCGCCGCGCCGCTGCTGCTGGCCGCCGCGGCCGTCGCCGCGCCGCGCGACGCCGGCGCCCCCGCGCCCACTTCCGACCGCTTCTATGGCGTGCAGGTCGACGACCCGTACCGCCAGCTCGAGAACGTGCGCGACCCCGCGGTCGCAGCCTGGATGAAGGCCCGTGCACGCGAGGCGCGGAAGACGCTGGACTCGATCCCCGGCCGGCCGGCGATGGCCCGCCGCGTCGCGCAGCTGATGGCCGACGCCGGCACGCGCTTCGGCGCGCTGCAGCGCCGCCCCGGCGAACGCCTGTTCTACGAGAAGCGCGGCGCGCGCGACGACCAGTTCCGGCTCTACGTGCGCGACGGCGCGCACGAGCGGCTGCTGGTCGACCCGCTGGCCGCTGCGCCGCGCGGCACGCCGCACGCGATCGACTACTTCGAGGCCTCGCCCGGCGGACGCTACGTCGCCTACGGCCTGTCGGCCGGCGGCTCCGAGGACGCCGAGCTCTACGTCGTCGAAGCCGCCAGCGGCCGGCGCGTGCTCGGCCCGGTGAGCCGCGCGCAGTACGGCAACGTCGCCTGGCTCGACGACGAGAGCGGCTTCTTCTTCACCCGGCTGCGCCCGAGCGCGGCCGACGCGCCGCCGGCAGCCAAGTACGCCGGTTCGCGCGCCGTCTTCGTGCGCCTGGGCAGCGACGTCGAGAAGGCGCCGGTGGCGCTGTCCTTCGAGACGCCCGGCGTCGTGATCGACGAAGCCCAGGACGCGCCTGCCGTGCAGCCGGTGCCTGGCACCGGCTGGGCGCTGGCGCTGGTCAGCCACGGCACCGACCACGAGATCGCCGCCTGGGTCGCGCCGCTGGCCGACGCCGTCGCCGGCACGGCGCGCTGGAAGCCGCTGTTCGACCGCGAAGCCGGGGTCACCGCGCTGCAGACCGTCGGCGAACGCCTGTTCCTGCTGAGCCACCGCGACGCCCCGCGCTACCGCCTGCTGGAGAGCACGGTCACCGCCGCCGGCCTGGACACGGCGCGCGTGCTGGTGCCCGAAGGCGAGGGCGTGCTGACCGGTCTGGCGCGCGGCGCCGACGCGCTGTACCTGCGCCGCCGCGACGGCAGCGCCTCGTCGCTGCTGCGCCTGGCGCTGACCGACGGCGGCCGGCTCGAGGAAGTGACGCTGCCGGTGCGCGGCGCCTTCGAGATCGAAGGCTACGACCCGCGGCTGCCCGGCGTGACGCTGGCGCTGCAGGGCTGGACCGAGCCCGAGCGGCTGTGGTCGGTGAAGCCCGGCGCCGACGGCAGGGTCGCCGTCACCGACACCCAGCTGCTGCGCCCCGGGCGTGTCCCGGGCGCCGGCCGCTACGTCGTGCGCGAGGTGCTGGTGCCCAGCCACGACGGCGCCAAGGTGCCGCTGGCCATCGTGCACCGCGCCGACCTGAAGCTCGATGGCCGCGCGCCGACGCTGCTCTGGGGCTACGCCAGCTACGGCATGACCGACGAACCCTGGTACTCGGCGACGCGGCTGGCCTGGCTGGAGAAGGGCGGCGTCTTCGCCGTCGCCAACCCGCGCGGCTCGGGCGCCTTCGGCGAGGACTGGTACCGCGCCGGCAAGCGCGAGACCAAGCCCAACAGCTGGAAGGACTTCATCGCCACCGGCGAGTACCTCGTCGCCCAGGGCTACACGACGCCGGCGCGGCTCAGCGCCTGGGGCGGCAGCGCCGGCGGCGTGCTCGTCGGCCGCGCGATCACCGAGCGCCCCGACCTGTTCGGCGCCGCGGTGATCTCGGTCGGCGCGCTGGACATGGTGCGCGCCGAACTCGAGCCCAACGGCCCGCCGAACATTCCCGAGTTCGGCAGCGTCGCCACCGAGGACGGATTCCGCGCGCTGCTGGCGATGAGCAGCTACCACCAGGTGCACGACGGCGTGCGCTACCCGGCGGTGCTGCTGACGCACGGCATCAACGACGCCCGGGTCGAGGTCTGGCAGAGCCTGAAGATGGCGGCGCGGCTGCGCCAGGCCACGGCCAGCGGCAAGCCGGTGCTGCTGCGTCTGGACTTCGACGGCGGCCACGGCATCGGCGCCACGCGCGCCCAGCAGGCGGCCGAGATCAGCGACGTCTACGCCTTCCTGCGCTGGCAGGCGACGGGCAGCGCGCGCTGAGCGGCGGCGCCTAACCGGCTTCGACGATGGCCAGCAGCGACGCGCGCAGCGTCGCCCAGTCGGCCTGGGCGACGGCCGTGTCGCCCGCGGCGGCGGCGCGGTCGAGTGCCGCGGCGCGCTCGCTGTCGCTGCCGTAGCCCAGCGTCAGCAGCACCGACTTCAGGCTGTGCGCCAGGCGGCGCAGCGCGCCCAGGTCGCCGGCCGCCAGCGCCGCGTCGCCCTGGCGCACGTCGCGCAGGAACTGCGGCAGGCAGCTCGCGCGGTAGGCCTGGTAGAGCGCGGCGTCGCCGGCGAAGTACTGCGTGACCGCGCCCGGCGCCGGCGACGGCGACGCCGCCGGGGCGTCGTCGAGCGCACGCTGGGCGCAGGCTTCGAGCTGGTCCAGCGGCACCGGCTTGGCCAGCGCCTCGTCGACGCCCAGGCCTTCGAGCTGCTCGCGGCGTTCGGCCGAGATCCCGGCGCTGAAGGCCACCAGCCGCGGCCGGCTGCTGGCGCCGCGCGCGGCGGCCAGCTCGTGCAGCAGGTCGACACCGCTGCCGTCGGGCAGCATCAGGTCGCAGATGACGAGCCGCACCGCGCCTTCGGCCAGCGCGGCACGCGCTTCGGCCAGTGTCGCGGCTTCGACGAGATCGATCGGCAGCTCCTCCAGCGCGATCTGGACGAAGCGTCGGATGGAAGGGTCGTCCTCGACCAGCAGCACCCGCGGCGGCGACGCCTTGACGTCGGCGGCGGGTGCCGTGCTCACTGGCGCACCCTGTGTCCTGCGACAGGTCCCGCCGAGCGGGAATGAGCCCCGGACAAGTCCTGAAGGCTCATGCGGCCTCGACGGTCGTGTCCAGCGCCGCCTTCAGCAGGCCCGGGAGCTGGGCCACGAGCTGCGGCTTGTGCACGACCGGCACGCCTTCGAGCGCGAAGGCGTAGGGCGCGCGGCCGGCTTCGTCGAGCGAGGTGACGACGATCAGGCGGCTGCGGCTGAACTGCGGATGCGAGCGCAGGCTGGTGATCAGCGTCGCGCCGTCGATGCCCGGCAGCAGGATGTCGACGATCAGCACGTCGGGCTGCAGCTGGCCGGCGAGCGCCAGGCCGGCGATGCCGTCGTCGGCAACGTGCAGCTCGACGCCGCTCAGGTGCTGCTTGACCAGCAGCGAGACGAGGTTCTGGTAGTGCGCCGAGTCTTCGATCAGCAGCACGCGCCGGGCCGTCGACGCCGGACGCGGCGCCGTCGCGGTGCGCGACGGACCCGAGCGGCGGCCTTCACGCCAGCGCTCGACCGAGTCGCGCGAAATACGACGGTGTCCACCCGGGGTCTTCCACGCTTCCAACTCGCCGCGGTCGACCATCATCTGCACCGAGCGCACCGCCATGCCGAGCAAGCGAGCCACCTCCAGCGTGCTGAAGGTGTCGCGTGCGTCTTCTGACATAGGGATTTCGGCCATTGAGTAATTCTGCCGAATTTCCGGGCCTCCGTGGACGCGACTCCAAACTGATAAAAGCAACATTGCTGATAATTCGTCACGTCAGATCAGAGGAGTTCCCTTCCATGCACGCCCCGCCGGCCGGCGATGACCGCGCGGACGCAACCGCCTCGCCCAACCGTTTCGACGATGCCGCGCACGCGCAGATGGAGTGTTTCCTGCGCGACTTCGGCGAGATGTACCAGGAGGTCACGCGCGCGCACCACGAAGCGCTGTTCCGCCTGGCGATGGCGGCCGAATACCGCGACAACGACACCGGCGAGCACATCATCCGCATGGGCTTCCTCTGCGAGGCCCTGGCCTTGGCGATGGGCCGCACGCCGCGCTGGGCGGCGATGCTGCGCAAGGCCGCGCCGATGCACGACGTCGGCAAGATCGGCATTCCCGACAAGGTGCTGCAGAAGCCCGGCGCGCTGGACGAGGCCGAGCGCGCGACGATGAACGAGCACGCACGCATCGGCGCCGAGATCCTCGGCCAGTCGCGCATCCCGCTGTTCCGCCTGGCCGCCGAGGTGGCGCTGTCGCATCACGAGCGCTGGGACGGCAGCGGCTATCCGTCGGGGCTGCAGGGCAGCGCCATTCCGCTGGCCGGGCGTATCGTCGCCGTCGTCGATTTCTTCGATGCGCTGACGATGGACCGCTGCTACCGCAAGGCCTTCCCGGACGCCCAGGCCCTGCAGATGCTGCGGGAGCAGAGCGGCCGCGCCTTCGATCCCGAGATCGCCTCGGCCTTCCTGGCCCACGCGCCGCGCCTCGTCGCGCTGCGCGACGCGATCAACCGGCGCAAGCCCAGCTTCGCCGAACTCGTCGACGGCACGACGCCGCCCCAGGCGCTGCCGACATGAGCACGGCCGCCGATTCGCGTCGCCGGCGCAAGCGCACTCTGACCGCCCGCCTCGTCCTCGCGGGCGGCGCGACACTGGTCGCGCTACTGGCGGCGGTGGTCGGCGGCATCGCCGCCTACGAGTACGAGGAAGCGTGCCTCGTGCAGCAGGACCGCGCCGAACTGCTGGCGCGCATGGTCGAGGAACACGCGGCGCACGCGCTCGACGATGCGACGAACGTGCTCGCCGTGGGCGCCGCCGCGGTCCACCGCACGCCGCCGGAGCGCCTGGCCGAACTCGGCGACGCGTTCGTGCAGATGGCCGCCGGCCAGCCGCTGGTGGCGGCGATGCTGCTCGTCGACGAGCGCGGCAGCGTCGTCGCGTCCAGCGTGCCGGCCGCACGCGGGCTCAGGCTGGACAGCGCACGCTGGACCTTGGCGCGCGCACAGGCCCAGCTGCACTACGGCAGCTATCTCGCCGACGCGGCGCCGGTGCTGCCCGGACGCGACAGCGTGCCGGTGCTGCGCAGCGTCGTCGGCGCCGACGGCCGGCCGGGAACCCTGGTCGCGCTGCTGGACACGGCCAGGCTCGCCGAGTTCCAGCGCCACGCGCGCGAGGACCCCGGCACCAGCGCACTGCTCGTGCGCCGCGACGGCGAGGTGCTGAGCGCGACGCCCGAGGCCGGCGTCGGCGCCGGCGGCCGCATCACCGTCCGTCCGGACGGCGATGTCGAGTTCGACAACGGGCGCCGCGTCGTCGTCGCGACGCACACGCTGGCCTCGCGTCCGGAGCTGACGGTCGTCGTTGTGCGCGACCTGGAGGTGGGGCTGGCGGTGTGGCGCCGCATGCTGGCCTGGCTGCTCGCCGGCGGCGCGGTGGCCGCCGCGGTGATCGCCGCGATGACCTTCGTCGCCGAACGCAGCGTGCGCGCCCGCGAGGCGGCGCGACGCCAGCGCGACGCGGCGCAGCACGCCGTCGCGCTGCGCGAACGCGAGCTGAGCGTCATCGTCAAGAGCGTGCAGGAGCTGATCTTCCGCACCGACCACGAAGGCCGGCTCACCTTCGTCAACGCGCGCTGGCAGGCCGCGACCGGCCAGCCCAGCGAGTCGCTGCTCGGGCGGCGGCTGCTGGACCTGGTCGCGCCGGCCTCGCGCGAGGCCGTGGCGGCGCTGCTGGCGCCCGAGGCCGCCGGCTCGCGCGCGGCGCAGATCAGTTTCGCCGGCAGCGAGCGACGCCTGTTCGACCTGGCGCTGTCGCCGCTGATCGAAGGCGGCCGCGTCGTCGGCCACGCCGGCAGCGCTGTCGACGTCACCGAACGCTGCGCCGCCGAGCGCGAACTGCAGGAGCAGCTCGCGCTGTCGGCGCTGATGCTCGACACGATGCCGCTGCCGGTCGCGCTGATGGACCGCGAGGCCTGCTACGTCACCGTCAACCGCGCCTGGGAGCAGCAGGCCGGCATGGCGCGCGAGGAGCTGGTCGGCAAGCGCGCCCGCGACTACCTGCTGCTGGCCGAGGCCGCGGTGCACGAGCGCTACAACCGCGAGGTGCTGGAGCACGGCGGCTCGCTGAGCTACGAGTCGGAGGTCTCGCAGGCCGACGGCACGCGGCGCACGATGGCCGTCACCAAGGCCGCGGTGATCGGCGCCGACGGCCGCCCGCGCGGCCTGCTCGCCGCGCTGACCGACATCACCGAGTTCCGCGAAGCCGATCGCGCGATGCGCGAGGCGCGCGACATCGCCGAGGAAGCCTCGCGCTCGAAGTCGGAGTTCATCGCCAACATCAGCCACGAGCTGCGCACGCCGCTGCAGGCGATCATCGGCTTCTCCGAACTGGGCATGGTGCGCGGCCGTGCCCACGAGCGCCTGGCGTCGATGTTCGGCGACATCCACGCTGCCGGGCAGCGCATGCTGGCGCTGGTCAACGACCTGCTGGACGTCTCGAAGATCGAGAGCACGGTCGGCACCTTCCACCTCGAGCGCACCGACCTGCGGCCGCTGGTGCGCGAGGTCGCGCGCGAGATCGACCCGCTGCTGGCGCGCCGCCGGCTGCACCTGGACCTGGTGCTCAGCGAGGGCCAGCTCGTCGCCAAGGTCGACCCGCTGCGCTTCCAGCAGGTGGTGCGCAACGTGCTGGCCAACGCGGTGCGTTTCTCGCCCGACGGCGCGACGATCGAGCTGCGCGGCGACATCGACGCCAGCAACCAGATCGTCGTCACGGTGCGCGACCACGGCCCGGGCATTCCGCCGGCGGAACTGGAGAAGATCTTCGAGGCCTTCGTGCAGTCGAGCAAGACGAAGGACGGCTCGGGCGGCACCGGCCTGGGCCTGGCGATCTGCCGCAAGATCGTCGAGGCCCACGGCGGCAGCATCCACGCCGAGAACGCCGAGGGCGGCGGCAGCCGCTTCACGATCGCGGTGCCGGCACGCGGCTTCGCCGACACGGTGGTCTGAGCGCCGGAGCGACAGGTCGTGCGAGCCCGGGCAACAGCACATCATGCCTCGCCGAAGGCCCTTTCGTGCGTGCCGAAACGTGCGTTTCTGCGCGCCGTCAACGGTGCTGAAACAGCCGTTCGAAACGGCCTCGCGACCGCTCCGGAGTCCGCTTGTCATCGTTCTGCAACGGGTGCACACTGGCCCGGACGGCCCTCGAAAAGACCCTCTTTCACACCCCTCCTGGCACCGCTTCCCCACCCCGCGTTTTCACCCAGCCGAGCCCTCTGCATCACCCGGGCACGGCGCGTTCCCACCCCCTCTCTTAGGAGGCATCAATGAACCTGACGATCAGCGGCCACCACCTCGAAGTCACGCCGGCCCTTCGTGAGTACGTGCTCACCAAGCTGGACCGCGTCACGCGACACTTCGACCAGGTCGTGGACGTCACGGTGCTACTCACCGTCGAGAAGCTGAAGGAAAAGGAACGCCGCCAGAAAGCCGAAGTGACCCTGCGCGTGAAGGGCCGCGACATCTTCGTCGAGCAGTCGCACGAAGACCTGTACGCGGCGATCGATCAGCTGATGGACAAGCTCGACCGCCAGGTCGTGCGCCACAAGGATCGTGTGCAGGACCACCATCACGCCACGGCCAAGCGGCTGGACGCCAACGCCGGCTGAGGCTGTCGCGCCCCGGCATCGACGACGGCCCTTCGGGGCCGTTTTTCATGCACCACCCCGGCGAGATCGCACAGGGTTATTCATCTGCCGCAAACACTTGTTGTCATGTAGCCGCAAGAATTCGCGGTTCCCCTGCATCGGGTGGCCCGCTCTCGAGCCGGCTGGAACCCCGATTGCTATCATCCTTCGTCTAGCAACACGACGCGGCAGCAGCGCAGCAGAAACGCGGCCCGCGAGGGGAAGAGCCCCATGAACCGACTCGCCGCCATCCTGCCTGCCAGCAACGTGCTGGTGAACGTCGAAGCGACGAGCAAGAAGCGCGTCTTCGAACAGGCCGGGCTGCTGTTCGAAAACCAGCACGCGATTGCACGTGGTCTCGTCACCGACAACCTGTTCGCGCGCGAACGCCTGGGCTCCACCGGCCTGGGCCACGCCGTGGCGATTCCGCACGGCCGCATCAAGGGCCTGAAGAATCCGCTGGCGGCGGTGCTGCGCGTGCAGCAGCCGATCCCGTTCGACGCCCCGGACGACGAGCCGGTCTCGCTGCTGATCTTCCTGCTCGTGCCCGAGGCGGCGACGCAGCGGCACCTGGAGATCCTCTCCGAGATCGCCGAGATGCTGTCCGACCGCGAACTGCGCGAGAAGCTCAAGACCGAGGCCGACGCGGCCGCGGTGCACAAGCTGATCCACGACTGGGAACCGCTGAAGTCCGTCGCATGACGGCGCGCGTGCGATGAAGCCGACATCGATCAGCGCCGAAGCGCTGTTCGAGGCGCATCGCGCGGCGCTGCGCTGGGAGTGGATCGCCGGCCACGCGCACCCGGAGCGTCGTTTCGACGACAGCGCGGTGCGCGACGCGCGCTCGGCGGCCGACCTCGTCGGCTACCTGAACTACATCCATCCGTACCGGGTGCAGATCGTCGGCCGGCGCGAGATCGCCTATCTCGTCGCCAGCGCGCCCGAGGACCAGGAGCGGCGCATCGCGCGCATCGTCACGCTCGAGCCGCCGGTGCTGATCGTCGCCGACGAGCAGGTGCCGCCGGACCGGCTGGTGGCGATGTGCGACCGCGCCGAGATCCCGCTGTTCATCACGCGCGAGTCCGCCGGCCACGTCATCGACGTCGTGCGCGCCTACCTCGCGCACCTGTTCGCCGAACGCACGACGCGCCACGGCGTGTTCATGGACATCCTCGGCCTGGGCGTGCTGCTGACCGGCGAGTCGGGTCTGGGCAAGAGCGAACTCGGGCTGGAGCTGATCTCGCGCGGCCACGGCCTCGTCGCCGACGACGCCGTCGACCTGTACCGCACCTCGCAGACCGCGCTCGAAGGCCGCTGCCCCGAGCTGCTGATGAACCTGCTCGAGGTGCGCGGCATCGGCCTGCTGGACATCAAGGCCATCTTCGGCGAGACCGCGGTGCGGCGGAAGATGCGCCTGCGCCTCATCGTGCACCTGGTGCGCAAGGAGACGATGGAGCGCGAATTCGAGCGCCTGCCCTACGAGCCGCTGTACGAGGAGATCCTCGGCATCCCGGTGCGCAAGGTGGTGATCGCGGTCGACGCCGGGCGCAACCTCGCGGTGCTGGTCGAGGCCGCGGTGCGCAACACGGTGCTGCAGCTGCGCGGCATCGACACCTATCAGGAGTTCATCGAGCGCCACCAGCGCGCGATGGAACGCGGCCAGAACTGAGAACGCGCGCCGGCCGCGCGCGCCCTCTACTTGCCGTGGCGGTGCTTGCAGTCCGGGCGCGTGCAGCGCGCGTACAGCGCCAGCGCGTGGTCCTGCAGCTCGAAGCCGCGCTGCGCGGCGATGGCGCGCTGGCGGACCTCGATCTCCGGGTCGTAGAACTCCTCGACGCGGCCGCAGTCCATGCAGACCAGGTGGTCGTGGTGCTGGCCTTCGTTGAGCTCGAAGACCGACTTGCCCGACTCGAAGTTGCTGCGCGACAGCAGCCCCGCCTGCTCGAACTGCATCAGCACGCGGTAGACGGTGGCCAGGCCGATGTCGGCGCCTTCGGCCAGCAGCGCCTTGAACACGTCCTCGGCCGTCATGTGGCGGCGCTCGGCGCTCTGGAAAACCTCCAGGATCTTGATGCGCGGCAGCGTGGCTTTCAGGCCGCTGCTCTTCAGTTCTTCGGCGTTGGACATGTCGGAAATCCTCGAGGGCCGGCGCTGCACGGTCGCCAGCTAGAATGCCGGCCATCATAGCCAGCCTATCGCGCCGTTCTCTGCGGCCGCGCAGGAATCCCCTCATGCTTCGCATCCTGGCCCTGCTGTCCGGCTCGCTGTTGCTGGGCGCGTGCTCGTCGACGCCGTCGTCCGGTCCCAGCTTCCTCGGGTTCATCACGCCGTACCGCATCGACATCGTCCAGGGCAACGTCGTCACGCGCGAACAGCTTCAGGCGCTGAAGACCGGCATGTCGCGCGAACAGGTGCGCAACGTGCTCGGCACGCCGCTGGTCACCGACGCCTTCCACGCCCAGCGCTGGGACTACATCTTCACGATCCGCCGCCCGGGCACCGATCCGCAGCGCCGCAGCATCGTCGTGCGCTTCGACGCCAGCGGCACGATGACCGGCGTCGAGGCCCCGGACGATCTGCCGACCGAACGCGAGTTCGTCGACTCGATCACGCGCCAGAAGGACGAGAAGCCGGTCGTGCCCAAGCTCGAGCTGACCGAGTCCGAGCGCCTGGCGCTGCCGCGCCCGCCCAAGCGCGAGGAAGCCGCGCCCGAAGCCGAACCGCAAGGGGCCGCGCGCAGCTACCCGCCGCTGGAGGCCTCGTGAGCGTCGTCTCGATCGCGGTGGCCGGCGCCTCCGGGCGCATGGGCCGCATGCTCGTCGAGGCGGTGCTGGCCAGCCCCGACTGCCGCCTGAGCGGCGCGCTCGACCTCCCGGACAGCCCCGCGCTGGGCCAGGACGCCGGCGCCTTCCTCGGCCGCACGACCGGCGTCGCCGTCACCGCCGACCTGCGCACCGGCCTGGCCGGCGCCGACGTGCTGATCGACTTCACCCGCCCCGAAGGCACGCTGACGCACCTGGCGCTGTGCCGCGAGCTCGGCGTGCGCATGGTCATCGGCACCACCGGCTTCACGCCGCAGCAGAAGGCCGAGATCGCCGCCGCCGCGCAGCAGATCGGCGTCGTCTTCGCGCCGAACATGAGCGTCGGCGTCAACGTCGTGCTCAAGCTGCTGGAGACCGCCGCCAAGGCGCTGGCCGACGGCTACGACATCGAGATCGTCGAAGCCCATCACCGCCACAAGGTCGACGCCCCGAGCGGCACCGCGCTGGCGATGGGCGAAGCGGTGGCGCGTGCGCTCGGCCAGGACCTGTCCGAACACGCGGTCTTCGCGCGCGAAGGCCACACCGGCGAGCGCAAGCCCGGCACGATCGGCTTCGCGACGATCCGCGGCGGCGACATCGTCGGCGACCACACGGTGCTGTTCGCCGGCACCGGCGAGCGCATCGAGATCAGCCACCGCAGCAACAGCCGCGCGAACTACGCCGCCGGCAGCGTGCGCGCGGCGCGTTTCCTCGTCGCCCACGGGCCCGGGCTGTACGGCATGGCCGACGTCCTGGGCCTCTGAGCGCGCCCGCCGATGCAGGGCCTGGAGCACTTCTGGGGCGAGGCCGACACGGTCGGCCGCATCGTCGCGCTGCTGCTGTTCACGATGTCGGTCGTGGCCTGGCTGCTGATCGTCTGGAAGGGCCTGCTGCTGCGCCGCGCCGGCGCCGACATCCGCCGCGCCGTGCCGGCCTTCTGGGACTCGGCCTCGATCGGCGACGGCCGCAGCCGCGTGCAGGCGCTGGACCGTGAAGGCGTGCTGCTGCCGCTGGTCGACGCCGCCGTCGCGCCGGCCGCCGGCGGCACGCTCGAAGGCGCGGCCGCGCTCGAAGCGCGGCTCACGCGCCGCTTGCGCGACGCGCTGCACCGCGGCCTCGCGCACCTGCAGTTCGGCCAGGTCATCCTGGCTTCGATCGGCAGCACCGCGCCCTTCGTCGGCCTGTTCGGCACCGTCTGGGCGATCCACCACGCGCTCACCGGCATCGGCGACGCCGGCACGCTGACGATCGAGAAGGTCGCCGGCCCGGTCGGCGAAGCGCTGGTGATGACCGCCGCCGGCATCGCCGTCGCCGTGCCCGCGGTGCTGGCCTTCAACACCTTCGGCAAGCTGGTCGCCGCCTGCGAGGCCGAGCTCGAAGGTTTCGCCCACGACCTGCGCCGCATGGTGCTGGACGCACCGCAGGACTGAGAGCAGCGGCGATGGCTTTCGGACGCCTGGACCGATCGAGCCCGCCGCCGCCGATCAGCGACATCAACATGACGCCGCTGATCGACGTCATGCTGGTGCTGCTGGTGATCTTCATCGTCACCGCGCCGCTGCTGGCCTCCAGCCTGAAGCTCGACCTGCCGGCCGCCGGCGCCTCGACGCCGTCGGACACGCCGGGTTTCGTCGCCGTCGCGCTCGACGCCGACGGCCAGCTCTACCTGGGTGAACAGCGCGCCAGCGCCGAGGAAGTCGAGCGTGCGCTGCGCGAGGCCGGCGCACGCGATCCGCAGACCGAAGTGCGGCTGCGCGCCGACCGCGCCGTGCCCTACGGCCAGGTCGCCGGCTTGATCGACGTCGCCCAACGTGCGGGCTTGTCGCGCATCGGCTTCGTCACCGAGCCTGCCGCACCCAGGTAGCTCCCTACAATCCGGGGGATGAACGAAAAGTACGTCCCCGCGGAAGTCGAAACCGCCGCCCAGGCGCACTGGAACGCCACCGGCGCGTTCAAGGTCGTCGAAGATCAGAGCAAGCCCAAGTTCTACGCCTGCTCGATGCTGCCCTACCCCAGCGGCAAGCTGCACATGGGGCACGTGCGCAACTACACCATCAACGACATGATGGCGCGCTACCTGCGCATGAAGGGCATGAACGTCCTGATGCCGATGGGCTGGGACGCCTTCGGCCTGCCGGCGGAGAACGCGGCCATCGACAACGGCGTCGCGCCGGCGAAGTGGACGCGCGCCAACATCGCCGACATGAAGAGCCAGATGCAGCCGCTGGGCCTGGCCTTCGACTGGAGCCGCGAGGTCGCCACCTGCGACGCCGGCTACTACAAGTGGAACCAGTGGTTCTTCCTGAAGATGCTCGAGAAGGGCATCGCCTACAAGAAGACGCAGATCGTCAACTGGGACCCGATCGACCAGACGGTGCTGGCCAACGAGCAGGTCGTCGACGGCCGCGGCTGGCGCTCGGGCGCGATCGTCGAGAAGCGCGAGATCCCCGGCTACTACCTGGCGATCACGAAGTACGCCGACGAGCTGCTCGCCGGCGTCAACGACAGCACCAGCGCCCACTACCTCGAAGGCTGGCCGGAGCGCGTGCGCCTGATGCAGGAGCACTGGATCGGCAAGAGCGAAGGCGTGCGCTTCGCCTTCACGCACGACATCCGCGGCGCCGACGGCGAGCTGATCCAGGGCGGGCGCATGTACGTCTTCACGACGCGCGCCGACACGATCAAGGGCGTCACCTTCTGCGCCGTCGCGCCCGAGCACCCGCTGGCGCAGCACGCCGCGCGCGACAACCCCGAGCTGGCCGCGTTCATCGAGACCTGCAAGAAGGGCGGCACGACCGAGGCCGAACTGGCGCTCAAGGAGAAGGAAGGCCGCCCGACCGGCCTCTTCGTCACCCACCCGCTGACCGGCGAACAGGTGCCGGTCTGGGTCGGCAACTACGTGCTGATGAGCTACGGCGACGGCGCGGTGATGGGCGTGCCGGCGCACGACGAGCGTGACTTCTCCTTCGCCAAGAAGTACGGCCTGAACATCGTCCAGGTGGTGCACGTCGACGGCGAGCACTACGACTACGAGCGCTGGCAGGACTGGTACGGCGACAAGACGCGCGGCGTGACGATCAACTCCGGCAACTACAGCGGCCTGCCGTACAAGCAGGCCGTCGACGCCGTCGCCGCCGCGCTGGCCGCCAAGGGCCTGGGCGAGAAGAAGACCACCTGGCGCCTGCGCGACTGGGGCATCAGCCGCCAGCGCTACTGGGGCACGCCGATCCCGATCATCCACTGCCCGCACTGCGGCGACGTGCCGGTGCCCGAGAAGGACCTGCCGGTCGTGCTGCCCGAGGATCTGGTGCCGGACGGCAGCGGCAACCCGCTGAACAAGTGCGAGTCCTTCCTGAACGTCGCCTGCCCGAAGTGCGGCGCCGCCGCCCGGCGCGAGACGGACACGATGGACACCTTCGTCGACTCGTCCTGGTACTACATGCGCTACTGCTGCCCGGACAGCGACGGCGCGATGGTCGACGCGCGCAACGAGTACTGGATGCCGATGGACCAGTACATCGGCGGCATCGAGCACGCGGTGCTGCACCTGCTGTACGCGCGCTTCTGGACCAAGGCGATGCGCGACATCGGCCTGGTGAGCTTCAGCGAGCCGTTCACGCGGCTGTTCACGCAGGGCATGCTGCTCAACGAGTCCTACTACCGCGAGGACGCGTCGGGCAAGAAGCGCTGGTTCTACCCGAGCGAAGTCGACGTGAAGTTCGACGAGCGTGGCCAGCCGGTGGGCGCCGTGGCCAAGGCCGACGGCCAGCCGGTGCAGCTCGGCGGCATCGAGAAGATGTCCAAGAGCAAGAACAACGTCGTCGAGCCGCGCGACATCATCGCCCGGTTCGGCGCCGACACCGCGCGCACCTTCACGATGTTCGCCGGCCCGCCGGACCAGAGCGCCGCGTGGTCGGACTCGGGCGCCGAAGGCGTGTTCCGCTTCCTGCGCCGGCTCTGGAGCTTCGGCGTCAAGGTCGCGCCGCGCGTGGCCGCCGCCGGCGCCGCGCCGCAGGGCACGAACCCGCTGCGCTACGAGGTGCACACGCTGCTCAAGCAGATCGGTGCCGACTACGACCGGCTGCAATACAACACCGTCGTCTCCGGCGCGATGAAGCTGCTGAACGCGCTGGAAGACGGCGCCGGCGCAGCCGACGACGCGACGCTGCGCGAAGGCGTCGGCATCCTGCTGCGCGCGCTGTACCCGGCGGCGCCGCACATCACGCACGCGCTGTGGGGCGAGCTCGGCTTCGCCGCCACGCTGGGCGAGCTGATCGACGCGCCCTGGCCCGAGGTCGACGACGCCGCGCTCGAGCGTTCGGAGATCGAGCTCGTGCTGCAGATCGCCGGCAAGACGCGCGGCAGCGTGCGCATCCCCGCCGACGCCGACCGCAAGGCGATCGAGGCGGCGGCGCTGGCCTCGCCCGAGTTCGCCAAGTTCGGCGAAGGCAAGGCGGCCAAGAAGGTCATCGTCGTGCCGGGCCGGCTCGTCAATGTCGTCGTCTGACCGCCGCCGCGCGCTGGGCGCGATCGCCGCGCTGGGCGCGCTCGCGCTCGGCGGTTGCGGCTTCCAGCTGCGCCGGCCGCAGAAGCCCAGCTTCGAGCGCATCGCGCTCGTCGGCTTCAAGCCGAAGTCGACGCTGGCGGCGGCGCTGCGCCGTGCGCTCGAACCCGACGTGCGCATCGTCGACGTGCCGGCGGCCGCGCAGGTCATCCTGCAGGTCACCGAGGACAAGCGCGAGAAGAGCGTCGTCGCTTCCACCTCCGCCGCCCAGGTGCGCGAGTTCGAGATCCGCGTGCGCCTGCACTTCAGCGCCCACACGCCCGACGGCCGCGAGCTGATCGCGCCGACCGAGCTGCTGCGCGAGGAAGACCTGAGCTACAGCGAAACCGCGGCCCTGGCCAAGCAGTTCGAGGAAGCCGACCTGTACCGCGACATGGAGAACGACATCGTCATCCAGGTCATGCGACGCCTGGCGGCGATCCGCCTGTAACGATGCAACTGCGTCCGGAACAGCTCGAGCAGCGCCTGCAGCGCGGGCTCGACACGCTCTACACGATCCACGGCGACGAGCCGCTGCTGGCCCAGGAAGCGGGCGATGCGATCCGCGCCGCCGCGCGCGCCGCCGGCTTCGTCGAGCGCCAGGTCTTCACCGTCGGCCAGCACTTCGACTGGAGCGGCCTGCTCGGCGCCTCGCAGGCGCTGTCGCTGTTCGCCGACCGCCAGCTGATCGAGATCCGCATCCCCAACGGCAAACCCGGCAAGGACGGCTCGGAAGCGCTTCAGCGCTACTGCCAGCAGCTCTCGCCCGAGGTGCTGACGCTGGTGACGCTGCCCAAGCTCGATTTCCAGCAGCAGAAGTCGGCCTGGTTCGCCGCGCTCGACGGCGCCGGCCCGGTGCTCAAGGTCGAGCCGGTCGAACGCAAGGCGCTGCCGGCCTGGCTGGCGCAGCGCCTGGGCCGCCAGGGCCAGCGTGTGGCCAGCGGCGAAGCCGGGCAGCAGACGCTGGCCTTCTTCGCCGACCGCGTCGAAGGCAATCTGCTGGCCGCGCACCAGGAGCTGCAGAAGCTCGCGCTGCTGTACCCGCCGGGCGAACTGAGCTTCGAGCAGGTCGAGGCCGCGGTGCTCGACGTCGCACGCTACGACGTCTTCAAGCTCGGCGAGGCGGTGCTCGCCGGCCAGGTGGCACGCGCGCTGCGCATGCTCGACGGCCTGCGCGCCGAAGGCGAGGCGCCGGTGCTGGTGCACTGGACGCTGGCCGAGGACCTGCGCGGCCTGGCACGCGTGCGCGCCGCCGTCGACGACGGCAAGCCGCTGCCCCTGGCGCTGCGCGAAGCGCGTGTCTGGGGCACGAAAGAAAAGCTCTACGAACGCGTCGTGCCGACGCTGGCCGGCCACCAGGCACAGCACCTGGTGCAGGCGGCGAGCACGGTCGACGGCATCGTCAAGGGCCTGCGCCACCCCGACTGGCCGGCCGAACCCTGGGACGCGCTGCGCCGCTTGGTGCTGATGGCCGTCGAGGCCGCCGCCGCGGCCGGCACGCCGACGCGCGGCACGCGCGCCAGCATGCCGCGCGCGCTGGCGCTGCACGCCTAGGAGCTTGGCGGCTTCGCCGCCCAAGCTCCTAGGCTGCGCCGGCACGTTGGGCTCCCCCTAGTCCCCCTCCGAGATGGGGCTCCAGCTCGTCAGACCGCACCCTCCAGCCTCCCTCCGGGAGGGAGGCTCCAGTCAGTCTGACGAATGCTGTGGTGCGGTTCCGCCCACGTCGGCAGTTGCCAGACTCCGCCGCGCAGCCTGCTGGCTCAGTAACCGCGGCCGCGATCGACGAGGTGAGCGACGGGCCGGCCGTCGCGCCAGGCGCGCAGGTTGGCCGCGGCGACGCGGCTGGCGCTGCGCGGGTCGGTCGCTGCCGCAGCGTGCGGCAGCACGGTGACGCGCGGATGGGCCCAGAAGGCGTGGCCCGCCGGCAGCGGTTCTTGGCGGAAGACGTCGAGCACCGCGTGGTGCAGCCGGCCGGTGTCCAGCGCCGCCAGCAGGTCGGGCTCGACGACGTGGGTGCCGCGGCCCAGGTTCACCAGTGACGCGCCTGCGGGCAGCGCGGCGAGGAAACGGGCGTCGATCAGATCGCGCGTGGCCGGCGTCAGCGGCAGCAGGTTGACGACGATCTCGGCGGCCGCCAGCAACGGCGCCAGCTCGCGGCCGCGGTGCCAGTGCTCGACGCGGTAGCCCAGCGCCGCCAGGCGCGCGCCGACCGTGCCGCCCATCTCCCCGCGCCCCAGCACCAGCACCGGCACCTCGTCGGCGCGGCGCTGCGCGTGCGGCCGCCACAGGCCTTCGCGCTGGCGCGCGGCGTAGTCGAAGAAGCCGCGGTGCAGCGCCAGCACGGCCCACGACGCGGTCTCGGCCATCGCCGCGTTCATCACCGGGTCGACCATGCGCGCCACCGGCACGCCGGGCGGCAGCGTCGGGTCGGCGAGCAGGCGGTCGACACCGGCCCACAAGGACTGCACCAGCGCCAGCGAGGGCATGCCGGCCAGCGCGCCGGGCGGCGGGTTGGCGACGACGGCGACATCGGCATCGCCGTCGTCGCACCAGCGTGCTTCGGGCAGCGCGGCGGCCAGCTCCTGCCGCCAGCGCGCGTCGATCTCGCCGGCGAGGCGGACCTTCATGCGTGCGCCGCCGCCACGAGCGCGGCCAGCGCCGCGTCCACCGTCGCTTCGCGCACCGCGGCGCGGTCGCCGCCGAGTTGCAGCAGCCGGGCCTCGGTGCGCCCGGCCACGGCCCAGGCGATCCAGACCGTGCCGACCGGCTTGCCGGGCACCGCGCCACCCGGGCCGGCGATGCCGGTGACGGCCAGCGTCAGCTCGACCGGCGCGCGCGCCAGCAGCCCTTCGGCCATCGCACGCGCAACCTCCTCGCTGACCGCGCCGTGGGCGGCGATCAGCGCCGACGGCACGCCCAGCAGACCGGTCTTGGCTTCGTTGCTGTAGCTGACCACGCCGCGTTCGAACCAGTCGCTGGAGCCGGCGACCGCGGTGCAGGCCGCGGCCAGCAGGCCGCCGGTGCAGCTCTCGGCGCAGGCGATGCGCCAGCCGCGCGCCCGCAGCGCGTCGGCCAAGGCCAGCACCGCGGGCTCGAAGCGGGTCAGCGCCACAGCGCGACCCCGATCGCGATGACCAGCAGCGTGCAGCCCGCGGCCACCAGGTCGTCGAAGACGATGCCGAAGCCTTCGCGCCAGCCGATCGTGCCGTCGGGCCGCGGTTTGAAGCGCCGGTCGGCCCAGCCCACCGGGCCGGGCTTGGCGGCGTCGAAGAAACGGAACAGCGCGAACGCGAGCGCCTGCATCAAGAAGCCGGCCGGCGTCACCAGCCAGAGCACGATCCAGAACGCGACGACCTCGTCCCAGACGACGGCCGACGGGTCGCCGACGCCCATGTGGCGCGCGGTGATCGCGCAGACCCAGGGCGCGATCAACAGCCCGGCGCCGATGAGCAGCGCCCAGCCGGCCGTGCCCAGCCAGTGGTCGAGCAGCCAGAACGCGCCCCAGGCCCACAGCGTGCCGAAGGTGCCCGGCGCCTTGGGCGCCAGGCCGCTGCCGAAGCCGAACGCGATGCAGTGCGCCGGGTGGCGCAGCATGAAGGCGGTGCTGGCGCGGGAAGCGAGCATCAGGCCCGTCAGGCGAAGTGGTCGAAGCCGCGCGCCGCGACGTCCATCGGCCGGCCCTGGCCGTCGACGAAACGCAGCTCGTCCTCGGCGTCGATGCCGCCGATGCAGGTCACCGCCACCTGGGCTTCGGCGGCGGCGGCGAGCACCGCGTCGCGGCGCGACGGCGGCGCGGTGAACAGCAGCTCGTAGTCGTCGCCGCCGGCGAGCAGGCATTCGCGCTGCAGCTCGGCCGACTGCATCGCCAGCACGGTGCTGCGCGGGATGGCGTCGTAGTCGACCGTCGCGCCGACGCCCGACAGCCGCATCACGTGGCCCAGGTCGCCGGCGAGGCCGTCGCTGAGGTCGATCGCGCTGGTGGCCAGGCCGCGCAGCGCGATGCCCAGCGGCACACGCGGCTCGGGGCATTCCATCGAGCGCCGCACCTCCTCGAAGGCGCTGCCGGGCAGCGTCGCCGTGCCGCGGAAGACCTCCAGCGCCAGGCGCGCGTCGCCCAGGCGGCCGCTGACCCAGAGGTCGTGGCCGGGGCGTGCGCCGCTGCGCAGCAGCGCCTGCTCGGGCGGTACCTGGCCGAAGACGGTGATGCAGATCGACAGCGGGCCGGCCGTCGTGTCGCCGCCGACGAGTTCGATGCCGTGGCGCTCGGCCAGCGCGAACAGGCCGCGCGAGAAGCCGGCGAGAAAGCTCTCGTCGACACGCGGCATCGAGATCGCCAGCGTGAAGGCCAGCGGCTCGGCGCCGCAGGCTGCCAGGTCCGACAGGTTCACCGCCAGCGCCTTGTGGCCCAGGCGCTCCGGAGCGACCGTCGACAGGAAGTGGCGGCCCTCGACCAGCAGGTCGCTGGAGACGGCCAGGCGCATGCCCGGCTCGACGTCCAGCAGCGCGCAGTCGTCGCCGACGCCGACGGCGGCCCGGCGCGGCGCGCGGCCGAAGTACTTCTCGATGAGTTCGAATTCGCCCATGGTGGTCGGCGGGGCCGGCGGCAAGGCGCCTGCCCGCGGTGCTCAGGCGCCGGATTCTCGCAGCAGGTTCGCGAGCTCGATCGCCGACTTGACGTTCATCTTCTCGAACACGCGCGCGCGGTGGACCTCGACGGTGCGCACGCTGATCGCCAGCTGGTCGGCGATGCCCTTGTTCGGCCGGCCCTCGACGACCAGGCGCATGACCTCGCGCTCGCGGTCGGTCAGCTCGGCCAGCGAGCGCCGCACCGACTCGGCCACCCGCCGCCGGCCCAGCGCCTCGGCGCTGACCAGCAGCGCCTGTTCGACGCGGTCGACCAGCGTGTTGTTCGAGAACGGCTTCTCTACGAAGTCGAAGGCCCCGCGCTTGACCGCGGCCACCGCGGTCGGCACGTCGCCGTGGCCGGTGAGGAAGATCACCGGCAGCGTCTCGGTCAGTCCGGACTCGGCGAGCTGCTCGAACAGCGCGATGCCCGACTGGCCGGGCATGCGCACGTCCAGCAGCAGGCACGACGGCGCATCGGGCCAGGGCGCGCGGCAGCCGGCGCGGAAGGCCTCGAAGGCCTCGGCGCTGGCGAAGCCTTCGGACAGCAGGCGGCGCGAACGCAGCAGCCAGGCGAGCGCATCGCGCACGACGTCCTCGTCATCGACGAGGTAGACGACCGGAATGCCGAGGGCGGGATCGGGGCGCATCGGATGCGAGTATCGCCGCTCAGCCGCCGGCGGCATGTTCGCGCGGCTGGCCGCCCGGCGTCGGCGTGCGCGCGGCCGGCAGCGTGAAGCGGAACTCGCTGCCGCGGCCGTCGGCGCCGGGGCCGAACTCCAGCGTGCCGCCGTGCTGCTCGACGACCGTGCGGCACAGGCTCAGCCCCAGGCCCATGCCTTCGGTGCGGGTCGTGTAGAAGGGCGTGAAGAGCTTGTCGGCGACCTCGGCCGGGATGCCCGGCCCGCGGTCGGCGACGACGATCTCGATGCGCTGCGGCGAGGCCTGGCGCACGCGCAGCGCCAGCACGCGCTCTTCCAGCGGCGTATCGGTCTCCATCGCCTGGATGCCGTTGCGCGTCAGGTTCAGCAGCACCTGCTCGAGCATCGTGCGGTCGCATTCGAGGCGCGGCGCCCGCTTGGGGATGTCGATCTCGACGCGGGTGCCGCTCTTGCGCGCCTGCAGCCGCACCAGCGGCAGCACGGCGTCGATCAGCTGGTCGGCGCCCAGCGTCTCGCGCTGCTGCACGCGCCGGCGCACGAAGTGGTGCACGCTCTTGATGATGCGGCCGGCGCGCTCGGCCTGCTCGGCGATGCGCTCCAGCGCCTGGCGCAGCATCGCGTCGACCGGGCCCGGCGGCGTGCCGTCGTGGGCCGCGTCGTCGAGCAGGTTCAGCGAGCCGCTGGAGTAGCTGGCGATCGCCGCCAGCGGCTGGTTCAGCTCGTGGCTCAGCAGCGAGGCCATCTCGCCGACGGTCGCCAGGCGGGCGCTGGCCTGCAGCCGGTCCTGCTGCTGGCGCGACAGCTCCTCGATGCGGCGCTGGGCGCTGACGTCGAGCACGGTGCTCATCCAGCCGGTCTGCCGGCCCTGGCCGTCGACCAGCGCGGCCTCGTAGATCATCACCGGGAAGCGTTCGCCGTTCTTGCGCATGAAGACCGTCTCGAAGCCTTCGCGCGCCTCGCGCGCCGGGCGCCCGGCGCCGACCAGCCGGCCGCGCTGGCGCTCGGCGTAGACCTCGACGAACTCCGGCGGCCAGTACGGCGGCAGCGGCTGGCGCATCTCCTCCTCGCTGAAGCCGACCATCGCGCAGAACGCCGGGTTGACGTAGGTGATGCGGCCCTGCAGGTCGCGGGCGCGCAAGCCGGTGACCAGCGAGTCCTCCATCGCCTTGCGAAAGGCCAGCGCCTCGCCGAGCGCTCGTTCGACACGCGCGCGCCGGCGCACGTCGCGCGCCAGCAGCAGCACCACGGCGAACAGCGCCAGCGACAGGCCCAGCACCAGCGCGGTGGCGACGTTGGGGATCAGGCTGGGCCGGCCCGAGGCGCTGTCGGCACGCAGCTGCAGCGCCGCGCCGGGCACGTCGATGACACGTTCGGCCTGGTAGATGCCGGCGCCGCGCACGAGGCCGGCACGCGCCAGCCGCGTGCCGTCGCCTTCGACGAAGCTCAGCTCGTGGCGGCGCGCCTGGCGCGGCCCGAGCGCGCCGTCCAGCAGCTGCGGCAGGCCGACGGTGCCGACGAGGAAACCGACCTCGCGCCCGCTGCGCAGCACCGGCACGCAGACGTCGACGACCTCCTCGCCGATGCCGCCGTCGCCGGGCACGAAGTAGCTGCGCGAGAAGGCCGGCGCCGCCAGGTGGCGCGCCGCGGCGCAGGCGATGCCGGCCTCGACGTCCAGCGACTGGCGCGGCATCGCCGAGAACAGCGGCAGCGCGAACGGGCCGTCGACCGCGTCGCCGATGCGCAGCTCGGGGTCGCGGCGTTCGATGCGCAGCAGCAGGCGCTGGCCGCGCAGCAGCGCCGCGGCGTCGGCACGCCAGCGCTCGGCGGCCGGGTCGCCCCAGCTCAGCGCCTGCAGCGAACGCATCGCCGCGAGCAGGTCGCGCTTGGCCTCGGCGGCGGTCTCGGTGGCCACCTCGTCGGCCTCTTCCTGGGCGCGCGTGGACTCGTGGCGCAGCGTCAGCCAGACCAGCAGCGACTGGGCGACGATCAGCAGCAGCACCAGCGCCAGCCAGGGCAGCCAGCGGTGCAGGCGCGGGGCGCGCGCGGAGTCGTCGGGGTCGTTCATCGTGCGGTCGGGGGAATGCCGCGCAGTATCGGCGGCGCGGCGGGCGCGAAGGCTACGCGCTTTTGCGCATCGCAGCAGGGTCTGAAGCCGCTGCCTAGAATCTTTGGCCCCTCGCGACGCCACCAGGAGACAGGATGTCCAGCCCCGAAGACAAGCGCGCCGAGCTGCGTCGCGCCGCGCTCGAATACCACGAGCTTCCGACCCCCGGAAAGCTGGCCATCGCGCCGACCAAGCAGATGGTCAACCAGCGCGACCTGGCGCTGGCCTATTCGCCCGGCGTCGCCTTCGCCTGCGAGGAGATCGTCGCCGACCCGGCGGCCGCCTTCCGCTACACCTCGCGCGGCAACCTCGTCGCCGTGGTCACCAACGGCACCGCGGTGCTGGGCCTGGGCGACATCGGCCCGCTGGCCGCCAAGCCGGTGATGGAAGGCAAGGCGGTGCTGTTCAAGAAGTTCGCCGGCATCGACGTCTTCGACCTCGAGGTCCAGGAGAAGAACCTCGACCGCCTCGTCGAGCACATCGCCGCGCTGGAGCCGACCTTCGGCGGCATCAACCTCGAGGACATCAAGGCGCCGGACTGCTTCTACGTCGAGCGCAAGCTGCGCGAGCGCATGAAGATCCCGGTCTTCCACGACGACCAGCACGGCACGGCGATCGTCGTCGGCGCCGCGGCGCTGAACGCGCTGAAGGTCGTCGGCAAGCGCATCGACGAGATCAAGGTCGTCGCCAGCGGCGCCGGCGCCGCGGCGCTGGCCTGCCTGGGGCTGCTGGTCAAGCTGGGCGTGCGGCGCGAGAACGTCTGGGTCACCGACCTGGCCGGCGTCGTCTACCGCGGCCGCACCGAGCTGATGGACGATGACAAGGCCCAGTTCGCCCAGGACACCGCGGCGCGCACGCTGCGCGAGGTCATCGAAGGCGCGGACATGTTCCTGGGCCTGTCGGCCGGCGGCGTGCTCAAGCCCGACATGGTGCGTTCGATGGCCGCGCGGCCGATCGTCTTCGCGCTCGCCAACCCGACGCCGGAGATCCTGCCCGAGGAGGTCAAGGCCGTGCGCGACGACGCCGTCATCGCCACCGGCCGCACCGACTACCCGAACCAGGTCAACAACGTCCTGTGCTTCCCCTACATCTTCCGCGGCGCGCTGGACTGCGGCGCGACGACGGTGACCGACGAGATGGAGATCGCCGCGGTGCACGCGATCGCCGAGCTCGCCCAGGCCGAGCAGGACGACGCGGTGGCCGCGGCCTACGGCGGCCAGACGCTGTCCTTCGGCCCCGAGTACCTGATCCCCAAGCCCTTCGACGCCCGGCTGATGATCAAGATCGCGCCGGCGGTGGCCGCCGCGGCCCAGGCCAGCGGCGTCGCGCTGCGGCCGATCGAGGACTTCGACGCCTACCGCGAGAAGCTGCAGGCCTTCGTCTACGCCTCGGGCCAGACGATGCGGCCGATCTTCAACATCGCCAAGCGCGCGACGGCACGCCGCGTGGCCTATGCCGAGGGCGAGGACGAACGTGTGCTGCGCGCGGTGCAGGTCGTCGTCGACGAGGGCCTGGCGCGGCCGACGCTGATCGGCCGGCCGGCGGTGATCGCGCGGCGCGTCGAACGCATGGGGCTGCGCGTGCGCGAGGGCCTGGACTTCGAGGTCGTCAACGTCGAGCAGGACAGCCGCTACCGCGACTTCTGGCAGACCTACCACCGCATGGCCGAACGCAAGGGCGTGACGCAACAGGTGGCCAAGATCGAGATGCGCCGGCGGCTGACGCTGATCGGCTCGATGCTGCTGGCCAAGGGCGAGGTCGACGCGATGCTCTGCGGCACCTGGGGCACGACCGCCAGCCACCTGCACTACATCGACCAGGTCATCGGCCGGCGCGAAGGCGCCAGCGTCTACGCCTGCATGAACGGGCTGATCCTGCCGGGGCGCCAGGTCTACCTCGTCGACACCCACGTCAACTACGACCCGACGGCCGAGGAGCTGGCCGAGATCGCCGAGATGGCCGGCGACGAGCTGCTGAAGCTGGGCATCCAGCCCAAGGTGGCGCTGCTGTCGCACTCGAACTTCGGCACCAGCGACCAGCCCAGCGCGGTCAAGGTGCGGCGCGCGCTGGGCTTGCTGCGCGAGCGCGCGCCCTGGCTGGAGGTCGACGGCGAGATGCACGGCGACATCGCGCTGGACGCCCAGGCGCGCGCCGCGCTGATGCCCAACGGCACGCTGCAGGGCGACGCCAACCTGCTGGTGCTGCCCAACATCGACGCCGCCAACATCGCCTACAACCTGCTGAAAACAGCCGCCAGCGGCGGCATCGCGATCGGCCCGGTGCTGCTCGGCGCGGCCAAGCCGGTGCACGTGCTGACACCGTCGGCGACCGTGCGCCGGATCGTCAACATGACGGCGCTGGCCGTCGCCGACGCCAACGTTTTGCGCTGACTTGCTCCTTCCGACGCGCCCGCCACGGCGCGTCGGCATAGACAAAGCGAACATGTGTGCGCCTACTCACTTGGCGCGCACCTTGCCCTTTTTTGAGGCACAACCTTGAGTTTTCCGCGGCCGGAAGGTACCATCGCGGTTTGTTCTTTCAGGGTTGACCCGTGTTCTGGTCCGGTCAGGCCGACAGGAGTGGCGCGCTCCGACAGGCGGTTTGCAGAGGGGCTCTCGCGATCGTCATGGCCACAGGCCTGGCGTCCGGCGCAGCAGTCCATGCACGCCCCGCCGCGCCCCCGTCCGACTCGCCCAGCGTCGTCACCCTCGAAGAACTCCCGGCCCAGGCCCAGAAGACCTACCGGCTGATCCGCTCCGGCGGGCCGTTCCCCTACCCCAAGGACGGCACGGTTTTCTTCAATCGCGAACGTTTGCTTCCGGCCAAGGCGCGCGGCTACTACCGCGAGTACACCGTGCCCACGCCGGGCGCACGCAACCGGGGCGCCCGTCGCATCATTTGCGGCGGCCAGCAAGCGACCGCACCGGACACCTGTTTCTATACCGCCGACCATTACGCGAGCTTCAGCCGGATCGCGGAAGCGGGCGCGCGGTGACACCTGTTTTTGAACCCCCAAGGAGGCACGCGACCATGGAGTTGCAGACCGTCCGACCCAACATCGTCCAGGCGATACGGGCCTACCGTGTCGATGACCTGATGCAGGCCGCCGGAGGCGCCGGCCAGCATTTTCTCTACGCCAACCTGTCGGCTGCCCAGTCGAAGCAGGAGGTGCTGGAGGCGATCGCGGCGGCGTTCCTGTTCCCTGCCCACTTCGGCAAGAACCTCGACGCGCTGTACGACTGCATGACCGACCTCGTGCACAAGGCCGGGCCGCAGCCGGGCTTCGTCGTCGTGCTCGAGCAGATTCCCGACAACCCGCGTTTCGACCGCGAGGCGCGCGAGCAGCTGCTCGACGTCTTCCGCGACGCCGCCGATTTCTGGGGCGAGCGGAGGATACCGTTCAGGTGCTTCTATTCTTTTCAGTAGCCCGCTCCCAGGAAAACGGGTCATGGGAGCGGGCCACGGAAACGGCCCAGAACACCACCGCGGTCAAGCCGGCCGCCAAGACGGTCTCGAAGAACGGTCAGAACCCCAACTTCGGCATGAACATGCCGATGATGTGCAGCGCGTTCGACACCGCGGCCTGGCTCAACGCCGCCTGACGGCGGCGGCGATCGTTCAGCCGGCGGCCACCGCGCGCGCGAGCGCCAGGTAGTCCGCCACCGGCACTTCTTCGGCGCGGCGCTGGAGGTCGAACCCGACCTCGGCGCCGCGTTGTTCCATCCAGCGTCCGAGCGTGTGGCGCAGCAGCTTGCGCCGCTGCGAGAACGCGACCGTCACCAGCTCGCCCAGCAGCGCCGCGTCGACGCCCTCGGGCGCCGGCAGCGGCAGCATGCGCACGATCGCCGAGTCGACACGCGGCGGCGGGTCGAAAGCCTCGGGCGGCACGTCGAGCACCGACTCGATCTCGTAACGCCACTGCAGCATCACCGACAGGCGGCCGTAGTCCTTGCCGCCGGGGCCGGCGGCCATGCGGTCGACGACTTCCTTCTGCAGCATGAAATGCTGGTCGACGACGTGCTCCACCGCTTCCAGCAGGTGAAAGAGGATCGGCGTCGAGATGTTGTAGGGCAGGTTGCCGACGACGCGCAACGGCCGCCCGGCGGCTGCCGCCAGCGCGGCGAAGTCGACCTTCAGCACGTCGGCTTCGACGACCTCCAGCCCCTGCACGCGGCGCAGCCGCGCCGCCAGGTCGCGGTCGAGCTCGACGACGGTCAGGCGCTCTATGCGTTCGAGCAGCGGCATGGTCATCGCGCCCAGGCCCGGGCCGATCTCGACCATCGCCTCGCCCGGCTGCGGGTCGATCGCGTCGACGATCGCGTCGATGATCGAGTCGTCGGCCAGGAAGTGCTGGCCGAAACGCTTGCGCGGCTGGTGCTTCACGCGGGGCTCAGACCGGAGGCTCGCGGAACTCGATGTACGACCGATCGCGAAGGTCCTTGGCCCACTCGTTGTAGGCGTCGTCGAACTTGCGTTCGCGCAGCACGTTGCGCGCCTGTTCGCGCACCTGGCGCGCCTCGACCGGCACTTCGCGGCGCTCGACGACCTGGATCAGGTGCACGCCGAAGCGCGACTGCACCGGCTCGGAGACGCCGCCCACGGGCAGCTTGTTCATCGCGTCCTCGAACTCCGGCACCATCGTGCCGGGCGAGAACCAGCCGAGGTCGCCGCCCGACGGCGCCGAGCCGTCTTCCGAGTACTGGCGCGCGATGTCCTCGAAACGCCGCTGGCCGGCCGCGATCTGGCGGCGGAAGTCCGCCAGCCGACGCTCCGCGACCTCGGGCGAGACCTGGTCGGAAGTGCGCACGAGGATGTGGCGGGCATGGGTCTGCGTCACGCGCACCGCGGTCGTCTCCTTGCGTTCGACGACCTTCAGGACGTGGAACCCGGCGCCCGAGCGCACGAGTTCGGGCTTCACCTCGCCGGCCGGCACGTCGCGCACCGCCTCGACGAAGAGGTCCGGCAGGCGCGCCGAAGGCCGCAGCCCGATGACGCCGCCACGCTCCTTGTTGGAGTCTTCGGAGATCTCGCGTGCGACCGCCGTGAAGTCCTCGCCCTTGCGCACGCGCGCCAGCGCCTGCTCGGCGCGAGCCTTGCGCGCGGCGACCACGGATTCGTCGCCGCCTTCGGGCACGGTGACCAGGATCTGCGCGATGTTGAGCTCGACGTCGGCCTGGGTGGCGATGTTCTGCTGCGCCAGGTAGCGGTCGATCTCGCCGTCGGTGATGCGGATGCGCTGGTAGACCTCGCGCTCGCGCACCCGCTCGATCATGATCTGGTCGCGCAGGTTGGCGCGGAAACGCGCGTAGTCGATGCCTTCGGCGCGCAACCGGGCGCGCAGCTGCTCGGCGCTGATCTGGTTCTGCGCCGCCACGCTCTGCACCGCACGGTCGAGTTCGGGCTCCTCGACACGCATGCCGCTGTCGCGGGCATAGGTGACGACGGCACGTTCTTCGATCAGGTCGTCGAGCACGCGCTTGCGCACTTCCTCGACCGCGGGCTGCGGGCCGCCGGCACGCGCCGCCTCCTGGAGCACCCGCTGCACGCGAGTCTCCAGCTCGGCGGCGGTGACGGCCTCCTGGTTCACGATGGCGACGATGTAGTCGCCGTTGCGCTGGCGCTGCTGCGCCGGGGCCGTGACGGCCGCGGCAGCGAGCGCCAGCGCCAGCGCGGCGCGGCGCCAGGCGTTGAGGGATTCGGTCATTCGTCGGAGGAGATGGGGTCGCGGCGGTCTTCGCGCAGCAGGGTGTAGCCCGGGATATTGTCCTTCAAGACCCCGAGCGGGTTGGAGCCCAGGCGCGACAGCCCGACCAGCTCCAGCTGGAACATCAGCCGCGTCGTCGCTTCGCTGCGGCCGGTGGACAGGCGCTCGGCGACGAAGCGCCCGATCCAGCACCCGGCGTCGTACTCGACGCCGAGGATGGAGTCGGTGATGCGGCTGTCCTTGGTGCTGTAGTTGAAGCGGCCGACGCTGTACCAGGTGCCGCTGCAGGCCCCGCCGCCGCCGGCGGCCGCGCCGATCATCGAACGCGAACCGCGTTCGGCGGCGGTCGGCACGCGGCCGAAGAGCGGCCATTGCCAGCCGACCTCGACCTGCTCGCTCAGCCCGCGCGTGAAGCGGTAGGTGGCGCTGACGGTGCGGAACGGCCCGGGCGAATAACGCGCGCCGACCACCGAGCGCACGGTGCGCGAGATCTCGGGGCTGTACTGCACGGTGCCGTCCAGCGTCCAGCTCGGCACGAGCGAGGTCGAGCCGAGCAGCAGAAGGTCGGAGAAACGCTGGTCGAAAGGTTCGCCGTCGGGCGTGCCGTCGGCCTGGGGCGTGACACGCTGGTCCGAGAACAGGTAGCGCTGCACGACGCCGAGCCGGAACAGCTCCTTGCCGTTGACCGCGTCGACGACGCGCGAGGTCACGCCGGCCGTCAGCAGGTTCGAGTCGGAGACACGGTCGACGCCGGAGAAGGCGTTGGGCGTGTAGATCGACTGGAAGTTGAAGTCCTTGCCGAAGGAATCGAAGTTCGGCAGGTCGGACTGCTTCTCGTAGGGCGTGCGCACGTACAGCAGGCGCGGCTCCAGCGTCTGGCGCAGCGCGCGGCCGAAGCCCGAGGTCTCGCGTTCGAGCTCGACGCCGAAGTCCAGGCTGAAGGTCGGCACCGAACGCGAGGCGCTGCGTTCGCCGTTGGCCATGCGCTGGTCGGTGCGGTAGCTGGCGGCGTTGAACGCCAGCCGCGGCTCCAGCCACCAGCCCGGCTCGCCGAAGCGGTGCCCCACCGAGGCCAGCAGGTGCACGCGGTCGCCGGTGAGCCGGGTGCCGTCGTCTTCGCCGTCGGGCAGCGTGAAGCGGTTGAACTCGGTCTCGGCGCTGTAGCTCAGGCCCGCGACGCTGCCGCCCAGGCGCACGCCGGTCTGCGGGCTGCGCTGGTACGGCGAGATGACACGCTGGTCGCTGTCCTGCAGCACCTGCCAGCGCTGCATGCGCAGGTAGGCGACGCCCTCGGCCTCGCCCAGACGCAGCGGCTGCTCCACGTCGGCGTCCGAACTCAGCAGGCGCGGCGTCAGGCTGCGGCGCGAATCGGGGAAGTCCTTCCACCAGCCGTCGTCGGAGACGTGGCGCAGGTTGGCCGAGTAGAACGCCGAATCGCCGAAGCGGCCCTCGTGCTGCCACTGCCAGGCGCTGCGCGAGCGGCCGGCGACCTGGTCGTGCGGCAGCAGGTCCAGGTTCAGCGTGCCGCCCAGCGAGGGCTCGAGATAGCGGAACTCGGTCTGCAGGCCGGCGCCGCGGCGCGTGGACAGCCAGGGCGCGATCGTCGCGTCGCGGTTGGGCGCGATGTTCCAGTAATAGGGAACGGTCAGCTCGAAGCCGCTGCGGCTGTCCAGCCCGATCGACGGCGGCAGCCAGCCCGACTTGCGCTCGTCGGTCAGCGGGAAGCTGATCTCCGGGCCGCCGAGGATGGGCACGCCGAGGAAGCGCAGCACCGCGCCTTCGGCGACGCCTTCGTTGGCGTCGAAATCCATGCGCACCGCGCGCGCCTGCAGCACCCAGTCGGGCTCGGCGTCGCCGTCGCGCGGGCAGCTGGTGTACAGCGCGTTGCTGAGCCGGGCGCGCGAGTTGTCGAGGAAGTCGATGCGGTCGGCGCGGCCGCCGGAGCCGAGTTCCGGGAACGCGAACTCGGGCTCGAGGAAGAAACCTTCGAAGCGCTGCACACGCAGCTGCAGCTCGGGGCCCCAGTAGATCGCGCCCTGGCGTTCGATGCGCACGTGGCCACGCGCGATCGCCAGGTCCTCGGCCTGGTCGTAGCTCAGGCGGTCGGACTGGATCACCGTGCCGCCGCGGCGGAACTCGGCGTCGCCTTCGGCCACCGCGTCGAGGTTGGGGCGCGAACGCACTTCCTGCGCGCGCAGCACGATCGGCAGGCGGCGGCCGGCCTCGCCGCCGGGCGGGGCCGTGAGCTTGCGGTCGGGGATGAGCTGCGGGGGGGATGGCGGCACGCTTTCGGCCGGGGCATCCGGGGCTTGCGCCCGAACACCCGCGCCGACGAACGCCAATCCCGCCGCCAGCGCCAGCGGTGTCAGTCGCATTTGTAGAATCGATTATCCATGAGCGACAGCCTGCCCACCGCCGCCGTCGCGTGGCCCGACGAGGGCCGCCGACTCGCCTTCGAGCACTGGCTCGATTCCATCGCCGCACGCCACCAGATCGACCGCGCGACGCTCGCGCCGGCGTCGGCCGACGCGAGCTTCCGCCGCTACCTGCGTGTCGACGCCGGCCGCGGCAGCCTGATCGTGATGGACGCGCCGCCGCCGCAGGAGGACGTGCGCCCCTTCGTGCACGTCGCCGGCCTGATCGAAGCCGCCGGGCTGCACGCGCCCAAGGTGCTGGAGTGCGACGCCGAACAAGGTTTCGTGCTGCTCACCGACCTGGGCCGCAAGCTGTACCTGGACGCGCTGCGCGACACCGAAGGCCGCCACGCCGACGCGCTGATGCGCGACGCGCTGCGCGCGCTGGTGCAGTTCCAGGCCCATGTCGACGCCGCGACGCTGCCCGTGTACGACGAGGCGCTGCTGCGCCGCGAACTCTCGCTGTTCCCCGAGTGGTGCGTGCAGCGCGAGTTCGGCGTCACCTGGAGCGACAAGGAACACGCGGCCTGGAACCGCGTCTGCGACGCGCTCGTCGCCAGCGCGCTGGCGCAGCCGCAGGTCGCGGTGCACCGCGACTGGATGCCGCGCAACCTGATGGTGGCCGAGCCCAACCCCGGCATCCTCGACTTCCAGGACGCGGTGCGCGGCCCGATCACCTACGACCTGGCCTCGCTGCTGCGCGACGCCTTCCTGTCCTGGGACGAGGCGCAGGAAATCGACTGGGCCGTGCGCTGGTGGGAACAGGCGCGCCGCGCCGGGCTGCCGCTGGGCGACACCGATGGGCCACGACTTCGGCGAGTTCTGGCGCGCGCTCGAATGGATGGGGCTGCAGCGCCACCTGAAGGTGCTGGGCATCTTCTGCCGCCTGAAGCACCGCGACGGCAAGCCGCGCTACGCCGAGGACCTGCCGCGTTTCTTCGACTACGCGAGCAAGGTCGCGATGCGCTACGCACCGCTGAAGCCGCTGCTGCCGCTGCTGCAGCCGCTGTCGGGCCGGCGCGTCGAGACCGGCTTCACCTTCTAGTTCAGGCGACGAGCGCCAGCGGCCCGCCGCAGGCGGCCAGCCAGGGGTCGCGGTCGTCACCGCCGAAAGCCTGGATCAGGAACTCCAGCAGCGCGCGCGTTCGCGCCGGCACGTGCTTGCGGCTGGGCATCGCGGCCCAGATCGACAGCCCCGACAGCCGCCAGGCCGGCAGCACACGCTCCAGGCGGCCGTCGGCCAGCACCTCCTCGAGCACCAGCGTCGGCAGCGCGGCGACGCCGAGCCCGGCGACCGCTGCGGCGAGCTGGGTCTGCACGTCGTCGCAGCGCAGCACCGGCGCACGTTCGGGCATCACCGTCTCGGTGGCTTCGCTGGCACCGGCTTCGCCGCCCCGGAAGAAGACCAGCCCGCGCGGCTGCGCCGCCGGTTGGAACAGCAGCTCGTGGCGCGCCAGATCGCGCGGATGGCGCAGCCGGCCATGGCGCGACAGGTAGCCGGGGGCGGCGCAGAGCAGCACCTCGGAGCGCGCCAGCCGGCGCGCGACGAAGTCGCCGTCGATCGGGTCGCGCAGCGTCAGCAGCGTGACGTCGTAGTCCTCGTCGACGGTCTCGACGCGCCCCGGCGCCGTCAGCTCCAGCGCCAGCTTGGGGTGCTGGGCGGCGAAACGCGGCAGGTGGCGCACCAGCTGGTGCGCCGCCAGCGCCGACGGGCACAGCAGGCGCAGCGGCCCGCTCAGCTCGCGCGTCGCTTCGCCGGCCAGCGCGTCGGCCTCGTCGACCTCGGCCAGGATGCGCCGCGAACGTTCCAGGTAGCTCTCGCCGACCTCGGTCAGCGCGACACGGCGTGTCGTGCGGTTCAGCAGCCGCGCGCCCAGGTGGGCCTCGAGTTCGGCGACGACCCGCGTGACGACCGGCGGCGCCATGTCCAGCGCCCGTGCCGCACGCGCGAAGCCGCCTTCGTCGACGACGCGCACGAAGACCTTCATCGCGCGCAGCTGGTCCATCGTGGCCTCCGGCCCTGGCTCAGCGGAAGGCGGCGACCACCTGCGCCACCGCGGCCGTCAGGCGCTTGGCGTAGGGCACGTGCAGGAACTCGTTGGGCCCGTGGGCGTTGCTCTTGGGGCCCAGCACGCCGCAGACCATCATCTGCGCCTTCGGGAAACCGGCCTGCAGCATGCTCATCAGCGGGATCGTGCCGCCCTGGCCGATGTAGCCGACCGGGGCGCCGAAGTGCGTGTTCGACGCCGCGTTCAGCGCGTCTTCCAGCCAGACCGGCAGCTCGGGCGCGTTCCAGCCGCTGGCGCCCAGCGCGCCGGCGCGGCCGTCGGGCACGAAGCTCACGCGCGCGTTGTACGGCGCGTTGTCCTCGAGCAGCGCCTTCAGCCGGATGCTGGCCTCGTGGCCGTCGACCAGCGGCGGCAGGCGCAGGCTGAGCTTGAACGCGGTGTAGGGGCGCAGCACGTTGCCGGCGCTCTTCAGCTCGGGGAAGCCGTCGACGCCGGTGACGCTGAGCGTCGGCCGCCAGGTACGGTTGAGCAGGCCTTCGACCGGGTCGGTGGTCGTCGGCAGCGCCAGGTTGCCGTCGGCGCCGCAGACCCAGGGCATGCGCTTCCAGACGTCGTCGCCGAGGATGGCCGCGGTGGCCTGGGCCTGGGCGACGCGCGAGGCCGGCACCTCGCAGTGGAAGAACTCGGGCAGCAGCTGGCCGGTTCTGGCGTCCTCCAGCCGGTCGAGCACCTGGCGCAGGATTCGGAAGCTCGACGGCACCAGGCCGCTGGCGTCGCCGGAGTGGATGCCTTCGGTCAGGATCTCGACCTTCAGCACGCCGCTGACCATGCCGCGCAGGCTGGTCGTCAGCCACAGCTGGTCGTAGTTGCCGGCGCCGCTGTCCAGGCAGACGACGAGGCCGACCTCGCCGAGGCGGGGCTTCAAGGCGTCCAGATAGGCCGGCAGATCGTGCGAGCCGCTTTCCTCGCAGGTCTCGATGACGCCGACGCAGCGCGGGTGCGCCGTGCCCTGGGCCTTCAGCGCCTCGATCGCGGTGACCGCGGCGTAGATCGCGTAGCCGTCGTCGGCGCCGCCGCGGCCGTAGAGCAGGCCGTCGACGTACTTCGGCGTCCAGGGGCCCAGGTCGTTGCGCCAGCCGCTGAACTCGGGCTGCTTGTCCAGGTGGCCGTAGAACAGCACCGTGTCGGTCGCCGCGCCGGTGGCCGCGACCTCGAAGAAGATCACCGGCGTGCGCCCGGGGATGCGCACGATCTCGATCGCCAGGCCCGGCACGCGGCGCGATTCGACCCAGGCCACGGCGTCCTGCACGACGCGTTCGATGTGGCCGTGGGCCTGCCAGTCGGCGTCGAACATCGGGCTCTTGGCCGGCACGGCGATGTAGTCGGTGAGGGCGGGCACGATGCGCTCGTCCCAGGCGCGGTCGACGAAGTCGGCCAGCGGCAGGTGGCGGTCGGGTGCGTTCATGGGCGGCTCCTGCGTGAATCGGGCAATCCCGCCAGTGTAGGCCTGCGCCCCCGCGGGCCGAGGGGAAGCCGGGCTTCGCAGCGCCGGGGGCCGCCGCTATCCTGGGCCGATGACGACCGACTTCTTCCGCCTCGAGCTCGCCGACACCGGCGTCGCCCACCTGCAGCTCGCGCGCCCCGAGCGGCTGAACACGATGACGCCGGCCTTCTTCCCGGCGCTGCGCGAGGTCGTCGAGTCGCTCAACGCCGAGGGCCGCACGCGCGTGCTGGTGATCTCCTCGACCGGCAAGCACTTCAGCGCCGGCATGGCGCTGGACGTCTTCGCCAGCGACCTGTCGCTGCTGGACACCGGCAACGCGCGCCGGCGCCTGGCCTTCCAGGACTCGCTGCGCCAGCTGATGCGCTGTTTCGACGTGCTGGAATCGGCGCGTTTCCCGGTCATCGCCGCGGTTCAGGGCGGCTGCATCGGCGGCGCGCTCGACCTGGCGGCGGCCTGCGACCTGCGTGTCTGCTCTGCCGACGCCTTCTTCACCGTGCAGGAGATCCAGATCGGCATGGCCGCCGACCTGGGCGTGCTGCAGCGCCTGCCGAAGATCGTGCCGCCGGGCGTCGCCCGCCAGATGGCCTACACCGGCGAACGGCTGGGTGCCGAGCGCGCGCTGGCCATCGGCCTGGTCAACGCCGTGCTGCCCGACGCCGCGGCGACGCTGGACCACGCGCTGACGCTGGCCGCCGAGATCGCCACCAAGTCGCCGCTGGCCGTCGCCGGCAGCAAGCTGGCGCTGAACTACGCCATCGACCACCCGACGGCCGACGCGCTGGAGCAGATGGCGCTGCTGCAGAGCGCGATCTTCGACATCGGCGAGATGGCCAAGGCGATCCAGGCCTGGCAGACCAAGGCCGACGCCGGCTTCGACCCGCTGGCGCCCGTCCCGCGCGTCTAGCCTTCGATCTTGCGCTTCGCGCGCAGCGGCGCCAGCACCTCGTCGGTGTCCTGGCCCAGCGTCGGCGCGTTGCGGCGGTGGCCGCCCGGCGTGCGCGACAGCTTGGGCACGATGCCGGGCACCGTCAGCGTGCTGCCGTCGTCCAGCGTCACCGGCAGCAGCATCTCGCGCGCGGCGTAGTGCGGGTCGTGGGCGATGTCGGCGGCGGTGTAGATGCGCCCGCCGGGCACCGCGGCGGCGTCCAGCGCCGCCAGCACCTCGTCGACCGTGCGCGTGGCGGTCCAGGCGCCGATCGCGGCGTCGAGTTCGGCGACCCGCGCGACGCGGCCGGTGTTGTCGGCCAGTTCCGGGTCGGCGGCCAGGTCCTCGCGGCCGATGGTCTTCATCAGCCGGCGGAAGATGCTGTCGCCGTTGCCGGCCACCAGCACCTGGCCGTCGCGGCAGACGTAGGCGTTGGTCGGCGCGATGCCCGGCAAGGCGCTGCCGGCCGGGCCGCGCACGGCGCCGAAGGCGCTGTACTCGGGCAGCAGGCTTTCCATGCAGTTGAACACCGCCTCGTAGAGCGCGACGTCGATGATCTGGCCGCGGCCGCTCTTCTCGCGCTCGTGCAGCGCCATCAGCACGCCGATGACGCCGTGCAGCGCCGCCAGCGTGTCGCCGATCGACACGCCGACGCGCACCGGCACACGCCCGGGCTCGCCGCTCAGGTGGCGCAGGCCGCCCATCGCCTCGGCGACGACGCCGAAGCCGGGTTTGTCGCGATACGGCCCGGTCTGGCCGTAGCCGCTGACCCGCAGCACGATCAGCCGCGGGTTGGCCTCGGCCAGCGCCTCGGGCGCGAGGCCGAAGCCCTCCAGCGCGCCGGGGCGGAAGTTCTCGATCAGCACATCGGCTTCGAGCGCCAGCTCACGCACCAGCGCCTGGGCCTCGGGGTCCTTCAGGTCCAGCGCCACCGAACGTTTGTTGCGCGACTGCACCTGCCACCAGACCGAGGTGCCGTCCTTCAGCAGCCGCCAGCGACGCAGCGGGTCGCCGCCGTCGGGCGGCTCGATCTTGACGACCTCGGCGCCGAAGTCGGCCAGCGTCTTGGCGGCAAACGGCCCGGCGATCAGCTGGCCGAGTTCGAGCACCTTGAGCCCGGCGAGCGGGCCCGGCGACAGCGAGGCGTGGGGCGTCTGCATGCGCCCAGTCTAGTCAGCTGCGTTCGAACTTGAACACCGCCACGCTGGCCAGCAGGTTGGGCAGCGTGCGCACGACACGCCCGTCCTGCAGCCCGAAGGCGTCGCTGATCTGCAGCCCGTTCTTGCGCGCCAGCACCTCGAAGTCGGCGTAGGTGCCGACGCGGATGTTGGGCGTGTCGTACCACTCGTAGGGCAGGGCGCGCGTCACCGGCATGCGGCCGCCGACGACACGCACGCGGTTGGGCCAGTGGGCGAAGTTCGGGAAGCTGACGATGCCGATGCGGCCGACGCGCACCGTCTCGTGCAGCATGCGCTCGGCATTGCGCAGGTGCTGCAGGGTCTCGATCTGCAGCACGACGTCGAAGCTCTGGTCGTCGAACAGCGCCAGCCCTTCTTCCAGGTTGAGCTGCACGACGTTGACGCCGCGCTGCACGCAGGCGAGCACGTTGGCGTCATCGATTTCGATGCCGTAGCCGGTGCAGCCCTTGTGGCGCTGCAGCCAGGCGAGCAGCTCGCCGTTGCCGCAGCCCAGGTCGAGCACGCGGCTGCCGTGCGGCACGAGGTCGCCGATGATCTGCAGGTCGCGGCGTTCAGACATGGGCGGCCTCCGTCTTCACGGCGCCGACCCGCGCGGCGACGGTCTCGAAGTAGGCGCGCATCGCCTGGTGGTAGCGCGGGTCCTCCAGCAGGAAGGCGTCGTGGCCGTGCGGGGCGGCGATCTCGGCGTAGCTGACGGCTATGCGGTTGTCGACCAGCGCCTTGACGATCTCGCGCGAACGCGCCGGCGAGAAGCGCCAGTCGGTCGTGAAGCTGACGACGAGGAACCGTTTGTCGCGTGCCGGCGCGAAGGCCGCCGCGAGCTTGCCGCCGTGCTCGCGCGCCGGGTCGAAGTAGTCCAGCGCGCGCGTGATCAGCAGATAGGTGTTGGCGTCGAAGTAGGCGCTGAACTTGTCGCCCTGGTGGCGCAGGTAGCTCTCGATCTGGAACTCGATCTCCTGCGTGCTGTAGCCCAGCTCGGCGGCGCGCAGCTCGCGGCCGAACTTGGCCTCCATCGCGTCGTCGGACAGGTAGGTGATGTGGCCGATCATGCGCGCCACGCGCAGGCCGCGTTTGGGCACCACGCCGTGTTCGTAGAAGTGGCCGCCGTGGAAGTCGGGGTCGGTGACGATGGCGCGGCGCGCGACCTCGTTGAAGGCGATGTTCTGCGCCGACAGGTTGGGCGCGGTGGCCACCGCGATGCAGTGCTCCAGCCGCTCGGGGTGGCGCATCGCCCAGGACAGCGCCTGCATGCCGCCCAGGCTGCCACCCAGCACCGCGGCCAGCTTGGGGATGCCCAGGCGCTCGACCAGCCGCACCTGCGCGTCGACCCAGTCCTCGACGGTGACGACCGGGAAGTCGGCGCCCCAGGCCTTGCCGGTGGCCGGGTTCAGGTGCGTCGGCCCGGTCGAGCCGAAACACGAGCCCGGGTTGTTGACGCCGATGACGAAGAAGCGCTCGGTGTCCAGCGGCTTGCCGGGGCCGACCAGGTTGTCCCACCAGCCGGTGGCGCCGCGCTCGTCGACGCCGGCGACGTGGTGGCTGGCGTTGAGCGCATGGCACACCAGCACCGCGTTGCTGCGCTCGGCGTTAAGCCTGCCGTAGGTCTCGTAGACCAGCGAGTAGGAAGGAAGCGACGCCCCGCTGCGCAGCGGCAGCGGCTCGTCGAAGTGCATCGTCTGGGGAGTGACGCGTCCGACCGAAGCCATAAAACAAAAACCCGGCGCCGCCGTCAGCGGGCACCGGGTCTCGGTGTCCTCTTTAGCGGCATTTGTTAAAGCGCCCGCAATCAGGAAACAAATCGGCGCTGGAGCGGGCAGTATACGCCCCGCTCCGGGGCCTCAGCCGCTGCGCGCCAGCGTCTCGGACGGGCGTTCGCCGAACTGCCGGCGGTAGTCGGCGGCGAAGGCGCTGAGGTTCCAGAAGCCCCAGGCCTGGGCCGCGGCCTGCACCGTCTGTCCCGGGCGGCCGGCGCGCAGCAGGCGGCGCACGGCGTTCAGCCGCACGCTGCGCAGATAGGCCAGCGGCGTGACGCCGGCCTCTTCCTCGAAGGCGTACTGCAGCGTGCGCCGGCTGACGTGCAGCGCCGCGCAGAGTTCGGCGACGCCGGGCACCCGCTCGGGCGAGGCCGCCACCAGCGCATGCGCCTGGGCGACCAGATGGCGGCGCGACGCGGCGTTGCCACGCTCGCGCGGCACGGCGCGCGCGGCCAGCAGCCCGGCCACGGTGTCCAGCAGCGCCGACGGCGGCGGCGCCTGGCCGGCGGCGGCCAGCGCCAGGATCGCGCGCGCCAGCGCCAGCGCGTCGCGGCGCTGCGCCGGCTCCAGCGGCCACCAGGCGGCCTCGCGCGACTCGGGCTGGGGCAGCGCCGGCGCGTGCCGCGCCAGCAGCGCACGCGAGACGACGATGCCGACGATCGAATGCCCCGCCGGGCTGACGAGCTCGAAGCTGCCGTCGGTGCCGCTGGCCATCACCGCGCCGGCGCCGACCCGCCGGCCGTTCAGCCGCGAGCCGTCGTCGGCTTCGGTCAGCCCGCACCAGACGGCGTCGCGCCAGACCTCGCAGCGCTGGCGCAGGCGCTGGCTGGTGCGCTCGCGGAAGAGCTGCACGCCATCGGCCAGCGCCTCGTCGAGCCGGCCGTCGAAGCGGCCTTCGCCGAGCTGGTCGTACTCCTGGCGCCAGCCGCTCAGGTGCGCGGCGTGCTCGTCGACGTCGTGGGCGGCGCGGCTGGCGGCGCGCCATGGTGCGTTCTGCACACGGTTCGTGCTTTGCAACATTGCCGATTCCCGCTAACGCGCAGCCCGACCGCGCTTCTACGCTTGCCCTGGAGCAAGGGCCGCGCCCGGCCCGGAGGGATTTCAGATGTCGCAACCCGCACTGAACAAAACGCTGTCGACCTGGCAGCTCTGGGGCATCGCCGTCGGGCTGGTGATCTCCGGCGAGTATTTCGGCTGGAGCTACGGCTGGGCCAGCGCCGGCACGATCGGTTTTCTCGTCACCGCGGTGTTCATCGCGCTGATGTACACGACCTTCATCTTCAGCTTCACCGAGCTGACGACCTCGATCCCGCACGCCGGCGGCCCCTTCGAATACGGCCGCCGCGCCTTCGGCCCCACCGGCGGCTACCTCGCCGGCTACGCGACGCTGGTCGAGTTCGTCTTCGCGCCGCCGGCCATCGCGCTGGCGATCGGCTCCTACCTCGCGGTGCAGTTCCCGGGGCTGGACCCGAAGATCGCCGCGGTCGGCGCCTACGCGATCTTCACCGTCGTCAACATCCTCGGCGTGCAGATCGCCGCGACCTTCGAGCTCGTCGTCACCGTGGTCGCGATCTTCGAGCTGCTGGTCTTCATGGGCGTCGTCTCGCCGGGCTTCTCGCTCGCCAACTTCGCCAAGGGCGGCTGGGCCGGCAGCGACGGCTTCCACCTCGGCGCCATCGGCGGCATCTTCGCGGCGATCCCGTTCGCGATCTGGTTCTTCCTGGCGATCGAAGGCGTGGCGATGGCCGCCGAAGAGGCCAAGGATCCGAAACGTTCGATCCCGCGCGCCTACATCGGCGGCATCCTGACGCTGCTGGTGCTGGCCATCGGCGTCATGGTCTTCGCCGGCGGCGCCGGCGACTGGACCAAACTCTCCAACATCAACGACCCGCTGCCCCAGGCGATGAAGCTGATCGTCGGCGAATCCAGCGGCTGGCTGCACATGCTGGTGTGGCTGGGCCTGTTCGGGCTGGTGGCCTCGTTCCACGGCATCATGATCGGCTACTCGCGCCAGATCTACGCGCTGGCGCGCGCCGGCTTCCTGCCGGGCTCGCTGGGCGCGGTGCACCCGCGTTTCAAGACGCCGCACCGGGCCATCGTCGCCGGCAGCGTCGTCGGCCTGCTGGCCATCTTCAGCGACGAGTGGCTGCAGTTCGGCGGCCAGACGCTGACCGCCAACATCGTCACGATGAGCGTCTTCGGCGCGATCGTGATGTACATCGTCAGCATGGCCAGCCTGTTCAAGCTGCGCCGCAGCGAACCCGAGATGGCGCGCCCGTTCAGCGCGCCGCTGTTCCCGTGGTTCCCGGGTTTCGCGCTCGGCGCCGCCGTGCTCTGCCTGGCGACGATGAGCTACTACAACCCGCTGATCGCGGCGCTGTTCGGCGGCCTGGGCGCGGCCGGCTGGCTGTGGTTCAAGCTCGCCGGCAAGCTGAGCCCGGTGCTGCCGGCGACGGCCGCCTGAGACCATGGCCTACGCGCACGTCGTCGGCGGCTCGCGCCACGTCTTCGAGGACCTGCGCACCCTGATGGCGCGCGCGACGCCGGCGCGCTCGGGCGACGAGCTGGCCGGCGTCGCCGCCGCCAGCCGCGCCGAACGCGCCGCCGCCCAGCACGCGCTGGCCGAGCTGCCGCTGGCGACCTTTCTCGACGAAGCCGTCGTGCCCTACGAGGACGACGAGGTCACGCGGCTGATCGTCGACAGCCACGACGCCGCGGCCTTCGCGCCGGTGGCGCACCTGACGGTCGGCGGCTTTCGTGACTGGCTGCTGTCCGACGCCGCCACCGAACCGGTGCTCGCCGCGCTGGCGCCGGGGCTGACGCCCGAGATGGCGGCCGCGGTCAGCAAGATCATGCGCAACCAGGACCTGGTGCTGGTGGCGCGCAAGTGCCGCGTGCGCACGCGCTTTCGCGACACGATCGGCCTGCCCGGGCGCATCGCGACGCGGCTGCAGCCCAACCACCCGACCGACGACGCCGCCGGCATCGCCGCCAGCGTGCTCGACGGCCTGCTGCACGGCAGCGGCGACGCCGTCGTCGGCATCAACCCGGCCAGCGACAACGTCGCCCAGGTCACGCGGCTGGTGCAGATGCTCGACGCGGTGATCTCGCGCTGGCAGATCCCGACCCAGAGCTGCGTGCTGACGCACGTGACGAACACGCTGCGCTGCATCGAAGCCGGCGCGCCGGTGGACCTGGTGTTCCAGTCCATCGGCGGCACCGAGGCGACGAACCGCAGCTTCGGCATCGACCTCGCGCTGCTCGCCGAGGCCCGCGCCGCGGCGCTGTCGCTGCAGCGCGGTGCGCTGTTCGACGACGGCACCCGCGGCGAAAACGTCATGTACTTCGAGACCGGCCAGGGCAGCGCGCTGTCGGCCGGCGCGCACCACGGCTGCGACCAGCAGACGATCGAGGCGCGCGCCTACGCCGTCGCACGCCACTTCGGCCCGCTGCTCGTCAACAGCGTCGTCGGCTTCATCGGCCCGGAGTACCTCTACGACGGCAAGCAGATCCAGCGTGCCGGGCTCGAAGACCACTTCTGCGCCAAGCTGCTGGGCCTGCCGATGGGCTGCGACGTCTGCTACACCAACCACGCCGAAGCCGACCAGGACGACATGGACACGCTGCTGACGCTGCTCGGCGTCGCCGGCTGCAGCTTCGTGATGGGCGTGCCCGGTGCCGACGACGTGATGCTGAACTACCAGACGACATCGTTCCACGACGCGCTCTACCTGCGCCGTGTGCTGGGGCTCAGGCCCGCGCCCGAGTTCGAACGCTGGCTGGAGGCGATGCAGATCACCGAACCCGGCGCACCCGACCGATTGCTCGCCGGCCTGCCGCCGGCTTTCGCCCGGATCGCCGGATGAACGACGCCGTCACGCCCGAACCCTGGCAGGCCCTGCGCCGCCACACGCCGGCACGCATCGGCCTGGGCCGCGCCGGCGTCAGCCTGCCGACCGCCGCGCACCTGGACTTCCAGCGCGCCCACGCCGAAGCGCGCGACGCGGTGCACCGGCCGTTCAACGCCGACGCCGTCGAAGCCGGCATCACCGCGCTGGGCTTGCCGACGCTGCGCCTGCACAGCGCCGCGCCCGACCGCGCGAGCTACCTGAAGCGCCCCGACCTGGGCCGGCGCCTGGACGCGGCCTCGTGCAGCGTGCTGCGCGAGCTGCCGGCACCGGAGCAGCCGCCGGACCTGGCGCTGGTCGTCGCCGACGGGCTGTCGACGCTGGCCGCCGAACGCCATGCCGCGGCCCTGGTGGCCGCGCTGCGCGCCACGCTGCGCCGCGGCTGGCGTTTCGCGCCGGTGGCGGTGGTCGAGCAGGCGCGGGTGGCGATCGGCGACGAGATCGGCCACGCGCTGGGCGCACGCCTGGTCGTCGTCGCGATCGGCGAACGGCCCGGGCTCAGTTCACCCGACAGCCTGGGCCTGTACCTGACCTGGGCACCGCGCCCCGGGCGCACCGACGCCGAGCGCAACTGCATCTCCAACGTGCGCCCCGAAGGCCTGCCGGTCGAGGCCGCGGCGTCGCGCCTGGCCTGGCTGCTGGACGAAGCCCGCCGCCGCCGCCTGACCGGCGTCGAGCTGAAGGACGAAAGCGAACCGCCGGTGCCGCCGCTGGACCTGAGCGCCAGCTTCCTGCTCGGCGGCTGAGGTTCAGCCGCGCGGCGGCGCGGTGTCGATGAAGCTCTGCCGTGCGGCGAGCTTCTCGGCCAGCTTCGCGAGGTTCGGGTAGGGGCTGCGCCAGTCGACTTCCGGGAAGCGGAAGTCCAGATAGCCCAGCGCGCAGCCGACGGCGACGTCGGCCAGCGTGTAGTGGATGCCGGCGCACCAGGGGCGGTCGCCCAGGCCCTGGCTCATCGCCTTCAGGCTGGCTTGCACCTTGGTCATCTGGCGGGCTATCCAGGCCTGCGAACGCTCGCCTTCGGCGCGGCCGCTCCAGGTGGCTTCCAGGCGGGCGAGGATCAGCGCGTCCAGCACGCCGTCGGCCAGCGCTTCCCAGGTGCGCACCTCGACACGCTCGCGGCCCGAGGGCGGGATCAGCTTGCCGACCGGCGACAGCGTCTCCAGGTACTCGACGATGACGCGCGAGTCGAAGACCGCCTCGCCGCCTTCCATCACCAGGCAGGGCACCTTGCCCAGCGGGTTGGACTTGAGGATCGAGTCCGTGCCCCAGACGTCTTCCAGCACGAACTGGAAGTCGAGCTTCTTCTCGGCCATGACGACGCGCACCTTGCGGACGTAGGGGCTGGTGAGCGATCCAATGAGTTTCATGGGGGGGAACGGGTTACAGCTTTGGGCTTGCCAGGGCCGATCGATTCTAGCCAAGCCCCTCTGAACCCCCCGGGGCACCCTGCCCCTAGGAACGCTGTAGCGTGAAGTCCACGCTCGCCGGCCGTCCGGGCAGCGCGAGTTCGGCCGTCGCCGGCGCCATGCGCGAGACGACGCGGCCGCCACGCACCACCAGCAGGCGCTGGGCGCGCAGCCGGATCGCCTCGGCCGGCGAGCGCGCCTGCAGCAGCACGAAGTCGGCGCGGCAGCCGGGCTCCAGGCCGTAGCCCTCCAGCCCCAGGATGCGCGCGCTGTTCACCGTCACCGCGTCGAAACACTGGCGCATGCCGGCCTGGGAGGTCATCTGCGCGACGTGCAGCCCCATCGCCGCCACTTCCAGCATGTCGCCCGAGCCCAGCGAGTACCACGGGTCGAGCACGCAGTCGTGGCCGAAGCCGACGTTGACGCCCGCGGCCAGCAGCTCGGGCACCCGCGTCATGCCGCGGCGTTTCGGGTACGTGTCGTGGCGGCCCTGCAGCGTGATGTTGATCAGCGGGTTGGCCACCGCGTGCAGCCCGGCCTCGGCCATCAGCGGCAGCAGCTTGCTGACGTAGTAGTTGTCCATCGAGTGCATGGACGTCAGGTGCGAGCCGGTGACGCGGCCCTGCAGCCCCAGGCGCTGGCACTCGTAGGCCAGCGTCTCGACGTGGCGCGACAGCGGGTCGTCGCTCTCGTCGCAGTGCATGTCCACACGCAGGCCGCGGCGCGCGGCGATCTCGCAGAGCAGCTTCACGCTGGCGGCACCGTCCGCCATCGTGCGCTCGAAATGCGGAATGCCGCCGACGACGTCGACGCCCAGGTCCAGCGCCCGCTCCAGGTTGGCCAGCGCGCCCGGCGAACGCAGCACGCCGTCCTGCGGGAAGGCGACGAGCTGCAGGTCGAGGTAGGGCGCGACGCGTTTCTTCACCTCCAGCAGTGCCTCGACGGCCAGCAGCCGCGGGTCGCAGACGTCGACGTGGCTGCGGATCGCCAGCAGCCCGCGCGCCACCGCCCAGTCGCAGTACTGCAGCGCCCGTTCGACCAGCGCCTCCTGCGTCAGCAGCGGCTTGAGTTCGCCCCACAGCGCGATGCCTTCGAGCAGCGTGCCGCTGGCGTTGACACGCGGCAGCCCGTAGCTGAGCGTCGCGTCCATGTGGAAGTGCGCGTCGACGAAAGGCGGGCTGAGGAGCCAGCCGCCGGCGTCGACGACCGGCGTGCCTTCGGGCGCGGAGAGCGCGGGGCCGACGGCGGCGATGCGGCCGTCCTGGACCAGCAGGTCGAGACCGCTGCGGCCGTCGGGCAGGGTGATGTTGCGAACGAGCATGGGGAGGTCGGCGAGGCGGTGAACGCCGCCGAGCATACGGCGCGGGCCGGCGCTACTTGGTGCCGAAGATCCGGTCGCCGGCGTCGCCCAGCCCGGGCAGGATGTAGCCGTGTTCGTCCAGGCGCTCGTCGATGGCCGCGGTGTAGACCGGCACGTCGGGGTGGTGCGCCTGGAAGTTGCGCAGGCCTTCGGGCGCGGCCAGCAGGCAGACGAAGCGGATCGACTTGGGCCGCGTCTCCTTCAGCCGCTCGACGGCGGCCACCGCCGAGTTGCCGGTGGCCAGCATCGGGTCGAGCACGATGGCGTCGCGCTCGTGCATGTCCTGCGGCATCTTGAAGTAGTACTCGACGGCGACCAGCGTCTTCGGGTCGCGGTACAGGCCGATGTGGCCGACGCGTGCGCCGGGCACGACCTCGAGCATGCCGTCGAGAAAACCGTCGCCGGCGCGCATCACGGCGACGAAGACCGTCTTCTTGCCGTCGATGACCGGCGAACGCATCGTCGCCAGCGGCGTCTCGATCTCGATCATCGAGGTCGGCATCTCGCGCGTGACCTCGTAGGCCATCAGCATCGACAGCTCGTGCAGCAAGCGGCGGAAGCTGTTCGTGCTGCGGTCCTTCTGGCGCATCAGCGTCAGCTTGTGCTGCACCAGCGGGTGCGTGACGTGGTGGACGATGGGCGTCATGCGGCGGGTTCGGGGTTTGGGGTCAGAAGATCGTGCCGTCGCTGTCGATGTCGACCGGCGGGGCGCCGTCGGCGCGAAGCTCGCGCGCGATCTGGCGCCCGGCGGCCCAGGTGCCGCCTTCGAGCACGCAGGCCAGCGGCAGCTGTTCGGCGTTCAGGCCCAGGCGTGCACGCACGCGCTCGGCGACTTCGTCGAGCAGGGTCACGGTCAGCGCGCGCCACTCGACGATGAACTCGTCGGCGGGCTTCCAGCGCCGCGCCAGGTCGCGCGGGTTGCGCGCCAGCAGCACGCCGCCGTCGAGCAGCAGGCCGCCGTTGCGGTACTCGGGCAGGCCGGTCAGCGCGTCCAGCCCGCTGACCTGCACGCCGCACCACTGCAGCGGCTCGATCAGCGAATAGGCCAGCCACTGGCTGAGCTTGTGGAACGGCACCCAGCCGGGCGTCAGCGGGTCGCTGCCGCCGCCGGGCGCGGCGTTGCCGGCGAAACGGTGCGGCCAGACGTCGCCGGCACGCTGGCCGGCGACGACGCTGCCGCTGGTCCAGATCGGCGCCATCACACGCAGCAGCACGCCGAGGATCTCGGCCGCCGTCACCTCGCTGCGCCCGCCAGCGGTCAGCAGGTCGTACATCAGCCCGGGGCGCGACTCCAGGCCGCTGCGCCCGCTTTCGGCCATCAGCGCGTCACCCAGGCGCACCAGCAGCGCGGCGCGGCCTTCGAGGCCGACCATCGGGTTGTCGGCCGTCACCTGGAAGAGCTCGGCCAGCGCACGGGCGTCCAGCCGGCGCAGCGCCGCGGCGTCGGCGCGCAGCGGCTCGCTGCTCTCGAAAGCGAAGGCGCCGGCGAGGAAACCGCGAAAGCTGGCGACACCCAGGCCTTCGGAGCGCGAATAGAACGGCGCCTCGTCGCCCTCGCCTTCGCGAAAGCGCCAGGCGCCGCCGGCGCCGGCGTCGAGCAGCACGCTGACGACGGCGACGTCGAAGTAGGCGCGGGCGCGCTCGGCCGGTGTCGCCCGGCCCAGGCGTTCGTCGAGCAGCGCCCGGCGGTCGACGCCGCCGGCCTCGAAGTGCCGCCAGCGGCTGTGGAAGGGAATGCGGCCGTCGGGGAAACGTTCGCGCGTCAGCGTGGCGACCCGTTCGGCGACCTCGTCCAGCCGCGAACGGTCGAGCCGGAACCAGCCCGAGCGCCCGTCGGCCACCGCCTGCGTGATCGCCGCCGATCGCAGCCGGATCGTCGCCGGGTCGCGCAGCAGCGCCAGCGCGTCATTCAAGGCTGCGTCCCTTCACCTGTGCCAGGTCGTCTTCGCTCGGCAGCCGGCCGTCGGGCGTGAAGTAGCCGGCGGCGATCTTGGCCTCGATCTCGACCCGGGCGTCGGCCGGCACCAGCGCGTCGGGGATCTTCACGCGTTCGCCGACCTCGATGCCGCTGCCGGTGATCGCGTCGTACTTGTCGTTGCTCATGCTGACCAGGCGGTGGATCCTGCGGATGCCCAGCCAGTGCAGCACGTCGGGCATCAGCTCCTGGAAGCGCATGTCCTGCACGCCGGCCACGCACTCGGTGCGCAGGAAGTACTTGTCGGCACGGTCGCCGCCTTCCTGGCGCTTGCGCGCGTTGTAGACCAGGAACTTGGTGACCTCGCCCAGCGCGCGGCCCTCCTTGCGGCTGTAGGCGATGAGGCCGACGCCGCCGGCCTGCGCGCCCTGGATGCATTCCTCGATGGCGTGCGTCAGGTAGGGCCGGCAGGTGCAGATGTCGGAGCCGAAGACGTCCGAGCCGTTGCACTCGTCGTGCACACGCGCGGTCAGCGTCACCTCGGGGTTGGCGAGGTCGCGCACGTCGCCGAAGACGTACAGCGTCTGGCCGCCGATCGGCGGCAGGAAGACCTCCAGGTCGCTGCGCGTCACCAGCTCGGGGTACATGCCGCCGGTCTCCTCGAACAGCACGCGGCGCAGCTCGGCCTCGGCGACGCCGAAACGCTCGGCCACGCCGGGCAGCCACCAGACCGGCTCGATCGCGATCTTGGTCACCGCGGCGCTGGCGTCGGCCAGCAGGAAACGGCCGTCGACCGCCAGGCGCTGGAAGGCGATGGCCTGCTTGATCTCCGGGAGGTGCACGCGCGCCTTGGTCACGGCGATCGTCGGCCGGATGTCGTAGCCCTGCGCCAGATGGCCGGCGTAGACCTGCTGCACGCTGGCGCCCCAGGGGTCGATGGAGACGATGCGGCGCGCGTCGCTCCACTGCGGGTACGGACCGATGGGGTCGGTGGGCGAGGTGTTCGTCAGGTCGGCGCGGTGGCCGCGCGGCAGGTTGCCGGCGGCCACGGCCAGCGCGCGGTAGACGCCGTAGCTGCCGCTGTGCGTGCCGATGACGTTGCGCTGGCCGCGCTGGGTGGTGGTGCCGACGAGCGGACCCCGCTCCTGCGGATCGGCCGCGCCCCAGCGGATGGCGGGCGCGCCGGCGGGGCCCTGGCCCCGATGGGAGGTCAGGCGGATGTGCCGCAAAAGCGGCGGCGAGACGGACTCGGCGGGCATCACGTTCCTCTGCTGGACGGGCGGACCACGATAAACACGGGATCCGCCGGCTGCTTGCGGGGTTTCCCCGCCTGCTTGAGGGGGCCCTGCGCAAGCAACGTGCCCGGTGGCATGCCGATTGCGCCGCGGCGCCGCGAGCCGAAACCACACCAGGAGGATCCCATGGCCCGAACCCCGCGCCTGCCGGCGCACCACGCCGTCGCAGCGGCCGCGATCACCGCGCTTCACCTCGGTGCATCCGCACAGTCCAGCGACGAAGCCGAAGCCGGCAAGCTGCAGACGATCTCGATCACCGCCGAGCGCCGGCTGGAGAACATCCAGGAAGTGCCCAACTCGGTCAGCGTGCTGCAGGGCGAGACGCTGGAGGTGCTGAACACCAGCGGCCAGGACATCCGCATGCTGTCGGCGCGTGTGCCCAGCCTGAACATCGAGTCCTCCTTCGGCCGCGCCTTCCCGCGCTTCTACATCCGCGGCTACGGCAACACCGACTTCCGCCTCAATGCCTCGCAGCCGGTCTCGCTGGTCTACGACGACGTCGTGCAGGAGAACGCCATCCTGAAGGGCTTCCCGGCCTTCGACCTGGAACGTGTGGAAGTGCTGCGCGGCCCGCAGGGCACGCTGTTCGGCCGCAACACGCCGGCCGGCGTCGTCAAGTTCGACTCGGTGGCGCCGACCCAGCGCTTCGAGGGCTACGGCAGCCTGTCCTACGGCCGCTGGAACACCGTCAACCTCGAAGGCGCGCTCAACGTGCCGACTTCCGAGACCTCGGCGCTGCGTGTGTCGGTGCTCAACCAGACACGCAGCGACTGGGTGCACAACACCAACCCCGACGGTCCGACGCAGGACCTGGAGGGCTACCGCGACAGCGCCGTGCGCCTGCAGTGGAAGACGCAGCCGACGAAGGACTTCAGCGCGCTGTTCAACCTGCACGCGCGCGACTTCGACGGCTCGGCGCGGCTGTTCCGCGCCAACATCATCCAGAAGGGCACGAACGACCTGGTGCCCGGCTTCGACGCCGACAAGATCTTCATCGACGGCGTCAACCGCTCCGAGCTGCAGAACTACGGCGGCAGCGCGCGCCTGCGCTGGGACCTGGGCCCGGTGGCGCTGTACTCGGTGACCGGCTACGAGCAGGTGCACACCTACAGCCGCGGCGACATCGACGGCGGCACGCCCAGCGGCCCCGGCGTCATCTTCTTCCCGTCCGAAACCGCCGACGGCATCCCGACGCACGACCAGTGGACGCAGGAGTTCCGCGTCGAGTCGACCGGCAAATCGGCGCTCGGCTGGCAGGCCGGCGTCTTCCTGTTCCGCGAGAACTTCGACTTCGAGAACTTCGGCTACGACTCGCTCAGCGCCGGCAACCCGCAGAGCTCCTACGAACGTTCGCGCCAGAAGAACGACGCCTGGGCCGTGTTCGGCGCCACCACCTGGCAGGCGACGCCGGCACTGTCGCTGCGCGCCGGGCTGCGCTACACGCGCGACAAGAAGGACTTCGACATCCTCGACTACTCCGGCGGCCTGGGCACGCTGGACTCGATCAGCGCCTCGACGCACGACAACAAGGCCAGCTGGGACCTGAGCGCGACCTACGCGCTGTCCAAGGACGTCAACCTGTACGCGCGTGCCGCCACCGGCTTCCGCGCCAGCAGCGTGCAAGGCGCCGGCGCCTTCAACGGCCAGTCGATCGCCAAGCCCGAGACCAACACCTCGGTCGAAGCCGGCATCAAGGCCGACCTGTTCGAACGCCGCGCGCGCCTGGCCTTCAACGTCTTCCACTACACGGTGAAGGACCAGCAGCTCACCGCGGTGGGCGGCGCGGCCAACTCCAACATCCTGCTCAACGCCGACAAGGCCACCGGCCAGGGCTTCGAGCTCGACCTGCAGGCCTACCTGAGCGAGAACCTGCTGGCCACGCTGGGCATGGGCTACAACCTGACCAAGATCCAGGACAAGAACCTGGCCGTCTCGGTCTGCGCCCAGTGCACGGTGACCGACCCGCTGACCGCCGGCGGCAAGGCGCTGATCGACGGCAACCCGCTGCCGCAGGCGCCCAAGCGCACCGTCAACTTCACGCTGAAGTACACGCAGCCGCTGGCCGGCGGCGACGCCTACGTGCTGACCGACTGGGCTTACCGCAGCGAGGTCAACTTCTTCCTCTACGAGTCCAAGGAGTTCACCGGCAAGTCGCTGCTCGAAGGCGGCCTGCGCGTGGGTTATGTCTGGGGCAACGGGAAGTACGATGCCGCGGCTTTCGTGCGCAACCTGACGAACCAGGTCCGGGTCGTCGGCGGCATCGACTTCAACAACCTCACCGGCTTCATCAACGACCCGCGGACCTACGGGGTGCAGTTCAAGGCCAGCTTCTGACGACGATGAAACGCTTCCTCCTGGCCGCCGCGACGCTCGCGGCGGCGGCCACCGCCGGTGCGCAGCCGGCGGTGATCTACGAACTCGGCGGCAAGAACGACAAGTCCTTCGGCGAGGCGGCCTGGCGGGGCGCGGAACAGTGGAAGAAGGAGACCGGCAAGCCGTACCTCGAGTTCGAGATCGCCAACGCCGCGCAGCGCGAGCAGGCCGCGCGGCGTTTCGCCGAACGCGGCGCCGACCCGGTGGTCGGCGTCGGCTTCCCGCAGGCCTCGGCGATCGAGAAGGTGGCCAAGGACTTCCCGAAGCAGCGCTTCGCGATCGTCGACATGGTCATCAAGCTGCCCAACGTGCAGAGCTTCGTCTACCGCGAGCACGAAGGCAGCTTCCTCGTCGGCATGCTGGCGGCGATGGCCAGCAAGACGGGCAAGGTGGGTTTCGTCGGCGGCCAGGACATCCCGCTGGTGCGCAAGTTCCTCTGCGGCTACGAGCAGGGCGCGAAGTACGCCAACCCCAAGGTGCAGGTGCTGTCGGCGATGACCGGCACGACCAACGCCGCCTGGACCGACCCGCCGCGCGGCGCCGAGCTGACCAAGGCCCAGATCGCCCAGGGCGTTGACGTCGTCTTCAGCGCCGCGGGCACCACCGGCTTCGGCATCATGCAGGCGGCCAAGGACGCCGGCATCTACGCCATCGGCGTCGACAGCAACCAGAACCATCTGCACCCGGGCACGATGCTGACCTCGATGGTCAAGCGCGTGGACCTCGCGGTCTACCAGGCCTTCAAAGGCGTGCAGCCGGGCGTGACGGTGCTGGGGCTGAAGGAAGGCGGCGTCGACTACGCGCTCGACGAATACAACGCCAAGCTGATCACGCCGGCGATGAAAGCCAAGGTCGACCAGGCCAAGGCCGACATCGTCGCCGGCAGGCTGTTGGTCATCGACTACACCGCGGCCAACGCCTGCAAATGACGCCGACTCAGGCCGGGGCTGCGGCGGCATCGGCCAGCAACTGGCCGAACAGGTCGACATAGTCCTCGCCCGCGGCCTCCAGGCGCGCGAGCGTGGCGGACAGCAACGCCGCCACGCGCGCCGCGTGGCGATCGCGCCAGCGCGCCGCCGCCGTGGCGAGATCGGTGTCGAAGACCGTGCCGACCGCAAAACGCCGCGGGAAGCCGTAGATGAACGGGCTCAGCGTGCCGTCGGGCTCGACGACCAGTGCCGGCACCAGATCGGCGAACCCCGCGCCCGCGGCGTCGCCGCCGGCCAGCAGCGGCCAGGCGCAGGCGCAGATGGCCTGGCGGCGATGCACGTCGAGGAACACCGCCGGCCCGCCGGGGCCACGTTCGACCGAAAGCAGCGCCAGCAGCAAGGCTGCGGCGCGGAACTCGCGGTCGTCGGGCACTTCGTCGTGCATCTCGCGGGCCGCAGCGCCGAAGGCGCATAGCGGGTGCACTTCCAGCGCCGCCGCCCCGACCTCATCGGCGAAGGCGTACAGCCAGGCCAGACGGTCGGCGTTGGAGCGGGTCAGCGTAAACACGAGCACGAAGCGCTGGCCCTGCTCGCGCAGCGCGTCGAGTCCGCGGCGCATGCGCCGAAAGGCGCCAGGGCTGCCGCGCATCGTGTCGTGCTCGGCCGGCGGGCCGTCGACACTGACCGCTACGACGCCGGCCACAGGTGCCAACGCACGGGCACGCGGTGCATCGAGCAGCGTGCCGTTGGTCACCAGAGCCGTCGAGTAGCCGAGTTCGCGGCACGACTGCAAAAACCGCTCGCAATCGGGCCACAACAGCGGCTCGCCACCCGAAACGCCGACGTAGCCGTAGCCCAGCGCACGCGCCTGAGGCAGGAAACGCTGCAAAGCGTCCAGCGGCAGCGCCGCCGCACGCCGAGGGCCGCTGTCGGAATAGCAGTGGTGGCAGTGCAGGTTGCAGTTCAGCGTGGCCTGCACCTGGATCAGGCGCAGGCCCTGGCGCCCGAACAGCGCCGGCGTGGGCAGTGCGGCATCCGCGGGATCTGCCCGCGCTTCAGCTGCCCCGCACACGGCGCGTGGCGTTGACGAGGATCTCGTCGGGCACCGGGATGCCGTTGACCAGCACCTCGAAGTTGATGCGCGTGGCGACCAGTTCGTCGAGCAGCTTCTCGAACTCGCCGCGCTTGGGCGGCCACTTGAAGCGCATCTGCCCGTTGCCGCACCAGTCGCCGTCCGGATCGACGGCGATCAGCGAACCGCCGGCCGCCGTGGCGAGCGTCGCCAGCTTGCTGACTTCGGCGACCGAGATGCGCTGCCCGACCTTCATGATCTTGCTGATCGCTGCGTCGGAACCGCGTGTCGTGGCCATGGAATCCTCCTTGTCGGTTATTGCTCGGATGGCGCCGGGCATCGGCGCGGGGCGCCATTCCAGCTGTAGGCCGGGGCGCCCGGCGCTTCAAGCAACGACGAGGGGGATGTCCCCAGAACGGCGCCGGTTCAGGCCGGCAGCACCAGCCCCAGCGAGGCCGCGTGCGCGCGCACGACGGCCTCGGTCGCGGCGCGTTCGTTGGCGCCGAGGAAGGAGTGGCGTGCCGCCTGCACCGTCATCGCCAGCAGGTCGGCCACGGCCAGCGGCGTCTCGCGCAGCAGCGCCGCCGCTTCCGACGAGTGGCTGAGGCAGGACATCAACCGGTTGTCGGTGTGATAGCTGAGGCTCACGCCGGCGCGCCACAGCGCGGTGATCGGATGCGCCGCCACCGAGGCCGCGGCGCCGGTGTGCACGTTGCTCGTCGGGCAGACCTCCAGGTGCAGCCCGGCGTCGCGCACGCGGTCGAGCATCTCGACACGCGCCGGGTCGGACAGCACGTCGACCAGACGCACGCCGTGGCCGACCCGCAGTGCGCCATGCTGCAGCGCTTCGAGCACCCGTTCGGCGCCGTCGGCCTCGCCGGCGTGCAGCGTCAGCGGCAGGCCGGCGGCGCGTGCCGCGGCCAGCGCGTCGGCGTGGTCGCCGGGCGGGTGGCCGTGCTCGGGGCCGGCGAGGTCGAAGCCGACGACGCCGCGGCCGGCCCAGCGCAGCGCCAGCTCCAGCGCGCGGAAGGTCTGCACCTCGGGCAGCTGGCGCATCGCGCAGACGATCAGGCCCGACGGCAGCGCGCTGCGCTTCAGGCCGTCGACGATGGCCTCGACGGCGGCGTCGCCATCCACGCCGTGGGCTTCGAACAGCAGCGGCGCGACGCGGAACTCGGCCAGCAGCGCACCGTCGGCGCGCGCGTCCTCGGCGGCTTCGTAGGCGACGCGCGCCAGCGCCTCGGGCGAGGCCATCGCCGCGACCGTCAAGGCGAAACCTTCGAGGTACTTGGGCAGGCTGCCGGCGTGCGCGTTGGCGTCGAACCAGGCGTCCAGCGCGGCGACGTCGGCCGCGGGTGACGGCAGGCCGCGCTGCTGCAGCAGCTCGTGCAGGGTCGAGACACGCAAGCCGCCGTCCAGATGCTCGTGCAGCAGCACCTTGGGCAGCGCGTGGGCCAGCGGGGTGTCGGGGTCGTGCATCGCGGCGCGTTGAGCAAGCCCCGTGCCGCTTTCGGCCCGGCGAGGCTCGGCTTTTGCTACAGGTCGTCTTGTATCCTGACCGCCCCATACCCCATCGCCGTCGCGCCATGCCGCTCCGTACCCTCGCCGCGCTCGCGGCCTGCGTCGCCGCCGTGCAGGCCGCCGGGGCGGCGCCGGCCGTGGTCTACGACACCGGCGGCAAGTTCGACCGCTCGTTCAACCAGTCGGCCGCCGAAGGCGCCGAGCGCTGGAAACGCGAGACCGGCCAGCCCTTCCTCGAGTTCACCGTCACCAACCCGGCGCAGCGCGAGCAGGCGCTGCGGCGCATGGCCGAACGTGGCGCCGACCCCATCGTCGGCATCGGCTTCGCGCAGAGCAGCGCGATCGAGAAGGTGGCGCGCGACTTCCCCAAGCAGCGTTTCGTCATCGTCGACGCCGTCGTCACGCTGCCCAATGTGCAGAGCATCCTGTTCAAGGAACACGAGGGCAGCTTCCTGGTCGGCGTGATGGCGGCCACGGCCAGCAGGACCGGCACCGTCGGTTTCGTCGGCGGCATGGACGTGCCACTGATCCGCAAGTTCCAGTGCGGCTACGAGCAGGGCGTGAAACACGCCGATCCCAAGGCCAAGGTGCTGGCGGCGATGACCGGCACGACACCGGCCGCGTGGAGCGACCCGGCCCGCGGCGCGGAGCTGGCGCGCACGCAGTTCGTGCAGGGCGCCGACGTCGTCTTCGCCGCCGCGGGCGCCACCGGCGTCGGCATCCTGCAGGCGGCCCGCGACGCCGGCAAGCTGGCGATCGGCGTCGACAGCAACCAGAACCATCTGCACCCCGGCACGATGCTGACGTCGATGGTCAAGCGGGTGGACGTCGCGGTCTACAAGGCCTTCCAGGGCGTCACGCCGGGGGTCACCGCGCTGGGCCTGAAGGAAGGCGGCGTCGACGTCGCGATCGACGAGTACAACGCCAAGCTGGTGACGCCGGCGATGAAGGCCAGGCTGGAGCAGGCGCGCGCCGACATCGTGGCCGGCAAGCTGAAGGTCGTCGACTACATGGCCAACAACGCCTGCCGCTGATGCCGACGACGGGGACCGAGACGCGCGGCGCCGCGGTGCGCCTGCGCGGCATCCGCAAACGCTTCGGCGCGGTGCAGGCCAACGACGGCGTCGACCTGACGGTGGCGCCGGGCAGCGTGCACGGCATCGTCGGCGAGAACGGCGCGGGCAAGAGCACGCTGATGGCCATCCTCTACGGCTTCCACCCGGCCGACGAGGGAACGATCGAGGTCGACGGCCGCGAGGTGACGATCACGAGCGCGCGCGACGCGATCGCGCTGGGCATCGGCATGGTGCACCAGCACTTCATGCTGGTGGACAGCCTGAGCGCGCTGGACAACGTGCTGCTCGGCGCCGAGGACGGCTGGCAGCTGGGCCGCGCCCGCGCCGCGCTGCGCACGCGGCTGGACGCGCTGATGGCCGAGACCGGCCTGCAGGTGCGCCTGGACGCCACGGTGGCCGAGCTGCCGGTCGGCGAGCGCCAGCGGCTGGAGATCCTGAAGGCCCTGGTGCGCGGCGCGCGCCTCTTGATCCTGGACGAGCCGACCGCGGTGCTGACGCCGCAGGAGACCGAGCAGCTCTTCGTCACGCTGCGCCGGCTGCGCGAACGCGGCACGACGATCCTGCTGATCACGCACAAGCTGAAGGAGATCCTGGCGCTGTGCGACGCGGTGACGGTGATGCGCGCCGGCCGCGTGGTGCTGGACGGCCCCATCGCCGGCATGACGCTGGACGGGCTGGCCGAGGCGATGGTCGGGCGGCGCGTGCAGCTGGGCCGTGGTGTCGACGCTGGCGCGGCGCCGGGCGAAGAGCTGTTGGCCGCACACGGCCTGCGCTGGCGCGACGCGCTGGGCGTGCCGCGGCTGGACGGCGTGTCGCTGTCGCTGCGTGCCGGCGAGATCGTCGGCGTGGCCGGTGTCACCGGCAACGGCCAGGGCGAGCTGCTGGACGCGCTGGCCGGGCTGCTGGCGCCGCAGGAAGGCGAACTCGCCCTCGGCGGCCGGCGCTTCACGCCGCCGCACTGGCTGGACCCGGCGACGGCGCGCACGCTGAAACTCGCCCACGTGCCCGAAGACCGCCACGCGCGCGGGCTGGTGATGCCCTTCCCGATGTGGGAGTCGGCGGCGCTGGGCCACGAGGCCGGCTACGCACGCGCCGGCTGGCTGGACGGCGGCCGCATGCGCGCCGACTGCGCGGCGATGATGGAACGCTACGACGTGCGCCCGCGCGACCCGGCGCTGCGCTCGTCCAGCTTCAGCGGCGGCAACCAGCAGAAGCTGATCCTGGCGCGCGAGACCTGGGGCGGGCCGAAGGTGCTGCTCGTCGGCCAGCCGACGCGTGGCGTCGACATCGGCGCCATCGAGTTCATCCACGGCCGGCTGCGTGCGCTGCGCGACGGCGGGGCGGCGGTGCTGGTGGTGTCCTCGGAACTCGACGAGATCCTGGCGTTGGCGGATCGGGTGCTGGTGATGGCCGGCGGCCGGGTCGTGGGTGAGTTGCCGGTGTCGGAATGCAGCGAGGCGGTGTTGGGGCGATTGATGGGAGGGGCTGTTTCGTGATGCCCGTTGCGCTCGTTCGCCTGCATCGGCGCGAGGCACGCCAGGAGGCCGCCGCCGGGGGCTCCGGCTCGCGGACCGGCGCTGCGCGCCGGCTTCGTTGCGCTGCTCGGATTCGGGGTCGCGCGGCCCAACTCGCTGCGCTCACTGCGTTCGCTCCGCTCAAACAGTCGGCCGCGAGTCAGATCACGATGCGCGCTGCGCGCGCCGACCCCGAAGCCTCCGCTGCTCACCCGCGAAAGTCGCCCCCAGCGACGGCCCCCTGCCGTGCCCACAACGAGCGGTGGCGCACCGCCTGTCTGTATGCCACCAGCGGCGAACGAGCAGGTCGTCGGGGCGTGTCGCGGAGTGAAGTATTAGGAGGAGGGCGGGCGCCAGCCCGCCCGGGGGACATGAACGCAGCGGCACGCCCCGGCGGCCTGCGGACGCGCCGATGCATGAATGCGCGGCGGCCGGCTCACGCGCCCATGTCGGCGAACGCGGACCGCCGGCCCGAACACAGGGACGCCACACCATGACCCGCACCCCCGACCTCCCCCGCTGGGTCGACGTCGCCGTGCTGCCGCTGGTGAACCTGGCGGCGGCGCTGCTGGTGGCCGGTGGCGTGATGGCGCTGGTGGGCTTCGAGCCGCTGCAGGTGATGAAGCTGCTGGCACAGGGCGCGTTCGGCAGCCGCATCGGCTGGGGCTACACGCTGTACTACGCGACGACCTTCGTCTTCACCGGGCTGTCGGTGGCCGTGGCCTATCACGCCGGGCTGTTCAACATCGGCGGCGAAGGCCAGGCGATGCTGGGCGGGCTGTGCGCCGGGCTGGTGGCGCTGGCCGCCTCCAGCGTGCTGCCGGCCTGGCTGATGCTGCCGCTGATGGTGGTGGCGGCCGCCGCCGGCGGCTGCGCCTGGGCCGCGGTGCCGGGCGCGCTGCAGGCCTGGCGCGGCAGCCACGTCGTCATCACGACCATCATGTTCAACTTCGTCGCCGCGGCGCTGCTGGGCTGGCTGCTCGTCGGGCCGCTGAAGGAGCCCGGCAACATGACGCCCGAGAGCGCCGCCTTCGCCGACTCGGCACACCTGCCGGGCCTGCACGAGGCGCTGGGCTGGATCGGCGTCGAGTGGCCGAAGACGCCGCTGAACCTGTCGCTGGGGCTGGCCGCGGCCGCCGCCGTCGGCGTCTGGGCGCTGCTGTGGAAGACGCGCGCCGGCTACGCCATCCGCGCCGTCGGCTTCGCCCCCGAGGCGGCGCGTTATGCCGGCATCGCGCCCAAGCGCACGGTGCTGCTGGCGATGGCGATCTCGGGGGCGCTGGCCGGGCTGGTGGGGGTCAACGAGATCGCCGGCGTGCACGGCCGGCTGATCCCCGACTTCGTCGCCGGCGCCGGTTTCGTGGGCATCGCCGTCAGCCTGATCGGGCGCAACCACCCGCTGGGCATCGTGCTCGCGTCGCTGCTGTTCGGCGCGCTGTACCAGGGCGGCGCGGAGCTGGCCTTCGAGTTGCCGGGTTTCTCGCGCGACATGGTCGTGCTGCTGCAGGGGCTGGTGGTGCTGTTCGCCGGGGCGATGTCGCGCATCGGCGCGCCGGCGCTGGCGCGGCTGTTCGGGAGGCCGGCGCGTGGATGAGCTGGCGATCGGCTCGCTGGTGGCGAGCACGCTGCGGGTGTCGGTGCCGCTGATCCTGTGCGCGCTGGCCGGGCTGCTGTCCGAACGCGCCGGCGTCATCGACCTGGGCCTCGAAGGCAAGATGCTCGCGACCGCCTTCGCCGCCGCCGCCACCGGCGCGGTGACGCAGTCGCTGCCGGCGGCGCTGGCGGTGGCGCTGGCCGTCGGCCTGGCCTTGTCGATGCTGCAGGGCTACGCCTGCGTCACGCACGGCGGCGACCAGGTCGTGTTCGGCATGGCGATCACGATGACCGCCGCCGGCGCCACCGTCGTGCTCGGGCTGGCCTGGTTCCAGCAGGGCGGGCAGACGCCGCCGCTGGACGACGCGGTGCGCCTGGGCCCGTGGTTCACCGCGCTGGGCGAGCAGGTGGGGCGGCTGCCGGGCATCGGCCCGGGGCTGGCGCTGGCGCTGTTCGGCCACACGGCGCTGGTCTACGGCGCGCTGGCGCTGGTGGCCGCCATCTGGTGGCTGCTGTGGCGCACCCGCTTCGGGCTGCGGCTGCGCGCCGTCGGCGAGAACCCGGCGATGGTCGACGCCGCCGGTGTCGGCGTCGCGCTGCTGCGCTACCAGGCGCTGTCGCTCAACGGCCTGCTGTCGGCGCTGGCCGGCTGCTCGCTGGTGCTGGCGCAGAACCCGTCGTTCATCCCGAACATGACCGCCGGCCGCGGCTACATGGCGCTGGCGGCGATGATCTTCGGCAAGTGGCACCCGGCCGGCGCGCTGGCGGCCTGCCTGCTGTTCGGTTTCCTCGACGCGGTGTCGATCCGGCTGCAGGGCGCCGAGCTGCCGCTGGTCGGCACGGTGCCGGTGCAGGCCATCCAGGCGCTGCCCTATCTGCTGACGGTGGTGCTGCTGGCCGGCTTCATCGGCCGCTCGCGCGCGCCGGCGGCGCTGGGCCGGCCTTACGTGAAGGAGCGCTGATGCAGCCCGACGACGAGACGATGCAGCGCCTGGTCGACGCCGCGCGGGCGGTGCGCCTGAACGCCTACGCGCCCTACTCGCGCTTCGCCGTCGGCGCCGCGCTGCTGGACGCCGAGGGCCGTGTGCATGCCGGCGCCAACGTCGAGAACGCCGCCTACCCGCAGGGCTGGTGCGCCGAGACCTCGGCGCTGGCGGCGATGGTGGCCGCCGGCGGCCGGCGCGTGCGCGCCGTCGTCGTCGTCGGCGCCGGGCCGCGGCCGCTGACGCCTTGCGGCGGCTGCCGCCAGAAGCTGCGCGAGTTCGCCACCGCCGACTGCCCCGTCTGGAGCGCCGACGAACACGGCGTCACCGCGCGCCACACGCTGGGCGCGCTGCTGCCCGCGGCCTTCGGGCCCGACCATCTGGAGAACACGCCATGAACGAGAGCATCGCCGCCAGCGTGCAGCGCCTGGCCGCGCTGGGCCCGGCGCCCGCCGTCGCCGTCGTGCTGGGCAGCGGCTGGGACGGCATCGCCGCGCTGGTCGACGACCCGGTCGACGTGCCGTATGCCGAGCTGCCGGCCTTCCCGCGGCTGAGCGTGGCGGGCCACGCCGGCGTGCTGCGCGCCGGGCGCGTGGGCGGCACGCCGGTGTGGCTGCTGCGCGGGCGCAAGCACGCCTACGAAGACGGCGACGCGGCCGGCATGAAGGGCGCCATCCGCACGCTGGCCGCCGCCGGCTGCCGCACGCTGGTGCTGAGCAACGCCGCCGGCAGCCTGGACGCGGCGATGCCGCCGGGCTCGCTGATGCTGATCGCCGACCACCTGAACGTCGTGCAGCGCACGCCGCTGCACGGCGAGCCGGGCAACGACCGTTTCGTCGACATGGGCCGCGCCTACGACCCGGCGCTGCGCGAGCTGGCGCGCCAGGTGGCCGCGGCCCAGGGCATCACGCTGCCCGAAGGCGTCTACGCCTGGGTGCTGGGGCCGCAGTTCGAGACCCCGGCCGAGATCCGCATGCTGGCGGCGATGGGCGCGCAGGCGGTGGGCATGAGCACCGTGCCCGAGACCATCCTGGCGCGCCACGCCGGGCTGCACGTGCTGGGGCTGTCGATGTTCACCAACATGGCCGCCGGCCTGTCGGCCGAGACGCTGAGCCACGAGCACACGATGGCCGTGGCGCGCGGCGGCGCCGACGACGCGGCGCGGCTGCTGGTGGCGCTGCTGCCGGTGCTGGCGGCGGCCTGAAACGGCTTCAGCCCTCGCGCGTGAAATCGCGCTCGGGCCTGAGGCTGGCGTACAGCGCCTTCCGGCGCTGCGCGTCCCGCCTCAGAGCTGGTAGCCCAGCACCATCGCGACCCCGGCTTCCTTGTTGGGGCGCAGGATGCTGTCGCGTGTCATCCGGCTCATCTTGATGGCCAGCTTGTCGCCGACGAACCACTTGCGATAGAGCGTGTCGGCCTCGCCGCTGGCGTACAGGCGCGCCAGCGTGCGGTCGACGGCGGCGAGCAGCGCCTTGTCGTCCTTGCGCACCATCACGCCATAAGGTTCGACCGACAACGCCAGCGTGCTGAGCTGGAACTTGTCGGCCGAGCCGTCGGCCGAAGCCAGGCCTTGCAGCAGCGAGTCGTCCTGCGCGAAGGCGCGCACCTTGCCGGCCTTCAGCGCGGCATACGCCTCGTTGTTGTTCGGGAAGACCTGCAGCTTGAGATGCACCTCGGTCTCGGCCAGGCGGGTGAAGAGCTTCTCGGACGTCGTGCCCTTGCTCAGCGCCAGCGGCAGGCCGTCCAGGTCCTTCAGCGTCGTGACCGGCGTGTCCTTGGGCGTCAGCACGCGCATCTGGGCGACGAACATCGTGTAGCTGAACGCCACCTGCTCCTGCCGCGCCTTGGTGTTAGTGGTGGAGCCGCACTCCAGGTCGATCTCGCGCGCCAGCAGCTTGGGGATGCGCTCGGCGCCGCTGACCACCTTGTACTGGACCTGCAGTTCGGGCAGCTTCAGCTCGCGCTTCAACTCCTCGACGGCGGCCAGGCACAGGTCGACCGAGTAGCCGACCGGGCGCTTGTTCTCGTCGAGGTACGAGAAGGGCCGCGCCGCTTCGCGCACGCCCAGCGTGATGGTCTTGGTGGACTTGATGCGGCTGATCGTGTCGCCCGGGGTCTGGGCACTCGCAACACCGCAGGCCGCCAGCAGCGTGATGACTGCCAGCCGGCCGAAACGCAGGGACGCCATGGGGGGCCGTCTTTCGGGAGATCGGGGAGGGCGAGATGGTAAATCTCGGATGGCGTCCATCCCATGACCAGCAGGGGGTGGGGCGTCGCTGTCGTTTCGGCGGGGTGTGACCGATTGCTCGCCTCGGCTGCGTCGTTGTGGTGCACGTCCGCTTGCGCCGGTGGGGGCCGGCCGCCGGGGCGTGTCCCTGCGTTCATGTCCCCCGGGCGGGCTGCGCCCGCCCTCCTCCTAATACTTCACTCCGGGACACGCCCCGACGGCCGGCGGGCGGCGCGGAGGTGCACTGACGGGCTCGCTCGACGCTTCAGCGTGCCGTTCCCTGGCGCAGCCCGTAGGCCCTGGCGATTCCCGCGGCGCCGAAGAGCACGATGACGGCGATGCCGGCGACTCGTTGGTCGAGCGTGTCGCCCACCACCAGCAACAGCAGCCCGCCCGCGACCAGCAGGACGCAGCAGACCATCAGGAACCACTGCGTCCCCACGTTGCCCGAGGACGGCGGGCTGGCATAACGCTCCTTCCAACTGAGCCGCAGGTCGCTGGGCGGGTAGGCGGCCACGAGCAGCAAGCTGCGCAGACTCATCCACGCCACCACGCCCAGCCCGACCACGAGCATCAGCAGCAGGTTGTGCAGCACCCCGAGCGCGATGGCCACCACGATGGCCAGTTGGTACTGCGTCGCCAGCCTGTCGCGCAGCCGCTGCTCGGTGGCGGCGTCCGGAAGGATGCGGCCCTTGCCGAAGACGCCGAGCGGAAAGAAGACCGTGCGGCCGGCCGCGTCGTGCTTGAAGTTGCCGCGGGCCAGATCGTCGAAGTAGTTCAGTCGCATGTTTGATGGCGAGTCATCGTTTGGCGCTCGGATCCCTGCAGACGGAGCGACCGATTACTGACCATTCTCGGCACGCAACGGCGCGACTCGAATGCTGCCGCCAGTCCCGCAGAGGATGACTCTCATAGCGCGGCGGGGCAGCGGGCACCTCAAGGTGCGAACGTGGGGCGGGCGGCGGGCGTGCTACAGGAACTTGCCGCCCACCGATATGCGCCGGTTCAGTGCTCGTCCAAGCCCTGAAACTTGTCCGGATCCACCAGGTCCTTCAGCGGCACGCCGACGGCTCTGGCGAGAGCGTCGGCGTTGTCGATCGAGATGTTGATGCTGGCTCGCTCCACGCGGCTGACATAGGCCCGGGGCACTTCAGCCTCCAGCGCCAGCTTCTCTTGAGTCATGTCCTTCAGGCGACGCACGCGGCGCAGATTGCGCGCGAACACCTCACGAGCGGTCGGGGTCGGCATCAGCTTCGGCATACGGGCACAGCATGGCTATCCCGGGTTGCCGACTCCACACTCTTTGTGACACTCTATGTGTCGTTTGTGGATCTCTAAGTTTCCTAGAGTTCATCAAACGACGCAGATGAGTATCTTTTTGGATACAGCGCAGCACACGCCACAAGGAGGCCACGCATGAAGAAGCCCGACAACCTGGGAACGGACTCCGACGCCTGGGCCGTGCTCGACGAAGCCCAGCAGTTGCTGCTTCGTGCCGAATCAGTGGTCGTACTGCTCGGCAGTGAGCCCGACGCGTCAGCTCACCATTCGTACGCGGCAGACGTTGCCAGCGACCTTCTGATGAGGGTGAAGGAGAGGGTGTCCGAGGCGCAGGAGATAGTGCGCAGGCCTCGTCAGCCATCTTCATTGATCAATGACGAAAGGCGCTGAGTACTGGTACGGGATAGAGACCGCGGCGCCGCCGCCAAACTCGAAGTCAAGAGTTTCATTGACCCGATGAGCTAGTCTTAGAAACGCAGTGCGGATGTCACATTTGGGCAAGTCAGAGGCTCCGGCCGTGTTTACGATAGATCACTAGGCTTAGGAAAACCCGGCCTAACTGCCGCCGGAGCGAATGCGAGGCAATTTACACCAGTGCTCTTTGACAGATTCTTTCATGCCCATTCAGCACCGTGATTTACAAAGACACCAATGGACGGAGGCATTATCAAGTGCTACCGCACTCGCACGGCCACCACAGCAACAGCCAGTTAACGCCGGCTACTCTAGATAGAAACCGATTTTGATGGGGTCGTTTGCGCGCCTTTCTTTGAGACACTATCTAGCCAGTTCCGGCGGAATTAGCGGCGCCGACCGGCACAACGTAGCACGCAAGCGCAGCTCATGCGTCGCTGGCTCCACGCTTCGTCAGAGATGTATTTCTCTTGCGATTTATTTTCCGCATACCAGCGACCATCTCCTCAAATTTCCGTTGACGCTCTTCTATTTCAGCAAGTAACTCATCCGGCGGGTCGACGATGTCATTGATATAACGAAATAGGCGATCCATACCTTCTTGATTTGGCCCAATCTCGATCACGGCTATAGCTCGGGGAGTGAGGTGGTCTGCAAGCACCCTAAAGAGGTGATCCAAATCAGTTGTAAACGAAGAAAGGGCCTTCTTTAGATTTTTATCGCCGACCCGACGACGGACCGCAGTGAGTATTTTTGCATTGTGGCGATACAGGTCTACGCCAATATCATGATTGAGAACTACGCAACGCTCGCGGGTCGCAACATCAACCAAATCCTTTGCGTTTCGAATATCCTCAATCCGGACCCCCTCCCGAATCCTGTAAATCTCCGCGGTAGTCGCAATTATGGGAATATGGAAGAAGATGTGATGATCAACAAGTGACTTTTCGACTTGGCTCTCAATGGCTTCACCAACCTTGTTAACCATAGCGTAGGCGAGCTGGTAGATTGCCTGCGCAATCGACTTTTCATTAGCGCCATCGGCAAGCAACTCCGTTCCTTTGCTGCATACCGGCCCAAGTACGCGCGGATATTGCCATCCGTATTTAAACCGTTGAGGAACAAAGTGATCAAACGGGTTAAGAAAATCTGTAGGAGCGAGCTCACGAAATCCTCCATACTGGTCAGGCGAAAATACCCAACGAGTCCCTGGGTGCCGATACTTGCATTCAACCATCAAGTCCATAAAGCAGCCGCGCGTTATGTACGAGGCGTCAATGTCGTAAGAGAACTCACGCTCGATCGCGAGTTCGTCTTCCTTTAGGTACGAGTAGTGAAACTTGGCCACGCATCCTTGCGCCTGCAAATAGGCCAGGAGGTCACTCTCAAGGGGCAGACCGGAGGAGAGCAGCGATTGTTGCCAGGGCTTGGGCATTGTAGTAATGGCATCTTAGGCGCCAGACGCGAATACTTCTCATGCGCCACCGACCAATAGATCTCGCCGAACCGCCCTTTCGCGCACGACGGGTGGTTGACGCAAAAAAGGTTAGATTCGCTCTCCCGCGAGAGCTTTCACCATGAAGTCAACGGCATTCACTCCACCAATCTCCTCCGTGCCAAGCGCGCGTGGCGTAACTACCGGAGCCGGCCAGATGGCATGAACAATAAACCGCTCGATTCCCGCCTGCTGGAGCTGCTCGGTCAGCTCGTCCTTTGCGCCACGCGCGATATTGCCAGCGAAGTAAGCAGCTGCACCAGCCAAAAGATCCACGACCTGCAGCTGAGGAAGGGTACGCGAGTCGGCAAATTTCAGCGTTCCCGCCCTCAAAGGAAACTCGAACTTCCTTCGGTCGTAGCCGATTACTACCGGCGAAGCGGCAGGATTCATCATTGCAGCAAATGTTTCTCGCTCTGCCGCCACCGGCTTGGACTCGTCGTGTATGGCATAGAACTCTTCACCGAACTGCGTACCCCATACGCTCAACTGATAGAAGACAGAGCCAATGGCAGGATCTAGAGCGAGGTAGTTCACGCCATCCAGTATTTCGTCAATCTCCCTCTGGGCAATAAGATAGGGACCGAATGATGCCCGGTGGCGAGGCTCGCTGCAGTTCTCGTAGAGCGCTCTAACCGCCTCGAAGAATTCAGCCTTGTTACCTGCATTCGGCGTTCTTATCATCCGCACGAAGGTGGATAGAAATAGTTCGAATCTCGCTTCCCCACAAAATACAGGCGTCACGTAGTAATGAAGATTGGCTATCGCAATATTTGCACCACGCTCGTAAAGATCTAGGCCAGCACGATTAGCAAGCGTCTCCTCGATGATGTCAACAGCCTTGCACATCGCCATGTAGCGCTTGTGAGTAATCGATACTTTGACTCGCATAGGCGTCATGAGCGGCGACGCAAGAAATGCTAGAAGCCGGCGCCTGCCTGCATCTGATTTCTTCAGTGATGTGAACTTAACTTCCTGGGTTTGCGGTGTTCGCACAAGGTTCAGGAGGTCATTCGCCTCCTCCCGACCGAAGTCAGAAGAAGCAAGAACAAATACAGGCTGATTGGGATCCAGCAAGGCGGCACCAGTATTACCAGCCTCATCAAAGTGCACTTCAGGCGGCATAGATATTCGCAGCTCCACGCGTCATTTGCAGCATCACCAGGCCGCGCAGACCATTCAATTCCTGCGCAACAGACTTTCCACAAGGAAATCAGCCTCATCGCCCATGCGATATCCATCGTCCGGCTGACGCTGCCATAGGCACCATGAAGAAGTAGCGTTGGTTACTAGGTGACTCTAGTCACTCCGCCAAGCCGACCAAGCCCGCCGCTCACCTTTGAGGGAAAGCCCCGCCCTGCCGCGGCCGTCGGGCAGCCGGTGTAGGTTTAGTCCCACAACGCGCCGCTCGCCGTGTCTGTCTTACGGCGACGCCGCATTTTGTTTGGACGAAAAATTAGAATTCCGGCAGGTTTTCGAGATTGTCGGCCTCCTTCCCGTTGTCGACGGTCTTTATATATTCGACGCCTTTGACTTTGATGATGAAGACAGGCTGCCCCTTTTTCCAATTGCCATCGGTTCCCCTCAGGATCGTCACGAAGCTAGTGCCATTCTTAATCGAGGAAATCACAGTCGCTCGCGCGTATTCCGAGTGCGCGCCAATGGTGTCGCCATTGTCAGGGTGCGCACGGACTCTATCGATATGCGTGTGGGCGCTGTTGTAGCGCACGGCGGAAATTCCATAGTCAGACCATTTAGCCATTTGTGTTCCTCGGTTCCAAACAAAGATCTAACGAACATCAGCGCCAATGTGCGATTCGTATCCGAAAATTGAATGTTGCGACGTGCAACAACATTCGGCAATCCTGCGAACAGATGATGCGGATCGGACTTTGCGGGCCTAACGAATGAAAGGCACATCCCTTCGCATCCCACCCACTCAAGGTTTTCCCTCAGGCAAGGACGGCCGCCCGGTACGACGATGGGGTTGCGAAATCTCATCCTCCACCGGGCTGACGCAAGGAGATGTCCATGACGATTCTGTTTATCGGCATCGATCTGGCCAAGAACGTGTTTGCCCTGCACGGTGTCGACGAGCGCGGCAAGCCTGCGCTGGTGCGCCCGGCAGTGCGCCGCGACCAGTTGCTCGAAGCGGCGGCCAAGCTGCCGCCATGCACCATCGGCATGGAAGCCTGCTCTGGCGCGCACCACTGGGCTCGGCGCTTCCAGGACTTCGGCCACACGGTGCGGCTGATGGCGCCCAAGTTCGTCGTTCCCTACCGCATGAGCGGGCGCCGCGGCAAGAACGACGCGGCCGACGCGGCCGCGATCTGCGAGGCCCTGCAGCGCCCGGCGATGCGCTTCGTGCCGGTCAAGTCGACGCAGGCGCAGTCGCGCCTGGCGGTGCATACGGCGCGCCAAGGCTGGGTGAGCGCGCGCACGGCAGTCATCAACCGCCTGCGCGGCGTGCTCAGCGAGTTCGGCATCGTGCTGCCGCTCAAGGCCGCTACGGTGCGCAGCCGCGCCGGCGAGCAGCTCGACACCGTGCCCGGCTGGGTGCAGACCGTGTGCCGCGACCTGCTGGCCGAACTGCAGCGCCTGGACGAGCGCGTGGCCGCGTACGACGAGCACATTCGCCTGATGGCCCAGGCCGACGACCGCGCCCGCGCGCTCATGGCCATGCCCGGCATCGGCCCGACCACTGCAGCGCGCTGCTGGCCAGCATCGGCTACGGCCACGACTTCGCCAACGGCCGCCAGCTCGCCGCCTGGATGGGCCTGGCGCCCGGCCAGTACAGCTCGGGCGGCAAGAACCGGCTCGGGCGCATCACCAAGGCCGGCGACGCCTACCTGCGCACGTTGTTCATCATGGGAGCGCGTGCCGTGCTGGCCGCCGCGACCAACAAGCACGACCGGCTGAGCCGCTGGGCCACCGCGCTGGTCGAGCGCCGCGGCTACTGGAAGGCCGTGGTCGCCATCGCCGCCAAGAACGCGCGCATGGCCTGGGCGATGCTCGCCAAGGACGAAGAGCTCAAGCCCATTGCCTGAGCGCGCGCCACGCCGCCAAAGCCAACCGCCAAACTCATCGGAGAAAGGCGACCTCGAATCCGTTTCTGCCACCGCGTGACGCCAGCGTTGATGGATCAAGGTTGGACCTGCGCGGGGAGTGCTCGTTTGACTCAAGGCGGCGCCGGACACGGCGACCGCGGCTAACGAATGGAGCCCCCGCGCGCGTCTTTCATCAGGGCCAGCAGCATCGAACGCTGCATCAAAGGCCGGTTGTAGTTCTGCAGTCCGCACCTTAGTTCTTGCGCCGTCAGGCGGCGCAATGGCAGTACACCGTCGAAGTGCCTTGATGAATCGATGATCGATTCATCAAGGACTCTATTTACTTGACAGGCGGGGATGCCCTTGTAGTTGGATTTGAGGTGCCGTGGAGGCAGATGACTGGCCGCGGAGGGACGATTACCACTGGAGCCCGTAGCGGCCAGGCGTTGGCTGCCGCAACGGGTCGCCTCGAATGAGTAATTAGACACCACTAGCTCAGCTGCTTGCGTAACAACACAAGTTTCAATACAAGTGCCCACATATATCCCGCGAGGATGGCGGACAAGATCGTTACGAAGCAGTAGGCGGTGCGAACGGCATCGTAATGGCTAGGCACCGAAGTGCTATCTGAGGCGTACGCAAGGAATGATTCTTTGGCAAGCTTGATTGCATCTGGTGCAAATATTAGCGCCACAGAAAGTGCCATAACCGATACCGGCAACGCTTTGCTTAACAGAACGGCGGTTACAAACCTCTTCGCTGCGACGTTGTCCTCTCTGTGGGCCTTTGGCACCGTTTCAAGCGCCTTCGCAATCTCCGTGTACCAAAGGCTGAATAGTATTGCAGCGACAGCCATCAGCAGGCTGGACGCTGAAAGTAGATCGCTCATTGATGTCACGGGTTAGGCGGAACGCCGAACTTGGCGCAAAGGCGATTGTAGGAGGATGGAGATATCTCGTAGGTGGATACGCTCCCCTTCTTCTTTCCCACAGGTGAGAGGCTACCATCGATGTCGGCGAGCGCCTTGTTCAATTCATCCACCACGTTCTGACTGTTAATGACAACTGTGTAGTCTAGAGCGTTGTTCTGTCGACTCGCTGCAGTAAGTGACGCACTCAAAGTTCTCTCGACATGAGTTCTGAGTTGGTATTGGTATTTTGAGATTACCGATCGGATGAGCGACCGACTCTCAGTCAATGTCGTCTGAAAGAGACTGCTGACGGTTCGTTCGTCCGGAATAACGCCATTGAACGCAGTTTCGATAAGAAGCAGCAGCCTGTACTCAAGCATGTCACTGCCGCGCTTGAAGACCTTCTGACCGCGGAACATTGCCAAGTACTCGTTGATCGATGCGCCGAGGCATGCGTTCAGACGGGTATTCAAGTCAGCCGCATTGCAGCCGAGAATTGCAGCTATCTCGGCTTCCTCGGCGGGCGCGAGATTTAGGGTAGCGGTGATCTGCAAAGCTGACTCCCTGTGGTGTCTAACGTTTGAATTCACCGGCCTGCGCGGCTTTACGCGCAGACCCGGCGGAATGAGAGACTAGAGCGCACCATCATACAATATTTCCGGTAGCGCCATTTCTGGAGACCAGATGCCAGAGGTAACTTTGACATATGACTTGCAGAGAGCGGCAATCTTGCTCTCTGTCCCAAAACGAAGAGTCTGTCGTTGAACTTCGGTCAGACTTTCGATGGCGTTGGAGCAAAAGCCATATGTCGACAGATACAAGCCGCCTGAAATCTGCTCATTGACTATAACGTTCAGAAATTCGCTGATTGCTCCTGCGCCAACGCGCTGACCTGAACGCCAATGTTTAACTTCGACGTAGTACGTATGTGTCTTGGATGCCACTTGGCAAGTGAGAACAATGTCTTTGCCCCCGTCTTTGCTGCCAGGAGTAAGTCGCGCCTCGAATCCCAAGCCCTCGAAAACCTCTGTGAGGAGCCTTTCCATCTCTCTCCATTCAATTTCATCCAAGTAGCGAGGATTTCTTACGATGAGAGAAATGAGCTTTCGACTCAGCTCGCGCCGGATTAAATTGACCAGTGAGACATCGACGGCCGGAATCTGCTCAAGCCGGCTGACCCATGACCGCAGGGAATCCAAGTCGATTAGTTCAATGCCAACAGGTGTGCTTCGGCGCAGAGCTTCGCGTGCTGCATAGGTAAACCGAGCGTTGGTTACTAGCATAGCGCGGGAAATCCCAGCGCTCACAGCCGCACCAAGAACGCGATGTACTGCGTCCGTACCTACGGCGCCTTGGCGGTAATGCTTGTATTCGATTGCGATTTCATCTGCTTCCTGATCGCCTGGCGTTCCCTTTCTTGCGATGAAATCGACGCCGATATCCCGCTGGTGACCTACGGACTCAATTGTGTAGCCATCCTCAGTTAATAGGGACCCAAGAATCTCGCCCATCATTTTCTCTGCATCTTGTGGAGATGCAGATGGTGTCGCCGAGGCTTCAAGACGGCGAATGAGGGCCTTCAGTTCTTCCCGGCGATTGCTGTCCATTGTTGAGCTTTAACGAATGAAATGGACATCCCCATAGCGTCCCACCCGCCTGAGGTTATCCCTCAGGCAACGACGGCCGCCCGGTACGACGATGGGGTTGCGAAATCTCATCCTCCACCCGGCTGACGCAAGGAGATGTCCATGACCATTCTGTGTATCGGCATCGATCTGGCCAAGAACGTGTTTGCCCTGCACGGTGTCGACGAGCGCGGCAAGCCTGTGCTGGTGCGCGCGGCGGTGCGCCGCGACCAGTTGCTCGAAGCGGTGGCCAAGCTGCCGCCGTGCACCATCGGCATGGAAGCCTGCTCGGGCGCGCACCACTGGGCTCGGCGCTTCAGGACTTCGGCCACACGGTGCGGCTGATGGCGCCCAAGTTCGTCGTGCCCTACCGCATAAGCCGGCGCCGCGGCAAGAAAGGCGCGGCGGACGCCGCCGCGATCTGCGAAGCGCTGCAGCGCCCGGCGATGCGCTTCGTGCCAGTCAAGTCAACGCAGGGGCAGTCGCGCCTGGCGGTGCACGTGCGCCGGCATGGCAGTCATCAACCGCCCGCGCAGCGTGCTCAGCGAGTTCGACATCGTGCTGCCGCCCAATGCCGCCACGGTGCGCAGTCGCGCCAGCGAGCACTGGACACCGTGCCCGGATTGGTGCAGACGGTGTGCCGAACCCAGTTGGCGGAACTACAGGGCCTGGATGAACGTTTGGCCGCGTACGAGGAGCACAGTCGGCTGATAGCCAAGCCCACGACCGCGCCGGATTAGCCTATTTACTTTCGGCCACCACCACCTGCGGGTGCGTTGCTGCGACCACCACCCGATGGACTACCTGTGCCACTTGGCCAACCACCGCCGTTGCCTTGGCCACGCCCGCCGCCCCCGCCACCGGAACTGCCGCCACCAGAGCGGCCGCCGCCCTGCGAGCCACCACCGCCACTACGACCACCGCCCGAATTTCCACCTTTGCTCATATGCAAACTCCTGACCGAAAGATTGAGGAAGCGAATTGCCGGCCGGCACTGGCAACACAGGCGGAAAAAAGACGCCGAAAGCGGCGCCGGTTACAGATGATTCTGAGCCCCCCCACCAAGCCCACCAAGCCCGCCGCCCCCCCTTCGAGGGGACGCCGGCCCGCCGGCGCGAACAGACCCGCACCGCCCTGCCGCGGCCGTCGGGTGGCCGGTGTAGGGAATACGAAGGGACTTCCCGCAACCAGCACGTCGCCGAGACGCCAGGATTGAGGGAGGGATCAGTCCGACGCTGGAAAGGAGAAGTCCGTGGAAAAGCCTCCTGCAATGCCTGTCGTCCGAGTAGGCGTGGATCTGGCCAAACGCGTGATCCAGGTGCACGCGGTGGATGCCGCCGGGCACGTGGTGGTGGCCCGAGCGCTGCCGCGCGAGAAGTTTCTGGCCTGGTGCGCGCAACTGCCGCCGGGCTGTACGGTGGCGATGGAGACCTGCAGCGGCGCGCACCACTGGGCCCGCCGGCTGCAAGAGATGGGTTTGCGGCCGCGGCTGCTGGCGGGCCATTTCGTCGGGCCGTACCGACTGCAGGGCCGGCGCGCCAAGAACGACGCCAACGACGCGGCGGCCATCTGCGAGGCAGCCAGCCGCCCGCAGATGCACTTCGTGCCGGTCAAGAGCGCCGAGCAGCAAGCGGTGCTGGCCGTGCACCGGCTGCGCGAGGGCTACAAGGTCGAGCGCACGGCCTGCATCAACCGCATCCGCGGCCTGCTCGCCGAGTTCGGCATCAGCTTCGCTCAGACACCCGAGGCGCTGCGCGAAGGCCTGGCCGACGCGCTGGAAGACGCCACCAGCGAGATGCCGTGGCTGGCTCGCGTGGCACTGCAACGTGCGCGGCTGCAGTGGGTCGAACTCGATTGCCACATCGCCTGGTGCGACGAGCGCATCACCGCACACCTCAAGGCCGACGCGCAGGCGCAGACGGCCGCCAGGCTCATCGGCATCGGAGCGGTGGGCGCCTCGGCAGCGGTGGCCACCGTCGGCGACTTCCGCCAGTTCAAGAGCGGCGCGCAGTTCGGATCCTGGGTCGGCCTGGCGCCGAGCCAGAACTCCAGCGGCGGGAAAGCCAAACTCGGACGCATCACCCGACACGGTGACACCTACCTGCGCACCCTGCTCATCCAGGGCGCCAAGTCCGCTGTCATGACCGCGCACAAACGCGACGACCGGATCTCGCGCTGGCTGGTGCAACTCACCGCGCGCGTGGGCTGGCAAAAGGCCGTCGTGGCCATGGCCAACAAGAACGCCCGCATCCTCTGGGCGGTACTCGCCAAGGGACAGCGCTTCGATCCCGACCACGTCAGCAGCAAACCCGGCGGCGCGGCCGCCGCCTGTTGACGCGACCGGCCCCGAATTCACCGACTTCCTCCAGGCGTGCGGCAGAAGATGCATCACACAGGTCAGACCGGCGGCGGGCAAGCTCGACTAATCCAATGTCGCGCCACAGGCGTCGACGAGTAGGGAATGGAGCCCCGCCGAGCGGTTCGTATCTGGGCCCGCACGGGCAAGCCGTGCAACAAGGCCGTCTGTAGATGTGCAGTCTGTTCTCTGTGCCGATGCAGCCTCGCGGCGCACGCCTCAGCTGGAAGACGATTGACCGGAGCCATCGCGTGTTGACTCGGTGGGAAGTCCCTGTAGAAGTATTAGGAGGAGGCCCGGCGCAGCCGGGCCGGGGGACATGACCGGAACCGGCCACCCGGCGGCCGTGGCACGCCGCGGCGCTCGCACGCGATAAGCGCGAGCGCAACGCCAAAACACACCCGCCGCGCGCAACCAAACAAAAGGCAAGCCGACGACAACTACAGGCGCCATCAACCAACGCCCCACACCCCGGTGTCAAACTCCACCCCGACACCCATCCCCGCCCGCCCACCCGAAATGAAAGACCTGATCGCCACCTCCCGCACCGCGCTCGCCTGTCTGGACCTGACGAGCCTGAACGACGCCGACACGGCGGCTGACGTGGAGCGCCTGTGCCGGCGCGCCGAGGGGCCGCAGGGGCGGGTGGCGGCGGTGTGCGTCTGGCCGCGGTTCGTGGCGCAGGCGCGGGCCGCGCTGCCGCCGGCCGTCAAGGTGGCGGCGGTGGCCAACTTTCCGGACGGCAGCACCGATGTCGAACGCGCCGTGCGCGAAGCGGCCGAGATCGTGGCCGCCGGCGGCGACGAGGTCGACGTCGTGATGCCCTGGCAGGCGCTGGACCAGGCGCGCACGCTGCTCGCCCAGGTGCGGCGCGAAACGCGCGGCCGCACGCTGAAGGTCATCCTCGAGACCGGCGAACTGCGCGACCCGCTGCTGATCCGCAACGCCGCACGCATCGCGCTCGACGCCGGCGCCGACTTCCTGAAGACCAGCACCGGCCGCACGCCCAACGGCGCCACCATCGACGCCGCGCGCCTGCTGCTCACCGCCATCACCAGCGGCGGCTACCGCCAGGTGGGGCTCAAGGTCTCGGGCGGCATCCGCACCGCCGAGCAGGCGCAGAACTACGTCTACCTGGCGCGTGCGGCCCTCGGCCAGCCGACGCCGGCGCGCTTTCGCATCGGCGCCAGCAGCCTGCTCGACGACCTGCAGGCCGTGATCGGCGGCACGGCGCGGCCGGCTTCGGCCGCCAGCTACTGATGGCCGCGCTGCGTGCGGCCTTCGCCGCGCTGGCCGCGGCGCTGGTGGCCGGCTGCGCCGCGGCGCCGGTTGCTGCGCCTGAGGCCAGCGCCCCCGCCGCCACCGTCTCGCTGCGCCTGCTGGCGATCAATGACTTCCACGGCTACCTGATGCCGCCGCCCGGCGGCCTGCGCCAGCCCGACCCCAACGAGCCGGGCCGCGTGACGACGGTGCCGGCCGGCGGCGCGGCGGTGATGGCCACCGCGGTGCGCGAGCTGGCGGCCGGGCACCCGAACCACGTCTTCGTCGCCGCCGGCGACCTGGTCGGCGCGTCGCCGCTGCTGTCGGCGCTGTTCCACGACGAGCCGACGGTGGAGTCGATGTCGGCGATGGGCCTGGCCTTCAGCGCCGTCGGCAACCACGAGTTCGACGAAGGTGCGGCCGAGCTGCTGCGCCTGCAGCACGGCGGCTGCCACCCGGTGGACGGCTGCCGCGGGCCGCAGCCTTTCGCCGGCGCCGGCTTCCAGTACCTGGCGGCCAGCACCGTCGTGCGCGCCACCGGCCAGACGCTGCTGCCGGCCTACGCCATCCGCCGCTTCGACGGCGTGCCGGTGGCCTTCGTCGGCCTCACGCTGAAGGGCACGCCGCACATCGTGATGCCCTCGGGCGTCGCCGGGCTGGAGTTCCGCGACGAGGCCGACACCGTCAACGCGCTGGTGCCCGAGCTGCGGCGCCAGGGCGTCAACACCGTCGTCGTGCTGCTGCACGAAGGCGGCGAAGCCGACGGCGGCCGCGACGGCTGCGACAACCTGCGCGGCGCCATCACGCGCATCGTGCCGCGGCTGGACCCGGCGGTGGCGGTGGTCGTCAGCGGCCACACCCACCGCAGCTATGTCTGCCGCGTCGACGGCCGCCTGGTCACCAGCGGCGACCACTACGGGATGCTGGTCACGGCCATCGACCTGCAGCTCGACCGCGCCAGCGGCCGGGTGCTGCAGTCGGACGCCAAGAACGTCGTCGTCGACCCGGCGCGTTTTGCGCCCGACGCGCGCCAGCAGGCGCTGATCGCCGCCTACGAGCGCCTGGCGGCGCCGCTGGCGCAGCGCGTGGTCGGCAGCATCACAGCGTCGCTGACACGCGAGCCCGACGCCTCGGGCGAGTCGGTGCTGGGCCGCGTCATCGCCGACGCCCAGCTGGAAGCGACACGCGCCGTCGGCGCCCAGGCCGCGCTCACCAACCCCGGCGGCATGCGCAGCCCGATCCTGAAGACCGGCGACGGCCGCGTGCGCTACGCCGACGTCTTCGAGGCCCAGCCCTTCGGCAACCAGCTCGTCACGCTGACGATCAGCGGCGCCCAACTGGCCGCGCTGCTGGAGAACCAGTTCCACGGCGAGCGCCCGCGGGTGCTGCAGGTCTCGCGCGGGCCGCACTACGAATGGGACGCCACGCGCCCGGCCGGCTCGCGCCTGGTGCCGGGCTCGCTGACGCTGGACGGCCGGCCGGTCGCGCCGGCGCAGCGCCTGCGCATCACCGTCAACAGCTACCTCGCCGACGGCGGCGACCGCTTCGCCGTGCTGCGCGAAGGCAGCGAGCGTGTCTACGGCATAGCCGACGCCGAGGCCCTGGCGCGTTACCTCGGCGCGCATCCCGGGCTGGAACCGCCGCGCGACGTTCGCATCGTGCGCCGGCCCTGAACGATGCTGGCCGCCGAGATCATCGCCGCCAAACGCGACGGCCACACGCTGGCCGAAGCCCAGATCCGCGCCTTCGTCGCCGGCCTGACGGCGCCCGAAGGCGAGGCGCGCTGGAGCGACGCCCAGGTCGCCGCGCTGGCGATGGCCGTGCTGCTGCGCGGCATGGACCGCGCCGAGACCGTGGCGCTGACGCAGGCGATGACCGACTCCGGCGAACGCCTGCGCTGGGCCGGCTTCGGCCGCCCGGTGCTGGACAAACACAGCACCGGAGGCCTGGGCGACAAGACCAGCCTGCTGCTGGCGCCCATCGTCGCCGCCTGCGGCGGCCTGGTGCCGATGATCAGCGGCCGCGGCCTGGGCCATACCGGCGGCACGCTGGACAAGCTGGAGGCGCTGCCCGGCTACGGCGTCGACCCGTCGCCCGAACGCCTGCACGCGGTGCTGCGCACGGCCGGCTGCGCCATCATCGGTGCCTCCGAGCGCCTGGCGCCGGCCGACCGCCGGCTCTACGCCATCCGCGACGTCACGGCCACCGTCGAGTCGCTGCCGCTGATCACCGCCAGCATCCTCAGCAAGAAGCTCGCGGCCTGGCTGGACGCGCTGGTGCTCGACGTCAAGCTCGGCAGCGGCGCCTTCATGCGTGACGCGGCGGCGGCGCAGGCGCTGGCCACCAGCCTGGTCGACACCGCGCGCGGCGCCGGGCTGGCCGCTGCGGCGCTGGTCACCGACATGAACCAGGTGCTGGGCCGCAGCGCCGGCAACGCGCTGGAAGTCGCCGAATGCCTGGCGCTGCTGCGTGGCGAGCCGGGGGATGCGCGCCTGGTCGAGGTCACGCTGGGCCTGGCGGCGCGGCTGCTGGTGCTGGGCGGGCTGCAGGCCGACGAGCCGGCGGCGCTGGCCGCGGCACGCCGGGCGCTGGCCAGCGGCGCGGCTGCGGAACGTTTCGCGGCGATGGTCGCCGGGCTCGGCGGCCCGGGCGACGTGCTGAAGAATGCGCGGCTGGCCAGCGCACCGGTGATCGCCGAGGTGCCGGCGCCGCGCGACGGCGTCGTCGCCGCGATCGACGCGCGTGCGCTGGGTTATGCGATCGTCGAGCTGGGCGGCGGCCGGCGCCGCGGCGGCGACGCCATCGACCCGCGTGTCGGCCTGGACGAGATGGTCGCGCTGGGCGAGACGCGACGCGCCGGCGAGCCGCTGGCGCGCGTGCACGCGGCCGACGAGGCCGGCGCCGCGCGCGCCGTGGCCGCGGTGCAGGCCGCCGTCACGCTGGCCGACAGCGCGCCGCCACCGCCACCCTGGCTGCATCAACGCATCGACGGAGACATGGCATGAAGCCCGTGGTCAAGATCTGCTGCATCGCCAGCGTCGACGAAGCGCGCCGCGCGGTCGCGGCCGGCGCCTCGGCGCTGGGCCTGGTGTCGGCGATGCCCAGCGGGCCCGGCGTCATCGACGACGCGACGATCGCCGAGATCGCCGCCGCGGTGCCGTCGCCGACGCGCAGCTTCCTGCTGACCTGCCGCACCGACGCGGCCTCGATCGCCGCGCAGCACGCCGCCGCCGGCACGACGACGCTGCAGCTGGTCGACGCGGTGGCGATCGAGGAGCTGCAGGCGCTGCGCACGCTGTGCCCAGGCGTCGAGATCGTGCAGGTCATCCACGTCACCGGCGAAGCCTCGATAGCGGAGGCGGTGGCGGTGGAGCCGTATGTCGACGCGATCCTGCTCGACTCGGGCAACCCGGCGCTGGCGGTCAAGGAGCTGGGCGGCACCGGCCGGCGCCACGACTGGGCGATCAGCCGCCGCATACGCGACGCGATCGGCCCGCTGCCGCTGTATCTGGCCGGTGGCCTGAACCCGGCCAACGTGCGCCAGGCGGTCGAGACGGTGCAGCCCTACGGCCTGGACCTGTGCAGCGGCGTGCGCTGCGACGGCCAGCTCGACGACCGCAAGCTGGCCGCGTTCTTCGCCGCGCTGGACGGCGTCTAACGTTCGCCCTGGCGATACGGCTTCATCAAGGCCTGCGGGTAGGCCGCGCGCCGCGCCATCACGACCAGCGCGACGATCGCCATCGCGTAAGGCAGCATCAGGTAGACCTGGTACGGCAGCTCGACGCCGAAGACACCGCCACCGGCCTGCTGAAGCCGCAGCTGCAGCGCGTCGAAGAAGGCGAACAGCAGCGCGCCGGCCAGCGCCTTGCCCGGCCGCCAGGACGCGAACACGACCAGCGCCACGCAGACCCAGCCGCGGCCGTTGACCATGTTGAAGTAGAAGGCGTTGAAGGCCGACAGCGTCAGGAAGGCGCCGGCCACGCCCATCAGCGCCGAACCCGCGGCCACCGCGCCCAGGCGCAGGCGCACGACGTTCAGGCCCTGGCCTTCGGCGGCGGCCGGGTTCTCGCCGACCATGCGCACCGCCAGCCCCAGCGGCGTGCGGTAGAGGAACCAGGCGATCGCCGGCACCAGCAGCAGCGCCAGCAGCACCGGCGGCGTCTGCTCGTTCAGCACGGGGATCGGCAGCCAGGACATCGGCTCGAAAGGTTGGATCGTCGGCGGCGTCTCGACCTTGGGGAAACCGACGCGGTAGGCGAAGCTCGCCAGGCTGGTCGCCAGCAGCGTGATGCCCAGCCCGGCGACGTGCTGCGACAGCCCGAGCACGACGGTCAGGCCGCCGTGCAGCAGGCCGAAGACGGCGCCGACCGCCGCCGCGACGGCGACCCCGGTCCACAGCCCGGCGCCCTGGTAGACCGCCAGCCAGCCGGCGAAAGCCCCGGCGACCATGATCCCCTCGATGCCGAGGTTCAGCACCCCGGCGCGTTCGCACATCAGCACGCCCAGCGTGCCCAGCACCAGCGGCGTCGCGATGCGCAGCACCGCCACCCAGAAGGGCGCGGCCATCAGCAGGTCCAGCGTCTCGCTCATCAGCGGCGGATCCGGTATTGGGTGAGCATCGTCGCCACCAGCACCGTGATCAGCGACACGGCGACGATGACGTCGGCGATGTAGGTCGGCACGGCGACGGCGCGGCTCATGCTGTCGGCGCCGACCAGCATGCCGGCGACGAAGACCGCGGCGGCGACGACGGCCAGCGGGTTCAGCATCGCCAGCATCGCGATGACGATGCCGCTGTAGCCGTAGCCCGGGCTCATGTCCAGGGTGACGTAGCCGGTGCGCCCGGCCACCTCGACGGCGCCGGCCAGCCCGGCCAGCGCGCCCGACAGCAGCGCCACCTTCACCGTCGTCCAGCCCACCGGCATGCCGGCGAAACGTGCGGCGCGCGGGTTGGCGCCGACGGCGCGGATCTCGAAGCCCAGCGTCGTGTACTTCAAGAGCGCCCACAGCGCGACGGCCAGCCCGACGGCGGCCGCCAGCCCCGTGTGCACGCGGCTGCGTTCGACCAGCTTGTCCAGCTGCAGCGCGTCCTGCAGCGCCACGCTCTGCGGCCAGCCCATCGCCATCGGGTCCTTCATCAAGCCGTCGAGCATCGCCGAGACGAAGAGCAGCACGATGAAGTTCAGCAGCAGCGTCGTCACGACCTCGTCGACGCCGAAGCGGCTCTTCAACAGCGCCGGCCCCAGCAGCAGCAGCGCGCCGGCCAGCGCGGCGGCGGCGATCATCAGCGGGAACAGGATCGCCGGCGCGACTTCGTAGCCGGTGCCGCCGTGCAACCCGCCGACGGCCACCGCCGCCAGCGCGCCGGCGTAGAGCTGGCCTTCGGCGCCGATGTTGAACAGCCGCGCGCGGAACGCCACCGCGGCGGCCAGGCCGGTCAGGATCAGCGGCGTCGCGCGCGTCAGCGTCTCGGTGATCGCGAAGCGCGAGCCGAAGCCGCCTTCGAGCAGCAGCGCGTAGGCCCGGCCGACCGGCGCGCCGGCCCAGGCGACGAGGAGCGAGGTGACGAGCAGCGTCACCGCCACGGCGGCCAGCGGCGCGGCGACGAGCAGCGCCCGCGGCACCTCGGTGCGTCGTTCAAGCCGCATGCGCCACCTCCCGGCCGGCACCGGCCATCGCCAGGCCGATGTCGGCCAGCGTCCAGTCGGCCGCCGCACGCGGCGCGCCGAGCACGCCGTGGTAGAGCACGGCGACGCGGTCGGCGAGCGCGAAGATCTCGTCCAGGTCCTCGCTGATCAGCAGCACCGCGGCGCCGGCGGCGCAGGCGTCGAGCAGCTGCTGGTGCACGTAGGCGACGGCGCCGACGTCCAGGCCCCAGGTCGGCTGGTTGGCGACCACCAGCCGCGGCGTCGTGCCGCTGCCCAGCAGCGCGCGGCCGAGGATCAGCTTCTGCATGTTGCCGCCCGACAGCGAGCGGGTCGTCGTGTCCAGGCCGCCGCCGCGCACGTCGAAACGTTCGACGACCTGGCGCGCGAAAGCGCGTGCGGCGCCGCGGCGCACGACGCCCCAGCGGGCGAAGGCCGGGCTGGCGTGGCGCTCGAGCACCGCGTTCTCCCAGATCGGCAGGTCGCCGACGACGCCGACGGCGTGGCGGTCTTCGGGGATGCGCGCGACGCCGGCTTCGACGAAACGCCGCGGCGCGGCCGGCAGCGGCCGGCCGTCGAGCAGCACGGCGCCGCGTGGCGCCGCGTGTTCGCCGCACAGCGCCTCGGCCAGCGCCTGCTGGCCGTTGCCGGCGACTCCGGCCACCGCGAAGACCTCGCCGGCGCGGATCGCGAGCGTCGTGCCGGGCAGCTCGCAGACCACCGGGCCGGGTTCGTGGCGTGTCTTGACCGCCGGTGCCACCGTGCGGCCGACCATCGCCTCGGCCAGGTCGGCTTTGCTCGCGCCTTCGGCCGGCAGCACGGCGATCAGCTTGCCGCCGCGCAGCACGGCGATGCGGTCGCTGACACGCAGCACCTCGTCGAGCTTGTGGCTGATGAAGATGATCGACAGGCCGTCGGCGACCATCTGCGCCAGCGTCGCGAACAGCGACTCGCTCTCCTGCGGCGTCAGCACCGCGGTCGGCTCGTCGAGGATCAGGATGCGCGCGCCGCGCACCAGGGCCTTGAGGATCTCGACGCGCTGGCGCTCGCCCACCGACAGCTCGGCGATGCGCGCGTCGGGGTCGACCTGCAGGCCGAAACGCTGCGCCGCGTCGAGCAGGCGGCGGCGCCAGTCGCCGCGGCGCGTGAACGGCTGCCACAGCGGCTCGGTGCCGAGCATCACGTTGTCGAGCACGCTCAGGTTGTCGGCCAGCGTGAAGTGCTGGTGCACCATGCCGATGCCGGCGGCCAGCGCCGCCTTGGGCTGGCCCGGCGGCAGCGTGCGGCCGTCGACTTCGATCGAACCTTCGTCGGCGACGTAATGGCCGAAGAGGATGGACACCAGCGTGCTCTTGCCGGCGCCGTTCTCGCCGAGCAGCGCGAGCACTTCGCCGCGGTCCAGATCCAGCGAGATGCCGTCGTTGGCGACCAGGGGGCCGAAGCGTTTGGTGACGCCTCGCAGGCGCAGGACCGGGGGACTCGCAGACATCGCCGGATTGTCACGCACGAAGCGCGCCAGCCCGGGCGTGCAGCCGCCGCGGGCTACCATCGCGGCTGCCTTCGGAACACCGCCGCACCACCCTGGACTCCTGCCCCAACTGCGAGCAGCCGCTGCCCGAGCCGACGCCCAAGTTCTGTCCGCACTGCGGCCAGGAGACGCGGGTGCGCGCGCCGACCGTCGGCGAGTTCGTGCAGCAGTTCGGCGGCGCCTACCTGTCGACCGAAGGCGCGATGTGGCGCACGCTGGCGCTGATGTTCCGCCGCCCCGGCGAGCTGACGCGCCAGTACCTGCGCGGCCGGCGCAAGCACTACGTGCTGCCGCTGCGGCTGTACCTGACGATCAGCGTGCTGGTGCTGCTGGCGGTGCGGATGTCCAACCTGCTCGACGCCGGCCAGCCGCAGCCGGCGGTGCAGTTCGACAAGGACGATCCGCCGAAGTTCGAACTCAACGTCGGCGGCGCCAGCGTGCAGTTCGCTTTCAAACCCGACGGCACCGGCGTCGAGTGCCACAACCTGCCGGCCCTGGTCTGCAAGCGGCTGGAGCAGCGCCTGGGCACCGGGCCCGAGGCGCTGGCCAACGACGCGCGCGGACTCAAGGCCCGGCTGGTCGACGCCATCGGCCCGTCGATGTTCGTGCTGCTGCCGGGCTTCGCGGCCTGGCTGGCGCTGGCCTACCGCAACCGGCGGCTGCGCTACACCGAGCACCTCGTCTTCGCGCTGCACGTGCACGCGTTCTGGTTCGCGATGCTGGGCATCACGCTGCTGCCGCTGGGCGGCCTGCAAGGCCTGGCCTGGGTCGTCGTGCCGGTCTACACCTGGCTGGCGATGCGCCGCGTCTACGGCGGGCGCTGGTGGACGCAGGCGCTGCGCAGCGGCCTGGTCGCCACGCTCTACGGCGTGACGATGATCGCCGCGCTGGTCGTCGCGGCGCTGTGGGCGCTGCTGGCCTGAGGCCGCAGCGCCGCGGTCGTCAGCCATCGCGCGTGCAATCGCGCGATGGCCTTCGGCAGGCGCAGAACGCCTTCCGGCGTCCTGCGTCCAGGCTCAGCTCTTCACCAGGCTGGAGACCAGCGAACGCAGCGCGTCCTTCAGGCGCTCCTGCGCCAGCGCGCTGCATTCGGCGGGCGTGGCGACCGGGCGGCCGTCGAAGACCGTCGAGCTCTTCGCCGGCTCCCAGACGAAGCGCCGCGTCGGCGTGGTCTTGGGCAGCAGCGTCACGCGTGCGGTGACGACGCAGAGCTTGCCGTCGACGACGCCGCCTTCGACCTGGCTGAGGAAGCCCCACTTGGACTTGGGGTAGAGCTTGGTCAGGCGCTCGGCCGGCAGCGCTTCCTTCCAGGCCGCCATCACGGTCGGCTTGTCGATCAGGGCGGCGGTCGAGAAGTCCTCGATGTCGTAGGAAGGCGCGGTGGCGGCCGACGCGAACGGCGCGGCGACGGCCAGAACGGCGGCACAGAGCAGGGCACGGGTCATGGTGCTTCTTCGTCTTGTTGGCTTGGGAAGGCGAGGGCCGGCGGGCGCGGCGCGCCCGGGCGGCATGCTAAGCGCGAACGCGGCGGGGAAAGCGTGCGCTTCCCCCGAGGCGTCACTTGCTGGCCTTGGGCTGGCTGTCGTCGACCTTGACGACGAAGCTGCCGGCGAGGATGGCCTTCTCCTTGGCCTGGACCTTGGCGACGAGATCGGCCGGGACCTTCTTCGCGAAGGTGCCCAGCGGGGCCAGTTCGGAGCCCTTGAACTTCATCGTCGAGTAGCGGCCGTAGTCCTCGGCCTTGAAGGCGCCGGCCTTCACCGCCTTGATCGCGGCGTCGATCGTCGGCTCCATGTTCCAAAGCGCCGAGGCGACCACGGTGTCGGGGTACTGCGCCTGGGTGTTGATGACGTTGCCGATGGCCAGGACCTTGCGCTCCTTGGCGGCGTCGCTGACGCCGAAACGCTCGGCGTACATCACGTCGGCGCCCTTGTCGATCATCGCGAAGGCGGCTTCCTTGGCCTTGGGCGGGTCGAACCAGCTGTTGATGAAGCTGATCGAGAACTCGACCTTGGGGTTCACTTCCTTGGCGCCGGCGATGAAGGCGTTCATCAGGCGGTTGACCTCGGGGATCGGGTAGCCGCCGACCATGCCGATCTTGCCGCTCTTGCTCATGCCGGCGGCGATCATGCCGCTCAGGTAGGCCGGCTCCTGGATGTAGTTGTCGAAGACGCCGAAGTTGGGCGCCTGCGGCTTGCCCGAGCTGCCCATCAGGAACGAGACCTTCGGGTAGTCCTTGGCGACCTTGCGCGCCGCGGTCTCGACGGCGAAGGACTCGCCGAGGATCAGCACGTTGCCGGACTCGGCGTACTGGCGCATCACGCGCTCGTAGTCGGCGTTGGCGACGTTCTCGCTGAACACGTACTCGACCTCGCCACGCGCCGCGGCCGCCTTCAGCGCCTTGTCGATGCGGCTCACCCACTGCTGTTCCACCGGCACGGTGTAGATCGCGGCGACCTTCAGCTTGGTTTGCGCGAAGGCCGGGACGGCGACGGTGGCCGCCAGCGAGGCGGCGGCGAGCAGGGTGATGCGGCGGGTGATCTTCATCGGGGCTCCTGGGGGCTGTATCGGGGTGTAACGACTCCGATCGGGCACTTTAGCAAGCTCCGTGCCCCGACGCACTTGACAACAGCCAAGAGTGTCAGGCCCGGTTGTCAGTGGGGCTGTCACGCCTCATTGACTTAGGGCAAAACTGAAATCAGGGTGCCCGCCTACCGTGCGAGTCCGAATCGCGAGGAGCCGTTTCCATGCGTGTGCTGTTCATCCACCCCAACTATCACTCCGGCGGTGCCGAGATCGCCGGCAACTGGCCTCCCGCGTGGGTGGCGTACCTGGCAGGCTACCTCAAGGCGGGCGGCTACACGGACGTCATCTTCGTCGACGCGATGACCAACGACCTGAGCGAAGACCAGGTCCGTGAAAAGATCACGACGCTCAAGCCCGACATCGTCGGCTGCACCGCGATCACGCCGGCGATCTACAAGGCCGAGCGCACGCTGCAGATCGTCAAGGAAGTGAACCCCGACATCGTCACGGTGCTCGGCGGCATCCACGGCACCTTCATGTACCCGCAGGTGCTCAAGGAAGCGCCGTGGATCGACGCCGTCGTGCGCGGCGAAGGCGAACAGGTCATGCTGAACCTGGTCACCGCCGTCGACCAGGGCCGCTTCATGGCCGACCGCAACTGCGTCAACGGCATCGCCTACGCGACCCCGGACGGCAAGGTCGTCGCCACGCCGGCCGAGCCGCCCATCCAGGACCTGGACCGCATCACGCCGGACTGGGGCATCCTGGAATGGGACAAGTACATCTACATCCCGATGAACAAGCGCGTCGCGATCCCGAACTTCGCGCGCGGCTGCCCGTTCACCTGCTCGTTCTGCAGCCAGTGGAAGTTCTGGCGCGACTACCGCATCCGTGACCCGAAGAAGGTGGTCGACGAGATCGAGACGCTGGTCAAGGAACACGACGTCGGCTTCTTCATCCTCGCCGACGAAGAACCGACGATCCACCGCAAGAAGTTCATCGAGTTCTGCGAAGAGCTGATCAAGCGCGACCTCGGCGTGCTGTGGGGCATCAACACCCGCGTCACCGACATCCTGCGCGACGAGAAGCTGCTGCCGCTGTTCCGCAAGGCCGGCCTGATCCACGTCTCGCTGGGCACCGAAGCCGCCGCGCAGCTCAAGCTGGACATGTTCAACAAGGAGACCACGATCGAGCAGAACAAGCGCGCGATCCAGCTCCTGAAGGACAACGGCATCGTCACCGAAGCGCAGTTCATCGTCGGCCTCGAGAACGAGACCGCCGAGACGCTCGAAGAGACCTACAAGATGGCCCGGGACTGGAACCCGGACATGGCCAACTGGGCGATGTACACGCCGTGGCCGTTCTCCGACCTGTTCCAGGAGCTGGGCGACAAGGTCGAGGTCTTCGACTTCGAGAAGTACAACTTCGTGACCCCGATCATGAAGCCCGACGCGATGGACCGCGGCGAGCTGCTCGACCGGGTGATGAACAACTACCGCCGGTTCTTCATGAACAAGGCGTTCCTGCAGTACCCGTTCACGAAGGACAAGCTGCGCCGCAAGTACCTGATGGGCTGCCTGAAGGCGTTCCTGAAGAGCGGTTTCGAGCGCAAGTTCTACGACCTGGGTCGCGTCGGCTACTGGGGCCCGCAGACCAAGAAGACGGTCAACTTCAGCTTCGACAAGGAGCGCCGCATCGACGCCCAGACCGCCGACGAGCTCTCGCGCGTCGACGACGGCTGGGTCACGATGCACGGCCCGAAGATCGAGATGCGCCGCCGCAAGGGCGACGACAACTTCGAGCTCGCCAAGGCCGCGATGGCCTGCGGCGGCGGCACCGAGCAGCTGAGCGAAGAGCAGCAGGCCGCCACGGAGGTTCGCGCGTCGTGAACGTCGCCGGCCGCATCGGTCCGAACGCCATCATCCGCGTCGCGGAAGTGCTGCCCTCGCGGGTCGGCACCGACCTGACGCGGCGGCTGTTCGACCGCGCCGGCCTGGTCGACTACCTGACCGCCCCGCCTCAGTCCATGGTGGACGAGGCCGAGGTGCGGCGCCTGCACGGCGTGCTGCGCGAATCGCTGGGCCCGGCGGCCGCACGCGAGATCGCGCACGCCGCCGGCGTGCGCACCGCCGACTACCTGCTCGCCCGCCGGATCCCCAAACCGGTGCAGGCGCTGCTGAAAGTGCTGCCCGCGCCGCTGGCCGCACGCGTGCTGCTCACCGCGATCGGCCGCAACTCCTGGACCTTCGCCGGCAGCGGCCGGTTCAGCTATGTCGTCGGCCGCCCCTGCGTGCTGACGATCCGCGACAACCCGCTGTGCCGCGGATGGCAGGCCGAAGAGCCGGCGTGCGACTTCTACACCGGCACCTTCGAGCGCCTCTTCACGGTGCTGGTGCACCGCAATGCGCAGGTGCGCGAAGTCGCCTGCGAGGCCTGCGGCGACACCGAGTGCCGCTTCGAGATCACCTGGTAGACGCCGCCTGAGCGTCCGGCGCCGAAATGGGCGCCAACGTGTCACGGGACACGGCCTAGAATCTGCAATACCCCCTAATTGGGGACCTTCGGCCGTCTGCGCGACGGCCGCCGCCATTTCTGCCTTGTCCGGCGTCCGCGATGACCTTGACCGCTCTGACCGCCCTTTCTCCGCTCGACGGCCGTTACGCCGCCAAACTCGCCGCCCTGCGCCCGCTGCTGAGCGAGTTCGGCCTGATGCACCGGCGCGTGCAGGTCGAGGTCGAGTGGTTCATCGCGCTGTCGGACGCCGGCTTCGCCGAGTTCAAGCCGCTGTCCGAAGCCGCACGCGGCCTGCTGCGCAGCCTGGCGCTGCGTTTCAGCGAAGCCGACGCCCAGGCAATCAAGGACATCGAGCGCACGACCAACCACGACGTCAAGGCCGTCGAGTACTGGATCAAGGCGCGCATCGAGCACGAGCCCGAGCTGCGCACGGCTGGCGAGTTCGTGCACTTCGGCTGCACCAGCGAGGACATCAACAACACCAGCCACGCGCTGATGCTGAAGGCCGCGCGCGACACCGTGCTGCTGCCGGCGATCGACGCGCTGATCGAGCGCCTGCGCAAGATGGCGCACGGCTTCGCCGCGGTGCCGATGCTCAGCCGCACCCACGGCCAGACGGCCAGCCCGACGACCGTCGGCAAGGAAATCGCCAACGTCGTCGCGCGCCTGACGCGCGCCCGCGACGTCATCGCCTCGGTGCCGCTGCGCGCCAAGATGAACGGCGCGGTCGGCAACTACAACGCCCACATCGCCGCCTGGCCCGAGTTCGACTGGGAGACCTTCAGCCGCCAGGTCGTCGAGGACCGCCTGGGCCTGGTGTTCAACCCGTTCACGATCCAGATCGAGCCGCACGACTACATGGCCGAGCTGTTCGACGCCGTGACGCGCTGCGACACCATCCTGATCGACTTCGCGCGCGACGTCTGGGGCTACATCTCGCTGGGCTACTTCAAGCAGAAGACCAAGGCGGGCGAGATCGGCTCGAGCACGATGCCGCACAAGGTCAACCCGATCGACTTCGAAAACGCCGAAGGCAACTACGGCCTGGCCAACGCGCTGCTGACGCACCTGGCGCAGAAGCTGCCGATCAGCCGCTGGCAGCGTGACCTGACCGACAGCACGGTGCTGCGCAACATGGGCGTGGCGCTGGGCTACGCGGTGCTGGGCCACGACAGCCTGCTGCGCGGCCTGGACAAGCTGGAGCTCAACGAAGCCGCGCTCGCCGCCGACCTGGACAGCGCCTGGGAAGTGCTGGCCGAAGCCGTGCAGACGGTGATGCGCCGCCACGGCCTGCCCAACCCCTACGAGCAGCTGAAGGAGCTGACGCGCGGCCGCGCCGTCACGCGCGAGACCTTCCACGCCTTCATCGACGGCCTGGACGCGCTGCCCGAAGGCGAACGCGAGCGGCTCAAGGCGATGACGCCGGGCAACTACATCGGCCGGGCGGTGCAGCTGGCGCACAAGGCATGACGGCTTTCATCGACCGGCTGGCCGACGCGACGGCGCGCCAGGCGTCGATGCTGTGCGTCGGGCTAGACCCCGAGCCGGCGCGTTTCCCCGGCGCCTGGAAAGGCGACGCGGCGCGCATCTACGACTTCTGCGCCGCGATCGTCGACGCCACGCACGACCTGGTCTGCGCCTTCAAGCCGCAGATCGCCTACTTCGCCGCGCACCGCGCCGAGGACCAGCTCGAGCGCCTCGTCGCCCACGTCCGCCGCGTCGCGCCGGGCGTGCCGGTGATCCTGGACGCCAAGCGCGGCGACATCGGCTCGACCGCCGAGCAGTACGCGCGCGAGGCTTTCGAGCGCTACGACGCCGACGCGGTGACGCTGTCGCCGTACATGGGCGTCGACTCGATCGAACCCTATCTGCGCTGGGACGGCCGTGGCCTGATCCTGCTGTGCCGCACCTCCAACCCCGGCGGCAGCGACCTGCAGAACCAGCTGCTCGACGGCGGCGAACGCCTGTACGAACGCGTCGCGCGCCTGGCCGCCGGCCCGTGGAACCGCGACCGCCGCCTGGGCCTCGTCGTCGGCGCCACCTTCCCCGAGGAGATCGCCCGCGTGCGGGCGATCGCGCCGACGGTGCCGCTGCTGATCCCCGGCGTCGGCGCCCAGGGCGGCGACGCGGCCGCGACGGTGCGCGCCGGCTGGCGCCCCGACGGGCCGATCATCGTCAACTCGTCGCGCGCCGTGCTGTACGCGAGCGGGGGCGAAGACTTCGCCGCTGCAGCCCGGCGTGTCGCCGAGGCCACCCGCGAGCTGTTGCAGCGCGAACGCGGCTCGTAGCCTCCCGGTCCCGCCTTGGTCACGAGCCTGCCCGACGACCACGCGCCGCGCCCGCCGCAGCGCGGTCCGGCCGGTGACCCGGGCGGACGGCGGCTGCGCACCGGCGCCGCCGGCGGCGACCGCGCCCTGCTCGCCGCGGCACTGGCTGCCGCCGCCGCGGCCGTCGCCGCGATCGCGGCGCCGATCCCGATCGATACCGCGCTGCGCCTGCCGCTGGCCGCCGCGCTGGGCCTGGCGGCGCTGCTGGCCGCCGCCGGCGCCGCCCTCGTGCGCCGCGTGCAGCAGGAGGCCCGCGCCAGCGCCAGCGGCGAACGCGAAGCGCGCACGCTGCTGGCGATGGCCGCCGACGCCTGCTGGGAGCTCGACGCCGAGCACCGCCTCGTCGCCATCCGCCGCCGCCACAGCGACGCGCTGAGCGCGAGCGAAGGCCTGGGCCAGCTGCCCTGGGAGCTGCCGCAGTTCGGCTGCGATGAAGAGACGCTGGACCTGCTGCGCGCCGACCTGGACGCGCGCTCGCCGTTCCGCGACCGCCTCGTGCACTGGCTGGGCGCCGAAGGCCGGCCGCGTTCGCTGCTGATCAGCGGCGAGCCGCGGCGCGACGCTCGCGGCGCCTTCGTCGGTTTCCGCGGCGTCGCACGCGACGTCAGCGCCGAGATGGCGGCGCGCCGTGCGCTGGCCGCCGCCGAGACGCGCTACGAGGAGCTGTTCGCACGCATCCCGACGCCGCTGGTGCTGCACCGCCGCGGCCGGGTGCTCGACGCCAACCCGGCGGCGCTGGCGCTGCTGGGCTGCGAGACGCTGGAGACCCTGGTCGGCCACGAGCTGCTCGGCGCCTACGAAGCCGGCGAATCGCGCGAGCGCGAGCGCCGCCGCTTCGACGAACTGGAGGACGCGCCGGTCGGCGCGGCGCTGGCGATCGCCGACTTCCGCCTGCAGCCGCGCGGCGGCGAGCGCCTGTCGGTGCGCGCGATTTCGGTGCGCATCGAGGCCGAAGGCGGCCCGGCGACGCTGTCGATCTACGCCGACGACACCGAGCGCCTGGCCGCCGAGCAGACGCTGCGCCGCTCCGAGGCCGTGCTGACGCATCTGTTCGCCAGCAGCCCCGAGCTGATCACGCTGACCGACCTGGGCACCGGACGCTTCACGATGGTCAACGACACCTTCGTGCGCGCCACCGGCTTCGCCGCCGCCGACGTCGTCGGCCGCACGGCGATCGAACTCGGCCTCTGGCGCCACGACGACCAGCGCCGGCTGTTCGCCGAGCAGATGCAGCGCGGCGGCTGCGCCACCGACCTGCCGGCCGAGTTCCGCGCCCGCGACGGGCGGGTGCTGGCGGTGCTGGTCTCGGGCACACGCTTCAGCGTCGAGGGCCACGACTACCTCGTCGTCAACGCGCGCGACGTGACCGACGCCGAACGCAGCCGGCGCGAGCGCGAGGCGATCCTGGAAAACGCCTCGATCGGCATCGCCGTCACGCGCGGCGGGCGCTTCATGCTCGCCAACCGGCGCTTCGAGCAGATGTTCGGCTGGCCGCCGGGCGGCCTGGTCGAGCGCCCCGCGGCGGTGGTCTGGCCGGGCAGCGACGAGATCGTCGAGATCGCGCGCGGCACGCTGCCGGCGCTCGCGCGCGGCGAGCCCTTCGAACTCGAAGGCCACGCCCAGCGCCGCGACGGCAGCAGCTTCGTCGCGCGCCTCGTCGTCAAGGCCGTCGACCCGGTCGACCCGGCACGCGGCGGCGCGGTCTGGATCGTCGAGGACGTCACCGAACGCCGCGAGTTCGAGCGCCGCCTGGCCGCCGCACGCGACGCCGCCGAGGCCGCCAACCGCGCCAAGAGCGCCTTCCTGGCCAACACCAACCACGAGCTGCGCAACCCGCTCAACGGGATGATCAACCTCGCCAAGCTGGCGCGCGACGCCAAGCTCGACGAGAAGCTGCGCCAGCAGTACCTGGACCACATCGCCGAGAGCGCGCAGTCGCTGGCGGCGATCGTCTCGGACATCCTGGACGTCTCCAAGATCGAGGCCGGCCGCATGGAGCTGGCCAGCGAGCCTTTCGACCTCGTCGAGCTGCTGCGCGGCGCGCAGCGCGTCTACACGACGATGGCCGCGGCGCGCGGGCTGTCGCTGGAGTTCGACATCGGCCCGGGGCTGGACGGAACCGTCGTCGGCGACCCGCTGCGCGTGCGCCAGATCGTCACCAACTTCCTCGGCAACGCGCTGAAGTTCACCGCCGAAGGCGGCGTGCGTGTCGCCGCGCGGCGCGTGCCCGGCGGCCGCGTGCGGCTGGAGGTGCACGACAGCGGCCCGGGCATCGACCCGGCGACGCAGGCGCGGCTGTTCCGGCCGTTCACCCAGGCCGACGAGTCGACGACGCGGCGCTTCGGCGGCACCGGCCTCGGGCTGTCGATCTGCCGCGAGCTGGCGACGCTGATGGGCGGCGAGGTCGGCGTCGACAGCCAGCCGGGCGCGGGCAGCGTGTTCTGGGCCGTGCTGCCGCTGCCGCGCAGCCTGGCGCCGGCGGCGTCCACGCCGGCGGCCGTCGCCGCCGCGGCGCCCGCGTCCACCGCCGCCGCACCGCGCGAGCTGGCCGGCGCGCGCGTGCTGATGGCCGAGGACAACCCGGTCAACATGATGATCGCCGTCGCGCTGCTCGAGCGCTGGGGGCTGGACGTCGAGCAGGCGGTCGACGGCCGCCAGGCCGTCGAGGCGGTGGAACGTGCCGCCGCCAGCGGCCGGCCCTTCGACGCCGTGCTGATGGACGTGCAGATGCCGGTGATGAGCGGCTACGAGGCGACGCGCACGCTGCGCTACCGCGAGGCCGGCCGGCGCCTGCCGATCATCGCCCTGACCGCCGCGGCGCTGGTCAGCGAACGCGAGGCCGCGATCGCCGCCGGCATGGACGACTTCCTGACCAAGCCGATCGACGCCGACAAACTCCGCGAGACCCTCGCACGCTGGGTGCGGGCCTCGGCCTGAGCCTCAGTCGAGCGTCACCTCGGTGCGCACCGTGCCGGCGCGATCGGCGCAGGCCACGAGCCCGATCGCCGCACCGCGCGGCCCCTGCACGACCCATTCGACGACCGCGCGGTCGGCGGTGATCTCGCGCTGCGGCAGGAAGGCCTGCAGCGACTGGCGCGGCGCGTGGCCGTCCAGGTGCGGGCCTTCGATGCGCTCGCGGCCCGAGATCAGCGTGCACTCGGGCGGCAGGTGGATCTGGAACACCGTGCCGCGCACCGTCTTGCGCTCGATCGCGCGTTTGCTGATGTTCGACGGCAGGTAGCCGGCGTTGCCGACGGCCAGGCGCACACGCCAGGTGTCCGGGCCCAGCGCCCGCACCTCGGCGCGCAGCAGCTCCAGCTTGGGCAGCGACAGCGCCAGCTGCGTCAGCCAGGCCGGGAAACGCGCCGCCTCGCGCTCGCGCAGCGCCGGCGGCGGGTTGCGCCAGTAGTTCATGCGGTCCCAGCCGCCGAGCTCGACCATGCCCAGCTGCGGATGGCGGAACGGGTACCAGTCGACGTGCGCCTGGCCGCCGCACTGCTCATCGCTCCACTTCAGCAGCTTCAGGTCGTCCTCGGCCGGGTGGTCGCGGTACCACTCGATCCACTTGTAGTCGGCGATGCCGGCTTCCTTGTTCGGCGCCCAGATCTCGACCGTCCAGAACAGCGCGCCGAGGTGCTCGTAGACCCAGTCCTGGGTGCCGGTGATGACTTCCTTGGGGTGGTACTTGAAGTCGTGGAAGGTGCTGATCGCCGGGTAGCCGGTGAGCCTGGCGCCGAGGTCCGACAGGCGCTTGTAGATCCACAGGTCCTCGGGCGTCATGTCGTCGTCGGACTGGGTGCCCATCGGCCGCAGGATGACGCCGCTGTGGGTGTGGAAGCTGACCGCGGCGCCGACGTTGGGGTGGCGCACGAGGAAGTCGACCATCGCGCGCACCTCGGGCTCGCTGGCCGGGTAGGGGCCGGCGCCGATCTGCTCGAACTCCTGGCGCCAGAAGGCGGGGAAGTTGCGGTTCAGGTCCAGGCCCTCGACGTCGCGGTTGGCGCTGATGCGCACGCCGTCGAAGTGCTTCAGCGTGCCTTCGGGGATCAGCCGGTAGTACTCGCCGCCGAACTCGCCGGGCTCGCGCGCGACCATCAGCCGCGGCTCGTCGGCGTGTTTCTTCCACGGCCCGTGCGGGTCGGGCACACGCATGTAGAGGATGCGGCCGTCGCCGTCGACGTCCTCGATGGTCAGGCCGTCGACCGGCTCCTCGGCATACGGATAAGGCCGGGTCGACGAGCGGATGTGGCGCGGCCGGTCGGCGAGCGCGAGTTCGGCGCCGTCGGGGTTCAGCCGCGGGCAGAGGTAGACGGCACGCGTGTCCAGCAGCTGGCGGATCTTCTCGTCGCCGGCCTCGTAGCCGGTGACCAGCTGGTGCAGCCAGTACAGGCAGGCGGTGCTCGCGGTGAGCTCGGCGGCGTGGATGTTGCCGTCGACCCAGAACGCGGGTTTGTCGCGGTCGGCGCCGGTGTCGGCGTTGGTCAGCGCGACCAGCCAGATGTCCCGGCCTTCGTGGCTCTTGCCGATCGACTCCAGGCGCACCAGCCCGGGGCAGGCGGCGGCGTAGTCGGCCAGCAGGCGCGAGAGTTCGGCGTGGCGGTAGAAGACGTCGAAGCGGGGGACGGGAATGGCGGCCATGGTGTCGTCGCGGCGAAAGACCGCGGCGATTGTGGCCCGCGCCGGGCCGGCGTGGGGCTCAGCCGCAGCGCCGCAGCCGGCACTCGCCGTCGACGAAGACGCGCAGCTCGCCGGGGGCGAAAGCCGACCAGGGCTCGCCGGCGGTCAGCGGCTCGGTGGCGACGATGGCGACGCGGTCGCCGGGCTGGGTCCGCGCGGCGAAGTCGACCGTCAGGTCCTCGTCGGCCAGCGTCGCGGCGCCGAACGGGTGGCGGCGCTCCAGCGAATGCAGCTTGGTCGAGCCGTGCGCCCACAGCGCCTGGCCGTTGGACAGCAGCAGGTTGAACGTGCCGTGGCGCGCCGGCAGCGGCAGCAGCTCGGCCAGCGTGCAGGTCAGCTCGTCGATCGTCGGCAGGTCGGCGTGGGCCTTGTCCAGCTCCTGCATCAGCCAGCAGAAAGCGCGTTCGCTGTCGGTGTCGCCCACCGGGCGGAAGGCGCCGTGCAGCCGCGGCACGAAGCCCTTCAGGTCGCCGTTGTGCGCGAACACCCAGTAGCGGCCCCACAGCTCGCGCACGAAGGGATGGGTGTTCTCCAGCGCCACGCGGCCCTGCGTCGCCTTGCGGATGTGGGCGACGACGTTCAGGCTCTTGATCGGGTAGTGCTTGACCAGCTCGGCCACCGGGCTCGAACGCGCGCCGTGGTGGTCGATGAAGTGGCGCAGCCCACGCTCCTCGAAGAAGCCGATGCCGAAGCCGTCCTTGTGCTCGTCGGCACGGCAGGCCAGACCGGCGAAGCTGAACATCACGTCGGTCGGCGTGTTGGCGTTCATGCCCAGCAGCTGGCACATCGTCAGAAGGTGTGAAAGAACCCGGCGTGCCCGCGACGGGGTGCAGCCGGGTGTCGGGCAAGGCGCGTCGCGCAGCCGGTACTCGATGTACCGGCAAGCGGCGCAACGCCGCCCGGCGCCCGGATGTGCCCCGTCCCGCAGGGGCGAGCCGACGAGCGACCCCAAGGCGGTGCCGGGCGCGCTGGGATCAGCGCCGAGACGTCGTCGCGCCGTCGCACGTTCGGGGTCGCTTGGCGGATCGACGCGGGCATGGCGGGTTCTTTCGCACCTTCTTACTCGAACATCAGCTTGGTGATGCCGCGCCAGCTGAGCAGGCGGCCGGGGTTCTGGCGCTCCTCGAGCACCGCGCTCATGCGCCGCAGGATGCGCGGGCTGCGGCGGGCGCGCCAGACGACGAGGTCGGCCAGCCAGGGCCGGTGGTTGACGTGCGAGGCCTTCTCGTAGAGCGCGAAGCGCGGCTTCAGGCCGGCCAGCGCGGCTTCGTGGCGGGCGCGCACCGCGGCGTCGTCGCCGCCTTCGAGCAGCGCGGCGGCGGCCAGCAGGCCGGTTTCCAGCGCCTTGCCGATGCCTTCGCCGGAGAAGGCGTAGGTGCTGCCGGCGGCCTCGCCGGTGACCAGCAGCCCGGGGCGCGACCAGCGCGCGCCACCCAGCGAGCAGCGCAGCGGCGCGCCTTTCCAGTCGCCACGCAGCTCGCCGCGTTCCAGCAGCTCGGCCGCCGGCGCGTGCACCGAGGCGAAGGCTTCGAGCATCTGGCGCAGGTTGACGTCGCGCATCGAGGCGCGGCCGCCGGCTTCGGTCGCGTGGCTGCCGGTCAGCCCGGCACCGACGTTGAAGACGCCGCCCGGGCCCGGGAAGATCCAGCCGTAGCCGCCCGACAGCCGCGGGTGCCAGACGATCTGCAGCTCGCGCAGGGTCTGCGCCAGTTCCGGGTGGTGCACGTAGCCGCGCAGCGCGACGCCGCTGGGCGCACGGCGCTCGCAGACGCCGGCGGCGACCAGCGGCGGCACCGAGGCGCCGGTGGCCAGCACGACCCAGCGCGCCTGGACCTCGTGTTCGCCGTCGGGCCCCTTGAGCCGCGCGCCGACGACCCGCTCGCCGTCGAGCAACGGGGCGACGAAACGCCAGGGTGCGGCGAAGCGCGCACCGGCCTCGCGTGCGGCGCGGCAGACGATGTCGTCGAGCTCGCGCCGCGGCAGCACGGCCAGCGTGCCGGGCACGTCGACGTGGCCGCCGCGCGGTGCGACGCAGCGCACGTGCTGGGCGCGGAAGGCGCGGTCCATCACCTCGTCGTAGACGCCGAGCGCACGCAGCGCGGCGTGGGCGTCGGGGATCAGGCCGTCGCCGCAGACCTTCTCGCGCGGGAATTCGTGCTGGTCGACGAGCAGCACCTCGCGCCCGGCCTGGGCGAGCGTGCGCGCGCAGGCGCTGCCGGCAGGGCCGGCGCCGATGACGAGCACTTCGCAGGCAGCCGGAAGCACGGTGGGCGACACGCGGGCGATTGTAGGGAGCGCCGCAGCAGGGTCGGCGGCTTGACCGAACTCAATCTTGCGCCCCGCAGCGCGGCGCAAGATGGCCCGATCGAGGCTCCGAAGAGCCCTGCTGAGGAGAAGACGATGTCCACCCACCTGACGGCGGGCCAACGGGCATTGCTGGAAGCCGCGCTCGTGCAGCGGCAGCATCAGCTCGACCGCCGGCTCGAAGAGCACCACCAGGGCCTGTCGCGCGCCGAACACGCGCACGAGCTGCGCGACGACCACGACGAGCAGCGCCAGCGCGAGGACGAGCGCGACGTCGACATGGCGCTGTCCGACCTGGAGCTGCGTGAACTGGGCGAGGTCAGCGCCGCGCTGCGCCGGCTGCAGGCCGGCGAATACGGCCGCTGCGCCGACTGCGACGAGCCCATCGCCTTCGACCGGCTCAAGGCCGAGCCCTGGGCGCAGCGCTGCGTGGCCTGCGAGAGCCGGCGCGAACGCCAGCCCTCGCGCTAGCGTCAGGCCGCGGCCTTCACCTTCAGCCGCCAGGCGTGCAGCAGCGGCTCGGTGTAGCCGGAGGGCTGCTTGGTGCCCTTGAAGACCAGATCGCAGGCAGCCTGGAAGGCGGCGCTCTCCTTGGCGCGGCCGGCCATCGCGCGGTAGGCCGGGTCGCCGGCGTTCTGCTGGTCGACGACCTTGGCCATACGCTTGAAGGTGGCGCGCACACGGGCCTTGTCGACGACGCCGTGCTCCAGCCAGTTGGCGATGTGCTGGCTGGAGATGCGCAGCGTCGCGCGGTCTTCCATCAGGCCGACGTCGTGGATGTCGGGCACCTTGGAGCAGCCGACGCCCTGGTCGACCCAGCGCACGACGTAGCCGAGGATGCCCTGCACGTTGTTGTCCAGCTCCTGCTGGATCTCGGCCTCGCTCCACTTGGCCTTCTTGACCACCGGCACCGTCAGCAGGCCTTCGAGCAGGGCCTCGCGCTCGGCGTCGACGTCGGTCTTCTCCAGCGTCTTCTGGATCTTGGCGACATCGACCTGGTGGTAGTGCAGCGCGTGCAGCGTCGCCGCGGTCGGGCTGGGCACCCAGGCGGTGTTGGCGCCGGCCAGCGGGTGGGCGATCTTCTGCTGCAGCATCGCGCCCATCAGGTCGGGCATGGCCCACATGCCCTTGCCGATCTGCGCCTTGCCGCGCAGACCGCACTCCAGCCCGACGAGCACGTTCTGGCGCTCGTAGGCCTGGATCCAGGCGCTCGCCTTCATGTCGCCCTTGCGCAGCATCGCGCCGGCCTTCATCGCGGTGTGCATCTCGTCGCCGGTGCGGTCGAGGAAGCCGGTGTTGATGAAGGCCACGCGGTCGGCGGCAGCGGCGATGCAGGCCTTGAGGTTGACGCTGGTGCGGCGCTCCTCGTCCATGATGCCGAGCTTGACGGTGGCCTTGGGCAGGCCCAGCAGCGCCTCGACACGGCCGAAGAGTTCGCTGGCGAAGGCCACCTCGGCCGGGCCGTGCATCTTCGGCTTGACGATGTAGATCGAGCCGGCGCGCGAGTTGACGATGCCGTTCGCGCCATGGCGCTGCAGGTCGTGCAGCGCGATCGCCGTCGTGACGACGGCGTCGAGGATGCCTTCGGGGATCTCGCGCTCGTCGTCGCCGAACAGCACCGCCGGCGTCGTCATCAAGTGGCCGACGTTGCGCACGAAGAGCAGCGAGCGGCCGTGCAGCACGACCTCCTCGCCGTTCGGGCCGGTGTAGCGGCGGTCGGGGTTCAGGCCGCGCGTGAAGGTCTTGCCGGCCTTGGTGACCTGCTCGGTCAGCGTGCCCTTCAGGATGCCCAGCCAGTTGGAGTAGGCCAGCACCTTGTCGGCGCCGTCGACGACGGCCACCGAGTCTTCCAGGTCGAGGATGGTCGACAGCGCCGCCTCGACGACGAGGTCGCAGACGCCGGCCGGGTCGGAGGCGCCGATCGTCGTGCCGCGGTCGATGCGCAGGTCCAGGTGCAGGCCGTGGTGCACGAACAGCAGCGACGACGGGCTGCCGGCCTCGCCCTGATAACCGACGAACTGCGCCGGCTTCTTCAGCGCCACCGTCTTGCCGTCCTTCAGCGTCACGACGAGCTGGCCGCCTTCGACGCGGTAGCCGGTGGAGTCGATGTGCGAGCCCTTGGCCAGCGGCACGGTGCGGTCGAGCACGTAGCGCGCGTACTCGACGACCTTGGCGCCGCGCACGGGGTTGTAGGCGCCGGCGCGCGTGGCGCCGTCGCTCTCGGGCAGCGCGTCGGTGCCGTAGAGCGCGTCGTACAGCGAACCCCAGCGTGCGTTGGCGGCGTTGAGCGCGTAGCGCGCGTTGGTGATCGGCACGACGAGCTGCGGGCCGGCCTGCAGCGCGAGCTCGCTGTCGACGTTCTTCGTCGTCGCCTTCACCTTGGCCGGCACCGGCACCAGGTAGCCGATCTTCTCGAGGAAGGCGCGGTACTTGGCCATGTTCTTGATCGGGCCCGGATGCTTGGTGTGCCAGGCGTCGAGCTCGGTCTGCAGCCGGTCGCGTTCGGCCAGCAGCGCGGCGTTCCTCGGCGCCAGGTCGGCGACGATGGCGTCGAAGCCGGCCCAGAAGGCGGCGGGCTCGACGCCGGTGCCGGGCAGCACCTGGTCTTCGATGAAGCGGGCCAGCAGCGTGTCGACGTGCAGTCGGTGGAAGGTCGTGCGCATGAGGGGGCGTTTCAGGAAGGGAAGAAGGACAGGACGTCGCGCAGGCTGGTGCCGGTGCGCGTGGGAGCGGTAGCCAACTGTTCGGGCGGCAGGCCGGCGCGGTTGACCCACAGCGTCGTGAAGCCGAACCAGGTGGCGCCCAGCGCGTCCCAGCCGTTGCTGGAGACGAAGAGGATCTCGCGCGCCGCGACGCCCAGCGTCGCCGGCGCCAGCGCATAGGCGGCGGGGTCGGTCTTGTAGCGCTGCGCCGGCTCGACGCTGATGACGTGCTGCAGCAGCGGCGCGAAGCCGGCGCTGCGCACCGCGACGGCCAGCATCTCGGGGTCGCCGTTGCTGAGGATGGCGGCCGGGATGGCGCGCGCCTTCAGCGCCTCCAGCACCTCGCGGTTCTCGGGGAAGGCGCTCAGGTGGCGGTACTGGTTCATCAGCCGCTCTTCGCTGGCCGGGTCCAGCACCAGGCCGCGGTGTGCGACGGCGTAGCGCAGGCCGGCACGCGTGAGGTCCCAGAACGGCCGGTAGCGGCCGCTCATCGACACCAGCCGGGTGTATTCGATCTGCTTGTCGCGCCAGATCTGCGCCAGCGCATCGCCGTGGCCGGGGAAGAGCTGCTCGGCCAGCAGGCCGACGCTGTAGACGTCGAACAGCGTGCCGAACGCGTCGAAGACGACGGCGCGGGGCGGAGCAGGCGTGCGGGCGACCATGATCCAGCAAATCTAATCGGGGACGCGCCGCCGATTGAGTACGCCAAAGTCAGAAGTGCTCTGCGCTGCACGCACGAAAACGGGGCGATTCCAACCCTCAGCGCACAGACGGGCCGTAAGATCGTGGCCGACTCGAACCCGACAGCCTACGAATCGCGCCGATGCCGCGCCTGAAGCAGATCGAATCCTTCGTCGCCGTGGCGACCAAGGGCAGCCTGACCGCCGCGGCGAACGCCGAAGGCGTGGCGCCGGCGGTGATCGGCCGGCGCATCGACGCGCTGGAGGAGCGCCTGGGCGTGAAACTGATGCTGCGCACGACGCGGCGCATCACGCTGACCCACGAAGGCAGCGCCTTCCTCGAGGACTGCCAGCGCGTGCTGGCCGACCTGGGCAACGCCGAAGCCAGCGTCAGCGCTGGGGGCGTCAAGGCCAGCGGCCATCTGCGCATCACCGCGCCGGCGGGTTTCGGCCGCCGTCACGTCGCGCCGCTGGTGCCGCGTTTCCTTGCCGAACATCCCGACGTCAGCCTGTCGCTGAACCTCAGCGACCGCGTCGTCGACATCGTCAACGAGAGCTTCGACTGCGCGATCCGCGTCGGCGACCTGGCCGACTCCAGCCTGGTCAGCGTGCGCTTGGCCGACAACCGCCGGCTGTGCGTCGCGACGCCGGCCTATCTGAAGCGCGCCGGCGTGCCGCAGACGCCGGCCGACCTGGCGCGCCACGAATGCCTGACGCTGTCGTCCGACGCCAGCCAGACCCGCGGCTGGGCCTTCCAGGTCGACGGCCAGGTGGAACATCTGCGCCCGAGCGGGCGACTGGACTGCAGCGACGGCCAGGTGCTGCACGCCTGGTGCCTGGCCGGCCTGGGCATCGCCTGGCGCAGCACCTGGGAGGTGCAGCAGGACATCGCCGCCGGCCATCTGGTGGCGGTGCTGGAGGACTACGCCGCGCCGCCCAACGGCATCTATGCGGTCTTTCCACAGCGGCGGCTGCTGCCGCTGCGCGTGCGGCTGTGGATCGACTTCGTCAAGCACAGCTACGGCGACCCGGGCTACTGGGCCCGGGCCGCCGGCTGACTCAGGAGCCCGCCTTGTTGGACAGGCATTCCTTCATGAAGGCCTTGCGCTCGTCGCCGGTCTTGCCGGTGGCCTGCGCATTGCACGCCTTCATGCGCTCCTGCGGCGTCGCCGCCTTGGCGGGCTTGGCCGACAGGCATTCCTTCATGAAGGCCTTGCGTTCGTCGCCGGTCTTGCCGGCGGCGTCGGCGTTGCAGGTCTTCATCTTGCTTTGCTGGGCCGTCTCGGCCGCCAGCGCGGGGCCGCAGACCAGCAGGCTGGCCAGCGCGGCGACAATCATCGTGTTCTTCATGTTGTATCTCCTTGAGTGCCCTCCGGGGCTGGCACCGATTGGACCAGAGGGCCCGACCCCGGGCCAGGGGGAATCGTGTCGTATTTCCAGGCCGGCGCTTGTGACATCCGCGCCCGCCCCCGAAGATAGGCGCCCATGATCTCGCTGGAGGGGGTGCCGTCGGCCCTGGTGGCCCGCAATCAGAGCTGGGTGCGTCAGCAGGCGCAGTCGCTGGTGCGGCATTTGCCGGCCAACGTGGAGAAGGCCGACCTGATCCAGGTCGGGCTGATCGCCGTCGCGCAGGCCTCGCTCAGCTTCGTCTGGGAGGGCGACCCGGAGTCCGAAGAGGCGCGCGAAGCCTTCGCGCGCTACGCCCGCCAGCGCGTGCGCGGCGCGATGATCGACGAGCTGCGCCAGATGGACGTGCTGACGCGCGCCCAGCGCCGCAAGATCAAGGTGATGCAGATCGCGCGCGAACGCTGGCGCTCGAAGAACGGCACCGAACCCGGCCTCGCCGAGCTGGCGCGGCTGTGCAAGATGGACGTCGACGAGATCGCGCTGCTCGAGCAGTTGGCCCAGGCCAGCCAGCAGCGCAGCAGCTCCGGCGGCGACGACGACGAACCCGACTTCGCCGAACGCCACCACCCGGCGACCGAGAAGGACGAGGTCGAGGCGCGCGTGGACACCGCGATCGTGCTGCGCCACCTGGAGACCTTCTTCGCCCAGCTCCCGGAGCGCGAGCGCCAGGTCATCGACGCCTACCTGGGCGTCGGCATGACGCCGGTGGAACTGGCCGCCTCGCTGAAGGTGACGCCGTCACGCGTGTCTCAGATGTACCACGGGCTGCTGCGCCGCATGGCGGTGCGTTTCGGCCACGCGCCGCAGCAGCGTGCCACCGACCGGGCACGCCGCCCCAGCCGCGCCGACATGGAAGCGCTGGTCGCGCAGCGCGAGCGCGATCTGCAGGCGCAGCCCGAAGCCGGGCCGTGGGGCGAGATGATGGAAGACGTGCTGGTCTCGCCCGCCGAACGCTTCGGCATCCGCATTGACGTGCCGCCCGGGACGCGCTGGTAACCGGCACGCGCCAGCGGCGCTACATGATGCGCCTAGGGTGCGCCATCGCCTCGTGCGCGGCGTGCAGCCGGCGCACCAGCACGCCGATGAAGGCCTGGTCGAAGCGGTGGCGCGTGTCGACCGACAGCTGGCCCAGCGTCTCGGGCGTGAACGCGATGCTGGTCAGCGGTTCGGAAACGAGGATGTCGGCGCTGTGCGTGCGCAGCTCCTCGCTGGGCGCCAGGTAGGCCATCTCGCCGACCGAGGTGCCGGTGCCCAGGCGCGCGACCCGCTGGCCGTCACGGTAGACGTCCACCTGGCCGGCGGCGACGATGTGGAAGGTGTTGCCGGTGTCGCCCTTGCGGTACAGCGCATGGCCGTAGGGGAAGCGCTGCCACTTCGCGCGGTGCACCACTTCCCAGAGCTCGACGTCTCCGAAGCGCGAGAAGAACTCCAGCTTGCGCAGCAGGCTGAAGCGCTCGGAGTCGAGCACGTTCTGGGCGTGGCCGTGCGTGACCTCGCGGTTGGCGACCAGCTCCGACAGCGCCTGCGCGAACTCGTTCCAGTCGGCCGGGCGCTCGTCGCGCTTCTTGCCCAGTGCGCGCAGGATCAGAGCCTCCAGCCGCGGCGGCACGCCTTCGCGCAGCAGCCCGAGCTGCGGCGGCGCGGCGCGGTAGATCTGGTGCATCAGCGCCGGCTGCTGCTGGGCGTCGAACGGTGGGCGGCCGGCGATCAGGTGGAACAGCACCGCGGCCAGCGAATAGATGTCGGCGCGGCAGTCCAGCGTGTCGCCATCGAGCTGCTCGGGCGACATGTAGGCCAGCGAGCCGACGCGGTAGATCTGGGTGCGCTCGGTGTCGAAGTTGAAGACGCTGCCGAAGTCGGTGATCTTGACGTCGACGACCTGGTCGCCGTCGAGCACCGCCAGCAGGTTGGCCGGCTTCACGTCGCGGTGGATCAGGCCCTGGCGGTACATGTAGTCCAGGGCCATCGCGCACTTGAAGCCGATCTCGACGATCTGGTCCAGCGGCAGCAGCGCGTCGGCGCGGCAGAAGCGGCGCAGCGTGACGCCGGGCACGTACTCCATCACCAGGTACGGCGCCTGGACGTCGGCCACCGCGTCGAGGATGCGCACGACGTTGGGGTGCTGGAGCCGGCCGACGAGCGCCGCCTCGGCGGCGAAGAAACGCTGCTGGAAGTGGCTCTCGCGCGAATCGGCGGCCAGCGCCGGGCGCACGCGCTTGATCGCCACGTCCTCCTCGCGGAAGTCGTCGCGGGCGCGGAAGACTTCGCTGGTCGCGCCCTCGCCGAGGCGTTCGAGCACGCGGTACTTGCCGATGCGCTCGGGCAGCTCGGAGTCGAAGAAGGTGGAGGTCGCGGTGGGGGCGTCGGTCATCGTCGCAGCCGGGTGGGGCCGGCCGATGTTGCCACCATCGCGGCCGGGCGGCGAGCCCGCGCCGCCCAGGGGGGCCCCAAAAGTAGAATCGCCCGATGATCCAAGCCAAGCAAGAGCTGCTGCAGGCACTGGCCGCGGCGCTGGCCGAACTGGCCCCCGACGCAGCCCCGGTTGCCGCCTTCGAGTCCCCCAAGCAGGCCGCCCACGGCGACCTCGCGATCACCGCCGCGATGGGGCTGTCGCGAACGCTGAAGAAGAACCCGCGCGAGATCGGCCAGCAGCTCGTCGCGCTGCTGGAGAAGCAGCCGGCCGTGGGCCGCTGGGTCGAGTCGCTGGAGATCGCCGGCCCGGGCTTCATCAACCTGCGCCTGAAGCCGGCGGCGCGCCAGGCCGTCGTCGCCGAGGTGCTGCAAGGCGGCGAGGGCTTCGGCCTCAAGCCGGCCAACGGCCAGCGCATGATGGTCGAGTTCGTCTCCGCCAACCCGACCGGGCCGCTGCACGTCGGCCACGGCCGCCAGGCGGCGCTGGGCGACTCGATATGCCGGCTGTTCGAGTCGCAGGGCTGGGACGTGACGCGCGAGTTCTATTACAACGACGCCGGCGTGCAGATCCAGAACCTGGCCACCTCGACGCGCTGCCGCCTGAAGGGCCTCAAGCCCGGCGACGACGGCTGGCCCGAGTCGGCCTACAACGGCGACTACATCGGCGACATCGCCGCCGACTTCGCGGCCAAGAAGACGGTGCACGCCGACGACCGCGCCTTCACCGCCTCGGGCGACGCCGACGACGTCGACGGCATCCGCCAGTTCGCCGTCGCCTACCTGCGCCACGAGCAGGACCTGGACCTCCAGGCCTTCGGCGTGCGCTTCGACAACTACTACCTCGAGTCCAGCCTCTACGCCGACGGCCGCGTCGAGGACACCGTGCGCCGCCTCGTCGCCGCCGGCAAGACCTTCGAGGAAGGCGGCGCGCTGTGGCTGCGCAGCACCGACTACGGCGACGACAAGGACCGCGTGATGCGCAAGTCCGACGGCAACTACACCTACTTCGTGCCCGACGTCGCATATCACATCGCCAAGTTCGAGCGCGGCTTCACCAAGGTCATCAACGTCCAGGGCAGCGACCACCACGGCACGATCGCGCGCGTGCGCGCCGGCCTGCAAGCCGCGGGCGTCGGCATCCCGGCCGGCTACCCCGACTACGTGCTGCACAAGATGGTCACGGTCATGAAGGGCGGCCAGGAGGTGAAGATCTCCAAGCGCGCCGGCAGCTACGTCACGCTGCGCGACCTGATCGACTGGACCAGCCGCGACGCGGTGCGCTTCTTCCTCATCAGCCGCAAGGCCGACACCGAGTTCGTCTTCGACGTCGACCTGGCGCGCAAGGCCAACGACGAGAACCCGGTCTTCTACGTCCAGTACGCGCACGCCCGCATCTGCTCGGTGCTGGCGCAGTACCAGGGCGAGGCCGACTTCGCCGGCGCCGACCTGTCGCGGCTGACGGCGCCGTCGGAGTACGCGCTGATGCTGCAGCTGGCCGCCTACCCGACGATGCTCGAACGCGCCGCGGCCGAGTTCGCGCCGCACGACGTCGCCTTCTACCTGCGTGACCTGGCCGCGGCCTTCCACAGCTACTACGCCGCCGAACGTTTCCTCGTCGACGACCCGGCGCTGGCCCGCGCGCGCATGGCACTGCTGGCGGCCACCGCCCAGGTGCTGCGCAACGCGCTGGCGATGCTCGGCGTCTCGGCCCCGACTTCGATGGGGCGCGACGCCGCCCCGGAGGTGCAAGCGTGAAGAACCAGCGCGGCGGCTTCGCGCTCGGCCTCGTCGTCGGCCTGCTCGCAGGCCTGGCGGTGGCGCTGGGCGTGGCGCTCTACATCACCAAGGCCCCGGTGCCCTTCATCGACAAGGTGCCGCAGCGCACCCCCGAGCAGGACAGCGCCGAGGCCGAGCGCAACAAGCGCTGGGACCCGAACGCGCCGCTGGCGGGCAAGGTGCCGCCGATGCCCGAGCCCGCCGCCTCGGGCACCGCGGCCGGCACGCCCGCCACGTCGCCGGCTGCCCCGGCCGCGCCGCCGGTCCCGGCCTCGGCGCCGGGCACACCGCCCACCGCCCGCACGCCGGCCACGCCGCCGGCCGCGCAAGGCGGTTCCTCCCGCGATCCGGCGGCCATCCTCTCGGGCCAGTCCACCGACAAGGCCGCTGAAGCGTTCGTGTATTTCGTGCAGACCGGCGCGTTCACGCGCACCGAGGACGCCGAGCAGGAGCGCGCCCGTCTGGCGATGCTCGGCTACGGCGCCAAGGTGAGCGAGCGCGAGCAGGCCGGCAAGACGATGTACCGGGTGCGGACAGGCCCCTACGCCACGCGCGAGGACGCCGAAGCCGTGCAGGGGCGGCTGCAGGCCGCCAACATCGACGCCCGGCTGGTGCGCGCCGAAAAGCCGTGATCAGGGAACCCGGCACCGTCAGCGCCGGTCCATGACCCGTCAACGCTCACTCGAAAGGACTCTCATGAAGCGGCGCGATTTCTCGATCCACCTGGCCGGCACGGGCCTCGGGCTGGCGCTCGCCGGCTCCGCCCATGCGCAGGGCGGGCCGGTCGAGGGCACGCACTACGTGCGGCTGCAGACGGCTGCGCCGTCCTCGCTGCCCGAGGGCAAGAAGGTCGAGGTCGTGGAGTTCTTCTGGTACGAGTGCCCGCACTGCTACCAGTTCGAGCCGCTGCTGGACACCTGGAGCAAGCGCCTGCCGACCGACGTGGCCTTCCGCCGCGTGCCGGTGGGCTTCACGGCGCGCCACCAGATCGGCCAGAAGATCTTCTACGCGCTCGAGGAGATGGGCCAGGTCAGCGCGATGCACCGCAAGGTCTTCACCGCGATCCACGCCCAGGGCAAGCGCCTGCTGGCCGAAAAGGACATCGTCGACTTCATGGTCGCCAACGGCCTGGACGGCAAGAAGTTCGCCGAGGCCTTCAACTCGTTCAGCGTGGCGACCAAGTCCAACCGCGCCAAGCAGCTCTCCGAGGCCTACAAGATCGACGGCGTGCCGGCGATCGGCATCCAGGGCCGGTACTACACTTCCGGCGCACTGGCCGGCAGCCACGAACGTGCGCTGGCCGTCACCGACTACCTGATCGGCCGCGTCCGCCAGGGCGCCTGAGCGGGGAATGCGCCGGCTTGACCCGGCGCATCGCCCTCGCAACACGGGGCCTCGGCCCCTGCCCTGCGGCACGAACTTGTGGCTAGAATGCTTGCAAGTTTCGTGCCGAATATGACGCCTCGTTCCCACCTCCTTCGCCGCGCCGCGCCGTTCGCCCTGGCGCTGCTGTGCGCCGCCGCCATGGCCGAGCGTGCCGACCGCGAGCGCCAGATGGTGGTCGAGGCCGATCGCCCAGGCTCGGTCGACCTGCAGCGCCAGGTAGTCGAGTTCAACGGCAACGTCGTCATCACCCAGGGCACGATGATCATCCGCGCCGACCGCGTCGAGCTGCGCGAGACCTCCGACGGCTACCGCGCGGCCACCGCGATCGGCACGCCCGGGCGCCAGGCCAGCTACCGCCAGAAGCGCGACGGCGTCGACGAGATCGTCGAAGGCCAGGCCGACCGCATCGAGTACGACGGCCGCGCCGACACGCTGCATTTCATCGGCAACGGCGCCGTGCGCCGGCTGCGCGGCTCGATCGTCTCCGACGAGATCACCGGCTCGCAGATCGTCTGGGACAACACCGCCGAGACCTTCAACGTCGCCGGCGGCCAGACGACGAGTGCCAACCCCAGCGGCCGGGTGCGTGCGGTGCTGAGCCCGCGCGCCGACGGCAGCGCGTCCGCCGCCTCGGCACCGGCCTCGGCCGCGCCGCTGGCGCCGTCGCGCACGCTCGGGGGCGCGCGCTGATGGACGCCGCGGCGAACGTCAGCCGGCTCGAGGCCGAGCACCTGCAAAAGAGCTACGGCGCGCGCCGCGTCGTCAAGGACGTGCACCTGTCGGTGGCCGCCGGCGAGGTCGTCGGCCTGCTCGGCCCCAACGGCGCCGGCAAGACGACCACCTTCTACATGGTGGTCGGCCTGGTGCGCGCCGACGACGGCCAGATCCGCATCGACGGCCAGGCGATCGAGCGCCTGCCGATCCACCAGCGTTCGCGCCTGGGCCTGTCCTACCTGCCGCAGGAAGCGTCGATCTTCCGCAAGCTGACGGTCGAGGAGAACATCCGCGCCGTGCTCGAACTGCAGCAGGGCCCGGACGGCCGGCCGCTGAAGCCGGCGCAGATCCAGGAGCTGCTGGACAAGCTGCTGCACGACCTGTCGATCGAGAAGCTGCGCGACTCGCCGGCCCCGGCGCTGTCCGGCGGCGAACGCCGCCGCGTCGAGATCGCACGGGCGCTGGCGACCCAGCCGCGCTTCATCCTGCTCGACGAGCCCTTCGCCGGCGTCGACCCGATCGCCGTCATCGAGATCCAGCGCATCATCTCCTTCCTCAAGTCGCGCGGCATCGGGGTGCTGATCACCGACCACAACGTGCGCGAGACGCTGGGCATCTGCGACCGCGCCTACATCATCAGCGAAGGCAGCGTGCTCGCCGAGGGCACGCCGCAGGCGATCGTCGAGAACGCCGAGGTGCGCAAGGTCTACCTCGGCGAGCACTTCCGCATGTGACCCGCCGATGAAGCCGTCCCTGCAGGTTCGCCTGTCCCAGCACCTGGCGTTGACGCCGCAGCTCCAGCAGTCGATCCGGCTGCTGCAGCTGTCGACGCTGGAGCTGCACCAGGAAGTCGAGCAGATGCTCGAGCAGAACCCGTTCCTGGAGATGGACGAGGAGTCGCCGACGCCCTTCGACGCGCCGGCCGAACGGGCCGCGGCCGACCGCGTCGCCGAGCGCGACGACGGCGGCGACGGTGCCGCCGAGCCGGCGCCGGCCGAGGTCGACGCCGCCGAGTTCGGCACCACCGAACGCGACGACTGGGAGAACGGCACCGAACGCGACGACTTCGACGGCATCCGCGAGACGCCGAGTTCGGCGGCGCCCGAAGGCGACGACGAGCTCGACCCGCAGGAGCGCCGCGCCGGCGTCGGCACGCTGCAGGACCATCTGCGCGCCCAGGTCGCCGGCATGCGTTTGTCGCCCGAGGACTTCGCGGCGCTGAACGTGCTGATCGAGTCGCTGGACGACGACGGCTACCTCGCCGACCCGCTGGAAGACATCGCCGCGCGCCTGGCCGACATGCTCGACCTGGACGACGACGAGCAGCGCGAGAGCCTGCTCGATCGCCTGCAGTGCGCGCTGCGCTGGCTGCAGAGCCTGGAGCCGACCGGCGTCGGCGCGCGCTCGTTGTCCGAGTGCCTGGTGCTGCAGCTGCGCACGCTGTCGCGCTGCGAGGCGCGCGAGGTCGCGATCCGCATCTGCGAGCACTCGCTGGAGCTGCTGGCGCGGCGCGACGTGCGCAAGCTGACCGCGGCCACCGGCGCCGGCGAGGATCTGCTGCGCCAGGCGCAGGCGCTGATCGTCGCCTGCGAGCCCAAGCCCGGGCGGCCGTTCGCGCCGGCCGAGTCGAACATCATCGTGCCCGACGTCATCGTCCAGAAGGCCGGGCGCGGCTTCAAGGTCGTGCTCAACCCGGACGTGATGCCCAAGCTGCGCATCAACGACCTCTACGCCCAGGCGATCCGCGGCCAGCGCGGCAGCGGCGGCGGGTTGTCGTCGCGGCTGCAGGAGGCGCGCTGGTTCATGAAGAACATCCAGCAGCGCTTCGACACCATCCTGCGCGTGTCCAAGGCCATCGTCGAGCGCCAGAAGGGCTTCTTCACCCACGGCGCGATCGCGATGAAGCCGCTGGTGCTGCGCGAGATCGCCGACGAGCTGGGCCTGCACGAGAGCACGATCTCGCGCGTGACGACGGCCAAGTACATGGCCACGCCGCAAGGCACCTTCGAGCTGAAGTACTTCTTCGGCAGCTCGCTGAACACCGAGGCCGGCGGCAACGCGTCGAGCACCGCGGTGCGCGCGCTGATCCAGCAGCTGGTCTCGGCCGAGGACAGCGCCAAGCCGCTGTCGGACAGCCAGCTCTCGCAAATGCTCGAGGAGCAGGGCATCCAGGTCGCACGCCGCACCGTCGCCAAGTACCGCGAGGCGCTGAAGATCGCGCCGGCCTCGCTGCGCCGCGCGATCTGACCCGCTGCACTACAGTGCAGCCAAACCCGGCGCCCGCGCGCCGTTTCGCACCATGACCGTTTCGCTGTTCCTTCCGTGCGCCGGCGGCGTCGAACCGCTGCTGGCCGAGGAGGCCGCCCGCATCACCGGCCGGCCGACCGAAGCCACGCGCGGCGGCGTCTGGGTCGACGGCGACGCCGCCGCGGCGATGGCGCTGAACCTGGAGAGCCGGCTCGCCCAGCGTGTGCTATGGCCGCTGATCGACGGCCCCTACCGCGACGAGCACGAGCTCTACGAACTCGCGCGCCGCGTGCGCTGGGGCGACTGGATCACGCCGCGCCAGACGCTGCGTGTCGACGTCGCCGCCCAGCGTTCGCCGCTGAAGAGCCTGAACTTCGCCGCGCTGCGCGTGAAGGACGCCGTCTGCGACAGCCTGCGCGAGAGCGCCGGCGAACGGCCCAGCGTCGACACCCGCCACCCCGACCTGTCGCTGCAGCTGTACGTCGGCCCCGAGCACGCGACGCTGTACGCCGACACCTCGGGCGAGGCGCTGTTCAAGCGCGGCTGGCGCGACGAGCGCGCCGGCGGCGTCAAGGGCGAGGCGCCGCTGAAGGAGACGCTGGCCGCGGCAATGCTGGCCGCCGCCGGCTGGCAGGGCCGCGAGGAGGACGGCGCGCTGCTCGACCCCTGCTGCGGCGCCGGCACGATCGCCATCGAGGCCGCGCAGATCGCCTGCGGCATCGCCCCGGGCATCAAGCGCCGCTTCGCCTTCGAGCGCCTGCTGCCCTTTCGCGACCAGCTCGGCGCCTGGCGCGAGCTGCAGCAGGCTGCACGCGAGCGCGTGCACGCGCCGGCCGTCGAGCTCTTCGCCGGCGACGTCAGCTTTCGCATGACCGACTTCGCGGCGCGCAACGCCGCCAACGCCGGCGTCGGCCAGGCCATCGCCTTCAAGACCGCCGACGCGCTGCAGCGGCCGGCGCCGGCCGAACGCGGCACGCTGATGCTCAACCCGCCGTACGGCGAACGCATCGCGCCCAAGGGCAGCGGCGCCGCACGCGCCGAAGCCTCGGCAGGCGGCGCGCGCGAAGGCTTCGACGGCGGCGGTTCGTCGGCCGAGTTCTTCGGCGCGCTGGCCGGCCACTGGAAACGCCGCTACGCCGGCTGGACGGCCTGGGTGCTGAGCCCGGAGATGAAGCTGCCCTCGCTGATGCGGCTGAAGGAAAGCCGGCGCGTGCCGATGTGGAACGGGCCCATCGAATGCCGGCTGTTCCGCTTCGACATGGTCGCCGGCTCGAACAAGGAGGCCGAATGAAACGTCTGCACATCGACTTCGTCAGCGACGTCGTCTGCCCCTGGTGCGCCGTCGGGCTGGCCTCGCTGGAGCGCGCGCTGGAGAACCTGGCCGGCGAGATCGAGGCCGAGATCGAGGTCCGCCCCTTCGAGCTGAACCCCGACATGGCGCCCGAAGGCGAGGCGATCGACGAACACCTGCAGCGCAAGTACGGCGGCGCGCCCGAGCAGTTCGCCGCGGTGCGGCGCACGCTGGCCGAACGCGGCGCGGCGGTCGGCTTCGCCTTCGGCGAACGCACGCGCATCTGGAACACCTTCGACGCCCACCGGCTGCTGCACTGGGCCGGAATCGAAGGCCGGGCGCTGGAACTCAAGCGCGCGCTGCTCGCCGCCTACCACGGCGAAGGCCGCAACCCGAGCGACCCCGAGGTGCTGGCCCAGGTCGCGGCCGGCGTCGGGCTGAACGAAGCACGCGCCCGCGAGATCCTCGAGTCCGGCGAGTTCGCCGACGCCGTGCGCGCCGAGGAGCAGCGCTGGCTGGGCTTGGGCATCCGCTCGGTGCCGGGCGTCGTCGTCAACGAACGCCATCTGATCTCCGGCGGCCAGCCGCCCGAGGTCTTCGAGCAGGCGCTGCGCGAGATCGCCGCCGAAGGCTGATCAGCCGGCTTCGTGTGCGATCGGCGCCAGCCGGTCGAACCAGGGCGCATCGGCTTCCAGCTCGGCGGCCAGCCGCAGCAGCGTCGCCTCGTCGCCCTGGCGGCCCACGGCCTGCACGCCAAGCGGCAGGCCCTCGGGCGTCCAGTGCAGCGGCAGGCTCATCGCCGGCACGCCGGCCAGGTTGGCGAGCTGGGTGAACGGGTACGGCGCCAGGTTCTGCACGAACAGGCGCTGCACACGCGCGTCGAGCGCCCCCCAGCGCGCCAGCGGCGCGAGCAGGCCGCTGGCCAGCAGCGTGTCGGTCAGCCGGGCTTCGGCCGGCGGCGGGTCCAGCGTGCCGTGCGGCAGTGCCGCTCGCGCCGTGGTCGGTGTCAGCCAGACGTCCCAGGCGCCGAAGAACGCGCCCAGCGTGCGTGCGAACTCGTTCCAGCGCGCTAGGCTCTGGGTCAGCGCCGCCGCGTCCAGGCGGCGGCCGTAGGCGGCCATCACGCGCGTCAGCGGCTCGAACTCGGTGTCGCGCGCGCCCAGCGAACGCGCCTGGTCCATCACCGCCGGCACCTGGGCGGCGTAGAGCTTCAGATAACACGCCGCGACCGCGTGGCCGTCGACGGGCGGTGCGGCTTCCTCGACGTGGTGGCCCAGGGCTGCGAGCCGGCGCGCGGCGGCCTGCACCGCGGCCGCGGCCTCGGCGTCGACGGCGGTGCCCAGCGGCGAGGCGATCGAAAACGCGATGCGCAGCCGCGCCAGCGGCCGGCGCAGCGCGGCGACGAAGGGCTCGGCCGGCGCCCCGCCGGCGAACGGGTCACCGGGCTCGGGGCCGCAGAGCACGTCCAGCGCCAGCGCGCTGTCGCGCACGCTGCGCGAGATCACGCCTTCGCTGCAGGCGCCGAACCAGACCTCGCCCAGCCCCGGGCCGTTGGAGATGCGCCCGCGCGACGGCTTCAGCGCGAACAGCCCGCAGAAGGCGGCCGGGATGCGCAGCGAGCCACCACCGTCGTTGCCGCCGGCCATCGGCACGACGCCCGCGGCGACCGCAGCCGCCGAGCCACCGCTGGAGCCGCCGGCGTTGCGTCCCGGGTCCCAGGGGTTGGAGACCGGGCCGAAGGCACGCGAGTCGCTGATGCCCTTGAGCCCGAACTCGGGCAGGTTGGTCTTGGCGAAGACGGTGGCACCCGCGTCGAGCAGCCGGCGCAGCACCGCGGCGTGCCGCGGGGCGACGAAACGTTCGCCGGCGCGGCTGCCGTAGCTGGTCGGCTGGCCGGCGACGTCGGCGACGCTGTCCTTGACGACGAAGGGCACGCCAGTCAGCGGGCCGGCGGCGCCGCGCGCGAGCTGGGCTTCGGCCAGCGTCGGCAGCATGCGGGTGAAGGCATTGAGCCGGGGCTGCACGCGCCCGGCCTGGGCGCGCGCCAAGTCCAGCAGCTCGCGCGCCGAGACCTCGCCGCGGCGCACGAGTTCGGCGAGCGCGGTGGCGTCGTGGCGCAGGTACTCGTCGTGCCGCATTGCGCGGCGATTGTCGCGGCGGCCCCGGCCGCCGCGCAGCGGGTCAGACCCGCAGCCCGGCCCAGCCCAGCACCGCCAGCGGCGCGGTGTCGGCACGCAGCACACGCGGGCCCAGGCCGACGGCGGCGAAGCCGGCGGCCTCGGCAGCCGCTTCCTCGGCCGGCGACAAGCCGCCTTCGGGGCCGCTCAGCGTGCAGAAGCCGGCGCCGGCCGGCAGCCGCTCGGCCAGCGGGCGCGCACCGGGGCGCGGGCTCAGCAGCAGCCGCGTGCCCAGGTCCTGCGAAGAGGACAGCGCGCCCAGCCAGGCCGCCAGCGGCCGCACCGGCTCGACGCGCGGCACACGCGTGCGCCCGCACTGCTCGCAGGCGGCGACGGCCACCGCCTGCCAGTGCGCCTGCTTGCGCTCGGCACGTTCGCCGTCCAGGCGCAGCACCGAACGTTCGCAGACCAGCGGCTGGATCGCCGCGACGCCGAGCTCGGTCGCCTTCTCGACCAGTGCATCCATGCGGTCGTTGGCCGGCATGCCGACGGCCAGCGTCGCCGTGAACGGCAGCTCGCGTTCGACGGCCTGCGGCTCGCCGACACGCACCGTGACCTCGCTGCGCCCCATCGCGAGGACCTCGGCCGGCCATTCGGCGCCGCCGCCGTCGAACAGCAGCAGCGCGTGGCCGGGCTGCAGCCGGCGCACCTGGACATGGCGCGCGGCGCCGGGCGGCAGCGCCAGCGTCGTGCCGGCGGCCAGGGGAGAGTCGACATACAAACGGATGCTCATCGCGGCGCGCAGTGTGCCGCAGAGCGCGGCCGGCGTGCCGCGCGGCGTCAGCCCGGCGAGCCGAGGCGGCGACAGAAGTCCAGCGCCGCGGCCGTGCCCTGGGCGGCTTCGAGTTCGTCGACGAAACGCTGCGCCAGACGGGGCAGCTGCTCGGGGCCGCTGCGCTCCAGGTCGAGCACCAGGCGGTAGCCCTTGACCAGGCCCAGCAGCGGGCGCGCCTCGGCGGTCAGCCGGGCGTAGAGCAGGCGCGCATCGAGCGTCGGCAGCAGCGCCTGGAGAGCCGCACGCGCCGGGGACACGCCGGGCGGCAGCGCGGCCGGCGCTTCGGGTTCGGCGACGTAGCCCAGCGCGATCAGCCGCTCCAGGTCGGCCGGCTGGGCGCCGGCCACCGCGGCCAGCCAGGCCTCGGCCGGGCGCGAGGGGTCGAGGATCAGCAGCAGGTTGCGCGCGGCGCGCGAGAGTTCGCCGTCGCGGCGGCGGATGGCCTCGCGCCCGGCCTCGGTCTTCTGCAGTCGCACGCTCACGCGTTGCCCCGGCGGGTGCGTCAGGCCGGCGCCCGCGGCCTCAGGTGCGCAGCTCGCGCCGCAGGATCTTGCCGACCGGGGTCTTGGGCAGGTCGCTGCGGAACTCGACGATCTTCGGCCGCTTGTAGCCCGTCAGGTTGGCTTCGCAGAAGGCGCGCACGTCGGCTTCGCTGACCGCCGGGTCCTTCTTGACGATGACCACCTTGACTGCCTCGCCGGCCTTGGCGTCGGGCACGCCGACGGCGGCGCATTCGAGCACGCCGGGCATCTGCGTGATGACGTCCTCGACCTCGTTCGGGTAGACGTTGAAGCCCGAGACCAGGATCATGTCCTTCTTGCGGTCGACGATGCGGAAGTAGCCGCGTTCGTCGACCAGGCCGACGTCGCCGGTGCGGAAGAAGCCGTCGACAGTCATCACCTTGGCGGTCTCGTCGGGGCGCTGCCAGTAGCCGGCCATCACCTGCGGGCCCTTGATCGCGATCTCGCCGGCGACGCCGGGCGGGACTTCGCGGCCTTCGTCGTCGAGCAGGCAGACGTCGGTGGACGGCAGCGGCAGGCCGATGGCGCCGCTGTAGGCATCGGTGTCGACCGGGTTGCAGGTCGCCGACGGGCTGGTCTCCGACAGGCCGTAGCCTTCGCAGATCGGGCAGCCGGTCTTCTCCAGCCAGAGCTTGGCGGTGGCGTGCTGCACCGCCATGCCACCGCCGACGCTGATCTTCAGGTGGCTCCAGTCGACGGTGCCGAAGTCCGGGTGGTTGGCCAGCGCGTTGAACAGCGTGTTGACCGCCGGGAAGCTGTGGAAGCGGTGCTTGGACAGCTCCTTGAGCGTGGACGGGAAGTCGCGCGCGTTGGGGATCAGGATGTTGCACCCGCCCATGCGCATCGACAGCATCATGTTCGCCGTGAAGCCGAAGATGTGATAGAGCGGCAGCGCGCAGACGGTGACGATCTGCTCGCCAGCCGGGATCTTCTTCAGCGCCGGCTGGTACCAGGCCTCGGACTGCAGCACGTTGGCGACCAGGTTGCGGTGCAGCAGGATCGCGCCCTTGCTGACGCCGGTGGTGCCGCCGGTGTACTGCAGCACGGCGATGTCGTCGGGGCCGACCTTGGTCGGCGCTAGCGGCTTGTTTCGGCCGCGCGCGACGGCATCAGGGAAGCGCACCGCGCCCGGGATGTCCCAGGCCGGCACCATCTTCTTCACCTTGCGCACGACGTGATTGACGATCGCGCCCTTCAGCAGGCCGAGCATGTCGCCCATCGCGGCGACGATCACCTTCTTCGTCGGCACCGCGTCGTAGACCTTCTGCAGCGTCGCGGCGAAGGTCTCGAGGATGATGATGGCCTTGGCGCCGGAGTCCTTGAGCTGGTGCTCCAGCTCACGCGGCGTGTACAGCGGGTTGACGTTGACGATGACGTAACCGGCCCGCAGGATGGCCGCGACGGCCACCGGGTACTGCGGCACGTTGGGCATCATGATCGCCACGCGGTCGCCGCGCGCCAGGCCCAGCGACTGCAGGTAGGCGGCGAAGGCCCGCGAGACCTCGTCGACCTCGCGGAAGCTCACGGTGCGGCCCATGAACTTGTAGGCCGGCAGCTCGCGATACTTGCCGAAGCTCTCCTCCAGCAGGGCGACGAGCGAGGGGTACAGCTCGACGCTCACTTCGGCAGGCACGCCCGCCGGGTACTGCTTCAGCCAGATCTTCTCCATGCACCTCTTCTCCGTGGAACGCGGGATTCTGTCGGCTGCCTTACGTCCGCGTTATCCGGGATTCCGAGCAGGCACGCCTGCCCCGGGGGGTGCTGCACGCGCCGGCCGCGGGGCGGGGCCGGCGCGGTGCGACCGTCACTCGACGGCCTTGACCATCTCCTCGACGACCTTCTTGGCGTCGCCGAAGACCATCATGGTCTTGTCCATGTAGAACAGCTCGTTGTCCAGGCCGGCGTAGCCCGAGGCCATCGAGCGCTTGTTCACGATCACCGTCTTGGCCTTGTAGGCCTCCAGGATCGGCATGCCGTAGATCGGGCTGCCCTTCACATGCGCGGCCGGGTTCACGACATCGTTGGCGCCCAGGATGATCGCCACGTCGGCCTGGCCGAACTCGGCGTTGATGTCTTCCATCTCGAAGACCTGGTCGTAGGGCACCTCGGCCTCGGCCAGCAGCACGTTCATGTGCCCCGGCATGCGCCCGGCCACCGGGTGGATGGCGTACTTCACCGTCACGCCCTTCTCGGTGAGCTTGGCCGCGAGTTCTTTCACCGCATGCTGGGCACGGGCGACGGCCAGGCCGTAGCCCGGGACGATGATCACCGTCTCGGCGTTGCCAAGGATGAAGGCCGCGTCGTCGGCGCTGCCGCTCTTGACGCTGCGCTGCGCCTGGCCGCCCGCCGCCGCCGTCGTGCCTTCGCCGCCGAAGCCGCCCAGGATGACGTTGAAGAACGAGCGGTTCATCGCCTTGCACATGATGTAGCTGAGGATCGCCCCCGAGCTGCCCACCAGCGAGCCGGCGATGATCAGCATGCTGTTGTTCAGGCTGAAGCCGATGCCTGCGGCCGCCCAGCCCGAGTAGCTGTTGAGCATCGACACCACGACCGGCATGTCGGCGCCGCCGATCGGGATGATGATCAGCACGCCCAGCACGAAGGCCAGCGCCAGCATCGCGAAGAACGCCGGCCAGCTCTCGGTGGCCGCGAAGGCCAGGCCCAGGCCGACGGTCGACAGCCCCAGCACCAGGTTGAGCATGTGCTGGCCGCTGAAGGTGACCGGCGCGCCCTGGAACAGGCGGAACTTGTACTTGCCGCTGAGCTTGCCGAAGGCGATGACCGAACCGCTGAAGGTGATCGCGCCGATGGCCGCGCCCAGGAACAGCTCGATGCGGTTGCCGACCGGAATCGGCTCGCCGCGGTTGATGATGCCGAAGGCCCAGGGCTCGGCGACCACCGCGACGGCGATGAACACCGCGGCCAGGCCGATCATGCTGTGCATGAAGGCCACCAGCTCGGGCATCTTGGTCATCTCGACGCGGTTGGCCATCAGCGAGCCGGCGCCGCCGCCGATGACCAGACCCAGCAGCACCCAGCCCAGGCCCAGCGGCGAGCCGGCGAGCTTGACGATGAGCGCGGCGGTGGTCAGCACGGCGATGGTCATGCCGACCATGCCGAAGACGTTGCCGCGGATTGAGGTGGTCGGGTGCGACAGGCCTTTCAGCGCCTGGATGAAGCAGATGCTCGCGACGAGGTAGAGCAGCGTGACGAGATTCAGGCTCACTTCTTGGCCTCCGCCGGCTTGCGGTCCTTCTTCTTGAACATCTCCAGCATTCGCCGGGTGACCAGGAAGCCGCCGAAGACGTTGACCGCGCACAGCGCCACGGCCAGCACGCCCATGGTCTTGCCCAGGTCGGTCTCGGTCAGCGCCGCCGCCAGCATCGCGCCCACGATCACGATCGCCGAGATCGCGTTCGTCACCGCCATCAGCGGCGTGTGCAGCGCCGGCGTCACGTTCCACACCACGTGGTAACCCACGTAGATCGCCAGCACGAAAATGATCAGGTTCGTGACGGTATGGCTCACGATTTCCATCGCCGCCTCCTTCAGTTCTTCTTCAGTTCGCCGCCCTGCGCCATCAGGCAGGCGAGCACGATGTCGTCGTCGGCAGGCACGTGCAGCGCACCTTCCTTGGTGACGACGAGCTTGAGGAAATCGAGCACGTTGCGCGCGTACAGGCTGGAGCTGTCCGCGGCCACCAGCGCCGGCAGATTGGTCTCGCCGATGATGGTCACGCCGTGCTTCTTCACCGTCTGGCCGGCTTCGGTCAGCGGGCAGTTGCCGCCCACGCCATCGGCGCCACGGCCGGCGGCCATGTCGACGATGACCGAGCCCGGCTTCATGGCCTTGACCATGTCCTCGGTGACGAGCACCGGCGCGGCACGGCCCGGGATCAGCGCCGTCGAGATGACGATGTCGGCCTGCGCGACGCGCTTGGCGACTTCGACCTTCTGGCGGTCCAGCCAGCTCTGCGGCATCGGGCGGGCATAGCCGCCGACGCCTTCGGCGGCTTCCTTCTCTTCGGCCGTCTCGTAAGGCACCTCGATGAACTTGGCGCCCAGCGACTCGACCTGTTCCTTGACGCTGGGACGAACGTCCGAGGCCTCGATGACCGCGCCCAGGCGCTTGGCCGTGGCGATGGCCTGCAGGCCAGCGACGCCGACACCCAGGATGACGACACGCGCGGCCTTGATCGTGCCGGCGGCGGTCATCAGCATCGGGAACAGGCGCTGGTACTTGTCCGCGGCCATCATCACGGCCTTGTAGCCGCCGATGTTGGCCTGGCTGGACAGCACGTCCATGCTTTGCGCCCGCGTCGTGCGCGGCGCGGCTTCGAGCGCGAAGGCGGTCAAACCGGCAGAGGCCAGCGCCTGCAGGCCGGGCTTGTCGAACGGGTTCAACATGCCGACCAGCGCCGTGCCGGGCTTCATCAGCGCGAGCTCCTCGGCATCCGGGCTGCGCACCTTGAGCACCAGCTCGCAGCCGAACGCGGTGGCACGGTCGCAGATCTCCGCGCCGACGGCCGCGTAGGCCTCGTCCGGCGCACTCGCCGCCACGCCCGCGCCGCTCTGCACCTTCACGGTGTGGCCCTGCGCCTTCAGTTTCTTCGCCGTCTCCGGGGTGACGGCGACACGCGTCTCGCCCTGCGCCGTCTCCAGCGGCACACCGATCAGCATGGGGATCTCCTAACCTACGTTGCTGAAATTGCCGCCGCGGGCGCCTGGTGCCGGCGCCCGGGGGCGTCGGAAGCTACCACAACTCGCCGCTACGATCCGGCGATGCCGAGCACCCGCTGGACCCCCTTCGTCACCGTCGCCGCCGTCGTCGAACACGAGGGCCGCTACCTGCTCGTCGAGGAAGAGACGGCCGACGGCCTGCGCCTGAACAACCCGGCCGGGCACCTGGAGTGCGGCGAGTCACCGCAGCAAGCCGTGGTGCGCGAGGCGCTGGAAGAGACCGCCCGCGCCTTCACGCCCGAGGCGCTGCTGGGGCTGTACCTGTCGCGCTTCACGCCACGGCCCGGCGACGACCGCACCTATCTGCGCATCGCCTACACCGGCCGTGTCGGCGAGCCGCTGCCGGGCCGCCGCTTGGACGCCGGCATCGTGCGCACCCTGTGGCTGCGGCCCGAAGAGATCCGCGCCCAGGCGGCGCGGCTGCGCAGCCCGCTGGCGCTGCAGTGCGTCGAAGACCATCTGGCGGGTCGCCGGCTGCCGTTGGATTCGGTTTACATCCATCCCAGCCTGTGGAATGAGAACGGTATGAATTTGCGCTAGAACAAACCCATAAAAACACAAGCTCAAGCTGGCAAGGTTCGGCGTCGATAGCACCGGGACAGTGTTGGCCCGACGCAGGCGGACACAAGGCATCCCGTCAACGCCTCGACAACAAGAAGCCAACATGCGCCAGAACCTGCCTGTGACGCAGCGTGAACACCCGTTCCCCGACGGAACGACGCTGATGTCGATGACCGACCCGCGCGGCAAGATCACCTATGCCAACGCGGCCTTCGTGGCGATCTCCGGCTACAGCCGCGAGGAACTCGTCGGCAAAGCGCACAACATCGTGCGCCACCCCGACGTGCCACCGGCGGCCTTCGCCGACATGTGGACGACGCTGAAGGCCGGCCAGGCCTGGACCGGCATCGTCAAGAACCGCCGCAAGAACGGCGACCACTACTGGGTGCGCGCCAACGTCGCGCCCATCGTGCGCGACGGCCGCATCGTCGGCCACCTGTCGGTGCGCACGCGGCCCACGCCCGAGGAGATCCAGGGCGCCGAAGCGCTCTACAAGGAGATCCGCGAGGGCCGCGCCAAGGGTCTGGCGATCGAATGCGGGCTGCTGGTGCGCACCGGCATCGGCGCGCTGCTGTCGATCCGACAGCGCATGTCGCTGGCCTGGCGCGTGCGGCTGGGCGTGCTGGTGGCGGCGCTGCCGGCTGTTGCCGCCGCAGCCGCCGTCGGCGCTCCGACGCCGGTGATCGGGGCCGTGGCGGCGGCTGCGGCCGCCGGCGCACTCGCCGCCGGGCTCTGGCTGCGCCAGCAGGTCACGCAGCCGATCCGCGTGGCCGCCGAGCAGTCGCTGAAGGTGGCGACCGGCCAGCCGGGCAGCACGCAGCTGCTGGACCGCGCCGACGACGTCGGCATGCTGCTGCGCTCGGTGAACCAGTCCGGCCTGAACCTGCGCTCGCTGATCGACGACGTCGCCAACCAGGTCGACGGCCTGGGCAACGCCAGCCGCGAGATCGCCGCCGGCAACCTGGACCTGTCGCAGCGCACCGAGCAGACCGCCGCCAGCCTGCAGCAGGCCGCGGCGTCGATGCAGCAGATGACCGGCAACGTGCGCCAGACGGCCGACAGCGCCGCCGCCGCACACGACCTGGCCGAGGAAGCCACCGCCGCCGCCGCCCACGGCGGCCAGGCCGTCGGCCAGATGGTGGCGACGATGACCGAGATCAGCGGCAGCTCGGCGCGCATCGGCGAGATCGTCGGCGTCATCGACGGCATCGCCTTCCAGACCAACCTGCTGGCGCTGAACGCCGCGGTGGAAGCCGCACGCGCCGGCGAACAGGGCCGCGGCTTCGCGGTCGTCGCCGCCGAGGTGCGCGCGCTGGCCAAACGTTCGGCCGAGGCGGCACGCGAGATCAAGCGCCTGATCGCCGAGTCGCAGGAGCGTGTCGAGGCCGGCAACCGTCAGGCCGGCGACACCGGCGAGGCGATGGAGCGCCTGGTGCAGCAGGTGCACCGCGTCGGCGACCTGCTGGCCGAGATCAGCGCCGCGGCACGCGAGCAGAGCGAAGGCATCGGCCAGGTCAACGAGGCCGTCAACGAACTGGACCGCTCGACGCAGCAGAACGCCGCGCTGGTCGAAGAGACCGCCGCCGCGGCCGCCAGCCTGCGCCAGCAGGCGGTGGCGCTGTCGGAGGCGGTGGCGGTGTTCGACCAGGGCTCGACCGCCCGCAGTTGAAGGGACGCGCGCCGCGACGGTGGCGCGAATAATGGCCGCGTCCTATCGAGGAGGCGGGCGTGAACTTCCAGCAGCTGCGATCGGTGCGCGAAACGGTGCGCCGGGGCTTCAACCTCACCGAGGTCGCGCAGGTGCTGCACACCTCGCAGCCCGGCGTCAGCCGCCAGATCCGCGAGCTGGAGACCGAGCTCGGCGTCGAGATCTTCGTGCGCGCCGGCAAGCGCCTGACCGGGCTGACCGCACCGGGCGCGACCATCCTGCCGATCGTCGAGCGCCTGCTGCAGGAAGCCGACAACCTGAAGCGCGCCGGCGACGACTACGCCGGGCAGGGCAAGGGCACGCTGGTCATCGCCGCGACGCACTCGCAGGCGCGCTACGCGCTGCCCACCGCGGTGCGCGACTTCCGCGCCACGCATCCCAACGTGCAGCTGCGCCTGCACCAGGGCTCGCCCAAGCAGGTGGCCGAGCTGCTGCTCGAAGGCGAGGCCGACCTCGGCGTGGCCACCGCGCTGATCGCCCACTACCCCGAGCTGGTGGCGCTGCCCTGCTACCGCTGGACGCACTCGGTGATCGTGCCGGCGGGCCACGAGCTGGCGCGGGACGCCGAACGCGGCGCGCCGCTGACGCTGGAGCGCCTGGCCGCCTTCCCGCTGATCACCTACGAACCCGGCTACACCGGCCGCAGCCAGATCGACGAGGCCTTCAGCCAGAAAGGCCTGGCGCTGGAGCTGGTGCTGTCGGCGATGGACGCCGACGTCATCAAGACCTACGTCGAGCTGGGCATGGGCGTGGGCATCATCGCCTCGATGGCCTACGACGAGCAGCGCGACCCCGGCCTGCGCGCCATCGACGCGCGCCATCTCTTCGCCACCAACATGACGCACGTCGGCCTGCGCCGCGGCGCATACCTGCGCGACTACGTCTACGACTTCATCCGCACCTTCGCGGCGCCGCTGGACCGGGAGCTGGTCGACCGGGCGCTGGCGGCGCCGGTGGGGGTGGTGGTCGAGCCCTGATCAAGGGCATTCCGAAGGCCGGCCCGCCGCCGGAGCGGGCGTGATGGCCCGGCCGCCGTCATCTCGTTCGCGATCGGCGCAACACAATGCATCAGGCCGAATTCGATCGAATTGAGGACGTTCTTCTTCGATTTCCTGAGTGTCGAATGCGATCGGACCGCCAACACGACCCCAATTCCGGGGACGAACACTCGTGTTCGTGCGGCCGCGCAGGACCGGCACGATACGATCGAATGACATCGAAAAAAGCACTCAGGGAGAGATGCGAATGGCGGGGAAACTCGAATGGCTGGCCGCAAGGCCTGCACGCGCCGTGGCCGGCGTGGCGCTCGTCGGCGCCCTCGCGGCGTGCGGCGGCGGGGTCGTGGACGACAACGGCGAAGCGGATCACCTCGTTTGTGCGACGGGATGCAAACCCTCCAGTTCGCTGAAAACGAACGAACTCCGCGCGTATTTCGCCGTCGTCGGCGATGGCTCCAGCGTGCAAGCGCAGGCTGGTTTCAGCACCGGCAGCGACCTGCGCTTCAATGTCGAGATCGACGGCGGCGACAGCCTGCGGCTGGTCACGCCCAAGGGAAGCCAAGGCTTCCATATCCCGGGAGGAGACATCACGACGCTCCTCGGCGACGCCCTGATCACGCTGATCACCGGGGCAAAGCCTTATGTGTCCAAGATCGATCCGTCGTCGGGCGTCACGCCATTGCGCTTCGAGTTCGTTCGCGGCACCACGACCGAGGTCTCGACGGTGGAGTTGCCGGCGCCATTCGACATCTTGAGTCCCGCGTCGCGAACGACGCTGCCCATCACGCAGCGCACGCTGCCCATCCGCTTGAGCGCGGCGGAGGTGGGCTCGTCGCATTACGCCAGCATCGATTGCACCGACGTCAACGGCAACAAGGGCAGTGGCTCACCCGGACTGGGCGTGGTGTCCGGCAGTCTCGCCAGCGACACGTCCGGCGTGTCTTATTCGCTGGATCTGGGCAAGGCGATCGATGGACTCAGCTTCTCGAGCACTTATCCGCGTGGCGCGGTGGCGCGCTGCGACGTCAAGCTCCAAGTGGTCGTGCAGAGGGTGGGCCAGGCCGACCCGGCGTTCGCCTCGGCCGAGGTCTACGCGAAGCAGGCCCGGTCGGTCTCGATCGCTCTGCGCTAAGGCGTCCCCGCTGCGGGACAGCCGCTCGACGTCCCGATGCGCTTAGCCGGCAGGCTCACCCGCTGGAACGACGAGCGTGGCTTCGGCACGATCGAGTCGACCCAGGGCGGCGAGCCGATCTTCATGCACGTCTCGGCATGGCCCAAGGGCGAGCCGCGGCCGCGGCTCGGCCAGGCGGTGTCGTTCGAGATCGAACTCGGGCCCAAGGGCAAGCGCGCGTGCAAGGTCCAGCCCCTCGCGCAGCGGCGCACGCCGCCGCGGGCGCCCCGCGCGCGCCCGGCGCCTTGGGGCACCGCGACGCTGTTCACGATCCCCGCCTTCCTGCTGCTGTACCTGGGCCTCTCGGTGCTCTGGGGACTGCCCCGGTGGGTCGGCGGGCTGTACCTCGCGGCCAGCTTGGTCAGCGTCGTGGCCTACGCGCTGGACAAGTCGGCCGCCGAACGCGGCGCCTGGCGCACGCCGGAGAGCACGCTGCACGCGCTGGCGCTGCTCGGTGGCTGGCCGGGCGCGCTGCTGGCGCAGCAGTGGCTGCGCCACAAGTCGAGCAAGCCGGCCTTCCGCCGCGTGTTCTGGGCGACGGTGATGCTCAACGTGGCGGCGCTGGCGGTGCTCGGCTCGCCGCTGGGTGCGGCGCTCGTCGGCGCCGCGAGCTGAGCCGCGCCGCCTAAACGCTGCCCGCCACGAAGCGCGTCACGCGCCGCGGCCGCAGGTGGTAGTGGCCGCCGACGGCCAGCCCCAGGCGCTCGCGCAGCGCGACGTAGTCGGCGCGCAGCATCTCGACGTCGACGAAGCCGCCGTCGTCGCCACGGCGGAACTCCAGCCGCGTGTGCGCGCCCACCGTCAGCGTGTGCGCCAGCGTCGCCGGCAGCGCGTCGGGCGCGGCGTCGCCCAGGATGTCCAGCTCGTGCGGGCGCACGTAGCCGGTCTCGCCGTCGGGCACGCCGAAGCGGCCGCGGAACAGGTTCACGTCGCCCAGGAACTGCAGCACGAAAGGCGTCGCCGGATGGTCGTAGACCTGGTCCGGAGCGCCTTCCTGCTCGATGCGGCCGGCGTTCATCACGACGACGCGGTCGGCGACTTCCATCGCCTCTTCCTGGTCGTGGGTGACGAAGACGCTGGTGACATGCACCTCGTCGTGCAGCCGGCGCAGCCAGCGGCGCAGCTCCTTGCGCACCTTGGCGTCGAGCGCGCCGAAGGGCTCGTCGAGCAGCAGCACCTTGGGCTCGACGGCCAGCGCACGCGCCAGCGCCACGCGCTGGCGCTGGCCGCCGGAGAGCTGGTGCGGATAGCGGTCGAGCAGCGGGCCCAGCTGCACCAGCTCCAGCAGCTCGGTCACCTTGCGCCGGATCGTCGCGTCGTCGGGGCGCCGGTGTTTGGGGCGCACGCGCAGGCCGAAGGCGACGTTCTCGAAGATCGTCATGTGGCCGAACAGCGCGTAGTGCTGGAAGACGAAGCCGACGTTGCGCTCGCGCACGTCGGTGTTCGTCGCGTCCTCGCCGTGGAAGTGCACGCTGCCCGAATCAGGCACTTCGAGCCCGGCGATGATGCGCAGCAGCGTCGTCTTGCCCGAGCCCGAGGGGCCCAGCAGCGCGACCAGTTCGCCGGACGGGATGTCGAGGTTGAGGTCGTCGCAGACGACCGTGCTGCCGAAACGCTTCTTCAGGTTGCGGACTTCAATGCTCACCGGCAGCTCCCTTCATCGTCGCCTTCACGCGCTGCTCGACGGCGTACTTCAGCACCAGCGTGACCAGCGCCAGCGCCGCGAGCAGCGACGCGACCGCGAAAGCGGCGGCGAACTGGTATTCGTTGTAGAGGATCTCGATGTGCAGCGGCATCGTGTTGGTCTCGCCGCGGATGTGGCCGCTGACGACGCTGACGGCGCCGAACTCGCCCATCGCGCGCGCGTTGCAGAGGATCACGCCGTACAGCAGCGCCCACTTCACGTTGGGCAGCGTCACGCGGCGGAAGATCTGCCAGCCGCCGGCGCCGAGCACACGCGCCGCCTCCTCCTGCTCGACGCCTTGGGCCTGCATCAGCGGGATCAGCTCGCGCGCGACGAAGGGGAAGGTGACGAAGACGGTGGCCAGCACGATGCCGGGCACGGCGAAGATGATCTTCAGGTCATGGTCGCGCAGCCACTCGCCGAACCAGCCCTGCATGCCGAAGACGAGCACGTAGATCAGGCCGGCGATCACCGGGCTCACCGAGAACGGCAGGTCGATCAGCGTCAGCAGCAGGTTCTTGCCGCGGAAGTCGAACTTGGCGATGCACCAGGCCGCGGCGATGCCGAACACGAGGTTCAGCGGCACGCTGATCACCGCCGCCAGCAGCGTCAGCTTGACCGCCGACAGCGCGTCGGGCTCGACGATGGCCGCCAGGTAGACCGCCCAGCCTTTCTTCAGCGCCTCGTGGAAGACGGTGGCCAGCGGCACGAAGAGGAACAGCGTCAGGAACACCAGCGCGGTGCCGATCAGCAGCCGGCGCACCCAGGCCGGCTCCTCGGTGGCGCCCAGGCGGCGTTCGACCGCGGGTGCCGCCGTCGGCCAGGATTCGGTCTTGCGCCGCACGACGGCGCGCCAGCCGCCACGCAGCCGAGTGGTCGTCGTATTCACACGCCCCCCTGGCGTTTACGCGCCCAGGCCTGCAGCGCGTTGATGACCAGCAGCAGCACGAAGGACACCGTCAGCATCACCACCGCCACCGCGGTGGCGCCGGCGTAGTCGTACTGCTCGAGCTTGGTGATGATGATCAGCGGCGTGATCTCGCTGACCATCGGCATGTTGCCGGCGATGAAGATCACCGAGCCGTACTCGCCCAGCGCACGCGCGAAGGCGAGCGCGAAGCCGGTCAAGAGCGCCGGCATGACGATCGGCAGCACCACCTGTGTCACCGTCTGCCAGCGCGTCGCGCCCAGCGTCGCGGCGGCTTCCTCGAACTCGCGGTTCACGTCTTCCAGCACCGGCTGCACGGTGCGCACGACGAAGGGCAGGCCGATGAAGACCAGCGCGACGAAGACGCCGACCGGCGTGAACGCCACCTTGAACGGCAGCCACTGGCCGATGGCGCCGTTCTGGGCATAGATCGCGGTCAGCGCGATGCCGGCCACCGCGGTCGGCAGCGCGAACGGCAGGTCCACGAGCGCGTCGACCAGGCGCCGGCCCGGGAAGCGGTAGCGCACCAGCACCCAGGCGACGAGCAGGCCGAACACGGCGTTGACCAGCGCCGCCGCGAGCGAGGCGCCGAAGGTCAGCCGGTAGGAGGCGACGACACGCGGCGACATCGTCGCGGCGACGAAGGCGTCCCAACTCAGCGTCGCCGTCTTCAGGAAGGCGGCCGACAGCGGCACCAGCACCAGCAGGCACACGTACAGCAGCGCGAAGCCGAACGCGAGGTCGAAGCCGGGCAGGACGGTGTGGCGGCGCAGCAGCGCGCGTGAGAACGGCATCAGGCCTCCACGCGCCGTGCCGTGCGCACGCGCTTCATCGGTTTGCTCATGGGAAGGGGCGAAATACGAAGCTGAACGCATCGTAGGCAGCACATGACGGCCGCCTACGAAGCGTTTCGAGGATCGTTATGCGAGCGGCGTCTGTCCCCGCGGATGCGGGCGCCGGCCCGCGGGGGTCACTTGCGCACGTAGATCTGGTCGAAGGTGCCGCCGTCGGCGAAGTGCGTCTGCTGCGCCTTGGCCCAGCCGCCGAACACCTGGTCGATCGTGAACAGCGTGACCTTGGGGAACTGCTTTTCGTACTTCGCCGCCGCCTTCGGATCGATCGGGCGGTAGTAGTTCTGCCCGGCGATGTCCTGGCCTTCGGGCGAGTACAGGTACTCCAGGTAGGCCTGGGCGACGGCGCGTGTGCCCTTGCGGTCGACGACCTTGTCGACCACGGCCACCGGCGGCTCGGCCAGGATGGACAGCGAGGGCGCGACGATGTCGAACTTGTCCGGGCCCAGCTCCTTCAGCGCCAGCAGCGCCTCGTTCTCCCAGGCCAGCAGCACGTCGCCGACGCCGCGTTCGACGAAGGTCGTCGTCGCGCCGCGCGCGCCGCTGTCGAGCACCGGCACGTTCGCCAGGATCTTGCCGACGAACTCCTTGGCCTTGGCTTCGGAGCCGTACTTCTTCTGCGCGTAGCCCCAGGCGGCGAGATAGTTCCAGCGTGCGCCGCCGGAGGTCTTGGGGTTCGGCGTGATGACCGAGATGCCGGGCTTGATCAGGTCGTCCCAGTCCTTGATGCCCTTCGGGTTGCCCTTGCGCACCAGGAACACGATGGTCGAGGTGTAGGGCGCGCTGTTGTGCTTCAGGCGCTTCTGCCAGTCGGGCGCCAGCAGCTTGGCCTTTTCCGCGATCTCGTCGATGTCGTAGGCCAGCGCCAGCGTCACGACGTCGGCGTCCAGGCCGTCGATGACCGAACGCGCCTGCTTGCCCGAGCCGCCGTGCGACTGCTTGATCGTCACGTTGTCGCCGGTCTTGGCCTTCCAGTGGGCGGCGAAGGCCTTGTTGAAGTCCTGGTAGAGCTCGCGCGTCGGGTCGTAGGAGACGTTCAGCAGCGTCACGTCCTTGGCCCAGGCGCCGGCAGCGGCGACGGCCAGCGTGGCGGCGGCCAGCGTGGCGCGCCAAGGGAATCGGGTGATGTTCATGCAGGATCCGTTCGGTCGGGGATGCAGTCCATGCTAGGAACGAGGAAGCAAGCGAAGAACGAATGAAATCGCCGATCCTTATGCGTTTTGCGCCCATTGCCGCCCAGCCGCACGGCTTGCGCCCGGTGAAGCGGGGTGCCGCGGCGGGCGGCTATGCTCGGCCGCCATGCCCTGTCTTGCTTGCGCTCCGCGATGAGCCTGCCCCCCGCCGACTGGCCGCTGCGTGAGTTCAGCCGCTCGGTGCGCACCGGCGAAGTCGACTGGCACGTGCAGGTCGCCGGCCGCGGCCCGGTGATCCTGCTGCTGCACGGCTCGGGCGGCTCCTCGCACTCGTTCGCCGGCATGCTGCCGCACCTGGTGGCGCACGGCACCGTCGTCGCACCCGACCTGCCGGGCCACGGCTTCACGACCGGCGCCCGCTTCGACGCGCTGACGCTGCCGCGGCTGCGCGAAGCCATCGCCTCGCTGCTGCTGGCGCTGGAGCTGCCGCGCCCGGCACTGGTCGCCGGACATTCGGCCGGCGCCGCGCTGGCGCTGCGCTGGGCGCTGGACGCGCCGCGGCCGCCGAAGGCGGTGTTGGGCTTCGCGCCTTCGCTGGTGGCGCCGCCCGCTTATTACATGCAGTGGATGGCGCCGCTGGTGCATCCGTTCGCGACCTCGGCGCCGGTGACCTCGATGCTGGCCTGGGCCGTGGGCCCCACCGGCATGCTCGACTGGCTGCTCGACTCCACCGGCAGCAAGCTGCCCGAGGCCGAACGCCGCCTCTATCGCACGCTGTTCGCGCAGCCGACGCACGTGCGCGGCGCCATGAGCTTCATGGCCGCCGCCGACCTGCCCTCGCTGCTGCCGGGCTGCGCCGCGCTGCCCTGCCCGGCGGCCTTCGTGCTCGGCCGCGAGGACGGCTGGATCCGCGAGCGACCGCTGCGCCGCGTGCTGCAGCGCCACCTGCCGCAGGCCGAGGTGCAGACCTGGCCCGGCGGCCATCTGCTGCACGAGCAGAGCCCCGAACGCGCCGCCCGGCGGCTCATCGAACTGCTTTGAGCCGGCGGCATACTCGCCGGCGATGACCGAATTCCTCTTCATCCGCCACGGCGAGACCGACTGGAACCGCCAGCAGCGTTTCCAGGGCCGCATCGACGTCCCGCTCAACGCCACCGGCCGCCTGCAGGCCGAACGCCTGGCCGAACGGCTGGCCCCGGAGCCGGTCGACGCGCTCTACGCCAGCGACCTCGTACGCGCGATGCAGACCGCCCAGCCGCTGGCCCGCGCCTGGAAGCTGGACACGCGCCCCGAACCGGGGCTGCGCGAACAAGGCTTCGGCATCCTCGAAGGCCTGGACGTGCCGACGATCCGCGTCGAACACGCCGATCTGTGGGCGCGCTGGATCGAACGCCGCGCCGACTTCGCCTTGCCCGGCGGCGAGAGCGTGCGCGACTTCAGCACGCGCGTGCTCGGCGCCGTCGCCCGCCTGGCCGCCGCGCACGAGGGCGGCCGCGTCGCCGTCGTCACGCACGGCGGCGTGCTCGACATGCTGTGGCGCCACGCCCGCGGCGAAGCGCTGGATGGCGCCCGCGCCTGCCTGATCCCGAACACCGGCCTGAACCGGCTGCGCTGGCACGACGGCGCGCTGACGATCGAGGCCTGGGGCGACGACGCCCACATTGCCGACCTGCCGGGGACGGCGCCGGTGACGCCGCTGGCGCGCTGAGTTCAGCGCTCGGGTGCGCCCGGCTGCGGCAGCGCCGGGTCTTCGGCCGCGGCGGCGTCGGTCACCGGGCGGCTCACGGCCTTGCCCAGCGACTCCAGCACGCCGTCGTCGGCGCCCTTGGGCGAAGGCTGACCGCCCGGGTCGGCTGCGGGGTCCGGGCGCGGATCGGGGGGAGTGGGTGTGTTCATGTCGGCCTGATGGCAATCGGGAATCCCACGCCCCCTAACCCCCACGAATGCGCGGCCCGGCCCGCGGGATTCGGCTCCTAGGATGGCTCGCGCCTTGCGTGGCGTGACCAAAGACAACATCAAGACAGGAGCGAAACCCCCGTGACCCAGACTTCCTCGCGGCGTGTCCGCATCACGTTCTCGATCCTCGCCGCAGCCGCGGCCCTGGCCACCACGACGGCAGGCGCCGCACCGAGTGCCGACCAGAGCCGCGCCGCCAGCGCGCGTGCGCTGTCCCACGTGCAGGCCTATGCCGGCCGCACGCTGCACGGCGCCGGCCAGACCTGGGCCGTGCGCAACATGGTCATCGACGCCGACGGCCGCGAGCACGTGCGCCTGGACCGCCGCTACCGTGGCCTGCGCGTCATCGGTGGCGACGTCGTCGTGCACGGCAGCCGCAGCGGCGCTTTCCTCGACGCCACGCTGACGCTGCGCCGCGCCCTGACGCTGGGCACCAAGCCCGGCCGCAGTGCCGCCGACGCGCTGCGCACGGCGCTGGCGACGCACAGCGGTGCACTGCGCCAGGCGCCCGAGCTCGTCGTGCACGCGCGCGGCGACCGCCCGGTGCTGGCCTGGGACGTGGTGCTCGACAGCGAAGGCGAGGACGGCACGCCCAGCGCGCTGCACGTCATCGTCGACGCCGCCAGCGCCCAGGTCATCGAGAGCTGGGACGACATCCAGACCGCGCCGGCCGCCGGCACCGGCAACTCGCTGTTCCTGGGCAGCGTGCCGCTGACGACCGAGAGCTCGGGCAGCAGCTACGTGCTCAAGGACACGACGCGCGGGGGCCAGAACACTGTCGACATGAACAACCGCGGCTTCGGCACCGGCAAGGCGCTGAGCGACAGCGACAACGTCTGGGGCAACGGCACGACCAGCGACCGCGCGACGGTGGCCGTCGACGCGCAGTACGGCGTCGCGATGACCTGGGACTACTTCCAGAACGTGCACGGCCGCAACGGCATCGCCGACAACGGCGTCGGCGCGCAGAGCCGCGTGCACTACAAGCGCAACTACGCCAACGCGTTCTGGAGCGACAGCTGCTTCTGCATGACCTTCGGCGACGGCAACTCCAGCATCTACCCGCTCGTGTCGCTGGACGTCGCGGGCCACGAGATGTCGCACGGCGTGACCTCGCGCACCGCCGGCCTGGTCTATTCCGGCGAGTCCGGCGGCCTGAACGAGGCCACCAGCGACATCTTCGGCACGATGGTCGAGTTCTACGCCGCCAACGCCAAGGACACGCCCGACTACCTGATGGGCGAGAAGCTGTTCAAGAACGGCACCGGCTTCATCCGCTCGATGATCCAGCCGAGCAGCGACGGTGCCTCGGCCGACTGCTGGTACTCGGGCCTGTCCTCGCTGGACGTGCACTACAGCTCGGGCGTCGCCAACCACTTCTTCTACCTGCTCGCCGAAGGCACGACCGCCGGCCAGCCCAGCCGCACCTGCAGCGCGTCGAACACGCGCGTGGCCAACGGCACCGGCACGCTCGCGGGCATCGGCCACGGCAAGGCCGAGAAGATCTGGTACCGCGCACTGACGGTCTACATGACCTCCAGCACCAACTACGCCGCCGCCCGCAGCGCCACGCTGTCGGCCGCCGCCGACCTCTACGGCGCCGGCTCGGCCGAAGTGAACGCGGTGGCCGCCGCCTGGAGCGCGGTGAACGTCAACTGAGCGTGACCGGCCGGCGGCGGTTCAGGCCGCCGCCGGCTGGATCGTCGCCACCGGCTCGGGCGCCAGCAGCGAGCCGTCGCGCAGGCCGCGCCAGGTCGCCAGCGACAGCCAGGCGATGACCAGCGAGGCCAGCGCCAGCACCACCGGCGCGAAGCCGGCCAGCGCGCTGCCCGGCTCGGCCAGGCGCAGCGTCAGCGCCGCAAAAGCCGCCAGCGGGAACGACAGCCCCCAGTGCGGCAGCGCGAAGGGCAGCGCCGCGATGCGCCGCGCCTGCGTGCCCGCCCAGACGACGGCGAACGCCGCCGCGCCCCAGCACATCCAGGCCAGCAGCGCCGAGGCGCCGAACTGCAGCGCCGACAGCCCGACCACCGCCGGCGGCGCGACGAGGATGAAGGCCGTCGGCCGGAAGCGTTCCGGCCAGGGCCCGCGCAGCGCGACACGCGTGGCCAGCAGGCCGATGACCACCGGCCAGAACACGAGGCCGACGCCGAACTGCGCCGCCGACCATTCGACGCGCCCCAGCGGCACGCCGGCCAAGGGCGCCAGCACGTTGCCGACCACCGGGATCAGCATCGCCGGCGTGACGCCGGGCCACTGCAGGCCGCCGGACTGGGCGTCGTGCCACCAGTGCTGCAGCACCCAGACGGTGACCGCGAGCTGGACCATGCAGCCCAGCCACCAGACGGCTTCGATCCAGCGCGCGGGCCCCAGCAGCGCCGTGGCCACCGTCGCCAGCAGGATCACCGCCACCGGCATCGCGGCGACGAAGGGGTAGCGCACAGGGTGCCGGCGGTCCTCGCGCCAGGCCTCGGGGTGGCGCGACAGCCGAAGCCCGAAGGCGACGGCGAGCACGGCGAAGACCAGCGCTGCCAGCACGCCGAGCGCGAGTGCGATCGCGCCGGCCATCTCGCCCATCAGCGGCACCGCGCGATACCAGGCGAGCGACAGGCCGCACAAGCCCATCACGACGGTGAACCAGCCGGGGTGGAGGTACTTCAGCGGGGCGGAACGGGACATGGCGATGCCGGTTGTCGCCGGCATGCGCCGGGCGGCGCCATGCCGGTCGGCCCTGCGTCGGCAGGGTCGGGGTGGATCTCAGGCGGGCCGGCGGGCGCCCGCGCGCGTGTCGGCCGGCGCGCTCAGCGCACCTTGGACAGCAGGTTCTGCACGTCGGCCAGCACGGCGGCGAGGTCGTCCTCGCGCGCGTCGGACAGTTCCAGGCGCTGCTGCAGCTCCTGCTGCATGAAGCACACCGTCATGCGCACGTAGGTGCTGTCCAGCGCCTTGCGCACGGCCGACATCTGGCCGGCGATCTCGAGGCAGGGTTCGCCTTCTTCGATCATGCGCTGGATACCCCGCAACTGCCCCTCGGCCCGCTTCAGGCGGTTCAGGATGTCGGTACGGCTGGTGGTGTCGACGAGCGAGCTCATGGGGCAGGGCTCCGGGGACGGGGCGGATGGGTCTTGTGGCCCCATTGTCGTACCTCAAGCACTTTTCGTGACGGGGACGCCCAGCTTCCTGAGCACGATGCCCAGCGGACAGACCTCGGTGAAGCCGAACTGGAACAGGTTCAGGCCGACGAAGGCGGTGAAGGCGAGCCACCACTGGCTGACGAACAACGGGCTCGCCGGCGCGCCCAGCGCCAGCGAGATCAGGATGAAGCTGCCCGCGAAGACGCGGATCAGGCGGTCGACGGTCATCGTCACGCTCCTTCGGTTGCGGTGGGGCCCTCGTGGCGCCGGCGGAACAGCGCGTAGTACAGGACCGGGATCACGACCAGCGTCAGCAGCGTCGACACGGCGATGCCGAAGAGCAGCGAGATCGCCAGGCCGTTGAAGATCGGGTCGTCGAGGATGAAGAGGGCGCCGGTCATCGCCGCCAGGCCGGTCAGCGCGATCGGCTGGGCGCGCACCGCGGCGGCGTCGATGACCGCCTGCTTGAACGCCACGCCGCGTGCGGCCTGCAGCTCGATGAAGTCGACGAGCAGGATCGAGTTGCGCACGATGATCCCGGCCAGCGCGATCATCCCGATCATCGAGGTGGCGGTGTACTGCATGCCCAGCAGCGCGTGGCCGGGCATCACGCCGATGATGGTCAGCGCGATCGGCGCCATGATCACCAGCGGCGCGAGGTAGCTGCGGAACTGGGCGACGACCAGCAGGTAGATCAGCACCAGCCCGACGCCGTAGGCCGCGCCCATGTCGCGGAAGGTCTCGTAGGTGATCTGCCACTCGCCGTCCCACTTCAGCGCGTACTCGGCGTAGGGGTTGGCGGGCTGGCGGATCCAGTACTCGCCCAGCGGGCCGGCGTTCGGCAGCGCGGCCTCGGCCAGGCGCGAGCGGATGCCGAACAGGCCGTACAGCGGCGAGTCGGGCGTCGTGCCGCCGGCACCGACGTCGCCGTAGACGTAGCTGACACCCTGCAGGTCCTTGGTGTAGAGCGGCTTGTCGACGACGCCGCGTTCGACACGCACCAGCTCCGACAGCGGTACCAGAGGGCCCGAGGCGCTGCGCAGCGGCAGCGCCAGCAGCGCGTCCAGCCCGACCTGGGCCTCGCGCGGCAGCTGCAGGCGCACCGGCACCGGGTACTTGGACTGGCCGTCGTGCAGCCAGGCGGCGTCGGCGCCCGACAGCGCGCCCTGCACCGTGGCCGCGATGTCGTCGGCGGCGATGCCCAGCGTGTCGGCACGCTGGCGGTTCACGCGCAGGAAGGCGCGCGGCGCGTCGGCGTGCAGCGAACTGTCGATCGAGCTCACGTCGGGCGTCGCGTGGAATGCCTGCTCCAGCCGCGAGGCGAGCTGCTGGCGGCCGGCTTCGTCGGGGCCGTAGACCTCGGCGACGATCGGGCTCATCACCGGCGGGCCGGGCGGCACCTCGACGAGCTTCAGCTTGGCGCCACGGCGCGCGGCGATCTGCTGCAGCTCCGGGCGCAGGCGCTGGGCGATGGCGTGGCTCTGCTCGTGGCGCTCGGACTTGTCGACCAGGTTGACCTGCAGCTCGCCCTGTTCGGCGTCGGCGCGCAGGTAGTACTGGCGCACCAGGCCGTTGAAGGTGATCGGGCTGGCGGTGCCGGCGTAACCCTGCAGGTCGCGCACCTCGGGCTGGGCGGCGAGGAAGGCGCCGAGCTCGTGCAGCGTCGCCGCGGTGTCTTCCAGCGGCGTGCCGGCCGGCATGTCGACGACGAGCGCGAACTCGCTCTTGTTGTCGAAGGGCAGCATCTTCAGCACCACCCACTGCACGGCGGCCAGGCCGACCGACAGCACGAGCGCCGCGACGATGCCCGCCAGCAGCAGCCAGCGCTTGCGTGCGCTGTCCAGCAGCGGCTGCAGCAGCCGCGTGAAGAGCGCCTGCAGCCGCCCGGCCAGCGCCTCGGCGCGGCCGCCGTGCGCCGCCGCGCCGTGCGGCTTCATCAGCTTGAGCGCCAGCCAGGGCGTCACCGTGAAGGCGATCGCCAGCGAGATCGCCATGCCCAGGCTGGAGTTGATCGGGATCGGGCTCATGTACGGGCCCATCAGCCCGCTGACAAAAGCCATCGGCAGCAGCGCCGCGATGACCGTCATCGTCGCCAGGATCGTCGGCCCGCCGACCTCGTCGACCGCGGCGGGGATGATCTCCACGAGCGGCCGGCCGGGCTCCAGGCGCTGGTGGCGGTGGATGTTCTCGACCACCACGATGGCGTCGTCGACGAGGATGCCGATCGAGAAGATCAGCGCGAACAGCGACACGCGGTTCAGCGTGAAGCCCCAGGCCCAGCTGGCGAACAGCGTCGCGGCCAGCGTCAGCACGACGGCGGCGCCGACGATCACCGCCTCGCGCCGCCCCAACGCCAGGCCGACGAGCAGGATCACCGAGCCGGTGGCGAAGACGAGCTTGCTGATCAGCTTGTTCGCCTTCTCGGCGGCGGTGGCGCCGTAGTCGCGCGTCACCGTGGCCTCGACGCCCTCGGGCAGCAGGCCGTTGCGCAAGGCGTCGACCCGTTCGCGTGCGGCGCGCGCGACGTCCACCGCATTCGTGCCGGGCTTCTTCGTCAGCGTCAGCGTCACCGCCGGGTGGCCGCCGGCCGTTCCGGCACCGCCGGGCGTGAACCAGACGTAGCGCGAGGGCTGGGCCGCGCCGTCGACGACCTCGGCCACCTCGCGCAGATAGACCGGGCGGCCGGCGTGCGTGCCGACGACCAGTTCGCCGACCTCGGCGGCCGAACGCAGGAACTCGCCGGTCTCGACGGTCAGCGCGCCGCCGCGTTCGTCGATCACGCTGCCGGCCGGCATGCCCTGGTTGGCGGCGGCCAGCGTCTGCTTCAGGCGCAGGATGTCGACGCCACGCTCGCGCAGCCGCGCCGGCTGCAGCGTCACCTGGACGACGCGGCCGGGGCCGCCGATCGTCTGCACCTCGCGCGCGCCGGGCACACGCTTCAGTTCGGCCTCCAGCGCGTGCGCGACACGCTCCAGGTCGGCGGCGGCGCGGTCGTCGCGGCTCCACAGCGTCAGCGCCAGCACCGGCACGTCGTCTATGCCCTTGGGCTTGACGATGGGCGGGAGCGTGCCCAGGCCGGCGGGCAGCCAGTTCTGGTTGGCGTCGAGCACGTCGTACAGGCGGACCAGCGCTTCGGTGCGGGGCACGCCGACCTCGAACTGCACGGTCAGCACGGCCAGGCCCGGGCGCGAGACCGAGAAGGTGTGCTCGATGCCGGCGATCCGGCCCAGCACCTGCTCGGCCGGGCGCGCGACCATGTTCTGCACGTCGGCCGACGAGGCGCCCGGGAACGGGATCAGCACGTTGGCCATCGTGACGTTGATCTGCGGCTCTTCCTCGCGCGGCGTGACCAGCACCGCGAACAGGCCCAGCAGCAGCGCGACCAGCGCCAGCAGCGGCGTGAGTGCGTTGGCCTGGAAGGCGCGCGCCAGACGGCCGGCGATGCCCATAGCGTTGTCGGCCACGGCGCGCTCCGTCACTTGGCAGCCAGCGCGCCGGCCAGGCCGGCACGCACGGCGTCGGCGGCGACACGTTCGCCGCCCTTCAGGCCGGCGAGGATCTCGACCGTGTCGCCTAGCGTCGCGCCGGCGCGCACCGCCTGCAGCACGAAGCCTTCGCCACGCTGCACGTAGACCGCGCTCAGCTCGCCACGGCGCAGCAGCGCCGCCGCCGGCACGGCCAGCCGGCCGGCGGGTGCGGCGGCGCCGGGCACGCCGGCGAAACGCACGCGCACGTTCTGGCCAGGCGCGAGGCCGGCGGTCGCCGCCGGCGGCAGATCCAGCCGCCATTCGACGGTCTGCGAGACGGCGTCGGTGGCCGGGAGTTCGGTCTTGGCGACCGGCGCGACACGTCGGCCGTCGGGCAGCACGATCTCGACGCCGGCCGCCGCACGCGCCGCCGCCGAACGCGAAGCCGGCAACTGCACGACGGCGCGCAGCGCGCCCGGCGCGTAGACGGTGGCGATCGCACGCCCGGCGCTGGCCAGGTCGCCGGCTTCGACATGCGTGGCCTGCACGACGGCGTCGAACGGCGCGACGACGGCGGTGAAACCTCGTGCCAGCGCCGCCTGTGCGCGCGCGGCACGCGCCTGCTCCAGGCCGGCCTGGGCGGCGTGCGCCTGGGTCTCTGCGGTGTCCAGCGCCGCCTGGCTGACGAAACCCTGGCTGCGCAGCTCGCGCGTGCGCTGCAGCTGCAGCGAGGCGTTGCGCCACTCGGCGTCGGCCTGGGCGACGCCGGCTTCGCCGCGCAGCAGCCCGGCCTGGGTGTCGCGTTCGTCGATGCGCGCGATCAGCTGGCCGGCCTTGACGCGCTCGCCGGCCTTCACCGCGAGCTGCAGCACGTTGCCCGAGACCTGGGCGGCGACGGTGCTCTGGCGCAGCGCCTGCAGGCTGGCGTCGATCTCGAAACCGCCGGCCGCGGCGGCCTGGCCGACGACGACGACCGGCACCGCCGGTGGCGCGGCCGACGCGGCCAGGCCGGCGAGCAGCGCCGGCAGCAGGGACGAGCGCACGACGGCGCGGACGATCGGGTTCATGCCGCCATCTTATCCGATACCCCACAGGGTATCAAACAGGTGCAGCTGAACCCGACCGGCGGCGTGCCGGATGTCGCGGGCGGCGGGATCTCAGCCGGGCAGGCCGGCGCAGGGATCGCGGCGCGGCATCGCCGGCACCGCGACGCCGCGCTCCTTGGCGCGCGCGGCCATCTCGGTGTGGTGCTGCTCGACGTAGGCGCGGCAGTCGGCGCCTGTCGTCATCGACCGCATCTTGGTCTGGTGCGCCGTGCGTTCCTCGGGCGTCATCAGCGCCCAGCCGGGCGTCACGCCCTGGCCCCAGCGCGCGGCACCGCGGCCGCCGCCCGGGCCCATGCCGCCACCCATTCCGCCTCCCATGCCGGGGCCGGCCCCCTGGACCGGCGCGCTGGCGGCACCGGCAGGCGCCGGCGTCTGGGCAAAAGCGGCCGCGGCGGCGAGGGCCGCAGCGGCGAACACGAAGGCATGGCGGATCGTCGACATCGTCGTCTCCTGGAGCGAGAGCCCCAATCTACCCCCCACGGTATCCAGGGGATTGATCCAGAGACAGACGCGAGGCGATACGCGCCAGCCGCGCCTGGCCGCGCACCGGCTCGGCGTCCAGCGCGAGCCAGCGTGTCGGCAGCTCGCCGCCGGACTGCACTTCGGCCGGCAGGCGCGCGAGAAAGCAGAAGTCCAGATGCAGGTGGCCGGGCTCGCCACGGCGCGGGTTCGGCGGGATGGCGTGCAGGTCGACGTCGACGGCGAGGTCGCCGAGCACCGCGGCGTCGGCGACGGCGTCGCCGCATTCCTCGCGCAGCTCGCGTTCGGCGGCCTGGCGCAGCGTCTCGCCGGGCTCGAGGTGGCCGCCGGGCTGCAGCAGCCGGCCCAGCGTCGGGTGCTCGACGAGCAGCGTGCGCCGGCCGTCGACATCGACGACGAAGACGCTGGCCGTCAGGTGCCAGGGAAAGCTCCAACGCCGGCCGTGGGCGGCGGTGACGGGCGCGCAGCGGTCGAAGGCCGCCCAGTCCAGGTCGGGGCGGGCGGCACGCGCCCGCGCGATCTCGGCCAGCACGGCGGCCAGCGGCAGGTCATGCATCACGGACAGAAGGCTCGGAAAAAGAAACGGCCCGCGCACCCGAAGGCGGCGGGCCGTGACGGCCAGCGGCCGACAGGCTCAGAACGGAATGTCGTCGTCCATGTCGTCGAAGCCGGTGCTCGACTTCTGCGGCGCCGGCGCGCGCGGCGCGGGGGCCTGCGGGCGCGGTGCCGGGGCGCGGCGGGCCGGCGGCGCGCCCATGTCGTCGCCACCGCCGTAGTCGCCGCCGCCACCGCCGCCGCCTTCACGGCCGCCGAGCAGCTGCATTTCCATCGCGATGATTTCGGTCGTGTACTTCTCGACGCCGTCCTTGTCGGTCCACTTGCGCGTCTTCAGACGGCCTTCGACGTAGACCGGGCGGCCCTTCTTCAGGTACTCGCCGGCGATCTCGGCCAGGCGGTCGTAGAAGACCACGCGGTGCCATTCGGTCTCTTCCTGGCGCTCGCCGCTGGTCTTGTCCTTCCACTGGCGGCTGGTGGCGATGGTGACGTTGCAGATCGCCGAGCCGCTGGGGGCGTAGCGCACTTCGGGGTCGCGGCCGAGGTTGCCGACGAGGATGACTTTGTTGACCGAGGCCATGGGGGATGCCCTCCTGGGGTGGGCGAAGACGAGAGGGAAGGACGGACGCCGGCGCGAAGGCCGGCACTGGGCGCCGATGATACCGGCCGGGCCCTCCTGGCGGGGCACTCCCCCCGCACGGTGGCTGGTTCCCCCTCCCGAGGGCGCGCCGGGCCGGCCGCACGGCTCGCGTACCATCCGGCCCCTCCATGAGTCCCGCCCCCGTCGAGGCCGATCCCGCGCAGCAGGTGCTGCACGAGGTGTTCGGCTACACCGCCTTCCGCGGCCGCCAGCGCGAGATCGTCGAACACGTGGCCGCCGGCGGCGACGCCCTGGTGCTGATGCCCACCGGCGGCGGCAAGAGCCTGTGCTACCAGGTGCCGGCGATCCTGCGCCACCGCGCCGGCCAGGGCGTCACCGTCGTCGTCTCGCCGCTGATCGCGCTGATGCACGACCAGGTCGGCGCGCTCGACGAAGTCGGCGTGCCGGCCGCCTTCCTGAACAGCACGCTCGACGGCGACGAGGCCCGGCGCATCGAACGCGAGCTGCTCGCCGGCCGCCTGGTGCTGCTCTACGCCGCGCCTGAACGCATCCTGACGCCGCGCTTCCTGGCGATGCTCGAGTCGCTGGCCGAACGCGATCGGCTGGCGCTGTTCGCGATCGACGAAGCGCACTGCGTCAGCCAGTGGGGCCACGACTTCCGCGAGGAGTACCTCGGCCTGTCGGCGCTGCACGAGCGTTTCCCGCAGGTGCCGCGCATGGCGCTGACGGCCACCGCCGACGCCCACACGCGCGAGGACATCGTCGCGCGGCTGAAGCTGGAGGACGCGCGCCGCTTCGTGTCCAGCTTCGACCGGCCGAACATCCGCTACACGATCGTCGAGAAGGACGAGCCCAAGCGCCAGCTGCTGCGTTTCCTGCGCGACGAGCACGAGGGCGACGCCGGCATCGTCTACTGCCAGAGCCGCAAGAAGGTCGAGGACACCGCCGCCTGGCTCAGCGCCGAAGGCATCCCGGCGCTACCGTATCACGCCGGCCTGGACGCCGAGACGCGCCGCCGCCACCAGGACCGCTTCCTGCGCGAGGACGCGCTGGTGATGGTCGCGACGATCGCCTTCGGCATGGGCATCGACAAGCCCGACGTGCGTTTCGTCGCCCACCTGGACCTGCCCAAGAACATCGAGGCCTATTACCAGGAGACCGGCCGCGCCGGCCGCGACGGCCTGCCCGCCGATGCCTGGATGACCTACGGCCTGGCCGACGTCGTCAACCAGCGCCGCATGATCGACGAGGGCGAGGCCGACGAGGAGTTCAAGCACCTGCAGCGCGGCAAGCTCGACGCGCTGCTGGCGCTGGCCGAGGCCCACGACTGCCGCCGCGTGCGGCTGCTCGGCTACTTCGGCGAGCGTTATGGCGGCGAAGACGACGGCGATGACGACTCCGGCGCCGTGCCCAGGCTGCGTTGCGGCAATTGCGACAACTGCCTGGCGCCGCCGGCCACCTGGGACGCCACCGAAGCCGCGCGCAAGGCGCTGTCCTGCGTCTACCGCTTCCGCCAGCAAGGCGGCCAGCGTTTCGGCGCCGGCCACCTCGTCGACGTGCTGCGCGGCAAGCAGACCGACAAGGTCGCGCAATACGGCCACGAGACGCTGTCGACCTTCGGCATCGGCGCCGACGTCGCCGAGTCGCAGTGGCGCGGCGTGCTGCGCCAGCTGATCGCGCTGGGCCATCTGCGCACCGAAGGCGAGTTCAACACGCTGGAGCTGACCGCCAGCGCGCGCGAGGTGCTGCGCGGCGAGGTGCAGCTGCTGCTGCGCGTGCCGGCCGAGACGCCGCGGCGCGGCCGCACGGCGCGCACGCGCGGCAGCGCCGACAAGCCGCCGCCGCTGCCGCTGGACGAAGCCGCGACGGCGCGCTTCACGGCGCTGAAAGCCTGGCGCGGCGAAGTGGCTCGGGAGCACAATGTTCCGGCCTATGTCGTCTTCCACGACGCGACGCTCGCCGAGATGGCGCGCGAGCGTCCGCAGACCTTGGACGACCTGGCGGGCATCAGCGGCGTCGGGGCGAAGAAACTCGAAGCCTACGGGGAGGAAATCCTTCGCGTACTGCGGCAAGGCGCTTGATCTGCGTCTATCCAGACGGGTCGCCGGGCCGGATACTTGATCATCAGGGGGACGCGCGCGGCCTGTCTCCCGGCAAACGGGGAGACCCGGAAGGGGCGGGGGAAGGTGGCGGGAAAGAGCCAAGAACAAGCACCGGCGCGGGCCGAGTCCGACGCCGAAGAGCTGGAGATTGCGCCGCCCGCGCCGGCCCTCCTGCTGCCGCCCGATGAGCCGTTCGCCGGACGCGTGGTCGCCATCGGCGCCTCCGCCGGCGGCCTGGACGCGCTGGCCCGCGTCTTCAAGGCCCTGCCGCCGGACACCGGCGCGGCCTTCGTCGTGATCCAGCACCTGTCGCCGGACCACAAGAGCATGATGGCCGACCTGCTCGGTCGCTACACCGAGATGCCGGTGTGCGTGGCCGAGCACGACATGGCGCTGGCCGCCAACCGCGTGCACCTGATCCCGCCGGGCAAGATGATGCGCGTGGCCGGCGACCGGCTGCAGCTCGCACCCAAGCCCGAACACGGGCTGACGCTGCCGATCGACACCTTCTTCGGCAGCCTGGCCGAGCAGTTCGCCGACCGGGCGGTGGCCGTCGTGCTCTCGGGCACCGGCTCCGACGGTTCGCGCGGCGTGCAGGAGATCAACGCCGCCGGCGGCATCTTCTACGTCCAGGACCCGACGACGGCCAAGTTCGACGGCATGCCGCTGTCGGCCAGCCAGGCCGCGCACTACGACTTCATGGGCAGCGCCGAGGCGCTGGCCGCGCAGCTGACGACGCAGCTCGTCTCGCCGCGCGCCGAGGGCACGCGGCTGCTGTCGCCGCACGCGCCGGCGGTGGCCCAGCCGCTGGACGCGATCCACGAGATCCTGCTGCATTCCAGCGGCATCGACTTCCGTCAGTACAAGCCGACGACGGTGCTGCGGCGCATCGAGCGCCGCATGCAGGTGCTGCACTGCAGCTCGCTGCTCGATTACCGCGAGCGCCTGGCCGGCTCGCCCGACGAGCAGGTGCTGCTGCGCCGCGAGCTGCTGATCCCGGTGACGCGCTTCTTCCGCGACAGCGAGGTCTACGACCTGCTCGCCGAGCAGGTGATCCCCGAACTCGTCACCCGCGCCGGCCCGGAAGGCATCCGCGCCTGGGTGGCCTGCTGCGCCACCGGCGAGGAGGCGTACTCGATCGCGATCCTCTTCGCCGAGGCCTTCCGCGCCGCCGGGCGCACGCGGCCGGTGAAGATCTTCGCCACCGACGTCGAGCAGCAGTACCTGGACCACGCCGCCGCCGGCCTGTACCCGGACACGATCGCCGCCGAGGTCTCGCCCGAGCGGCTGTCGCAGTTCTTCATCGAGCGCCAGGGCCGCTACCAGGTGCAGCCCGAGCTGCGCCAGATGATCATCTTCGCGCGCCACAACGTCATCGCCGACCCGCCGTTCACGCGCATGAACCTGGTCACCTGCCGCAACGCGCTGATCTACCTGGAGCCGGCGGCGCAGGAAAGCGCGCTGCGCCGGCTGCAGTACGCGATGGCGCCGGGCGCGCACCTGATGCTCGGCCCCAGCGAGTCGCTGGGCGAGCTGCAGCGCGACTTCCAGCCGCTGAAGGCGCGCAGCAAGGTCTACCGCCTGCTGCGCCGCGACCGCTCGGCCGCGACGATGGACATGCGCGGCCTGCACCACACGCGCCTGGGTGACCCGGCCAAACGCGGCTCGGGCCTGCCGCCGCTGATGCCGCGCCCCGGCAACGACGGCGCGCTGGCGCTGCTGATGCAGCACTACGCGCCGCCGTCGGTGGTCGTCAGCGAGGCCCGCCAGCTGATGCGCGTCTACGGCGACACGCGCCAGCTGCTGCAGTTCGCCGAAGGCCAGGCGACGCTGGACCTGATGAAGCTGCTGCCGCGCGACCTGGTGCCGGTGGCCAGCATGCTGCTGCAGGGCATCTGCACCGAACGTTCGCCGCAGCGCTCGGCGCCGATCCGCCTGCCCGACGGCGACGGCTGGTGCCGCGTGCAGCTCGTCGCCCGGCCGCTGGACGGCAGCGACGACGGCGGCTTCGCGATGCTGTCGCTGGAGACGCTGCCCGAGCGCGGCGCGGCCACCGAGCCCGACGGCACGCCGGTGCCGGCCGATCCGCCCGACGATCGCTACCTGCGCCGCATCGAGGAGCTCGAGCGCGACCTGGCGGTGATGCACGACAACCTGCAGGCGACGATCGAGGAGCTCGAGACCTCCAACGAGGAGCTGCAGGCGACCAACGAAGAGCTGATGGCCTCCAACGAGGAGCTGCAGAGCACCAACGAGGAGCTGCAGTCCGTCAACGAGGAGCTCTACACCGTCAACTCCGAGTACCAGGAGAAGGTCGACGTCCTGAACTCGGTCAACGCCGACCTGGAGAACGTCTCCAAGGCGGCGGCGATCCCGACCGTGTTCGTCGACGAGCAGCTGCGCCTGACGCGCTTCACGCCCGAGGCGACGCCGCTGTTCCACCTGCGCCAGGGCGACGAAGGCCGCTCGATCGAGGACTTCGCCCACCGGCTGGACTATCCCTCGCTGTTCGCCGACCTGCGCCTGACGCTGGAACGCGGCAGCGTCACCGAGCGCGAGGTGCGCAGCCGCAGCGGCCAGTGGTGGCTGGCGCGCATCCAGCCCTACCCGGGCCGCTCGCCGGGCGCCAGCCGCGCGGTGATGACCTTCGTGAACATCGACTCGGTCAAGGACTCCGAGCGCCTGCAGGCCGTCATCGACTCGCTGCCGCAGCACGTCGCCGTCGTCGACCTGCACGGCGCGATCACGCGCGTCAACGAGGCCTGGCGCCGCTTCGCCACCGAGAACGGCGACCCGGCGGAGCGCCGCACCGGGCCGGGCAGCAACTACCTGCGGGTCTGCGCCGAGGCGGCGCTGTCGGATGCCGACGCCCGCCGTGCCCACGAGGGCCTGACCGCGGTCCTCGAAGGCCGCATCCCGATGTTCCAGATGCACTATCCCTGTCACGCACCGGACCAGAAGCGCTGGTTCCTGATGTACGCGGCCCCGATCCGCCATTCGGCGGGCGGCGCCGTCGTCAGCCACGTCGACATCAGCGAGTGGGTCCGCTTGAGCGGGGGTTCGCTGCCCGACGGCAGCAAGGCGAACGCATGAGCGAGATGCAACTGAGGCAACGGGTGCGCCAGCGCGACCGGCTGGTCGCGCAGGTGGCGAACAACGGCGCGGACCTGCGCAGCGAGCTGCTCGACGCCGTGCAGCGCGGCGATCTCGGCGCCGCCGAGGCGGCGCTGCAACGCAACGACACCAAGGTGCGCACGCTGGCCGAGGAGCTGCGCATCTACCAGGCCGAGCTGCACGCCCAGGCCGACGAGCTGCAGCAAAGCCGCGAGCGCACCGAGCAGGCGCTGTCGCGCTTCACGACGCTGTTCCTGGGCATGCCGGTGGCGTCGATGCTGGTCAGCTTCAACGGCGAGGTGCTCGAGCAGAACGGCCAGGCCGAGCGCCTGTTCTCGATGCAGCGCCAGACGATGAGCGCGCGGCTGCTGTTCCGCATGGTCGACTCGCAGCAGTACCAGCAGCGCGTGCGGCCGGCCTTCCACCAGGCGCGTGCGCTGGGCTCGATCACGCTCGACGAGGTCGGCTTCGTCGCCGAGGACGGACGCCGCTTCATCGGCGAGATGCACCTGTCGACGCTGCCCGGCGACGACGACGACAAGCCGCAGTTCGCGATGGCCGTCATCGACCGCACCGAGCACATCGAGGACGTGCGCGCGCTGCGCGAGACCACCGAGGCGCTGCGCGTGCGCGAGGCCTTCCTCGCCGACTCGGCGCGCCTGGCGCGCATCGGCGGCTGGGAGTACGACATCGAGTGCGGCACGATGCGCTGGTCCTCGCACCTGCGCCGCGTCTTCGAGATCGCCGCCGACGAACCGGCGACGCTGGAGCGCACGCTGCAGCTGTGCACGCCCGACGGCCACGCCGCGCTGTCGGGGGCGCTGCACGCGGCCAAGCCGGGGCAGGCGCCGTTCGACTTCGAGCTCGACATGCACGACGCCCACGGCCGCGCGATGCGCGTGCGCGTCGTCGGCCGCGCCGAGCTCGGCGACGACGGCCCGCTGGTCATCGGCATGTTCCAGGACGTCACCGCCCAGGCCCAGGCCCGGCGCCAGATCGGCGAGCTGACCGAGCGCCTGAGCGTGGCCAACGATGCCGGCGGCATCGGCGTCTGGGACTGGGACCTGCAGCACGGCGAGCTCTACCTCGACGGCCGCATGCGCGAGCTGGCCGCCTACGGCGACGGCACGCCGCCGTCGGACCTGTGCGCCGCGCTCTCGCCCTATCTGCACCCGGAAGACGCGCCGAGCTTCGTCGACGCCGTGCACCAGGCCGTCGAGGCCTGCACCGCCTTCGGCATCGAGCTGCGCCTGGCGCCGGGGCCGGTTGGCGAGCGCTGGCTGCACCTGGCCGGGCGCGCCCACGTCGAAGGCGGCATGGCGCCGCGTACCGTGCGCCTGGTCGGCTGCGCCTGGGACACGACCGGCGAGCACGAGCAGGCCCGGCTGCTGGCCGCCAAGCAGGCCGCCGAATCGGCCAACCGCGCCAAGACGGTGTTCCTGTCGCGCGTCAGCCACGAGCTGCGCACGCCGCTGAACGCGATCCTCGGCTTCTCGCAGCTGATGCGGCTGGAGGCCGAAGCCGGCGACCTGGTGGTCAAGCCCTACCGCGTCGCGATGGTCGAGGACGCCGCGCGCCACCTGCTGGAGCTGGTCAACGAGCTGCTCAACGTCTCGGGCATCGAGAGCGGCCAGCTGGCGATGAAGCGCGTCGCGCTGGACCTGCGCCCGCTGGTGCGCGACTGCCTGCAGATGATCGCCGCCCAGGCCGCGGCGATGCAGCTGACGATGGACGACCGCTGCAGCGACGGCCCGCCGCTGCTGGTGCTGGCCGACCCGCTGCGCACCAAGGAAGTGCTGCTGAACCTGCTGTCCAACGCCGCCAAGTACAACCGCACCGGCGGCCGCATCATGGTCTCGGCGCGGCACTTCGCCGGTTATGTCGAACTGACCGTCGCCGACACCGGCCGCGGCCTGTCGGAGCAGCAGCTGGCCGAGCTGTTCCAGCCCTTCAGCCGCGCCGGGGCCGAGTGCTCGGGCATCCCGGGCTCGGGCATGGGACTGTACTTCAGCAAGCGCGTCGTCGAGGCGATGGGCGGGCGCATCGAAGTCGAGAGCGTCGCCGGCGAGCGCACCGCGTTCACCGTCGCACTCGACGAGGTGCCGCTGCACGGCGAGCCGGGCCTTCGCATCTGACGCGCGGCGCAGGAGCGCTGGCGCCTCGGCGCCGGCGCTCGCTATGATGGCCGGTTGCCCGCCGCTCGCCCGCCGATGCCCGAACACCGTCCACGCCCCGCCCACGCCGCCGAAACCACGGCGCTGCGCGTGCGCGGCGCCCGCACGCACAACCTGAAGAACGTCGACCTCGACATCCCGAAACACGCGCTGGTCGTGATCACGGGGCTGTCGGGTTCGGGCAAGTCCAGCCTGGCCTTCGACACGCTGTACGCCGAAGGCCAGCGGCGCTACGTCGAGAGCCTGTCGGCCTACGCGCGCCAGTTCCTGCAGCTGATGGACAAGCCCGACGTCGACGTCATCGAAGGGCTGTCGCCGGCGATCTCGATCGAGCAGAAGGCCACCAGCCACAACCCGCGTTCGACGGTCGGCACGATCACCGAGATCCACGACTACCTGCGCCTGCTGTACGCGCGCGCCGGCACGCCCTACTGCCCCGAGCACGGCCTGCCGCTGCAGGCGCAGAGCGTCAGCCAGATGGTCGACGCCGCGCTCGCGCTGCCGCCCGAGACCAAGCTGATGGTGCTGGCCCCGGTGGTGCGTGACCGCAAGGGCGAGTTCGTCGAGCTCTTCGCCGACATGCAGGCGCGCGGCTACGTGCGCTTTCGCGTCGGCAACGACGGCCAGCCGGGCGCGGTCGTCGAAGCCGACGCGCTGCCGGCGCTGAAGAAGACCGAGAAGCACGACATCGACGTCGTCGTCGACCGGCTGAAGACGCGGCCCGACATGAAGCAGCGCCTGGCCGAGAGCTTCGAGGCCGCGCTGCGCATCGCCGACGGGCGCGCCATCGCGCTGGAGATGGACACGGGCCGCGAGCACCTGTTCAGCAGCAAGTTCGGCTGTCCGGTGTGCAGCTACTCGCTGCCCGAGCTGGAGCCGCGGCTGTTCTCGTTCAACTCGCCGGTCGGTGCCTGCCCGGCCTGCGACGGCCTGGGCCAGGTGACGGTGTTCGACCCCGAGCGCGTCGTCGCCTTCCCGTCGCTGAGCCTGGCCGCCGGCGCGGTCAAGGGCTGGGACCGGCGCAACGCCTACACCTTCTCGCTGCTGGAGAGCGTGGCCGCGCACTACGGCTTCGACATCGACACCGCGTTCGAGGACCTGGACGCGAAGGCGCGCCAGGTCCTGCTCTACGGCTCGGGCGACGAGGAGATCGAGTTCTCGTACACCGCCGAAGGCACCAAGGGCCGCCAGCGCAGCGTCAAGCGCCGCCATCCCTTCGAAGGGATCATCCCGAACTTCGAGCGCCGTTTCCGCGAGACCGACTCGGCCGCGGTGCGCGAGGACCTGGTGCGCTACCAGGCCGCCAAGCCCTGCCCGCAGTGCGAAGGCACGCGGCTGCGGCGCGAGGCGCGCCACGTCTTCCTGCGCCATGCCGGCGAAGGCGACGAGGCGGCGCGCCGAGGCCTGCCGATCTACGCCGTCGAACACGCGACGCTGGCCGAGTGCCTGGCCTACTTCGAGGGCCTGAGGCTCGAAGGCGCCAAGGCCGAGATCGCCGACAAGATCGTGCGCGAGATCCGCTCGCGGCTGCGCTTCCTGAACGACGTCGGCCTGACCTACCTGAGCCTGGACCGCGGCGCCGACACGCTGTCGGGCGGCGAGGCCCAGCGCATCCGGCTGGCGAGCCAGATCGGCAGCGGGCTGTCGGGCGTGATGTACGTGCTCGACGAGCCCAGCATCGGCCTGCACCAGCGCGACAACGAGCGCCTGATCGGCACGCTGCAGCACCTGCGCGACCTGGGCAACTCGGTGCTCGTCGTCGAGCACGACGAGGACATGATCCGCGCCGCCGACCACGTCGTCGACATGGGCCCGGGCGCCGGCGTGCACGGCGGGCGCGTCATCGCCCAGGGCACGCCCGAGGAGGTGGCGGCCGACCCCGAGTCGCTGACCGGGCGCTACCTGGCGCACACGCTGCGCATCGAGGTGCCCCAGCGGCGTGTCGCCGCCGACGCCGAACGCGGCGTGCTGCGCATCGTCGGCGCGCGCGGCCACAACCTGAAGGGCGTCGACGTCGAGATCCCGGTCGGGCTGCTGACCTGCGTCACCGGCGTCAGCGGCTCGGGCAAGAGCACGCTGGTCAACGACACGCTCTACACCGCGGTCGCCAAGAAGCTCTACCAGAGCCACGCCGAGCCGGCCGAGCACGAGCGCATCGACGGCCTGGAGGCCTTCGACAAGGTCATCAACGTCGACCAGAGCCCGATCGGGCGCACGCCGCGCTCCAACCCGGCGACCTACACGGGGCTGTTCACGCCGATCCGCGAGCTCTTCGCCGAGGTGCCGATGGCGCGCGAGCGCGGCTACGGCGCCGGGCGCTTCAGCTTCAACGTCGCCGGCGGGCGCTGCGAGGCCTGCGAGGGCGACGGCGTCATCAAGGTCGAGATGCACTTCCTGCCCGACGTCTACGTGCCCTGCGACGTCTGCCACGGCGCGCGCTACAACCGCGAGACGCTGGAGGTGCTCTACAAGGGCCGCAGCATCACCCAGGTGCTGGAGATGACGGTCGAGGAAGCCAACGGTTTCTTCTCGGCGGTGCCGGCGATCGCGCGCAAGCTGCAGACGCTGCTCGACGTCGGCCTGGGCTACATCCGCCTGGGCCAGGCGGCGACGACGCTGTCCGGCGGCGAGGCCCAGCGTGTCAAGCTGGCGCTGGAGCTGTCCAAGCGCGACACCGGGCGCACGCTGTACATCCTCGACGAGCCGACCACCGGCCTGCACTTCCACGACATCGGCCTGCTGCTCAAGGTGCTGCACCAGCTGCGCGACGCCGGCAACACCATCGTCGTCATCGAGCACAACCTGGACGTCATCAAGACCGCCGACTGGCTGATCGACATGGGCCCGGAAGGCGGCTCGGGCGGCGGCCGCGTGCTGGTGGCCGGCACGCCCGAGGACATCGCCGCGCATGCCGGCAGCCACACCGGGCGTTTCCTGGCGCCGCTGCTGGAGACGGCGCGCCGCTGGCACACCCCCGACTGAATGCCGCGGCCGTTTGCGCCTCGGGATGGCGCCGCGGCCGCGCCGGGGCCAGCATCAGGGTTCGGACGAGGCTGGGAGGCCCGGGGAACCCGATGGACACGACACAAGCGCTGCGCGACTGGCTGGAAGTCGCCTGGAACCGCCACGACACGGCCCCGTACGAGCTGACGCTGGAACTCGTCGCGCGCGCTTCGACGCTGCCCGACGACGACGACGGCGCCGACGCCGTGCGGCTGGCGCGTCACACCGCGCTGGGCCACCTCGGGCGGACCGACCTGCTGCACACCTTCGTCGCCGCGCTGCCGGCCGGCGCCAAGCTCGACGCGGCGCGCTCGCGCGCCCAGTGGGCGCTGGCGCAGGTCGAGGGCCGACAGGCCGAACCGCTGCCCGAGGTCGCCGCCTGGGCCCTGCTCGGCGACGTCGTGCAGGCCGAGCTGCGCCGCGGGCGCCACGACGCGCCGCGCGTGCGCCTGCTGCCGCTGGAGACGCGCGCCGCGAACCACCCCGACCCGGCCGCGCGCCAGGCCTACGCCGCGACGGCGCACAACGTGGCCCAGGCGCTGCGCCTGGGCCCGCGCGAGCCGGCGCTGGACGCGCTGATGATCGAGATGGCCGAACTCGAACGCCGCGCCTGGGAGCGTGCCGGCACCTGGATGCACGTCGAGCGCGCCGACTACCACCTGGCGCTGTGCCATGCCGCGCTCGGCCACGGCGCGCAGGCGCAGGCGCACGCGGCGGCCTGCATCGCGGCCTGCGAGGCGCATGGCGCCGAGGCCTCGGAACGTTTCTTCGCCCATGAATGCGCCGTGCATGCGGCGCATGCGGCCGGCGACCGCGAGGAGCTGGCCCGCCACCGCGAGGCGATGCTCGCGCTGCTGGCCGAGGTGCAGGACGCCGAGATGCGCGCCTTCTGCGAGAAGACGCTGGCGGCGGCGCCGCAATGAAAAAGGCCGGCTGACGCCGGCCTTCGTGGTGGACAACGGGCGCCAGGCGCCCGCGTGCCTCACTTGAGGTGGCTGCTGATCAGCTTGGTCATCTCGAACATCGAGACCTGCGCCTTGTCGAAGATCGCCTTCAGCTTGGCGTCGGCGTTGATCATCGTCTTCTTGGCCTTGTCTTGCAGGCCGTTCTTCTTGATGTACTCCCAGACCTTCTTCGTGATCTCGGTGCGCGGCAGCGGCTTGTCGCCGATGACGGCGGCCAGAGCGGCGCTCGGGGTCAGGGGCTTCATGAAGGCGGCGCTGGGGGTGCGCTTCTTCGCGGCGGCCTTCTTGGCGGGCGCCTTCTTGACCGCCGGGGCGGCCTTCTTCGGGGCGGCAGCCTTCTTCGCCGGAGCGGCGACGGCCTTCTTCGCGGGAGCGGCGGCCTTCGTGGCCGGAGCCGCCTTCTTCGCCGGTGCCTTGGTGGCCGCGGTCTTCTTCGCGGCGGTCTTCTTCGCAGTTGCCATGGGAATGTTCTCCGTCAGAGTGGCTCGACGCCGGCGCTGCGCGAAGCCTCATGGGAGCCTCGTCTGGCAGGGAGCGCCGTGCACGCGGGATGGTACCGCCTCACGAGGGCCGCTGAGAAGCTGTTTTCATAGGTGGAATGCATTCTCGCCACGCTATGCTGCGCCCTATGAAGATCCTCGCGAGATGGTTCCTGCTCGCCGCTGCGCTGCTGCTGGTGGCCAACCTCTATCCCGGCGTCACCGTGCAGAGCTTCGGCACTGCGCTGATCGCGGCCCTGGTCCTGGGCCTGCTGAACACGCTGGTGCGGCCGCTGCTGGTGCTGCTCACCCTGCCCGTTACGCTGCTGACGCTGGGCCTGTTCCTCTTCGTCATCAACGCGCTGATGTTCTGGGCCGCGGCCAGCGTGCTCGACGGCTTCCGTGTCGCCGGCTTCGGCGCGGCGCTGATCGGCTCGGTGATCTACAGCCTGTGCGGCATGGTCATCGACGCCGCCGTCGAGCAGCTCTTCGGCCGCTCGGCCCCCTGATCAGCGCGGGCAGTCGCGCACCTCGACGCCCTCGATCGGCGCGGGGTTGCCGCCGTCGGCCCGGGCGTCGCAGAACGCACGGCGCTGCTGCGCACGCAGCTCGCGCAGGCGCGCGTCGATCACCGAAGCCTCGATGAAGTCCTGGCCGGCGGCGCCGCGTGCCGCGGCCTGGCCGGCACGCAGCCGGTCGATGGCGCCGTTCACGTCGCCCGAGACGTAGCGCGCCTCGGCTTCGGCACGCACCGCACGCAGCTTGAAGCCGGCGGCGTCGGCGGTGGCGGCCAGCTGCGTCCAGGCGCCGGCATCACGCGGATGCTCGGCGACCCAGGTCTGCAGCGATTCGGTGCTGGCGCGCAGCGCCTCGGGAGCCGCCTTGCCGCCACGCTGCAGGTCGAGTGCCGCCTGGGCGCGCATCAGCAGCGGCGCGCGGCCGCGCGCATCGACGCCGATCGTGTCCAGCACCTGCAGCGCCGCGGCGGGCTGGCCGGCGGCCAGCCGCACCTGCACCAGCAGCAGCTGCACGTCGCGCTCGGCCTGCGGTTCACGCGGGCTGGCCTGCTGCACGAGCGCCAGCGCCTGCGAGGCCAGGGCCTCGGCCTTGGCGTATTCGCGCAGCAGCGAGGCCGACAGCGCCGCGGCGTAGAACGCCCCCAGGCGCTCGCGCAGCGGCGCGTCGGCCGCGCCGCCGCCCTGGTCGACGAGGCGCTGCAGCACCTGCGGGTCGGTGTCCATCAGCACGCGCGAACGCTGCTGCATCAGCGCATGGCGCAGCGGCGGCGCGAGCTTGCCGTCGCCGCTGAACATCGCACGCGAGCGCGCCTCGCTCAGGCGCTCGACCGTCAGCGGGTGGCTGCGCAGGTAGGGGAAGCCGCCGCTGTCGTTGAGCCGCGTGGCGGTGTCGAGCTTCTCGAACATCTGCGCCATGCCCTGCGGCGCGAAGCCCGCCGAGGCGAGCGTGCTGTAGCCGATGCGGTCGGCCTCGCGTTCCATGTCGCGCGAGAAGTTGAGCTGGCCCTGGATCGACGCCGCCTGGCTGCCGACGATGGCCGCGTTGGCGACGTCGGCGTTGTTGCTGCGCGCGGCGGCGACCAGCCCCAGCAGCAGCGCCGCCAGGCTGATCATCGAGTTGCGCTGCGCGGCGATGCTGCTGCGCGCGATGTGGCGCTGGGTCACGTGCGACAACTCGTGCGCCAGCACCGAGGCGAACTCGTCGCTGCTGGCCGTCAGCGCGATCAACCCGAGGTGCACGCCGACGAAGCCGCCCGGCAGCGCGAAGGCGTTGACGCTGCGCTCGCGCAGCAGGAAGGGCTCCCAGGCGAACTGGCGGTCGAGCTCGGCCTCGATGTTGCCGTTGGCGCGCGACGCCGCCACCAGCGGCTGGAAGATCGAGTTCAGGTACTCGAGCAGCACCGGGTCGTCGAGGTAGGACGGATCGGCGCGGATCTGGCGCATCACCTGCTCGCCCAGGCGGCGTTCGGCGCCGAGCGTGATGTCTTCGACCGCCGACTCGCCGAGCGAGGGCAGGCGCACCTGCGCCGGCACCACCTGGACGGCGAAAGCCAGCGCGAGCGCCAGCACGAGGGCACGGGGACGACGCGGGGAACGCGGGGAGGAAGAGAGCGTCAAGGCAGGGTGTCCGTCGGGAGCACCGGACGCGGCCGGCGCGCGTGCATGCAGCGGCCTATGATGACACCGTCGCGTTGCCCCCTTGTTTCCGTCGATGAACTCTCCGCTCACCCACTTCGACGCCCAGGGCCGGGCGCAGATGGTCGATGTCGCCGCCAAGGACGAGACGCACCGCGTCGCGCGCGCCGCCGGCACGATCCGCATGCTGCCGGCGACCTTCGAGCTCGTCGCGCAAGGCCGCGCGGCCAAGGGCGACGTGCTGGGCGTCGCGCGCATCGCGGCGATCCAGGGCGCCAAGCGCACCGCCGAGCTGATCCCGCTGTGCCATCCGCTGCCGATCACGCGCGTGGCCGTCGAGTTCGAGCTCGACGCCGCCACGTCCAGCGTGCGCTGCGAAGCCCAGGTCGAGACGCGTGGCCGCACCGGCGTCGAGATGGAGGCGCTGACCGCGGTGCAGGTCGGCCTGCTCACCATCTACGACATGTGCAAGGCCGCCGACCGCGGCATGGTGATGACCGACGTGCGCGTGCTGGAGAAGCGCGGCGGCAAGAGCGGCGACTGGGTCGCGCCGGACTGAGCCTCAGGGCCGGAAGAACTCGCGCCAGTCGGGCACACGCTGCGGCGCCTGGCACTGGAACGGCGCGCCGGCCGCGCCCGCGGCGACGGCGTCGCAGGCCGCGAAGAAGTCCCGGCTGGCGGGGTTGCGGAACTCGCGCAGCCGCTCGGCGATGTGGCGCGCGGCGTCCAGTTCGCCATGCGCGGCCAGGGCGTTGGCCCAGGCGGTCATCAGCCGCGTGTCCAGCAGATGGTGGGTCGCGCCTTCGAAAGGCTGCATCGCGTCCGGGCCGGGCACCAGCCCGGTCGTCGCCGCGGCGTAGTCGGCGTGGTAGGCGAAGAGCAGGCTGCGCTGGCCGACGGCGATGCGTTCGACCAGCGGCGGCGAGTCGGGCGCGCTGCTGAAGATGCGCGTGACCGGCAGGTAGTCGACGACGGCCAGCGTCGCGCCGACGACCAGCGCCAGCCCGCCGGCCCACTGCGTAGGCTGCGGCCAGCCGTGCGGCATCGCCGGGCCGCGGCGACGGGCGAGCGCGAAGCCCCAGGCCCAGGCCGCCGGCAGCAGGAAATAGGCGTACCAGAGCGGGTACTCGAGCAGGCTGTGCAGCCCGATCATCAGCACCATCACCCAGGCCGCGCGGCGCTCGATGCCGCCGCCTTCGGCCTCGCCGTCGCGGCCCGGCCGGAAGGCGAGGCGCGCCGCCGCCCACAGCGCCCACAGCAGCAGCGCCATCACCAGCGCCGCGGCCGGCACACCGAGCTCCACCGCGAGCTGCAGCACGAGGTTGTGCGAATGGTCGAAGAAGGCCACCGGGCGGTCCGGGAACGGCGTCAGCGACCAGGCGAAGTTGAACTCGCCGAAGCCGACGCCGCCCCAGGGCTGGCGACGGATCAGCTCCAGCGTGTTCAGCCAGATGCGCACGCGCGAGCTCGACAGGTCGTTCTCGGCCAGCCGCGCCTCGCCGCCGAAGACGTGCTGCGACAGCCGCGCCCATTCGGCCATCGCCAGCCAGCCGACGAGGTAGACCAGCGGCGCGGCCAGCAGCAAGAGCCGCGTCGAACGCGCCAGGCGGCGGTCCAGCACGCCCCACAGCGCCAGCAGCAGCACGCCGACGAAGCCGGTGCGCGAAGCCGTCAGCACGACGGCGAAGATCAGCGCCGCGAACAAGGCCGCGCCCGCGGCACGCAGCAGGCGGCTCGCGCGGGCGTCGCGGTAGAGCTCGACCAGCGCGATCACCGCGATCGCCGACCACAGCAGCAGGCTGCTCAGGTGGTTGGGCTGGCGCAGGTTGCCGACGGCACGCCCGGGAATGCCGGAGCGCGCGATCCACTGGCCGTCGGCCCAGTCGGGGGCGAAGACCTGCACGAGCGCGATCGCGACGTTGAACACGCCGGCCGCCGCCCAGCCGATGCAGAACGCGGCGAAGACTGCCCGCGGATCGGCCCGCGACTGCGCCGCAGCACCGCCGGACACCATGACCAGCGCCGCGAGCAGGATGCCGATCGCCGACAGCGCGATGCTCGTCGGCAGCGCCCGCGACCAGGACCAGCAGACGCCGGCCAGCACGACGAGCAGCGCGGCCTTCAGCGGCCCGGCGCCCCGGCGGTCCGAGCCCACGCGCGGCGCCGTCGCGGCGACGAACAGCCCCCACAGCGCGATCGCCAAGGCCTGGTTCAGGAAGGTCGGCGACGGGGAGACGTTGTAGGCCAGCAGCGAAGGGGCGCAGGCGGCGAGCAGGGCCAGCGCGACGTGTGCGATGAAGGCGGGGGAGGCGGCTGGCAAGAGAGTGGGTCTCCGGCCTCGGGCGGCGAGGGAGCCCGGCGGCGAGGCCGCGCGATGCTACCAAGAACGATCGCTGTGCCGGTCAGGGCGGCGGCGGCCGCACCGTCAGCCCCGCCGCGGCCAGGGCCGTAGGTGGCAGGGCGACCTGTCGCAGCAGCGGCTGCTGACTCGTGATCGACGTCCACGCATCGTAGGCCTCCTCGCAGCGCTCGAAACGGTGCATGCGGCACAGCCGGCGGATCTCGAGTTCGGCTTCGCGAGGATGGCCGTTGAGCGCGGAAGCGAGCGCGTAGCGCAGCATCACCGGCGGGTAGGGAAAACGCTCCGCGACCGAGCGCATCGTCTCCAGCTGCGACGGACTCATGCCGGTCCGGGCCTCGGTGCGGATGAAGTCCTGGAACGCACGCTGCTGGGTCAGCAGGCGCAGGTCCGGGGTCTCGCTGGTGATGGTCGCGGTGCCGATGCGGGCGGCTTCCATCCGCAGCGTGCGAAACGATGTCTCGACCTGGGCGTACTCGTAGCCGATGGCGGCGACCAGCGTCATCAGCACCAGCCCGCCGACGCGGGGCAGCGGCGAGGGCAGGACCACGCCTTCTGCCGGCCGCTCGAGCGCTTGGGTCGCGCCGATGAAGAGACCCAAGGGGATCAGGAAGTAGGCGTACTCCAGCGGGTACTCCAGCATCCCGTGGACGAGGATGCCGGCAGCGCCGAGCAGCAGCCACGCCGAACGTGGGTCGCGACAGCCGCGGAAGGTTCTCAGCAAGCCCCAGACGAGCAGCGCGACGAGCAGCAGGCCCAGCGGCACGCCGTTCCAGACCAGCAAGTCGAGCACGATGTTGTGGGCGTGCTCGATGTTTTCGCCGACATAGGGCCTGTCGGCCGCGACACTGTGCTGGGCACGGGCGACCTGCTGCCAGCCGTAGCCCGACCACGGCTGCTGCCGCAGCGCATCGAGCATCGCGGTCCAGTGCGCATAACGAGTCCCCGGCTGTACAGCCTGTTCGAGCGACCTGCCCGAACTGAGGCCCAGCCAATCGTTGAACGCCGGCCAGCCCGCGGCCAGCAGTGCGAAGCCGACGGCGAGCGCGACGGCCTCCCGGCGGGCCAGCGCCCACCGGGTGCGGGCGCCGACGGTCAAGGCGATGACGAGCAATGCGGCGATCTGAAGCCAGCCCGTGCGCGAGCCGGACATCACCATGCCGAACAGCAGCCATGCCGTACACAGGAAGAAGACGGCCTTGCCGATGCGAGCCGACTGGAACAGCAGACCCGCGGCCGAAATCCCGAGCAGCGCCACGGTGCACAAGTGATTCGCCTGCGCGACGTTGCCGAACGGGCGCGTGCCCGGCGGCAGGTCGACCTGCCAGACGCCGAGCGGGGCCACCTGCATCCATTGGGCCAGCGCGATGCCCACCGACAGGGCCGCGCTGGCGACCATGACGGCGGCGAGCGAGGTAAGGCCGTCAAGTCGGCGCCCCGAGTCGCCCGGCAATGCGCGACCGAGCATCAGCGCCGCCGCGAATGCGCACAGGTACAGCACGACCATGAGCGCATCGCCGAAGAAGAAGACCTGGCCCGACGCCCATTGGGCCAACGCGACGGCGCTGCCGATGACCAGAACGGCGAGCAGCGAGATGTCGATCCGTGACGGTCCGGCCCAGCACGAGAGCGAGCTTGCCACCAGCACCAATACCAGCCCATCGGACCAGGCCGACACCCAGGGCGCATAGTGGTTGGAGACCAGCCATGCGACCGGCACCAGCGCAAGCAACACCGCGAACGACCTCATTGCGCCTTTCGGGTTCGACACGATCTGGAGAATCTTTCCGCACGAGGTGGCACGCGAGCACGCCGTTTGAGACTCCGTGGCGTGTCACGCGGGATCCACGGATACTCTGCTGGATGGCAGGAGCCATCTTCCGCAAGAAAAAGGGCAGCCCTCAGGCTGCCCTCTCGTCGAAGCACGAACTGAATATTCGACCGCTGATTACCAGGTCTGGTCGGACTTGCACGAGCCGGGCAGGTACTTCTTGAAGGCCGTGTCAGAGGTGCCGCAGGCCCATTCCGTCACCAGGTTGCCGCTGATCGTCGGAACCAGAATGACGTGCCCGGTGACCGGCAGGTTCTGCGTCGTGACCCGGATCTTGCCGCTGCTGCCCTTCGTCTCGACGGAAGCGACGTACTTCGACGTCGACGAGCTGGACTCGCAACCCCAGGAGTTGTCAGCGCTCGGCAGGCTGCCGGACGAGGTTTGCACGGCTTCGGTGATGGCCGTGCGGCAGGTCGACGCCGCGAGGACGACTTCGGACACCTTCGCCTTGACGGTGTAGTCCTGGTAGGCCGGCAGCGCGACCGCCGCCAGGATGCCGATGATCGCGACGACGATCATCAGTTCGATCAGGGTGAAACCTTGTTGCACACGCTTCATGGACGGTACTCCCGTGGGGTGAGTGGAAAGGAGGAATCGAGGACACCCCGCATTTGCAGGGGTCGTGCCATGCGGCAAAGCGTCGACTGGTTCACACCCGCTGACGAAAAACGTCACTTTTCTCGCCCAACGTGGCGCCGCACCGGGCGCAAAGCGACGTTTTTGGTCAGTCGCCGAGCACCAGCCGCTGGCCGGCGCGCAGCGCGCGCATGCGGTGCGGGCCGGGCAGCGCCGCGACCTGCGACATCACCTGCTCGACCATGCCCGGCTTGATGTGGGTGATGTAGACGTCCACGCCGCGTGGCAGCCGCGCCAGTTCGTCGCGCAGCAGCGCCGGGCACAGGTGCTGACTCAGCTCGGCCATCGCACGTTCCTCGTCGTCGAAGGCGGTCTCGACGATCAGCCCGCGCAGGTCCAGCTGCTCCAGGCGCCGCCACAGCGCCGGCGCCGGGCCGGTGTCGCCGCTGTAGGCCCAGGCGCGGCCGGCGGCGTCGATCAGCGCGAAGCCGACCGCCGGCACGGTGTGCGTGGCCGGCAGGACTTCCAGCCAACGGCCGCGGCCCAGGTCCAGGCGCTCGCCCACCGCGAAAGGCACGAAGGCCAGCATCGGCTGCTGCGGGCTCGGCAACTGGGTGAAGTCGGGCCAGATGACGCCGTTGAAGACGTGCGCGTGCAGCGCCGCCAGCGTCTCGGGCAGGGCGTGCACGCGGATCGGCGGCCGTCCGGCCGCGGCGCGGCGGCGTTTGACGCTGTCGGCCAGCAGGCCGATGGCGAGCACATGGTCCAGGTGCGAGTGGCTGACGAAGACGTCGTCGATGCGCGCCAGTTCGTCGAGTTCGAGGTCGCCGACGCCGGTGCCGGCATCGACGAGCACATCGTCGTCGACGAGAAACGAGGTGGTTCGGTTGCCGGCGGCGATGGAGCCCGAACAACCGAGGACGCGGATCTGCATGAGGCGGTGGGTCGACCGCCGATGCGCCGACGGGAGAACCGATGCTGACCGTCGCCGCCGGCCGGCGCAAGCCGCGAAATCGACGTCCGGCCCGCTTTACCGAGGGGTGCAGGCGTTGCCGGCGGGCTTAACGTGAAGATCGTCACGCGGCGACGCAGACGCCGCCCCGAACCGCCTTCAGTGGTGGATGAACTGCATCGCCGTGCCGGCGAGTTCGATGACGTCGCCGTTGCGCAGCGGCACCGAGTCGCCGACCAGCGGCACGCCGTTGACGCTCGGCCGGTTGACGCCTTCGACGTGCGAGAAGGCGTAGCCGTTGGGACGCCGCGTGATCGAGGCCACCTGCACGCCGGGCTTGCCGACCGTCGTGACGACCTTGGTCAGCATGACCTCGCGTCCGGCGGCCGCACCGTTGAGCACCTTGATCGACGCGCTGCCCGAGGCCGCCGCGGCGATGATCGGCGCGTGGCCCGAGCGCGTCGGGCCGGCCGACGTGAACGGCGGCGGCGTCGAAGCCGCGGGGCGCATGACCAGCGTCTTCTCGTAGTCCGAGTTCTCTTCGGTCAGGTACTTGATCTTGTACTTGCCGATCTCGACGGTGTCATTGTGCGCCAGCAGCTGCTTCTTGATCGCCTTGCCGTTGATGTAGGTGCCGTTGGTGCTGTTGAGGTCTTCGATGAAGACGTCGGCCCCGACCATCTGCAGCACCGCGTGCTCGCCGCTGACGGCGAGGTTGTCGATGACGATGTCGTTGTACGGGCGCCGCCCGAGCGTCGTCTTGTCCTTGGTGATCTGGACTTCCTTGATGACGACACCGTCGAGCGAAACGACCAGCTTGCCCATTCGAGACCTCAGATGTGCCGACCGTCTGCGGCGGCGTGCGAGTCGCCTGCCAGGATGGGACCGGCCAGGCGGGATGCGTGGAGAACGACTAGCGGCGGAAGGGCCACCAGGACCGGCCAGAAGCCCCGGAGCCCCCGGAAACGCGCACCAGGATGACCGAGATATTATCCCTTCCCCCTGCGGCATTGGCCGCGTCAATAAGGGTGCGACACCCCTCGTCAAGGGACTCGCCGCAGGCCGCCAGCAGGCGGCCGATCGCGCCGTCGTCGAGCATGTCCGACAGGCCGTCGGAGCACAGCAGGTACAGGTCGCCGGGCATCACGTCGTGCGGATGCATCTCCAGCAGCACGGTGTCCTCGACGCCGACGGCGCGCGTGACCAGGTTCTTGTTGGCCGAGAACGCCGCCTGTTCGGGCGTGATCAGGCCGGCGTCGATCTGCTCCTGCAGCAGCGAGTGGTCGCGCGTGATCTGCTGCAGCCGGCCGGCGCGCATGCGGTAGGCCCGCGAGTCGCCGACGTGGCCGACGATGACCCGGCTTTCGCGGAAGACAGCGACGACCAGCGTCGTGCCCATGCCGGCGTACTGGGGGTTGGCGTTGGCGGCGTTGAAGATCGCGCGGTTGGCGTTGTCCACGCAGATGTCCATCGCGCGGCGCACGTCGGCGTCGCCGGCCTGGGCGCCGGCTTCCTGCAGCCAGCGGCCGAGTTCGCGCACGATGAAGCTGGTGGCCATCTGGCTGGCCACTTCGCCGGCGTTGTAGCCGCCCATGCCGTCGGCCAGCACGGCCAGCGAGGTGCCCTCGTCGATCGCAACCGAGTCTTCGTTGTTGCTGCGCGCACGGCCGGTATCGAGGGCCGAGCAGAACTCGGTCGTCATCGGCATCTCTCGAACCTCGGGCTGACGGTCATGGTTTTTTGCGATTGTGCAACGGAAGAACCTCGCAGGAATCGTCAGCTCGTCAAGGGCGTGACATCGGTCCTGCCGCGGCCGCGTCGATCGTCTGGAGGACGTCCTCCAGCGCCTTGGCCACCTCGTCGGCCGAAGCCGGACGCTGCGCCGGCGGTTTGGCGAGCAGGCGCGCGACGATGCCGGTCAGCGCCGGCGGCAGGCCGGGGCGCAGGCGGGCGAGGTCCGGCGCCGGCTGCTCGGCCACCTGGCGCAGCAGTTCGCCCAGCGACGGCGACTCGTGCGGCCGGCGGCCGGCCAGCAGCTCGAACAGGGTGACACCCAGCGCGTACAGGTCGCCGCGCGGCGTGGCCGGCGCCCCGGCGAGCTGCTCGGGCGCCAGGTAGGCCGGCGAGCCGAGCACGAGCCCGGTACGCGTGCTGTCGCCGTCGGCGCGGCGGGCGAGGCCGAAGTCGGTCAGCGTGACGCGGCGGCTGCTCCAGTCGACGATGACGTTGGACGGCTTGAGATCGCGGTGCACGACGCCGCGCCCGTGGGCGTAGGCCAGCGCACGCGCGACCCGGGCCATCACGCCGATCACCACCGGCTCGGGCAACAGGCGCGCCGCGTGGGTGTAGCGCTCCAGGCTGCAGCCGGGCAGCAGCTCCATCACCAGCCAGGGGCCGGCGTCGTCGTGGCCGGCGTCGAGCACACGCACGATGTCGGGGTGCTGCAGCCGCCGCGTCGTCTCGGCCTCGGCGGCGAAGCGGCGCGCCGCCTCGGCGCGCCGGCGCGAATCGGCGATCGTCGCGCGCAGCCGCTTGAAGGCGACCTGCTCGCCGCTGGCCAGTCGGGTGGCGACGAAAACCTCGCCGTGCTCGCCCGAGCCCAGACGGCTGGCGAGGCGGTATCCGCCCACGACGGGGCCGACGGCAGGGGTCTCGGGGCGCACGGGCGACAGCGGCGACGGTCAGGGCGAATGCCAACTTGCGACGCTAGCACAGGCCCGCGGCCGCGCCCCGCGACCCGGTCACGGGGGACACCCGCGTTCGTGTGTTCAGTCGCTGAGCGCGAGCACCGTCGCCATGCCGGTGGCCACCGCGATGCCGGCGCTCCAGCGCGTGTCCTCGGCCGGAGGCTGGTCGGCGCTGACCGGCGCCATCGTCGCGCCGAGCTTGGGGCGACGGGCGTCGAGCAGGCGCAGATCGGCGCCGAGGCGGCGCCGCAGGCGTTCGCTGACTTCGGGCAGCGGCGCGCGCGCGACCATCCACTCGCGCTCGCCCGGCACCGCGGCGAAGGCCGGCTCCAGACGCTGGCGCAGCGTGCGCGCCCACTGCTCGCGCCAGTTCTCGCGGCTGCGGTGCGAGACCCACTTGCCGATACGGTGCGTCAGCTTGGGCGCGCAGCCGACGATGACCCAGCGCGTCGGTGCGGCGGCCTCGGCGAGCATCGGCGCCAGGATGCGCCGCGCGTGCTCGGCGTCGTCGACGAAGACAGCGATCTGTTCCATGGCTTCTCCTCGTGACTCAGGCGGCGTGCGGCGGTTCCGCACGATCTGCCGGGCGGGCACGGCGCGCCGCCCACCAGCCGGCGGCCAGCACGCCGCAGACCAGCACCGTGTAGGTGGCGACGCGCGCGATCAGGTTCGGGTCGTAGACCTCGTCGAGCAGCGGCTCGCCGACGATCATCTTCGCCGCGGTGAAGGCCAGCACGCCGGCGCCGACGTAGGTGATGACCGGGTAGCGGTCGACGAGCTTCAACACCAGCGAGCTGCCCCAGACGACGATCGGGATGCTGATCAGCAGGCCGATGACGACTAGATCGAAGCTGCCGTGGGCCGCACCGGCGACGCCGAGCACGTTGTCCACGCCCATCAGCGCGTCGGCGACGATGATCGTGCGCATCGCGCCCCAGAAGGTCGTCGCGACGACGCCGTGCTCGCCTTCCTCGCCTTGCGGCGCGAGCAGCTTGTAGGCGATCCAGACCAGGCCCAGACCGCCGACCAGCATCAGCCCGGGGATCTGCAGCAGCCAGACCACGGCCAGCGTCATCGCCGAGCGCACGACGACGGCGCCGACCGTGCCCCAGACGATGGCGCGCTTGCGCAGGCTTTCGGGCAGCTGGCGCGCGGCCAGCGCGATGACGATCGCGTTGTCGCCGGCGAGGACGAGATCGATCAGGATGATGGCGGCGAGCGCCGAGAACCAGGCGGGCGAGAAGAACTCCATGCGGACTCCGGGCGAGAACAAACGACGGCGGGCAGGCCGCGTGCGCGGCATGCCCTGGCGTCGAAGGTCTCGCTCGGCTGGAGTTGTATGGTTGTCGCCCGACGGACCGGAAGCAAAGCTTCGTACTGACGGCCCTGTCGTCGTCCGACGCCGACCGTTGTCCTCCTGGTCGGGCCGGCGGGAGCTACTCCCCTTCGGTCCGGGGATGATAACCAGCGAACCCGCGGCCGCAGCTTCGTGCGGCTACTTACTCCGTGCGCTCCTTGGCGGCGCGGCGCTGCAGCAGCATGCCGATGCCGACGACAAGCGCGGCGCCGATGGCGCCGGCGGTGTTGATCACCGCGTGCGGCAGCTCGCCGAAGCGCTCGACGACGGCCGGATCGGTCATCAGCATCTCGCCGGCCAGGAAGCCCAGCAGCGCGGCGCCGGCGGTGACGATCAGCGGGAACCGCTCCATCACGCGCAGCAGCAGCGTGCTGCCGAAGATGATCAGCGGGATGCTGACGGCCAGGCCGATGACCAGCAGCGGCACGTCGCCGTTGGCCGCGGCGGCCACCGCCAGCACGTTGTCCAGGCTCATCACGAGGTCGGCGACGAGGATCGTGCGGATCGCGGCCAGCATGCCGCCCTGGCCTTTGCCGACGCCGTCGTCGTCCCCGTCGTCGTCCTCGCGCAGCAGGTCGACGCCGATGTACAGCAGCGCCAGCGCGCCGACGATCTTCAGGAAGGGCAGCTGCAGCAGGCGCGCGGCGACGATGGTCAGCACGATCCGCATCACGATCGCCGCGGCGCTGCCCCAGAAGATCGCCTTCTTCTGCTGGTGCGCCGGCAGGGCCCGCGCGGCCAGCGCGATGACCACGGCGTTGTCGCCGGACAGCAGGATGTTGACCCAGATGATCGAGCCGAGGGCGGCCCAGAAGGCCGGCGAAGTGAGGTCCATGGAGTTGTCTTGTGGTCGGCGCGCGGCCGAGTGTAGGCAGACGACGGGGGCTTCCGGTGCGTGGAACTACGCAGCCTCGCTGCTCACGCCATTCTCAGGGCCACGACACCGGCCAGCACCAGCGCCGCGGCCGCCAGGCGCGGTGGCGCCAGACGCTCGCGCAGGAACAGCGCCGACAGCAGCATCGCGAAGACGATCGAACATTCGCGCAGCGCGGCGACCAACGCCACCGGCGCCTGCGTCATCGCCCACAGCACCAGTGCGTAGGAGACGATGGTGCCGGCACCGGCCAGCAGCAGCGGCCGCCAGCGCGTGCGCAGCAGCGCCAGGGCCGCGGGCCGGCGCCGGGCCAGCGCCCAGAGCGCGAGCGGCGCGCCGCCGGCCAGCAGCACGCACAAGGTGTAGGCCAGCGGCCGCCCCGAGAGCCGCGCCCCCAGCCCGTCGACCACGGTGTAGGCGGCGATGACAACCGCGTTGAGCAGCGCGTAGCCCAGCCCCGCGACGCCGTGGCCACGCGCGGCGACGGCGAAACCCAGGATGCCGGCACACAACAGCGCGACACCGACCCAGGCCGTCAGGCCCAGCGGCTCCAACAGCACGGCGGCGCTGGACAGCGCGACGAGCAGCGGCGCACTGCCGCGCATCACCGGATAAGCCACCGCCATGTCGGCGGCGGCGTAGGCACGGGCCACGAGCACGTAGTAAGCGACGTGCAGCAGCCCGGAAGCCGCGATGAAGGGCCAGGCGGCCCGCGGCGGCAGCACCAGCAGCGGCAGCAGCAGCGCCGCGATCAGCGCCGCCGCGGTCGCCACCGCCACCGAGTTCAGCAGCTTGTCCTGCCCGCCTTTGACGACCGCGTTCCAGCTGGCGTGCAGCGCGGCGGCCAGCAACACCAGGGCGAGCACCGCGCCGGACATCGACGCCGTGCCTCAGTGCAACACCCGGTGCTGGCGCGAGCGGGAGATCAGATCAGCTTCTGCAGCAGCCGCCCCATCTCGGACGGGTTGCGCGTGATCGTGAAGCCGCACTCCTCCATGATCGCCAGCTTGGCGTCCGCCGTGTCGGCGCCGCCGGAGATCAGCGCGCCGGCGTGACCCATGCGCTTGCCCGCCGGCGCGGTGACGCCGGCGATGAAGCCGACCACCGGCTTGGTCATGTGCTCCTTGCACCAGCGCGCCGCGTCGGCTTCGTCGGGGCCGCCGATCTCGCCGATCATGATCACCGCGTCGGTGTCCGGGTCCTCGTTGAACAGCCGCATCACGTCGATGTGCTTAAGCCCGTTGATCGGGTCGCCGCCGATGCCCACCGCGCTGCTCTGACCGATGCCCAGTTCGGAGAGCTGCGCCACGGCCTCGTAGGTCAGCGTGCCCGAGCGGCTGACGACGCCGACGCGGCCCTTCTTGTGGATGTGGCCCGGCATGATGCCGATCTTGATCTCCTCGGGCGTGATCGTGCCCGGGCAGTTGGGGCCCAGCAGCAGCGTCTTCTTGCCGCCCGCGGCTTCCTTGGCCTTCATCTTGTTGCGCACCTCGAGCATGTCCTTGATGGGGATGCCTTCGGTGATGCAGATCGCCAGATCGAGTTCGGCCTCGACGGCCTCCCAGATCGCTGCCGCAGCGCCGGCCGGCGGCACGTAGATGACGCTGACGGTGGCACCGGTCTGCGCCGCCGCTTCCTTGACGCTGGCGTAGATCGGGATGCCCTCGAAGTCCTCGCCGGCCTTCTTCGGGTTCACGCCGGCGACGAAGCAGTTGCGGCCGTTGGCGTAGTCGCGGCACATGCGGGTGTGGAACTGGCCCGTCTTGCCGGTGATGCCCTGCGTGATGACGCGGGTGTCCTTGTTGATCAGGATGCTCATGTCGGTGTTCCTCGCGCCGGGTTTATTTCACCGCCGCGACGATTGCGGTCGCGGCTTCGGCCATCGTGTCGGCGCTGATGATCGGCAGGCCGCTGTCGGCCAGCATCTTCTTGCCCAGGTCCTCGTTGGTGCCCTTCATGCGCACCACCAGCGGCACCTGCAGGTTCACCGCCTTGCACGCGGCGATGACGCCTTCGGCGATGGTGTCGCACTTCATGATGCCGCCGAAGATGTTGACGAGGATGCCCTTCACCTCGGGGTTCTTCAGCATGATCTTGAAGGCCTCGGTGACCTTCTCGGCGCTGGCGCCGCCGCCGACGTCGAGGAAGTTCGCCGGCTCGCCGCCGAAGAGCTTGATGGTGTCCATCGTCGCCATCGCCAGCCCCGCGCCGTTGACCAGGCAGCCGATGTTGCCGTCCAGGCTGATGTAGCTGAGGTCGAACTTGCTGGCCTCGACCTCGGCCGGGTCTTCTTCGTCCAGGTCGCGCCAGGCGACGATCTCCGGATGCCGGAACAGCGCGTTGGCGTCGAAGTTGAACTTCGCGTCCAGCGCCTTGATGCCGCCGTGGCCTTCGAGGATCAGCGGGTTGATCTCGGCGAGGCTGGCGTCGCTGGCCATGTAGCAGGCGTAGAGCTTCTGGAAGACCTCGATGGCCTGCGCCTGGCTGGCCTCGGGCACGCCGATGCCCACCGCCAGCTCACGCGCCTGGGCTTCGGTCAGGCCGACCAGCGGGTCGACGAAGACCTTGAGGATCTTCTCCGGCGTGGCGTGCGCCACTTCCTCGATGTCCATGCCGCCTTCGGAAGACGCCATCAGCGCCACCTTCTGCGTCGCGCGGTCGGTGAGCGCAGCGACGTAGTACTCCTTCTTGATGTCGGCGCCTTCTTCGATCAGCAGCCGGCGCACCTTCTGGCCTTCGGGGCCGGTCTGGTGGGTGACGAGCTGCATGCCGAGGATCTGCGAAGCGAGCGTCTCGACTTCGGCGATCGAACGCGCGAGCTTGACGCCACCGCCCTTGCCGCGGCCGCCGGCGTGGATCTGGGCCTTGACCACCCACACCGAGCCGCCGAGCTTCTGCGCCGCCTCCAGCGCCTCCTGCACCGTGAACGCCGCATAGCCCCGCGGCACGGGTACCCCGTGCGCGCGCAGCAGTTCCTTGGCCTGGTATTCGTGGATCTTCATTCGGGACTCCCGGAAGTGTCGAGAACCGCGCCGGGCCGACGGAACCAGCGCGGGTAGTGGAGACGGGCGACCTCGCCGTCGCTGCGCAAGGCGTGACAGCGGTCGAGCTGGAAGGGTTTGACGCCGCTGTCGCCGCGCGTGTCGATGACCTCGCCGGCGAACGCCTGGATGACCGCCGTCGGCAGCACCAGGGCGAGTTCGGTGATGTGGGTGCAGCCCAGCACGCCACCGACACGCTCCTGCAGGCCTTTGCGGAAGCCGCGCACGAGGTTCAGGCCGATCAGCGAGCGGTAGGTGTCGCCGTGGTCGTCGCAATGGCCGGCGTACGGCATCCAGCGCGTCTTGGCGCCCGCGTCGACGACGTTCAGCGAGGTGTCGACGACCAGCCGGATCAGCATGTCGTGGATCGGCGTGCCGGCGGGGCGCACTTCGCCGGCCAGGCGGGCGTCGCGGGTCTTGGTGTCGACGAGCGTCGCATCGACCTCCCACAAACCGTCGTCCCGGGCAAAGACCTGCACGTCGATCTGACGACGGTGCTTGAGCTGGCGTCGGGCCGCGGCGGGAGGAAGGCTCATGGAGGAGGACAGGGCCGGCGGCTGGCCGCTGAAAAAAGCGGCGGCAATGTAGCACGCGGCGGCGCGGCCGGCAGGCGGCGGCTGGACAAGCCCTGGACGGCGCTCGGCTGCGCTCGCCCCGCCTTCAGTCGAGGTCGAACTCGGGTTCGCCGTCGTCGTCGGCGCCGATCGAGGGCACGACACGCCGGATGAGCTCGCCTTCGAAGCCCCGCCCGGCGAGGAAACGCATCTGCTTGGCGCGTTCCGCGGCATCGGCGGGGGCCGTGCCGAAGCGCTTGCGCCAGACCTCGCGCGCACGCTCCAGCTCGGTGCTGCGCGCCTGCTCCAGCGTACGCGCGACGAGTTCTGGCGCCAGGCCCTTGGACTGCATCGTCTGGCGCAGGCGGCGGCTGCCGAAGCGCGCGCCGTGTGCGAGCACCGACTCGGCCACCCGCGACTCGCTCAGCAGGCCGGCCGCCTGGAGTTCGTCGAGCGCGCGCGCGATCTGCTCGGCGGCGCTGGCCTCGGGGCCGTCTTCGGCGTGGCGGGCGAGCTTGCGCTCGAGCTCGGCGCGCGAGTGCTCGCGCTGCGCCAGATAGCGCAGCGCGCGGCCTTTCAGCGAGGGAGCGGCAAAAGCCATCGGGGTGTCGATCGGGATGGCGGCCGGGCGGGGCAGGCGACGCAGCTCACCCCGCCAGGGAAAGGCACCGGGGCGCTTGTCACGCCCCGGCGGCCGGCATCAGGCGCCGGCTTCGGCGCCGTCGGCCGCGGGCAGCTGCGGGATGCCCAGCGACTCGCGCACCTTGTTCTCGATCTCGCGTGCGATGTCGGGGTTCTCGCGCAGGAACTCGCGCGCGTTGTCCTTGCCCTGACCGATCTTCTCGCCGTTGTAGGCGTACCAGGCACCGGACTTCTCGACGAGGCGGGCATTGACGCCCATGTCGATGATCTCGCCTTCGCGGCTGATGCCTTCGCCGTAGAGGATGTCGAACTCGGCGGTCTTGAACGGCGGCGACACCTTGTTCTTGACGACCTTGACCTTGGTCTCGCTGCCGATGACCTCGTCGCCCTTCTTGATGTTGCCGGTGCGGCGGATGTCCAGGCGCACCGAGGCGTAGAACTTCAGCGCGTTGCCGCCGGTGGTCGTCTCGGGGTTGCCGAACATGACGCCGATCTTCATCCGGATCTGGTTGATGAAGATGACCATCGTGTTGGTCTTCTTGATCGTCCCCGTCAGCTTGCGCAGCGCCTGGCTCATCAGCCGCGCCTGCAGGCCGGGCAGCGCGTCGCCCATCTCGCCTTCGATTTCGGCCTTGGGCGTCAGCGCCGCGACCGAGTCGACGACGATCAGGTCGATCGAGCCCGAGCGCACCAGCGCGTCGACGATCTCCAGCGCCTGCTCGCCGGTGTCGGGCTGGCTGATCAGCAGGTCCTGCAGGTTGACGCCCAGCTTCTGCGCGTACTGGATGTCCAGCGCATGTTCGGCGTCGATGAAGGCGCAGGTGCCGCCGGCCTTCTGCATCTCGGCGATGACCTGCAGCGTCAGCGTCGTCTTGCCCGAGGATTCCGGGCCGTAGATCTCGACGACGCGGCCACGCGGCAGGCCGCCGACGCCCAGCGCGACGTCCAGGCCGAGCGAGCCGGTCGAGACGACCTGGATGTCCTCGATGACCTCGCCTTCGCCCAGGCGCATGATCGAACCCTTGCCGAACTGTTTCTCGATCTGGGCAAGAGCGGCTTGAAGGGCCTTGGCTTTCTCGGCGTTCAGCGGTTTCGGGGCGTCCATCGGGTTCTCCTTGATTGGCACCGATTATTGCAGAAACTGGATATTCGTACAGTTCTTTGGTGGGCCCTCGACGGTGGGGTGAGCCGCGGCTACACCCTGCCCTGTATCAAGAGGCGAGTCGTTAAAATTTCCACAGCCAGAGCCCGACGACGGGCCCGCCGACGGAGACAGTCATGCGCATCCTCATCGCCGAAGACGACCAGGTCCTGGCCGACGGTCTTCTGCGCTCGCTGCGGGCCTCGGGTTACGCGGTCGACCAGGTCGGCAGCGGCACCGAGGCCGATGCCGCGCTGTCGGCGCACGAGTTCGACCTGCTGATCCTGGACCTGGGCCTGCCCAAGCTGCACGGCTTCGAGGTGCTCAAGCGCCTGCGGGCGCGCGGCGCGGCGGTGCCGGTGCTGATCCTCACCGCCGCCGACAGCGTCGAGCAGCGCGTCAAGGGCCTGGACCTGGGCGCCGACGACTACATGGCCAAGCCCTTCTCGCTGCAGGAGCTGGAAGCCCGCGTGCGCGCGCTGACGCGCCGCGGCCTGGGCACCGCCTCCAGCGTCATCAAGCACGGCCCGCTGACCTTCGACGCCACCGGCCGTGTCGCCTACCTCAACGACCAGATGATCGAGCTGTCGGCGCGCGAGCTGTCGCTGCTGGAGGTGCTGCTGCAGCGCTCGGGCCGCCTGGTCAGCAAGGACCAGCTCGTCGAGCGCCTGTGCGAGTGGGGCGAGGAAGTCAGCAACAACGCGATCGAGGCGTACATCCACCGCCTGCGCAAGAAGATCGAGCAGGGTCCGGTGAGAATCGCCACGGTACGCGGCCTGGGCTACTGCCTGGAAAAGATCGCGGCCTGACCCGGCCGCACGGGCGCCGGCCGCGGCCGCCAGCCGATGCCCACGACACGCGAACAACGCTCTCTCTTCGGCGAGATCCTCGACTGGATGCTCGCACCGCTGCTGCTGCTGTGGCCGATGAGCGTCGCGCTCACCTGGCTGGTGGCGCAGAACATCGCCAACCGCCCCTACGACCGTGAACTCGGCGTGATGGTGCGGGTCATCGCGCGCCAGGCCGCGGCCGAGCACGCGATGCCGGCGCGCGCCAGCGACGCCGCGCGGCGCAGCCTGGAGCAGACCGCCACCCAGCTGCTGCGCCCCGACGACAACGACAGCCTGTTCTTCCAGGTGCGCGGCGCGCGCGGCGAGATCGTCGCCGGCGACGCCGACCTGCCGGTGCCCAACGACACCTCGCCGACGGTCGAGCCGCGTTTCCGCGACGACGTCATCCGCGACGAGCCGGTGCGCGTGGCCTACCTCTGGACCGGCGAGAACGCCAGCGGCAACGCCGGGCTGATCCAGATCGCCGAGACGGTGGACAAACGCTCGCGCCTGGCCACCGAGATCATCAAGGGCGTCATCCTGCCGCAGTTCGTCATCCTGCCTGTGGCGGTGCTGCTGGTGTGGCTGGCGCTGGCGCGCGGCATCCGGCCGCTGTCGGAGCTGCAGCAGCGCATCCGCCAGCGCGAAAGCACCGACCTGTCGCCGATCGAGGAGCGCCACGTGCCCGAGGAGGTGGCGCCGCTGGTGGGCGCGATCAACGACCTGCTCGGCCGGCTCGACCAGTCGATCGCCTCGCAGCGCCACTTTCTCGCCGACGCCGCGCACCAGCTGAAGACGCCGCTGGCGGGCTTGCGCACCCAGGCCGAACTCGCCGAGCGCGAGCTCGACAGCGGCCAGGGCGACACGCTGTCGATGAAGCACTCGCTGCAGCAGATCGCCTTGTCCAGCCAGCGCGCCGCGCACATGGTCAACCAGCTGCTGGCGATGGCGCGCGCCGAGGACAAGGAGCAGGCGCTGCGCAAGCAGGCCGTCGACCTCGCCGCCACCGTCGTCGAGACGGTGCGCGACTTCGTGCCCAAGGCGATGGAAAAGCACATCGACCTGGGCTACGAGGGCCCCGAGCCGGACACCGAGGGCGCGCGGCTGTGGGGCCAGCCGGTGCTGGTGCGCGAGATGGTGCGCAACCTCGTCGACAACGCGCTGCAGTACACGCCGCCCGGCGGCACCGTCACCGCGCGCGTCATGCCAGACCCCTTCGGCCAGGTGCTGGTGCTGCAGGTCGAGGACACCGGCCCGGGCATCGCGCCGGCCGAGCGCGAGATGATCTTCCAGCCCTTCTACCGCGCGCTGGGCACCGACGTCGACGGCAGCGGCCTGGGCCTGGCCATCGTGCAGGAGATCGCCAACGTGCACGGCGCCGAGATCGCCGTCACCGACGCCGAGCTGCGCCCCGGCAGCCCGCACGGCACGCCGGGCGCGGTGTTCACGGTGCGCTTCCCGCTGGGCGGCGAGGAAGCCGGCGAAGGCTGAACGCCCGCCGCTTCAGCTCATCATCAGCCGGCGGCTTCGCGCCACCGACATCAGGATCCCGAGCCCCAGGCCGAGCGTGACCATCGCCGTGCCGCCGTAGCTGACGAAGGGCAGCGGCACGCCGACCACCGGCAGGATGCCGCTGACCATGCCCATGTTGACGAAGGCGTAGGTGAAGACGCTGAGCGACATCGCACCGGCGAGCAGGCGCGAGAACACCGTCGGCGCCTCGCCGGCGATCATCAGTCCGCGGAAGATCAGGCAGACGAAGGCGAACAGCAGCAGCAGCACGCCGGCCAGGCCGAACTCCTCGCAGAAGGCGGCGAAGATGAAGTCGGTCGTGCGCTCGGGGATGAACTCCAGGTGCGTCTGGGTGCCGTTCATGAAGCCCTTGCCGGTGACGCCGCCGGAGCCGATGGCGATCATGCCCTGGATGATGTGGAAGCCCTTGCCCAGCGGGTCCTGCGTCGGGTCGAGCAGCGTGCAGACGCGGTGCCGCTGGTAATCGCGCAGGATCGGCCACTCGACGCCCGGCTGGCAGATCGTCGGCTCGGCGATGATCAGCGCGACGATGCCGACGACGCCCAGCGCCAGCACCGGCACGATCAGCTTCCACGACAGCCCGGCGAAGAAGATCACGTAGACGCCGCCGGCCAGGATCAGCAGCGCGGTGCCCAGGTCGGGCTGGTGCATCACCAGCAGCACCGGCACGGCCAGCAGCGCCCCGGCGACGAGGAAGTCGGGCACGCGCAGCAGGCCTTCGCGCTTCTGGAACCACCAGGCCAGCATCAGCGGCATCGCGATCTTCAGGATCTCGCTGGGCTGGATGACGACGCCCAGGTTGAGCCAGCGCGTCGCGCCCTTCTTCGTGATGCCCAGCCCCGGCAGCGCGGTCATCAGCACCAGCACGACGCCGATCACGTACAGCGGCACGGCGATCTGCTGCAGCCGCTGCGGCGGCACCTGGGCGACGGCGAACAGCACCACCAGCGCGAGCAGCATGTTGCGGCCGTGGTCGACGAAACGCGTGCCGTGGTCGTAGCCGGCCGAGTACATCGTCACCAGGCCGATGGCCGCCAGCAGCGCCAGCGCCGCGGCCAGCGGGCCGTCGAAGCCGGCGAAGACGCCGCGCACGCGCTGCCAGATCGACGGTTGCTCGAACACCGAGTTCATCGCCGGGCCACCTTCTGGACGTCGGATGCGGCGCCGGCCGGCGGCGCCAGGGCCGGCACGGGGGCCGGGTCACGGCGTGGCGGCGCCGACGGGGCCGGCGCCGGCGGCGCGGCGGCCAGCGTGGCGGCCGCGGACGCGGCCGACGCCGCAGCGTCGACGGCGGCCGGCGTCTGGCCCGGCAGCGGCACGTCGGCGGCGCGGCGCGGCGTGCCGATCGGCGGCCCGGAGCGGCCGCCGCGCAGCGCCGCCAGGTCTTCCTCGCTCGGGTACTGGCCGAGCAGCAGGTAGTCGATGACGCGGCGCGCGATCGGCGCCGCCGACGCGGCGCCGAAGCCGGCGTTCTCGACGATCACCGCCAGCGCCACGCGCGGCGCCTCCATCGGCGCCAGCGCGGTGTACAGCGCGTGGTCGCGCTTGTGCTCCTCGAGCTTGGCGGCGTTGTACTTCTCGTTGGAGCGGATCGTCACCGCCTGCGCGGTGCCGGTCTTGCCGCCGCTGGTGTACGGCGCGCCGGCGAACGCGCCGGCACCGGTGCCTTCCTGCACGACGCCCTGCAGCGCGCGCATCACCACCGCGACGTTCTCGGGCTTGAGCGGCAGGGGCTCACGCGGCTTGGCCGCGACCTGGCGCCGCTCGCGCGTGATGACGTCCTCGACCTCGCGCACCAGGTGCGGCGTGTAGCGCTGGCCGCCGGAAGCCAGCGTCGCCATCGCGTTGGCCATCTGCAGCATCGTGAAGTTGTTGTAGCCCTGGCCGATGCCCAGCGAGATCGTCTCGCCGGCATACCAGCGCTGCTGCTCCGGGCGCTTGTAGGTCTTGCGCTTCCACTCGGTGGACGGCAGCACGCCGGTGACCTCGCCTTCGAGGTCGATGCCGGTGCGCTGGCCGAAGCCGAACGGCGCCATCATGTCGTGGATCAGGTCCACGCCCATGTCGTTGGCCAGCGAATAGAAGTAGACGTTGCTGGACTTGACGATCGCCCGGTGCATGTCCACCGGCCCGAGCGCGATGTCGCCGTGGCTGCGGAAGGTGTGGTTGCCGAAGGTCCAGCTCGCGTTGTCCTGGATGACCAGCGAAGCGCTGCGTTTGCCCGACTGCAGCGCGTTGATCGCCATGAACGGCTTGTAGGTCGAGCCCGGCGGGTAGGTGCCGCGCAGGGCGCGGTTCAGCAGCGGCCGGTCGATGCTCTCGTTGAGCTCCTTCCAGCTCTCGACGTCGATGCCGTCGACGAACAGGTTGGGGTCGAAGGTCGGCTTGCTGACGAAGGCCAGGATCTCGCCGTTGCGCGGGTCGATCGCCACCAGCGCGCCGCGGCGGTCGCCGAACATCTGCTCGACCAGCGCCTGCAGCTTGATGTCGATGGACAGCACGAGCTTGTTGCCCGGCGTCGGCGGATGGCTGTCCAGGCGGCGCACGGCGCGGCCGTTGGCGCTGGTCTCCACCTCCTCGAAGCCGGTGGTGCCGTGCAGCTCCTGCTCGTAGCTCTGCTCCAGGCCGAGCTTGCCGATGTACTCGGTGCCGCGGTAGTTGTCCTGCTGCTCCTCGGGCCAGTCGGACATGGCCTTCTTCTCGGCCTGGTTGATGCGGCCGATGTAGCCCAGCAGGTGGCTGCCGACTTCGCCCAGCGGGTACTGGCGGAACAGCCGCGCCTTGACGTCGACGCCGGGGAAGCGGAAGCGCTGCGCGATGAAGCGCGCGACCTCCTCGTCGCTCAGCTTGGTGCGGATCGGCAAGGAGTCGAAGCCCTTGCTCTCCTCCATCTGGCGCTTGAAGCGGCGGCGGTCGCGCGGCTGGATCTCGACGTAGCGGCCGAGCTGGTCGATCAGCTCGTCGAGGTCGACGTCGCCGATGCGCGAGGGCGTGATCTCCAGCGTGTAGGCCGAGTAGTTGGTGGCCAGCACGACGCCGTTGCGGTCGACGATCAGGCCGCGGTTGGGCACGATCGGCACGATGGCGATGCGGTTGTTCTCGGCCTGCGTCGCCAGCTCGTCGTGGCGCACGACCTGCAGGTAGACGAGCCGCGTCGTCAGCAGCCCGAAGGCGACGAGCACGAAGGCCGCGGCCGCGAACAAGCGGGCGCGAAAGCGCCCGAGTTCGAGCTCGAGGTCCTTGATCTCGGTCACAGCGGCCGATTCTCGTCCGGATCCGGCGCGCGGCGCTGCGGCGCCAGCAGGGCGATCGTGACGAGCGGCCAGGCGAGCGCCTCGATCACCGGCGCGAGGAACATCCACCAGCCCGGGAACATGCCGCCGGCGGCCAGGCCCACGAGCAGCGACACCAGGTGCGCGGCGAAGAACAGCGGCGCGATCTGCAGCGCCTGCTCGACGACGCCGAACCACAGCAGCCGGCGGTGCGCGCTGATGGCGGCATAGGCGAGCAGCGAATACGCCAGCGCATGCTGGCCGAGCAGCGCGCCCTGGTGCACGTCCAGCAGCAGGCCGAAGCAGAAGCCGAGGCCGACGCCGACACGCCGCGGCTGGTGCACGGTCCAGAACACCAGCACCACGGCCAGCAGGTCCGGCAGCGCCGGGTGGCGGCCGAAGGGCAGCAGCATGAAGGCGAAAGCCAGCAGCAGCGTCAGCGCGATGAAGAAGGGGTTGACCGGCAGCAGCAGCTGGTCGGACCCGCGCGGCATGATCATTTGCGCCCGCTCCCGCGCCGTGGCGCGACCTCGGGCGTGGTCGGCGCCGGGTCCGGCCGCGGCGGCAGCTGCGCCGCCAGCGGCTCGAGCACCAGCACGTGGCGCACGCCGTCGCCGCGTGCGCTCGGCGTCAGCCTGATGCGCGCGAACCCGGACTCCGAGCGCCGCTCGACCGACATCACCTTGGCCACCGGCAGCCCCCCCGGATAGACGCCGTCGACGCCGCTGGTCTGCAGCTCGTCGCCGACACGCACGTCGTCGTTGGCCGAGGTGAAACGCAGCTCCATGCCGCCGCTGACGCCGAACGCGGCGCCGCGCTGCTGGGTGCGCACGTTGAGCACCGGGATCGCCGCGTCCTTGTCGACCAGCAGCGTCACTTCGGAGGTCAGCGCGAAGACACGCGTCACCTGGCCGAGCACGCCGTCCTGGTTGACCACCGGCGAGCCGGCGGCGACGCCCTGGGCCTGGCCGCGGTCGATGACGACCTTGCGCGAATACGGGTCGGCGGCCTCGTACAGCACCTCGGCGGCCTGCGAGCGCACCGACAGCGCGGGCTTGAGTTCGAGCAGCGCGCGCAGCTGGTTGTTCTCGGCGGCCAGCGCGCCGGCGCGCGCCAGCTTGTCGGCGTTGCCGGCGAGCTGCTGCAGCGCCTCGCGCTCGGCGGCGCGTGCGGCTTCCAGGCCGCGCAGGTAGTCGGCGCCGCCGAAGACGAGTTCCACCGGCACCGCCAGCGCACGCTGCACCGGCAGCAGCACGAAGGCGATCGCCTCGCGCACCGGCCCGGCGATGTGCAGCCGCGCGTCGGCCACCATCAGGAAGAAGGCCAGCGCGGCGAAGAAGACGAGCTTGGTGAGCGCCGAGGTGCCCTGGCGGAAGAAAGGCGGCGGCGTGCGGTCGAGCGTACCGAGCGGCATGGCGGCTCGCGGCGGGTCAGGACAGGCGGCGCGCGCCCGACGGCCGGCCGGCCGTGCGAGGACACGCGTCGCAGGGGTTCACGCCGTCACTCGGACGTGAAGATGCTTCCCAGGCGCTCCATGCGCTCCAGCGCCATCCCGCAGCCGCGCACGACGCAGGTCAGCGGGTCTTCGGCGACGAGCACCGGCAGGCCGGTCTCTTCGGCGAGCAGGCGGTCCAGGTCGCGCAGCAGCGCGCCGCCGCCGGTGAGCATCATGCCGCGCTCGGCGATGTCGGCGCCGAGTTCCGGCGGCGTCTGCTCGAGCGCGTTCTTCACCGCGCTGACCATCTGGTTCAGCGGGTCGGTCAGCGCTTCCAGGATCTCGTTGGAGCTGATCGTGAAGCTGCGCGGCACGCCTTCGGAGAGGTTGCGGCCCTTGACCTCCATCTCCTTGACCTCGGAGCCGGGGAAGGCGCTGCCGATGTTCTTCTTGATCGCCTCGGCCGTCGGCTCGCCGATCAGCATGCCGTAGTTGCGGCGGATGTAGTTGATGATCGACTCGTCGAACTTGTCGCCGCCGACGCGGATCGAGCCCTTGTAGACCATGCCGCCCAGCGAGATGACGCCGACTTCGGTCGTGCCGCCGCCGATGTCGACGACCATCGAGCCCGAGGCCTCGGACACCGGCAGACCGGCGCCGATGGCCGCGGCCATCGGCTCTTCGATCAGGTAGACGTCCGACGCGCCGGCGCCCAGCGCCGACTCGCGGATCGCGCGGCGCTCGACCTGGGTCGAGCCGCAGGGCACGCAGATGATGATCCGGGGGCTGGGCCGCGTCATCGAACGCGGGTGGACCATCTTGATGAACTGCTTCAACATCTGCTCGGTCACGGTGAAGTCGGCGATGACGCCGTCCTTCATCGGCCGGATGGCCTCGATGTTGCCGGGCACCTTGCCGAGCATGGCCTTGGCTTCAGCGCCGACGGCCTGGATGGTTTTTTTGCCATTCGGGCCACCTTCGTGGCGGATGGCGACGACCGACGGCTCGTCGAGCACGATCCCCTTGCCGCGCACGTAGATCAGCGTGTTGGCGGTGCCGAGGTCGATCGCGAGGTCCGTCGAGAAATAGCGACGCAGGGAGGCGAACATGTGGGGAGACGGCGGTCGGAAGGCGGCTGGATCGAAAGGCGGGGCCTGGCGCCTAAAGCGCGGGCGACGCGGTCGCACGGCCGGCTACCGACGAGGCATGTGGGGTAACCATAGATAATACCTGATCGCCCCCCGCGCTTGCCCTTGGGCAAGTGCTCATTTGCACCTGTTTCCATGGCCCTCACACCGCAGGACGTGAGCCGCATCGCGCATCTGGCGCGGCTCGAGCTTCAGCCCGACGAAGAGCAGCGCATGCTCGCGCAGCTCAATGACTTCTTCGGCATCGTCGAGAAGATGAGCGCGGTCGACACCAGCGGCGTCGAGCCGCTTTACACGCCGCTGTCGGCGGTGCAGGACGTCGCGCTGCGCCTGCGCGAAGACCGCGTCACCGAGAGCAACGAGCGCGAGGCCAACCAGCAGAGCGCGCCGGCCGTCGAGGACGGCCTGTTCCTCGTGCCGAAGGTGATCGAATGAGCACCGCCTTCGACCGGCTGGGCGTCGCCGAAACCGCCCGCGCGCTGCGCGCCAAGCAGTTCTCCAGCGTCGAACTCGTGCAGGCGCTGCTGGCGCGCGCCGACGCGCAACGTTCGCTCGGCGCCTTCCTGTCGCTCGACGCCGAGGGCGCGCTGGCCGCCGCGCGTGCCGCCGACGCCGCGCTCGCCGCCGGCGACGCGCCGGTGCTGGCCGGCGTGCCGATCGCGCACAAGGACATCTTCGTCACGAAGGACCAGCCCAGCACCGCCGGCTCGAAGATGCTGGCCGGCTACCGCAGCCCCTTCGACGCCACCGTCGTCGCGCGGCTGAAGGCCGCCGGCACGGTGACGCTGGGCAAGCTCAACTGCGACGAGTTCGCGATGGGCTCGGCCAACGAGAACTCGGCCTACGGCGCGGTGCACAACCCCTGGGACACGACGCGCGTGCCCGGCGGCTCGTCGGGCGGCTCCGCCGCCGCGGTCGCCGCGCGCCTGGTGGCCGCGGCCACCGGCACCGACACCGGCGGCTCGATCCGCCAGCCGTCCAGCTTCTGCGGCATCACCGGCATCAAGCCGACCTATGGCGTGTGCTCGCGCTACGGCATGATCGCCTTCGCCTCCAGCCTGGACCAGGCCGGGCCGATGGCACGTTCGGCCGAAGACTGCGCGCTGCTGCTGTCGGCGATGAGCGGTTTCGACGAACGCGACGCGACCAGCGCCGAACGCCCGCCGCAGGACTACCACGCCCAGATGCTCGCCGCGCGCGACGGCGCCAGCGCCGCACGCCCGCTCGAGGGCCTGCGCATCGGCCTGCCACGCGAGTTCTTCCCCGAGGCCCTGTCGGCCGACGTCGCCGCCGCGGTGCGCGGCGCGCTCGCCGAGCTGGAGAAGCTGGGCGCGACGCTGGTCGACGTCAGCCTGCCGCGCACCGAGCTGTCGATCCCGGTCTACTACATCATCGCCCCGGCCGAAGCGAGCTCGAACCTGTCGCGCTTCGACGGCGTGAAGTTCGGCCACCGCGCAGCGGAGTACACCGACCTGCTCGACATGTACAAGAAGACGCGCGCCGAGGGCTTCGGTCCCGAGGTCAAGCGCCGCATCATGATCGGCACCTACGTGCTGAGCCACGGCTACTACGACGCCTACTACCTGCAGGCGCAGAAGCTGCGCCGCATGATCGCCGACGACTTCCAGGCCGCCTTCCGCGACTGCGACCTGATCGCCGGCCCGGTGGCGCCGACCGTCGCCTGGCAGCTCGGCGAACAGGGCGACCCGCTGCAGGCCTACCTGGCCGACATCTTCACGCTGCCGGCCAGCCTGGCCGGCCTGCCGGGCATGAGCGTGCCGGCCGGCACCGGCGCGCACGGCATGCCGGTCGGTCTGCAGCTGATCGGCAACTACTTCGACGAAGGCCGGCTGCTGCACGCCGCGCACGCGCTGCAGCAATCGACCGACTTCCACACCCGTGCCCCGGCCGGGATCTGATCCGATGGCGACGTTCCCCCTCATCCGCGGCTACGAAGTCGTCATCGGCTTCGAGACCCATGCCCAGCTCTCCACCGAGAGCAAGATCTTCAGCGGCGCCTCGACGCGTTTCGGCGCCGAGCCCAACACCCAGGCCTGCCCGGTCGACCTGGCGCTGCCCGGCACGCTGCCGGTGGCCAACCGCGGCGCCGTCGAACGCGCGATCCGCTTCGGCCTGGCCGTCGGCGCCAAGGTCGCGCCGCTGTCGATCTTCGCGCGCAAGAACTACTTCTATCCCGACCTGCCCAAGGGCTACCAGATCAGCCAGTACGAGATCCCGGTGGTGCAGGGCGGCAGCGTCTCCTTCCTGCTCGACGGCGAGAAGCGTTCGGTGCGGCTGACCCGCGCCCACCTCGAGGAAGACGCGGGCAAGAGCCTGCACGAGGACTACCACGGCCAGTCGGGCATCGACCTGAACCGCGCCGGCACGCCGCTCCTGGAGATCGTCTCCGAGCCCGACCTGCGCAGCTCGGCCGAGGCGGTGGAGTACGCCAAGGCGCTGCACGCGCTCGTCGTCTGGCTGGGCATCTGCGACGGCAACATGCAGGAAGGCAGCTTCCGCTGCGACGCCAACGTCTCGGTGCGCCGCCCCGGCGAGCCTTTCGGCACGCGCCGCGAGATCAAGAACCTCAACAGCTTCCGCTTCCTGCAGCAGGCCATCGACTTCGAGGTCCAGTGGCAGATCGACCGGCTCGAAGACGGCCTCGCGATCGAGCAGGCGACGGTGCTGTTCAACCCCGACACCGGCGAGACGCGGGCGATGCGCAGCAAGGAAGACGCGCACGACTACCGCTACTTCCCCGACCCCGATCTGCCGCCGCTGGTCATCGCGCCCGACTGGGTGGAACGCGTGCGCGCCGCGATGCCCGAGCTGCCGGCGCTGATGGCCGAACGCTTCCAGCGCGACGACGGCCTGCCGGCCTACGACGCGGCGATGATGACCCAGAGCCTGGCCTTCGCGCGCTACTACGAGGCGGCGCGCGACGGCTGCGGCCAGCCCAAGCTGGTCGCCAACTGGCTGATGGGCGAGATCAGCAAGCGGCTGAACTCCGAAGGCGTGGCGATCGACGCCGCGCCGGTGGGCCCAGAGACGCTGGCCAAGCTGATCGGCCGCATCGCCGACGGCACGGTGTCCAACAACGGCGCGCGCCAGGTCTTCGACGCGCTGTGGAGCGGCGAGGCCGCCGAGGTCGACGCCGTCATCGAGGCCAAGGGCCTCAAGCAGATGAACGACAGCGGCGCGCTGGAGAAGATCGTCGACGAGGTGATTGCCGCCAACGCCAAGTCGGTCGAGGAGTTCCGCGCCGGCAAGGACAAGGCCTTCAACGCGCTGGTCGGCCAGGTCATGAAGGCCAGCAAGGGCAAGGCCAATCCGGCGCAGGCCAGCGAACTGCTGCGCCGCAAGCTCGGCGGCTGAACGCGGCGGGCCGGCGCCTCAGCGCGCCGGTGCCGACGAGGTCTCGGCCGGCATCGGCCCCAGCGTGCCGGGCCGCGCGCCGGCCCAGAGCCGGCGCAGACGCTCGAGTTCGGCGTCGTAGAGCTTGTTGATGCGCACCAACTCGGCTTCCTGGTTGGCCATCGCCGCACGCTGGGCCTCGGTGGCCGCGTCGTTGGCGTCCATGGCCTGGCGCAGCTTGGGCGGCAGCGGCTTGCCCGGGTAGAACTCGGCTTCGTCGAGCAGCGGCTTGCGCTCCGAGGCGAGCAGCTTCAGACGCTGCTCCGAGGCCCGGATCGCGACGCGCACCGTCTCCAGCGCGCTCTCCCGCGCGCGCTGGTGCGTGTCTTCGTTCGGGTAGCGCACCATCAGGTTGCGGTCGCGCCGCGCGGCGTCGGCCTGGGCCGCACGCGCCTCGGCGGCACGGCGCTCGCGGGCCTCGATCTCGGCACGCTCGTCGGCCGTCGGCGTCGGCGGCACGACGCGGCGCAGCGAGCCGTCGCGGTTGAGCAGGCGCTGCTCGCGCGCGACGCACTCCGGGATCGGCCGGTCCGAGGTGATCTTGCGGCCGCTGTCGTCGACGCAGGTGTAGATGCCGTCGGGCCCGCGCCCGGATGACGGCTCGGCGGCCACCGCCGTGCAGGCCGCCAGCAGGCAGAGACCGGGAACGAGCCGCCCGCGTCGCGCCATTCAGACCCCGTAGCGTTCGCGATAAGCCTGCACGGCCGGCGCGTACTGCTCGAGTGCGGGGTCGGCGCCGGAGCGCAGGTAGGCCAGCAGGTCGGCGAGCGTGGCGACGGCGACGACCTCCAGTCCGAGCTGGGCACGCACCGCCTGCACCGCCGAGAGCTCGGCGTCGCGGCCGTCGGCGTCGGTCGCCTTTTCCTGGCGGTCCAGCGCGATCGCCACGCCGCAGGGCGTGGCGCCGGCGGCGCGGATCATCGCGATCGACTCGCGCACCGAGGTGCCGGCGGAGATCACGTCGTCGACGATCAGCACGCGGCCGGCGACCGGTGCGCCGACCAGCGTGCCGCCTTCGCCGTGGTCCTTGGCTTCCTTGCGGTTGTAGGCGAACGGCACGTTGCGGCCTTCGCGCGCCAGCTCGATGGCGATCGCCGCGGCCAGCGTGATGCCCTTGTAGGCCGGGCCGAAGAGCATGTCGAACTCGAGCCCGCTGGCCAGCAGCCGGCGTGCATAGAATGAAGCGAGACGGCCCAGCTTGGCGCCGTCGTCGAACAGCCCGGCATTGAAGAAGTAGGGCGACAGCCGCCCGGCCTTCGTGCGGAACTCGCCGAAGCGCAGCACGCCGGCCCCGACCGAGAACTTCACGAAGTCTTGCGCCAGGGCGTCGGGGGCGTTCATGGAGGTCATCCCTTGGGTTTTCGTCTGGTCACGCTCAACCTGAACGGCATCCGTTCGGCCGCGAACAAAGGTTTTCTCGATTGGGCCGCAGCTGCGGCCGCAGATTGTATGGGGGTGCAGGAGGTCAAGGCGCAGGCCGCGGATGTGGCCGGACGCTTCGAACGGGTGGGCGGCCTCGACGGCCACTTCCACTACGCCCAGAAGAAGGGCTACTCGGGCGTCGGTCTGTACACGCGCCACGAGCCGAGCGACGTCGTCGGCTTCGACGGCGGCGAGTTCGACGCCGAGGGCCGCTGGATCGAACTGCGCTTCGACAAGCCCGGGCGCAAGCTGTCGATCATCAGCTGCTATTTCCCCAGCGGCTCCAGCGGCGAGGAACGCCAGGCGGCGAAATACCGTTTCCTCGACCTGCTGCATCCGCACCTGATGGCGTTGAAGGCCGAACGCGAGTTCATCCTCGTCGGTGACGTCAACATCGCGCACAAGGAAATCGACCTGAAGAACTGGCGCGGCAACCAGAAGAACAGCGGTTTCCTGCCCGAGGAACGCGCCTGGATGACGCGGCTGCTGGACACCGGCGTCGTCGACGTCTTCCGCCGCCTGAACCCCAACCCCGAGCAGTACACCTGGTGGAGCAACCGCGGCCAGGCCTGGGCGAAGAACGTGGGCTGGCGTCTGGACTACCACCTGGCGACGCCGGCACTGGCCGAGACGGCACGGCGCGAGCAGATCTTCCTGGCGCAGCGCTTCTCCGATCATGCGCCGTTGACGATCGATTACGAATTCACGCTCTGAGCCAAGACGTGCGGCCGAATACGCTCATTCGGGCGGTGGATACGATGCAGGTCAAACAGATAGGGGCACTCGAAGGCAGAATGTAAAGCGCGAACAGAGGCAGGAGGCGGGCACGCAGAGCCCGCGCGCATTACCCGCCCATCCGCACCGTATCCCTGGGGAGGAAGTCACCGCCTACCCGCAATCGTTTCGAACGACTGACGAAAGGCGATGACCATGCTCGAACGGCAGCCCGCCGCACGCCCCGCCACGCCACCGCTGTTGCCGCGCTCGATGACCGAGCGCACGCCGACCGGCGGTTGGGCCCGCTGTCTGAGCCTGATGCTCGACGAGATCGACTACGGTCTTCTGCTGCTCGACACGAACGGCGTCGTGCGCTGGCGCAACGACCGTGCGCTGGCCGAACTCGACGAGGCGCATCCGCTGCAGATCACATCCGGCCGCCTGGGCGCCCAGTTGCCCGACGACGCTGCACGCCTGGCCACCGCGGTATCCGACGCCGCACAGCGCGGCACGCGCGAGATGCTGACGCTGGGCGCTGGGCGTCAGCGTGTCACGCTGGCCGTCGTGCCGCTGGCCCCCGACGCCCTCGAGGGCCAGCCGGCGACGATGCTGCTGCTGGGCAAGCGCCAGGTCTGCGAAGACCTCTCGGTGCGCGGCTTCGCTCGCGCCCACCGCCTGACGCCGGCCGAGACGCGTGTGCTCGAAGCGCTGTGCGCCGGCGTCGCGCCGCAGAAGTTCGCCGAACACCAGGGCGTGCGCATCTCCACGGTGCGCACGCAGATCGGCAGCATCCGCGAGAAGACCGGCGCGCGCAGCATCCGCTCGCTGGTACGCATGGTCGCGCTGCTGCCGCCGATGGTGCCGGCGCTGCGCGGCGTGGTCTTCGAGCCGATGGAACGCTGGCCGCTGGAACGCGCCACCGACGCCGCCTGAGGCGGCGGCCGCTGCCGGCGCGTCAGCCGCGCGCCGGCGGCCCGTACTGCCGGCCGGGCTTGGCCGCGCGCTCGTACAGCGGCATCACCTTGGGCAGCTTGGCCTGGATGTCGGCGATGCGCGTCGGCCCGGACGGGTGCGTCGACATGAACTCCGGCGGCGCGTTCTTGTTCGCCTCGATCATCTTCTGCCACAGCGAGACGCCGGCGCGCGGGTCGTAGCCCGAACGCGCGGCGAGGTCCATGCCGACGATGTCGGCCTCGGACTCGTCGTCGCGGCTGAACTTCAGCGTCAGCAGCTGGCTGCCCATGTTGAGCAGCGTGTCGCCGGCCTGGCCCAGACCGAACAGCGCGCTGACCAGGCCGGCGCCGATGCGCGTGGCCGCCGTCTTGCCCATGCGCTCGCGGGCGTGTTCGCGCAGCGCGTGCGCGACCTCGTGGCCCATGATCGTCGCCACCTCGTCGTCGCTGAGCTGCAGCTCCTTCAGGATGCCGTAGTAGAAGGCGATCTTGCCGCCCGGCATGCAGAAGGCGTTGAGCTGCTTGCTGCCGATGAGGTTGATCTCCCACTTCCAGCCCGAGGCGCGCCGGTTCCAGGACGCGGTATAGGGGACGATGCGGTCGGCGATCGCACGCAGGCGCACCAGCTGCGGGTGGCCGTCGGGCGCCAGCGCCTTGGCGGCGCGGGCCTCGCGCAGCATCTGCTCGTACTGCTGGGCGGCGGCTTTCTCGACGTCCTCGGCGGGCACGAGCTTGGTGAACTTGGACTCGCTGCCGACGTCGCCGCGCACGCCGTCCTGGGCGACCGCCGGCCCGGCCAGCGCCATGCCAGCGCCTGCGGCGAGCGCGCCGGTGAACAGGCGGCGGCCGTGCAGCGCGCAGCGGCAACCCATTGCGTGGAGCATCGGAGGCAGGTCGATCCGGGCGTCGGTGTCGAAGGTGTTCGGCATGAGGCTTGGGACCCGGCTCCCAGCGCCGGGGTTCCGCGTGCGGATTCTAGGAGCCGGACGTGGCTCAGTCGTCGGTGGCGCCGGCGGTGGCCGGGTCGACCTCGAGCGCCCGCACGCTGTCGCGCAGCCAGACCAGCATCACCAGCGCCGGCGCCGCCAGCACCGTGCTCAGCACGAAGAAGCTGGGCCAGCCGATGCTTTCGGCCAGCACCCCGGCCAGCGGCCCGACCCAGACGCGGCCCACCGCGGCGAAGGCCGACAGCAGCGCGTACTGCGTCGCCGTGAAGCGCTGGTTGCACAGGCTCATCAGGAAGGCGACGAAGGCCGCCGTGCCCATGCCGCCGGAGATGTTCTCGAAGGCCACGACCATCAGCAGCCCGCCGTCGACCGGCGTCGGCTGCGCCAGGTGCACGAAACCCCAATCGAAAGCCGGGATCAGCAGCCCCGGCATCACGCCCTTGCCGTTGACCGCCAGCCACCAGAAGCCCAGGTTGCTGGCCATCTGCAGCGCGCCGAAGACCAGCAGCGCGCGCCACAGCCCCAGGCGCAGCATCAGCGCGCCGCCGACGACGGCGCCGGCGATCGTCAGCCACAGCCCGATCAGCTTGTTGACGACGCCGACCTCGGCCGAACCGAAGGCCATCGCCTTCAGCAGGAAGGGCGTCATCAGCGAGCCGGCGAAGGCGTCGCCCAGCTTGTAGAGCACGATGAACAGCAGGAAGGCCGCCGCGCCGCGCTGCGCGAAGTAGCTGCGCAGGCCGCCGAGCAGGGTCTCGAAACGCGCCGCGCGTGCCGCCCAGCCGGCCAAGGGCAGCGTGAAGACCAGGCCCATCATCAGCACGGCGAGTTCCAGCCAGCGCGTCTGCAGCGTCGGCGCCATCGAGCTCGCGGCAAGCAGGCCGCCGAACAGCGCCTGTGCCAGCACGGCGCCGAAGCGGTCGGTCAGGAACACGCCCACCGCGACCGCGGCAAGCACCGCGACGAAGCCGACGAGGTCGTTGCGGGCCAGCGTCGATTGCCGCGGTGCCGTCTTCAGCCGAGGCAGCGCCAGCGCCGACAGCACGGCCAGCACCGCCATCAGCCCGGCCATGAAGCGGTAGACCTCGGGCCAGGTCCAGCCGCCGCCCTGGCCGGGGTCGGTCCAGATCAGCGCGATGCCACCCGACAGGATCATCGCCAGCCGGTAGCCCATCACGTTCAGCGAGGCGCCGAGACCGCGCTCGCGGTGTTCGAGCAGGTCGGTGCGGTAGGCGTCGATGACGACGTCCTGCGAGGCCGAGACGAAAGCCACCAGCACCGCCAGCAGCGCGAAGGCGCGGATCGACGCCGAAGGCGAGGTCGTCGACAGCAGGAAGAGCACGCCGGCCAGACCGAGCTGCGTGAGCACCAGCCAGCCCCGCCGTCGGCCGAGCACCGGCAGCTCGAAGCGGTCCATCAGCGGCGCCCAGAGGAACTTGAAGGTGTAGGGCAGGCCGACGAGGCTCAGAAAGCCGATCGTCGCGATGTCGATGCCGTCGGTCGTCAGCCAGGCCTGCATGGCCTGGCCGGTGAGGGCCAGCGGCAGGCCCGAAGCGAAACCGAGCAGGGTGACGACGGCGAGGCGGTGCAGCGCGGTGGCGCGCTGCGCCAGCGAAGAAGGCATCGGCGGATTCTAGGAGGCGGCCAGGCGGGCCTTGTCGCGGCGGCAGGCCGCCCTCAGATCGGAAGCATGGACCATCCGCTGCACCTGCGTTGCCCGCATTGCGAGGCGATGAACCGTCTGCCCGCCGCCCGGCTGGGCGAAGCGCCCAACTGCGGCCGCTGCGGCCAGCCGCTTCTCGACGGCCGCCCGGTCGAACTGGGCGACGCCGACTTCGATGCCGCCGTCGGCGCCCACCCGCTGCCGGTGCTGGTGGACTTCTGGGCTCCGTGGTGCGGCCCGTGCCGCGCGATGGCGCCGGCCTTCGAGCAGGCCGGCCGTGCGCTGGCCGGGCGCGCGCTGCTGGTCAAGGTCAACAGCGACGACAACCCGCAGCTCGCGGCGCGCTTCGGCATCCGCAGCATCCCGACGCTGGTGCGGCTGGAACGCGGCGAGGAAACCGACCGCCACAGCGGCGCGATCCCGGCGCAATCGATCCAGCAGTTCGCGCGCGCGGCCGGCTGAGGCCGCGGCTTCAGTTGATGCTCGGCGAGGCCGGCGTCTGGGCGGTCATCAGACGGGCGATGATGCCCGTCTCCTCGCGCGGCGAGAACGCGTAGGGGTAGAGCGAGCGCTCGTCGGCGTCGAGGTCGTTGCGGCCGCCGAAAGCCTCGATCTGCTCGCGGATGTAGGCGAAGTCGATCGTCAGCAGCACCGCCGGTGCGTTGACGAAACGGTTCAGGCGCTCCTCGCCGATGATGCGCGCGCCGAGCATGCGCTCGTAGTAGCGCACGTGGCGCGGGTTCACTTCCATCACCAGCGCGTCGTAGCCGCGCAGGCGGTGGGCGACGATGTAGGCGACGTGGAACAGCGCCGCGAGCACACGCTTGCTGCCGGACATCGGGTCGATCGCCAGCTTGGTGAACTCGCAGACGCGGCGGTTCTGGCGCCGCAGCGCCTCCATCTCGGCGGGGAAAGCGTCTTCGGCGCTCAGGCCTTCGGCACTGTCGAGCGCGACGGTGATCGTGCCGATGGTGTCGTCGTTCTCGGTGGCCGAGAGCGTGATGCGGTTGGTGGTCTGGTCGCTCGGCAGCGAAACGGCGTGGTAGCCGCGCCAGGCGTAGCGGTCCTTCAGCAGCGAGTTCGCGTGCTGACGGCATACGTAGGAATCGGCGGAGCGGATGCGGAACACACGCTCGGGGACATCGGCGGAGGGCGCGCGGGCAGGCAAAGCGCGCCCGTCCGACACCGGGCGCCGCACGGTGCGCTGACCGCCGATCGGCGCCACGATGATCGTGTCAGTCGTCATTACTGGTCTCTTTGGTACCCAACGAGCGGCCGAGTCTGCCCAAGCGACCACGGCGCAACTGTGAGAAAGGATTACCAGTCTGCCCGAGGATCGTGAGATCGCTCACGATTGCGCCACCAAGTTGTAACGGCCAGTTTACGGCGCACGATTTGTGGCGTATTGCGAAACACTCGGCGTCGCGCCGCCGCTGCGTCGTGTAACCGATCATTTCAACGGCGGCGCGTCCGAGCTCAGTCGACCTTGATGCCAGCCTTGGCGCGCATCGCCGGGTCGACGTCGACGAGGTGCCACCACTCTTGCCAGAACAGCGGCCGGCGGAAGCCCGTGACCCAGGGCTGCCACATGTCGGTGCTGATGCGGTGCACCAGCGGCTTGTACGGCATGTAGGCGATCGACAGGATCTTGGCCTGGCGGAACAGCTCGTCGCGCTCCGGGCCGTCGGGCAGCACCAACAGGCGGTCGTAGATCGCGTCGAAGGCCGGCAGCTTGAAGCGCGCCAGGTTCTGCGAGCCCGACTGCGGCCCGTGCAGGCGGGCCAGCGCACTCTGGCCGTCGGGCACGTCGGCCGACGAGCCCAGCATCCAGATCTGCAGCTTGCCGGCGCGCGCCAGCTTCAGCTGCTCGGGCCACTGCCCGGTCTGGAAAGTCGTTCGGATGCCGATCGCCTCGAGGTTCTTGCGCCAGAGTTCGTCGAACTGGCGGTTGATCTGCGACGGTTGCGTCGCGTAGACCAGCACCAGCGGTTTGCCATCGGGCAGCTCGCGCCAGCCGTCGCCGTCGCGGTCGACGTAGCCGTACATGTCAAGCAACGCACGGGCGCGCGCCGGGTCGTAGTCGCCGGCCTCGCTCTTGAAGTTCGGGTCGTAGCCGCTGGTGTTCGGCGCGATCTGAGACTGCGCCGGGATCGCCTGGCCCTTGCGGATGACGCGGATCTCGCGTTCGGTGTCCATCGACAGGGAGATCGCGCGGCGCAGCGCCACCTTCTCGGGCGTGTAGCCGCCGACGACCGGATCTTCCATGTTGAAGTAGGCGATCGCGATGTCGGCGTTGACCTGGCGCGCCGCCTGGATGCCCTTGCGTGCGAGGTTGGGCGCGACGTGGCCGTTGGGCATCGCGACGTTGATGAACGAGCCCGGCATCGAACCGTACTGCCCGGCCAGCATGTCGATCTGCCCGTTGAGGAAAGCCAGCCAGCGCGGCTGCTCCTCCTCGATGATCGAGATGCGCACCTCGTCAACCATCGGGATGCGCCGGCCCTTCAGACGCGCCAGGATGGCCTGGCCTTCCGCATCGTCGGCCGCCGGCTCGGCGTCGTAGTGCATCTCGCGGAAGTCGGGGCTTCGCTCCAGCACGATCAGCGAGCTGCGCCGCCACTGCTTGAGCCGGAACGGGCCGGTGCCGACCGGATGCTCGGCGATCTTGTCGCCGTAGAACTCGACGACCTCGCGCGCCATCGCACCCAGCAGGTCGGACGCGGTCAGGTTCTCGATGAAACGCGGCGAGGGATCGCGCAGCGTGAAGCGGATCGTGTAGCGATCCAGCGCGCGCAGGCCCGGGATCACGTGGTCGTAGTCGAAGCGTTTCTTCTGCGCGACGACCTCGCGCCGGTAGTCGGCCAGGCCTTCGATCTTGAAGGTCTCGACGCCACCCCAGACCTGGCTGCGATTGGCCGGATCGGCGATTCGCTGGAAGGCGTAGACGTAGTCCTGGGCGACGAGCTCGCGCTTCTTGCCCTTGAACGCCGGGTCGTCGGCGAAGTAGATGCCGGGCTGCAGCTTGACGGTCCAGACCCTGTAGTCCGGCGACACCTCGGGCATGCCGGCGGCCGTCAGCGGCCGGATCTTCACCGGCCGCGCGAGGTGGTCGTAGCGGTACAGCGCCTCGAAGATGTGCGGCGTGACGGTGCGCGAATAGAGGTCGCTGAGCTGCGCCGGATCGAAACCCGTCTCGGCCGTCGTGAACGCGACGCGCAGGATCTTGCGGCCGCCGTCAGCCGCGGGTTCGGCGGCGTGCACGGCGGTGGTGCAGGCCAGCAGCACGCCGGCCAGGAAGGAATAGAACTTCATCGTCTTGGGTCGGTCAGGAACCGCGGCGCGCCTGCGCCTCGGGGTCGAGGTCCACGTATTTCCAGAACTCGCGCACGAAGATGTTGCGGCTGTAGCCCAGCACCCAGGGATAGGCGAGGTCGGTCCAGATGCGGTGCACGGTCGGCTTGTAGGGAGCGTAGGCGACGAGCAGCTTCTTGGCCGCGTCCATCGCTTCGCGGCGCTCGGGCCCGTCGGGCAGGCGCGCCTGCTTCTCGTACAGCGCGTTGTAGGCCGGCAGGTCGAAGCGCGGGTGGTTGGACTGGCCCTTGTTCGGCCCGTAGCCCAGCGCCAGGAAGGTGTCGCCGTCGGGCAGCTCGGCGCTCCAGGCGACGCCCCACATCATCAGCTTGCCGGCACGCGAGGCCTTCAGCTGCTCGGGCCACTTGGCGGGCTTGAACACGATGCGGATGCCGATCGCGTCCATGCTCTTCTTCCACAGCTCGTTGAGCTTGCGGCTGAGCTGGTCGGGCTGCGTCGCGTACTCCAGCACCAGCGGGCTGCCGTCGGGCTGTTCGCGCCAGCCGTCGCCGTCGCGGTCGACGTAGCCGAACATGTCCAGCAGCGCGTTGGCGCGCGCCGGGTCGTACTCGCTGCTCTCGCTCTTGAAGGCCGGGTCGTAGCCCTGGACTTCGGGGCCGACCATCGACTGCGCCGGGATGCCCTGGCCGCCACGCACCAGCCGGATCTCGCGCTCGACATCGACCGCCAGCGCGATCGCGCGGCGCAGCGCCACCTTGTCCGGCGTGTAGCCGCCGACGACCGGGTTCTCCATCGCGAAGTAGGTGTAGGAGACGTCGGCCTTGGCGTAGCGCAGCATCAGCACGCCACGCTTGGCGAGGTTGGGTGCCAGCTCGTTGTTCGGGAAGGCGACGTTGGCGAACTCCGCCGGCACCTGCTCGGCGACGTCCTGCTCGACGTTCAGGAAGGACAGCCAGCGAGGCTGCGGCTCCTCGATGATCGAGATCTTCACGCGGTCGACCAGCGGCAGGCGCCGGCCCTTGAACTCGCGCGCAATGGCCTGGAGCCGGGCGTCGCCTTCGGGCGCCTGCTCGTCGTAGAGCACCGTGCGGTAGCCCGGGTTGCGGTCGAGCTCGATGCTCGAGCTGCGCTTCCAGGCGCCGAGCTTGAACGGCCCGGTGCCCACCGGGTGATCGCCGACGCGGTCGCCGTAGAACTCGACGACCTCGCGCGCCACCGCACCGGTGAGCGAGGCCTCGGCGAAGTTGTAGACGAAGCGCGGTGCCGGCTCGGCCAGCTTGACCTGGAAGGTGTAGCGGTCCAGCGCACGCAGGCCCTCGACCGGCGTGTCGTAGTCGAAGGGCTTGCGCTCCTTGAGCGCCCGGGCGCGCAGTTCCGACAGGCCGAGGATCTTGTTGCTCTCCAGCCGGTACAGCCGGCCGGCACGCCAGCGCGGGTCGTAGAAGCGCTTGATCGAATAGACGTAGTCCTCGGCGACCAGCTCGCGCTTCTTGCCCTTGAACGCCGGGTCGTCAGCGAAGTAGATGCCGGGCTTGATGCGGAAGGTGAAGGTTCGGTAGTCGGCCGAGACCTCGGGCATCGCCGCCGCGGTGTTCGGGCGCAGGCGCACCGGGCGCTCGAGGAAGGCGAACTCCAGCGGCGCCTCGAGGATGCCGGAGACGACGGTGATCGAATACAGGTCGCTGATCACCGCCGGGTCGAAGCCGGTCTCGGCGATCGGAAACGCGTAGCGCAGCGTCTTCGGCGCCGTGCTGGCGGTCTGCGCGGCTCCGGAGAGGGCCGTCGCGAGCAGGCAGACGGCCAGCGCAGCGGACCGGACCAGGCGTTTCATCGGGCGAAGGTTTGGTTACGAAAGCGGCGGAGTCTACGGTGCACGGCAGGCCCGCGGGGCGCCGCCACCCCGCGCCGCGGCGGGGATCCGGGCGGCTCGCAAGCTCCGTGCCCCGACAAGGGCTGGCGCGCCTCCTGCTTGTCCCGTGACGTCGCGGGGACATGACCCGGCGGTCGCGCCAGCGCGACGCCCCTACACTCGCGCATCCTGTAACACGGGCCGCGGCACGAGCGCGGCCCGCTTTTCGTCGATTCGCAGATGGCGGCTTACCTGATACGACGCCTGTGGCAAATGATCCCGACGCTTGCCGGGGTGGTGCTGCTGGTGTTCCTGCTGTTCAAGTTCTTCGGCGGCGACCCTGCCGAAATCATGGGCGGGCTCAACGCGACCCCCGAGCAGATCGCGGCGATCCGCCAGGAGCTGGGCCTCGACCAGCCCTGGTCGATGCAGCTGTGGATCTTCGTGAAGTCGATCCTCACCTTCGACTGGGGCCACAGCTGGGCGACCAACGAGCCGGTGTCCAGCCTGTTCGCCAGCCGCCTGCCGGCGACGCTGACGGTGATGGTGCCGATCCTGATCCTCGACACGCTGCTGGCGCTGCCGATCGCGATGTGGGTGGCCTACCGCCGCGGCTCGCTGACCGACCGCACGATCATGGTCGTCACGACCATCGCGCTGTCGATCAGCTTCCTGGTCTACGTCATCGTCGGCCAGTACTTCTTCGGTTTCCGCCTGGGCTGGTTCCCGGTGCAGGGCTGGAGCGACTCGACGCTGAACAACCTGCTGACCTACGCGCCGCTGCCGGTGCTGCTGGCGGTGGCCGTCGGCATCGCGCCGCAGACCCGGCTGTACCGCAGCTTCCTGCTCGACGAGCTCGGCCAGGACTACGTGCGCACCGCACGCGCCAAGGGCATGGGCGAAGGCACGGTGCTGTTCAAGCACGTGCTGCGCAACGCGATGATCCCGATCCTGACGAACATCGGCCTGGCCCTGCCCAGCATCTTCGTCGGCTCCTTCCTGATCGAGGTCTTCTTCTCGATCCCCGGCCTGGGCCGCGAGGTCCTGCTGGCCGTCAACCGCAGCGACTACCCGGTGATCCAGGCGGTCACCGTGTACCTGGCCGTGCTGACGATGCTGATCAACCTGCTGACCGACCTGATGTTCAAGGTCGTCGACCCGCGCGTGGTGCTGAAGTGAGTGCCGTCATGTCTTCCCCGGCCGCCGTCGACGCGGCCCAACAACGTTCCGAGGGCGTCTGGCACGCCGCCTGGCGCCGCTTCAAGAGCGACCGCGTCGGCGTCACCTCGCTGGTCGTCGTCATCGCCTTCCTGCTGCTGATCCTGCTGTCCTGGGCCGGCGTCGTCGCCGGCGACTGGCAGCGCGAAGTGGGCGTGGCCAACGCGCCGCCGACCTTCGTCGGCCCGGCCGAAGTCGCCGACAAGGCAGCCATCGCGGTGCCCAAGGGCCCCAACGTCGACCTCTCCGACGTCGACCCGCTGGCGCCGCGTTATGCCGAATGGGCCGAACGCGCCGCCAAGCTGAAGACCGAGGAGGCGCCCAAGGCCGAGACGCTGCCGCTGGGCGGCGACCGCCTCGGCCGCGACGTGCTCGAGAAGGCGATCAAGGGCACGCAGATCTCGGTCTTCGTCGGCGTGCTGGCGGCCGTCGTCGCGACGACGATCGGCACGCTGCTGGGCGCCTTCAGCGGCTTCTTCGGCGGCAGGATCGGCGACGCGCTGGAGTGGCTCTACAACGTCTTCGAGTCGGTGCCGGGCATCCTGCTGATCTTCGCCTTCGCCGCGGTGCTGGGCCGGGGCATCGACACCGTCGTGCTGATCCTGGGCTTCACCGGCTGGACCGGCATGTACCGCCAGGTGCGTGCCGAGTTCATCAAGCACTCCAGCCGCGAGTACGTGCGCGCCGCCGAGGCCATCGGCGCCTCGCGCATGTCGCGCATGTTCCGCCACATCCTGCCCAACGTCAGCCACGTCGTGCTGGTGCGCATGGGGCTGCTGGTGGTCGGCTTCATCAAGGCCGAGGTCATCCTGTCCTACCTGGGCCTGGGCGTGCCGGTCGACCAGGTGAGCTGGGGCACGATGCTCGCCGAGGCGCAGAGCGACCTGATCCTGGGCTACTGGTGGCAGCTCGCCGCGGCCACCGTCTTCATGGCGGTGTTCGTCACCGCGTTCTCGCTGATGGCCGACGCCGCGCGCGACGCGCTCGACCCGAAGCTGCGGGGGCTGGAATGAGCACCGCGCACGACACCGTCCCGACGATGACCCCGCTGCTTTCCATCCAGGACCTCAAGGTCGAGTTCCGCATGGGCCAGGGCCAGCGCGCCCAGGCCGTCAAAGGCATCTCCTTCGACGTGCCCGAGAACACCACCGTCGCGCTGGTCGGCGAGTCGGGCTCGGGCAAGAGCGTCACCGCGATGTCGGTGCTGAACCTGCTGCCCGAGAACGCCGAGCGCAGCGGCCGCATCCTCTGGCGCGAACGCGACCTGCTGAAGACCTCGCTGCGCGACCTGCAGGCCCTGCGCGGCAAGGAGATCGCCTGCGTCTTCCAGGACCCGATGAGCTCGCTGAACCCGGTGTTCAACGTCGGCCAGCAACTCGCCGAACCGCTGATGCGCCACCTGGGGCTGACGCGCCGCCAGGCCTGGGCGCGCGCCGAGGAGCTGCTCGGCGAGGTCGGCATCCCCGAGCCCAAGCGCCGCCTGCTGGCCTACCCGCACGAGATGTCCGGCGGCCAGCAGCAGCGCGTGATGATCGCGATGGCGCTGGCCTGCGAGCCCAGGCTGCTGATCGCCGACGAGCCGACCACGGCGCTGGACGTGACGATCCAGCGCCAGGTGCTGGAGCTGCTGGGCAAGCTGCGCGAACGCCACCGCATGAGCCTGCTGTTCATCAGCCACGACCTGGGCGTGGTCGGCGAGATCGCCGACCGCGTCGTCGTGATGCGCCACGGCGCGATCCGCGAGACCGGCCCGGTGGCACAGATCTTCGCCGCGCCGCAGGACGCCTACACCAAGGCGCTGCTCGCCTGCCGCCCGGCGCTGGATTCGAACCCGGGCCGGCTGATGGTCATCGACGACCACATCGCCGGCCGTGGCGCGGCCGCCGCCGCCCAGGCCAAGGACCCCGCGGCGCCCGTCGTGCTGGAGGTGCGTTCGCTGGCCAAGAGCTTCTGGCTCAAGGAAGGCCTGTTCGGCAAGCGCGAGTTCAAGGCGGTGCGCGACGTCAACTTCAAGCTGCGCCGCGGCCACACGCTGGGCGTGGTCGGCGAGTCGGGCTCGGGCAAGACGACGATGGGGCTGACGCTGCTGCGCCTGCACGAACCCACCGGCGGCGAAGTCATCTTCGACGGCAAGAACCTGCTGAAGCTGAGCGACCGCGAGCGCCAGCTGATGCGCCGGCGCATCCAGATCGTCTTCCAGAACCCGTACGCCAGCCTGAACCCGCGCTTCACGATCGGCCAGGCGCTGATCGAGCCAATGACCATCCACGGCATCGGCACCGACACCGCCGAGCGCGAGCAGCGTGCGCGCACGCTGCTGGAGAAGGTCGGCCTGGACGGCCGCGCCTTCGGCAAGTACCCGCACGAGTTCTCCGGCGGCCAGCGCCAGCGTGTCGCGATCGCGCGCTGCCTGACGCTGGAGCCCGAGGTGCTGGTGCTCGACGAAGCCGTCTCGGCTCTGGACGTCAGCGTGCAGGCCCAGGTGCTGAACCTGCTGAAGGACCTGCAGGACGAACTCGGCCTGGCCTACGTCTTCATCAGCCACGACCTGTCGGTGGTGCGCTTCATCAGCGACGAGGTGATGGTGATGAAGGACGGCCAGGTGGTCGAGCAGGCCAGCGCCGAGCAGATCCTGCTGGCGCCGCAGCAGGACTACACGAAGCGGCTGCTGGCGGCGATTCCGCGCGGGTATCGGCCGGCGGCCTGAGGCTCAGCCGCGCCGGCGCGCCTTCTTCGGGGGCGGCGGCGCGGCCATCGTTCCCCGGCATCGGGGCGCGCCGCAGTGGCACGCGAAGTCCGCCGGGTCTTCGTCGCCGATGTCCAGCGAGTAGTCGATGAACAGCTCCTCGCCGACGCGGATCGCGCGCCGGGCCTCGATGGCGATCTGCAGCCTGCCGTCTTCGTCCTCGACCTCGTAGGCCGCGCAGTTGGGCGCGCACGAGTGGTTGAAGTGGCGCGTGCCGTTGCCGCCTTCGCGGCCGTCGATCATCGAGCCGTCGGACAGGCCGAAGAAGTAGGTCAGCGCGTTGTCCCAGTCCAGGCGCTCGATCTCGGCGGCGCTCCAGCGCCGGCCGGCGTAGAAGCCCAGGCGTTCGCCGCGGCGCAGGTCGCGCGTGGCGAAGGCGCCGAGGCCGTGCACGTGGCTGTCGCGGACCTCGAACGGGGCGTCGGCGTCGTTCATCGGCGCGCATTGTGCCCGGCACCAGCGCAAGGCAGGCTCTGCGGGCGCCGCAGATAATCCGCTCCATGCAGGGCAAGCGTCGCGTGGTGGTGGGCTTGAGCGGCGGCGTCGACTCCGCGGTCAGCGCCTGGCTGCTCAAGCAGCAGGGGTACGAGGTCGTCGGCCTCTTCATGAAGAACTGGGAGGACGACGACGACAGCGAGTACTGCTCGTCGCGCCAAGACTTCCTCGACGCCGCGGCGGTGGCCGACGTCATCGGCATCGACCTTGAGCACGTCAACTTCGCCGCCGAGTACAAGGACCGCGTCTTCGCCGAGTTCCTGCGCGAATACAGCGCCGGGCGCACGCCCAACCCGGACGTGCTGTGCAACGCCGAGATCAAGTTCAAGGCCTTCCTCGACCACGCGATGCGCCTGGGCGCCGAGCGCATCGCCACCGGCCACTACGCCCGCGTGCGCGAACGCGACGGCCGCTTCGAGCTGCTGAAGGGCCTGGACCCGGCCAAGGACCAGAGCTACTTCCTGCACCGCCTGAACCAGGCGCAGCTGGCGCGCACGATGTTCCCGGTCGGCGAACTGCCCAAGACCGAGGTGCGCCGCATCGCCGCCGAGATCGGCCTGCCGAACGCGAAGAAGAAGGACTCGACCGGCATCTGCTTCATCGGCGAGCGCCCGTTTCGCGAGTTCCTCAACCGCTACCTGGCGCAGGCGCCGGGCGACATCGAGGACGAACGCGGCCGCGTCGTCGGCCGCCACGTGGGCCTGAGCTTCTACACGCTGGGCCAGCGCCAGGGCCTGGGCATCGGCGGGCTGAAGACCGGCGGTGGCGAGCACGCGCCCTGGTACGTGGCACGCAAGGAACTCGAGCGCAACGTGCTGCGCGTCGTGCAGGGCCACGACCACCCCTGGCTGCTGTCGCGCACGCTCGCCGCCAGCGACTGCGCCTGGGTCGCCGGCACGCCGCCGGCCGAAGGCGCGCTGGCCGCCAAGACGCGCTACCGCCAGGCCGACGCGGCCTGCACGCTGCGCCGCGACGGCGAGGCCGTCGTGCTCTCGTTCGCCGAGCCGCAGTGGGCCGTCACGCCCGGCCAGTCGGCCGTGGTCTACGGCGGCGAGGTCTGCCTCGGCGGCGGCGTCATCGAATCGTCCGAACCCTGAGTCGGGCCGCCGGCCCGCACACCATGAGCGAACCCCAAGCCCCGGCCCGCCCGATGCTCACGCCGCTGGCCGCCGCGCGCGGCGCGGCCCCCCGGCGACGCGGCCGGCGCTGGATCTGGCTGGGCTTCGTCGGCATCGCTGCGGCGCTGGCCGTCGCCGCCTGGAGCCGGCGCGCGCCCGAGGTCCAGGCCACCAGCGTCGCCAGCGCCTACCCGTCGGCACGTTTCGCCGAACTCAGCGCCTCGGGCTACGTCGTCGCCCAGCGCCGCGCCGCGGTGGCGAGCAAGGCCACCGGCCGGCTGGTCGAGCTGGCGGTGCGCGAAGGCAGCGTCGTCAAGGCCGGCGACCTGATCGCGCGCATCGACGCCGCCGACGTGCTGCCCACCGTGCTCGCCGCCGAAGCCGGCGTGCGCCAGGCCGAAGCCACGCGGCGCCAGGCCGCGGTCGAGCTCGACAACGCCCGCGCCGACCTGGAACGCACGCTGGGGCTCAAGGATCAGGGCTTCGTCTCGCCGCAAGCAGTCGACTCGGCCCGCCGCCGCGCCGACGCCGCCGCCGCCGCGCTGGCTGCCAACGACGCCGCCATCGCCCAGTCGCGCGCCCAACTCAACGTGCAGCGCGTCGCGCGCGACAACACCGAGATCCGCGCGCCCTTCGACGGCGTCGTGCTGGTCAAGAACGCCAACGTCGGCGACCTGATCACGCCGCTGTCCAGCGCCACCGGCGCGCTGGGCGCCGTGGTCACGATGGCCGACATGTCGACGCTGGAGGTCGAGGCCGACGTCTCCGAGGCCAACGTCGGCCGAATCCGCATCGACCAGCCGGTGGAGATCGCGCTGGACGCGCTGCCCGACAAACGTTTCGCCGGCAGCGTCGCGCGCATCGTGCCCACCGTCGACCGCGCCAAGGCGACGGTGATGACCAAGATCCGCTTCGAGCAGCTCGATCCGCGCATCCTGCCGGAGATGGCCGCGCGCGTCGTTTTCCTGTCGCAGGCCGCCAGCGAAGCCGACCGCCGGCCGGTGATGGCGCTCAACCCCAAGGCCGTCGTCGAGCGCGACGGCCGCCGCGTCGTGCTGCGCATCGGCGCCGACGAGCGCCTGGAGGCCGTGCCGGTGAGCGTCGGCCGCACGCTGGGCGACGTCGTCGAGATCGCGCCCGGCGCGCTGAAACCCGGCGAGCGTGTCGTGCTCGCGCCCGCCGACACGCTGGCCGCCGGCACGCGCGTGACGGTGGCCAAGTGAACACGCCGCCGCTGATCCGCATCCAGGGGCTGCGCAAGACCTACCGCCGCGGCGAGCAGGACATCCCGGTGCTCGAAGGCATCGACCTGGACGTGCACGCCGGCGAGTTCGTCGCGCTGATGGGCCCCAGCGGCTCGGGCAAGAGCACGCTGCTGAACCTGGTGGCCGGCATCGACAAGCCGAGCGCCGGCACGATCGAGATCGCCGGCACCGACATCGCGACGCTGGACGAAGGCCAGCTCGCAGACTGGCGCGCCGCCAACGTCGGCTTCATCTTCCAGTTCTACAACCTGCTGCCGGTGCTGACCGCGGCCGAGAACGTCGAGCTGCCGCTGCTGCTGACCAACCTCACGGCGCGCGAGCGCCGCGAGCGGGTCGCCCAGGCGCTGGCGCTGGTGTCGCTGGCCGACCGCGCCGGGCACTATCCGAACGAGCTCTCCGGCGGCCAGCAACAGCGCGTGGCGATCGCGCGCGCGCTGGTCGGCGACCCGACGCTGATCGTCGCCGACGAGCCCACCGGCGACCTCGACCGCCACACCGGCGAAGAGGTGCTGTCGCTGCTGGAGCAGCTCGTCGCCGAGCTCGGCAAGACCATCGTCATGGTCACCCACGACCCCAAGGCCGCGGCGCGTGCGCACCGCCTGGTGCACCTGGAAAAAGGCGTGCTGGTCGACGAGGCCGCGGCCGGCTGAACGGGGCGACGCGGTGTTCCTGCTGCGCCTGCTGCTGAAGAACGCGTTCCGCCACCGGCTGCGCACGCTGCTGACCATCGTCGGCCTGATGGTCGCGGTCTGCGCCTTCGGGCTGCTGCGCACCATCGTCGACGCCTGGTACGCCGGCGCCAACGCCAGCTCCAGCACGCGGCTTGTCGTGCGCAGCGCGACCTCGCTGACGGTGCCGCTGCCGCTGGCCTATGCCGAGCGGCTGCGTGCGGTCGACGGCGTCACCGCGGTCAGCTGGTCGAACTGGTTCGGCGGCGTCTACGTCACCGAGCGCAACTTCTTCCCGCAGTTCGCCGTCGACGGCGCCAGCTATCTGCCGCTGTACCCGGAGTTCGTCGTCGCCGACGCCGAACGCACGGCTTGGCTGCGCGACCGCCGCGGCGTGCTCGTCGGCCGCACGCTGGCGGCCAAGTACGGGTGGAAGGTGGGCGACACGGTGCCGCTGCGCGGCACGATCTACAGCGGCACCTGGAACTTCACGATCCGCGGCATCTACCAGGGCGCCGACGCTGGTGTCGACCAGAACCAGATGCTGATGCACTGGGGCTACGTCAACGAGATCCAGCGCCAGCGTTTCCCCGGCCGCGGCGACTCGGTCGGCGTGTTCGTCGTCGGCATCCGCGACCCGAACGACGCCGCGCTCGTCGGCCAGCGCATCGACACGATGTTCCGCAACTCGCTGGCCGAGACGCTGACCGAGACCGAGAAGGCCTTCCAGCTCGGCTTCGTGTCGATGAGCGAGGCCATCCTCGTCGCGCTGCAGGCGGTGAGCCTGATCGTCATCGTCATCATCATGGCGGTGATGGCCAACACGATGGCGATGACGGCGCGCGAGCGCCTGGCCGAGTACGCGACGCTGAAGGCGCTGGGTTTCCCGCCGGAGTTCGTCGTCAAGCTGTTGTTCGGCGAGAGCCTGCTGATCGCCGTGATCGGCGGCGTGCTCGGCGTGCTGGTGACGCTGCCGCTGGCCTCGGCCTTCGCCAACGCCGTCGGCACGCTGTTCCCGGTGTTCCGCGTCGCGCCGGAGACGATCGCGCTGCAGCTGCTGGCGGCGCTGGCGGTCGGCGTCGCCGCGGCCGCCTGGCCGGCCTGGCGCTCCAGTCGCATCGACATCGTCGACGGCTTGAGACACGTCGCCTGAGCCCCCCATGCGCCGCGCCGTCCCGCTTGCCTACATCGCACGCAACCTCTGGGTGCGGCGCGTGACGACGGCGCTGACCGCCGGCGGCATGGCGCTGGTGATCTTCGTCTTCGCCACCGTGCTGATGATGACCGAGGGCATCCGCGCGACGCTGGTGGCCACCGGCCAGCCGGACAACGTCGTCGTGCTGCGCAAGGGCTCCAACGCCGAGATCACCAGCACCATCGGGCGCGAGCAGGCCGGCATCATCGAGAGCCTGCCCGGCATCGCCACCGACGCGGCCGGCCAGCCGCTGGTCAGCCGCGAGCCGGTGGTGCTGAACAGCCTCGTCAAACGCAACGGCAAACCCGGCAACGTGACGCTGCGCGGCACGTCGGCTACCGGGCTGGCGCTGCGGCCGCAGGTGCACATTGTCGAAGGCCGCTTCTTCCGCCCGGGCAGCGCCGAGATCGTCGTCGGCCGCGCCGTCGCGCGCGGCTACGACGGCGTCGCTCCGGGCTCGACGCTGCGTTTCGCCGGCCGCGACTGGACCGTCGTCGGCATCCTCGACGCCGGCAAGACCGGCTTCGACTCCGAGATCTGGGGCGACTCCGAGCAGCTGATGCAGGCCTTCCGGCGCCTGGCCTACTCCAGCGTGATCTTCCGCCTGGCCGAGCCCTCGTCCTTCGAGGCGGTGCGCGCGCGGCTGGAAGACGACCCGCGGCTGACGCTGGAGGCCAAGCCCGAGATCCGCTTCTACGCCGAGCAGAGCGAGCAGCTCGCCAACTTCATCAGCATCCTGGGCACGGCGCTGGCGCTGATCTTCTCGACCGGCGCGATCGTCGGCGCGGCGATCACGATGTTCGGCGCGGTCGCCTCGCGTGTCGGCGAGATCGGCACGCTGCGCGCGCTGGGCTTCCGCCGCGAGGCGGTGCTCGTGGCCTTCCTCGGCGAGTCGCTGCTGCTGGCTTTCGTCGGCGGCGTCTTCGGGCTCGCGGCGGCCAGCCTGATGCAGTTCGTCGACGTCTCGACGACCAACTTCGCCACCTTCTCCGAACTCGCCTTCCAGTTCCGGCTGACGCCCGTCATCGGCGCCAAGGCCATAGCCTTCGCGCTGGCGATGGGGCTGATCGGCGGCTTCGTGCCGGCCTGGCGCGCGGCGCGGCTGAAGATCGTCGACTGCCTGCGCGCGGCCTGATCAGGCGCCGCCGTCGTACCAGACGACCGCCCGGCCGCCGGCCGTCCATTGCTCGTAGCGGCGCGCGAACAGCGCCTCGATGCGCCCGCGCTTGACCTTGAAGGTCGGCGTGACGAGGTCGTTGGCCACCGTCCAGGCGTCGCGCATCGCGACCAGGCAGACCAGGCGCTCGTGCGGGTCGAGCAGCGAGTTGACGGTGGCCAGGTGGTCGGCGAGCGATCGTTCCAGCGCCGCGCGGCCTTCGGCGTCGTCCGCCTGCGCCGCGGCGGCCGGGTTCAGCATCACCAGGCCCAGCGGCTGGTGCAGGTGGGCGCCGCTGACGCAGCAGGCTTCGACCGCCGGGTGCATCACCAGCTTGTCCTCGATCGGCGCCGGCGCGACGTACTTGCCCTTGCTGGTCTTGAACAAGTCCTTCACGCGGCCGGTGATGCGCAGGTTGCCGCCTTCGTCGAGCTCGCCCTGGTCGCCGGTGTGCAGCCAGCCGTCGGCGGTGAAGGCTTCGCGCGTGAGTTCAGGCTCGCGGTAGTAGCCGGTCATCAGCGCCGGGCAGCGCATCTGGATCTCGCCGCTTTGCGGATCCAGCCGCGACGACACGCCGTCGTAAGGCAGGCCCACGGTGCCGGGGCGCGGGTGGCCGGGCAGCGTGGCGTGGCTGATGCCGCAGTTCTCGGTCATGCCGTAGACCTCGACGACGTCCAGCCCGAGCCGGCCGTACCAGCGCAGCAGCTCGGGCGGCATCGGCGCCGCGCCGCCGGCGGCGAAGCGGCAGGCGTCCAGCCCCAGGCCTTCGAGCACCTTGCGCCGCACGATGCGGCCCAGGCCGGGCACGGCGAGCAAGGTGTTCAGCTTGGACGGCGGCATCTTGGCGTGCACGCCCTGCTGGAACTTGAGCCACAGCCGCGGCACCGAGAAGAACACCGTCGGCCGCGCGCGGCGCAGGTCCTCGGCGAAGGTCTCCAGCGTGTCGGCGAAGTAGACGCGCATGCCGCTGGCGAGCTGGCCGTGTTCGACCAGCGTGCGCTCGGCGACGTGCGACAGCGGCAGGTAGCTCAGCATGCGCGCGTCGGCGTCCAGGCCGCCGATGCGCCGCAGCCCCGACTGCAGCGCCCAGGCGAAGTGCGAGAAGCGGTGCATCACGCCCTTGGGCGCGCCGGTCGTGCCGGAGGTGTACATCACGGTGCAGAGCTCGGTGCCCGGGCGCACCGGCTCGCCGGCCAGCGGCGCGGTGGCGGCGACGATGTCGTCCCAGCGCGGCGCGCCGCTGCCCGGGCCCAGCGGCAGCTCGACACAGGACAGGCCCTCGGGCACGCCGGCCTTCATCTCGTGCCACGTGTCCAGCTTGCCGACGAACAGCAGGCGCGCACCGCTGTGCTCCAGCACCTGGCGCACGGTGGCCGCGGCCAGCGTCGGGTACAGCGGCACCGAAACGTGGCCGGCCATCCAGATCGCCCAGTCGGCCATCAGCCAGTGCGCGCTGTTCTTGCCGAGGATGGCGATGCACGAGCCGCGCGGCAGGCCGAGCGAAACGAGGTGCGCCGCCATGCGCCGCGCCTGGCCGATGGCCTCGCCCCAGGAGATGTCGCGCAGCGTGCCGCCGCCCGGCTGGGTGAAGGCGATGCGCGCGGGCGCGGTCTTCTCCCAGTGCCACAGGCGCTGCAGCGCGAGCGCGTCGTCGGGCACGGTGTCGGGGATCGTCTCGGACATGGCGGCCACCCGCGGGCCGCGACGGGGCCCGGACGAAGCCAGACTAGCGGCGCCCGCCGCGCCGGCGGCTCAGGGCTTACGACGAGGCGGCGCCAGTGCGCGCTCGCGTCATCCCCCGAACGCGTGACGGGGCGACCCGCAGTTCAGCGGCCGTGGCTCAGCGCGTCGGCGAGCTGCTCCTGCACCTGGCGCACGCTGCGCAGCGCCAGCGTGACGTCGAGCTCGGCCAGCGGCGCGATCGTCGCGGTGACCTCGTCGACGGTCGCCGGATCGTTGATCAGCGCGTGGGCGATCACCGAGACCGCGCCGATGGCGCGCCGGTTGGGCGGCATCTGCGGCGGGAACTCCAGGCCGAACTGCAGCAGCACGTGGTGACGCACGCAGGCCACCGCGGCCTGGCCCAGGCCCCAGCTCTCGCAGAGCGCGGCGCCCAGCGCGTCGTGGCTGACGCCGAAGCCGGCGTGCTCCAGCGTCAGCAGCTCGGTGTCCGAGCGTGCTGCGCGCAGCATCGCGCGGTAGTGGTCGGCGGCGTGGCGGAACAGCACCGCCTTGCCGCATTCCTCGAACAGCCCGGCCGAGTGCGCGGCCCAGGCGTCCAATGAGAGCTTGTGCGCGATGCGCCCCATCACCAGGCCGCGGCGCGCGGCGCGCGCCCACATCGGCTCGAGTTCGGCGGCCGGCGGGAAGGCGGCCCGCAGGCCGATCTCGAAGGTGATGGCCGCGATCTCGCGCATGCCCAGGTAGGTGATCGCCTGCTGCACGCTCCGCACGCGCCCGCGCAGGCCGTAGAGCGACGAGTTCACCGCCTTCAGCACCGCGGCGGCCAGCGCCATGTCGGCCTCGATCAGCGAGGCCGCGGCGCTCAGGTTGACGTCTTCCTCGGCGAGCAGCAGCGAGAGCTTGACGAGCGCCTCGGGTTGCGCCGGGATGTCGATCTCCAGCGTTCGCAGTTCGGCGTTGACGGACATGGGCGGCTCGGAAGAGGCAGAGGGACAGACCCGCCGATCGTAGACGCCGGCACGGGGCCGCATCCGGACAACAGCGGGCGCATGACCACGCTTCTCCGCCGTGGCCGGGCCCGAGAAGCGAAAAAGGGCGCCACCGGATCCGGTGGCGCCCCTTCGTGCTGTGGCCGTCGGCCCCTAGGTCGCCATCTTCGTGTGATGTGCGACGACCCGGTGCCAGGCGTCTGTTTGTCTCCTCGACCCCCGCTGGCCGCAGCGTTTGCCCTCGTGGAGCACCCACTGCGACGCGAGTGAAGACACTGTAGCGGGGGGTTTGAGCCCGGACATCGGGACTTACCCGCCACGCGCGATCCACTCCGCTGCACGTTCAGCGATCATCAGGGTCGGAGAGTTGGTGTTGCCGCTCGTAATCGTCGGCATCACGCTGGCATCGGCAATGCGCAGCCCGACGAGGCCGCGCACACGCAAGTGCGAGTCGACCACCGCCTGCGGGTCGTCGTCCCGTCCCATGCGACAAGTTCCCACGGGATGGAAAATCGTCGTGCCGATGTCGCCGGCCAGACGGGCAAGTTCCTCGTCGCTCTGGTACTGCGGCCCGGGCTTGACCTCGCGTGGCCGGAAACGCGCCAAAGCCGGCATGGCGGCGATGCGGCGCGTGAGCTTCAGCGAGTCGGCGGCGACCTGGCGGTCTTCGGCCGTCGACAGGTAGTTGGGCACGATGCGCGGCGCGTCCTCGGGCCGCGGCGACGCCAGCCGGACCTCGCCGCGCGCGCTGGGGTTCAGGTTGCAGACGCTGGCCGTGAAGGCGTCGAAACCGTGCAGCGGTTCGCCGAAGGCCTCCAGCGACAGCGGCTGCACGTGGTACTCGATGTTCGCCGCCGCATACGCCGGCGACGAGCGCGTGAAGGCGCCCAGCTGCGACGGCGCCATGCTCATCGGCCCGCTGCGCCGCAGCGCGTACTCGGCGGCGATGCGCGCCTTGCCCAGCACGCTGGCCGACAAGGTGTTCAGCGTGCGCGTGCCCTCGACGGCGTAGACGGCGCGGATCTGCAGATGGTCCTGCAGGTTGGCGCCGACGCCCGGCAGCTCGTGCCGGGTCTCGATGCCCAGCGGCTGCAGCCAGTCGCCGCGGCCGATGCCCGAGAGCTGCAGGATCTGCGGCGAACCGATCGCGCCGGCGGCGAGCACGACTTCCTGGCGCGCCCGCGCCACCAGCGGCGCGCCGCCACCCGCCGGGTGCACCTCGACGCCGGTCGCGCGGCCGCCGTCGAGCAGCACGCGGGTCACCGTCGCGCCGGTCCAGACCTGCAGGTTCGGCCGCCCCAGCGCCGGGCGCAGGAAGGCCTTGCTGGTGTTCCAGCGGATGCCCGAGCGCTGGTTGACCTCGAAGTAGCCGACGCCTTCGTTGTCGCCGCGGTTGAAGTCCTCGGTCGCCGGGATGCCGGCTTCTCGTGCCGCGGCGGCGAAGGCGTCGAGGATGTCCCAGCACAGGCGCTGGCGTTCGACGCGCCACTCGCCGCCGCTGCCGTGCAGCGCGTCGCCGCCGCGCCAGTGGTCCTCGTGGCGGCGGAAGTACGGCAGGCAGTGCTCCCAGCGCCAGTTGGCGTCGCCCGTCGCCACGGCCCAGCCGTCGTAGTCGCGCGCCTGGCCGCGCATGTAGATCATGCCGTTGATGCTGGAGCAGCCGCCCAGCACCTTGCCACGCGGGTAGCGCAGGCTGCGGCCGTTGAGCCCGGGGTCGGGCTCGGTGCGGTAGAGCCAGTCGGTGCGCGGGTTGCCGATGCAGTAGAGGTAGCCCACCGGGATGTGGATCCAGTGGTAGTCGTCCCTGCCGCCGGCCTCGACCAGCAGCACGCGGCACGAGGTCTCGGCCGAGAGCCGGTTGGCGAGCAGGCAGCCGGCGGTGCCGCCGCCGACGATGACGACGTCGTACTCGGTGGCGCTCACCGCGCGGACGGCGGCAGGCGACGGGGCGGGGGTTCGGGGCGGGCGGGGTTCATGCGTGTCTCCTGTCGTTGTCGTTCGAACGGCCCGCCGGCGCTCAGGTCAGCGGGCTGGCGAGCACCGGGAAGAGCTTCAGCAGGCCTTCGGCCATGATCTCGACGGCCAGCGCCGCGAGGATCAGCCCCATCAGCCGGGTCATCACGTTGATGCCGGTGCGTCCCAGCCAGCGCGCGATGCGCTCCGAGGCCGAGAAGGCGAGGAAGGTGGCGACGCCGACGACGACGCCGTAGCCGACCAGCACCGCCAGCTGCCACCAGTGGCGCGTGCGCTCGGCGTAGATGACCATCGTCGAGATCGTCGCCGGGCCGGTGAGCAGCGGGATCGTCAGCGGCACGACGGCGATGCTGGCGCCGGCGTCCACCCGCTCGTTGCCTTCGCTGACGTCGGTCGGCTTGGTCTCGGCCGGCTGGGCGTTGAGCATGGCCACCGCGCTCAGCATCAGCAGCAGGCCGCCGCCGACCTGGAACGAGGCGATCGAGATGCCGAAGAACTCGATGATCTTCAGCCCGGCCAGCGCGCTGGTGGCGATGACGACGAAGGCGGTGAAGGCGCTGATGCGGATCGTGCGCCGGCGCTGCTCGGGCGAGAAGTTCTGCGTGAAGTGGATGAAGAAAGGGACGACGCCGAGCGGGTTGACGATCGCCAGCAGGGCGATCAGCGGCTTGAGGAGATCCATTGCGGCGATGGTAGCGGGCGCGCCCGGAGCGCAAAAACGGCGGCAGGACCGGGGCCGGCAGCCGGCGAGAGCCGGGCCGGTTTCCGCTGTCGAGGGGATCCGGCGCCGCTTTCGGACATCAGCGATTTTTTAAATTAGGGGGCAGAACCCCGGATTTGGGGTTTGCCTGGGGGGTCGAAAACAACATTTGGGCGGCACCCCCTTTACAGGCCGCGGCCGGCGGCACCCATAATAGGCCGGTCTGTGTCTGGTAGCCGCGCCTTTGAAATGAATGGTTCACGCAAGGGTAGAAGCTCCGCATGGCTCCTTGTTCTAGATAGAGGGCTTCTCTGTGGGTAACAAACTGTACGTCGGCAACCTTGCGTATTCGGTGCGCGACGACTCTCTCCAACAAGCGTTCGCGCAATTCGGCACCGTCACGTCCGCCAAGGTCATGATGGACCGTGAGACGGGCCGCTCGAAGGGGTTCGGCTTCGTCGAGATGGGCTCGGATGCCGAGGCGCAAGCCGCGATCAACGGCATGAACGGCCAGCCTCTGGAAGGCCGCGCGATCGTCGTCAACGAGGCGCGTCCTCGTGAAGACCGTCCGGGCGGCTTCCGCAGCGGCGGTGGCGGCGGCTACGGTGGTGGCGGCAGCTACGGCGGCGGCGGTGGTGGCGGCGGCTACGGCGGTGGCGGCGGCGGCGGTGGTCGCAGCCCCTACGGCGGTGGCGGCGGTGGCCGTGGCCCCTACGGCGGTGGCAACCGCGGTGGCAGCGGCGGCGGCTACGGCGGCGGCGGTGGTGGCTACGGCGGCGGTGGCCGCGGCGGCTACTAAAACGCCGGTCGCCGGTCCGCGCTGAGGCGCGGGCCGCATCGATCGACACGAAAAGAGGGCACGGGCCGCAGGTCCGGGGCCCTCTTTTTCTTTGCGCGAAGCCTTCTCAGGCGCTCACCGGTGGGCGTGTGCGGCACCGGCAGGTGCCACTCGCAGGCCGCCGTCAGCGGCTCAGGAGGCTTCGCCGCGCCTGGGCTTGCGTCCGCGGCCGGCGAACAGCGCGTCGAACAGCGGGTTCGGCAACAGCCGCATCAGTTTGGCGACGACACCCATCTGCCAGGGGATGACCCGGTAGCTGATGCCCGCGGAAATCGCGCGAAACGCGCGCTCGGCGAACTGCTCGGCGGGCATCAGGAAAGGCATCGAGTACGGGTTTCGCGCCGTCAGCGGCGTCGCGACATAACCCGGCAGCAGGGTCACGACTTTCACCCCGCTGTCGCGACACTCGCCTCTGAGGCTTTCGCAGTAGGCGACCACGGCGGCCTTGCTGGCGCAGTAGGCGCCGTGGCCCGGCAGACCGCGGATCGCGGCGACGCTGGCGATGCCGACCAGCGTGCCAGAGCGCCGCGCGCGCATCGCCGCGACGAAAGGGTGGAAGGTCGCGGCCAGGCCGACGTTGTTGATCGCCAGCGTCTCGTGCAGCACGTCCAGGTCTTCGCGTACGGCGGTGTCCATGCCGACGCTGATGCCGGCGCTGGCGATGACGACGTCGGGCAGGCCCTGGCGCTCGAGGCACTCGCGGCCGACGGCGGTGATCGCCGCCACGTCGGCGACGTCGGCGCGGTAGACCTGTGCGCGCTCCGGCCCCAGCCCCTGCGCCGTGGCCCAGGCCTGCAGCTCGTCGACCCGACGGGCCACCAGCGCCAGCCGCCAGCCGGCCTGGGCGTAACGCAGCGCGAGCGCCTGGCCGATGCCGCTGGACGCGCCGGTGATGAAGACCAGCGGCGTGTTCATCGCTGCGCCCGAGGCGGCAGCACGCCGCGCATCGGCCCGGCCAGCTGGAGCTTGCGCAGGCCGTGGTCGTACTCCAGGCCCTTGGCATCGAAGACCCCGCCATCGGGCGCTGTCACGCGCACCGGCAGATGGCTGCGCACGCGTTCGGTGACGAGGAAAGCGTGCAGGAACTCGCCGTCCATGCGGATCGTCTTGCCGTCGCTGTCGGTGGTCGTGACGTGCGCCGCGCCCAGCAGCTGGACCTCGCTGGCATCGCCGGTGGCGACCGCCCGCCGGGCGTCGGCCAGCGTGACGCGGCCGTCGGGCGTGATCGCACGCAGATGCACGTGGTCGATCTCGATCTGGTCGGTCGCCGGGTAGTGGCGCATCTGGTCGCCTTCGATGCGCACCTTCAGCCGGCCGTCGGCGGAAAAACGCTCGAGCGCGAAGTCGTTCATCGTGTAGTCGGGCTCCTGGCGCACCGGCGTGTCGTTGGGCACACGCGGCGCCGACGGCGTGTTCTTCACCAGCCACCAGGTCGCCAGCGCGAGCAGCGCCATCAGCAGCAGCGGCAGGTAGGCCGACACCACCTCGCGCAGGCGCAGCGTCCAGGGCACGCGCGGCGGCGGCGGCGCGTCACCCGGCGGGCGCGGCGAAGTGCCGACGCTGATCGGCACCTCGGGCAGGTCGGGCAGATGGAGTTCGACGCTCATCGGGCCTCAGGCCGTGTCCAGCGAGGTCAGGTGGCCGCGTAGCAGCGCTTCGTAGCGCCCGCAGGCGACGAGCAGCAGGTCGCAGAACTCGCGCGCCGCGCCGTGGCCGCCGGAGGCCGTGGTGACGTGCTGCGCCACCGCCTTGACCTCGACGTGCGCGTTGGCTGGCGCACAGGCGAAGCCGGCACGCACCAGCAGCGGCAGGTCGGGCCAGTCGTCGCCGATGGCGGCCAGTTCGTCCCAGGCCCAGCCGCGGCGCGCCAGCAGCGCGGCGGCGGCGGCCAGCTTGTCGTGCACGCCGTAGACGGCCTCGGCCAGCCCCAGGTCGGCGACGCGGCGGCGCACCGCCGGCGAGTCGCGCCCGGTGATGACGACCGGCTCGATGCCGGCCTGGCGCAGCAACTTCAGGCCGTGGCCGTCCAGCGTCGAGAAAGCCTTGACGCTCTCGCCGTCGGCGCCGATGTAGATGCGGCCGTCGGTCAGCACGCCGTCGACGTCGAAGATCGCGGCCTTCAGGCCCTGGGCGCCGCCCTGGGCCTTCAGCAGCAGTTCGGGCGGAAAGCTCAGCGCCGGCATCAGATGACTTTCGCGCGCATCAGGTCGTTGGAGTTCAGCGCGCCGACCAGCCGCCCGTCGGCGTCGACCGCCAGCACGCTGGTGATGCGGTGCTGCTCCATCAGCCCGGCGGCGTCGACGGCCAGCGCGTCCTGCGGGATCTGCTTGGGCTGGGTGTGCATGACGTCGCCGGCGGTCAGGTCGCGCAGGTCGGCGCCGCGTTCGATCAAGCGGCGCAGGTCGCCGTCCGTGAAGATGCCGGCCGGCTTGCCGTCGGCGTCGACGAGGGCGGTGAAACCCAGGCCTTTGCGCGTCATCTCGCGCAGCACGTCGGAGAAGCTGGCGCCGGCCTCGACACGCGGCACGGCCTCACCGCTGCGCATCAGGTCGCGCACGTGCATCAGCAGCTTGCGGCCGAGGCTGCCGCCCGGGTGCGAGCGCGCGAAGTCTTCTTCACGGAAGCCGCGGGCGTCGAGCAGCGCGACGGCGAGCGCGTCGCCGAGCGCGATCTGCGCCGTGGTGCTGGCCGTCGGCGCCAGGTTCAGCGGGCAGGCTTCCTGGTCGACGGCGCAGGAGAGCACGTGGTCGGAATGGCGTGCCAGCGTCGAACCGGGCTTGCCGGTCATGCCGATGATCGTCACGCCCAGGCGGCGGATGGCCGGCAGGATGGCGGCCAGTTCGTCGACCTCGCCGCTGTTGCTGATCGCGAGCACGACGTCGCCGCCGATCAGCATGCCCAGATCGCCGTGGCTGGCTTCGGCCGGGTGCACGAAGAAGGCCGGCGTGCCGGTGGAGGCCAGCGTCGCGGCGATCTTGCGGCCGACGTGGCCGCTCTTGCCCATGCCCATCACGACGACGCGGCCGCGGCATTCGAGCATCGCCTGCACCGCGGCCGGGAAGCCCTCGCGCTGGCGTTCGGCCAGACCGAGCAGCGCACGCGCCTCGATCTCGAAGGTGCGGGCGGCCAGTTCGAGCGCACGCTGGGGGTCGAAGGGGCGCGGCGAAGTCATGGTGCGAGCGGCGTCGAATAGGATCGAAGGATTCTAGATGGCCACCACCCTCGAACTCGTCCTGCTCTACCTCGTCGCCGCCGTGCTCGGGGTCGTGGTCTGCCGTTCGCTGAAGCTGCCGCCGATGCTGGGCTATCTGGTCGTCGGCGTGCTGATCGGCCCGAACGCGCTGGCGCTCGCGCAGGACAGCGCCGGCGTGAAGTACCTCGCCGAGTTCGGCGTCGTCTTCCTGATGTTCGTGATCGGGCTGGAGTTCAACCTGCCCAAGCTGCGCAGCATGCGCACCGTGGTCTTCGGCCTGGGGCTGTCGCAGGTGGCGCTGACGATGATCGGCACGCTGGCCGGGCACCTGGTGCTGGCCGAGCTGTACCAGCGCTTGACCGGCGACCCCTGGCGCATGTCCTGGCAGGGCTCGGTGGTGCTGGGCGGCGCGATCGCGATGTCGTCGACGGCCATCGTCGTCAAGCTGATGGCCGAACGCCTGGAGCTGGAGAGCGAACACGGCCGGCGCGTGATGGGCGTCCTGCTGTTCCAGGACTTGGCCGTGGTGCCGCTGCTGGTGCTGATCCCGGCGCTGAACACCAGCGGCGAACAGCTGCTGGTCTCGCTGTCCTGGGCCGTGCTGAAGGCCGCCGTGCTGCTGACCGTGCTGCTCGTCGGCGGCCAGAAGGTGATGCGCTGGTGGCTGACGCTGGTGGCCCGGCGCAAGAGCGACGAGCTGTTCATCCTCAACCTGCTGCTCGTCACGCTGGGCCTGGCCTGGATGACCGAACACGCCGGGCTGTCGCTGGCACTCGGCGCCTTCGTCGCCGGCATGCTGGTCGCCGAGACCGAATACAAGCACCAGGTCGAGACCGACATCCGCCCGTTCCACGACGTGCTGCTGGGGCTGTTCTTCATCACCATCGGGATGAAGCTGGACTGGCGGCCGGTGCTCGACCAGTGGCTGCTGGTGGCGCTGCTGACCACCGCGCCGGTGGCGGCCAAGTTCGCGCTCGTCGCGGCGCTGGCGCGCGCCTTCCGCACCGCGCCGGGCGTCGCGCTGCGCACCGGCCTGTACCTGGCGCAGGCCGGCGAGTTCGGCTTCGTGCTGCTGACGCTGGGCGCCGAGCGCGGCCTGGTCGACGCCGAGTGGATGAGCCCGATCCTGGCCAGCATGGTGATCTCGATGCTGGCGACGCCGTTCATCATCATGCACGCCGACCGCATCGTGATGAAGCTGGCGGCCAGCGACTGGCTGATGCAGTCGGTGCAGCTGACCTCGATCGCCAAGCGCGCGATCCGCACCGAGAAGCACGTGATCATCTGCGGCTACGGCCGCAGCGGCCAGAACCTGGCGCGCATGCTGGACACCCAGCACATCCCGTACATGGCGCTGGACCTGGACCCGGACCGCGTGCGCCAGGCCGCCGCCGCCGGCCAGAGCGTGGTCTTCGGCGACGCGGCGCGGCTGCAGAGCCTGATGGCCGCCGGCCTGGCACGCGCCAACGCGGTCGTCGTCAGCTACCCCGACACGCCCTCGGCGCTGAAGATCCTGCGCCTGGTGCACGAACACGCGCCGGCGGTGCCGGTGATCGTGCGCACGATCGACGACTCCGACCTGGAGACGCTGCGCGCGGCCGGCGCCACCGAGGTCGTGCCCGAGGCGATCGAAGGCTCGCTGATGCTGGCCAGCCACGCGCTGGCGCTGGTCGGCGTGCCGATGCGCACCGTCATCCGCCTGGCGCGCGACGCGCGCGACGCGCGCTACAGCCTGCTGCGCGGCTACTTCCACGGCGCCGACGACGACACCGCCGGCGAGCAGCAACAGGAGCGCCTGGCCACCGTGACGCTGCCGCCGGCGGCCGCGGCGATCGGCAGAAGCCTGGCCGAACTCGCGCTGGGCGCGCTGGAAGTCGGCGTCATCTCGATCCGCCACGCGTCGGGCCCGCCGGGCAAGCCGGCTGGGGACACCGTGCTCGGCGCCGGCGACACGCTGGTGCTGTCGGGCCTGCCCGAGGCGCTGGCGCTGGCCGAGCAGCGGCTGCTGCGCGGCTGACGTCTCCTGCACCCGACGCCGGCCGGCGCCGGCGCTTGCTCCACGTCAATCGCCGTCACGGCGGCGGGCGGGGGCCCCCGGGGCGACGCCTATCATCCCGCGCCATGAGCCCGGAGCAATACATCAAGGCCCACATCCGGACGGTCTCCGACTGGCCGGAACCGGGCGTGCAATTCCGCGACATCACGCCGCTGCTGTCGAACCCGCGCGTCTTCCGCGTGCTGATCGACCAGTTCGTGCACCGCTACTTCGACGTGCGTCCGTCGGCGATCGCCGGGCTGGACGCGCGCGGCTTCATCATCGGCTCGGTGCTGGCTTACGAGCTGAACGTCGGCTTCGTGCCGATCCGCAAGAAGGGCAAGCTGCCGTTCACGACGGTCGAAGAGAGCTACGAGCTGGAGTACGGCTCGGCCACCGTCGAGATCCACACCGACGCCGTGAAGCCTGGCGACCGCGTCGTGCTGATCGACGACCTGATCGCCACCGGCGGCACGATGATGGCCGGCCGCAAGCTGCTGGAACGCCTGGGCGCCGAGGTCATCGAGGGCGCGGCCATCGTCGACCTGCCCGAGCTGCACGGCTCGCAGCGCCTGCGCGACTCGGGCCTGCCGCTGTTCACGATGGTCAGCTTCGAAGGCCACTGAGCGCGCACGCCGCGGGCCGCGTTCAGTCGGCCCGCGTCAAGTACTGCCAGAGGAAGGCATAGGTGTCGGCGTTCTCCTCGAGCTGCTGCGCGCGCGTGTCGCCGATGCCGTGGCCCGAGGCGTAGTCCAGGCGCAGCAGCACCGGTGAATCGCCCGCACGCGCGGCCTGCAGCCGCGCGGCGAACTTCAGGCTGTGCCAGACCGCGACACGCGGGTCGTTGACGCCATGCTTCAGCAGCACCGGCGGGTAGCGCGTGCCGTCGCGCACATGGGCGTACGGGCTCATCGCCAGCAGGCCGCGGAAACCTTCTTCGGTGGCCACCGAACCGAACTCGGGGATGTTGGGCGGGCCGTTGGGCTCGAACTCGAAACGCAGCGTGTCGTGCACGCCCACGCTCGGCACGACGGCGCCGAACAGGTCGGGACGTTCGGTCAGCACGCGCCCGGCGAGCAGGCCGCCGGCACTGCCGCCGCTGAAGCCGAGCTGGCGCGGGTTCGTCCAGCGTTCGGCGATCAGGTAGTCGGCGCAGGCGATGACGTCCAGCCAGGTGTTGCGCTTGTTCAGGCCCTTGCCGGCCAGGTACCAGTCGTTGCCGTAGACACCGCTGCCACGCGGGTTGGCGAAGGCGAGCACGCCGCCCTTCTCCAGCCAGGCCAGGCGCTCGCGGCGGAAGCTCGGATCGATCGTGAAGCCGTAGGAGGCGTAGGCCGTCAGCCAGACCGGGTTGCGGCCGTCGAGCCTGAGGTCTCGCCGGTGCACGATGCTCATCGGCACACGCGCGCCGTCGTGGCTCGTGACCAGCACCTCGGTCGTCGTCAGCTCGGCCGGTGAGTCGGTGGCGGCGAGCACCGGCAGGCCGATCTCGGCGGCTCGGCCCTCGCCGTCGACACGCAGGTGGCGCAGGCCCTGGGTCCAGCTCTGCAGCGCGATCAGCAGGCCGTCCTGCTGCGCGGCGTTCAGGTCGCAGCCCCAGCCCTGGTCAATGTAGATCTGGCCGGCGAAAGGCAGTGCCACCGTCTCGAACGCCGCGCCGTCGCGATAAGGGCGGCGCAGCAGCCGGTGCACGTTGCCTTCGCGCACCAGCACGTAGAGCGCATCGCGTGCGGCGACGACACGCTGCACCACGCGCTCCGACGCCGGCAGCAGAACGCGCGGCGGCTGGCCCGGCTGCGCCAGGTCGTAGGCCAGCACCTGCTGGCGCGGCGCGCCGCGGTGGCTGACGGCGTAGAGCGTCGAACCGCGCACGCTGTAGTCGACGACGCCGGCCTCCATGCCGGCCACCGGTGCCCACTGCGCCGCCGGGTCGCGGCGCTGCGCCCAGGGGCCGGTGTACAAGGCCATCTCGTTGGCGACACCGTTGCCGAGGGCGACCAGCGCCCGGTCGGTGCCGGGAATGCGGCGCAGCAGCACGTCGCCGTCGCGGCCGGGATCCAGCCCTGGCCAGGCGCGGCCCGGCAGCACCTCGTCGCGCGCCGGCTGGCCGGCCTCCCCGAGCGTGAACAGCACGAGCTCCGAATCCCGGTACTTGTCCTGCGGCCCACGGCCGGGGCCGGGCGCGTGCTGGCGCAGCATCACCAGGCTGTCTTCGTCCTGCCAGTGCGGGTAGGCGGCGCGCGGCAGCGGGCCGAGCAGCACCCGGCCGCTGGCGACGTCGACGACGAGCAGCTGGCCTTCTTCGGAGCCCGCCGCCGAGACGACGACGCCGGCGCGCGTGCCGCCGGGCGAGGCGCTGTAGTAGTTGATCGCCTGCGGCTGGCCGGGCGCCGCGCCGGGCAGGCGGATCGCCATCGGGTCGAAGACCAGGCGCTCGTCGCGGCCGCCGGGCGGGCGCTGCATCAGTCGGAACTGGTCGTCGCCAACACCGCGCTTCAGATAGAACAGGCTGCCGTCAGCACGCAGCTGCCCGCGGAAGACGCTGTCGCTGCCGCTGCGTTCCAGTGCCTCCAGTCGGGCGCGGAAGGCGGCGCGTTCAGGCAGCGCCTTCAGCACCGCGTCGGCGTGCTCGGCCTGGGCCTTCATCCAGGCTTGCACCTCGGGCGAGGTGGTGTTCTCCAGATAGCGGTAGCGGTCGACGACCTGTACGCCGTAGAAGCTCTCCTGAACCGGCCGCACCGGCGCCACCGGAGGCTCGGCCGCCAGTGCGGGGAGGCAGATCAACAGGCCGGCGGCCCAGGCCGCGGCAGCACGCGCGATCGACATGCGTTCGTCTTCCATCTTGGCCCGGTTCGGGCGACGGGGCATTGCACCGACGGCTCGCGCCCAGGTCAACGCCGCGTGCGTGCCGCGTCGTCCGGCGGGCGGACGCGCTACTTGCCGATGCAGAAGCGCCCGAAGATCTCGCCCAGCAGATCCTCGGTGCCGAACTCGCCGGTGATCTCGCCCAGCGCCTGATGCGCCAGGCGCAGTTCCTCGGCCAGCAGGTCCAGCGCCGCGTCGCGCTGTGCGGCGTGCGCCTGGGCCAGATGCAGGTGCGCCAGCGTGCGCTGCAGCGCATCGACGTGGCGCGCGCGGGCGATGAAGACGCCGTCGGGCTGGGCCTGCCAGCCGGCGCGGCGCAGCAGCTCGCGGCGCAGCGTCTCCAGCCCGGTGCCGGCCTTGGCCGACAGCACGACACCGTCGTCGGCCGCCGGTGCCGCGGCGTCGGCCTTGTTGTGCACGTGCAGCACGTCGGCGCCCTCAAGGCGCGTGGCGATCTCGGCTTCGGCGGCCTCGTAGCCAGCGTCGCCGCGGCGCGTCAGGTCGTGCACGAAGAGCACGGCGTCGGCGCCTGCGATCGCTTCCCAGCTGCGGCCGATGCCGATGCGTTCGACCTCGTCGGCGGCATGCTCGCGCAGCCCCGCGGTGTCGACGACGTGCAGCGGCACGCCTTCGATCTGGATCGTCTCGGCGACGCGGTCGCGTGTCGTGCCCGGGATCGGCGTGACGATCGCCAGCTCGGCGCCGGCCAGCGCGTTGAGCAGCGAGCTCTTGCCGACGTTGGGCTGGCCGGCGATGACCACCCGCATGCCTTCGCGCAGCAGCGCCCCCTGGCGCGCGCGCGCCAGCGCGGCGCCGATCGCGGCTTCGATCGCGCCCAGCCGTTCGTGGGCCCGCGCCTTCTCCAGGAAGTCGATCTCCTCCTCGGGGAAGTCCAGCGTCGCCTCGACCAGCGTGCGCAGCTCGACGATGCGCCCGGCCAGCGTGTGGATCTCGGCCGAGAACGCGCCGTCCAGCGAACGCGCCGCCGAGCGCGCGGCGGCCTCGGTGCTGGCGTCGATCAGGTCGGCCACCGCCTCGGCCTGGGCGAGGTCGATCTTGTCGTTGAGAAAGGCGCGTTCGGTGAACTCGCCGGCCCGCGCCAGCCGCAGGCCGATGCCCGCGCCGGCTTCGAGCACACGCGCCAGCAGCAGCTGCAGCAGCACCGGGCCGCCGTGGGCCTGCAGCTCCAGCACGTCCTCGCCGGTGTAGGAGTGCGGCGCCGGGAAATGGATCGCCAGACCGCGGTCGAGCACCGAACCGTCGGCGGCGGTGAAGGGCAGCAGCGTCGCCGCCCGCGGCGCCAGCGCACGCCCGAACAGCGCCTGCACCAGCGGCGCGAGGTCGGGGCCGGAGGCGCGCACGATGCCGACCGCGCCGCGGCCGGCAGCGGTGGCGACGGCGGCGATGGGGTCACGTAATCGGGCCAGGGACATGGGGCGATTGTCTCAGCCAAAGAGCGAAGCCCCCGCGGCTCGCGCCGGCGGGGGCTTCGTCGTTCGGGGCGCCTCGGCGGGCGCCTCAGGCCGGCGTCAGGCGACGCCCAGCTTCTTGTTGATGTACCACTGCTGCGCGATCGACAGGATGTTGTTCGTGAGCCAGTACAGCACCAGGCCGGCCGGGAAGAAGAAGAACATCACCGCGAAGGCCAGCGGCATGAACCACATCAGCTTGGCCTGGGTGGGATCGGGCGGCTTGGCCCCCAGCGCCACCTGCAGCAGCGACGAGGCCGTCATCAGGATCGGCAGGATGAACCACGGGTCCTTGGCCGACAGGTCGGTGATCCAGCCGATCCACGGCGCGTTGCGCATCTCGACGCTGGACAGCAGCACCCAGTACAGCGCGATGAAGAACGGCATCTGGACCACGATCGGCAGGCAGCCGCCGAGCGGGTTGACCTTCTCCTCGCGATAGATGCGCATCATCTCCTGCTGCATCTTCTGCTGGTCGTCCTTGTAGCGCTCGCGCAGCTCCATGACGCGCGGGTTGATGGCGCGCATCTTGGCCATCGACTTGTAGGCGCTGGCGTTGAGCCAGTAGAAGGCGATCTTCAGCAGCACGACCAGCGCGACGATCGCCCAGCCCCAGTTGCCGATCGCCGAGTTCAGCTTGTCTAGCAGCCAGAACAGCGGCTTGGACAGCGGCATCAGCCAGCCGTAGTCCTTCAGGTACTCCAGGCCCGGGGCCAGTTCGGCCAGCGTGGTCTCGAGCTGCGGGCCGACGAAGAGCTGCGAGTCCAGCGCCTTGCTGGCACCCGGCGCGACCTCGCCCAGCGGCAGCACCATCGCGATGGTGTAGAGGTTGTCGCCGACCTTGGCGGTGCGGAACTCGCGCTGGCCTTCGGCGTTGACGATCCAGGCCGACGCGAAGTAGTGCTGGACCATCGCCACCCAGCCGTCATTGGCGCTCTTGTCGTGGCCGGCGTCGTTCTTGGCGATGTCCTTGAAGTCGATCTTCTTGTACTTGCTGGCCGACGTGAACATCGCCGGGCCGGTGAAGGTCGAATAGAACTTCGACTCGCCTTCGGGCGGGTTGCCGTCGCGCGCGAGCTGCAGGTACAGCTGCGGCGCCACCGGCGCCGTGCCGCCGTTGACGAACTCGTGGTGCACCGCGACGGTGTAGTCGCCACGCTTGAAGGTGTAGGTCTTGACCAGCTTGCGGCCGTCGACCGGCGCCGACTCGAAGCGCAGCGTCAGCGTGTTCTGGCCCTCGGCCAGCGTGCGTTCGCCCGGGGCGGCGGTCATCGGCGTCAGGTGCGTCGGCAGCGCGACGCCCGGCGCGGCGGTGATCAGGCCGGTCTGGGCGACGTATTCACGCGCGGCGACGCGGTCCATCAGGACGACGTTCTGGTCCGGGTGGTTGGCGTCGCGGTACTTCAGCAGCTCCAGGCGCACCAGCTGGCCGCCGATGCTGTCGAAGGTCGCCTTGACGAGGTCGGTCGTGACGACGACCTGCTCGCCGGCGGCGGGCGCTGCCGGTTGCGGCACGGCGCCGGCCGGCGCCTGGGCGGTGGCCGGCGTGGCGGCCGGCACGCCGGCGGAGGCAGCGCCACCGGGCGCGGAGGCGGCGGTCGCGGCCGGGCGGGCCGGGCCGCCGAACAGCGACGGCTGGCCGTTGTGTTTGTTCCACGCGTCCCACAACAGGAACAGCGAGGTGACGAACACCACCAGAAGGATGTTGCGGCGGAAGTCGGTCATAGGCTCGGTCTACTGGAGTCGTCGGCGTCGGGCCGCACGAACCGGGTGAACAGTCCCCGCGCGGGGTTCGGAAAGCGCTCGGGCACAGGATCGCATCCGCCGGCGCACCAGGGATGACAACGCAGCAGGCGCCAGACCGTGAGCGCACTGCCGCCGGCCGCGCCGTAGCGCTGCAGTGCGTCCAGCGAATACTGCGAGCAGGTCGGCTCGAAGCGGCAGGCGTTGCCCAGCCAGGGCTTGAGCAGCAGGCGATAGCCGCGCACCAGCAGCACCAGCAGGTGCCGCGGCAGGCGCACGAGCTCGGACACCATCTTCAGCTCCGCCTGGCGCGGGTGAAGAGCTGCTCGAGCTCGGTGCGCGCTGCCAGGCGCAGCGCGTCGGACGCGGCCGACGGGTACTGCGCCGGCGCGAACGGCGCCCGCAGGCGCACCACCCACAGCCCCGGCGGCAGCTCGCCGGCATGGCGGGCCATCGCGGCGCGGATCTGGCGCTTCAGCAGGGCGCGCGTGACCGAGCGGCGTGCGTGCCGCTTCGGCACGACGCTGCCCAGCCAGCAGGCTTCGGGGGCTGCCGGATGCGAGTCATCCACAGGCTGTGCACCAAGCTGTGCGCCATCTGTGGATAACTTTTCTTCGCCGAGGTGCAGCCGCTGCCAGCGGGACGCAGAAGGCCCGCCGTTCACGTGGTGAACGGCGAAGTGAGTGCTTCGCGAACGGCTGGGCGTCGCGAGCACTCGCTCGAAGTCGGCCTTCTGCACCATCGTCTGCACGACGGGTTGCACGAGAGGGCGGACCGGAGGCGGCACGGGGCCTCGGCAGGCGCTGCAGGGGGCGTTCAGCTCGGCGCGCGCAAGGCGTACCGGGCCGGCGCAGGCTGTTTCGCCTGTCCTCGCCTTAGACGGCGAGGCGCTTGCGGCCCTTGGCGCGGCGCGCGTTGATGACGGCACGGCCGCCGCGCGTCTTCATGCGCACGAGAAAGCCGTGGGTACGGGCGCGACGGATCTTGGACGGCTGATAGGTGCGCTTCATGGTTCAGAGCTCTCTTTGCGCTGAGGTAAGAAATTTGGAAAACCCACGATTACAGCAAGAAAAGCTTGTTGCGTCAACCAGTTAGCGGAGATGTCCCCAGGGTGCGCTCCAGGGGATGGTGCCACAGCCCCCGACGACGATCTGTGGATAACTGGGTTGAAGAGTGCCGTCCGGCACGTAGAATGCGCCCCCTGCAAAAGAAGATTTCCACA